>NZ_JBFBEO010000001.1:587495-2192542 GCF_040683695.1 Micromonospora sp. NPDC093244
TCACTCCGGGGTCCGGGGGGGGGCCGTGCCCGTTCACCCGTGTGGGTCGCGGGCCGGGGCCCCCCCCCCCCCCGCCCCGCGACACGGACCCTCAGCGGGTCGCGGGCATGGTGGCGAACTCGCCGGCTAGCTCGGATTCGACGATCGTCGAGGTGGACGGCCGGCGACCGGCCGACGCCCGCCGGGCGGACGGGACGGCGAGGGCCGCGAGGGCGGCCGCCAGGGCGATCGCGGTGAGGACGAGAAACCCGGTGGTGAAGCCGGCCTCCCGGGGCAGGCCGCTGGCCTGCGGGTGGGCGGTGATCACGCCGCTGACCACCGCGGCGCCGATCGCGCCACCGATGGTGCGGATGTTGGCGTTCATGCCTGTCGCCACGCCCGTCTGGCTGGCCGGCACACTGCCGACGATCAGGTTGGCCATCGACGCGAAGGCCAGGCCGATGCCGAGGCCGACCAGGCCACCGGCGACGGCGACCTCCCAGCGGGTGTCGTGCGCGGCGGCGAGCATGGCGGAGGCGGCCACGTTGAACGCGGCGCCTGTGGCGAGCTGCGCCTTGGCGCTGAAGACGGACTGGAGTCGCCCGGCGACCAGGCCGGCGACGAACATCGCGACGAGCATCGGCAGCATGAGCAGGCCGGCCTGGCTGATGCTGGCGCCGAACCCGTAGCCGGCGGACGTGGGGGTCTGCACGAACTGCGGGAGGAACGCGTACACCGAGAACATCGACGCGCCGTAGAGCAGGGCTACCAGGTTGGTGGTCCAGACGCCGGGCAGGCGCATCATCCGCATGTCGATGAGCGGGTTGGGCGAACGCACCTCGGCGACCAGCCAGCCGACGAGCAGCACCACGGCGAGCGCCAGCAGGCCCAGCACCCGGGTGGAGGTCCAGCCCCAGGACGCGCCCTGACTGATCGGGAGCAGCAGCGCGACAAGCCAGGCGGAGAGCAGCACTGTGGCGCGCCAGTCGATCCGGCCGGGCGTGCGCACCGGCGACTCGGGGATGAACAGGTGCGCGGCGACGGCGGTCAGCCCGACCACGACCATGGGGATCCAGAACAGCCACCTGTAGTCCAGCGCGGTGACGATCGGGCCGGCGAGCACGACACCAAGGCCACCGCCGGCGGCGACGATCGCCGAGATGGCGGCGACGGCGGAGCCGACCCGCGCGGCGGGGAACTCGTCGCGGATGATGCCGAACGACAGCGGGAACACCGCGCCGCCGATGCCCTGCACGACCCGGGCGATGATGAGGACGCCGATGTTCGGCGCGACGGCGGCCAGCAGGCAGCCGAGGGCGAGCGCGGCGAGCGAGACGACGAGCATCCGCTCCTTGCCGACCATGTCGCCGACGCGGCCGAGGATGGGCGTGAAGATCGACGCGGAGAGCAGGTAGGCGGTGAGCACCCAGGTCACTGTGTTCTGGGAGGTGTGCAGGTCCTGCTGGATGGTCGGCAGCACCGGAGTGATCAACGACTGGAGCATCGCGAAGAACCCGGCGCCGGCCGCGAGCACGGTGAAGGTGAGCCGACGCGAGCTGCGTCGGGAGGTCACTGACACGAGAGAGAACTCCTGATGATGGTACGGAGGGAGGTTTGTGGCCCTGCCGTCTGCGGCGGGCGGGATGTCGGGGTCCGGGCGATCGGGTGGCCAGGCGGATCGGGCGGGTCCCGAGGTAAGCTAACCGGAGGGTTCCCTCCGGCATTTCCGGAGGGGTGCCTCCACTAAGCTAGCGGAGGGGTGCCTCCGGATGCAACCAGGATGAGGTGACGCACGTCATGACCAGCGGGGGGCAGACGCCCGAGGTCTTCGCGCGCCGGCCCAAACGAGCCGACGCGCGGCGCAACTACGACGCCCTGGTCATCGCGGCTCGTGACGCGTTCGCCGAGAACGGTGCCGCCGCCTCCCTGGAGGACGTGGCCCGCCGGGCCGGGGTGGGCATCGGCACGCTCTACCGCAACTTCCCGACCCGGCGGCACCTCTTCGAGGCCGTCTACGTCGAGGAGGTCCGGGCGCTGAGCAGTTCCGCCGCCGACCTGGCCGAGCTGCCCCCGTGGGACGCGCTCGTCGCGTGGCTGCACCGCTTCGTCGCGTACGTCGCCACCAAGAGGGCGCTCGCCGAGCAGTTGCTGCACGACTCGGAGATCTTCCAGAGCTGCCGTACGGAGATCTACGCCGCCGGCGACCCGTTGATGCGCCGCGCGCAGGCCGCCGGCGTGGTGCGTGACGACATCGTGTTCGACGACGTGGTGCGGCTGATCAGTGGCCTCACCATGGCCCAGTTCCCCTCGCCCGAGCAGCGCGACCGGGTACTCGGCGTGGCCCTCGACGGGCTGCGCCCCACGGCCGCCGCTCGCTGACCGTCAACCGTCGACGAGCAGCAGCCACTCGTCGTCGAGCCGTTTCACCACGGTGCCCGCCGGCCAGCGGTGACCGAGATCGACCACCGCCCGCGCCTGCTCGACCTGCGGCGACCGGCTGAAGTGGACGTCGCGGAAGCTGGCCATGCTGTGAAAGCGGGCCCTGCCGAAGTTCGCGGCGTCGGTGAAGCGGGCACCGTCGAACAGCGCCTCGGCACCGAAGATCGTCCAGCGGAACAGCGCCATGTTCGTGAAGCGGACGGAGCGGAAGCTGGCCGACCCGCCGAACTCGGTGTGCTCCATCGACAGGGCGCCGAGGAACTCGGCCTCCCGGAACGAGGCGGTGTCCTCGAAGCGGGTCGCGTCGAAGCTGGTCGGCTGGCCGAAGGTCGCCCGACGAAATGAGGTCGGGCCGGCGAAGCGGGACCGCCGGCAGGACAGGCCGTCGAACGCGGCCCCCTCGAAGCTGGCCGACCCGCCGAACCGCACGCCGTCCAGCACGACCTCCGCCTCGGCGTTGAGACCGTCGAAGACCACGTCACCGACGGCCGCCGCCCCGAACAGCAGCGACCCGCGCACAGTCGCGCCCGCGAAGCTGGTCGTGCCTGTGAACACCGCACGCCTGAAGTCGGCGTCGACGAGCGTGCAGCCGGCGGCGTCGAAGTCGACGAGCGTGGCGCCGGTCAGGTCCAGGACGATGCCCGGCCAGTGGTCCGCGTCGTCCGCGCGCAGGTGCCGGGTCAGGACCCGCTGCGCGGTGCGCCGGACCTCCGTCTCGCGCGGCTCGTCGTTCGGCGCCGGCATCCGCAGGTACGCGCAGAGCACCGCCACGATCGTCGGCCGCTGCGCCGGATTGTCCTGACCGAGGCGTTCCAGGGCGTGCAGCCCGCCGAGGCGTACGGCCGCGCTGTCGTTGCCGAGCAGCTCGACCGCGCGGGTGTACAGCTCGGTGAGTCGGCGTTCGGCGGCGTCGTGTTCGGCCGACCGGGACTGCCGGTCCTGGTGGTGCTGCGCGGCCTCGGCCACCGACTCGGCGTGTGCCTGCACCCGGTCGCGGTGTGCCTGGTCGCGGGCGGCGACGCTCTCCTGGTGCCGCTGCGCGCGTTCGGCGATCCACTGGCGGCGGGCGGCCAGCAGCAGCGCCAGCCCGCCGCCGGTGCCGGCTACCACTGTCAACCCGGTGCGGATCGCGTCGATGCGCAGGGTGGCGCGGGTGTCCGGCTGCCCGGCCCGGTCGGCCTCGGTGAGCAGCAGGTCCAGGACCAGCCAGCCGAGGGCGACGGCGACCAGCAGGCCGACCAGGACCAGCCACCACGGCATCACCCGCAGTTGGCGTTCGGGGGGTTCGTCCGCGGCCACTGCCACAGCATGCCAGCCGGCAGCTGCGTCCGATATGGAGTGCGGCGGTATGCCGGTTTGCACCCTCGGTGGAACAACGGGTTACCGGCGCGTAACAAGCCATTGACGTTTCCAAATTGTTGCGGGCATCATCGGCGCACGGTCGACCGGACACCCCCACCCACCTGCCCGGTCCGCCGGGCGCCTCCCTCCGGAGGTGCAGCCATGCTGCTCCGAAAGACCGCCCTCGCCCTGGCCCTGGCCACCGCCGCCGTCCTCGCGACCACCACACCGGCGGCGGCCGCCCCCACCCCCGCCGCCAATTCCGCACCGGCAGCCGCCGCCAACCCCGTCATCGTGGTCGGCGGGCTCAGCGGCGTCGCCGTCGCGTACGAGCCGATCGCCGCCCGGCTGCGCGGCGACGGCTACCGCACGTTCATCTACCAACTGCCCGGCCTCGGCCTCGGCGACATCCCGGCCTCCGCCCGCGCGTTCGCCGGCTTCGTCGAGCAGGTACGGGCCAGCACCGGAGCGTCAATGGTGGACGTCGTCGCCCACTCCGAGGGCGGCCTGGTCAGCCGCTACTACCTCAAACGGCTCGGCGGCACCGCCACCATCGGCAGGTACGTCAGCCTCGGCACCCCGCAGTACGGCACGTACGTGGCGAACATCGTGGCGTTCCTGGGCCTCGGCAGCTGCGCCGGTGTCGTGGCCTGCCAACAGATGACCATCGGTTCGGCGTTCCTCGCCGACCTCAACGCCGGTGACGACACACCGGGCGCGGTGCGGTACACGACGATCCGCACCCTCCAGGACGAGTTGGTCCGCCCCACCGGGAACGCCGCCGTGAACGACGGAGCGACGAACGTGCTGATCCAGGCGTACTGCCCGCTGCGGGTCGTCGGGCACCTCGGTCTGGTGCTCGACGGCACCGCGTACACAATCGTGCGCGGCGCCCTGGTCGACGGCCCGGTGCGACCCAACTGCGTGGCGCTCTGATCCGACCCGCGCGGGCGGTCCCCGAAACGGGGGTCGCCCGCGCGGCTGCGCCGGCGAGTGTCGGGTGGGCGACGTTGCGGGCCGGACACCACCGGCTGAACCGGTGGCGTCCGACCCGGCAGCGGGTCAGCTCGCCTTGGCGAGCGCCTCGAACTCGTCGTCGGTGAGCCGCACGTCGGCGGCTGCCACGTTCTCCTCCAGGTGCGCCACCGAGGACGTACCCGGAATCGGCAGCATCACCGGGGAGCGGCGCAGCAGCCAGGCCAGCGCGAGCTGCGCGGGCGTGGCGTCGTGGCCCGTGGAGATCGCGTCCAGCGGGCCGCCCGGTCGGGCCAGCTCGCCCGTCGCGATCGGGAACCACGGGATGAACGCCAGGTCGTTGCGCTCGCAGTACTCCAGCACGTCCTCGGCGCTGCGGTTGGCGAGGTTGTACAGGTTCTGCACCGAGACGATCTCGGTGATCGCCCGCGCCTCTTCGATCTGCTCCACGCTCACCTCGGACAGTCCGATGTGCCGGATCTTGCCCTCCTCGCGCAGCAACGCCAGCTCGCCCAACTGGTCGGCGAGCGGCACCTGCGGGTCGATCCGGTGCAACTGGTACAGCGGGATGCTGTCCAGGCCGAGGTGGCGAAGGCTCAGCTCACACTGCTGGCGCAGGTACTCCGGCCGGCCCAGGGGCCGCCAGTCGCCGGGGCCGGAGCGGCTCAGCCCGGCCTTCGTGGCGATGACCAGATCGTCGGCGTACGGGTGCAGGGCCTCACGGATCAGCAGTTCGGAGACGAACGGCCCGTACGAGTCGGCGGTGTCGATGAACGTCACGCCCAGCTCGACAGCCCGACGCAGCACGCGCAGCGCCTCGGCCGGGTCCTTCGGGTCGCCCCACACACCGGGGCCGGTGAGCTGCATCGCGCCGTAGCCGAGCCGGTTGACCTGGATGTCGCCGCCGATCAAGTACGTGCCGGACGCCTTCGCGGGCTGCTTGCTGATGTCGGTCGCCATACGCGGTTCCCCAATCATGTCGTCGCGGCGGGAGGCCAGCCACCCGCCGCCCCGGTGATGATCCCCCGAATCACGCCGCCCTACCCCGGGGAGCCTGTGGGAGGGAACACGACGGCTGTCCGGAATTCGCATCTTCCTGCCACTGGCATGCGACCTGTCCGGTCTGCTACCCCTGAACCAGGCCGGTCGGGGGAGGCGCGATGTGGCGACGGTTCAGGTCCGACCCGGTACGCCATCTGCGGGAGCGGCTGGACCGCTTCGCGGCCACCCTGAGCCCCCGTGAGGTGCTCGACTCCGGCGCGATCCGCGACGCCGAGATGGTCATGGAGTTGGTCGCCGGCACGCCGACGGACGGGCCGCTGCCGGAGCAGGTGGCCGAGGGCATGGTCCTGCTCGCCTGCCTGCACTCGTACCGCTACCAGCTGCTGCCCCCGGGTGAGGACGCCGACGACCTGGCCCGGGCCGTCCAGCTCACCGAGTTCCTCCTGCGTGTCGCCCCGCACCGGGTGCCACCGTCGCTGCTGGCTGTCCTGGGCCTCGCGCGCCCGGGCGGCGCCCGCGTCCCGAACCCCCGGCCGGCGGACGACACGGCAGGCGTCCGGTACGTGGAGGCGGTCATGCTGATGGGCGCGGCGGAGGCGAGCAACGACTACCGGGCCGCCGACCGGGCCGAGACGCTGCTGCGCGAGGCGGTCACCGCCACTCCGCCGGGCGCGCCGGAGCGCGCGCACTACCTGTCGGCGCTCGGCAAGGTGCACCGCGACCAGTTCCAGCACCTCGGACGCGGGCGCGCCCTGCCGGCCGCGATCGACGCGCACCGCGAGAGCCTGGAGTCCACCCCAGTCGGGGACCGGGAACGGCCGGCGCGACTGTTCAACCTCGGCAACGTCCTCGGCGACCGGTACGACACCGGGAGCGACCCGGCCGACCTGGACGAGGCGATCACCCTGCTGCGCGAGGCAGCCCGGACCGCCGGCGCGGCCGCCCCGGTGGCGGCCATGGCACGCGCGAACCTCGGGCAGCGCCTACGCGACAGGTGGCGGCTGCTCAGGCGGCCCGGCGACCTCGACGAGGCGGTCGACGCCCTCGGCGCGGCCCGCGACAGTGGTGATCCCCGGATGGCGGCGCTGCACGGCACGGCTCTTGCCGAACGGTTCCTGCGCGACCGCGCCGACCGGGACCGGGACGCCGCGATCGACGCGTACCGGTCGGCGTTGAGCGGGTTCGGAGGGCTCGCCCCGGACCTGGCCGGCACCGCCCAGGCCGGGCTCGCCTCCCTGCTCGCCGTACGGCACGAGGCCGACGGCGCCCCGGGCGACCTCGACGCCGCCATCGAGGCGTACCGGGTGGTGGGGTCTGTCGGGTCGACCCACGGCGGACCGGACCGCGCCGACGCCCGGCAGGCCCTGGCCGGCCTGCTGGTCACCCGGTACGAGCAGCGGCGGCGCGTCGACGACATCACCGAGGCGGTGCGGTTGGTGCGCGACGCCGTCGCCACCGAGCGGGACCCGGCGGGGAGGGCCCGACGGCTCGCCGACCTCGGCTACACGCTCGCCAGGGGACAGGCCGACCTGGGTGGGGTGGACGCGCTGCGGGCGGCCCGCGACGCGCTCACCGAGGCCGGCTCGCTGCTGCCCCGCGCCGACCCGCTGCGCCACCAGGTGCTCAACAACCTCGGCAACACGCTGCGGGAGCTCAGTGACCTCGCGGGGGAGCCGGAGCTGCTGGAGCCGGCCGCCGTGGCGCTGCGGGACGCGGTGGCCGCCGCCGCCCCGGACGCCGCCCTGCTGCCCCGCTACCGCTCGAACCTGGGCCTGGTGTTGCAGTCCCTGTTCGCCTCCACGCAGGACCTGGCGACCCTCACCGAGGCCGTCGGGGTGCTGGCCCAGGCGACCGAGGCCGCGCCACCGGGGCACCCGGACCGGATGCTGGCGCTCACCAACTACGGCTCCGCGCTGAACCGCCGTGTCGAACTCGCCGTCGAGGGCGCCCTGCCCGCCGGCGGGGAACCGGAGGACCGGGTCGCGGCCCGCGTCGCCCGGGACTCCGACGCCGCGATCACCGCCCTGCGCGAGGCTGCCGACCTGGCCGAGCGGGAAGCCGAACCGGTCGAGTACGCCCAGACGCTCGCCACCCTCGCCCTGGCCCACCTGCTGCGGCACCGACTGCGCGACGACCCGGCGGCACTGGACGAGGCGATCGGCCTGCTCCAGCGGTTGGACGGGCTGCCGTCGGCCGACGTGGACCGGCACCGGATCCGCACCAACCTCGGCAACGCCCTGCTGCTGCGCTTTCGGGCGCAACGCGCCGACGCCGACGGGGTACGCGCCGACGGCGAGGCCATGCTGGCCGCGTACCGGGGGGCGGTCGACGCGCTGGCCGCCGACCATCCCGCCCGCGCCATGTGCCTGAGCAACCTCGCCACCGCCCTGGAAGCGGTCGCCGGGGCGGCCGAATCGACCGAGGCAACCGAGGCGCTGCGCGCCGCCGCGCGGGTGGAGGCCGCGCCGTCGCTGCTGCGCGCCAGGGCGGCCAGCCGGTACGCCGCGCACGCCGAGGCGGCCGGCGACCTGCCTGCCGCGCTCGACGGGTACGCCACAGCGATCGAGCTGATCGACCTGGTGGCCTGGCACGGCATGGACCCCGACGACCAGGCCCGCCTGCTCGGGCTCTTCTCCGGGCTGGCCAGCGACGCGGCGGCCGTCGCCGTCGACCTGGGCCGGCCGGAGCGCGCGGTCGAGCTGCTGGAGTACGGCCGGGGCGTCCTGCTCACCCGGGCCCACGACGCGGGCGCCGACCTGGCCGCGCTCCGCGCGCAGGCACCCCGGCTGGCCGCCCGGCTCACCGAGATCCAGGCCACCCTCGACGACTTCGCCGTGCCGCCGGCCGTGTCGATGTCACCTGTCGGTCCGCCCGGGCCGGCCCCGGAACGACGCTACGACCTCGCCGTACGCCGGCGTGAGGTGCTTGCCGAGATCCGCGAGCGGCAGGGGTTCGCCGACTTCCTGCGCCCGCCGCCGTTCGCCGCGCTGGCCGGGGCCGCCGCCGGTGGTCCCGTGGTGCTGGTCAACGTGGCCGCCCGGCGCTGCGACGCGCTTGTCGTCGCCGACGGCCGGGTCGAGCTGGTGCCGCTGCCCGGCCTGACCCTTGCCGAACTCGTCAGCCGGACGGCCGGATTCCTCACCGCGATAGCGGCGCTCACCGGCCCGGCCCAGCCGGACGCCGCCGAGCCGCAGACGCAGCGCAGCCGGGTTGCGGCCCGTGGCGAGGTCGCCGACACGCTGGACTGGCTGTGGCGTGCCGTCGCCGCACCGGTGCTCGACGCCGCCCTGCCCACACCCGCGCCGTCCGAGCCGGACTGGCCCCGGCTGTGGTGGTGCCCCACCGGGCTGCTCACCCTGCTGCCGTTGCACGCGGCCGGCCCACTCGACGGCGGCGACGGGCTCCTGGACCGGGTGGTGCCGTCGTACACGGCCTCGCTGCGCGCGCTGGCGCACGCCCGCCGTGGCGTACCCGCCCGAGCCGAACCTGTCGACTCGGCGCTCGTGGTCGGCATGCCCCGGACCCCGGGCCTGGCCGACCTGCCCGGCGTCGGCCGGGAGGAGGAGATCGTCCGCCGGCACCTGCCCCGGGTCCGTTCGCTGCTCGGCCCGGCGGCCACCCCGGCGGCGGTGCTCGCCGCGCTCCCCGGGCAGCCGGTCGCGCACCTGTCCTGTCACGGCACCCAGGACCTGCGCGCCCCGGCCTGGGGACACCTCGCGCTGGCCGGCGGCGCGCTGCACGTACGGGACCTGTGGCGACCCGCCCACAACCCGGCAGCGCTCGCCGTCCTGTCCGCCTGCGAGACGGTACGCGGCGGCGCGGCCCTGCCCGACGAGGCGCTCACCCTCGGCACCGCGTTCCAGCTCGCCGGGTTCCGGCACGTCATCGGCGCGCTCTGGTCCATCTCGGACGCGTTGACGGCCCAGCTCTGCGCGGACGTGTACGACGGCCTGGCGGTGCCCGGCGGGATCGCACCCGACCGGGCGGCTGCGGCCCTGCACCAGGCGGTCCGCCGGCTCCGCGCCGCCCTGCCGGGGCTACCCGACACGTGGGCCGCCTACGCGCACCTCGGGCCGTGACGGCCTGGTCAGGAACCGGGCGCGTACCAGGTCACGCCCACGGCGGCGACCAGCAGCGCGGTGCAGAGCAGCACCAGCCCCACCCCGGTCCGCAGGAACCGGACCGCCGCCAGGGCCTCCAGGTGGTCGCCGAGCGGCGCCGGCGGAAGGTCCTCCACCGCGATCACCGTCAACCGGCCGTGCGCCGCGCGCAGCAGAGCCAACGCCCCGCCCACGCCAGCGGTCAGCGCGGCGAGCAGCAGGACACCGACCAACGCACCCCAGCCCGACGCGAGCGTGCTGACGTCGGTGCGACCCCGGATCAGACTGAACCCGACAAGCGCCACCAGCAGCCCGCCGAGACCGTTGCGCCAGGCCACCGCCGCCGCGCGGACCCGCTCCAGCTCGCCCCGCAGCAGGCCGGCCAGCTGCTGGGCGCGGTGCAGGTCGGCGACCGTCGCGGGCGGCCCCGGACGTAACCGGATCATGCCTCGGCCTCCAGCCGCACCGTCCAGTACGCGCCGCACCCGCGCGAACCGGCAGGCCGGGCCGGATGGTCGGCCTCGCACTCGCAGAGCACCGCCCGGTAGTCGGCATCCGGGACCGTCGCCGGGGCGTTGCGCCGGTACAACGCGTCCACAAGCGTGCTCGTGGTCGGGTGGTCGCAGCGGGGGCACCGCCCGCTGAGCTGCACCGCGAACCCGAACTGCCGCACCGTGAAGTCGGCCGCGGCCCGCACCGCGTACGCCTCGTCGGTCACCTCGGCGTACGGCAGCGCGACCACCACCGGCTCGTCGTCGCCCATCCGACCTCCCTGCGCGCGCCGCCCGGATCGTCCACCGTAGCCGGTCGGGGCACCGGGCCGGCGGCCCCGAACCCCGGCACCGTGGGAGGCGCCGCCCCGACCGGGGCCAGTTGCGCCGAGCGGCAGGTACGGCCCGCACCGGCGTGCGACGCTTGGCGCGTGCCGGCGACACCTGCCGGTACGTGCCGACGCGACGGCGGAGGGAGCGCCCATGACGGGAGTGCCGCAACTCAACTTCGCGCTCGACACGTACGAGTGCATCGTGATCTATCCCGGCGCGGCCGGACGGGCCCTGCCGGCGGAGACCGTGCAGCGGTTGCAGGCCGAGCACACCGAGCACATGCAGGCGTTGCAGCGGCGCGGCATCATCCTGGTCGCCGGTTCCGTGGACGGTCCGGCCCGCAACCCGGACCCGCCGATCGGCTTCGGGCTGGCCCGCACCGGCAGCGTCGACGACGTCCGCAGCGTCCTGGAAGCCGATCCCGCCGTGCAGGCCGGGCTGTACCGGGTGGACGTGCTGACGTTCCTCTGCCCGGCCGGTTCGCTGGAGTTCCCGCTGGTCAAGACCGAGAGCTGACCTGGCGATCCAGCGATGGCTGTCGTGATGGTGACGGCGCCCGGCCGGCCGCCGGTGCTACGGTCGCGCCCTGCGCGGGCCGCCGGGGCGTACCCGGCGCCACCGGTCGGCCCCGGTCGAGGAGTCGCCGTGATCTCCGCCGCCCGCCCCGATGTCGCGTCGGCCACCGCCCGGCTGCGCGCCCTGCTCGGTGACCGGCTGCACGAGCCGGCCGACCCCGCGTTCGCCGCCACCACCCGACTGTGGAACGGCGCCGTGGACCGCTCTCCCGCGCTTGTCGCCCGATGCGTGGACGCCGACGAGGTCGCCGGCGTGCTCCGCGTCGCCGCCCGGTGTCACCTGCCGGTGTCGGTCCGCTCCGGCGGCCACGACTGGGCCGGTCGGGCGCTGCGCGACGGCGGCGTGGTGCTCGACGTGACAGGTCTGCGGGCCGTCCGCGTCGATGCGGACACGGCCACGGTGACCGTCGGCGGCGGGGTCACGGCCGCCGCGCTGCTCGCCGCCGCCCGCCCGTACGACCTGGTGGTGCCCACCGGCACGGTCGGGAACGTGGGCATGGCCGGGTTGACCCTCGCCGGCGGGTACGGGCCGCTGTGCGGCCGGTTCGGCCTCTCCCTGGACAGCCTGCTCGGCGCGGAGGTCGTGCTCGCCGACGGCCGCCGGGTCACCGCCGACCCCCACCACGACGCCGAGCTGTACTGGGCGCTGCGCGGGGGCGGCGGCAACGTCGGGGTGGTCACCGAGCTGCGCTTCCGCGCCCACCGGCTGCCCGCCGTGCTGGCCGGGATGATCATGTTTCCGTTGGCCGAGGGGCCCGCCGTGCTGCGTGGCTACGGCGCGTTGCTCGCCGAGGCGCCCGACGAGCTGACCGTGATGGCCGGTTTCCTGCCCGGTCCGGCCGGCGAGCCGGTGATCTTCGTCTGCCCGTTCTACAGCGGCCCGGACCTGGCCGCCGGGCAGCCGTGGATGGACCGGCTGCGGGCCCTGGGCACGCCGCTCGTCGACCAGATCATCCAGATGCCGTACGCGGACGCGCTGCGGATGTTCGACGGCGGGATGGTCGACGGCAACCACTACCTGCTGCGGACCCGCTGGCTGCCGGCGCTCGGCGACGGCGCCGTCGACACGCTCGTCGACGCGGCCCGGCGGGTCAGCTCGCCGTACTCGGCGGTGGCCCTGCACCACTTCCACGGCGCGGCCACCCGGGTCGGGCTCACCGACACCGCGTTCGGCCTGCGCACCGAGCACATCCTGACCGAGATCATCGCGGTCTGGGCGCCGGGGGAGCAGGCCGACCCGCACCGGGCCTGGGCCGAGCGCACCTCCGCGGCCCTCGCCCCGCTCGCCCTGCCCGGCGGCTACCCCAACCTGCTCGGCCCGACCGAGACCGACCGGGTCCGCCTGGCGTACGGCCCGAACTGGGCGCGGCTGCGCCACGCCAAGCGGCGGTACGACAACCGTGACCTGCTCACCGCGGTGCCGACGCTGCCCCCGCCGGGGCCCGAAACGTGACCCGCCCTCGGGAGCACCCCGAGTGCCGGCGCCGGCAGAGGCGTACGATTCCCGGCGCGCGGTCGCCGTTGCCCGTCGCCACAACGTTCCCGGTGCGGTTCCGCCCGCCGGCCCGACGCGCACCGCGCGTCGTTGGACACCTGTTCCGCTGCCTGCAAGGGGTCGGCCACGAGTTCGACCCGAAGGAGAGACTAGCCTGATGGGCGTGACACGCCGCGCGAAGATCGTCTGCACTCTTGGTCCCGCCACCTCGTCCCCGGAGCGCATCCGGGGTCTCGTCGAGGCCGGCATGAACGTGGCGAGGCTCAACTTCAGCCACGGCAGTCACGCCGACCACGAGGCGGTCTACCGACTGGTCCGGGAGGCGTCCGAGGCGGCTGGCAAGCCGGTGGCCGTCCTCGCCGACCTGCAGGGTCCCAAGATCCGGCTGGGTCGGTTCGCCGACGGCCCGCACGAGTGGCGTACCGGCGACTCGGTCGTGATCACCGGCGACGACATCGTCGGCACCAAGGAGCGGGTCTCCTGCACGTACCGCAAGTTGCCGCAGGAGGTGAAGCCCGGTGACCGGCTGCTGATCGACGACGGCCGCGTCGCCGTCGAGGTCACCGACGTCACCGGCAACGACATCCGCTGCCTGGTCACCGAGGGCGGTCCGGTCTCCAACAACAAGGGCGTCTCGCTGCCCAACGTGGCCGTCAGCGTGCCCGCGATGTCGGACAAGGACTCCGAGGACCTGCGGTTCTCCCTCGGGCTCGGCGTCGACCTGGTCGCCCTGTCCTTCGTCCGTTCGGCCGAGGACATCAAGCTCGTGCACGGCATCATGGCCGAGGAGGGCGTGTTCCGCCCGGTGCTGGCCAAGGTCGAGAAGCCGGAGGCGGTGGAACACCTCGAGGCCATCGTGCTGGCCTTCGACGGCGTCATGGTCGCCCGCGGTGACCTCGGTGTCGAGATGCCGCTGGACCAGGTCCCGCTGGTGCAGAAGCGCGCCGTGCAGCTGTGCCGGGAGAACGCCAAGCCTGTCATCGTGGCCACCCAGATGCTCGACTCCATGATCGAGAACTCGCGCCCCACCCGCGCGGAGGCCTCCGACGTGGCGAACGCGGTGCTCGACGGCGCGGACGCGGTGATGCTCTCCGGCGAGACCAGCGTCGGCAAGTACCCGGTGCTGACCGTCAGCACCATGGCCCGGATCATCACGACGACCGAGTCCGGCTCGATCGGCGTGCCCCGGTTGCAGCACGACCCGCGTACGCACGGCGGCGCGCTCACCGTGGCCGCCTCGTCGATCGCCCGGGCCATCAACGCCAAGGCGCTCGTCGCGTTCTCGCAGACCGGCGACACCGTCCGGCGGCTCTCCCGGCTGCACTGCGACCTGCCGCTGCTGGCCTTCACCCCGGTCCCCGAGGTGCGTGACCAGCTCGCCCTGACCTGGGGCGTGGAGACCTTCCTGATGCCGTTCGTGCAGCACACCGACGACATGTTCCGCCAGGTCGACCAGGCGCTGCTCGGCCTCAACCGGGCCAACCCGGGTGACTACGTGGTGATCGTGGCGGGCAGCCCGCCCGGCACCCCCGGCTCGACCAACACGCTGCGCGTACACCAGTTGGGCTCGCTCGTCGACGCGGCGTCGGCGCGGGCGCTGCAGTGAGCGACGGCCGGGTCGCGGTCGGCCAGGCGGCGGTGGACCAGCTCCTGGAGGTGCTGGACCTTGAGGCGACCGGGGCGATGACGTTCCGGGGGATGAGCCCCCGGGTCGGCCCGCAGCGGGTGTTCGGCGGCCAGGTGGCCGGTCAGGCCCTTGTCGCCGCCGGCCGCACGGTCGACCCGGAGCGGTTCGTGCACTCCCTGCACGGCTACTTCGTCCGCCCCGGCGACCCGGCCGAACCCATCGCCTACGAGGTGGAGAACATCCGCGACGGCCGCTCCTTCTCGGTGCGCCGCGCGGTAGCCCTCCAGCACGACAAGCCGATCTTCTTCATGTCGGCGTCGTTCCAGCGGGCCGAGGAGGGGCTGGACCACCAGGCGCCGGCGCCGCCCGACGTGCCCGCCCCGCAGGACGTGCCGACGATGAGCGACAGGCTGGCCCGCTACCCGGAACGCCTGGGCATCTGGGGCCAGATTCCCCGGCCGATCGACGTGCGCTACGTCGGTGAGCCCGGCTGGGTCCGCCCGGGGGACCGGCCGGCCGACCCGCACCAACGGGTGTGGATGCGCATCGACGGCAAACTGCCGGACGACCCGCTGCTGCACGCCTGCGCCCTCACCTACGCGTCGGACCTCACCCTGCTCGACTCGGTGCTCTCCGTGCACGGCGAGGTGTGGGGGCCGGGCGGGGTCGTCGGCGCGAGCCTCGACCACGCGCTCTGGTTCCACCGTCCGTTCCGCGCCGACGAGTGGTTCCTCTACGACTGCTGGAGCCCGTCGGCGTCGGGGGCGCGAGGGCTGGCCACCGGCCGGATGTTCACCACCGACGGCCGGCAGATCGCCAGCGCCGTGCAGGAGGGTCTGCTGCGCCGCGTCGGCGCCTGAGACCGCCGTCGTCCCCGCCAGGCGCACACCAGCGTTCCTGGCGGGGATTCGCGTCTCACGCCTGGTGGATGGCCTCGCCGGCGATCTCGATCTGCACGGTCTTGCCGACCAGCACCCCACCGCTTTCCAGCGCGACATTCCAGAGCAGGCCGTAGTCCTCACGGTTGATTTCCGCCGTCGCGCTGAATCCGAAGATGTTCTGCCCGTACGGATCCTGGCGCGCGCCACCGTAATTCACCTGAAGCTCGACCGCCCGCGTGATTCCCTTCACAGTCAGCTCGCCGGTGAGGACGAATCGTCCGGACGGCGAGTCGGGCTGCGGCGGGGAAATGTGACTTCTGCCTCGTGCGCCGAGTCGGCTGCTCCGCAATCGCGCCCATTGGAAGATCGGGTCCTCGTTGCGCTTCCACTCGATACCAGTGCTTCTATATTCAAGATTCGGAAAGCGTTCCACATCGAGGAAGTCGGCGCTCTTGAGATGCGTGTCCCGGTCGAGGCTGCCGGTGGTGATGCTGGCCGCCTCGATGGTCGCGGTCACGGACGAGAGCAGCGGATCCTCCGCCACCGATATCTGCGCGGTCGCCTCGGTGAACTCGCCACGCACCGGGCTCACCATCATGTGTCGGGACAGGAAACCGATCCGCTTGTGCGCCTGATCGAGACGATAGGTGCCGGCGACCGGGATGGTCATGCCATCCCAGGTACGTGTGGCGACATCGGTCATCGTGTTGCTTCCCCCCGACGTGATCCAGGTGTTTATCAATATGCTTCCGGAGGCCGCCCTAACGAATTGTCAGTCGCACTCCCCGCCCAGCATAAGGTCGCTTCATCGCGGCTTTTCGGCCCCACCTGACGGTGGATCGAGACGTACCCGGCCGCTGGCTGGATGATCGGTTGAGGGCCGCTCGTCCGGCCGGTCGGCCACCGGGCTAACCTTGCCGACATGCGCCTTTCCGCCCGGGTCGACTACGCCCTCCGCGCGGCCGCGGAACTCGCCGCGACGGCAAGCGGCCCCGGGCGCGGCCGGCCGGTCACGGCCGACCAGATCGCCCGAGCCCAGGAGATCCCGCCGAAGTTCCTGGAGAGCATCCTGCTCCAGCTGCGCCGGGGCGGCATCGTGCACGCCCAACGCGGGCCGGAGGGCGGCTACTGGCTCGCCCGCCCGGCCGAGGAGATCTCCCTCGCCGAGGTGATCCGCGTGATCGACGGCCCCCTCGCCCACGTCCGCGGGCAGCGCCCGGAACAGCTCGGCTACCACGGCCCGGCCCGTGCCCTCCAGGAGGTCTGGATCGCCCTGCGCGCCAGCGAGCGGGAGATCCTGGAGCTGGTGAGCATCGCCGACGTCGCCGCCGGCACGCTGCCCGCCCGGGTCACCGAACTGGCCGCCGACCCCCGCGCCTGGATCTGACGACCCCTCGCCGAGGCTCTTCCGGCCTGCGCGGCGTCCCGGCCTGCGCGGCGTCCCGGCCTGCGCGGCGTCCCGACCTGCGCCGCCTTCCGGCCTGTGCTGCCGTCGGCTGGCGTCCCATCCACCGATCAGGGGCTTGACCCTGGCAGCCCCGTGGCGCATTGTCGACCAAGTCGATAGGAGATATCGAAAAGTCAGGGGGCGCTCGTGCGCAAGCTGCTGGTTCTCGCACTGGTGGGGCTCGTCGCGCAGCTGATCGACGGTTCCCTCGGCATGGCGTACGGCCTGACCTCGTCCACGCTGCTGCTGGTCGCCGGCGTCGCCCCGGCCGCCGCCTCGGCCTCGGTGCACCTGGCCGAGATCGGCACCACCCTCGCCGCCGGCGTGGCCCACTGGCGTTTCGGCAACGTCGACTGGCGTGTGGTGAGCCGCATCGCGGTCCCCGGCGCGATCGGCGCGTTCGCCGGCGCCACAGTGCTCAGCTCGATCTCCACCGAGTCCGCCGCGCCGTGGATGGCAGGCATCCTTTTCACCCTCGGCGCGTACCTGCTGGTTCGCTTCGCCCGTCCACTGCGTACCGACCGGGTCGGCGGGCGGCTGCGCGGCCGGTTCCTCAGCCCGCTGGGCCTGTTCGCCGGGTTCGTCGACGCCACAGGCGGCGGGGGCTGGGGTCCGGTCGCCACCCCGGCGCTGCTCGTCTCCGGCCGCCTGGAACCGCGCAAGGTGATCGGCTCGGTGGACACCGCCGAGTTCGTGGTCGCCGGCGCCGCAAGCGTCGGCTTCCTGATCGGACTCGGCACCGAAGGATTCCTCCTGCCCACCGTCGCCGCGCTGCTGATCGGCGGGCTCATCGCCGCCCCGCTGGCCGCCTGGCTGGTGCGCATCGTGCCCGCGCAACTGCTCGGCGCGGCGGTCGGCGGCGTGATCGTGCTGACCAACGCCCGCACCCTGATCCGGTCCGCCGAGCTGGACGGCCCGGTCCGCCCCACGCTGTACGCCCTGCTGGCCGCCGGCTGGCTGGCGGCGCTCGTGCTGGCCGTGCGCGCGCTACGCCGTACCCGTCAGGCCCGCGCCACCGCCGCCAAGGCCGCGGCCTCGGCCCTCGTGCCCGTCGGGGCCCTGGCTATTGCGCCAGTCGGGTCGCCCGCCGGCGCGGTCGATCTGGCCACGACGGGTACGTCAAACCCACGCTGAACTTCGCCCCGCCCGCATCCCGCCCGGCCCGCCAGGCGTGTCCGCCCGACCTGCCCGACCTGCCGACCGGTAAAGATCGTGCTCGATCATTAATGTAGTGGCATGGGCGCGCCGCGAGGCCGCTACATCCTGGGTCGAGCACGATCTTGGCGGCCCCATGCGCTCCGCACCCCGTTCGGTCTCCGGGCACGGTGTTCGTCGTCAAGATCCGCGCAACATCGGGGATGTTGCTGTCTCCCGCGCGCCGGAGGCAGCAACATCGGGAACTTGCGTTGATCATGGCGTAAGGCGTGGGGCGTAAGGCGTGGGGCGTAAGGCGTGGGGCGTGGGGCGCGGGGCGTGGGGCGTGGGGCGGGTCAGGGGGTTGGCAGGTTGTCGGCCGCTGCGGACAGCAGCCTCCACGCCTCGTCGACGTGCGCCTCGGTGGTCTGCGGCGCGCCGACGGCCAGCCGCAGCGTGTACCGGCCGGAGACCCGGGTGTGCGTCAGGTGCACCAGGCCGCTTCCGTTCACCTCCGCCAGTAGTGCCGCGTTGGTGTCGTCGTCGGCGCGCAGCCGGAAGCAGACAAGCGAGAACGGGTGCGCCGCCACCACCTCGAAGCGGTCGTCGGCGCGGACCCGTTTGGCGAACCGGGCGGCCAGGGCCACGCCGGAGCGGATGTGTGCCCGCAGTCCCTCGGCGCCGTACCAGCGCAGCACGAACCACAGCTTCAGGGCCCGGAAACGGCGGCCCAGCGGTACCTGCCAGTCCCGGTAGTCGATGACCGCACCGGATTCGGTTGCCGCGTTGCGCAGGAACTCCGGCAGGACGGTCAGCGCCTCGACCAGTTCGGCCCGGTCGGCCACCCAGAACGCGTCGTAGTCGAAGCCGGTGAGCAGCCACTTGTGCGGGTCGAAGCAGTACGAGTCGGCGTACTCCAGGCCGGCGTGTGACCAGCGGAGTTCGGGACAGACCGCGGCGGAGCCCGCGTACGCGGCGTCGACGTGCAGCCAGATGCCGTACTCGGCGCAGATCGCCCCGATCTCCGCTACCGGGTCGACGGCGGTGGTGGAGGTGGTGCCGATGGTGGCGACGACGATGGCGGGGATGTCACCGGCGGCCAGGTCGGCCTCGATCGCGGCGCGCAGCGCGGCCGGCAGCAGGGCCTGGCTGTCCGGGTCGACGTCGATCGAGCGGACGCCGTCGGCGCCCAGCCCGGCGATCCGGGCGGCCTTCTCGATGGAGGAGTGCCCGTGGGTGGAGGTGTACGCGCGGTAGCGCCTGTCGATGCCGTTCTCCCGCCAGCGGCCCCGGCTGGCCCGGTGCAGCGCGGCGAGTGTGGCCACGAGGGTTGCCGAGGACGCCGAGTCCTGGATCACCCCACCGCCGCCGCCTGTCGAGTGGAACCGCTTCGGCAGGTCCAGCAGGTGGGCCAGCCAGTCCATCATCACCGTCTCCAGCTCGGTGCAGGCGGGGCTGGTGGTCCAGAGCATTCCCTGTACGCCGAGCCCGGAGCTGACCAGGTCGCCGAGGACGCTGGGGCCGGACGTGTTGGCCGGGAAGTAGCCGAAGAAGCCCGGGTGCTGCCAGTGGGTCAGCCCGGGTACGACGATCGAGTCGAGGTCGGCGAGGATCGCCTCGACCGGTTCGCCGCCGACGGTGGGCGGCGCGGTGGGCAGGGCGGACGCCACGGCGCCGGGCGGGCCTGCCGGGGTGACCGGCCGCTGCTCCACCGTGGTCCAGTAGTCGGCGATCCAGTCGATGACGGCGTATCCGGCGCGGCGGAACTCGTCGGGGCTCATGTGGGGGGCGCTCACCCCCACGAGTCGATCAGGTGGCGCGTGCCGGGGCAAGACTCTGACTGAGGAACAACGGTCGTCGATGTTGCGTACTGGAAAGCGCTTGCCCTACGATGCGGCTTGAGTCGGATCCGTGAGTTCCAGGGCGTTCATCCCGATCAGATCGCCGTCCGTCGCCGTCGCGGCGGGCAGGGTTCCACCGTGCTTCCCGGGCAGGGTCGGTGGACCGTGGCGGTCACCACCGGATCCCCGGAGGCAGTTCATGCACCCGTCCAGACATCGGCTGATCCTGCTCGCCGCATCGACGGCGGCAACCGTCGTGGCCGGCACCGTCGGCACCGTCGTCGCCTCGGCCGCCGCCGTCGGCTGTCGCGTCGACTACCAGGTCACCAATCAGTGGCAGGGCGGCTTCGGCGCCAACGTCACAGTCACCAACCTCGGCGACCCGGTCAACGGCTGGGCGCTCACGTGGTCGTACGCCGGCGGTCAGCAGGTGGCGCAGGCGTGGAACGCGACGGTGACCCAGTCCGGCGCGCAGGTCACCGCGCGCAACGTCGACTACAACGTGGCCATCGCGACGAACGGCACCGCCGCGTTCGGCTTCAACGCCTCGTGGAACGGCAGCAACCCGGCGCCGGCCAGCTTCGCGCTCAACGGCGTCACCTGCACCGGCGCCCCGCCCACCGGCGAGCCGACGACCCCGCCGCCGACCACCCCGCCACCGACGACGCCACCACCCACCACGCCACCGCCGACCACGCCACCGCCGACCGGCAGCGGGATGCAGATGGAGAACCTCGACCGGGGGCTCGTCAGTGTCCGCTCCGGCAGCGGCAACCTGGTCTCCTGGCGGCTGCTCGGCACCGAGACCTCAGGTGTGGCGTTCAACCTGTACCGGGGCTCGACCAGGGTCAACTCCAGCCCGATCACCGGGGCGACCAACTATCTCGACAGCGGCGCGGCGGCCGGCTCGGCGTACACCGTGCGGGCCGTGGTGGGCGGCGCCGAGCAGGCGGCGTCCGCGCCGGCCCTGCAGTTCGGCAACGGCTACCTGGACGTGCCGTTGCAGGTCCCGGCCGGTGGCACCACCCCCAGCGGGGAGAGCTACACCTACAGCGCCAACGACGCCTCGGTCGGTGACCTCAACGGCGACGGCAGCTACGAGATCGTGCTCAAGTGGGATCCGTCGAACGCCAAGGACAACTCCCAGTCCGGCTACACCGGCAACGTCTACGTGGACGCGTACACCCTCACCGGCACCCGGTTGTGGCGCGTCGACCTGGGCCGCAACATCCGCGCCGGCGCGCACTACACCCAGTTCCAGGTGTACGACTACGACGGCGACGGCCGCGCCGAGGTGGCCATGAAGACCGCCGACGGCACCCGCTCCGGCACCGGCCAGCTCATCGGCTCGTCGTCGGCGGACTACCGCAACTCCAGCGGCTACGTGCTCGCCGGTCCGGAGTACCTGACCATGTTCGACGGACGCAACGGCGCGATCCTGTCCACGGTCAACTACGACCCGCCGCGCGGCACCGTGTCGTCCTGGGGTGACTCGTACGGCAACCGGGTCGACCGGTTCCTCGCCGGCACCGCGTACCTGGACGGGCAGCGCCCGTCGCTGATCATGGCCCGGGGCTACTACACCCGCGCGGTGATCGCGGCCTGGGACTTCCGCAACGGCACGCTGACCAGGCGCTGGACGTTCGACTCGAAC
The DNA here is from genome assembly GCF_040683695.1 of Micromonospora sp. NPDC093244. Classification (NCBI taxonomy): domain Bacteria; kingdom Bacillati; phylum Actinomycetota; class Actinomycetes; order Micromonosporales; family Micromonosporaceae; genus Micromonospora; species Micromonospora sp. NPDC093244. Next base: position 608,810 of record NZ_JBFBEO010000001.1, read on the forward strand.
TCCTCCGGCAACGGCGCCGCCGCCGGCCAGGGCAACCACCAACTCGCCGTCGCCGACGTGGACGGTGACGGCCGTCAGGAGATCGTGTACGGCGCCGCCACCATCGACGACAACGGCCGGCTGCTCTACTCGACGGGCAACGGGCACGGCGACGCCCTGCACGTCGGGGACCTGGACCCGGGCCGCGCCGGCCTGGAGGTGTTCAAGGTCGACGAGGACGCCAGCAAGCCCAGCTCCTGGTTCGCCGACGCCCGTACGGGTCAGATCCTCTGGTCCACGCCGGCGTCGGGCGACAACGGCAGGGGTGTCTCCGCGGACATCTGGGCGGGCAGCCCCGGCGCGGAGTCGTGGTCGTCGGCGGTCGCCGGGCTGGCCAACACCAGGGGCCAGAACGTCGGCCGCAAGCCGTCGTCGGCGAACTTCCTCGCCTGGTGGGACGGCGACCCGGTGCGGGAGCTGCTCGACGGAACGAAGATCGACAAGTACGGCACCGGCGGCGAGACCCGGCTGCTCACCGGCAGCGACGTGGCCTCCAACAACGGCACCAAGTCCACGCCGGCGCTCTCCGGCGACATCCTGGGGGACTGGCGTGAGGAGGTGATCTGGCGGACCACCGACAGTCGGGCGTTGCGCATCTACAGCACGCCCACCCCGACCAGCACCCGGATCCACACGCTGATGCACGACCCGCAGTACCGGGTGGCGGTCGCCTGGCAGAACACCGCCTACAACCAGCCGCCGCATCCGGGCTTCTTCATCGGTGATCAGATGGCCGGCCCGCCGACCCCGAACATCTACCTACGGTGATCCGACCCCTGGCGGTCCCGAACGGGGTCGCCTAGGGTGGCAGGCACCGGGCCGCAGCCGCGGAATCCGCTCAGCTCCGGCCCGGTGCGCCACACCGCGGCATTCCCGACCCGTCCCGACCGGGAATGCCGTACCACCACCGGCACCAACATTAGGCACCGTCCGGGTCGCCGGGGTGACGCTGACGTGAAGATCGTGTTTCACGCGTCCTGGCGCAGGCCGCCCGCCACCTGCTCGGCGATCAGCTCGTACGAGCGCACCCGGTCCTGCACGTCGTAGACGAGCGTGGTCAGCATCAGCTCGTCCGCGCCGGTGCGCTCCTGCAACTCGGTCAGCTGCCGACGCACCGTCTCCGGCGAGCCCATCGCCTGACCGTCGCGGCGGGCCAGGACGAACTCCCGCTCGATTTCCGTGTACGGGTAAGCGGCCGCCTCGTCGGGCGTCGACAGCGGCTCCGGCCGGCCGGAGCGCAGCTTCAGGAACGACAGGGCGCTCGGCCCGGCCAGCCACTCGGCGCGCTCGTCGGTGTCGGCGCAGACGGCGTTGACGGCCACCATCGCGTACGGCTTGTCCAGCCACTGCGACGGCCGGAAGTTCTGCCGGTACAGGGCCAGCGCCGGCAGGGTGTTCGCCGAGCTGAAGTGGTGGGCGAAGGAGAACGGCAGGCCCAGCAGGCCGGCGAGCTGCGCGCTGAAGCCGCTCGACCCAAGCAGCCACACGGCCGGCTGCTGGCCGCGACCCGGGGTCGCCACGATCTGCCCCGGCTTCTCCCCGCTAAAGTAGTTCATCAGGTCGGCCAGCTCGTTGGGGAAGCCCTCGGCGGACAGCCCTTCCATCGTGCGGCGCAACGCCAGCGCGGTCATCTGGTCGGTGCCCGGCGCGCGACCGATGCCCAGGTCGATCCGACCCGGGTGCAGCGCCTCCAGGGTGCCGAACTGCTCGGCCACCACCAGCGGCGCGTGGTTGGGCAGCATCACCCCGCCCGACCCGAGGCGGATCGTCGAGGTGTTCGCGGCCAGGTGCGCCAGCAGCACGGCGGGCGCGGAGCTGGCGATCGCCGGCATGTTGTGGTGCTCGGCCACCCAGAAGCGGCGGTAGCCCAGCTCCTCGGTGCGCCGGGCCAGCTCGGTGGTGGCCTGCAACGCGGCGCCGGCGGTGGCGCCCTTCGCGACCGGGGCAAGATCAAGAACAGACAAGGGTACGGTGATCACACGTTGTGCCAACTCCCCGGCCTGCCCGTTCATTCCATCCGGGCCGCTCAGCCCATCCCGCGCGCCTGCTCGAAGATCAGGCTGGTCTGGGTGTGCTGCACCACCGGATCGACAGCCAGATGGTCCAGCACGAAGTCGCGCAGCGCGTCACCGGACGCCGCCCGCACGTGCAGCACGTAGTCCTCCGCGCCGGCCACGTGGAACACCGACACCACCCCCGGCAGCCGCACCGACCGGGCCCGGAAGGCGTCCACGGCCGCCCGCTCGTGCGCGGTCAGCCGCACCGACACCAGCGCCTGCAGGGGCAGACCCAGCGCAGCCGGGTCCACCTCGGCGTGGAATCCGCGGATCGCGCCACGCTCCCGCAACGCCCGCGTACGGGTCAGGCAGGTCGACGGCGCCACCCCCACCCGCTCGGCGAGGGCGTTGTTCGGCAACCGGCCGTCCGCAGCCAACTCGGACAGGATCGCCCGGTCCACCTCGTCCAGGGCCGGATACGGCCGTACATCATTCGGCTCAGCAGGCATTCCACCATTCTCGCCCGAATGCGGCGACGAAAACAGCCCTCTCAACAGAATGATCTGCCGAACCATTGCCCCTGAGCCGGTAGATGTTCGACGCTACGCGCATGACGACGACGGTGGACACCAGAGCCGTACACGCCGGCCGCGACGACCTGCGCGCCCTCGGCGTGCACGTGCCACCGATCGACTTCTCCACCACCAACCCCCTGCCGTCGGTCGACGGCGGCGGCGACGCCTACGAGCAGCTGGCCACCGGCGGCACCCTCCCCGCCGACGGCAGCGCCGTCTACCAACGGCTCTGGAACCCGACGGTCGCCCGCTTCGAAACCGCGCTGGCCGACCTGGAGGGCACCGAGCAGGCCGTCGCCTTCGCCAGCGGCATGGCCGCCCTCACCGCCACCCTGCTGGCGGCCACCCGCGACGGCCACCGGCACATCGTCGCCGTCCGACCCCTGTACGGCGGCACCGACCACGTCCTCGCGACCGGCCTGCTCGGCACCACAGTCACCTGGGCCCACCCCGACCAGGTCGCCGACGCCATCCGCCCCGACACCGCGCTGGTCATCGTCGAGACCCCCGCCAACCCCACCCTCGACCTCGTCGACATCGCCGCCCTCGCCACCGCCGCCGGCGACGTCCCGCTGCTCGTCGACAACACCGTCGCCACCCCCGTCCTGCAACAACCCGCCCGGCACGGCGCCGCCCTCGTCCTGCACAGCGCCACCAAGAGCATCGGCGGTCACGGCGACGTCCTCGCCGGCGCCGTCGCCTGCGACGCCGACTGGGCCACCCGGCTGCGCCAGGTCCGCGCGGTCACCGGCGCGATCCTGCACCCCCTCGGCGGGTACCTCCTGCACCGCGGCCTGCAGACCCTGCCGCTGCGGGTCCGCGCCCAGCAGGCCAGCGCCGAGAAGCTCGCCGGCTGGCTCGCCGACCATCCGGCCGTACACCTGGTGCACCACCCCTCGGTGCACGACCCGGCGGCGCTCGTCGGCCGGCAGATGGCCGGCCCCGGCAGCCTGCTCGCCTTCGAGGTACGCGGCGGCGCACCCGCCGCGGCCGCCGTCGCCGGCGCCTGCCGCCTGATCACCCACGCGGTGTCCCTCGGTGGCGTCGACACCCTCATCCAGCACCCGGCGTCACTCACCCACCGGCCGGTCGACGGCGACGCGAAACCCGCCGCCGCCCTGCTGCGCCTCTCGGTCGGCCTCGAAGACCCCGAGGACCTGCGCGCGGACCTCGCCCACGCCCTCGACACGATCGCCTGACCAGCGCAGCTCGCGGTTGCCCAACACCCGGGTCGGTGAGCCCTCCCGCGCCACCCGCAGCATGGCCCGGCCGATCCCGTCGGTGGTGGTGACCTGGTTGGGGAAGAGTCGCCTCAGCACCGGGAACAACGGACGCGTGACCGCGTACCCGGTCCGATACAACCGGGTCTTCGACACCGCCCCGTACGTCGGCTGGATGAATCCCGGCCGCGCCGCGTACCCGTTGGGCAGCAGGTCGATGATCGCGTTCTCGGCACGACCCTTGACCCGCGCCCACATCACCCGGCCCTGACCCGACGAATCGGTCCCCTGGCCCGAGACGTAGATGAACGTGACAGGCGGACTCACCTCCGCCAGCAACCGCGCGGCGGCGAGCGGGTAGTCGTAGCTGATCCGGGTGTACGCGGCCTCGTCCAGACCCAACGACGACGCACCCAGGCAGTAGAAACACGCGTCCACGCCTGTCAACTCGGCGCGTACCGCCGCCAACTCGCCCACGTCCGCGACCGTCAGCTCGCGCAGCTTCGGGTCCGGTCGGCCGGTCGGCCTCCGGCCGACAGTCACCACCTCCCGCACGTCCTGGGCGAGCAGACACTCCCGCAGCACGCCCTGACCGACCATGCCGGTCGCACCGAAGATGACCACCCGCATCAGTTCCCACCCCTGTCGTCGACCCGCCACCGGCCATCCGCCCGCGCGTCAGCCAGGCTCCCACGATCGGCACGACCCGCGCCGGCGGCGGTCAGGACTTCGGGCCCACATGCCGGTCCAGCGCGGCGACCGCGCCTCGCCGCGCCACCGAGAGCGAGTTGCGCCGGTTCATCCGCCAGTCGATGCCGAGCAGGTCGAGACCCCACTGGCACAGCTGCATGATGTCGGTCGACTCGTTGACGAACATGTATCGCGGATAGACGTACGCCTTGCCGCGCACGGTCACGCGGTTGGCGACTCGACAGCCGTCGGAGTGGAACAGGCCGCGCAGGAAGTCGCCGGGATGGCTCTGGAGAATCGGTCGCTGCCAGTCGGTCAGGACGATGGGCCGATCGTGCTTCTTGCCGGGGCCGTGCTGCGGGAACAGGCACGGCCAGTGCATGCCGTAGCTCTGCACCCCGACGCAACCCTGTTTTTGGACCCGTTGCACCTTCGACGCGAGTACGGCCCGCATGGCCATGTCGCACGCCTCGATCAGCCCTGGCCATGCGTTGGAGCAGTAGATGCGCAACACCGGCACGCGCGCAGTCGTCACCAGGTGGCCATCGCCCAGGTAAAGGCCGAGCAGATAGGCGTAGGCCTTCGGGTCTGTCGGACTGTCGACACCGTCACGGCAGCGAAAACACCGGTGTTGCGTGCCCTGGAACTTCGTCTCTGGTCGGTCGTTGCACCAGTGCCAGACAGTCCGATAGGGCAGGCTGACCGCACGAGCGGTGTCGGCAACCGTGCCGCCAGCGAGGAAGAGCTGTCGCGCACGGGCACGTATCTCGGGTGGGTGCACGAGAAAATTCTCGAACACCCGTACGACAATTTTTGGTGCCCTCGGTGGGATTCGAACCCACACTGTATGGAGTTTGAGACCATTGCCTGCTGCCAGTTGGGCTACGAGGGCGCTTCCCTGATTCAGCACTGACAGGATACCCACTACGCTGAGGGCGGTGACACCCGGCTGGGCGGGTGACGCGTTCGAACTGGTGGGGGTTGGGCTGGTGGCTGAGACGCCGACGGATGCCGAGCGCAGGCGCGTACTGATCGCCGAGGACGAGGCGCTGATCCGGCTGGACCTCGCCGAGATGCTCGTCGAAGAGGGCTACGAGGTGGTGGGGGAGGCCGGCGACGGCGAGACCGCCGTGCGCCTCGCCGAGGAGCTGAAGCCCGACCTGGTCATCCTCGACATCAAGATGCCGATCATGGACGGGCTGGCCGCCGCCGAGCGGATCGCCGGCGCGCGGATCGCCCCGGTGATCATCCTGACCGCGTTCAGCCAGCGTGACCTGGTGGAGCGGGCGCGTGCCGCGGGCGCGATGGCGTACCTGGTGAAGCCCTTCCAGAAGAGTGACCTGGTCCCGGCCGTGGAGATCGCGCTGTCGCGCTACTCGGAGGTCGCGGCCCTGGAGGCCGAGGTCGCGAGCCTGACCGACCGGCTGGAGATCCGCAAGACGGTGGAGCGCGCCAAGGGCGCGCTGATGACGACGTACGGGATGACCGAGCCGCAGGCGTTCAAGTGGATCCAGCGCACGGCGATGGACCACCGGATGACCATGAAGGAGGTCGCCGAGCGGATCCTGGCCGAGACCGCCGGTGGCGAGATGGCGCAGCAGCCGACGGTCTGACCGTCGCGGCGGGGGCCGCGTCCGGTCGGCCGGATCGATAGCATCACATGCGTGTCGGTCCGGCGTGTGATCGCGGTGTTCGGGGTGGTGGCCACGCTGCTCGCCGGCTGTCGAGCCGGCCGGGACGAGGGTCCGCCGGAGCCGGTCCGGCCGCGGTGGGAGGCCGCCGCTCTGCCGGTTCCGCCGGGTTCCGCGGGTCGGCTCATCGTCCGTGACGTGACGGCCTGCGCGGGTCGGTGGTACGTGGTGGGCGCGGTGGGTGGGCCCGACGGCGCGACCCGCCCGGCCGCGTGGGGCAGTCCGGACGGTCGCATGTGGACGCCGCTGCCGTTGCGCCCGATCAGTTACTACGGTGAGCGGGCGATCCTCTATGCCGCAGGCTGTCATGAGGGCCGGGTCGCGGTCATCGGGGCCCGGGCGGGCGGCGCGCACGGCAATCCGCGGGTGCGGACGTGGCGACCGGACCCGGACGGCGGTCTGACCGAGGTGCCTGCCGAGTTCGAGGTGTACGGCGGGCCGGAGGCGGTGAGCGCGAGCCGTATCGCCGGTGGCGCCGGCGGTTGGTTGATCGCGGGCGCGCGCACGGGTGGCGCCGCGGTGTGGCTCTCCCCGGACGCTGCCGACTTCCAACTGGTCGACCGCGCCGCGGCGTTGGCCAGCGACGCGGGTCTGACGACGCTCGCCACGGACGCGGTGGCGGTGCCGGACGGCTGGCTGGTCGGCGGTGGGGGGCGGCCGGCGGGTCGGGCCGATCGTGATCCGTTCGTCTGGTTCTCCGGCGACGGCCGGTCGTGGACACGTGTGGCGCTGCCGGCGACGGGGGACGACGAGATCGTGCAGCGTCTCGTGCGGATCGGGTCGACCATGTACGCGGTGGGGGTGCGCGGCGGCGCGTTCCAGGCGTGGGTGAGCGAGCCCGGGGATGGGGCCACGGGCGCCGCCACGTGGCGGGCGGCGGGTCGTTTCGGTGCCACGGGCACGGGTGCGGTGGCCGGTGTGGAGTCCGCGGCCGGCCGTGCGGACGGGCTTGTGGCGATGACTGTGGCGGCCGGTGGGCATCGGCTGTGGCGGTCCGCAGCGGGTGCCGCGTCGTGGCTTCCGGTGGTGCTTCCGAGTGACGTTTCCGCTGGTGGGGACACGTCTGCGGCGGTCGCGGTGCTGGCTAACCGGGTGGTGGTCATCGTCGATGACGGGGTCGCGGCGAGGGTCTGGTTCGCGCCTTCCGGGGCCGCCTGACGGGTTGTCGACAGCCGCCGATGTGACATCTAAACGCGAGGTTCTCCGCGTCTGGTAACGGTTGAGTCAATGCCGCCTACGACACCTTACGGTGAGTAGTGCTTCTGGGATAACGTCCCGCCCCAGACCGGGTGAACGGTCCGGTCCGTTGGCGTCGAGGCGCTCTGCCAGGCGACATCGGGCTTCTGGACGGAGGAGGGTTCCAGCCTTGAGGCAAAACTTCGTGCGCGTCCTCGGCAGCGTCGCCATCGTGGCGCTCGTTGCCGGCGGCGCCAGCGCATGTAAGAAGGACGAGGGCACGTCGGGTGGTTCCGCCAGCAAGGCGTGCGACCTCAAGATCGGTTTCTTCGGGGCGCTCTCGGGCGCCGACGCCGGCCTGGTCACCCCGATGAAGCAGGGTGCCGACCTGGCCGTGGAGAAGTACAACGCGGCGAACGCGGACTGCAAGGTCACCGTTCAGGCGTTCGACTCGCAGGGCAAGGCCGACCTGGCCGGTGGTCTGGCGACCAGCGCCGTGGCGGACACGAAGATCGTCGGCATGGTTGGCCCGGCGTTCTCCGGTGAGAGCGAGGTCGCGCTGCCGATCTTCGACACCGCGACCCTGCCCAGCATCAGCCCGTCGGCCACGCGGCCGAGCCTGTCCGAGAAGGGCTGGAAGGTCTTCCACCGGGGCGTCGGCAACGACTTCTCCCAGGGCCCGGCGATCGCCAGCTACATCAAGAACGTGCTCAAGGCGCAGAAGGCGTTCGTCATCGACGACCAGTCGGCGTACGGCGCGGGTCTGGCCGACGAGGCCAAGAAGGGCCTCGGCCCGCTGGTCATCGGCACCGACAAGGTCGTCGACAACGCGCAGGAGTTCGGCGCGCAGATCTCCAAGGTGAAGACCAGCGGCGCGACCGTGCTGTTCTACGCGGGTTACACCGAGGAGGCGGCGCCGTTCCTCAAGCAGCTGCGCGCCGCTGGCTGGACCGGCACGTTCATCGGTGGCGACGGCATCAACGACGCCAACATGCTGTCGGTGGCCGGTCAGAAGGACGTCGAGGGCACCATCGCGACCTGCCCGTGTGGCCCGGCGACCGCGGCCAAGGGCACCTTCGTGACCGACTTCAAGGCCAAGTACAACGTGGACCCGGGCGTGTACGCGGACGTGGCGTTCGACCTGGCCAACATCTACCTTGAGGCGATCAAGGCCGGCAAGACCACCCGCACCGACATCCAGGCCTTCCTCTCCTCCTACAACAAGGCTGGTTCCGCCTCCGGCGTGACCTACAAGTGGGAGGCCAACGGCGAGCTGGACCCGGCGCAGGTCAAGGTGTGGGCCTTCAAGGCGACCGCCGGTGCGTGGGCTCCGGACGTGGAGATCCCGAAGGCCTGATCCCGTTCCAGGGTCACAGGTTTGAGGGCGTGACGAACAGAGTTGTTTCGATGCGGTCGGGGTGCGTAACCCCGGCCGCATCGGCTCAACGCAACACCCTTCGGAGCATCGGTGGACTTTGCAGAACTCGTCCGGGGCTTCCCGGAACTGACCACAACCGGGTTGGTGCAGGGTGCGATCTACGCGCTCATCGCCCTCGGCTACACCCTCGTTTACGGCGTACTGCGCCTCATCAACTTCGCGCACTCCGAGGTCTTCATGATCGGCACGTTCGGTGCCATCTGGACCTGGGCAGCCTTCGGGCTCGATAGCAACAGCGGGGCACCCTCGGTGGGTCGCGCCCTGCTGCTGATCGCACTGGCGATCGTGGCGGCGGCGCTGCTGTCCGGCAGTGTCGCGCTTCTGATCGAGGTTACCGCCTACCGTCCGCTACGGCGGCGCAACGCGCCGCCGCTGGCCTTCCTGATCACGGCCATCGGCGCGTCGTACGCCCTGATGGAGCTGATGGGGACGCTGACCCAGCGTCGCCAGGTCGGCGCGCCGGCGCTGCTGCCCGCTGACACGTTGTTCAGCATCGGCGGCTGGAGCGTCACGCCCGTGCAGATGCTGACGCTGAGCGTGGCCATCGTCATGATGGTCGGGCTCGACTGGTTCGTTAACCGCACCCGCTTCGGCAAGGGCATCCGCGCGGTCGCGCAGGACTCCAACACCGCCGCGCTGATGGGTGTCAACAAGAGCCGCGTGATCGCGCTGGTCTTCGTCCTGGGTGGTCTGATGGCCGGTGTGGCCGCTGTCTTCAGTGACATGAAGAGCGGAAACACCAGGTACAACATCGGCTTCCTGCTCGGGCTCAAGGCGTTCTCCGCCGCGGTGCTGGGCGGTATCGGCAACCTGCGGGGCGCGGCGATCGGCGGCGTGCTGCTGGGTCTGGTCGAGAACTACGGGTCGGCGCTGTTCGGCTCGCAGTGGCGGGATCTCATCGCGTTCGTCGTGCTGATCGTCCTGCTGATGTTCCGGCCGACCGGTCTGCTGGGCGAGTCGTTGGGGAGGGCGCGGGCATGACCGCTCTGCGAGAGCGCTGGCACTCCGCTTCGAGTGCCATCGGTCGGCGGGTCGACGGGCTGCCGAAGTCCGCCCGGATCACCGGGTTGCTGGCCTTCATCGCCTTCATGTACGTCCTGCCGAACAAGTGGTTCTACGAGTACCTGAACATTCCGGGTCTGTGGATCCCGCTGTACACCACCCGCAACGACATGGCGGCCGTGCTGTTCTACTGCGCGTGGATCGTGCTGCTGTCGCTCGGCCTCAACGTGGTGGTGGGGTACGCAGGCCTGCTGGACCTGGGTTTCTTCGGCTTCTTCGCGGTCGGCGCGTACACGGTGGCGTTGCTGACGTCGCCGGAGAGCAAGCTCATCACCGAGTACAACTGGCTGGAGAGCCCGTGGCCGTGGCTGGTGACGATTCCGATCGCCATCGCCCTGGCGCTGCTGTCAGGTGTGCTGATCGGTGCGCCGACGTTGCGGTTGCGCGGTGACTACCTGGCGATCGTGACGCTCGGCTTCGCCGAGATGATCCGGATCATCGCGAAGAACCAGGACTGGATCCTCAACGGTGACCGCGGTATCCCGCAGGTGGCGCACCCGCCGGGCAAGTACCCGGACGGAACGGCCATCTTCCAGTTCGAGTTCAAGCCGTACTACTGGCTGCTGCTCACCGTGATCATCGGCGCGGTCTTCCTGATCCGTAACCTCGCAAACAGCCGGGTGGGTCGGGCGTGGGTCGCGATCCGGGAGGACGAGGACGCGGCCGAGCTGATGGGCGTTCCGACGTTCCGGTTCAAGCTGTGGGCGTTCGCGATCGGCGCTGCGGTCGGCGGTCTGTCCGGCACGCTGTGGGCCGGTCAGGCCAACTTCGTCAACTCCTCGACGTTCTCGTTGGAGAATTCGATCCTGGTGTTGGCGGCGGTGCTGCTCGGCGGTGCCGGCAGCATCGGCGGCGCGATCCTCGGCGGCTTCCTGGTCATCTACATTCCGGAGTGGCTGCGGTCGGTGGGTGACGTGTTCGGTCTGCCGGAGACGGCCACCGTCTTCGGCAACGACTTCGACGTGAGCCCGACGTCGTTGCGCTACTTCATCTTCGGGATCCTGCTGATCATCGTGATGATCTTCCGGCCGCAGGGTCTCTGGCCGAACCGGCGGCGGGCCGCCGAGCTCAAGGACCGGCAGAAGGAGGTGGCTGTCGTTGAGTGAGCCACGGATGGGTAGCGAGCGCGACGTCACCAGCGAGCGCGACATGGCGATCGACGCGCGGACGACGGCGGGTAGCCCCCCGGAGACCTCGTCGACGCCGGACGAGGCGGTCAGTGAGCCGACCCCGTCGGCCGACGGTCGCAAGCCGCTGCTGGAGGTCGACCACGTCACGCTGCGGTTCGGCGGCGTGGTGGCCCTCAACGACGTCAACTTCACCCTCTACGAGGGGGAGATCCTCGGGCTGATCGGCCCGAACGGCGCGGGCAAGACCACCTGCTTCAACGCCATGACCGGCGTCTACACCCCGACGACCGGGCAGATCCGGTTCCGGGGCGAGAAGGTCAGCGGCCGCAAGCGGTTCCAGATCACCAAGCTGGGCATCGCGCGTACCTTCCAGAACATCCGTCTCTTCCCGGAGATGACGGCCCTGGAGAACGTGCAGGTCGGCGCGGACGCCAACCACAAGACCAGCGTCCCGAGCGCCCTGCTGCGGTTGCCGCGGCACTGGCGCGAGGAGCGGCAGGGCAAGGAGAAGGCTCGCGCGCTGCTGGACTTCGTGGGTATCCAGGGCCGCGCCGGTGACCTGGCCCGCAACCTGTCGTACGGTGACCAGCGCCGACTGGAGATCGCCCGCGCTCTGGCCACCGACCCGCAGCTGCTCTGCCTCGACGAGCCGGCGGCCGGCTTCAACCCGGCCGAGAAGGTGGCGCTGCTCCAGCTGATCCGCAAGATCCGCGACTCGGGCGTCACCGTCCTGCTGATCGAGCACGACATGCGACTGGTCATGGGCGTGGTGGACCGGCTCGTGGTGCTGGAGTTCGGGCAGAAGATCGCCGAGGGGTCGCCGGCCGAGGTGCGCGACGACCCGAAGGTGATCGCGGCGTACCTGGGAGGTGTCGAGGATGCTGCTTGAGATCGACAACCTGAAGCTGCTCTACGGCCGGATCGAGGCGTTGCACGGCATCAGCCTGCACGTGGAGCAGGGCGAGATCGTGGCGCTGATCGGCGCGAACGGCGCGGGCAAGACCACGACCATGAAGGCGATCTCGGGGCTGCACGCCATCTCCGGCGGCAGCATCAAGTTCGAGGGCACCGACGTCAGTCGGCTGCGCGCCGACCTGCGGGTGATCCGGGGCATCGGGCAGTCGCCCGAGGGCCGCGGTGTCTTCCCCGGCATGACCGTGCTGGAGAACCTGGAGATGGGGGCCTACACCCGCAAGGACAAGGCCGACATCGCCAAGGACCTCGCGATGGTGTTCGACCTGTTCCCGCGGTTGCAGGAGCGCCGCAAGCAGGCCGGCGGCACGCTCTCCGGCGGTGAGCAGCAGATGCTGGCGGTGGGTCGCGCGCTGATGACCCGTCCGAAGCTGCTGCTGCTCGACGAGCCGTCGATGGGCCTCGCGCCGAAGTTGATCCAGCAGATCTTCGAGATCATCACGCGGATCAACGAGCAGGGCACCACGATCCTGCTGGTGGAGCAGAACGCCCAGCAGGCGCTGTCCCGGGCCCACCGGGGGTACGTGTTGGAGACCGGCCGGATCGTCAAGGAGGGCACCGGCCAGGAACTCCTGCACGACCCGGCGGTCAAGGAGGCGTACCTCGGCGTCGCCTGAGCTGTAGGTGCGGCGGCCGGTCATTCCCTCGGGGGTGGCCGGCCGCGGCCGTTTCGACCGGGCTGTCCGTTCCGGCCCCGGCGCGCGCGGTGCCGCCGCCGGGAGATGTCGGTGCGACGGACTAGAGTCGCTGCCGTGACAGCTACGACGCCGCGCCTGCTCCTCGTCGACGGACATTCCATGGCATACCGGGCCTTCTTCGCCCTACCCGTGGAAAACTTCTCCACCACGACGGGTCAGCCGACAAACGCGGTGTACGGCTTCACCTCGATGCTGATCAACGTGCTGCGCGACGAGCAGCCCACGCACATCGTCGTGGCGTTCGACGTCTCCCGTCGCTCCTTCCGCACCGAGAAGTACGCGGAGTACAAGGCCGGCCGCAGCGAGACACCCAACGACTTCAAGGGCCAGGTCAGCCTCGTCAAGGAGGTCCTGGCCGCGCTGCAGATCCCGGTGGTCGAGAAGGAGGGCTTCGAGGCCGACGACGTGATCGCCACGCTCGCCTGCCAGGCCCGCGACCAGGGCATGACGGTGCTGATCAGCAGCGGTGACCGGGACGCGTTCCAGCTGGTCGACGACCAGGTGACCGTGCTGTACCCGCGCAAGGGCGTCTCCGACCTGGCCCGGATGGACCCGGCGGCGATCGAGGCCAAGTACGGCGTTCCGCCGCAGCAGTACCGCGACCTGGCCGCGCTCGTCGGCGAGACAAGTGACAACCTGCCCGGCATCCCGGGCGTGGGCCCGAAGACCGCCGCCAAGTGGATCACGACGTACGGCGGGGTGGAGGGCGTGATCGCCCGCGCCGACGAGATCAAGGGCAAGGCCGGCGACAGTCTGCGGGAGCGTCTCGCGGACGTGATCCGCAACTACGAGATCAACTGCCTGGTGTCCGACCTGGAGCTGCCGTTGCGCCCGGAGGACACCAGGTGGACCGGTTGGGACCGCGAGGCGGTGCACCAGGTCTTCGACACCCTGGAGTTCCGCATCCTGCGCGACCGCCTCTACCAGTATCTGGAGTCCGTCGAGCCGGAGGCCGAGTCCGGGTTCGACCTCACCGGCGCCGTGCTCACCGAGCCGGGTGCGCTCGCCGCCTGGCTGGCCGACCACGCTCCGGCGGGTACGCCCGTCGGGTTGGCGGTCAAGCTCGACACCGGCCCCAACCGCCGGCACACCGCCTCGATCACCGGCCTGGCGCTTGCCACCGCCGGGGGCGCGGCGGCCTGGGTCGACCCGGTGGGGCTCGACCCGACGGACGAGAGCGCCCTGGCCGCCTGGCTGGCCGACGCGCAACGACCCAAGGTGCTGCACGACAGCAAACCCGCTGTGCTGGCGTGCGCCGCGCACGGCTGGGAGCTGGCCGGGATCCAGCGCGACACCCAGATCGCCGCGTACCTGGCCCGACCGGACCAGCGTTCCTACGACCTGACCGACCTGGCGTTGCGCTACCTGCACCGGGAGCTGCGCGTCGACCTTCCGGAGTCCGGCCAGCTAACCCTCGACGGGCTGGGTGACGAGGGTGTCGTCGAGCAGAACCTGATGCTCCAGGCCCGCGCGACACTGGATCTGGCCGACGCGATCGACGCCGAGCTGTCCCGCGACGGCGAGCAGTCCGCCCGGCTGATGGCGGGTGTGGAGCTGCCCCTGATGCGGGTGCTGGCCGGCATGGAGCGCACCGGCATCGCCGCCGACACGGACTACCTCTCCGAGTTGGAGGCGCACTTCGCGGCCGAGGTGAAGGCCGCCGCGCAGGGCGCGTACGAGGCGGTGGGCCGGGAGTTCAACCTGGGTTCGCCCAAGCAGTTGCAGGAGATCCTCTTCACCGAGCTGGGCCTGCCGAAGACCAAGAAGATCAAGACCGGTTACACGACCGACGCGGACGCGTTGCAGTGGCTCTACGCGCAGCAGCCGCACCCGGTGCTGGCCCACCTGCTGCGCCACCGCGACGTCGCCAAGCTCAAGTCGACAGTGGACGGCCTGCTCAAGTCGGTGTCCGACGACGGCCGCATCCACACCACGTTCAACCAGACGGTGGCGGCCACCGGGCGGCTCTCCTCCACCGAACCCAACCTGCAGAACATCCCGATCCGCACCGAGGAGGGCCGGCGGATCCGCCGCGCGTTCGTGGTCGGCGAGGGCTACGAGTGCCTGCTGACCGCCGACTACAGCCAGATCGAGATGCGCATCATGGCGCACCTCTCCTCAGACGACGCCCTGATCGACGCGTTCAACTCCGGAGCCGACTTCCACGCCGCCACCGCGTCGTCGGTGTTCGGGGTGCCCGTCGACGAGGTCACCCCCGACCAGCGTCGCAAGATCAAGGCGATGAACTACGGCCTGGCGTACGGGCTGAGCGCGTTCGGCCTGTCCCAGCAACTCGGCATCAGCACCGAAGAGGCACGCGGGCTGATGGAGAACTACTTCGCCGGCTTCGGCGGAGTGCGCGACTACCTGCACCAGGTGGTCGCCCGAGCCCGCCAGGACGGCTACACCTCGACCATCCTGGGCCGCCGCCGCTACCTGCCCGACCTGGTCAGCGACAACCGGCAGCGTCGCGACATCGCTGAACGGATGGCGCTCAACGCCCCCATCCAGGGCTCGGCGGCAGACATCATCAAGGTGGCGATGCTGCACGTCGACACCGCGCTGGGCGAAGCCGGGCTGCGCTCGCGGATGCTGCTGCAGGTGCACGACGAGTTGGTCTTCGAGGTCGCCCCCGGTGAGCGGGAGGCGTTGGAGGCGCTGGTCCGGCGGGAGATGGGTGGGGCGTACCCGCTGTCGGTGCCGTTGTCGGTGTCGGTCGGCGAGGGCCGGGACTGGAACAGCGCCGATCACTGATCTTGTGGTTGTGGTGGGGGCTGCCCCGGAAACTTTGACCAGGTCATGCTGGTCGCGTCCACCGCCGTGAGCGCTTGATCTGGAGGCGCTCGGTGGTGGGTTACTTGAGGGGGTCGTGGCCCCAGTTCATGAGGGACCAGCGCCACTTGGTGTCGCGGACGTCGCCGGAGGGGCGCTGGGCCATGTGCCGGCGGACGTAGCCGACCACCTTGCGCATGTGCTTGTAGTCGCCCTCGGACAGGTCGGCGCGCTTGCGACGCAACAGGTCGATGATCTTCCGACCGGACTCGTGCCCGACGGACTCGCCGCCGCCGGAGCGGCCGCCCTTGTGCCAGCCGACCTGCTTCGACTCGTCGGTCTCCAGCCAGGTGGACAACTCGCGGGGCTTCATGTTCACCGCCTCGGTGAACTCCCGGTAGGTGTCCCGGCCGTCGTCACCTCTGCTCATGGCGCAGCGCCCCGGGTCGGTGGGCCACGTCGCGACCCGTTCCGTCGCTGCGAACCCGGTACTGCGGGTCGTCGGGAGCCGCGTTCACGGCCCGCCCCCGAATCCGGGTCCGCTCGGTGATCTTCCCCTGCACCACGCCGTACGCGCGGCTTCCGTGGGCCGACCAGGAGACGTGGTCGCCCTTGCGGAACCTCTGTTCGGCCATGCGCCCCGGCTACCCGACCCCGGCGGGGCGAAACGGCTACGGCCTGATCTCGGCGATCGGCAGCTTCATGTCGAACGGCTCGGTCAGCTCGATCACGTCGGCGCCGTCGGTGACCAGCTCGTACTGTCGCTCACCGCCCGGCCCCACCCGGTCGCCGATCCGGTACGCGTACACGTGCACCGGGTCCTGCTCGATCCTCCAGTAGTAGGGGATGCCGGCGGCGGCGTACTCACCGGGCTTCGCGAACCGGTCGATTCGTCGCGTGCCGGGCGAGACGATCTCCACGGCGAGCACGACGTCGGCCGGCAGCAGTGTGGACCGGTGGGACGGGATCTCGGCGTGGCAGAGCAGCACGTCCGGCAGGCGGCTCGTGTTTCGGCTGAGCGCGACGCCGACGGCCTGTGCGGCACGGAGGTCCGCCGGGGCGTGCGAGCGCAGCCACAGCCACAGCAGGCTGCAGATGTCCTGATGGCCCAGGGTGGGGGAGGGTGTCACCTGGACAACTCCGTCGACGAGTTCGACGCGGGGGGCGTCGTCCGGCAGGGCGAGCAGGTCCTCCAGCGTGTAGTCGGCACGCTGCTGCCGCATCGGATCCGGACACCAGGGGCCAGGTGATGTCGGGATGGGCTCGGCGCTCATGGGACGAGCCTACCGGCGATCGATGGAACGCAGGCCAGACAACGCGTGCGACGCGCTCACCCGGCCGGCTTCTCGGTCACGAAGATGGCGGTGCCGGGGAACAACCGTCCCCGCAGGGGGCTCCACTGCCCCCAGATCCCGTCGTGCCCCTGCGGCCACTCCGGCTCCACCAGGTCCACCAGCCGGAAACCGGCGCCGACCAGCTCGCGGACCCGGTCGCCCAGGGTGCGGTGCTGCTCGACGTAGGTGGCGACGCCCGCCTCGTCCTGCTCGACGTAGGGCGAGCGGTCGAAGTACGAGTGCACGGCCGTCAGGCCACCCTCGCCCGGGTCGTCGAGGAAGATCCACCGCATCGGGTGGGTCACCGAGAACACCCACCGGCCGCCGGGACGCAGCACCCGGTGCACCTCGGCGTGCAGCGCCGCCGAGTCGTCCACGAACGGGATCGCGCCGAACGCGGTGCACGCGAGGTCGAACGACAGGTCGGCGAACGGCAGGGCGAGCGCGTCGGCCTGCGCCAGCGGTACGCGTACCCCGGTGCGGTCGGCGGCCTCGGCGGCGTGCCGCAACATGCCGGCGGACAGGTCGAAGGCGACCGGCTGGGCGCCCTGGGTGGCGAGCCAGCGGGCGGCGGCCGCGGCGCCGCAGCCCACCTCCAGCACCCGTCGCCCCGACACGTCGCCGAGCAGCCGGGCGTCGGCCTCCCGCAGGCCCTCCGGGCACCAGACGAAGTCCACGTCGCCGAGGAACGCGCCGTGCTCGGCCTGGTAGTCGTCGGCGTCGGCGTCCCACCAGCCGCGGTTGGCGCGCCGGGCCTCGGCGTCACCCACCCGGCGCCGGGTCACCCGGCTGTCGTCATCCACCCGCCCACGCTAGGCCCCCTCGGGGCCGAGCGGCCCGCTGGGCCGACCCGACCCGCCGACCGGCTCCCGCGGTGGCTATCGGGGCGGGTGTGACGCACGAGACAGCAGGGGCGGTTTCCGGGCGATTGTTCGGCTTTCGCAGGTCATCGCATCCAGAGAAGCCGGGAGGGCTTGCACGCTGTGGTAATGCGCACGGTAGGCTAGACGATGCGCTCGCGGATCGTGTGTCTCGGCAGGGAGCAGGTGCGCGGTCGACGGAGCCACATCATGATCTCACTAGGCGATCGTTCGGTGTGCCCGGCGACGGATCCGCTGGCGCGAACAGGTCACTGCGACACCAGCCTGCTGTGACAACCCACCGACCGGAGCAACCGCCCACATGACGAGCAGCATCGAGGCCCCCTCGAGCGCCACCCGGGTCACCCACGACGATCTCGGTTCCGAGGAGGCTTTCCTCGCCGCGATCGACGAGACCATCAAGTACTTCAACGACGGCGACATTGTCGAAGGCACCGTCGTCAAGGTCGATCGGGACGAGGTCCTGCTCGACATCGGCTACAAGACCGAGGGTGTCATCCCCTCTCGGGAGTTGTCGATCAAGCACGACGTGGACCCCGCCGAGGTTGTGACTGTTGGCGACCACATCGAGGCCCTGGTCCTCCAGAAGGAGGACAAGGAGGGTCGTCTGATCCTCTCCAAGAAGCGGGCGCAGTACGAGCGGGCCTGGGGCACGATCGAGAAGATCAAGGACGAGGACGGCGTCGTCCGCGGTTCGGTCATCGAGGTGGTCAAGGGTGGCCTCATCCTCGACATCGGGCTGCGCGGCTTCCTGCCCGCGTCCCTGGTCGAGATGCGGCGCGTGCGCGACCTGCAGCCGTACGTCGGGCGGGAGCTCGAGGCCAAGATCATCGAGCTGGACAAGAACCGCAACAACGTGGTCCTGTCCCGCCGGGCCTGGCTGGAGCAGACGCAGTCCGAGGTGCGCACCGAGTTCCTCAACAAGCTGCAGAAGGGCCAGGTCCGCAAGGGCGTCGTGTCCTCGATCGTCAACTTCGGCGCCTTCGTGGACCTCGGCGGCGTCGACGGTCTGGTGCACGTCTCCGAGCTGTCCTGGAAGCACATCGACCACCCGTCCGAGGTCGTCGAGGTGGGCCAGGAGGTCGAGGTCGAGGTCCTGGACGTCGACCTGGACCGCGAGCGCGTCTCCCTGTCGCTGAAGGCGACGCAGGAGGACCCGTGGCGTCAGTTCGCCCGCACCCACGCGATCCAGCAGATCGTGCCCGGTAAGGTCACCAAGCTGGTTCCGTTCGGCGCGTTCGTCCGGGTGGACGACGGCATCGAGGGCCTGGTCCACATCTCCGAGCTGGCCGAGCGCCACGTGGAGATCCCGGAGCAGGTCGTCCAGGTCGGCTCCGAGGTCATGGTCAAGGTCATCGACATCGACCTGGAGCGTCGCCGGATCTCGCTGTCGCTCAAGCAGGCCAACGAGGGCTTCGTCGAGGGCGAGGAGCACTTCGACCCGACCCTCTACGGCATGGCCGCGACGTACGACACCGAGGGCAACTACATCTACCCGGAGGGCTTCGACCCGGAGACGGGCGAGTGGCTCGAGGGGTACGACAAGCAGCGCGAGACCTGGGAGAACCAGTACGCCGAGGCCCGTCAGCGTTGGGAGGCCCACACCAAGCAGGTGCAGACCTCTCGGGCCGCCGACGCCGAGGCCGCTGCCAACCCGACTCCGGCCGTCCCGGCCGCCGCTGGGGGCACCACCTCCTCGTCGTCCAGCCCGGCCCCGAGCCGGCAGGCCGAGGAGCCGGCCGGCACGCTGGCCACCGACGAGGCGCTCGCCGCACTGCGGGAGAAGCTCGCCGGCGGTAAGTGACCCGCTGAACGACGACAGGCCCCGTCCCCGCGATCTTCGGATCGCCGGGGGCGGGGCCTTCGCCGTTCGTAGGCCCGGCCTTCGCCGTTCGTGGACCCGGCCGTGCTGCGCACTCCGGACCGGGCGCGACGCGCGGCCGGCGCGGTGCCGGGTTTGGCGGCGGGCACGGTGATCCGGTTGACTGGTCGGGTGCTGAGGGTGGGGTTGACCGGTGGAATCGGATCGGGCAAGAGCGCGGTGGCCGCGCGGCTCGTCGAGCGGGGCGCGGTGCTCATCGACGCCGACCAGATCGCCCGCGAGGTCGTCGCACCTGGCAGCCCGGGCCTGGCCGAGATCGTCGCCGCCTTCTCCGACCGGGTGCTGGACGCCGACGGCGCGTTGGACCGGGCCGCGCTGGGCGCCGTGGTGTTCGCCGACGAGGCGGCCCGCCGTCGGCTGGAGGCCATCACCCATCCTCGGGTGCGGGCCCGTACCGCCGAGCTGACGGCCGCGGCACCACCCGACGCGGTAGTCGTCAACGACGTGCCGCTGCTCGTGGAGGTCGGACTCGCGCCCGCGTACAACCTGGTGGTCGTGGTGCAGGCGGCCGTGTCGACGCGACTGGACCGGCTGGTGCGCACCCGGGGGATGGACCGGGCGGACGCCGAGCGGCGGATCGCCGCGCAGGCCGACGACGACCGTCGCCGCGCGGCGGCGGACGTGGTGCTGACGAACGACGCGTCCCTGACGGCGCTGCACACCGCCGTCGACGAGCTGTGGGAGCGGCGTCTGCTGCCCTACGAGCGCAACCTGCGGTCGCGCCGGGTGGTGCCGCCGGCCCGGGTCGACAGGACGGTGGCCGACCCGACGTGGCCCGAGCAGTACGCCCGGCTGGCCGCGCGGATCCGGCAGGCGCTCGCGCCGGCCGAACTCCGGATCGACCACGTCGGTCCGACGGCGGTGCCCGGCGTCGCCGCGGAGGACGTCATCGACGTGCAGGTGGCGCTGCCCGACCTCGCCGACGCCGACGGGGTGTTCACCGACCGGTTGGCGAACGCCGGGTTTCCCCGGGTGCCGGGCCAGTGGTGGGACGACCCGCGGCCGGTCGGCGGCGGCCGTTGGGAGAAGCGGCTGCACGGCAGCGCCGACCCGGGCCGCCCGGTGCGCCTGCACGTGCGCCAGGTCGACTCGCCGGGCTGGCGGCACGCGTTGCTGATGCGCGACCACCTGCGGGCCGACCCTGACCGGCGGTCCGCGTACTTGCTGCTCAAGCGGGAGCTGGTCGACGCCGCGCCGGACGCCAGCGGGTCCGGTACGGCGCGCGACCCGTGGTTCGACGAGGAGTACCTGCGCGCCGAGCAGTGGGCCGCGCAGACCGGTTGGCGGCCCTGAGGGTCACGGACTCCGCGGCGCGGGGGTCAGCGCGGCCGGGCGGCCGGGCGGGTCGTGGCCGGTGGCCGGGGCGCCGGGCCCAGCCGGGGCATGACGCCGGGGCTGAGGTCCAGTTGCGCCCACATGCCGGCGCTGGTGTGCAGTTCCAGCCGGCGCAGTGAGCCGTCGCGGTCGATCCAGTAGCGCAGCCGGCCGGGGCCGGTGCCCAGCTCGATGACGTCCACGGTCCGCCCGTCGGCGACGTCCTCGCGTACCCGTTGGGCCGGTCCGCGCCGCACGTCCGTGCCGGCGGCGAGCGCGGCCCCGGCCAGGACGCTCAGGTCGTCCGTGCCGGTGCGGTCGAAGCGCCAGGGGCCGGCGGGCGGTGGCATGGGTGGCCGGCCGGGCGTCTCGGCGGTGCCGCCGCCACCGGCCGTGGCGGGCACGTCCGCGCGGGCCTGCGTCGCGGCGTCCCGCCACAGCAGGGTCCGCCGGTCGGGTACGCCGAGGTCGGCGACCGCCAGGTAGGCGGTGCGCGTGGTCCAGCTCAACCAGCCGGCGCCCCGCAGGTTGGTGTCGGTGCCCACCGGCGCGGTGAGAGTCGCCGTGGCGCCACCGCCCTGGGCCCGCAGCCGGGCGGGTAGCCGGTCCAGCCGGCGCCGCTCGGCGTCGGTGAGCGCGCGGGGCAGCCCGGGCCGGCCGCCGAGCGCGTCCACGGGGCGCAGCGTCGGGCGGTCCGCGCGGTTGAGGGTCACCGTGACCGGGCCGACTCCGGGCAGCCGGGTCACCAGCTTGTGCAGCCGGGCGTCCCCGTCGAGCCAGTAGCGGGGCTGCCCGTCGTCGGGCGCGGCCGGGCTGGCCGGTGTCGCGGCCGGCAGTGTCGCGGCGGGCAGTGGGGCGGCGAGGACGTCCACCGGACCGCCGGCGACGGTGTCCCGGGCAACCCAGCGGCCCACCGTCGGCGACGGGTCGGGCCGGTCGGCGCAGAGGCCGAGGAGCAGGTCGAGCACCGGTGCCAGGCCCGTGCCGGGCGTCAGGCGGTGCTGCCGCCAGCGGTCGGCGGGAGGCACCAGGGGAGGCGCGGCGGGGGTGGGCACCGCCGCCGGGTCCGGCCGGACCACCAGTGCCGGGCCGACGCGCTGCAACAGGCCCCGCTCGATGCCGGCGCCCGGCCCGCCCACGTCCAGGTAGAGCAGGGACCGCGACCAGTCCACCCAGCCGACCAGTTCGGTGCGCTCGGCGCCGGTGCCGGCCGTGACACGGACCCCGGCGCGCAGGTCCCGCAGGTTGGTGACACGCATCGCGGCCAGTCGCTCGCCCTCGGCGAGGGTGAGCGGCCGGGCCGGCTCGGGTGGGTCGGGAGCCCAGCTCAGCAGCCCGATCACCAGCGCCGTCGCGGACATCGCCGCGGTCAGGCCGAGCAGCAGCAGCACCGTGCGCCGTCGGCGGGCGGGTGGCGTCGGGCCGTCGGACCGGGGCGCGTCGCCGGAGTCGGTGTCGGTTGCCGGGTGCGCAGAGGTGTCCACGGATGTGAAACGGGTGGAGCGCGACGGGGTGACGAGCAGGGGCGCTCGCGGCGGCCGGTCTGCGCCTCGAGCGCGACCACACAGGTGCGCACGCCGGACGTGCCGGGTGCTGCGACCCGCAGTGCCGGGGGCGACCGGCCGAGATGACGGCCCGGCCACCGGCCCGGTCGGCCGCCGCGAGCGGCCTACGTCGAAAGCCTAGCGCCGGTGACATGTGCCACACAATGGGAATATTGAAGCTGATCACGTACCCGGCGTGACGGCCGATCCTGTCGGACCTCCGGCGTACCGTTGAGGTCATGGCGCTCGACATTCCCCGGCTGGACAGCCGCTTCCAGGTCGTCAGTGAGTTCCAGCCGGCCGGTGACCAACCGGCCGCCATCGACGATCTTGAGCGACGCGTGCGGCGTGGCGACCGTAACACGGTGCTGCTCGGCGCGACAGGCACCGGCAAGAGCGCCACGACGGCGTGGCTGATCGAGCGGTTGCAGCGCCCGACCCTGGTGCTCGCCCCCAACAAGACGCTCTGCGCGCAGCTGGCCAAGGAGTTCAGCGAGCTGATGCCGCACAACGCTGTCGAATACTTCGTCTCGTACTACGACTACTACCAGCCCGAGGCGTACATTCCGCAGACCGACACCTACATCGAGAAGGACTCCTCGATCAACGAGGAGGTCGAGCGGCTGCGGCACTCGGCGACGATGTCGCTGCTCACCCGCCGCGACGTGATCGTGGTGGCGACCGTCTCGGCGATCTACGGTCTGGGCACCCCGGAGGAGTACCTGGACCGGGCGGTCCGGGTCGGGGTCGGCCAGGAGCTCGACCGCGACCAGTTGCTGCGCCGGTTGGTCGACATCCAGTACACCCGCAACGACATGGCCTTCCAGCGGGGCACGTTCCGGGTCCGGGGCGACACCCTGGAGATCATTCCGGCGTACGAGGAGCTGGCGGTCCGCATCGAGCTGTTCGGCGACGAGGTGGAGAAGCTCTACTACCTCAACCCGCTGACCGGTGACGTGGTCCGCGAGGTCGACAAGCTGGTGATCTTCCCGGCGACGCACTACGCGGCAGGCCCGGAGCGGATGGAGCGGGCGATCCGCGACATCGAGGCGGAGCTGGCCGAGCGGCTGGCCGAGCTGGAACGGCAGGGCAAGCTGCTGGAGGCGCAGCGGCTGCGGATGCGCACCACCTACGACATCGAGATGATGCGGCAGGTCGGCTTCTGCTCCGGCATCGAGAACTACTCGATGCACATGGACGGGCGGCTGCCCGGCAGCCCGCCGCACTGCCTGCTCGACTACTTCCCCGACGACTTCCTCACCGTGGTCGACGAGTCGCACGTGACGATCCCGCAGATCGGCAGCATGTACGAGGGTGACGCCTCCCGGAAGCGGATGCTCATCGACCACGGCTTCCGGCTGCCCAGCGCCGCCGACAACCGGCCGCTGCGCTTCGACGAGTTCCTGGAGCGGGTCGGCCAGATGGTCTACCTCTCCGCGACCCCCGGGCCGTGGGAGCTGGAGCAGTCCCAGGGTGAGTTCGTCGAGCAGGTCATCCGCCCCACCGGCCTGATCGACCCGGAGGTCGTCATCAAGCCGACCAAGGGTCAGATCGACGACCTCATGCACGAGATCAAGCTGCGCACCGAGAAGGACGAGCGGGTCCTGGTCACCACGCTGACCAAGAAGATGGCCGAGGACCTGTCGGACTACCTGCTCGAGAACGGCATCCGGGTGCGCTACCTGCACTCGGAGGTGGACACGCTGCGCCGGGTGGAGCTGCTGCGCGAGCTGCGCAAGGGCGAGTACGACGTGCTGGTCGGCATCAACCTGCTCCGCGAGGGTCTGGACCTGCCCGAGGTGTCGCTGGTGGCGATCCTCGACGCCGACAAGGAGGGCTTCCTGCGCAGCGGCCGTTCGCTGATCCAGACCATCGGGCGGGCCGCCCGTAACGTGTCCGGGCAGGTGCACATGTACGCGGACAAGATCACCCCGTCGATGGCGGCGGCGATCGACGAGACCGACAGGCGTCGGGCCAAGCAGATCGCCCACAACGAGGCAAACGGCATCAGCCCGGAGCCGCTGCGCAAGAAGATCCACGACATCCTGGACGACATCTACCGCGAGGCGGAGGACACCGAGAACTCCCGGGTCGGCGGCGCGGTGCGCCAGCTCTCCCGGGGCAAGGCGCCCGTCAAGGAGACGCGCAGCCGGAGTCGGGCCGGCGCCTCCACTCCCTCGCGGGAGGGGATGGCCCGTGCCGACCTCGCCCAGCTCATCCAGGAGCTCAACGACCAGATGCTGGCCGCCGCCCGCGAGTTGCAGTTCGAGCTGGCGGCGCGGATCCGCGACGAGGTGGCCGACCTGAAGAAGGAGCTGCGCGGGATGGACGCCGCAGGCGTGAAGTGACGACGGTCCCCGGCGACGCGCGGGTGGGCGCGGCCGGTCGGGGCGGGGGAGGGCGGTCGGGTTGACAGCGGTGACGCCTGCCGACGAGATGGTCGTCGGCCTGCCCGAGGTCCGGTTGCGGCCGTTCGTCGACAGGTACATCGGCTACCGGGAACGCGCCGATGTGCCGCTGGTCCGCCGGGAGACCGCGGGCGTGTTCGTGGTGCTGATCCTGGGTTGGGGCGCCCCGCTGGACGTGACCGACCCGCGCAGTGCGGAGCGCGGCGTCCGGCGGGTGGACTCGTTCGTGGCCGGCACGTTCGACGGCTGGTGCACGACCCGCACGGTGGGGGTGGGGGAGGGCGTCGAGCTGCTGTTGTCGCCGCTGACCGCCCGCCGCCTTCTCGGCCTGCCGCTGGGTGAGCTGACCAACCGGGCGGTGGGTGTCGGGCAACTCCCGGGCGGTTGGCTCGATCGGCTGCGGTACCGGCTGGCCGACGCGCCGGACTGGCCGCGCCGTTTCGCGCTCCTCGACGCGGCGCTCGCCGCCCGGCTGGCGGCGTCCCCACCTGTCGACGCCCGGCTCGACTGGGCCTGGCGGTGGCTCGTGGCACGGGGTGGGCAGGGTGGCGTGGGCGCGCTCGCCACCGAGCTGGGATGGAGCCGGCGGCACCTGGCGGCCCGGTTCCGGCAGGAGGTCGGCCTGCCGCCCAAGACGGCGGCCCGGCTGCTGCGCTTCCAGCAGGCCCGCGCGGCACTGGGCAGCGCGGACGCGGCGACCGGAACGGCGTCGGCCGGGCGGGCCGTCGACTGGGCCGAGGTGGCGGCCCGTTGCGGGTACTACGACCAGTCCCACCTTATCCGGGACTTCCACCAGTTCGCCGGAACCACCCCGGCGGCACTTCTCGCCGCCCGCCCGGCGGGCTGACCGCCGGCCTGCCGCAGGTCACATTCGTCCAATCGGGAGCGGTCCGTGGGCGGGAGACTCGTCGTATGCGAACCGTCTATCCGATCCTTCGGTATCCCGATCCCCGCGCCGCGATCGACTGGCTCTGCTCCGCCTTCGGTTTCCAGGTGCACGCCGTGTACGACGCGCCGGACGGCACTGTCGCGCACGCCGAACTCGTCCTGGACACCGGCATGATCATGCTGGGTCCCCGTGTCGACGGGGCGCCCCGGCCGGCCGACGACGACTGGGCCCTCTACGTGGCTGTGCCGGATGTCGACGCGCACTGCGCCCGGGCCCGAGCCGCCGGCGCGGACGTCACCCGGGAGCCGTACAACACCGACTACGGGTCCCGTGACTACGCCGCCCGTGACCTCGCCGGCATCCCGTGGGCGTTCGGCACGCACCGGCCCTGAGCCGCCGGTGGACGCCGGCCGGGCGACGCGGGGGCGCCCGGTCGGCGTCGGCCACCGGGTGCGGAAACCGCACGTGCCTGTCGGTCCGGCCCGGTGGGTGATGGACCTCCCCGGTTGCGGTCTGCGAGCAAGGTATTGCACTGGGTGATCGTCCTGCGTACTCTCCCTCGGTGGGGAGGCCGGGATGCCGCTGCCAACAAGTCCTGTCATTCGACGAGTACGTCTGGGCGCAGAACTGCGCCAGTTGCGCCGACGTGAGGCGCTGACCCTGGAACAGGTCTGTGACCGGCTGGGGTGGGCCTCGACGTCGAAGTTGTCCCGCATCGAGCTGGGGCAGAGCCGACCGGACCTCGCCGACGTGCTGGACCTGCTGGACGTCTACCAGGTGCCGTCGCCGGCCCGCGAGGCGCTGATCGTGATCGCCCGGGACGCGGCCACCAGCCGGGGCTGGTGGAGGACGTTCGGTGAGATGAGCGAGCGGCAACGCACGTACGCCGAACTGGAGGCCGGTGCGGCGCACATCGTCGAGTACCAGCCGGCGATCGTGCCGGGGCTGCTCCAGACACCGGCGTACGCCCGGTTGCGGGTCGCCGCCGGCGCCCTGCTCGCGCCCGACGTGAACGTGGAGGTGGAGGTGCGCGCCCGGGCGCTGCGCCAGGAGGTGCTGCGCCGGGCCGACCCGCCGCGCTACACGGCGGTGCTCGCCGAGGCGGCCTGCGACCCGGGCGACCTGCCCGTCGAGGTGTGGCGCGAACAGTTGCGGCACCTGGTCGCCGTGACCGGGCTGGCGCACGTGACGGTGCGGCTGCTGCCGCGTGGGGCGGCCGGTGGCGGCCTGCACCCGCTCACGCCGTACTCCTGCTATGCCTTTCCCGACCCGGCGGACCCGCGGACGGTGATGTTGGAGGCGTTGACCACCGACGTGCGGCTGGCCACGGTGCTGGACGTCGACCGCTACGAGCGGATGACCGAGGCCCTGCTGGCGGCCGCGCTGTCACCGGAGGAGTCGGTCACCGCGCTGGCCCGGCGCGTCGGCGAGTGAGGGCGGGCACGGTGGTGCCCGCGCGGCCACCGGGCCCGGCGCCCCCGAGCCCGTCGGGACCGGCGACCGGCGCGTGCGCGGGCACGCTATCTGGGGGGTACGACAGCTTCGCTCAGGCCGGTACGTCGAGGAAGTGCTCGACCACTGGCGGCCCGGCGAAGTGCGGGCCGATCAGGGCGCGCCACTGCTCGAACCGCTCGGTGGCCCGGAAGTTCTCCTCGTGCGCCTCGACCGAGTCCCATTCGACGAGCAGCACGAACCGGGTCGGGGACTCGATGCCCCGGGTCATCCGCACCGACCGGCAGCCGGTGGCCCCGGCCAGGATCGGGTGACCCTCGGCGTACGCGGCGGCGAACGCGTCCTCGTGTCCGGGCAGTACGTCGATCAACGCGACCTCAAGCACCATGTCGCACAGCCTCCCACGGTCCGGGGGAGCGGCGGCCTCGTGGGGTCGGCGTCCACGCCGGACCTGCACTAGCCTCCTAGGACACGCGTGCGGGTGTGATGTGCGCGATACCGGTGGGCGCAGCCACCGGCTGCCCGGGGTGTGATCACGGCGCGTGGTGGGCAACAATGGTCATTGAGGAGGGGAGTATTCCCCCGCGTCGGAGTCGTCAGCACGGTCGATCGCCGCAAGCCCCGGGCGTCCCGACCCGGCTCCGTCGGTCGTCGCCCGGTGGGGCGGCGGCGGAAGAGACCTCCGACAGTCACCAGAGTGAGCGTCACCGGTACACCGGCCTCCCCACGAGCGTACGGTGTGCCCGACGTCGCGTGTCTGCCGGAGGATGGAAACGTTGGACGTGTCCGGATTGGTGTGGGCGGGGACCCTCGTCGCACTGACTGCGGTTCTGCTCGTCGACCTGTTGATCATCGGTCGGCGTCCGCACGAGCCGAGCGTGCGGGAGTCGAGCCTCTGGGTCGCGTTCTACGTCGGCCTGGCCCTGCTCTTCGGCGCCGGCCTCTGGTTGACCTCCGGGGCCAGTGCGGCGGGGCAGTTCTACACGGGCTGGCTCACCGAGTACAGCCTCTCGGTGGACAACCTCTTCGTCTTCGTGATCATCATGGCCCGCTTCGGGGTGCCCCGGCAGTACCAGCAGAAGGTGCTGCTCATCGGCATCGTGCTGGCACTGGTGATGCGCGGCGGGTTCATCGCGGCGGGCGCCGCGCTGATCTCGCAGTTCTCCTGGGTCTTCTACATCTTCGGCGCGTTCCTGATCTACACGGCGGTCAACCTCGCCCGCCAGGGTGAGCCGGACGAGGACGAGTTCTCCGAGAACCTGCTGATCCGCTGGAGCCGCCGGGCGCTGCCGATCTCCAAGGGCTACGACGACGCGAAGCTGATGACCCACGAGAACGGCAAGCGGCTGTTCACCCCGATGCTCATCGTGATGATCGCGATCGGCACCACCGACCTGATCTTCGCCCTGGACTCGATCCCGGCGATCTTCGGCATCACACAGGAGCCGTACCTGGTCTTCACCGCCAACGTGTTCGCGCTGATGGGCCTGCGGCAGCTCTACTTCCTGCTCGGCGGCCTGCTGGACCGGCTGATCTACCTGAGCTACGGCCTGGCCGTGGTGCTCGGTTTCATCGGGGTCAAGCTCGTGCTGGAGGCGCTTGCCGACAACAACCTGCCGTTCATCAACGGCGGGGAGCACGTGGGCTGGGCGCCGCACATCCCGATCTGGCTCTCGCTGCTGGTCATCCTCGGCACGCTGGGCGTCGCCACCGCCGCCAGTCTGATCAAGTCCTCCCGGGACCGGCGCCGCGAGCTGACCGACGCCCGACGCTGACGTCGCGCCGGCCGGGCGTCCGGACGCCCGGCCGGTGTCAGACCCGGTGCGCGCCGACCAGGGTGGCGGTGCGCTCGGCCGGCAGGGCCTCCTCGACGACCCGCCGCCGCCGGTAGCAGGCGTGCAACATCCGTCGCTGCTCCCCGCCGGGCGGCGCGGTGACGATCCCGATGTGGTGGATGCCGCGGCCGGGTCGCGCGAAGAAGTAGAGGTCGCCGGGGCGCTCCGCGCCCAGCGGCAGGGGAGTGGTGGCCACCGCCTGGTCGTCGGCGTCGCGGGGCAGCAGGACCCCGAAGCGCCGCCACGCCAGGTGCACCAGCCCGGAACAGTCGATGCCGTACGACGACAGCCCACCCCACACGTACGCCACGTCCAGCAGGCGCTGCGCCACGGCGAGCACCTGCTCCGCGTTCGGCGGCTCGGTGGACGGCGGGGCGAGGTCGCCCTCGGACAGCCAGAGCGGCGTGGGCTGGCCGGGGACGTGCACCGGCTGCCAGCCGTCGCGGGCCGGGCCGGCCGGCACGAGGCGGGTCCCGACGACCACGCCTGGCACCACGACAGGCCCGTTCGGCGTGGCGCGCAGCCCGGTGACCGTCGCGTCCACCACAAGCGCGTCCCCGGCGACGGCCGGGTCGACGGGGGTGAGCTGGTCGGCGGGGAGCCAGCCCGGGTAGCCGCGGGGGTCCAGTTTGGCGGCCGGCTGCTCGACGGCGACCACCCGCGCCCAGCCGTCCGGGCGTAGCTCGCTGACCAGGACCCGCTCGCCGAGCAGGAGTTGGCTCAGCACGCAGTCGCCTACCTGCTGGTCGGTGTCCAGACCGGAGATCCAGGCCGAGATGTCGGCACCGGCGCTCAACGCCGGGCCGTCGACCGGGCGGACCGCCTCGGGGGAGGTCCACAGGGTGGCCACCGCGACCCGGACGAGGGCCTCGCGGCCCGTTTGCAGATCCACGTCAACCCCCAGCTCGAATCGGCTGTCCCGGGGAAACTCTATGAAAGAAACCAACGGCCATCAACCTCGGTCTTGCACCTTAGCTTCAGCCAGGCCGGAAATGCCCAGGCCAGGGGCCTCCGGCAGCACCACAGTCGCCCCGTCGTAGCGGATACCACCCTGCACCGGCGACCAGGCCAGCCACCAGCCGGCGTCCAGGTCCGCCACGGCCGTGGTGCCGTACGCCGCGACCAGGCTCGCCGCCGCGCCGATGCCCACCTGACTCTCCATCATCGACCCGACCACAGTGCCGAGGCCGTGCGCGGCGGCCAGCTCCAGCAGAGTGCGCGCCGGCTGCAACCCGCCGCACTTGGCAAGCTTGACGTTCACCATGTCGGCGGCCCGGCGACGGATCACCTCCACCAGGTCACGCACCCCGAAGACCGCCTCGTCGGCGAGGATCGGCACGGACACCCGGTCGCTGACCCACGCCAGACCGTCCAGGTCCCAGCGCGCCACCGGCTGCTCGACCAGTTCCACGTCGAGGCCGGCGTCCTCGATACCCCTGATCACCCGTACCGCCTCGCGGGGCGTCCACCCCTGGTTGGCGTCCAGCCGGATCCGGACCCCGGCGCCTACCGCCGCGCGGACCGCCCGCACCCGGTCCAGGTCACCTGCCGCGTCGGTGCCCACCTTCATCTTGAGCACGCCGAAACCGTCGGCCTGCCGCTGCCGCGCGGCCGCCGCCAGGTCGACCGCGTCGCCGGCCGCGAGGGTCACGTCCGTCGGGACCCGCAGCGCCGTGCCACCCAGCAGACGCACCAGCGGTACGCCCAAACGCCGGGCGGCCAGGTCGTGCAGCGCCACGTCCACAGCCGCCTTCGCGGCCTCGTTACCGACCACCGCCCGCTGCACCTGCGCGCAGCGGGCCACCAGGTCGTCCGGGTCACGGCCGATCAACAGCGGCCCGAGCAGCTCGCGTACGCACGCCTGGGAACCGGCGACCGACGCCCCGGTGACCTGCCAGACCTGCGGTGCCTCGCCGAAACCTGACCGGCCGTCGGCGTCGACGAGTTCGACGACCAGGGTGTCGACAGTCGTGGTGCGGCGCAGCGCGGTGACGAACGGGGTGTGTAAGGGGGCGGAAACCCGGTGGGTGCGTACCGCCGAGATCGTCATGTGGGGCACCCTATACGCAGACTCGCGGCGGAGGGGGAGACCGATGACCGGGCGGGACTGGGAGCTGGTGGGCGCGCCGAACGCCCGTGACCTTGGTGGCCTGCCGGGCGCCGACGGCCGGCGGGTACGCACCGGACGGCTGATCCGTACCCCCGCGCTGGGCCGCCTCACCGACGAGGACCTGCCGGTGCTCGCGAAGCTCGGACCGGCCTGTGTGCTGGACCTGCGGGACTTCTCGGAGGTCGCGGTCGCCCCGGCCGACCGGCTGGCTGGCGAACCGCGGCTGGTGCACCTGCCGGTGCACGACCCGGAACACCCCGTCTTCACGTACGTCTCGGCGGTGCTGCTCGGCCACGACCTGGACGCGTACGCGGAGCTGGCCCGGCAGGGCACGGCCGGGGCGATGGCCCAGATCTACAGGTGGTTCGTCACAGGTGAGTCGGCGCGGGTCGGCTTCGCCGAGGCGGTGCGGCTGGCCACCCGGCCGGAGAACCTGCCGCTGGTCTACCACTGCTCCGCGGGCAAGGACCGCACCGGCTGGCTCACCGTCATCCTGCTGACCGCGCTTGGCGTCGACGAGGCCACCATCCGCGCCGAGTACCTGCGTAACAACGCGCTGACCGAGAGCCTGCGCGCGGTGATCATCGAGGCGATGCGGCGGCGGCAGCCGGAACTGGACGTGGAGGCCGTGCTGCCGGTGCTGGAGGTCCGCGACGCGTACCTCGACGCCGGCTACGACGAGGTACGTCTGGTGCACGGCTCGTTCGACGGCTACCTGCGCGACGGGCTCGGGCTGACCGACGACGTCCTCACGGCGTTGCGGGCGCAACTGCTGGAGTGACAGGCGTCTCCGGCGGTGCCTGCGCGTGTGCCGCCCGGCCCGCGACGATGAGCGCCTGACCTGCCGCGTACGTCGCCATGACCAGCACCGGCGCGCCCGGCGGCTGTGCCACGTCGGCCACCCCGGCGGCGATCAGCAGATCGGAGCCGAGGAACAGCGCGGCGCCGAGCCCCACCCGCCAGCCCTGCGTGACGGCGGTGGTGGCCATCGCGGCCAACGCGAGCGCGTAGCCGGCCACCGGTACGGCCAGACCCTCGTCGGTCAGTCCCGCCCACATCCAGGCGAGCGCGAGGACGGTCAGGACCGCGTACCCCAGGGGGACCGCGACAAGCGGCGGACGACGCAGCGCGGTCGCGGCGCCGCCCCTGGTGAACGCCGCGAGGTAGCACAGATGGGTGCCGAGGAAAGAGGCCATGCCGGCGATGAACCAGCCGGTGCCGTCGTCCAGCAGGGCCACGTCGCCGCCTGTGGCGAACGCCAGCCCGGCGAGCACCAGCCGGTCCGCCCGGGCGCCACGCTCGACTGTGGACCGCAACAGGTACGCGGCCAGCAGCGGCATGAGCAGCGGCTTGCTGAGCACCTCGGCCAGGTGGTTGTCGGTGGCGTTGGCCAGCAGGTTCACCGCCGTGACGGCGAGGAAGACGATCAGGATGGTGCGGCTGCGCGGCATCGACGGCTCCGGGGTTGGGGTGCGAGCAGCCTAGCCGCAGCGGCGGTCCCGGTCAGAGTTGGTGACGGGCGGCCCACACCTGCGCCGAGATGTGCGCGAGCAGTAGGCAGGCGTCGTCCTCGACGTCGTCGCCGCCGGCCAGGTCGGTGGTGGTGCAGACGGCGATCAGGTACGGCGGGGCGTCGTCGGGCAGCACCACTCCCGCGCCGTGCCGGACCCCGCGCACCCACCCGTTCTTGTGCGCGATGCGGGTGCCCTCGGGCAGGCCGGCCGCCAGGTCCTCGCGGTGCTCCTGGGCGAACAGGACGTCGAGCATGGCCGCGCAGGCCGTCGGGGACGCGAGGGGGCCGGCGGTGGTGGCCCCGGTGGCCAGCGCGCCGAGCAGGGCGGCCAGGTCCGCTGCGGTCACCTCGTTGGTGATGCCTGCCTCGCGGGCGGCGAAGTCCTCGATGCCCCGGCCGGTGACGCTGGTACGGGCGCCGGCCGCCGCCCACACCTGCGCCACCGCCGGCAGCCCGACGTGCCCGATGACCAGGTTGGTGGCGAGGTTGCTGGACCGCACGATCATCCGGTCGGCGAGCCAGCGCAGCGGCGCGGTGCCACCGACCCGGTCCCAGACCGCGTCGTCGTTGTCGTAGTGCCTGGCGCAGGAGAACCGGGGCGCGCCGGGCTGGGCCGAGTCGAACTCGTTGACCACGGGGACCTGCGCGTCCAGGTCCAGGACGCCGGACTCGGCGGCGCGGTGCAGCGCGGCGAGCACCGCCACCTTCATGGTGCTGGCGGCGTAGTGGGCGGCGTCGGCGTGCCGGGTCCAGGTCGGCGGTGCGTCGAGCCGGCCCACGTACGCCGACACGGTGCCGGGCACCCGGTCCAGGTGGGCGTCGAGATCATCCCAGGTCATGCCGGTGACCGTAGCCGATCACCTGCCGGGCGGGCCCGCGTACCCGCGCCGGGACGCGAACGGGCGCGCCGGCCGCGAGCGGCCGACGCGCCCGGAAGCCGGGTGCCGGTGGGTCAGCCGGCGTGCTTGCGGCGGGCGGCGGCCCGGCCGCGCAGCTGCTGGTCCAGAACCACCTTGCGGATGCGCACCGCGGTCGGGGTGACCTCGACGCACTCGTCCTCGCGGCAGAACTCCAGCGCCTGCTCCAGCGACAGCTTGCGCGGCGGGATCAGCTTCTCGGTCTCGTCGGAGGTCGACGCCCGCATGTTGGTGAGCTTCTTCTCCTTGGTGATGTTGACGTCCATGTCGTCGGAGCGGGAGTTCTCCCCGACGATCATGCCCTCGTACACCTCGGTGGTCGGCTCGACGAAGAGCTGACCGCGCTCCTGAAGGTTGATCATTGCGAAGGCGGTGACCGCGCCCGCCCGGTCGGCGACGAGCGAGCCGTTGTTGCGGGTCCGCAGCTCACCGAACCACGGCTCGTACGACTCGAAGACGTGGTGCAGGATGCCGGTGCCACGGGTGTCGGTGAGGAACTCGGTGCGGAAGCCGATCAGGCCACGCGCCGGAACCAGCCACTCCATCCGGATCCAGCCGGTGCCGTGGTTGACCAGCTGCTCCATCCGGCCCTTGCGGGTCGCCAGGAGCTGGGTGATCGCGCCCAGGTACTCCTCCGGCGCGTCGATGGTCAGCCGCTCCACCGGCTCGCAGGTCTTGCCGTCGATCACCCGGGTGACCACCTGCGGCTTGCCGACGGTCAGCTCGTAGCTCTCCCGGCGCATCTGCTCGACCAGGATGGCAAGGGCCAGCTCGCCGCGGCCCTGCACCTCCCAGGCGTCCGGCCGCTCGGTGGGCAGCACCCGCAGCGACACGTTGCCGATCAGCTCCTTGTCGAGCCGGTCCTTGACCATCCGGGCGGTGACCTTGGAGCCCTTGACCCGGCCGACCAGCGGCGAGGTGTTGGTGCCGATGGTCATCGAGATGGCCGGCTCGTCCACGGTGATCAGCGGCAGCGCCACCGGGTTCTCCGCGTCGGCGAGGGTCTCACCGATCATGATGTCGGAGATGCCGGCGACGGCGATGATGTCGCCCGGGCCGGCGGTCTCGGCCGGCTTGCGCTCCAGACCCTCGGTCATCAGCATCTCGGAGATGCGGACCCGCTGGGTGCTGCCGTCGGTGCGGCACCAGGCCACCGTCTGGCCCTTGCTGATGGTGCCCTGGCGGACCCGGCACAGCGCCAGCCGGCCGAGGAACGGCGAGGCGTCGAGGTTGGTGACGTGCGCCTGCAACGGCGCGCCGTCCTCGTACGCGGGGGCCGGGATGGTGTCCAGCAGGGTGCGGAACAGCGGCTCCAGGGAGGTGCTGTCGTCGGGCACCGAACCGTCGGCGGGCTGGGTCAGCGAGGCGATGCCGTCGCGGGCGCAGGCGTAGACGATCGGGAAGTCGATCTGCTCCTCGTCGGCGTCCAGGTCGAGGAAGAGCTCGTAGGTGTCGTCCACGACCTCCTTGATCCGGGCGTCCGGACGGTCCACCTTGTTGATCACCAGGATGATCGGCATCCGGGCCCGCAGGGCCTTCCGCAGCACGAAGCGGGTCTGCGGCAGCGGGCCCTCACTGGCGTCCACCAGCAGCACCACACCGTCGACCATGGTCAGGCCGCGCTCCACCTCGCCACCGAAGTCGGCGTGGCCAGGGGTGTCGATGATGTTGATGGTGACCGGGTCCGACCCGTCGGCGGGCAGGTAGCGCACGCCGGTGTTCTTGGCCAGGATGGTGATGCCCTTCTCCCGTTCCAGGTCACCGGAGTCCATCACCCGCTCGGTCGTCTCGCCTCGTGCGCCGTACGCGCCGGCCTGCCGCAACATGGCGTCGACCAGGGTGGTCTTGCCGTGGTCGACGTGAGCGATGATGGCGACGTTGCGGAGGTCGGTGCGAAGCTGCATACCCTCTATCCTTCCGCCTGCGCTCGCGCAGGCTGCGTCGGGGTCACCCCCAGGTGCCCCTGATCTCTGGTGAAACCGCTGTGCCGGTCGTTCCCCCGGCTGGCATGCTGGCTCCCGTGTCCCGGGGGCCTGAGTGCACGACCTGCTGACCGCGGTGCAGGGTCTGCCCACTCTGTGGATCTACCTGGTCGCCGCGCTGATCGTGGCGGGCGAGACCGCGGTGATCTTCGGCCTGCTGGTGCCGGGTGAGGCTACCCTGCTGCTCGTCGGCTTCCTCACCTACAACGGTACCTTGCGGCTCGGCCCGGCGTTGGTCGCGATGATCGTCGCGGCTGTCCTCGGTGACGGGCTGGCGTTCCGCGCCGGGCGGCGGTACGGCCCGAAGTTGCGCGCCGGGCTGGGGCACCGGGTCGGGCCGGAGCGGTGGGGTCGGGCCGAGGCCATGCTCGCCCGCCTCGGCGGACGGGGTGTGTTCGCCGCCCGCTGGGTGGCCTTCGCCCGCACCCTGGTGCCCCGGCTGGCCGGCGCGGCAGGCATGCCGTACCGGCGGTTCGCGCCGTGGAACATCGCCGGCGTGGTGACCTGGGTGGGCGGCTCGGTGCTGCTCGGTCACCTCGCCGGTGAGTCGTACGACACGGTCTCCGGCTTCCTGGGCCGTGCCACGGGTGCGGCGCTGGTGCTGCTGGCCGGTCTGCTGGGCGTGGTGCTCGCCGGCCGGTGGCTGGGCCGTAACCCCGACCCGGTGCGCGCGCTGCTCTCCCGCGCCGGCGCGCTGCCCCCGGTGCGCTGGCTCAGCGCCCGGTACGGGCTGCTGTTCTTCCTGGTGGCCATGCGGGTCGGGCCGGCCTGGACGCTGCTGCTCAACCTCGCGGCGGGGCTGTTGCTGCTCTTCGCCGCCGGGTTCGCCATCGCCGGTCTGCTCGCCGTGGTGGTACGCAACAGCGGGCTCGCCGCGCTGGACGGGGCGATCGGGGGCTGGTTCGCCGCCCGGCGGACCCCGGACGCCGCCGAGGCCACAGCGGTAGTGGTGTCGCTGGTGCGCGGGTGGGTGCTGATCGTGCTGGTGGCGCTGGTGGCGGCGGTGGTGGCGTGGCGGAACCGGCCGTGGCGGGCCGACCTGCTCAGCGTGGTCGGCACGGTGGGCGCGTTCGTGCCGCTGCTGGTGCTGGCAGTGGTGGCGGAGCTGACCGGGTCGCCCGCGGCGGGGCCGGGCGGACGCGAGTCGGTCCCGTTCCCCACCCAGAACGCGGTGGTCGCGGCGAGCTTCTGCACCCTGGCCTGGCTGGTGTCGCGTAGCGCCCGCTGGCCGGCGGCGGTGGCCGCCTGGACGGCCGCCGCCGCGGGCGTGGTGGGCGTCGGAGGCGCGCGGCTCTACCTCGGGTTGGACACGGCGAGCGGGACCGCTGCGGCGGTGCTGCTCGGGGTGCTGTGGACAGTGGTGTTCGTCGTCGCCTGGGCCACGAGGGACCGGGCGATCAGGGATCGGGAGCAGCCGGTGGAGCCGGTCCGGACGCCGCCGCAGGGGCCTCGGCGGCCTGTCGAACCTTGCTAGGGTGCGGCGACAGTCTCACGGGGGAGGCACGGCGATGGTTCGATGGACAGGTCGGTTGAGCGCCGCGGGTCTCGCCGGGCTCCTACTGGCGGGCACGCTTGCCGGCTGCGCGGACAAGGGCGACAGCCCGGCGGACCTGGGCGCGCCGGTAGCGGTCACCGACGCCCCGACCGACGTCCCCCTGGACGAGGTGCCCGAGGAGCCGACGCCGTCGGCGAGCGCCGTGGCGTCGATGGGCGTCGCGCCCAGCCGCACCGCGTCCCCCACGCCGACCAGGAAGCCGACCCGGACGACCGGGTCGGCGCCGAAGCCGCGCGCCGTGGCCAAGCCGCCCAGCGAGACAAAGGTCCCGCCGCCGCCGCCGAAGCCGGCTCCGGCCTCCTGCAAGCCGAGCTACAAGGGCACCCAGGCGAGCCGGTCGGCGGTGAAGGCGGCACTCACCGACGCCGCCGCGCGCACCTACTGGCCGACCTCGGCACCGGACATCAAGATCCCGCTCGAACTGGTCCAGGCCACCGCCTGGCAGGAGAGCGGCTGGCAGTCCAACATCTACGCCTGTGACGGCGGTGTCGGCCTGATGCAGGTGATGTCGGGCACCGCCACCTGGATGAACCAGCGGTTCGAGCAGAGCTACGACATCGACGACTACCGGGACAACGCGTACCTGGGGGCCAACTACCTGGCCTGGCTGACCAAGTACATCGGCGACATGTACTTCGAGTCCGACTTCCGCCTCGACGCCGCCCTGTGCACCTCGGAGTTGGACTCCTGCCTGCTCAACGCCGTCATCGCCGCGTACAACTACGGGCACGCGGCGGTGGCGCAGGAGGGTGAGCCGTTGACCATCCCCAACCCGTCGTACGTGCGCAACGTGCGGGCGTTGATGACCGAGTGCGTCTGCCTGACGTACTGACCGACGACGGCGGGGCCGTGGCAGTCGCGCCACGGCCCCGCCGTCCGGTTGGTACGCCTGTCAGTCCCGGGCGGCGACCGCCTCGGGTGCCGCCTGGGTGTCCGCGTCGTGGTCCCGCTTGATCCGGCCGGGCCACCAGAAGCGGTCGCCGAGCAGGAACGCCAGCGCCGGCACCAGGACCGTGCGGACCAGCAGGGTGTCGAGCAGGACGCCGATGCAGACGATGATCCCGATCTGGGTCAGCGTGATCAGCGGCAGCACACCGAGGACGGCGAAGACCGCGGCGAGCAGCACGCCGGCGCTGGTGATCACGCCGCCGGTGACCCGCAGGGCGGAGAGCATCCCGTCCCGGGTGCCGGCCGTGCGGGCGTCCTCCCGGGCCCTGGTGACCAGGAAGATGTTGTAGTCCACCCCGAGCGCCACCAGGAACACGAACGCGAGCAGCAGCACCCCGCTGTCCAGTGCCGGGAAGTCCAGCACGTGGTCGAAGAGCAGCCACGCGGCGCCGAGGCTGGCGAAGAACGACGCGATGACGGTGAGCACCAGCAGCAGCGGCGCGAGCAGGCCGCGCAGCAGGAGCACGAGCACCGCGCCGACCAGCAGCAGGATGATCGGGATGATCAGCCGCAGGTCGCGGTCGTTGGCCTCGTCTGAGTCGTACGTGGCGGCCACGGTGCCGCCGACGATCGCCCCGGTGGGCGCGTCGGCGCCGTCGACCGCGGGAGGCGCGGAGTCGGGAACGGCGGCGACGGCGTCGCGCAGCGCCTCGATCGCCCGGTCCGAGGCGGCCGTGCCGGGTTCGGCCTCCAGCACCACGTCGACCTGGGCGACGGCCTCTCCGGCGTCGCCGGGACGGGCCGAGGAGACGCCGGGTACGCCGGTGGCGGCGTCGGTGACCGCCCGCACCGCGGCCGGGGTGGTGAGCACCGCCACCGGCTGGGTGGTGCCGGCGGGGAACGCCCGGGCCAGGGTCTGCGCCCCGGTGACCGCCTCCGGCTGGGCCCGGAACTGTTCGGTCTCGGACAGGCCGGTGCGGATACCGAGCCCACCAAGCGCGAGGCCGGCGAGCAGCAGGGTGGCCAGCACGGCGACCGGCAGGGGACGGCGTTCCACGGCGGCGCCGAGCCGACCCCAGAGCCGACCCTCGCGGGCCGGGCCGCCGACCTTGGGCACGAACGGCCAGAACAGGCCACGGCCGAAGAGCACGAGCACGGCGGGCAGCACGAACAGCGCCGAGAGCATGGCGAAGACCACACCTGTGGCACAGGCCACGGCCAGTGCCCGGTTCGTCTCCTGCTCGCTGAGCAGGAGGGTCAGCACGCCGAGCACCACGGTGCCGCCGCTGGCCAGGATGGGTTCGGCCGTGCGGCGCAACGCGGCGCGCATCGCCGCGAACCGGTTCTCGTCGCGGCGCAGCTCCTCGCGGTAGCGGGCGATGAGCAGCAGGGCGTAGTCGGTGGCGGCACCGAAGACCAGCACGCTGGCGATGCCGGTGACCTGCCCGGACTGCAGGGTGATCCCGAACGCCGGCACGATCGTGTCGACCGCGCGCAGGGTGATCTGCTCGGTCGCCGCGACCACGACCAGCGGCACGATCCACAGGAACGGGCTGCGGTAGGTGATCAGCAACAGCAGCGCCACCACGGCGGCGGTCACCGCGAGCAGTGTGATGTCGGCGCCCTCGAAGACCGAGGCGAGGTCGGCGGTGAAGGCGGGAGCGCCGGTCACCTCGACCGCGAGCCCTTCGGGCAGCGCCTCCAGCGCGGCGCGGACCTCGTCGACCTTCCCGGTGACCTCCTCCTGGCCGCCGGCGGTGCTCAGCGGTACGGCGACCAGCGCAACCGTGCCGTCCGGGGAGAGCTGCGGGGGACTGACCCGCCCGCCCACCGCGAGGTTGCCCAGCTCACCGGAGCGGGCGGCGACGGCAGCCCGGTCGGCCTCGCTCAGCGCGCCGCCGTCGTCGCGGCTGACCACCACGATGGCGGGTTGCACCTCGCTTGACGGAAGCTGGTCCTGCAGGCGTTCCACCTGCGTCGACTGCCACTGCACGGACAGCCCGCTGGCGGATACCGGCGCCGGATTGTCCGGCCGGGGTAGCCCGAAGACGGCCGCGCCGACGACGATCGCGGCGGCCACGGTGAGCCACGCGGCCAACCGGCCGCGGGCGACTCTGGTGAAGACGGACATCAGGTAGACCCCATGTGTTTCGAGCGCCGAGTATCTTGGTTATCGAGATTATCTCCGGCTGCTCTATGCTGCAACCGGAGGTCGGACGACGGGGAGAAGCGGCACGAGGTGGCGACTCACGGCATGTATAGGCGGCGCGACACGCGCCGCGCACAACTGGTCGGGGAGATCACCAACAACCTTCGGCGGTACGCGGTGGACGCCCAGCAGGTCGGCCACGCCTTCGCCAACCTGCACGGGCTCAACCCGACCGACCTGCAGGCGCTGATCGCCGTGATGGACGCCGAAATGCTCGGCGACCCGATCACCCCCGGGCGCCTCGGTGAACAGCTCAACCTCTCCTCCGGCTCGGTCACCGCCCTGATCGACAGACTCGAACGGGCCGGTCACATCCGCCGGGACCGGGACACCGCCGACAGACGCAAGGTGCTGCTGCACTACGCCGACCAGGGCGCCGCGCTCGCCATGGAGTTCTTCCGGCCGCTGGGCACCCGTACCGACACGGTCATGGACCGGTTCAGCGAGGACGAGCTGGAGGTGGTGCAGCGGTTCATGACGGCGATGAGCGAGTCGATCCGTACGCACCGCGACTCGGTGCGCGCCGCCCGACCCGAGCCGCCCCGCCGCCCGACGAGCTGACCGTGCCACCCCCGTTCGTCGCCCGCCTGGCCAGCGCCGCGCTGCGGCTGCCGGCGACCCGCACCGGACCGGTACGGGTCACCCGCGACATTCCGGTACGCGCCCGTGACGGTGTGGTGCTGCGCACCGACCACTACGCCCCGACCGTTTCCGACGCGCCGACCGTGCTGATCCGCACCCCGTACGGGCGGGGTGGCCCGCTACGCCTGCTCGGGCGGCTGCTCGCCGCACGCGGCCGGCACGCCGTCATCCAGTCCTGCCGGGGCACCGGCGGATCCGGCGGCACCTTCGCCCCGCTGGTGCACGAGCGCGACGACGGGTTGGACACCCTCGACTGGCTGCGCCGCCAACCCTGGTGGGCCGGTGCGCTGGGCATGTTCGGGATCAGCTACCAGGGTTTCGCGCAGTGGGCGCTGGCCGCCGACGCCGGCGACGACCTGCGGGCGATGGTCGCGGTGGTCACCGCCTCGGCCACCCGCGACTCGACGTACGCGGGGGAGTCCTTCGCCCTGGACACGGTGCTGACCTGGGCGGAGCTGCTACACGCGCAGACCGTCCCGTGGCTGGCCCGGCAGTGGGAGCTCAAACGGGGGCAGCTCCGGCTGGCCGCCGCGCTGGAGCACCTGCCGCTGGCCGACGCCGACCGGGTGGCCACCGGCGTGACCATCCCCTTCTTCCAGGAGTGGCTGCGCCACCACACTCCGGACGCCCCGTACTGGCGGACGCGGGTCTTCGCCGACCGGGTCGCCCGCGTACGGGCACCGGTGCTGATGGTAACCGGCTGGCACGACATCTTCCTGCCCGCCCAGCTCGACGACCACGCCACGCTGCGCGCCGCCGGTGCCCGGGGGCGCCTCGTGATCGGGCCGTGGACGCACGGCAGTCCCGGACTGTTCGTCGCCGCCCTGCGGGAGGGTTTGGCCTGGCTCGACACGCACCTGACCTCTGGGGATCGCCGTCCGGGCGGGTCGGCGGCGCCGGTCCGGCTGTACGTGGGGGGCCGCGGCGGCGGCTGGCGTGACCTGCCGGACTGGCCGCCACCCGCGACGGACACCGCCTGGCACCTGCACCCGGGCGCCGAGCTGGCGACACGTGCGCCGGTGCCGTCGACGCCTGACGAGTTCCGCTACGACCCGGCCGATCCCACCCCGTCACAGGGCGGGCCGCT
Organism: Micromonospora sp. NPDC093244; assembly: GCF_040683695.1. Taxonomy (NCBI): domain Bacteria; kingdom Bacillati; phylum Actinomycetota; class Actinomycetes; order Micromonosporales; family Micromonosporaceae; genus Micromonospora; species Micromonospora sp. NPDC093244. The sequence goes on from NZ_JBFBEO010000001.1 coordinate 650,712, forward strand.
GCTCGTCGCGAAGCGCGCCGGCGCTGTTGACAACAGGCGCGTCGAGGCCCGACCCGACGTGCTGACGTACACCAGCGCCCCGCTGACCCGGCCGCTGGAGGTCGTCGGCCCGGTACGCGCCGACATCCACGTCCGGGGCGAGCTGCCGTACCTGGATGTCTTCGTGCGACTGTGCGACGTGGACCGCCGGGGCAGGTCCCGGAACATCTGCGACGGGCTGGTCCGGGTCGCGCCCGACCGGTTTCCGGCAGACCCGTCCGGCGCGGTGCGCGTGCCGGTGCCGCTCTGGCCGACCGCGCACCGGTTCGCCGCCGGACACCGGCTGCGGTTGCAGGTCAGCGGAGGCGCCCATCCGCGCTGGGCGCGCAACCCGGGCACCGGCGAATCCCTCGGTACGGCGGTGACGCTGCGTGCCGGCTGGCGGCAGGTCTTCCACGACCCCGAGCGCCCCTCCGCGCTGATCCTTCCGGTCGTCCACTCTGGTTTATCGCAACCGTCACGCCTCTGAGCTGGGCATTCGTCCATATAGCGGGCTATGGTTGGGTCAACGCCCGGCGCCGTGCACCAATAGGCCGGGCTCGCCCGCAAGCCCACACCGCGTACGCGGCGTGACGCCGTGCCCGGCCCCTGTCCATCCGGAAAGGGGGACCCCATGACCCGGGCCCCGGCGAATCTGTTGGCCCTTCGAACCCTGCTCCTCACCCACCTCGACAACGCCCCCGGACCGGACGACCTGGAGCCGGCGGAGGTCGGCATCGTCGGCGACCCGGCCCACCGGGGCGGGTACCACTGCGGATCGGACCGGGTGGTCACCAACGACTACTCGGTGGTGGAGTCACCCCGGGACCGGGCCGGCCTGACCCTCGACGCGGCGGCGCTCGACGTCGGCGGGTTCGAGGTCCGCTCCGGCGGCAGTACGCACACCCTGGCCAGCTTCTCGCGCTGGTGCGTGGGGCAGTGCGCCGCGAACGCGGCGGACACCAGGGACATCCGCGAGATCATCTACAGCCTCGACGGTAAGACAGTGAAGCGGTGGGACCGGCTCGGCAAGCGCACCAGCGGGGACAGTTCGCACCGCTGGCACACCCACGTCAGCTTCTTCCGCGACGCGATCAAGGCGGGTCGTGACCAGCGACCCCTGTTCCGCCGTTACCTCAGCTCCATCGGACTCCTGGAGGAGAACGACATGACCCCCGAAGAGCACAACTGGCTGGCCACCGTCCACAAGAACCTGACAGTGCTGGACGGCCGCAACCCGATCGGCCAGATCTACACCAGGATGGCGATGGGCGAGGACGCCACAGCCACCAACTACGTGTCGGCGCACCCGACGCTCAAGACGCTAGGCGCGCAGTTGACCGCCCTGCAGTCCGCCCTGGCCGCGCTGTCCGGTCGGGACTTCACCGACGAGCCCGCCATCATCCAGGGCGTGCTGGCCGGGCTGACGCCGGAGCGGATCGCCGCGGCGATCCCGCCCGCCATGGCCAAGCAGGTGGCCGACGAGCTGGCGCGCCGCCTGGTCGCCTGATCCAGCGATCCGCAACAACTCTTGGGCAAAACCTATTGCGCAAGAGTTGTTGCGGATGTCAGGCTGACCGCATGGAGAGCCCAGACGTACGCCAGGTCACCGACTCGCGGGTCCTCGCCGCCATGGCCCACCCGCTGCGCCGCCGGCTGATGGACGTCCTCAAGGTCCACGGGCCGTCCACGGTCGGCATGCTCGCCGACCGCACCGACCAGGCGCCCGCCAACGTCAGCCACCACCTCAAGGTCCTCGCCGCCGCTGAACTGGTCACCGAGGCCCCTGAGCTGGCCCGCGACCGACGCGAGCGGTGGTGGCGGCTGGTCACCCGGGGAGTGCGCTGGTCCAACAGCGACTTCGACGACGACCCCGGCGCCCGGGCCGTCGCCGACGCGGCCACCTCGCTCAACCTCGACAGGCACGTCGCCCTGGCCCGGGCCTGGCACGCCGCCGAGGAGGCGGCGCAGGCCGCCTGGCGCGACGGCCCGTTCTCCACCGACAAGTGGCTGCACCTCACCCCCGACGAACTGGCCGAGCTGAGCCGCGAAATGATCGACCTGCTGGCCCGCTGGGCCGACCGGCCGCTGCCCGACGACGGCCGCGAACGGCAGCCCGTGTTCGTGTTCGCCCACGGCATCCCGGCCCGACCGTGACCGCGACCACAGACGCCGGCCCCCACCGTGCCCGGGCACGCGGCGGACTGCTGCGACACCGGGACTTCCGGCTGCTCTGGGCCGGCCAGACCGTCAGTAGCATCGGCAGCAACGTCACCACCGTGGCACTGCCGCTTGTCGCAGTGGCCGTCCTCGACGCCGGCACCTTCCAGGTGGCGGTGCTCACCGCCGCGGCCTGGCTACCCTGGCTGCTGATCGGCCTCCCGGCCGGCGCGTGGGTGGACCGACTGCCACGCCGGCCGGTGATGGTGATCTGCGACCTGCTCTGCGCGCTGGCCTTCCTCAGCGTGCCCCTCGCCGCCGCGCTCGACCGGCTCACCGTCGAGCATCTGCTGCTCGTCGCACTCGGCGCCGGCGCCGCGCGGGTCTTCTTCGAAACCGCCGACCAGGTCTACCTGCCCGTCGTGCTGCGCCCCGAGCAACTGCCCGAGGGCAACGCGAAACTCCAGGCCACCAAGACCGTCAGCTACGTCGTCGGGCCGGGCCTCGCCGGCCTGATCGCCCAGCTCACCGGGGCCGTCGCGGCACTGCTGCTGGACGCCGTCACATTCCTGCTCTCCGCGGCCTTCCTACTGCGCATCCGCACCGTCGAGCCACGCGCCGACCGCACCGACCGCTCCCGGTCGCTGCGCCGCGACATCGCCGAAGGGCTGCGCTTCGTCATCCGCGACCCGTACCTGCGGGTGCTCACGGTCTTCGGCGCGGCCAGCAACATCGGACTGACCGGCTACCAGGCCGTCCTGGTGGTCTTCCTGGTCCGCGAGCTGCGACTCGCGCCCGGCATGGTGGGTGCCCTGGTCGCGGTCATGAGCGTCGGAGGGATCGTCGGCGCGCTGCTGGCCACCACACTGGCGCGGCGCTTCGGCACTGCACGGGCCATGCTGATCGGGGCGGCCCTGACCGGCCCGCCCGCGCTGCTCATCCCCCTGGCCGCACCCGGTGTGGGCCTGATCTGGCCCGCGCTCGGCGGCGTGCTGATCGGCCTCGGGGTGGCCGTCGGCAACGTGGTCAAGGGCGCCTTCCGGCAGACGTACACCCCGCACCACCTGCTCGGCCGCGTGACAGTGAGCATGCATCTGCTCAACTTCGGCGCCATCCCGCTGGCGGCCCTGCTGGCCGGTGCGGTCGGCGCGCGCTACGGCGTCGGCACAGCGATCACGGTGATGACCACCTGGCTGGCCCTGACGCCGATGATTCTGTTGATCGGACCGCTCCGGCGGCGGCGGGACCTGCCCGCCGCCCCGGCGGCGTCTTGAGTGCGCTGCGACGGCGGCCGGAGACCCGGCCGCCGTCACCGGCACGGAGCTACATCGGGCGGACGTTGTCCGCCTGCGGACCCTTCTGCCCCTGGGTCACCTCGAACTCGACCTTCTGGCCCTCGTTGAGCTCCCGGTAGCCGCTCGTCGCGATGGCGGAGTAGTGGACGAACACGTCCGGCCCTCCGCCATCCTGCTCGATGAAGCCGAAGCCCTTTTCCGAGTTGAACCACTTAACCGTGCCGGTTGCCATGCATCTCTCCCTGTTCAAAGCGGCTGACCCTCGGCCGTTGACCGATGATCGCCCGTACCTGTTCGACAGTAACGGGCAAACCCCGGATCCGCCGGCCGAAGTGCCGTAGGTCTTTGTGCGAAGTCGGGTGAACTCTGCGCGGCGGCACGTGAAACACGCCCCGCCGACCCTCCGCTGGGGCATGCTTGCGCCGATGAAGGGTGCCACAGCCGCCGCGCTGTCCGTGCTGGAGCGCGAGATCGACGCTCCCGGCGACGGGCTGGACCGGCTCCGGCTCGTGCCCACCCCCTTCGTCCCGGAGGTACGGCTGCACCTCGCCGAGGACGCGATCGTCTGGTGGGCACGGATGGAGGCGGCCGCCGGGCACGCCCTCCCGCCGCCCTACTGGGCCTCCGTCTGGGCCGGCGGTCAGGCCCTGGCCCGCCACCTGCTGGACCACCCCGAGCTCGCCGCCGGCCGGCGGGTGCTCGACCTCGCCGCCGGATCGGGCCTGGTGGCCATCGCCGCCGCGCTGTCCGGCGCCGCACGGGTGGTCGCCAACGACATCGACCCGTACGCCGTGGCCGCCGTCACCCTCAACGCCCGGGTCAACCAGGTGAGCGTCGACACCACCGGGGACGACCTGCTCGACCAGGCCGGCGCGGAGGCCGACCTGGTGGTCGCCGGAGACGTCTTCTACAGTCGCGCCCTGGCCGAGCGGGTGCTGCCGTTCCTGCAACGGGCCGCCGCCGGCGGTGCCGACGTCCTGGTCGGCGACCCCGACCGGGGGCACCTGCCCGAGGACCGCCTGACGGTGCTTGCCGACTACCCGGTGCCCACCACCGAACCGTCTGTCGACTCGTCACTACGCCAGGTGCTGGTGCTGCGACCGGTCTGAGGCCGAGGCCACCTCAGGGGCGACCCCGAGGCCGATACCAGGGGACGCTGGGGGACGCGACCGGATGTCCACGGTGGCCCGCCGGCCATAGCGTACGGGACATGACGCAATGGCTTGCCCAGGTCGGAGAGCTGCCCATCCTGCTGCTGATGGGGGCGCTCGGGGTCGTCATGCTCTTCGACGCCGTACCGCTGCTGGGCGTCCTCATCCCCGGCGACGTGGCGATCCTCGCCGCGGTCGGGGTGGGCCGTCCCACCACCGGGCTCGCCACCTTCGCCGCCGTACTCGCCGGGTGTCTCGCCGGCTGGTCGCTGAGTTTCCTCGTCGGCCGCCGGTACGCCGAGCGGCTGCGGCACAGCCGGGTCGGCGACTGGATCGGCGAGGCCCGCTGGAGCGCGGCGGAAGGGATCCTGCGTCGCGGCGGTGGCCGGATGATGGTCGTCGCGCCGTTCCTGCCGGTGTTCAACGCTCTGCTGCCGCTGGCCGCCGGTGGACTGCGCATGTCGTACCGCAGGTTCCTCGGCTGCGCGACCGTCGGCGCCGCCGCCTGGGCCGGTCTCTACCTCGCGCTGGGCACCGCGTCGCGGTCCCTGGCCGGCCTGCTCCCCGGCGAGCCCAGCCCTCTGCTGGTCACGATGGGGGTGGGTCTGGTGCTGGCCTCGGTCGTGCTGCTGGGGGCTCGGCGTCGGTTGTTCGCTGTCGCTGGCTGAGTCTCTGGTTGCGGTGGTGGGGCGGGGGCCTGCCGTGCCCGGCTCCGGGCGGTCAGGCTTGATCCCCGCGCCGGGCACGGCAGGCCCCCGCCGCGTCGTGGTGGCGGCTCGTCCGGTGGTTCCGCGACCTACCGACCGGGGTGTCGATCTTGTAAATCGGTTACCAGCCGCGGGCCTTCCACTGGGGGAGGGCCGGGCGCTCGGCCCCCAGGGTGCTGTCCCTGCCGTGGCCGGGGTAGAACCAGGTGTCGTCCGGAAGCTTGTCGAACACCTTGTGCTCGACGTCGTCGATCAGCGCAGCGAAGCGCTCCGGGTCCTTGTCGGTGTTGCCGACCCCGCCGGGAAAGAGGCTGTCGCCGGTGAAGAGGTGCGGGGTGCCGGCCGGATCGCGGTAGAGCAGCGCGATCGAGCCCGGGGTGTGCCCCTTGATGTGGATGACCTCCAACGCGCAGTCGCCGACCGGCACGGTGTCGCCGTCGGCGAGCCGCTCCGCCTCGATCGGCAGCCCCTCCGCGTCGTCGGCGTGCACGAGCGCCCGCGCGCCGGTCTTGGCCACCACCTCCTCCAGCGCCACCCAGTGGTCCATGTGCTGGTGGGTGGTCACCACTGCGGTCAGCCCACCGTCACCGATCAGCTCCAGCAGCCGGGGCGCCTCGTTGGCGGCGTCGATCAGCACCTGGTCGCCGGTGCCCGTGCAGCGCAGCAGGTAGCCGTTGTTGTCCATCGGACCCACCGACAGCTTGCTGATGGTGAGCCCGTCCAGCTCTCGTACCGCCGGCGCGCCACCCTGGGCGACATCTCCGCTGTAGGTCATGAGGTTTCTACATCCATTCCGGTGGAGTGGGCAGGGGACCGTCAGGGGTGACGGAGAGCGTGTCGCCGCCGCCGCGGCCGATCAGCCAGGCGGCGAGGTCGGGGGCGGAACCGGAGACGACAGGGGCGTCGGCCCGGCCGCCGATGACCACCTCGTGCCGGCTCCCGTCGACGCGGAGCACCAGCGACGGCGGTGCCGCCCCCGTCGCGTGATGACTGGCGGCCTCCCGCAGCAGTCGGTGGGTGAACGCCTCCGACCAGTCGGCGGCGCCGTAACCGGCGGCCAGATCGAGATGGTGCACCTCGATCTCCCGCAGACGGCCCCAGACGAGCAGAGCGGCCGGCCACGGGCCCCGCCGTGCCTGCACCGTCGCCGCCCACGCCTCGACAGGCATGGCCGCGACCGCCTCGGCGAACAGGTCAGCGGTCCGCCGCAGGTCGTCCAGGTGCGCGGTGGGTGGCCGGCCCGAGCCGGTCTCGATGTCCGTCGTACGGGCCGCCAGGGAGGCGTACATCGGCACCGGCTCGCCGGTGCGGGCCGAGGTGAGCAGGTTGACGAAGCCGTCGGCGTTGCGCGCCAGGTGGGCCAGCACGTGCCCGCGCGTCCAGCCCGGCAGCAGCGAGGCGCCCGCCAGGTCGGCGGCGTCCAAGGAGGCCGCGGTGCGCAGCAACCGATCGGTGGCGGCGTCCACCTCACCCATCAGCAGCAGCGGATCCGTGGTCACCCGTAGACCCTAACGGTGATCCGGTCACACAGTCGCCGGGGAAATCGCTTTCGGCGCGTCGGCGCGCGACCTACCGTCAGCGGCAGATGCGGCACCGGGACGTCGGACGGAGGTGGTGATCATGCCGGACGTGGCACGCGTGTACCGCCATCACCAGCTTCGACACCGATGAGGATGCCATGACGATCGACCTGACCGCCCTCGGCTGGGACGCCGAGCGCGCGGCGTACGCCGCTACCCGCGACGAGTACCGACCGGGCCGGGTGGCCCGGGCGGACCGGGGGGTCTGCACGGTGCTCACCGCGTCCGGCCCGGTCCGGGCCAGCCTGGGCGGGACGGTGCTGAGCGCCGCCGCCCGGGACCCCTCCGCGCTGCCCTGCGCGGGCGACTGGGTGCTGCTCGGGCACTGGCCCGACGGCCGGGTCACCGTGGAGGCGGTGCTGCCGCGACGGACCGCGCTGGTCCGCCGTACCGCCGGCAAGGACGCCAGCGGCCAGGTGCTCGCCACCAACCTCGACACGGCCGCCGTCGTCGAGCCGGTGCACCCGGAGCCGGACGTCGGCCGGATCGAGCGACTGCTCTCCCTGGTGTACGAGTCCGGGGCGCGGCCGCTTGTCGTGCTGACGAAAGCCGACCTCGCAGCCGACCCGGCCGCGCTGGGCCGGCAGTTCGCCGCTGTCGCCCCCGGGGTGCCGGTGCTGCCGGTCAGCGCCGAGGCCGGCGCCGGGCTCGACCGGCTGCGCGACGAGGTGGTGCCGGGGCGCACTCTCGGCCTGCTCGGGCCGTCGGGCGCCGGCAAGTCGAGCCTGGTCAACGCCCTCGCCGGCGCGGTGATGATGCCGACGCAGGCGATCCGGCGGGTGGACGGCAAGGGGCGGCACACCACCACCTGGCGGGCACTCGTACCGATCCCCGGCGGCGGGGCGGTGATCGACACGCCCGGCGTACGGGCGGTCGGCCTGCTCGACGGCGTGGCCGGGCTCGACCGGGCGTTCGCCGACATCGCCGGGTTGGCGCAGGGCTGCCGGTACGCCGACTGCGGGCACGACGGCGAGCCCGCGTGCGCGGTCCGGGATGCGCTGCGCAGTGGTGAGCTCTCCACCCGCCGGTGGGAGAGCTGGCGGCGGCTGCAGGGTGAGGTGGCGCACGAGAGTCGACGCCGCGAGGCGCGGCTCGCCGCCGAGCGCCGTGGCGGATGGCGTTCGGCCCGACGGCGAGCGGCCCGGCCACCCGCGCCCGGGGGCTACTGACCCCGGCCCGTGGTGAGGGCTCGCGGGGCGCGGCCGACCGGGCTGAGCTGGGGGAATGTGCGGGCGGGGGAAACCGTCGTACCTCGGGGCTAGAGTTGCCGAGGCGCGTTCTCCGCGCCCGCACGACCGCTCAGAATCACTCCAGAGCGGGACAGATCCTCCGCTTCGTCTTCTCCCGGGAGTACACGCACCGTGGCCGACCGACTGATCATCCGTGGCGCGCGCGAGCACAACCTGCGTGACGTCAGTCTCGACCTGCCCCGGGACGCGCTCATCGTGTTCACCGGGCTGTCCGGGTCGGGCAAGTCGAGCCTGGCCTTCGACACGATCTTCGCCGAGGGGCAGCGCCGCTACGTCGAGTCGCTCTCGTCGTACGCCCGGCAGTTCCTCGGTCAGATGGACAAGCCCGACGTCGACTTCATCGAGGGGCTGAGCCCGGCCGTCTCGATCGACCAGAAGTCCACCTCGCGCAACCCGCGGTCGACAGTCGGCACCATCACCGAGGTCTACGACTACCTGCGCCTGCTGTACGCCCGCATCGGCGAGCCGCACTGCCCGGTCTGCGGCGAGCGGATCTCCCGGCAGAGCCCGCAGCAGATCGTCGACCGGGTCCTCGCGATGGCCGAGGGCACCAAGTTCATGGTGCTCGCCCCGGTCATCCGCGGCCGCAAGGGCGAGTACGTCGACCTCTTCGCCGAGTTGCAGGCCAAGGGCTACGCCCGCGCCCGCGTCGACGGTGTGGTGCACCCGCTGACCGAGCCGCCGAAGCTCAAGAAGCAGGAGAAGCACACGATCGAGGTGGTGATCGACAGGCTCACCGTGAAGCCGAGCGCCAAGCAGCGGCTGACCGACTCGGTCGAGGCCGCCCTGGGCCTGTCCAGCGGCCTGGTGCTGCTCGACTTCGTCGACCTGCCGGAGGACGACCCGGACCGCGAGCGCCGCTACTCCGAGCACCTCGCCTGCCCCAACGACCACCCGCTCGCCATCGAGGATCTCGAGCCCCGGGTCTTCTCCTTCAACGCGCCGTACGGCGCCTGCCCGGAGTGCACAGGCCTGGGCACCAAGAAGGAGGTCGACCCGGAGCTGCTGGTCCCCGACCCGGAGCGCTCCCTGCGCGAGGGCGCCATCCAGCCCTGGTCCACCGGGCACAACCTGGAATACTTCCTGCGCCTGCTGGAGGCGCTCGGCGAGGCGCAGCACTTCGACGTCGACACCCCGTGGCGGGCGCTGCCGGCGCGGGCGCAGAAGACGATCCTGCACGGCTCCGACGACCAGGTGCACGTGCGCTACCGCAACAAGTACGGCCGTGAGCGTTCCTACTACACCGGCTTCGAGGGTGTGGTGCAGTGGATCGAGCGCCGGCACTCCGACACCGAGTCCGAGTGGTCCCGCGACAAGTACGAGGGCTACATGCGTGACGTGCCGTGCGCGGCCTGCGGCGGCGCCCGGCTCAAGCCCGAGGTGCTCGCCGTCACCCTCGCCGGCAAGAGCATCGCCGAGGTCTGCAACCTGTCCGTGGGGGAGTGCGCCGACCTGCTCGCCGGCATCGAGCTGACCGACCGGCAGAAGATGATCGCCGAGCGGGTCCTCAAGGAGATCAACGCCCGGCTGCGGTTCCTGCTCGACGTCGGCCTGGACTACCTGTCCCTGGACCGGCCGGCCGGCACCCTGTCCGGCGGCGAGGCGCAGCGCATCCGGCTGGCCACGCAGATCGGTTCCGGCCTGGTGGGCGTGCTCTACGTGCTCGACGAGCCGTCGATCGGCCTGCACCAGCGCGACAACCACCGGCTCATCGAGACCCTGATCCGGCTGCGCGGGCTCGGCAACACGCTGATCGTGGTCGAGCACGACGAGGACACGATCCGCGTCGCCGACTGGATCGTCGACATCGGGCCCGGCGCGGGTGAGCACGGCGGCAAGATCGTGCACAGCGGCTCGGTTCCGGCGCTGCTGAAGAACAAGGAGTCGATCACCGGGGCGTACCTGTCCGGGAAGCGGTCGATCCCGACGCCGACGTCGCGTCGCCCGCAGGACGCTTCCCGCGAGCTGGTGGTGCACGGCGCGCGGGAGCACAACCTGCGCAACCTGACAGTCGGGTTCCCGCTGGGTCAGCTGATCGCCGTCACAGGGGTCAGCGGCTCGGGCAAGTCGACGCTTGTCAACGACATCCTCTACGCGGTCCTGGCCAACCAGATCAACGGCGCCCGGCTGGTGCCGGGCCGGCACACCCGGGTCTCCGGTCTGGAGCACGTGGACAAGGTCGTCGGGGTGGACCAGTCGCCGATCGGCCGGACGCCCCGCTCCAACCCGGCCACCTACACCGGTGTCTGGGACCACGTCCGCAAGCTCTTCGCCGAGACCACCGAGGCCAAGGTGCGGGGGTACGGGCCCGGGCGGTTCTCGTTCAACGTCAAGGGCGGTCGCTGCGAGGCGTGCTCCGGCGACGGCACCATCAAGATCGAGATGAACTTCCTGCCCGACGTGTACGTCCCCTGCGAGGTCTGCAAGGGCGCCAGGTACAACCGGGAGACCCTCGAGGTGCACTACAAGGGCAAGACCGTCTCGGACGTGCTGGAGATGCCGATCGAGGAGGCCGCCGAGTTCTTCTCCGCCATCCCGGCCATCCACCGGCACCTCAAGACCCTTGTCGACGTCGGCCTGGGCTACGTACGTCTCGGCCAGCCGGCGCCGACCCTCTCCGGCGGCGAGGCGCAGCGGGTGAAGCTCGCGTCCGAGCTGCAGAAGCGTTCCACCGGGCGGACGGTCTACGTGCTCGACGAGCCGACCACAGGTCTGCACTTCGAGGACATCCGCAAGCTGCTGATGGTGCTCGAGGGTCTGGTGGACAAGGGCAACACGGTGATCACCATCGAGCACAACCTCGACGTGATCAAGACGGCCGACTGGCTGATCGACATGGGTCCCGAGGGTGGTCACCGGGGCGGCACGGTGCTCGCCACCGGCACCCCTGAGGAGGTGGCCGAGGTGGCCGAGAGCCACACCGGTCAGTTCCTGCGCCAGGTGCTCAAGCTCGACGGCGAGGCCAAGGGCGCGGCAGCCGCCACCACTCGGGCCGCCAAGGCCAACGGTGTGACGAAGGCGCGGGCCAGCCGCAAGGTGCCAGCCGCCGCGCGCTGACCCCGGTCGGGCAATGTCAGTTTTGTACGGGGCGGGTCCGGTCGGGCCCGCCCCGTTCGCATTTCCCGGGTCGGACAGGCGGCGCGGTGAACCATCCGGCACAGTTGCCCGTGTGAAGAAGTGTGGCCGGCTTCCGACCCGGCGCAGTGGGCTAGAGAGAGGCGAGGCATGACTGACGATCAGGCGCTGACCGGTCCGGGTACGCAGACCCGTCGGGCCCTGCTCACCGGCGTCGGGGCGGTCGGCGCGGCCGTCGTCCTGGCCGCCTGCGGCAGCGACGACGGTGGTGAGGGCGCCGCCCCGACCAGCGGCGGCCCGGCCGTGCCCAGCACCGGCGACGCGGGCGGCGGCGACAGGCAGAATGCCCAGTCGCTGGCCACCACGAACGACATCCCGGTCGGCGGTGGCAAGGTCCTTGCCGCCGAGGGCGTGGTGATCACCCAGCCCACCGCCGGTCAGTTCAAGGGCTTCAGCCCGATCTGTACGCACCAGAACTGCCCGGTCACGAACGTCGACGGCGGGACCATCAACTGCACCTGCCACGGCAGCAAGTTCTCGATCGAGGACGGCTCGGTGAAGGCCGGCCCGGCCACCAAGCCCCTGCCGCCGAAGGACATCAAGGTCACCGGCGACCAGATCTCCCTCGCCTGACCGGCCGCGCCCCCGGCAGGACGCCGCCGCCGGGTCGACCCGTCCTGCGGGAGCCCGAGTCAATCAAGCGGTTGCGGTGGCCTGTCGGGGGCGCGGACTAGGCTTGCTGACGTGGCTGACCCCTCGACCTACCGCCCCGCACCCGGCACCATCCCGGAGCTACCGGGGGTCTACCGCTTCCGCGACGGCACCGGCCGGGTGATCTACGTCGGCAAGGCGAGAAACCTGCGCAGCCGGCTCAACTCCTACTTCGGCGACATCTGGAACCTGCACGAGCGCACCCGGCAGATGGTCACCACCGCCGAATCGGTGGACTGGATCACCGTCGGCACCGAGGTCGAGGCGCTCCAGCAGGAGTTCACCTGGATCAAGCAGTACGACCCCCGGTTCAACGTCCGATACCGCGACGACAAGTCGTACCCCTATCTGGCGGTGACCCTCAACGAGGAATACCCCCGGCTGCAGGTGATGCGCGGCGCCAAGCGCAAGGGGGTGCGCTACTTCGGTCCGTACTCGCACGCCTGGGCCATCCGGGAGACCCTCGACCTGCTGCTGCGGGTGTTCCCCGCCCGGACGTGCTCCGCCGGGGTGTTCAAGCGGGCCGGCCAGGTCGGCCGTCCCTGCCTGCTCGGCTACATCGGCAAGTGCTCGGCGCCGTGCGTCGGCACCGTCTCGGCCGACGAACACCGCGCGATCGTGGACCGGTTCTGCGACTTCATGGCCGGACGCACCGACACCATGGTCCGCAAGATCGAGCGCGAGATGACCGAGGCGAGCGAGCAGCTGGAGTTCGAGCGGGCCGCCAAACTGCGCGACGACGTGGCCGCGCTGCGCCGCGCCATGGAGAAGCAGACAGTGGTGCTCGGTGACGGCACCGACGCCGACGTGGTCGCGTTCGCGGACGACCCGCTCGAGGCGGCCGTGCAGGTCTTCCACGTCCGCGACGGCCGGGTCCGGGGGCAGCGCGGCTGGGTGGTGGAGAAGACCGAGGACCTGACCACCGGCGACCTGGTGCACCACTTCTGCACCCAGGTGTACGGCGGCGAACACGGCGAGGCCGACGTGCCCCGGGAGCTGCTGGTGCCCGAGCTGCCCGCCGACGCCGACGCACTCGCAGAGTGGCTCACCACCCACCGGGGCAGCCGGGTGTCGCTGCGGGTGCCGCAACGCGGCGACAAGCGCGCCCTGATGGAGACGGTCGAGCGCAACGCCAAGGACGCGCTGGCCCGGCACAAGCTCAAGCGGTCCGGTGACCTCACCACCCGGGGCAAGGCCCTGGACGAGATCAGCGAGGCGCTGGGCATGCGCACCTCGCCGCTGCGCATCGAGTGCTTCGACATCTCCCAGATCCAGGGCACCGACGTGGTGGCCAGCATGGTGGTCTTCGAGGACGGGCTGCCCCGCAAGAGCGAGTACCGGCGGTTCATCGTCCGTGGCGCCACCGACGACCTCTCCGCGATGTCCGAGGTGCTGCGCCGTCGCTTTGCCCGCTACCTGGACGCGCGGGCGGAGACGGGCGAGGTGGGCGTCGAGTCGGCCGACGACCCGGTCACCCCGGAAGACGCGGCTGAGCCGCAGGTCGGCGTGCTGATCGATCCGACCACCGGCCGGCCGCGGAAGTTCGCGTACCCGCCGCAGCTGGTGGTCGTCGACGGCGGTGCACCGCAGGTCGCGGCCGCCGCCCAGGCCCTCGCCGACCTGGGCATCGACGACGTCGCGCTGTGCGGGCTGGCCAAGCGACTGGAGGAGGTGTGGCTCCCCGACGACGAGTTCCCGGTCATCCTGCCCCGCACCTCCGAAGGGCTGTACCTGCTGCAACGGGTTCGCGACGAGGCGCACCGCTTCGCCATCACCTTCCACCGGCAGCGCCGCTCCAAGCGGATGACCGAATCGGCACTGGACCATGTACCCGGCCTGGGCGAGGTGCGGCGCAAGGCACTGCTGCGGCACTTCGGGTCGCTCAAGCGGCTTTCCGCCGCCACCGTTGACGAGATCACCGAGGTGCCCGGGCTGGGCCGGCGCACCGCCGAGGCGATCCTGGCCGCCCTCGACAACGACACGAAGACCGACGAGAGCGCGGACGCGACCCCCAACACCTGACGCCCGCGCGCCGCGCCGTCCGCCGCCGACCGCGCCGTCCGCCGCCGACCGCGCCGTCCGCCGCCGACCGCGCCGCCCGGCCCACCGGCAGCCCCGCCGACCCGCTGCCCGCCACCCGGGTCAAGATCCGCGCAGCTTCGGGGAACTTGCTGCCTCGGCGCGTTCTGAGGCAGCAAGTTCCCGGAAAGTGCGCGCATCGTGGATTGACCGCGCCAGGGGATTCGGGTGCGATGTCCGGTTCGACGGATCCGACAGTGGGGCGGGTGTCCGGTTTGGGGATCAGTGTCGCGTGGTCGGTGCCACCCGGGCGGCGGAATCGTGGGCCGGGCGGGGTCGTTATACCTGGCATGCCACCGCGACTTTCGGGTCGTCAGGCGGGGGCGCACCGGCCGGGAACATCCGCCGGGCCGCCCCGGTTACATCCCCCGCGACGCCCGAGCAGGTCCCCCGAGGATCGCCGGCGTTTGTCGCGAGACTTTCCCGCACGCTCGCCGCATCCCCCTTGTGACGTGCCGTGCGGACACCCCCGATGCAGAGGAGCACGCCATCATGCGTACCGATCTGATCCGTAAGACCGCTCTGACCGCCGCTGGCCTCGCGTTCACCGGTGGCGCCATCGCCGGACCGATCACCACCGCCTACGCCGCGGACGCCAAGCCCGCGTCGCAGACCCAGTCCGACCGCAAGCCCGCCGGTGAGCGTCAGCTGGGCGTGCGCTACGAGGCCCAGCCGAACTTCTACTACTGCGGCCCCGCCGCCGCGCGTAACGCGTTGAGTGTGCAGGGCAAGGACATCAGCGTCGACGCCATGGCCAAGGAGATGGGCACCACCGAAGCCGGCACCAACTCCATCAACGACATCACCCCCGTGCTGAACAAGGAAACCGGTAAGAACGACGCCTACCGCTCCGTCGAGATCAGCACCCCGATGGCGGACGACAAGCAGACCGACAAGCTGCGCGCCGACATCGTCAAGACCGTCGACCAGGGTCGGGCCGTGGTCGCCAACATCGCCGGCACCACCACCGACACCGACGGCGGCGTGCACTCCTTCGAGGGCGGGCACTACATCAGCGTCGTCGGCTACCGCGACAACGGCCAGACGGTGAAGATCGCCGACTCCGCCGACCCGAACACCGCCTCCTACGAGGTGACCGTCGAGCACCTCGCCGACTGGATCGCCACCCGCGGCTACGCCACCAGCTGACCCCCACACCACGTCACGAAGCGAAGGGCCGGACCCGAAAGGGTCCGGCCCTTCGTCGCGTCCTCAGTCCTCGGCGAGGACGGCCAGGATCTGTTCGCCGTACTTGGCGAGCTTGTTCTCGCCGACCCCGCCGACCCGGGACAGCTCGGCGAGGGTGCCCGGCGCGTCGCTGGCGATCTGCCGGAGCGTGGCGTCGTGAAAGATCACGTACGCGGGGACGCCCTGTTCCTTGGCGGTGGCGGCCCGCCAGGCGCGCAGGCGCTCGAAGACCGGTACGGCGGCCGGGGCCAGTTCGGCGACGACTGTGGCCGAGCCGCGGGGCTTCGACGACCGGCTCGACGCGGGCCTCTCCGGCTCGCGGCGCATCGTGACGGTACGGCGGCGGCCCAGCACGTCGGCGCTCGCCTCGGTCAGGGCGAGGGTGCCGTAGTCGCCCTCCACGGCGAGCAGCCCTTCGGCGAGCAGTTGCCGGACCACGCCCCGCCATTCGGCCTCGCTCAACTCGGCGCCGATGCCGAACACGGTGAGCGTGTCGTGGCCGTACTGGCTGATCTTGTCGGTCTGTCTGCCCAGCAGGATGTCGATGCAGTGCCCGGCGCCGAACCGCTGGTTGCGTTCGCGGTCGAGGCGGAAGACTGTGGAGAGCAGCTTCTGGGCGGCGACGGTGCCGTCCCAGGACTCCGGTGGGGTGAGGCAGGTGTCGCAGTTGCCGCAGGCGGCAGTCGTCGTCTCGCCGAAGTATTCGAGCAGTTGGACGCGGCGGCAGCGCACCGTCTCGCAGAGGGCGAGCATCGCGTCCAGGTGCGCGGCGAGGTTGCGGCGGTGCGCGAGGTCGCCGTCGGACGTCTCGATCATCTTGCGTTGCTGGACGACGTCCTGGAGCCCGTACGCCAGCCAGGCCGTGGAGGGCAGGCCGTCGCGGCCGGCGCGGCCGGTCTCCTGGTAGTAGCCCTCGACGGACTTGGGCAGGTCGAGGTGGGCGACGAAGCGGACGTCGGGCTTGTCGATGCCCATGCCGAAGGCGATGGTCGCCACCATGACCAGGCCGTCCTCGCGCAGGAAGCGTTGCTGGTTGGCGGCGCGGGTGGCCGCGTCCAGACCGGCGTGGTACGGCAGCGCGGCGATGCCGTTGGCGACGAGGAACTCGGCGGTCTTGTCCACCGAGGCGCGGGACAGGCAGTAGACGATGCCGGCGTCGCCTGGGTGCTCGTCGCGGAGCAGGGACAGCAGTTGCTTGCGCGGCTCCCGCTTGGGCACGATCCGGTACTGGATGTTGGGCCTGTCGAAGCTGGCCACGAAGTGCCGTGCGTCGTCGAGCTTGAGTCGGGTGGCGATCTCGGTGCGGGTGGCGCTTGTCGCGGTGGCGGTCAGGGCGATCCGGGGGACCTGCGGCCAGCGTTCGTGGAGCATCGACAGCGCGAGGTAGTCGGGGCGGAAGTCGTGCCCCCACTGGGACACGCAGTGCGCCTCGTCGATCGCGAACAGGGAGATGCGGCCCCGGTCCAGCAGGGCGAGGGTGGAGCGGACGCCGAGGGCCTCCGGGGCCAGGTAGAGCAGGTCCAGTTCGCCCGCGACGAAGGCGGCCTCGACCCGGCGTCGGGCGTCCAGGGTCTGGGTCGAGTTGAGGAAGCCGGCGCGGACGCCGACCGCGGTGAGCGCGTCGACCTGGTCCTGCATGAGCGCGATGAGCGGGGACACGATGACCGCGACGCCCTCGCGGACGAGGGCCGGAATCTGGTAGCACAGCGACTTGCCGCCACCTGTGGGCATCAGCACCAGCGCGTCGCCGCCGCCGACCACATGGTCGATCACCTCCTGCTGGAAGCCGCGGAAGGCGTCGTACCCGAACACCCGGCGCAGCACCGGCAGCGCGTCAGCGGTCCGCAGGTCGGTGGAGGAGGCCATCCGCGGAGTCTACGAGCCCACCCCGACACCGCACGCCCGGCGCACCCGAGCCGCGTGACCCGTGCCGGCTGCCCGGCTCCCCGCCGGGCGGCGGGATAGAGTCGCTGATTGACCAATCGCGGCCGATGGCGGTCGCGGCGCCACGGGCTTGGGGGTACGTACGGGTGAGCGAGGCGCGCACAGCCGCAGACCGGGTCGACGCCCCGACGGGTGCCGACGGGCAGGCGACGGCCGAGTCGGAGACCACGCTGGTGGTGGTCACGGGGCTCTCCGGCGGCGGCCGCAGCACGGTCGCCCGCGCATTGGAGAACGTCGGCTACTACGTGGTGGACAACCTGCCCCAGGCGTTGATGCTCGACATGGCCGAGTTGGCGTTCAGGGCCGGGGGAGCGGCCCGGCGTACGGCCATGGTGCTGGACGTACGGTCGCGGGCCTTCTCCACGGATCTGGCCGGGGCGATCCGCGAGCTCAAGGAGCGGGGCTTCTCGCCCCGGGTGGTCTTCGTCGACGCCGACGACGAGGTGCTCATCCGGCGGTTCGAGAGTGTGCGCCGGTCGCACCCGTTGCAGGGCGAGGGGCGGCTGGCCGACGGCATCGCCGTGGAACGCGGCCTGCTGGAGGAGGCCCGCGACCAGGCCGACGTGATCATTGACACCAGCCACCTGAACGTCAACCAGCTCCGGCGGCGCATCGAGGAGCTGTTCGGCGGCGAGGATGCCCGCCGGCTGCGGGTGACAGTGCTGTCGTTCGGCTTCAAGTACGGTCTGCCGCCGGACGCCGACTTCGTGCTTGACGCCCGGTTCCTGCCCAACCCGTACTGGGTGCCGGAGCTGCGGGAGCACACCGGGCGGGAGGAGGCGGTGAGCGCGTACGTGCTGGGTCAGGAGGGCGCGGACGCCTTCGTCGCCTCGTACGCCGACCTGGTCAACGCCACCACCACCGGGTTCGAGCGGGAGGGCAAGCGGTACCTGACGGTCGCCGTGGGCTGCACCGGCGGCAAGCACCGCAGCGTGGCCATCGCCGAGGAGTTGGCCGGGCGGCTGCGCCAGTCCGGGTTGGCGGCCAACGCGCAGCACCGCGACCTGGGGCGGGAATGACGGCGCGTCGGGTGGTGGCGTTCGGTGGCGGGCACGGGCTGTCCGCGTCGCTGCGGGCGCTTCGCCACTGCGCTCCCGAACTCGACCTGGACATCACCGCGGTGGTCACTGTCGGTGACGACGGTGGGTCGAGCGGTCGGCTGCGCGCCGAGCGGGGTGGTCTGCCCCCGGGCGACCTGCGGCAGGCCCTGGTCGCGCTGGCCGGCGACCACCCGGCCACCCGGCGCAGCGCCGGACTGTTCCAGCACCGCTTCGCGGCCGTCCCCACGAACGCCGCACCCACGAACGCCGCACCCGGGAACGCCGCACCCACGAACGCCGCACCCGGGAACGACGTACCCCCGCTCGGAGAGGTCGACGCGGGCCCGGCGGCGGCCCGCGCGGACGGGCTGGCCGGGCACGCGGTGGGCAACCTGGTGCTCTGCGGCCTCATGGAGCTGCTCGGTGACCCGGTGGCGGCGCTGGAGCACGCCGGAGCGATGCTCGGCGCGGTCGGTCGGGTGCTGCCGATGTCCCGCCAGCCGGTGGGCATCGAGGCCCGGGTGCGCGGGGCGGACCCGGCCGCCCCCGACGAGGTGCGCACGGTACGCGGCCAGCACCAGGTGGCGGTCACCACCGGGCGGGTCGAGTCGCTGCGGCTCACCCCGGCGGCCCCGGCGGCCTGCGCGGAGGCCCTCGCGGCGATCGGCGCGGCGGACTGGTTGATCTTCGGGCCGGGCAGTTGGTACACGAGCGTGCTGCCGCACCTGCTGGTGCCGCAGCTCGCCGACGCGATCGTGTCCAGCCCGGCCCGGCGGCTGGTCACCCTGAACCTCGCCGCCGAGAAGGAGACCCTCGGGCTCTCCGTCGCCGACCACCTCGCTGCGCTGCGCTGGTATCTTGCCGAGCTCAAGGTGGATCTCGTGCTGGCCGACGCCAAGGCGGTGGGTGACCCCGAACCGGTCGAACGTGCGGCAGAATCGCTTGGTGCCCGCCTGGTCCTCGCCCCCGTCGCCGTCACCGACGGCACTCCCCGCCATGATCCGGCTGCCCTGGGCGCCGCGCTGGTGCCTGTCCTGGGCGCCGATCGTTAGACACGTACGTAATCTCCGGCGACACGCCGGAACAGGTCCGTGAGGGGACGCACAATGGCGATGACGGCTGCGGTCAAGGACGAGCTGAGTCGGGTCGACGTGCCCAAGCCCTGCTGTCGGCGGGCGGAGATGGCTGCGCTGCTGCGCTTCGCCGGTGGGCTGCACATCGTCTCCGGCCGCGTGGTGGTGGAGGCTGAGCTGGACACCGGGGCGGTGGCCCGCCGGCTGCGGCGGGAGATCGCCGAGGTCTACGGCTACCCCAGCGAGATCCACGTGCTGGCCTCCGGCGGCCTGCGCAAGGGCAGCCACTTCATCGTCCGGGTGGTCAAGGACGGCGAGGCCCTCGCCCGCCAGACCGGCCTGCTGGACGTACGCGGACGCCCGGTGCGGGGGCTGCCCCCGCACGTCGTGGCCGCGAACGTGTGCTGCGCGGTGTCCGCGTGGCGGGGCGCGTTCATGGCGCACGGCTCGCTCACCGAGCCTGGCCGCTCCAGCGCACTGGAGATCACCTGCCCGGGGCCGGAGTCGGCGCTGGCGCTCGTCGGCGCGGCCCGACGCATCGGCATCACCGCGAAGAACCGCGAGGTACGCGGGGTGGACCGGGTGGTGGTCAAGGACGGTGACGCCATCGCGGCCCTGCTCACCCGCATCGGCGCGCACTCCAGCGTGCTGGCGTGGGAGGAGCGGCGGGTGCGCCGCGAGGTGCGGGCCACCGCCAACCGGCTGGCGAACTTCGACGACGCGAACCTGCGCCGCTCCGCCCGGGCGGCGGTGGCCGCCGCCGCGCGGGTGACCCGCGCCCTGGAGATCCTCGCCGACGAGGCGCCCAACCACCTCACCGACGCGGGCCGCCTGCGGCTGGAGCACCGACAGGCGTCGCTGGAGGAGTTGGGAGCGCTCGCTGAGCCGCCGCTGACCAAGGACGCCATCGCCGGGCGGATCCGCCGGCTGCTGGCGCTCGCCGACAAGCGAGCCCGGGACCTGGGCATCCCGGATACCGAAGCAGCCGTCACGCCCGACATGCTCGTGGTCTGATAGGACGGTGAGGCCGCGCGGTGCGCCCGGGACGCGACCCGGCGCAGCGTGGCGTCGCACGCTCGGATAGGGTCGCTGCGTACGGCAAGGGGGCCGACACAGGCACCTCTCGCCGTGCCCACCGCCTCGGGCGGTCAGGTCCTCAGACCGCGGCGGGGTGCCGAGATGAACCGTCAACGGCCGGCTCCAACGGTCGGCGCACATCACTTCGCCGGCCCGTTGTCTGAAGCCGGCGGACCAGAACGCGAGGAGATCGGACCTGTGACCATCCGGGTTGGCATCAACGGCTTCGGCCGGATCGGCCGTAACTTCTTCCGGGCAGTGCTGGCGTCCGACGCCGACATCGAGGTCGTGGCGGTGAACGACCTGACCGACAACGCCACGCTCGCCCACCTGCTCAAGTACGACAGCATCCTGGGTCGCCTCCCGTACGAGGTGAAGGCCACCGCCGACGAGATCACCGTCGGTGGCAAGACCATCAAGGCGTTCGCCGAGAAGGACCCGTCGGCGCTGCCGTGGGGCGAGGTCGGCGCCGACGTCGTCATCGAGTCGACTGGCTTCTTCACCGACGGCACCAAGGCCAAGGCGCACGTCGACGGCGGCGCCAAGAAGGTCATCATCTCCGCTCCGGCGAAGAACGAGGACGTCACCGTCGTCATGGGCGTGAACCACGACCAGTACGACCCGGCGAAGCACACGATCATCTCGAACGCCTCGTGCACCACGAACTGCCTCGCCCCGATGGCGAAGGTTCTGCACGACACGTTCGGCATCCAGCACGGTCTGATGACGACGATCCACGCGTACACCCAGGACCAGAACCTGCAGGACGCGCCGCACAAGGACCTGCGTCGGGCCCGGGCCGCCGCGCTGAACATCGTCCCGACCTCGACCGGTGCGGCCAAGGCCATCGGCCTGGTGCTGCCGGACCTCAAGGGCAAGCTCGACGGGTACGCGCTGCGGGTGCCGATCCCGACCGGCTCGGTCACCGACCTCACCGTCAACGTGGGCCGTGAGACCACCGTGGACGAGGTCAACGCCGCGCTGAAGGCCGCCGCGGACGGCCCGCTCAAGGGCATCCTGGTCTACAACGAGGACCCGATCGTCTCCACCGACATCGTCACCGACCCGGCGTCGTGCATCTTCGACGCGCCGCTGACCAAGGTCGTCGGCAACCAGGTCAAGGTCGTCGGCTGGTACGACAACGAGTGGGGCTACTCCAACCGCCTGGTGGACCTGGTCAAGCTGGTGGGTTCCTCGCTGTGAGCATCCGGACCCTCGACGACCTGCTCGCCGAGGGGGTGTCGGGTCGGCGCGTGCTGGTGCGCGCCGACCTGAACGTCCCGCTCGACAAGCAGACCGGTGACATCACGGATGACGGGCGCATCCGCGCGGTTCTGCCGACGCTCGGCGCGCTTGTCGAGGCCGGCGCGAAGGTGGTCGTCTGCTCGCACCTGGGCCGCCCGAAGGGCACGCCGGACCCGCAGTTCAGCCTCCGTCCGGTCGCGGGGCGGCTCGGTGAGCTGCTCGGCGCGCCCGTGCACTTCGCCGAGGACACCGTTGGTGACTCGGCCCGCTCCACAGTCGCCGGCCTGGCCGACGGCCAGGTCGCCCTGCTGGAGAACCTGCGCTTCAACGCGGGGGAGACCAGCAAGGACGAGGCCGAGCGGGGCGCCTTCGCCGACCAGCTCGCCGCGTTCGGGGACGCGTACGTGGACGACGCGTTCGGCGCCGTGCACCGCAAGCACGCGAGCGTGTACGACGTGCCGGCGCGGCTGCCGCACGTCGCGGGTCGTCTGGTGCTGCGTGAGGTCGAGGTGCTCTCGAAGCTCACCGGCAGCCCGGAGCGGCCGTACGTGGTGGTGCTCGGTGGTTCGAAGGTGTCCGACAAGCTGGCGGTGATCGAGGCGCTGCTGCCGACCGTCGACAGGCTGCTCATCGGCGGCGGGATGTGCTTCACGTTCCTCAAGGCCCAGGGCCTGGAGGTGGGCACCTCGCTGCTGGAGAAGGACATGGTCGAGACCTGCCGCAACCTGCTGGAGCGGTCCGACGGCAAGATCATGCTGCCGGTCGACGTGGTGGCGGCGGACGCGTTCGCCCCGGACGCCGCGCACGACACGGTCCGGGTCGACGGCATCCCGAGTCACCGGCTGGGTCTGGACATCGGCCCGGAGACGGTCGCCGGTTTCGCCGCCGCGCTGTCCCAGGCGAAGACCATCTTCTGGAACGGCCCGATGGGCGTGTTCGAGATGGCCCCGTTCGCGGCTGGCACCCGGGGGGTCGCCGAGGCGATCACCAAGGCCGACGCGTTCAGCGTCGTCGGCGGCGGCGACTCTGCGGCCGCGGTCCGTGCGCTCGGTCTTGACGAGTCGTCCTTCGGGCACATCTCCACAGGTGGCGGCGCCTCCCTGGAATACCTTGAGGGCAAGTCCCTCCCCGGCATCGCGGCCCTGGAGAACTGAATGGCGAGCACGACCCGCCGGCCGTTGATGGCCGGCAACTGGAAGATGAACCTCAACCACCTCGAGGCCAACCTGCTTGTGCAGAAGCTGGCCGCGAGCCTCACCGAGAAGCAGCTCACCGAGGTCGAGACGGTCGTGCTGCCCCCCTTCACCGATCTGCGCACCGTGCAGACGGCTGTGGACGGGGACAAGCTGCTGATCGGCTACGGCGGGCAGGACCTCTCCCCGCACGCCTCCGGCGCGTACACGGGTGACATCTCCGGCGCGATGCTGGCCAAGTTGGGCTGCACGTACGTGGTGGTCGGGCACTCCGAGCGGCGGGCCTACCACCACGAGGACGACGCCCAGGTCAACGCCAAGGTGAAGGCGGCGTTGACGCACAACCTGACCCCGATCCTCTGCGTGGGGGAGGGGCTGGACGTGCGCGAGCAGGGCACCCATGTGGCGCACTGCGCCGACCAGCTCGACGGTGGTCTCGCGGGGCTCACGGCCGAGCAGGTCAAGCAGGTGGTCATCGCGTACGAGCCGGTCTGGGCGATCGGCACCGGCAAGACCGCGACACCGGAGGACGCCCAGGAGGTCTGCGGCGCGGTCCGGCAGCGGTTGGCGGAGCGCTTCGACGCCGAAACCGCCGACGCGGTCCGCGTCCTGTACGGCGGCTCGGTCAAGGCGTCGAACGTCGCCTCGATCATGGCCCAGCCGGACGTGGACGGGGGTCTCGTGGGGGGCGCCAGCCTGGACGCGGAGGAATTCGCGCAGATCTGCCGGTTCCCCGAGCACATCGCCCGCTGATCGCTCGCTATCCTTGACACCGCCCGTCCACCGGCCGGTGCCATCGTGCCCGACCTGTCCGGGCGAGGATCGCTACGAGAGGACTGCCCCCAGCCATGCCGATCTGGTTCGCATACACGTTGATCGTGTTGCTGGTCATCACGAGCGTTCTGCTCACCCTGCTGATCCTGCTGCACCGCGGTAAGGGCGGCGGACTGTCGAGCATGTTCGGCGGTGGTGTCAGCTCCAGCCTCGCCGGCTCCTCGGTCGCGGAGAAGAACCTGGATCGTTACACCGTTCTGGTGGGCGTCGTCTGGTTCGCCGCCATCGTCGGGCTCGGCCTCTGGCTCCGGCTCCAGATGAACAGCGGCGCCTGAGCAGGCTCGTAAAGTCGTACAATCTGCGCGCGGTCCGTCACCCGACGGGCCGCGCGCAGGCTTTTCTCCGCTGCACCGCGTCGCCCGCCGTCCACCCCCGAAGACGGCGGGTCCCCTCCGACGACAGGAGCGAGCAGCCGTGCCTAGTGGCAACGTTATCCGCGGCGCCCGGGTCGGGTCGGCGCCCGTCCGCCCGGACGAGCGATACCAACCCGCACCCCGACAGGACGTCACCTACTGGTGCCGCAACGACCATCGGACCAGCATCCGGATCGCCGCGGACGTCGCGCCGCCACCGCTGTGGGACTGCCCCCGGTGCGGGCTGCCCGCCGGCCAGGACGAGCAGAACCCGCCCGGCCGGGTCCGCGCCGAACCGTACAAGAGCCATCTGGCGTACGTGAAGGAGCGGCGCACCGCCGAGGAGGGGGAGGCGCTGTTGAACGAGGCGTTGGCCGCGCTGCGCCGCCGCCGAGGCGAGTAGCGGGTCAGCGCAGGCTGCGCAGCCGGGTGGGCACGTCGGCGGCCGCGGCCCGGTCCAGCAGCCAGCGGGTACGGTCCACGCCGTGTACGCCCGCCGCCGGCAACTGCACCGGCCCGGCGCCGGCCAGCGCCATGCCCACGGCACGGGCCTTGTCGGCGCCGCCTGCGACCAACCAGACCTCCTCGGCCGTGTTGATCGCGGCGAGGGTGAGGGTGGTCCGCACCGGCGGGGGCTTCGGGCTGCCCCGCACCGCGCTTACCGGACGGGTGTCGTAGTGCACCGGATGCCCGGGGAAGACCGACGCGACGTGGCCGTCCTCGCCGACGCCGAGCATCAGCACGTCGAAGTGCGGCAGCGCGGCGTGCCCCGGCCGGGCGGCGCGCGCCAACTCCTCGGCGTACGCGGCGGCGGCCGCCTCGGGGTCGTTGCCGGCCGGGCCGTCGGACGCCGGCATCGGGTGTACCCGGTCCGGGTTCAGCGGCACCACGTCCAGCAGGGCGGCCCGCGCCTGGGTCTCGTTGCGCTCCGGGTCGCCGGCGGGCAGGAACCGTTCGTCGCCCCACCACACGTCGACGCGGGACCAGTCCACCGCGTCGCGGGCCGGCAGCGTGGCGACAGCCCGGTACACGGCCGCGGCGACCCGGCCGCCGGTCAGGACCACCGACGCCTCACCACGGTCGGCCTGCGCGTCGAGCAGTTTCACAAGCAGCCGGGCCGCCACGGCCTGCGCCAGCAGGTCGGCGTCGGCGTGGACGGCGACACTCGCCTCACTCATGGGTTGTGCCTTCCCGACCGCTGAGCGGTCGCTGTCGCGTCGTCGTGCCCGGACGTACGCCCGGGGAGGAGGTGGTGGGGCGGGATGCCCCGGGACCGGGGCAGAGCGGGGACGGTGCCCGGCCCTGCCCCGGTGCGGCTCAGCTCTCGCCGCTCGTGCCGGCGTGCGCGGTGACCCCGGCCTCGGCGCGCTGTGCGGTGGCCGGGTCCTTCCAGACGTGCACCCGCTGCGGTGGACGCTGCTCCAGGCCGCGCAGCCCGACTGTCGCGCCGAGCGCCTCCGCGTACACCTGGTCGGCGTCGAGGCGGCGCAGTTCCTCGGCCAGTTCGTCGCCGAGCGGGCGACGGACCAGCGGCAGGGTCCGGTCGTCCTGACCGGTCCGGCGGAAGACGGCCAGGCTGTCCTCCCGGGTCAACGTCAGCTGGTCACCGTTGGCGCAGGTCAACTGCACCTCACGCATCCGGGGGAACTCGGTGTCGTCCACCCGGCGGGGGGTGATGCCCAGCCGGCTGGACAGCCAGCCGATCATCAGCGTCGCCGTCGGGTCGCTGGGCGGCGCGACGACTGTCGCCTCGGTGACCTTCGCCTCGGTGGTGTCGAACGCTCCCGCGACGAGGGTCCGCCACGGGGTGATCCGGGTCCACGCCAGGTCGGTGTCACCCGGAGCGTAGTCCCGGGCCCGCTGCCGCAGCGCCTCCTGCGGGTCGGCGGCCTGCGCCGAGTCGGTGATCCGCCGGTCGGCGACCACACCGAGGAAGTCGGTGGCGATCTCCGCCGGCGGTTCGCCGTGCCACCAGGTGACCACCGGCACGTCCGGAACGAGCAGCGGCATCACCACCGACTCGGCGTGCAGGGCCAGCCGCCCGTACATCCGGGTGACCACCGCCTCGCACGGGCCGAGCCGGCCACCTACCACGATCTCCGCGTCCAGCCGGTTGCGGTCCCGCTCGATCTCGGAGCGGACCACCACCACGAGCCGGCACGGGTGGGCGGCGGCGGCGATGGTGGCAGCCGCCTCCGCCTCGCGGACCCGCCGCTCGTCCACCACGACGATGAGGGTGAGCGCCATGCCGCTGGCCACGCCACCGGCGCTGCGCCGCTCGGCGGCGAGCGCCTTGACCACCTCGTTGCCGGTGGTGTCCCACAGCCCGATCATGCTCTTCTCCAAGCGCGGCCCTCGCGGGCCAGCATCTCGTCGGCCGCCCGCGGCCCCCACTCACCGGCGCGGTACGGCTCCGGCGTGGTGCCCTCCCAGGCGTGCTCCAACGGGTCGATCACCTGCCAGCTCTGCTCGACCTCGGCCGCGTCGGGGAACAGGGTGCGGTCGCCGATCAGCACGTCCAGCACCAGCCGCTCGTACGCCTCCGGGCTGGACTCGGTGAACGCCTCGCCGTACTGGAAGTCCATCGCGATGTCGCGGACCTCCATCGTGGTGCCCGGCACCTTCGAGCCGAACTTGAGCACCACGCCCTCGTCCGGCTGCACCCGGATGACCAGCTGGTTGTTGCCCAGCGACTCCATGTCGGCGTCGTTGAACGGCAGGTGCGGCGCCTTCTTGAACATGATGGCGACCTCGGTGACCCGCCGGGGCAGCCGCTTGCCGGCCCGGATGTAGAACGGCACCTCGGCCCAGCGGCGGTTCTGGATGCCGAGGCGCACCGCCACGTACGTCTCGGTGGTGGAGTCGGCGGGGACGTCCTGCTCCTCCAGGTAGCCGACGGCGCGTTCGCCGCCCACCCAGCCGGGCAGGTACTGGCCGCGGACGGTGTCCCGGGCCACGTCCTTCGGCAGGGTGATCGCCTTGAGCACCTTGAGCTTCTCGGCCCGGATCTCGTCGGCGTCGAAGCTTGTCGGCTCCTCCATGGCCACCAGGGCGAGGAGCTGGAGCAGGTGGTTCTGCAACACGTCACGGGCGGTGCCGACCGTGTCGTAGAACCCGGCGCGGGTGCCGATGCCGACGTCCTCGGCCATGGTGATCTGCACCGAGTCGACGTACTTGGAGTTCCACAGTGGCTCGAACAGGTTGTTGGCGAACCGCAGGGCCAGGATGTTCTGGACCGTCTCCTTGCCCAGGTAGTGGTCGATGCGGAAAACGTCCTGCCGGGTGAAGACGTCGTCGACCAGGTCGTTGAGCGCCTTCGCCGACGGCAGGTCGTTGCCGAACGGCTTCTCCACCACGACCCGGCGCCAACCGCCGGACTTCTCGTTGTCGGCCATCCCGGTGCGGGCCAGCTGCTTGAGCACGACGGGGAACGCGGCCGGGGGGATCGAGAAGTAGAACGCCGCGTTACCGGTGATGCCGTGGGTCTGGCGCAGGTCGTCGAGCGTCTCGGCGAGGGTGTCGAACGCCGCGTCGTCGTCGAACGACCCGCCGACGAACTTGATGTTGCCGGCCAGACGCGCCCACACCTCGTCCCGCCACGGAGTACGGGCGTGCTTGCGGGCCGCCTCGCAGGCGAGTGTCTCGAAGTCGCCGTCACCCCAGTCGCGGCGCGCGAAGCCGAGCACCACGAAACCGGGCGGCAGCAGGCCCCGGTTGGCCAGGTCGTAGACCGCGGGGAGCAGCTTCTTGCGGGCCAGGTCGCCGGTCACCCCGAAGATCACCAGAGCGCACGGCTCCGGGATCCGGGGCAACCGGCGGTCCTGCGGGTCGCGTAGCGGGTTCACGCCTTGGGTCACGTCGTCCATCCTCACGTGCGCAGCTGACCGGCCGCGTCGAGCAGTTGGGCGACGCCGGCCGCCCGGTCGGTCAGGTGCAGTCGCAGCACGGGCCGTTCCCGACCGGCGAGGGCCTGCCGGTCGCCGGCGGCCTGCGCCGCCTGCAACTCACCGAACGTGTACGGCTTGCCCGGCACGTCCAGGTCCTCGGCGACCGCACCGGTCACCTGGAGGTAGCTGCCGACCTGCGGACCACCCTTGTGGTACTGGCCGGTCGAGTGCAGGAACCGCGGCCCCCACCCGAAGGTGACGGGCCGGCCGGACGCCTCGGCCAGCAACGGACGCAGCCGGGCCGTGTCCGCGTCGGCGAACCGGTCGAGGTACGCCATGACCGCCAGGTAGCCGTCGTCGCCCAGCCCGTCCAGCAGCCACCGCAGCACACCCGCCAGGTCGCCGGGTGCGCCCTGCGGCGCGTACACCTCGATCGCGCCCTCGGTGAACGACGGCGTCTCCGTCGGCAGACCCGAGGCCAGGATCTTGTTGGTGTTCTCCTTGGACTCGGTGACGTTCGGCTGGTTGAACGGGTCGATGCCGAGCACCACACCCGCCACCGCCGTGGCGTACTCCCAGGCCAGGAACTGCGCGCCGAGCGGGCCGTTCACCGCCACGTCCGGGTCGGTGCCGCCACCGGGCACGTCGCCGGTGGCCAGTGCGCCGCCGTAGGTGACGGTCAGCACGTCGGAGCCGGTGGCGCCGGGGCTGTTCGGGGACTCCACCACCACCGGCAGGATGCCCACGCCGGCCTTGCCTGTCGACTCGGCGATCAGCTGTTCGGCCCAGTCGCCCAGCCCGTCGATGCCGGTGCCGTCGGAGATCAGGGCGACCTTGTCCCGGGCCAGGGTGGCGGCGGCGCCCAGCGCGGCGCCCAGCGCCAACGCCGGGTTGTCCCGGTCCCCGGCGAGCGACTCGGCCAGCGCGTCGGCCTGGTCGATCAGCTCGGACACCTCGACGCCGGCAAGGGCCGACGGCACCAGGCCGAACGCGGTGAGCGCCGAGTACCGGCCGCCCACGTTCGGGTCGGCCAGCACGGTGAACGCGCCCATCTCGGTAGCGGTCGTCTCCAGCGGCGAGCCCGGGTCGGTGACGATGACGAAGTGCCGGCCGGCCTCCGCCTCGGTCATCCCGGCGTCCAGGAACGCCTGCCAGTACGCGCGCCGGTGGCTGTCGGTCTCCACCGTCGAGCCGGACTTGCTGGCCACCACCACGACTGTGCGCTCCAGCCGGTCACCGAGGGCCGCGCGGACCTGGCCGGGGTCGGTGGTGTCCAGCACGGTCAGCGGCCGGCCGAGGGTCCTGGTGATCACCTCGGGGGCCAGCGACGAGCCGCCCATGCCGGCGAGCACCACGTGGTCCAGGTCGGCCAGCTCGGTGGTCAGCTCGGCGAGCTGCACCAGCAGCTCCCGGCTGCGCCTGTGGGTGTCCACCCAGCCGAGCCGGATCTTCGCCTCGGCCTCGGCGTCCGGACCCCACAGGCCCGGGTCCTTGGCGGCCAGCTTGCCCGGGACGCCGGCCTTGACCAGCGCGTCCCGGGTCGAGGCGGGTGCGGACCTGTCGATCGCGTCCGCGCCGTGCACGACGAGCCCGGCGGCGGCCTCCGCCGGCCCTGCGAGTAGGTCGCTCATGCGCCACCGGCCTTCTCGGCGCCCTTGGCGTTGCCCTCGGCGGCCTTGTTCGGAGAGCCCTTGCCCTTCGCCGCCGCCTCCAGCGACTTGCGGACCCCGTCGAGCAGCTCCTGCCAGCTGACCTCGAACTTCTCCACGCCCTCGCGCTCCAGGGTGACGATCACGTCGTCCATGTCCACCCCGACCGACTCCAGGTCCGCGAAGACCTTCCGGGCCGCGTCGTAGGCGCCGGTCACCGTGTCACCGCGGGTCTCGCCATGATCGGCGTACGCGTGGATGACCGCCTCCGGCATGGTGTTGACAGTGCCGGGAGCGATCAGCTCCTCCACGTAGATGACGTCGCGGTAGTCCGGGTTCTTCGTCGAGGTCGACGCCCACAGCGGCCGCTGCGGGTGCGCGCCGGCGTCGGCGAGTGCCTTCCAGCGGTCCGAGGAGAACACCTCGGAGTAGCGCTCGTACGCCAGCTGGGCGTTGGCGACTGCGGCCTTGCCCTTCAACGCCTTGGCCTCGTCCGAGCCGATCTTCTCAAGCCGCTTGTCGACCTCGGAGTCGACGCGGGAGACGAAGAACGACGCGACCGAGCCGATGGTGGACAGGTCGTGGCCGTTGGCCTTGGCCTGCTCCAGGCCGGCGAGGAACGCCTCCATGACCGCCGAGTAGCGGTCCAGGCCGAAGATCAGCGTCACGTTGACGCTGATCCCCTCGGCAAGCGTGTCGGTGATCGCCGACAGGCCCTCCTCGGTGGCCGGGATCTTGATGTAGAGGTTGGGCCGGTCGACGAGCCACCACAGCGCCTTGGCCTCGGCGACGGTCTTGTCCGCGTCGTGCGCGCTGCGGGGGTCTACCTCGATCGAGACGCGGCCGTCGACGCCGTCGCTGCCGTCGTACGACGGGCGCATCACGTCGCAGGCCCACCGCACGTCGTACGTGGTGAGCATGCGTACGGCCTCTTCCACGTCCACGTCACGAACAGCGAGGTCGCGCAGCTGCCAGTTGTACTCGTCGGCGTCGCTCAGCGCCTTGGCGAAGATCGTCGGGTTGGTGGTGACCCCGGCCACGTGCTTCTCGCGGCGCAGCTGGTCCAGCCCGCCGGAGCTCAGACGCACCCGGGAAAGATCGTCGAGCCACACCGCCACGCCTGCGGCGGTGAGCTCATTCAGCTTGTCGGTCATGCCGTCCACGCTCCCTCAGTTGCCGGTAGTGAAACCGGTGATGTCGCCCACCCGGGCCAGCGAGGCGTGTGCCGCCGCCACGATCCGGTCGCCGGTGAAGCCGAACTGCTCGAAGAGCACGGTGTGCGGGGCGCTCGCTCCGTAGTGCTCCAGGCTCACGCTCTCGCCGAGGTCGCCGACGATCCCGCGCCAGGACATCGCGATGCCCGCCTCCACGCTCACCCGTGCCTTTACCCCGCGCGGGAGCACCGACTCCCGGTAGGCCTCATCCTGCTCGTAGAACCACTCCTGGCAGGGCATCGAGACCACCCGGGTCGGGGTGCCGTCGGCCTCCAGGCGCTCCCGCGCGGTCAGGCAGAGCTGCACCTCGGAACCGGTGCCGACGATGATCACCTGAGGCTTGCCGTTGGACGCCTCGGCCAGCACGTAGCCGCCCTTGGCGACCCCCTCCGCGCTGCCCAGGACGTCCCGGTCCAGGGTCGGCAGCGGCTGACGGCTCAGCGCCAGCGCGGTGGGCCGGTCGGTGTGCTCCAGCGCCTGCCGCCACGCCCAGGCCGTCTCGTTGGCGTCGGCGGGGCGGACCACGTCCAGGCCCGGGATGGCGCGCAGCGCGGTCAGGTGCTCCACCGGCTGGTGGGTCGGGCCGTCCTCACCCAGGCCGATCGAGTCGTGCGTCCAGACGTACGTCACCGGAAGCTTCATCAGCGCGGCCAGCCGCACCGACGGGCGCATGTAGTCGCTGAACACCAGGAATGTGCCGCCGTACGGGCGGGTGCCGCCGTGCAGGGCGATGCCGTTGAGGATCGCTCCCATGGCGTGCTCGCGGATGCCGAAGTGCAGCGTGCGGCCGTACTCGTGGCCGGGGAAGTCCTTGGTGGCGTGCGCGGCCGGGATGAACGACGGCTCGCCCTTCATCGTGGTGTTGTTGCTCTCGGCCAGGTCGGCCGAGCCACCCCACAGCTCCGGCAGGACCGGCGCGAGGGCCTCCAGCACCTTGCCGGACGCGGCCCGGGTGGCCACTCCCTTGGCGTCGGCGGGGAAGACCGGCAGCGCGTTGGTCCAGCCGTCGGGAAGCACGCGTCCGGCCATCCGCTCGTAGAGCGCCGTGCGCTCCGGGTTGGCCTTCTTCCAGGCGTCGAACGCGGTGGTCCACTCCTGCTGGGCCTCGGAGCCGCGGCCCATCACCGTGCGGGCGTGGCCGAGCACCTCCTCGTCCACCTCGAAGGTCTGCTCCGGGTCGAAGCCGAGGATCCGCTTGGTGGCCTTCACCTCGTCGGCGCCGAGCGCCGAGCCGTGGATCTTGCCGGTGTTCTGCTTGTTGGGGGCGGGCCAGCCGATGATGGTGCGCAACGCGATGAAGGAGGGACGGTCGGTCTCCGCCTTCGCGGCGAGCAGCGCGCGGTACAGCGCCTCGGCGTCCTCGTGGTAGTCACCCTGGTCGGCGTCGCCGCTGCGCCAGTCGACGGTCTGCACGTGCCAGCCGTACGCCTCGTAGCGGGCCGCCACGTCCTCGCTCTTGGCGATGCGGGTGTCGTCCTCGATCGAGATCTCGTTGTCGTCGTAGATCACCGTGAGGTTGCCCAGCTGCTGGTGCCCGGCGAGCGCGCTGGCCTCGTGGCTGATGCCCTCCTCGATGTCGCCGTCGGAGACGATGCACCAGATGTCGTGGTCGAAGATCGACGCGCCCGGCTCGGCCTCCGGGTCGAACAGGCCGCGCTCGCGGCGGGCCGCCATGGCCATGCCCACCGCGTTGCCCAGGCCCTGCCCGAGCGGCCCGGTGGTGGTCTCCACGCCCGGGGTGTGCCCGTGCTCGGGGTGACCGGGAGTGAGCGAGCCCCACTGCCGCAGCGACTTCAGGTCCGACAGGCTCAGCGGGTACCCGGACAGGAACAGCTGGATGTAGAGCGTCAGGCTGGAGTGCCCGGCGGAGAGCACGAAGCGGTCCCGGCCGGGCCAGTTCGGGTCGGCCGGGTTGTGCCGCATGACCCGGTTGAACAGGAGGTACGCCGCGGGCGCCAGGCTCATCGCGGTACCCGGGTGGCCGTTGCCGGATTTCTCCACGGCATCCATGGCCAGGACGCGGACGGTGTCGACAGCCCGGCGATCGAGGTCGGACCAGTTGAGTTCGGAGTGCTCGGGTCGGTTGGCAGCCACGATGGTTGTGCTCCTCGGCAGATGGGCGGAACCCTCACTGGTGACCCTATCGAGCGTGACTAAACGTCCGCCCGGGGATCTCTGCATGGTCTGCGGTACGGGACAGGGCATCGAGTCGTTCAACCCGGTGGTGTGACGGCCCGCACCGTTGTCGGGTCGGCCGGGCAGCCAAAACGACAACGCGTAGTGTGTGGCTCGGTGTGCGGCCCCCGAACAGGTTGGGCCGACCGATCTCCCCGTGCCGATGCCGGAAGGTGGCAATCCGTGAGCATGATCACCGAGCGCCCCGCGAGCAACCCCGCGGGGCAGCCCTCGGCGCGGACGGCCGACGGTCCGGTGGCGCGACGGGACGTCCGCGCGATCGTCTCGGCGTACGTGGCGCTCACCAAACCGCGCATCGTCGAGTTGCTGCTGGTCACCACAGTGCCGGCGATGATGCTCGCCGAGGGTGGCCTGCCGTCGCTGTGGCTGATGGCAGTGGTGCTTGTCGGCGGCTCGCTCGCCGCCGGCGCGGCAAGCGTCCTCAACTGCTACATCGACCGGGACATCGACCAGCTGATGCGCCGGACGAAGCGCCGGCCGCTGCCGGCGCACACGGTGTCACCGCGCAGCGCCCTGATCTTCGGTCTGGTGCTGGCGGCGGTCTCGATCGTGCTGATGGCGGCGTTCACCAACCTGCTCGCCGCCGCGCTCACCCTCGCCGCGATCGTCTACTACGACGTCGTCTACACGCTGTGGCTCAAGCGCTCCACCCCGACGAACACGTTCTGGGGTGGCGCCTGCGGGGCCGCTCCGGTGCTCATCGGCTGGGCGGCGGTGACCGGTTCGCTGGCGCCGGCCGCGTGGGGGCTGTTCGCGGTGGTCTTCTTCTGGCAGATGCCGCACTTCTACCCGCTCGCCATGAAGTACAAGGACGACTACGCGCGGGCCGGGATCCCGATGCTGCCGGTGGTGGCCTCCACCCGCCGGGTGAACGCCGAGATCCTGATCTTCGCCTGGCTCACCGTGCTGACCTCCCTGGCGGTGTGGCCGCTGGGCCTGAGCGCGATCTACGGCGTACCGACGCTTGTGGTGGGCGCCATCTTCATCGTCGAGGCGCACCGGCTGTGCCGTCGCGCGACGCGGGGCGAGGCAGTCAAGCCGATGCGGCTGTTCCACTGGTCGACCACGTACCTGACGATCGTGTTCGTGGCCGTCGCGCTCGACGCGCTGATCTGACGGTTGCCGGCTCGACCCTGAGTCGTTCCGTCGAGTGAATCAATCATCATCATGGATGAGTTGTCCGGGTTTAACGTCACATCAGGGTAACTTTCGCATGAGTCGGATGGGCTCAACCTGCGCCGGCTCGATCCGGGTTTGCCAGGACTTTCCGCACCCATAAGTCCGGAAAAAACCGGACAGAATATCAGTGTTCTGTCTTAAACCTGTAGGTAATTGGCATCACAAAAGCTTCATGGTTCTCGCCCGGGCGAGTGGAACTCTGCTTAGGCTTCGCGTCATGGCAGATGGTTCCGATACGACGCTGACGGACGAGCAGACCGTCGGTGGGCAGGCTTCGCACGGCCTGGTAGCCGGCCTCAAGGCGTTCGCCGCCGGTCACGGTGGAGCGAAGGCGGTCATCGAGTACGTCGGCAAGCGTGGAGCGCGGATCGTCCTGGTGGGCTCCGACGGTGAGTGGGGCGACCAGTTCGCCGACGACACCGTCACCGCCCGGGAGGCGTGCGCCAAGGCGGGAGTCACCGTCGAGAACGCCTGGGAGCGTGAACTGATGGACCAGATGCGTCCGAGCAACGACCTCTGGCGGTCGATGGCCCGACGCACGATGGCCCGCTGAGATAGATAGTTGAATTGACCGACCACCACCAGTCGACCCGGGGGAAACCCCGGGTCGCTCTCGTCACCTGCACCGAGCTGACCGAGCTGGACCCGGACGACAGGCTCGTCCTCGCCCCGCTCGCCGCCCGGGGCGTCACCGCCGAGGCTCCCGTCTGGGACGACCCCGACGTCGACTGGTCCTCGTACGACCTGGTCGTGCTCCGCTCGCCGTGGGACTACGCGCTGCGCCGCGACGAGTTCGTCACCTGGGCGGCCACCGTCCCGGCGCTCGTCAACCCGGCCGACGTGGTCCGCTGGAACACCGACAAGCGGTACCTCGCCGAGCTGACCGCCGCAGGCGTGCCCACCGTGCCGACCTCCTGGGTCGAGCCGGGGGAGAGCTGGCAGCCTCCGGTCGACACCGGCGAGTACGTGATCAAGCCGGCGGTCAGCGCGGGCAGCCAGGACACCGGCCGGTACGACCTGGCCGACCCGGAGCACCGCGACCTCGCCGTGGCGCACGTACGCCGGCTGTCCGCCGCCGGCCGGACGACAATGGTCCAGCCGTACCTGAACGCCGTCGACACCGAGGGCGAGACGGCGCTGCTCTTCCTGGCGGGCGCGGGCGGGCTCGCGTTCAGCCACGCCATCCGCAAGGGGCCGATGCTGACCGGGCCGGACCTCGGCCCGGACGGGCTCTACAAGGCCGAGGAGATCAGCGCCCGTACCGCGCTCCCGGACCAGCTGGCGGTCGCCGAACGCACCCTCGCCGCGGTTCCCGGCGGCACGCGGCAGCTGCTCTACGCCCGGGTCGACCTGATCCCCGGCCCGGACGGCGACCCCGTCCTTGTCGAGCTGGAGCTGACCGAGCCGTCGCTGTTCATCGGGTACGCCGACGGCGCCCCCGACCGTCTCGCCGAGGCGATCACCACCCACCTGGCCCGCCGCGCCTGACCGCCGGGCGCGGTGGGGGCGCGGGCCTCAGGCGGTGACCGGGACCGCTCGCGCGTCCGCCGGGACGGTCGACGGGGTCGGGGTGTTCGGGCGGCGTTCCCGGGTCGACCACTGCACCGAGAGGGTGGCGAGCAGCACCACGCAGGAGCCGAGCATGTGCGCGCCGACCAGGAGCGCGGGCACGTGGGTGAAGTACTGCACGAAGCCGATGACGCCCTGGCTCAGCTCGACGGCGACCAGGACGATCGCGGCGCGGGTGGCCCGCCGCGCGCCTACCGCCCGGAACGCGAAGATCAACGCCACCGAGAGCCCGATCAGCAGGAAGACCGCGTCGGCGTGCACCTGCGAGATCGATTCCGGGTCGAGCCCGTTGCGGGCGGCGCCCTGGTCGCCGGCGTGCGGGCCGCTGCCGGTGACCCAGGTGCCGATCACCAGCACCGCGACGCTGACGCCCGTGGTGATCCTGGTCAGCGTGCGCAGCGGCGTGGGCACCACGGCGACCGTCGGCCCGTCCGGCTCGCCGATCCGCCGCCAGAGGGCGTACGCGGCGGCGATCACCGCCATGGAGGCGAGGAAGTGCAGCCCGACCACCCACGGGTTGAGGTTGGTGAGCACGGTGATGCCACCGAGCACCGCCTGGGCGGGGATGCCCAGGAAGACGGCGACGGCAAGCGCGAGGAGGCCGGGTCGGCGCGGCCGGTGGGCCAGTACGGCCAGCACTGTGGCGAGCGCGATGAGGCCCACCGCGAAGGTCAGCATCCGGTTGCCGAACTCGATCACCCCGTAGATGCCCATCTCGGGTGTGGTGACGTACGAATCGTCGGTGCACCGGGGCCAGGTGGGGCAGCCGAGGCCGGAGGCGGTCAACCGGACGGCCCCGCCGGTCACGACGATGCCCACGTTCGCGATGATCGAGGCGAGCGCGAGGCGGCTCAGCAGGGTGCCGGAGACCGGACGGACGATTCGGTTCACGGCGCAAATCCTACGCACCGTAGTGATCGAGGTTCGTCCGACTCCGCCGGGTCGGTGGTTCGGATCACCGGGACCCGGGTTTGCGACAGTCCGGGTAATTACGTAACGTTGGCGTTGTGAAAAACGCGGCGGCGCTCTCCGGGCAGCGGTCGGCGG
The DNA here is from genome assembly GCF_040683695.1 of Micromonospora sp. NPDC093244. Classification (NCBI taxonomy): domain Bacteria; kingdom Bacillati; phylum Actinomycetota; class Actinomycetes; order Micromonosporales; family Micromonosporaceae; genus Micromonospora; species Micromonospora sp. NPDC093244. The sequence goes on from NZ_JBFBEO010000001.1 coordinate 687,426, forward strand.
CCGACCCGGCCGTCGGTGCTTCCGCGTGCGCGCCCGTCGTGACCACGGCGACCGGCCTCGCCGGTGCCGCCGCGGCCGAGGTCTCCACCCGGGACCGGGTCACCCAGCTGCTGCTGGAGCGGGGGGCCACCACCGCCGCGCAGCTCGGTCAGGCGCTCGGTCTGAGCCCGGCGGCGATCCGCCGACACCTGGACGCGATGCTCGCCGACGGTGACGTCTTCGCCCGGGAGCAGGCCGTGCAGGGCAGTCGTGGTCGGGGCCGCCCGGCGAAGGTGTTCCTGCTGACCGAGGCCGCCCGGGTGCGCTGTGGCACCCATCACTACGACAACATGGCCACCGCGGCGCTGCGCTGGATCGCCCGCAGCGGTGGTTCGGACGCCGTCGAGGCGTTCGCCACCGAGCAGGTGTCCGCCCTGGAGTCGCGTTGCCGGGCCGCCATGGAGGACGCCGGCGACGACCCTCTCGCGCGGGCTGAGGCACTCGCCGGAGCGCTCACCGCCGAGGGATACGCTGCCAACGCGACCACTATCGCCTCCGGCGGCCAGCTCTGCCAGCACCACTGCCCGGTGGCGCACGTGGCCGCCGAGTTTCCCCAGCTGTGCGAGGCCGAGACCGCGGTGATCTCCCGTCTGGTCGGCACCCACGTGCAGCGCCTGGCCACCATCGCGCACGGCGACGGGGTGTGCACCACGCACATTCCGACCCAGCCGACCCGCGCCCAATCCGGTAAGCCCGTCACCACTGTGAGGACAGATAGATGACCGAGCAGATCGTCCAGCCCCTGACCCAGGAAGAGCAGCTCGCGGCGCTGGGTCGCTACGAGTACGGCTGGTCCGACCCGGACACCGCCGGGGCGGTCGCCCAGCGCGGTATCAACGAGGCGGTGGTGCGGGACATCTCGGCCAAGAAGAACGAGCCGGCCTGGATGCTCGACCTGCGCCTGAAGGGGCTGCGGCTGTTCGGCCGTAAGCCGATGCCGGCCTGGGGCGCGGACCTCACCGGGATCGACTTCGACAACATCAAGTACTTCGTGCGGTCCACCGAGAAGCAGGCCACCAGCTGGGAGGACCTGCCCGAGGACATCAAGAACACCTACGACCGGCTGGGCATCCCGGAGGCGGAGAAGCAGCGCCTGGTCGCCGGTGTCGCGGCGCAGTACGAGTCGGAGGTCGTCTACCACAAGATCCGTGAGGACCTTGAGGAGCAGGGCGTCCTCTTCCTGGACACCGACACGGCGCTGCGCGAGCACGAGGACGTCTTCAAGGAGTACTTCGGCACGGTGATCCCGGTCGGCGACAACAAGTTCGCCGCCCTGAACACCTCCGTGTGGTCCGGTGGCTCGTTCATCTACGTGCCGAAGGGCGTGCACGTGGAGATCCCGCTGCAGGCCTACTTCCGGATCAACACGGAGAACATGGGCCAGTTCGAGCGGACGCTGATCATCGTCGACGAGGGTGCGTACGTGCACTACGTCGAAGGCTGCACCGCGCCGCTGTACTCCTCCGACTCGCTGCACAGCGCGGTCGTGGAGATCATCGTGAAGAAGAACGCGCGCTGCCGGTACACGACCATCCAGAACTGGTCGAACAACGTCTACAACCTGGTGACCAAGCGCGCCGTCTGCCACGAGGGCGCGACCATGGAGTGGGTCGACGGCAACATCGGCTCCAAGGTCACCATGAAGTACCCGGCGGTCTACATGACAGGCGAGCACGCCAAGGGCGAGGTGCTCTCGGTGGCGATGGCCGGCGAGGGCCAGCACCAGGACGCCGGCGCCAAGATGGTGCACGCCGCACCGCACACCTCCTCGACCATCGTGTCGAAGTCGATCGCCCGGGGCGGCGGCCGCACCTCGTACCGGGGTCTGGTGCAGGTGCTGGAGGGCTCGCACCACAGCCGCAGCACCGTCAAGTGCGACGCGCTGCTTGTCGACACCATCTCCCGCTCGGACACCTACCCGTACGTCGACATCCGCGAGGACGACGTGTCGATGGGGCATGAGGCGACCGTCTCCAAGATCAGCGACGACCAGCTCTTCTACCTGATGAGCCGCGGCCTGAGCGAGGACGAGGCGATGGCCATGATCGTGCGTGGCTTCATCGAGCCGATCGCCAAGGAACTTCCGATGGAGTACGCCCTGGAGCTGAACCGGCTCATCGAGCTCCAGATGGAGGGCGCGGTCGGCTGACGCCGTCCGCTCCCGTCCGGCCGACCTGACACCGTCGTCGTAGCAGAGAACAGACCAAGGAAGAAATGACTACCCAGGCTTCCGCGCCGCCGCCCAGCACCAAGTCGCAGGCGCTGCGCTCGTTCGACGTCGCCGACTTCCCGGCCCTCACCGGCCTGGAGGAGGAGTGGCGTTTCACCCCGCTCAAGCGCCTCCGCGGCCTGGTCGGCGACGGGCCGGCGTCGTCGGACGAGGCGTCGGCCGCGTCCGGCGCCGTCCGGCACGAGTACGGCGACCTGCCCGAGGGCGTGGCCGTCGGACGGATCGGCCGTGACGACAAGCGGATCGGCAGCGTGCTCACGCCCGTCGACCGGGTCAGCGCGCTGGCGTACGGCGCGGCCACCGACGCCCTGCTGGTGCGTGTCGACCCCGACGCGGTGCTCGGCGCTCCGGTGCGCCTGCGCGTGGTCGGCGACGGCGCCGGGCAGCCGGCGTTCGGTCACACCTTCGTCGAGGTGGGCCGCTTCGCCGAGGTGACGGTGGTGCTGGAGCACGTCGGGTCGGCCATCCTTGCCGACAACGTCGAGGTCACGGTGGCCGACGGCGCGAAGCTGACCCTGGTCACGGTGGCCGACTGGGCCGACGACGCGGTCCAGGCGCAGCACCTCAAGATCAAGCTGGGTCGGGACGCCAAGGTCATCCACATCCAGGTCACCCTCGGCGGTGACCTGGTCCGGCAGTTCACCTCGGTGGAGTACACCGGCCGGGGCGGCGAGGCGGAGCTGTACGGCGTCTACTTCGCCGACTCCGGCCAGCACCTGGAGCACCGGCAGCTGGTCGACCACAACGTGCCGGACTGCCGCAGCTACGTCGGCTACCGGGGCGCTCTGCAGGGCGACGACGCGCACACCGTCTGGGTGGGTGACGTGCTGATCCAGGCCGAGGCGACAGGCACCGACACGTACGAGATCAACCGGAACCTGCTGCTCAGCGACGGCGCGCGTGCGGACTCCGTACCCAATCTGGAGATCGAGACCGGCGAGATCGCCGGCGCCGGCCACGCCAGCGCGACAGGCCGCTTCGACGACGAGCAGTTGTTCTACCTGATGGCCCGGGGCATCCCGGAGGGTGAGGCCCGGCGCCTGGTGGTCCGGGGCTTCTTCGCCGAGCTGATCAACAAGATCCCGGTGGAGGAGCTGCGCGAGCGCCTGGGCGACGCGATCGAGGCCCGGCTCGCCAAGGCCGGCGCCTGATGATCCGGATCTGCTCCACCGAGGACGTGCCGAAGGGCACCGCCATCAGCGCGGACGTCGACGGCACGCCGATCGCCCTGGTGCACGGCGAGGACGGCAGCTTCTACGCCGCCTACGACGAGTGCTCGCACGCCGCGGTCGCCCTCTCCGAGGGAGAGGTCGACGGCTGCACGCTCGAGTGCTGGCTGCACGGCTCCCGCTTCGACCTGCGCACCGGGCAGCCCACCGGCCTGCCGGCCACCGAACCCGTACCCGTCTACCCCGTCGAGGTCCGCGACGGGGACATCTACCTCAGCCTGACGCCGAGTAATGGAGTGACCCGATAATGAGCACCCTGGAGATCCGCGACCTGAAGGTGTCGGTCAAGCTGCCCGAGGGTGAGCTCAAGCCGATCCTGGCCGGTGTCGACCTGACTGTGAGGTCCGGTGAGACCCACGCGATCATGGGCCCGAACGGCTCCGGCAAGTCCACCCTGGCGTACTCGATCGCCGGCCACCCCAAGTACGAGATCACCGGCGGCACGGTCACCCTCGACGGCGAGGACGTGCTGGCCATGACCGTCGACGAGCGCGCCCGCGCCGGCCTCTTCCTGGCCATGCAGTACCCGGTCGAGGTGCCCGGCGTCTCGGTGGCGAACTTCCTGCGCACCGCGAAGACCGCCATCGACGGTGAGGCCCCGAAGCTGCGCACCTGGGGCGGCGAGCTGCGCGGCGCCATGGAGCGCCTCCAGATGGACCCGGCGTTCGCCCAGCGCAACGTCAACGAGGGCTTCTCCGGCGGTGAGAAGAAGCGGCACGAGATCGTCCAGCTCGAGCTTCTCAAGCCGAAGATCGCGGTCCTCGACGAGACCGACTCCGGCCTCGACGTGGACGCGCTGCGCGTGGTCAGCGAGGGCGTCAACCGGGTCCGCGACACCGGCGACACGGGCGTGCTGCTGATCACCCACTACACGCGGATCCTGCGCTACATCAAGCCGGACTTCGTGCACGTCTTCGTGGCCGGCCGGATCGTCGAGCAGGGCGGCCCGGAGCTGGCCGACAAGCTCGAGGCCGAGGGCTACGAGCGGTACGCCGCCGGGGCCGGCACGGCCAGGGCCTGACCGAGAGAGGCGCTGCCGAGATGACCAGCATCGCGATCCCCGAGGGGATGCCGCAGTACGACGACGTGCCGCGTTTCGACGTGGCCCGGGTGCGCGCCGACTTCCCGATCCTCGATCGTGAGATCAACGGGCATCCGCTGGTCTACCTCGACAGCGCCAACACCTCGCACAAGCCGCGGGTGGTGCTCGACGTGCTCGCCGAGCACTACGCGCTGCACAACGCGAACGTGTCGCGCTCGGTGCACACCCTGGGCACCGAGGCCACCGAGGCGTACGAGGGGGCGCGGGCCAAGATCGCCGCGTTCATCAACGCCCCGAGCGTCGACGAGGTGGTGTTCACCAAGAACTCCACCGAGGCGATCAACATCGTGGCGTACGCCTTCTCCAACGCCTCGCTGCGGCCCGACGGCGACCCCCGGTTCCGGCTGGGGCCGGGCGACGAGGTGGTGATCTCCGAGATGGAGCACCACTCGAACATCGTCCCGTGGCAGCTGCTCTGCGAGCGCACCGGCGCGACCCTGCGCTGGTTCCCGGTCACCGACCAGGGCCGGCTCGACGAGTCCGGCCTGGACGACCTGGTCACCGAACGGACGAAGATCGTCTCGCTGGTGCACATGTCGAACATCCTCGGCACGGTGAACGCGACCTCCCGGATCACCGCGCGGGTCCGCGAGGTGGGCGCGCTCCTGCTGCTGGACTGCTCGCAGTCGGTGCCGCACCTGCCCATCGACGTGGTCGACCTGGACGCCGACTACATCGTGTTCACCGGGCACAAGATGTGCGGCCCGACCGGCATCGGTGTGCTCTGGGGCCGGGGTGAGCTGCTCGCGGCCATGCCGCCGGTGTTCGGTGGCGGTTCGATGATCGAGACGGTCACCATGGCCGGGTCGACGTTCGCGGCACCGCCAGCCCGGTTCGAGGCGGGCACCCCGCCGATCGCCGAGGCGGTAGCGCTCGGCGCCGCGGTGGACTACCTCACCGGGATCGGCATGCCGTCGATCCAGTGGCACGAGAAGGAGCTCACGGCGTATGCGCTCGACGCTCTCGGCTCGGTGCCCGACCTACGGATCTTCGGCCCCACCGTGCCGGTGGGTCGGGGCGGCACCATCTCGTTCGCGCTGGGTGACGTCCACCCGCACGACGTGGGTCAGGTGCTCGACTCGCTCGGCGTGCAGGTGCGGGTGGGTCACCACTGTGCCAAGCCGGTGTGCAGCCGGTTCGGCGTCCCGGCCATGACCCGGGCCTCGTTCTACCTCTACACCACCACGGAGGAGATCGATGCTCTGGTGGCCGGTCTGGAGCAGGTGCGGAAGGTGTTCGACTGATGGTGCAGCTCGACCAGCTCTACCAGGAGATCATCCTGGATCACTACAAGCATCCGCACGGGCGTGGCCTGCGCGACGCCGACGACCCGGGCGACCAGGTCGCCGAAGCGCACCACGTCAACCCGACATGCGGTGACGAGGTCACCGTCCGGGTGGCCACCGACGGCGCCGTGCTGCACGACATCTCGTACGACGGGATGGGCTGTTCGATCAGCCAGGCCTCGGCGAGTGTCCTGCACGAGTTGCTGCGCGGCCGGGGCGCCGGGGAAGCATTCGAGGTGCACGAGGCGTTCGTGGAGTTGATGTCCGGACGTGGCCAGGTCACGCCGGACGAGGACGTACTCGGTGACGGGGTTGCTTTCGCGGGTGTCGCCCGCTACCCCGCCCGGGTCAAGTGCGCGCTGCTGCCGTGGATGGCGTTCAAGGACGCCGCGGCACGCGCCGGTGTGGGCGTGAGCCCGGAGGTGAAGGCATGAGCAGCGAGAACACCGCTACCGCGGCGACGTCGGAGGCCGGTGACGCCACCGCGGCGCCGCAGACCGACGCCGTGACGACCGACAGTGCCGCGACGGCGGGTGCCGGCGATGCCGCCACCCCGACGGCGGGCGTCAGCAAGGCCATGATCGCCGACATCGAGGAGGCGATGAAGGACGTCGTCGACCCGGAGCTCGGCATCAACGTGGTCGACCTCGGCCTGGTGTACGGCGTGCACGTCGACGACGAGAACATCGCCACCCTGGACATGACGCTCACCTCGGCGGCCTGCCCGCTGACCGACGTCATCGAGGACCAGGCCCGGCAGGCGCTGACCACCGGCCCCGGCGGCGGTCTGGTCAACGACATCCGGATCAACTGGGTGTGGCTCCCGCCGTGGGGCCCGGACAAGATCACTGACGAGGGTCGGGACCAGCTCCGTTCCCTCGGCTTCAACGTCTGAGTCGACCCCGGTCGGCTCTGCCCGTCGAGCGCGACACCCCGGTGGGGTGCCGCGCTCGACGCGTTCCACCCCTGACAACGGCGCGCCCGGTGGGAATTGTGGTGGCGGAGGCACGGCTGCGGGGCGCAGGATGCGGCGGTGACTGAGGCGTACCCGATGCAGGTCCCTGTCCGTGCGGCGACTGCCGTGCGTCGACAGCGGCTGGTCCCCGGGCGGGCCTCGATCCGGCTTCGACGGCAGTGAGCGGGGCGTTCCTGGCCGGCCTGGTGGCCGGCTACGGCGTCGCCATCCCGGTCGGCGCGATCGCCATCCTGATCCTGGGGCTCAGTGCCCGTACCTCGTTCCGGGTCGGGGCCGCGGCGGCGCTCGCCGTGGCGACCGCCGACGGGCTCTACGCGGCCGTCGCCACGCTCGGCGGCGCGGGTCTGGCCGGGCTCATCGCGCCGGTCGCCGTTCCGCTGCGGGTCCTCGCGGCCGTGGTGCTGCTGGGGCTCGCCGCGCACGGTCTCTGGCGCACCTGGTCGACCCACCGTTCCGGGCGACCGCAGGCGGCGCGCGCCGGGGCCGGCCTGGGCACCCCCGGGCGTGCCTACGCGGCGCTGCTCGGGTTGACACTGCTGAACCCGACGACGGTGCTCTACTTCACCGCCCTGGTGCTCGGCCGTCGGAACTCGACCGACGCGGGCGCCGTCCCCGCGGCGCTGTTCGTGGCGGGTGTGTTCCTGGCGTCGGCGAGCTGGCAGCTGCTCGTCGCCGGCGGCGGTTCGGTGGTCGGGCGGGCGTTGACCGGGCCGCGCGGCCGGCTGGTCACCGGCCTGGTCTCCAGCGCGCTCATCGCCGCCCTGGCGGTGGCGGCGCTGCTGCCGGGTTGAGCGGTAGCCGCCCGGCCGCCCAGGAGGGCAGGCGGTGCCGTACGGTCGGGCGGTGACCAGTCGACCCGCAGCCGGGGGAGGCCGGTGGGTCGAGGTCGACCCGGCCCGCGTCGGCCGCTGGGTCGAGGGCTTCGCCGACCGGCACGGCCCGCACACCACCACCGCCCGGGAGTACGGCCTGCTGCTCACCGCGGCCGACGGGACAACCGCCGAGTTGTACGCCCCGCCGGGAGCACCGGCCGGCGTCGACGTGCCCGGGTTCGTGGCGTCCGCCGTCGCGCCCCGCCGGATCGGCCTGCTGTTGGCCCGCAAGGGCGCGGTGGCGATCGGTGTGGCCGACGGCGCCGACCTCGTCGTCTCCAAGGTCGACACCCGGTACGTGCAGGGGCGCACGGCGGCGGGCGGCTGGTCGCAGCACCGGTTCGCCAGGCGGCGCGACAACCAGGCCAAGGCGGCGCTCGGCGATGCGGCGGACCTGGCCGTACGACTGCTGTTGCCGCAGGCCGCGAGGCTCACCGCTGTGGTGTGCGGCGGTGACCGGCGGGCGGTGGACACGGTGCTGGCCGACCGGCGACTGTCCCCGCTCGTGCCGCTGCGGGCCGAGCGGCTGCTCGACGTGCCGGAGCCCCGCCACGCGGTGCTGGTGTCGGCAGTCGACGCGGCCCGGGCGGTACGGATCCGGCTGCGCGACCCCGCACCCGACTGACCTGGAGTCTGGAGGCATCAGGTCTCGCAACTGCCCTGACCGGTGCGTGGCGGGGCCGGTGGGGCCCCGCCACGACGCGGGTTGAGGTCAGAGCTGGTTGGTCGCGAAGGTGTCGCAGGTCTTCGGGTCGCCGCGGTCGTAGCCCTGGGTGAACCAGCGCTTGCGCTGCTCGGACGTGCCGTGGGTGAACTGGTCCGGGTTGACCCGCCCGCCGGAGCGCTCCTGGATGCTGTCGTCACCGATCGCCTCGGCGGCGTCGACGGCCTGGTTGATGTCGGCCTCGGTGATCGACGTGAAGAGCGGCTGCTGTCCCGTCTTGTCCTTGCTCTCGGTGGCGTGCTTGGCCCAGGCGCCGGCGTAGCAGTCGGCCTGCAACTCCAACCGTACGGAGGCGGAGCGGGGGCCGCTCTGGTCGCCCTGGCCGGCCTTGGCGTTGGTGCCGAGCAGGTTCTGGATGTGGTGGCCGTACTCGTGGGCGAGCACGTACGGCTGGGCGAACTCGCCCTTGGCGCCGAAGCGGGAGGCCAGCTCGTCGTAGAAGCTCAGGTCGATGTACACCTTGCGGTCGGCCGGGCAGTAGAACGGCCCGACGCCCGAGTCGGCCTGACCGCAGCCGGTGTTCACGGCGGCCTGAAAGAAGTTCGTGGTGGTGGGCTCGTACTTGCCGTTGCCCAACTCCGGGTACGCCTTCTGCCAGTAGGCCTGGATGCTGTTGACGTAGAGCAGGTTGCGGCAGCGCGGGTCGTCGAGACGGTCCGCGTTGGCGGTGGAGCACACCTGATCCAGGTCGCTGCCGCCGGCCTGGCCGCCCTCGTCGCCGTTGGTCATGGCGTTGAGACCGAACCCGCCGCCGAGCAGGGCGACGAGCACGGCCACCACGATGCCGATGATGCCGCCCCGGCCGCCGCCTCCCGGGATGGGGATGCCGATGCCGCCACCCGACCCGCCGCCGCCCCGGCCCAGGTCGTTGGCCTGGGAGGTGTCGAGCTCGGCCCGCTCGTTGAGTTCCATACTGACCCCGATCGCCGTATGCCGGTGAATGTCGTCTCTGTATCGGTTCGTCATAAAGGTGCCGGACGGGGTCCGGACAGGCGTTCCGGTACCCGATGATCTTGATCGGTAATCCGGGCGGCCCGACTCGGGGCGCCCGGTACACTTGTCCCCGTGCCGCGCTGCGAAGGCTGAACCGCCCCGCGCCGACGGGCCCACCGCCCGCCGGCGCTTTCGCGTGCCCTGAGTCAGCCTTCCAGACCCCGAGAGCGAGTCCCACGAGATGATCACTGCCACCGGCCTGGAGCTGCGTGCCGGCTCCCGGATCCTGCTGTCCGACACCACCCTGCGCGTGCAGCCAGGTGACCGGATCGGCCTGGTCGGTCGCAACGGCGCCGGCAAGACCACCACCCTGAAGGTGCTCGCCGGCGAGGGGCAGCCGTACGGCGGCCAGATCGACCAGCGCAGCGCCATCGGCTACCTCCCGCAGGACCCGCGCACCGGCGACCTGGAGGTGACCGGCCGCGACCGGGTCCTCTCCGCCCGCGGCCTGGACGTGCTGATGTCCCAGATGAAGGAGATCGAGGCCCAGCTCGCCGAGGACGCCAACGAGAAGCTGGTCCGCCGCTACGGCGCGCTGGAGGACCAGTTCGCCGCCCTGGGCGGGTACGCGGCCGAGGCCGAGGCCGCCCGGATCTGCGCCAACCTGGGCCTGCCGGACCGGGCGCTCGCGCAGACCATCGGCACCCTCTCCGGTGGTCAGCGCAGGCGCATCGAGCTGGCCCGGATCCTGTTCCGTGACGCGGGTGAGAACGGCGGCGGCATCCTGCTGCTCGACGAGCCGACGAACCACCTGGACGCCGACTCGATCACCTGGCTGCGGGGCTTCCTCGCCAACCACAAGGGCGGCCTGATCGTGATCTCCCACGACGGCGCGCTGCTGGAGTCGGTGGTCAACAAGGTCTGGTTCCTCGACGCCACCCGGTCCGTGATCGACGTCTACAACCTGGGCTGGAAGGCGTACCTGGAGGCCCGCGAGACCGACGAGCGGCGTCGCCGCCGGGAGCGGGCCAACGCGGAGAAGAAGGCCGGCGCGCTGATGGCGCAGGCCGACAAGATGCGGGCCAAGGCCACCAAGACCGTCGCCGCGCAGAACATGGCCCGCCGGGCCGAGAAGCTGATCTCCGGCCTCGAGGAGGTACGGGTCGCCGACCGGGTCGCCAAGGTGCGTTTCCCCAGCCCCGCGCCGTGCGGCAAGACCCCGCTCACGGCGACCGGGCTGTCCAAGTCGTACGGCTCGCTGGAGATCTTCACCGACGTCAACGTGGCGGTGGACAGGGGTTCCCGGGTGGCCATCCTCGGGCTCAACGGCGCCGGCAAGACGACACTGCTGCGGATGCTCGGTGGGCTGCTCACCCCGGACACGGGTGAGGTGCACGCGGGGCACGGGCTGCGGTTGGGCTACTACGCCCAGGAGCACGAGACGCTTGACGTGGAGCGGACGGTGCTGGAGAACATGCGGGCCGCCGCCGTCGAGCAGTCCGACACCGACCTGCGCAAGATCCTCGGCGCATTCCTCTTCTCCGGCGACGACGTGAACAAGCCGGCCGGGGTGCTCTCCGGTGGCGAGAAGACCCGGCTGGCCCTGTCCACCCTTGTCTGTTCCGGTGCCAACGTGCTGCTGCTCGACGAGCCGACGAACAACCTCGACCCGGTCAGCCGCGAGCAGGTGCTGGACGCCATCGCCAACTACCCGGGCGCCATCGTGCTCGTCACGCACGACCCGGGCGCCGTGCTGGCCCTCAAGCCGGACCGCGCGATCCTGCTGCCCGACGGCGACGAGGACGCGTGGAGCGACGACCTGCTCGAGCTGGTCGAGCTGGCCTGACCGCCCCCGGCCCGGTCAGCCGAGCAGGTCGACCAGTTCGCCGAGCACGCCGGAACCGGCCAGGATCACCACACCGATGCCGATGAAGATCGCCGGTACCAGCCAGTGGCCGGCGCGCTCGACCAGCCGGACCACGCGGGGGTGCCCGCCGAGCCAGGCGCCGGCGGCGCACCACAGCGCGATGAGCAGCACGAACATCAGTAGGAAGATCGCGCTGTCGGCCGGCCCGAGCGCCCGGAACACAGGTACGTAGACGGCCACGTTGTCGGCGCCGTTGGCGATGGTCACCCCTGCCACACCGAGGGTGGACGCCACCACCGCCGGCGTCTCGTCGTCGTCGCGGCGCGCCAGGGCACGGACTCCCAGGGCGATCGGCAGCAGACCGAGCAGCCCGGTCCACGGCTCGGGCACCACCAGCAGGCCTGCCGCGACGACCGCGCTGGCCAGCGCCAGCGCGCCGATTCCCAGGTACTGACCTGTGACGATCTGCCAGGGGCGGGGTCGGCCGCCGGTGCGGGCCGCGACGAAGAAGAGCGTCAGGATGACGATGTCGTCGATGTCGGTGGCGGCGAACACGACAGCCGCTCCGGCCGCGGTGCCCAGGAGGTCGATCATGACCGAAAGGGTACGGCCGTCGACAGGTGTCGCCGCGCCGCGACGGTACGCCCAGCCGGCGCGGCGGGACGGATCGCCAGGATCACTCTATCGGGAAGCTGACATTGCATAGCGTGTCGGTTGGCGAAGAGTTGATATCTGGCGCATGATCGTTCGAGGCGGTCTAATAGGTGGGACCGTATCCGAACCGCACAGTCTGGGACGTGAGGACACAGCATGGCAGCCACTGGCACAGCCACCAGCACTGAGAAGGGTCGCCGGATCATCGGAGCCGAGCGTCAGACGCTCGCCAAGGACCTGGTAAAGCGGTACACCTCGGGGGAGAGCATCCGCGCGCTGGCGGCCTCGACCGGCCGTTCCTACGGGTTCATCCACCGAGTGCTCACCGAGTCCGGGGTGCAGCTGCGTCAGCGCGGCGGTGCCCGGCGCCGCAAGAAGGCGTGACCCGCCCCTCAGCGTCGTTCACCAGCGCCGCGCCCCGGGCCGCCCGGTGACCGCCGAGGCGACCGGGGTCCGGCTGACCTGCGACGGGCCGGTTGCCACGGTGACGTTGTGCCGGCCCGACGTGCTCAACGCCCAGACGCCCGCGATGTGGCGCGCCATGAGCGACTTCTCCCGGGACCTGCCCGGCGATGTGCGGGTGGTGGTGGTCCGTGGTGAGGGCCGCGCGTTCTCCGCAGGCCTCGACCTGTCGGTGGCCGGCGCCTCCGGTCCGGGGTCGTTCGCCGAGCTGGCCACGCTGCCCGAGCAGGAGTGCGCGGACCGGATCGCCGAGTTCCAGACGGGTTTCACCTGGCTGCACCGCCCCGATCTCATCACGGTGGCCGCCGTGCAGGGCCACGCGATCGGCGCCGGTTTCCAACTGGCGCTCGCCTGTGACCTGCGCGTCCTCGCCGCCGACGCGAAGCTGTCGATGGCCGAGGTGACCCTCGGGCTGGTGCCCGACCTAGCCGGTACGAAGCGCCTCGTGGAACTGGTCGGCTATTCCCGGGCGCTGGAGATCTGCGCGACAGGCCGCCGGCTGGACGCCGCCGAGGCGGACCGGATCGGATTGGCCACACTCGTCGTACCGCCGGGTGAGCTGGACGACGCGGTCCGCGACCTGAGCGCGGGCCTGCTCGCGGGCGCCCGCGACGCCGTCGTGGAGATCAAGGCGTTGCTCGCCGGCGCGGCCGGGCGTTCGCACGCCGACCAGCAGCGAGCCGAACGCGAGGCGCAGACCCGCCGGCTGCGCGACCTCGCCGGCCGGGGAGAATAGTAAGGACCGCACGGGAAGATCCGGGTTACGACCGAGGTTGTCAGAGTCGTCGGGAGAATTGACCTGACGTGCGGTCAGCCCGACGACCCGGAGGTGAACGGTGTCCAACCCGATGTCCGGCGGTGGCATGGCGGGATGGAGCATGCTCCGGTCGATGCGCAACCGCGACGAGGTGTCCGCCCACCGGCTCAAGCGTGGGGTGGCCCGGCGGATCGTCGCCTTCGCCCAGCCGTACCGCCGCGACATCATCGTCTTCCTGGCCACCGTGGTGCTTGCCGCCATCATCGGCGTGGCCACCCCGGTGCTCGCCGGCGACGTGATCAACGCGATCAACAGGGGTGGCGCCGAGGCGGGCCGGCTGGTGGTCCGCCTGGCACTGTTCATCGCCGCGCTCGCCGTCGCCGACGCGCTGCTGTCCCTGGCCCAACGCTGGTATTCGGCACGCATCGGCGAGGGCATCATCCTCAACCTGCGCACCCGGGTCTACGACCACGTGCAGCGGATGCCGTTGCAGTTCTTCACCCGCACCCAGACCGGCGCCCTGGTCAGTCGACTCAACAACGACGTGCTCGGCGCCCAGCGGGCGTTCACCTCCACCCTCTCCGGCGTGGTCAGCAACGTCATCCAACTCGTGCTCACCGCCGCGGTCATGTTCACCCTGTCGTGGCAGATCACCGCGCTCTCCCTGGTCCTGCTGCCGATCTTCATCATCCCGGCCCGCCGGGTCGGGCGGCGCCTGGCCGACATCACACGTGAGGCGTACAACCTCGACGCCAAGATGAGCGCGACGATGACCGAGCGGTTCGGGGTGGCCGGCGCGCTGCTGGTGAAGCTCTTCGGCCAGCCCGAGATCGAGGCCCGCCGGTTCGCCGACCGGGCCGAACGGGTCCGCGACATCGGCATCCAGTCCGCCATGTACTCCCGCACGTTCTTCGTGGCGATGCTGCTGGTGGCGTCGCTGGCACAGGCCCTCACCTACGGCCTCGGCGGCTGGCTCGCGGTCACCGGAGGCGTCAGCGCCGGCACCGTCGTGACCCTCGCGCTGCTGCTGACCCGCCTGTACGGTCCACTCACCGCGCTCTCCAACGTCCGGGTCGACGTGATGAGCGCGCTTGTCTCCTTCGACCGCGTCTTCGAGGTGCTCGACCTCCAACCCGGCATCGTCGAGAAGCCCGGCGCGGTGCCGGTGCCCCGGGGCAACGGCCGGGTCGATTTCCGGGACGTGCGGTTCCGCTACCCGAGCGCCGCCGAGATCTCCCTCGCCTCCCTCGAAGAGGTCGCCACCCTCGACCGGACGGTCAACGAGCCGGTGCTCAGGGGTGTCTCGTTCAGCGTCGAGCCGGGGCAGATGGTTGCCCTGGTCGGCCCGTCCGGCGCCGGCAAGTCGACGCTGTCCATGCTCATCTCCCGGATCTACGACGTCACCGACGGCCAGGTGCTGGTCGGCGGGGTGGACGTCCGCGACGCGACACTCGCCTCGCTGCGCGACGAGATCGGCGTCGTCACCCAGGATTCGCACCTGTTCCACGAGACGATCGCCGAGAACCTGCGCTACGCCAAGCCGGACGCCACCGACGACGAGATCTGGGCAGCCCTCGCCGGTGCCCAGGTCGCCGACCTGGTCCGGTCGCTGCCCGACGGGCTGGACACCACAGTGGGGGAGCGCGGCTACCGGTTCTCCGGCGGCGAGAAGCAACGCATCGCCATCGCCCGGCTGCTGCTCAAGGCCCCGTCGATCGTGATCCTCGACGAGGCCACCGCACACCTGGACTCGGAGAGCGAGGCCGCCGTACAGCGCGCGCTGTCGGTGGCGCTGGCCGGGCGTACCGCCCTGGTGATCGCGCACCGGCTCTCCACCGTCCGCGACGCCGACCAGATCCTGGTCCTCGACGGCGGACGGATCGTCGAGCGGGGCCGCCACGACGAACTGGTGGCGGTCGGCGGGCTCTACGCCGAGTTGTACCGCACACAGTTCGCCGTCGCCGACTCGCCCCGGCCCTTCGAGGACGCGACAGGCCCCGAGCCGGTGGTCATGCCGCTGGGCACGTACGTCGCCGACGAGGCGATGCCACCCGCCGCCGCCAACTGACCGGCGGCGGGCTCAGGCCGGGCGGCGGTCCGGCAATCCCGTCGCCACCCGTAGTTCGGCGAACGCGGCGCCCAGCGTGACAGGCGTGAAGTGCGCGTTCAGGCCACTCGGGTTGGGAAGCACCCACAGCCGCGCCCCGGCCAGCGACTCCGGCTGCGGCCCGAAGGCGGCCTTCGGCCGCTGAAAACCGATCCGGTACGCGGTCACCCCGACCACCGCCACCCATCGCGGCCGGTACCGGGCCACCTTGTCGGTCAGGATCGTGGCGCCGTCGAGGAGTTCGGAGGCGGTCAGCTCGTCCGCTCGGGCGCTGGCCCGCTCGGCCATGTTGGTGATGCCGAGCCCGAGGGCGGGCAGCGCGTCCTGTTCGCTCGGGTGCAGCAGTCGGGGAGTGAACCCGCCAGTGTGCAACGCCGGCCAGAACCGGTTCCCCGGTCGGGCGAAGTGCCAGCCGGTCGCGGCCGACCAGAGGCCGGGATTGATGCCGACGAAGAGCACCGCGAGGCCGGGCGCGAGCACGTCGGGGATGGTCCGGTCCGCTGCGGCGGCCAGCTCCGCCCTGGTAGGCCGGGGATGGCCGGCGGCAGCACCGCCGGGCCGGACCAGGTCTGGCGGCACCTCGCCGGCTCGCCGGCCCGCGCCCGCTGTCACAGGCCGCGCAGCGCGCCGCCGTCGACCGGCACGGTGAGACCGGTCAGGTAGCTGGCGGCGGGGGAGAGCACGAACGCGGCCACCCGACCGAACTCGGCCGGATCGCCGAGGCGCCGCAGCGGGATGATCGCCTCCGCCTCGGCGCGGGCCCGCTCCGGGTCACCGGTCGCGGCGAACAGTTCGCGGTTGCGGTCGGTCAGGATCCGGCCCGGCAGCAGGCCGACCACCCGTACGCCGCGGGGGCCGTAGTCGTCGGCCACGTCCTTGGCGACGCCGACCAGGCCCGGACGCAGGCCGTTGGAGATGCCGAGACCGGGCACCGGGCCACGGGCCGAGGTGGAGAGCACGAGCCCTATCGCGCCGCCCTCGCCGAGCGCGCCGGCGATCGTGCGTACCGCGCGGACGGTGCCCAGGAAGACGGTCTCGAAGGAGGTCCGCCACTGCTCGTCGCTTATCGACGCCGCGTTGCCGGCCGGCGGGCCGCCGACCGAGATCAGCGCGCCGTCCAGTCGGCCGAAGTGCTCCCGCGCCGCCGCGACGAGCCGCTGCGGGGTCTGCGGGTCGGCCAGGTCCGCGGCGATGCCCACCGCCCGCTGCGGCCCGCCGAGCTGCTCCGCGGCGGCGGCCACCGCGTCCGCGTCCCGGGCCGAGAGCACCACCCGCGCCCCGTCGGCGACCAGGCACTGCGCCGTGGCGTAACCCAGGCCGCGGGAGGCGCCGGTGAGCACGTAGACGCGGTCGGTCAGTCCGAGATCCATGCCGCCGATCCTGCCGCATCCGACAGGCCCCCGCCAACGTCTGCGGCCGGCGCGGGCGGGCGTGGGGCCGGGCGCAGCAGGCGTACCCGACCGGCGATCTGCACCGCCACGGCCCCGCCGGCGCGGGTCACCGCCGGCAGCCGGCGCGGACGTGGCGCCGTGTGCCCGTCGTAGCGCAGGCCCGCCTCGCGCACGGCCAGCTCCTCCGCGCCGGCAGGGGGCAGCGCACCCCGCTCGCGCAACGTCCGGGCCAGGTCCCAGCCGTCGCGCAGCGAACCGGTCGTGGGCCGGCCGGACGCCCAGCGCGCGAATGTCGCAGGCCACCCGTGGCCCAGGCCGGCGGCGAGCAGCGGCCAGTGCCGGGCCACCTCGCCGGCCCGCTTGCGCAGCAGCGCCGCGCGGGCGGCGGCCAGCGGACCCGGCGCGAACCCCGCGGGCGGCGCGCCACCGGCGACCAGAGCCGCGACCAGCTCGGCCTGCCGTTCGGCGAGCCCGGGGCGAGGTTCGCCCGTCATGTCACGGCCGGGAAGCCGGCGGCGGCGGCCAGGGTGTCCAGCTCGGCGCGCAGCTCGGCCGCCGGTGGATAGCTCCCGTCGCGTTCCAGCAGCAGCGCCGGCGGTCGCCGACTGGCGCAGAGCGCGCCGACCAGGTCCAGCACGTCCGGCGGCACCGGGTCGGTGTGCGTGTCGTGGTAGTAGCCGCCGTGCTCCGCCCCGCCGGCCACGTGCGCGTACCCGACCCGGTCCAGGGGGAGGCGGTCGAGCAGCGCGAACGGGTCGGTGCCCCGGTTGCGGGCGTTGGCGTACACGTTGGCGACGTCGAGCAGCAGCAGAGCGTCCGTGCGGTCCAGGATCTCGGTGAGGAAGTCCGCCTCGTCCAACTCGTCGTCCGGCCAGTCGACGAGCGCGGCGATCGGTTCCAGGGCGATCGGCACCGGCAGTTCGGCCTGCGCCCGTGCCACGTTGGCGCAGACCGCGTCGACCGCCTCCCGGCTGCGGGGCAGCGGCAGCAGGTGCCCGGCCTCCAGCCCGCCGGCCCGGACGAAGGCGATGTGTTCGCTCACCAGCGGGGCGTCGACCCGCCGCGCCACCGCCGCCAGGTGGGCGACCCGGGCCGGGTCGACCGGCTCGGCGCCGCCGAGCGAGAGCCGCACCCCGTGCGGTACGACTGTCACCGCGCGGTCGCGCAGCTGCGCCAGTCCCGGCGGGAGCGGCCCGGACGCGGGCACCGACTCGGCCACCACCTCGACGAACCGCAGGCCGGGCAGCTCGGCCACGAAACCGGCGATCTCCGGGCGCCAGCCGATGCCGATCCCGGACAGGCCCGTCATCCGCCGCACCCGCCGCCGCCGCAGCCTCCGCCACCGCACGAGCTGCCGCCACCGCAGGAGCTGCCACCGCCCGACGTGCCGCTGGAGCCCGACGACCAGCCACCGCCGAGGGCCTGGCGCTGCACCTCGGCCTGCTCGGCGAAGCCCGGGTCGAGCGCCCAGAGCGACGCGGTGCCGTACAGGGCCACTCCCATCGCCGCGCCGGCCGCCCCGTAGGTGGCGTACGCGGGCGACGAGCCGGGGGCCAGGTGGGTGTGCGCCCGGCGCTGGTCGCGCAGCGCGGCGCGGCCGGCCCGGGTGGTCTGCGGGGCGCGCCACAGCAGCAGCACCGCCGCCAGCACAGCGAACAGGGTGAGCAGCAGGTAGCCGACCGGGCGCCCGTTGGTCAGGCCGGCGAACAGCCGCACCACGCCCAGCACCAGCAGGGCGGCGAGGACCCGGCTCCACCGCCGGACGGCTGCCCGCTGCGCCGGGCTCAGCAGCAGGCCTCGTTGCTCCAGGTCGGCGCGCAGCTGGTCGAGGGCGTCGCGTACGCGCTGTTCCCGCTGCAGGTCCCGGGCCCGGGACCGCTGGTGGGCGGCCCAGTGGATCGCCTGGTCCAGTGGGGTGAGCCCGGTCGGCGCCGGGCCGGTGGTGAGCAGCCGGCGGTCCGGTCCGACACCTATCGCGCCGCTGCCGCGCAGTCCACCGAGCGCGGCGTGCACGGCGAGCGCCGGCCCGCCGTTGAGGTACGCG
The DNA here is from genome assembly GCF_040683695.1 of Micromonospora sp. NPDC093244. Taxonomy (NCBI): domain Bacteria; kingdom Bacillati; phylum Actinomycetota; class Actinomycetes; order Micromonosporales; family Micromonosporaceae; genus Micromonospora; species Micromonospora sp. NPDC093244. The sequence continues at coordinate 706,099 of NZ_JBFBEO010000001.1, forward strand.
AGCTGCTGCGCCCCGAGCGGGCCGGGGACTGCGGTGTTCGCGCCGGCCAGCAGCCGGACCCGGTGGTACACCGCGACCGCCACCACCACGGCGCTCGCCAGGAGGTAGAACCGGAGGAAGGTCGGGCCGGGGATGCCCCAGGTGTCGCCCGACGCGGCATGGACGATCATCAGTTGCTCCTGTCGCCGGAGGGATCGGCGGCCCCATTGTGGAGCAGCGCCGCCACGTCCGGCGGACCGGTGTCGGGGCGGTCAGTGGCGGCGGACCGCCTCCTCGACGAGGTCGAGCACGGGACCGAGGTCGCCGGCCGGCCGGCCCATCGCCAGGTGGAGCACCAGGCCGTCGTACGCCAGCTCCAGGAACTGGGCGAGCACGTCGATCGGTACGTCCTCGCGCAGCACGCCGGCGTCGCGCTGGCGGGCCAGGCGGTCGCGGGTGGCCTCGGCGATCGCGGCGGACCGTTCCGCCCAGCGGCGGGCGAACGCCGGGTCGGTGCGCAGCCGGCGGGACACCTCCAGTTGGCTGCCCAGCCAGCCTGTGGTGTCCGGGGAGACCGCCCGGGCCAGCAGGTCGCGCATGACCTGGACCAGGCCGTTGCGGGCCACCGTCTCGACCATGACGGCGGCGTCGTCCTCGGCGACGGCCAGAAAGAGCGAGTCCTTGTCCCGGAAGTGGTGGAAGATGGCGCCGCGGGACAGGCCGGTGGCCTCCTCGAGGCGGCGTACCGTCGCCCCCTCGTAGCCGTGCCTGGCGAAACACGCCCGCGCGGCGGCGAGGATCTCCTGCCGGCGCGCGTCGAGCTGATCCTGGCTTACTCTGGGCACGCGTCGATCGTCGCAGGTCACCCTGGGGGCATGCAAACCGTACGTACGGCTTGGTGCGCTTGCGTCTACCATCGGCCGGTGACCCCGCCCCACCCCGTGCCGACCGCCCCGCTGACCGTCGCCACCGTCCAGGCCACGCCCACACCCGGTGACGTCGCCGGCAACGCGCTGGCCGCCGCCGACCTGGTCCGCCGCGCCGGTGGGCAGGGCGCCCGGGTGGCAGTGCTGCCCGAGTTGTACCTCTGCGCGTACCATCCGCCGACCCTCGCCGCCGACCCGGCCGGCACCGACGTCGCGGCCGACCCGACAGGCGCGGTCGCGGACGCCCGGCTCGACCCGCTGCGCGTCGCGGCGCGCGAGGCCGGCGTCACGGTGCTCGTCGGCGCCGCCGCCCGCCACCCGGACGGGCGGCGGACCATCGCCGCCCTGGTGGTCGACCGCGCCGGCGCGGTCCGGGTCGGCTACGACAAGCAGCAACTGTGGGGCGACGAACGCGAGCTGTTCGACGTCGGTGCACGGGGCGCCACGCTTCTCGTCGACGACTGGCGGCTCGGGTTGGCCATCTGCTACGACGGCTGCTTCCCCGAGCACGCCCGGGCCGCGGCCCTCGACGGCGCGCACGGCTACCTGTGCCCCAGCGGGTACCTGGCCGGCTCGGAACACCGCCGGGACCTCTACTACGCCGCGCGGGCACTGGACAACACGATGTTCGTGGTCTTCGCGAACGCTGTCGGGGGAGCGGACCCGTGGCGGTTCAACGGCGGCGCGGCGATCTACGACCCGCAGGGACGGGCGCTGGCCCGGGGCGCCGACGAGGGCACGGCGGTGCTCGTGGCCACGCTGGACCCGGCCGCGCTCGCCGCCACCCGGGCGGCCCATTCGATGCTCGCCGATCGGATGCCGAACCAGGGTGGCCAGCGGGTGTCGATGTCCGGTTGAGCGCCCCGTCAGGTCGACACCCGCCGGATCTGTTGGCGGACACGTCGGTCCCGTAGGGTGCCCGAGTGCCACTGCTCCTGCTGGACCTGGACAACACCCTGCTGGATCGGGCCGGGCCGTTCCGCCGCTGGGGTGAGCGCTTCCTGGACGGCATCGGCGCGCCCCCCACCGACATCGAGTGGCTGCTCTCGATCGACGCGGACGGTCTGACCGACCGCTGGGACCTGGCCGACGCGATCCGGGACCGCTACGAGCTGCGGGTCCCCTCGATCGACCTGGTGGAGGAGCTGCACGACGGGGTGGTCGCGCAGACCCGGCTGGATCCGCTCACCGCGTGCGCGCTGCGGATCGCCGACGACGCGGGCTGGATCCCGGTAGTGGTCTGCAACGGCACGGTACGCGTGGAGGAAGCCAAGATCCGCCGGACCGGCCTGGACCGCTACGTCGCGGACTGGGTGATCTCCGAGGAGGCCGGGGTCAGCAAGCCCAACCCGCGGATCTTCGCGCTCGCAGCGCAGCGGGTACGGATGCCCCTGCGGGGCGCCTGGGTGGTCGGGGACAGCCCGGAGGCGGACATCGGCGGCGCCGCCGCGGTCGGCCTGCCCAGCGTCTGGCTGCATCGCGGGCGTACCTGGTCGGACGTGCGGTTCGCGCCCAGTCGCACCGTGGACGGGCTGATCGCCGCGGTCGCCACCGTGCTCGCGAGCTGACGCGCGCCCGCCGGTCCGCGGCGGTAATTCGGTTGACCGGCCGGCGGGGCTGCGGCGAGCATTGTCGACGCAACGTGCACCCCGGGCGTGCGCCCGGTCGAGGAGAGGGGGTCGGTCATGGCCGTCTTCGCAGGTCGCTTCCAGCTGCCTATCTCAGCCTCGACCAAGGGAACCTCACCACAGTGCGCGATCATGACCTGCCGGCGCTCGAGCGCCGCAGCCGCGGCAAGCGCCGCTTCGACGACGACGAACCACAGTTCCTGAAGCGCGAGCGGCCCACCGAGCCGCCCGCCGATCCCGACACCGAGCCCGACCCGGACACCGGCGAGCACTGGTCGTCCTGGGACGACGCCGTGCACGGGCCGCAGCCGCACCCGGACTGGCTGGTCACCGAGCTGGCCGCCAAGGACACCGAACTGGGTGTGCTGAAGACCGGCAAGGAGGCGGACGTCCACCTGGTCCGTCGGGCGGTGCCGGACACGGACCGGTCCTGCCTGCTGGCGGTCAAGCGGTACCGGGACGCCCAGCACCGGCTGTTCCACCGCGACGCCGGCTACCTGGAGGGCCGTCGGGTACGCCGGTCCCGGGAGAACCGGGCGATGGCCGGCCGGACGGCCTTCGGCCGACAGATGATCGCCGGGCAGTGGGCCGCCGCCGAGTTCGCCGCCCTGGCCCGGCTCTGGGAGATCGGCGCCGGGCACGACCGGATCGCCGTGCCGTACCCGGTGCAGCTGCGCGGCACCGAGCTGATGCTGGAGTTCGTCGGCGACGCCGAGTCGGGGCTGGCCGCGCCCCGGCTGGCCCAGTTGCGTCCCGGCCCGGCCGAGGTACGCGATCTGTGGGCGCAGCTGGTGGAGGCGCTGCGCGTGCTGGCCCGGGCCGGGTACGCGCACGGCGACCTGTCGCCGTACAACCTGCTCGTGCACTCCGGCCGGCTCGTCGTGATCGACCTGCCGCAGGTGGTCGACGTGGTGGCGAACCCGCAGGGGCCCGACTTCCTGGCCCGCGACGTGCGGGTGGTGAGCGCCTGGTTCGTGGCCCGGGGGCTGCCCGTGGAGCAGGCCGATCCGCTCGCGCTGACCGGGGAGCTGCTGCGCGAGGCGGGTATCCGCTGACCGGGGCGGGTCGGGCGGCCCGGCCGTCCGACCCACCCGCGTCGGTCACTGGAGGTAGCGCTCCACCTCCGGCTTGGGGCGCTCGCCCTGGGCGTCCGGGTCGCCGTGGGTCTCCCGGGCGGCCCGCCTGCGGCGCAGCAGGTCCCAGCACTGGTCGAGGGACTCCTCGAGGTCGCGCAGCCGGGCGCTGGCGTCGCCCTCGGTGCCCGACTCGGTGGCCTGGGCCTCGGCGCGCAGCTTGTGTTCCTCGTCGACCAGTTCGGAGATCCGGTTCAGGATGGTCTTGTCGTCCATGCCTGAGAGCCTGGCACAGGGTGCCCTGCGTCGCCCGGATTCGGGGGTACCGGTGCGTCCTCGCTCACGTCCTGGGATCGCGGCCCGTCCCCGGGCCGCGCGGAGCCCTGCCTCGCCGCCGACCCGCCTCCCGGCGACCGGCCGGAGTGATCACCGATCGGGCCGTCCGCGTCGTCGGTGGCCGGTCCCGACCTGCGCCGCGATCACTCCTGACTGTCCACTCAGGAGTGAAATGGCTCACCACCACTGCGGCAGGCCCGGTGCGACTGTGGAATTCGCCGGGTTGGGGGTCTGGAGGTGGCTCGCGTTTGGTGAGATGCTTCCGACGCCCAGAAGGTGAAAGTTCCACAGTCCTGACCGTGCCAAGTGGACAATTGCGCGCGGTGGGACAACGAGGAGACGTGGTTTCGATGTCGCAGGTGTCCGATGCCGGCCCCGCCCCCCTCAGCACCGAGCCGCGGACGATCCCGCTGCACCGCGCCCTGCCCGCGCTGGTCCGTGATCCGCTCGCCGCGCTTGTCAACTTCGCCGACGCCGCCGCCGGCGAGGTCGTCCGGCTGAACCTGGGCACGTTCCGCCCGTACCTGGTGAGTCATCCCGAGCACCTGCAACGCGTGCTGAGGGACAACGTTGCCAACTACACACGCGACGGAGACGGGCTGCTCTGGCGACCCGTCCGCCGCATCGTCGGCGACGCCATCCTGGTCGCCGAGGGGGAGATCTGGGAGTCCAGCCGGGGTGCGCTGCAACCGCTGTTCACCGCCAAACGGGCCGAGACGCTCGTCGACAGGATGGCCGAGGCGATCAACGAGGCCGTCGACGAGTGGCTGGAGCCGGCCCGCGAGGGCCGCCCCATCGACGGCGGCGCCGAGCTGACCCGGATCGTCCTGCGCACCACCATGCGGGTCCTCTTCGCCGACCGGATCTCGGTGCCGGACGCGTTGCGCATCAGCGCCGCGCTGGACACGGTCACCACCGCGATGCTCCCGCGACTGCTCGTGCCGTTCGTGCCGTACGCCCTGCCGATGCCCGGCGACCGCGCCTTCAACGAGGCGGTACGGACCATCGACGAGGTGGTGCTGCCGATCATCCGGGAGGCGCGTGCCCGGCCCACCGACGGCGACGACATCATCTCCACCCTCTGCCGACCCCGCGCAGACGGAACGGAACCCGACGAGTACGCCATCCGCGGCGACGTGGTCGCCATGTTCTCCACCGCCACCGAGACCACAATCGCGCTGCTCTCCTGGCTCTGGCCGGTGCTGTCCTCCCGCCCCGACGTGGCCGAGCGGATGACCGACGAGATCGAGCGGGTGGTCGGCGCCGACCGGGTCGGCCGCGAGCACCTGCCCCAGCTGCGCTACGGCCGGATGGTGCTCGACGAGATGCTCCGGCTCTACCCGGCCGGGTGGATGATCCCGCGGACCGCCGTCGCCGACGACGTGCTGGGCGGGGTGCGGATCAAAGCCGGCGGCACCGTGCTGGTCAGCCCGTACGTCACCCAGCGGATGTCGACGTTCTGGACCGACCCGACGCTGTTCGACCCGGAGCGCTTCGCCCCGGAGCTGCCCCGGAGGCGGTACCGCTACTCCTACTTCCCGTTCGGTGGCGGCCCGCACCAGTGCCTCGGGCAGTATCTCTTCCTCCTCGAGGCGCAGCTCATCGTTAGCACCGTGCTGAGTCGCTACCGATTCCGGCTGCGTGAGCCCGTCGACCTGACACCCCGGCTCGGCGCCTCGCTGCAACCCAAGCAGCGGGCCGAGCTGATCCTCACCCCGGTCGAACGCCCGGTCGCGTCGTGACGGGGGCGTCGTGGCCGGTGCGGACCGGTCCAGACGCCGTCGCCGAGCAGGGCCGGGTGTGCGCGCTCGCCGTGCGCGGCGTCCGCGACCTCCAGGACGTCACCGCCGCCCACCCCGAGCTGTTCGACGCCGCGCCCTTCGACCCGGCGCTGCTCAGCTCGGTGGCCACCGCGATCGCGTTCACCGCGCCGTGGCACACCGCCGCCGAACTGCGCATCACCACCCGTACCCTGCTCTGGGTCTTCGCGGCCGACTGGCAGGTCGACTACCTCGCCCGGTCGGCGGACGACGTCCGGCAGGTGGTGACCGACTGCCTGGCGGTGGCCGACGGCGCCGCCCCGCCGCCGGGGCGCCATCTCGCCCGGCTCCTCGCCGACCTGCGCGACGCGCTCGTCGAGGTGCCGGCGTTCGCCCGCTACCGGCCGATCTGGCGCGAGGAGCTGGCGCGGATGTTCGCCGCCGTTTCCCGCGAGTGGGACTGGAAGAACCTGCCCACCGACCCGTCCACCGGTCGGCGTCTGCCGGACCTCGACCGCTACCTGGACAATGCCGACAACCTGGCCTGCTCCTTCGTCAACGTCACCCACTGGATCGCGACCGGCGACGAGAAGACCCTCGCCCAGCTGACCGACCTGCTGGACGCTGGGCGCGGCGTGCAGCGGGTGCTGCGGCTGGTCAACGACCTCGCCACCCACGGCCGGGACGACGAGTGGGGCGACCTGAACGCGTTGCAGCTGGTCACCGCGCCGGAGCAGGTGCACGCCCGGCTGACCGAGCTGACCAGCCGGTCCCGGGGGGACCTGGCCGCCCTCGCGGAGCGCTGCCCCCGCCAGGCGGACTACCTGCACCGGCAGATCTCCTTCACCGGCGGCTTCTACCAACTGTCGGACTTCTGGGGAGCACGCGATGAGTGAGGGCCCCCACCGGATCCTGGCCCAGCCGGCCACCGACGCCGCCGCGCGCGAGCTGATCGCCGGCCTCGCGCTGCGGCCGTGGGGGCAGGTCGCCGCCTCGGTGTACGAGAGCGCCCGGCTGGTCGCCGGCGCGTCCTGGCTGCCGGGACATGACAAGCGGGTCGGGTTCCTGCTGCGCGAGCAGCGCCCGGACGGCGGGTGGGGCCCACCCGAGGGGTACGCCCTGGTGCCCACGCTCAGCGCCACCGACGCCCTGCTCGCCGTGCTGGCCGACGGCGGATGGGCCGGGGCGGACCCGCTCGCCCCGGTGGCGCGCGGGCTGGACGCGCTCACCGGCCGGCTGCTCGCCACGCACGCGCGGGAGTTGCCGGACACCCCGGCGCTGGACCTCATCGTCCCGGCGCTGGTCGAGTCGATCAACGACCGGGTGGCCCGGCTGGACCGGGCGGTCGCCGACCGGCTGCCCCGCTGGCCGCTGGCACTGCCCGCGGGGCTCGGTCCCGACCGCTTGAGTGCGGTACGGGCAGCGGTGGCCGCCGGGGCGGTGCTACCGACGAAGCTTGCCCACTTCTACGAGGTGCTGGGCGCGACGCCGGCCGACGCCGGGCCGACCCTCGCCGCCGTCGGCGCGTCACCCGCCGCGACCGCCGCCTGGCTGACCGTCGCCAGTCCGGACGCCGGCCCCGCCGCGCACGCCTTCCTGCGGGAGTTGATCCGCGAGGGCGACGGGCCGGTGCCCTGCCCGACCCCGATCACCGTGTTCGAACGGGCCTGGGTGCTCAGCGGACTTGGCCGCGCCGGCGTCGCGGTCAACCCGCCGGCCACCGTGCTGCGTACCCTGGCCGCCGCCACCGGCGCCGAGGGCGTCGCCACAGGCGAGGGCCTGCCGACCGACGCCGACACCACGTCGGTCACGCTGGACGCGCTGGCCCGTCTCGGCCGTCCCGCGGACCCGGCCAGCCTGTGGACGTACGAGACGGCTGACGGTTTCTGCACCTGGCCGGGGAGCGAGGACGGTTTCTCGGTCACCACAAACGCCCACGTGCTGGACGCGTTCGGCCAGCACGTGGCCGCGCGGCCCGGCGCGGACGCGCGGTACCACCGGACGATCGAACGGCTCAGCGTCGTGCTGCCGGCGTACCAGCTCGCCGAGGGCCCCTGGCAGGACCGGTGGCACGCCTCGCCGTACTACGCGACTGCCTGCTGCGTGCTGGCCCTGGCGGAGTTCGGTCGCGGCGGCGCGGCCGCCGAGGCGGTGGACCGGGCGGCCCGCTGGGTGCTGGAGAGCCAACGCGTCGACGGCTCGTGGGGGCGCTGGGGCGGCACCGCCGAGGAGACCGCGTACGCCCTGCAGGTGCTGCTGGCCGCGCCGACGGGAGCGCCGCGGGTCGACGATGCGGTGGCTCGCGGCCACGCCTACCTGCACCAACCGACCGGCCGACAGCACCCTCCACTGTGGTACGGCAAGGAGCTGTACTGTCCTACGGCGATCGTTCGCGCGGCGGTGCTTGCCGCCTGCCGGCTGTCCTCCGTCCACCTGGCGGGCGTCGACCGTTCGGTGGTGGATTGTGGTTACCAGGTAACAAAAACAACAACTTGAGGGGTTGTGTGGACACTGCTAGCGTACGCAGAGCCTCAGCCCCGTATGCCCCGCTGTGGCGGGACGCGTCACCCTCATGATCACCCGTTGATGAGCTGAGTCAACGCCCGGCCTGGGACGGTTCAATGCGTTCTCGCGGTACGAGTATCCGCACCAAGGTTGTCGCCCTGCTGCTCTCCCTTGTCGCGCTCTGGATGTTCGCGGCCTGGGTGACCCTGCGTGACGGGTTCAACCTGCTCGGTGTCCAGCTGCTCAACAGCAAGATCTACGCGCCCAGTGAGCCGCTGTTGCAGGAGCTCCAGTTGGAGCGGCGGCTCACCCAGTCGTACCTGAGCAACCCCGGCGCCGAGCAGCGGGCGGCGCTGGAGGCCAAGCAGCGCGAGACCGCGAAGCTGGCGGCGGACTTCGCCGGCTCGGTCGACAACTGGCAGGTCGACGTGGCCGGCAGTTCGGCGCTCGACGCGCAGCTGAACGCGTCCATCACGCGGATCAACGCGTTGGAGCAGACCCGCGCCCAGGTGCTCGGCCGCTCCGTCGACCGGGTCGCCGCCGCCGACGCCTACACCGAAGCCATCGAGTCGATCTTCCAGATCTACGACGTCACGGGCAGCCTGGACGACAAGACGATCGCCGCCGACGCGGCCGCCCTGATCCAGCTGAACCGGATGAAGGAGTTGATCTCCCAGGAGGACGCGCTGCTCAGCGGCCTCTTCGGCAACGGTCGGATGAGTGGCCCGGAGTACGCCCGCTACGTCAGCCTGGTCGGGGCCGAGCGGTTCCTCGGCGAGGAGACCCGGGCTCGGCTCGCCGACGCCGACGAGCGCCGCTACCAGCAGCTCGTCGAAGGGGAGGCGTTCACCCAGCTGCGCGCCGTACAGGACAGCATCATCCGCGAGGGCCGCCCGGCGACCCAGCTGCCGATCAGCGCCGAGCAGTGGCGCGGCACCGTGGAACCGGCGCTGGCCGGGGTGAACGACGTGGTGGCCGACGGCGGTGAGGGCATCGTCGGCCGGGCCACCGGCGTCGCCGTGATGGTCGTCGTCCGGCTGGTGCTCGCCACCGGTCTGGGTCTGCTCGCCGTCATCGCCTCCGTGGTCATCTCGATCTCCACGGCCCGGAACCTGCTGCGCCAGCTCGACCGGCTCCGCCAGGCCGCCTGGCAGCTCGCCGACGAACGGCTGCCGCGCGTGGTGGAACGACTCGGCCGCGGCGAGGAGGTCGACGTCGCGACCGAAGCGCCCCCGCTGGAGTTCGGCACCGACGAGATCGGTCAGGTCGGCAAGGCGTTCAACGCCGTCCAGGAGACCGCGCTGCGCACCGCCGTCGAGCAGGCCGACCTGCGCCGCAACGTCCGCGAGGTCTTCCTCAGCCTGGCCCGACGCACCCAGGCGCTGGTGCACCGCCAGCTCACGCTGCTCGACGCCATGGAACGGCGTGAGCACGACGCGGAGGAGCTGGAGGACCTCTTCCGGGTCGACCACCTGGCCACCCGGATGCGGCGCAACGCGGAAAACCTCATCGTGCTCTCCGGCTCCACCCCCGGCCGGGCCTGGCGGCGCAACGTCCCGATGGTCGACGTGGTCCGTGGCGCGGTGGCGGAGGTGGAGGACTACACGCGGGTCAACGTGCTGCCGCTCGGGCCGGTCTCGCTCGCCGGCCGCGCGGTCGGCGACATCATCCACCTGCTCGCCGAGCTGATCGAGAACGGTCTGTCGTTCTCGCCGCCGCACACCACTGTTGAGGTACGCGGTCAGCTCGTGGCCAACGGGTTCGCCATCGAGATCGAGGACCGGGGCCTCGGCATGAGCGAGGAGGACCTGGCCGCGGCGAACCACCGCATCGTCGACCAGTCCGAGCTGAACCTCGCCAACGCCGCCCGGCTCGGCCTCTACGTGGTGAGCCGGCTGACCGAGCGGCACGGCGTGCGGGTGCGGCTCAAGGAGTCGGCGTACGGCGGCACCACAGCCGTGGTGCTGATCCCGCTGGACCTGGTCACCGAGAACGGTCCGTCCCCGGAGGACTCCGGCGCGATGCGGACCGGCTCGCCGGCCATCGCCCTGCCCTCGGGTGCGACCGGCGACACCGCCCGGCCGGCAGTCCTCGCGCCGGTCGCGGTGGCGGCCGAACCGGCGGCGCCGGGAACGACAGCCCCGCCGGCGCCCGTCACCCCGGACGGGCCGCCGGTACCCGACACCACCACCGTGACAGCGCAGGCCGATGGCGTCGACGTGGACGCCGCCCTGCCCACGCGTCAGCGCACCCAGCAGGCCACCGGCATGCCGGACCTGCCCACCCGGGCCCGGCGCGTTCTGGGCCAGCCCGCCCTGGAGGCCCCCACGGTGCCCACCGGTCTGCCCGCGGTCGAACCCTCCCACCCGACGGACAGCGCGAGCGAGCCGGCTCCCGACGCCGGGCCGCTGCCGGCCCGCGCCGAGACCGACCGCACCGGCTCAGGCCTGCCGGTCCGGGTGCGACAGGCGAACATCGTGCCCGAGCTGCGTGACGACCCGGCGGCGACAGACACCGACGACGAGGACGTGGCACGCCCCCCGGAGCAGGTGCGCCGGATGATGAGCTCCTACCAGACCGGCACCCGACGCGGTCGTACCGACGCGGCGCGACTGCTCGGCGGCGGAGCGGGCACCCCGCCGAGCGCGACGCCCGAGCCGGGTGACGAGGACCAGCAAGCTACCTGACCGGCCGCCGAGGATGCGGATCTCCGCACGGTGTGACGGTCAGCCCCAGACGAATACGGCGCAACAGCCGGGCGAGAAGAGGACGACGAAGTGGCGCAGAAGACGGCTTCGAGTGCCGACCTGACGTGGTTGCTGGATGATCTGGTGGGCCGGGTCAAGCAGGCCGAGCACGCGGTCGCGCTCTCCACCGACGGACTGTTGATGGCCTCCTCCCAGGGATTGAGCCGGGACGACGGCGAACACCTCGCGGCGATGGCCGCCGGCATCCAGAGCCTGGCCCGGGGCGCGGGGAAGCGCTTCGGTGGTGGGCAGGTGCAGCAGACCATCATCGAGATGCAGTCGTCGTTCCTGTTCGTCACCGCCGCCGGCCGCAACGCCTGCCTCGCGGTCCTGGCCACCGAGGACGCCGACGTCGGCCTCATCGCCTACGAGATGGCGATGCTTGTCACCCGGGTCGGCAAGTACGTCGCCTCCCCGTCCCGAGGCGTCGAGCAGCCGGCCGGCGAGAAGTAGGGCCCATGACGGTGCAGGGAGACTCCGCAGACCATCAGTGGGTGGACGACCATGCGGGCCCGGTGGTGCGCCCGTACGCGGTGACGCGTGGCCGGGCACGCCCGGTCACCGGCACGTTCGACCTGATCTCCCTTGTCACCGCGACCCGAGCCGAGGTCACGCCGGAGGTCGGCCTCGGCCCGGAACACCTGGCGATCGTCGGGCTGTGCCAACGCATACAGTCCGTCGCCGAGATCGCCGCCCATCTCGACCTTCCGGTGGGCACCATCCGGGTGCTCCTCGGCGACCTGGCGGCCCGCAGCCTGGTGCAGGTCCGCGAGCCGCAGACCACGGCCGGTCTTCCCGACAACAGCATCTTCGAGGCGGTAATCAATGGACTACGGGCACTCTGACCGGCCGGCGGGAGCGACCCCACTGCCCACCGCGATCAAGATCCTGGTCGCCGGTGGGTTCGGCGTGGGCAAGACCACGATGGTCGGCGCGGTGAGCGAGACCCGGCCGTTGCGCACCGAGGAGGTGCTGACCGAGTCAGGTGTCGGCATCGACGACCTGTCCGGGGTGGAGGGCAAGACCACCACCACCGTGGCGATGGACTTCGGTCGGATCACCATCAGCGACGACCTGGTGCTCTACCTGTTCGGCACGCCCGGGCAGGACCGGTTCTGGTTCGTCTGGGACGAGCTGGCGCTCGGCGCTATCGGCGCGGTAGTGCTTGCCGACACCCGCAGGCTGGCCGACTGCTTCCCGTCCATCGACTACTTCGAGGGTCGGGGCACCCCGTTCGTGGTCGCCGTGAACTGCTTCGAAGGCGCCCGCACGTACCGGTTGGACGAGGTGCAGGCCGCGTTGAACCTGGACCCGGATGTGCCGGTGCTGCTCTGCGACGCCCGGCAGCGCGAGTCCAGCAAGGAGGTCCTCGTGACGCTCATGGAGCACGCCATGAAGACCCGCGAGGCCCGCCGCCGCGCCGCCGGGGGAAACTGACAGGGGTTTTTCGGGAGAGGGTGTCCGGAACGGCTCCGGCCGATCGTCATGCTGGTGATACCCCGAGAAACCGAGGGAGCGACCAGATGAAGTACCTGATGTTCGTGTGCAGCGACAGCGAGCCGGACACCGACCCCACCGAGCTGCCCGACATCCACAAGTGGGTGGCGGAGAACGACTCCCGTGGCCGCCGCCTGACCGGCAACGTGCTGGCGCCGACCAGTGCGGCCACCACCGTCCGTGTCCGCGCCGGCGAGCTGCTGGTCTCCGAGGGGCCGTTCGCGGAGACCGCCGAGGTGATCGTGGGCTTCGACCTGCTCGAGTGCGCCGACCTGGACGAGGCGATCGAGGTGGCCCGCACCCACCCGATGGCCCGCGAGGGGCGACTGGAGCTGCGGCCGTTCGCGGACCTGCCCGACTGACCGGATGACCCACGCCGACTCGCCAGCCGGCGCGGTGGCCGCGGCGGACGCCGTCGCGGCCGCCGGCGTCGAGGCGTACCCCCGGATCGTCGCGACCCTCATCCGGTTGACCGGGGACTGGACGTTGGCCGAGGACTGCGCCCAGGAGGCGTCGGCCGTGGCCCTGGAGCGCTGGCCTGTGGACGGTGTGCCGGCCAACCCGGGCGGCTGGCTCATGACGGTGGCCCGCAACCGTGCGCTCGACGTGCTGCGTCGGGCCGCCGCCGAGCGCCGCAAGCTGCACGACCTGGCGCTGCTCACGCCGACGGACGCGCCACCCGGGCACGACCTCGTGGACGACAGGCTGCGGCTCATCTTCACCTGCTGCCACCCTGCGCTCGCGATGGAGGCCCGGGTGGCGCTGACGCTGCGCACCATCTGCGGCGTGCCCACCGCCGACATCGCCCGGCTCCTGCTGGTCAGCGAGTCGACGATGACCCGGCGGCTGACCCGAGCCCGCGCCCGCATCGCCCAGGCGGGCATCCCGTACCGGGTGCGGAGCGGGCCGGCCCTGACCGAGCGGCTGCCCGGCGTCCTCGCCGTGCTGTACCTGCTGTTCACCAGGGGCTACGTCGCCGACGGCGAGCCGGCCTTCGCCGACGAGGCGGTCCGGCTGGCCCGGCTGCTCGACGCGCTGATGCCCGGGCAGTCCGAGGTGGCCGCCCTGCTGGCGCTGATGCTGTTGCAGCACTCCCGCCGGGACGCCCGCCGGGACGCCGCGGGCAACCTGCTCACCCTGCACCGCCAGGATCGCGCGCGGTGGGACCGCGCGGCCATCGCCGAGGGCCTGGCCGCCCTTGCTCGGGTACGCCACGACGGGCCGTACGCGTGGCAGGCCCGGATCGCCGCCTGCCACGCCATCGCCACCTCGGTCGACGACACCGACTGGCCGGCGATCGCCCTCGCCTACGACGCCCTGCTGGGCATCAGGCCGTCGCCGGTGGTGGCGCTCAACCGGGCGGTCGCGCACGGCTACGCGTACGGGCTGGCAGCCGGACTGACCCTGCTCGAAGCCGCACGTGCCGGAGGAGGCCTGGACGGTTACCCGCTTGCCGTGGCCGTGGAGGCCGATCTGGTGGCCCGACAGGGTGACCGGCTGCGGGCCGAAGCGCTGTTCCGGGCGGCGGCGGCTGCGGCGGACTCGACCGCTGAGCGTCGCGCCCTGCTCCACCGGGCTGCCGACCTCGCCCGATAGGCCGGGCGCGCTCGAGCGGTGTGGGGTCAGCCGCGCTTGGCCAACACCAGGAATCGGGTCCAGGCCGCCGGGTCAAAGGCGAGCGCCGGACCGGCCGGGTCCTTAAAGTCCTGTACGCCGATGACGCCCGCGAGGTTGTCGGCCACCTCGACGCCTTACTCGGCGACGAAGGTTCCTGAGCCCGGTACGCCGACCACCAGTCCGCGGGACTTCAGAGCGTCCACGGCACGGGCGACGGTCCGTCGGGCTGATCCGTACTCCTCGGCCAGCGCGTCGTACGTGGGTAGGCGTGAGCCTGGCCGGAATTCCCCGGCGGCGATTCGTCGAGTCAGGTCGTCCTCGATCTCTCGGGCCGTGTACGGGATGGGCACGTGCGTCATGGTCCTTCCTACCCGCGCGAGCCCTGCTTGCACCTATGGCACTACTTGCACTGGCGGCACTGCTGGCACTACTTTGGTGTAAGTAAGGGCGCGGCTCGTGGTGGACAGCGAGTCGGTACGGGTCGCTGCGAGATGGAGGGGCGTCCCGCCTCCTGGCAAGAGGCGGGCGTTCCGCCCGTTATGCGGAGGTGGTGCCGGTGCTGCCCGAGGAAAAGCCGATGCAGGTGCCCGTCAACGTTGATGCGTGACGGTGGCCATTCCGGACCGAGCGGATCGAGTGTGGGGAATGCGGCGATGCGCTGCGGGTCGAGCGGTTCACGGCGCTGTCCGAGCTGGCTGCGGCCCTCACCGAGCACGTGTCGCGCTGTCGCGTCTTCTGCTGATACGACGGCCCCACGCGCCGACCACACTCCCGTTCGCTGCGATTGCAGCGGTGGCGACGGTGCGGGCGAGCCAACCAGTGACAGAACTTCGAGATCTTGGACAGTCTCCGTTCGGCGCTAACGGAAACTGTCCAAGATCTCGTGACGGAGGCGGGAAGACGGATGGCTGTACCGCCTGGTCGACATGATGGGCCCATGAATTGGCCAGGTATGAGGTCGGCCGGCGCTACGTTCGAAAGGAGCCACCCGGATACGACGCAGGCTCCCTCCCGCCGAGGCGGGAAGGAGCCTGCGAGCCGACGGTACGTCAGTTGGCGATCATGCGGCGCAGCACGTACTGCAGGATGCCGCCGTGCCGGTAGTAGTCCGCCTCACCCGGGGTGTCGATCCGGACCACCGCGTCGAACTCCACGCCCGTGTCGGTGCTGACCCGCACGGTCCGCGGGGTCTCGCCGTCGTTGAGCGCCGTCACACCGGTGATGGTGAACGTCTCGGTACCGGTCAGGCCGAGCGACTCGGCTGTGGTGTCCACCGGGAACTGCAGCGGAAGCACACCCATGCCGATCAGGTTGGAGCGGTGGATCCGCTCGTACGACTCGGCGATGACCGCCCGGACGCCCAGCAGCATGGTGCCCTTGGCCGCCCAGTCCCGCGACGAGCCCGAACCGTACTCCTTGCCGGCCAGGATGACGAGCGGAATGCCGGCCTCCTGGTAGGCCATCGAGGCGTCGTAGATCGAGGACTGCTCGCCGGTGAGGTGGTTGACGGTGAAGCCACCCTCCACACCCGGCACCAACTGGTTACGCAGCCGGATGTTGGCGAACGTGCCCCGGATCATCACCTCGTGGTTGCCCCGGCGGGAGCCGTACGAGTTGAACTCGTGGCGCGGCACGCCGTGCTCGGCCAGGTACGTGCCGGCGGGGGAGTCGGCCTTGATCGAGCCGGCCGGCGAGATGTGGTCGGTGGTCACCGAGTCACCCAGCTTGGCCAGCACCCGCGCGTCGGCGATGTCGACGACAGGGCTCGGCTCCTGCTGCATGCCCTCGAAGTACGGGGGCTTGCGCACATAGGTGGAGTCGTCGGCCCAGGCGAAGGTGTCGCCGGTCGGGGTGGGCAGCGACTGCCACCGCTCGTCACCTGCGAACACGTCGGCGTACGCGGCGCTGAACCCGGTCGCGCCGATCGCCTGGGCGATGACGTCCTGGATCTCGGCGCTGTTCGGCCAGATCTCCCGCAGGAAGACCGGGTTGCCGTCGCTGTCCTCACCGATCGGCTCGTTGGCCAGGTCGATGTCCATGGTGCCGGCGAGGGCGTAGGCGACCACCAGCGGCGGGGACGCCAGGTAGTTCATCTTGACGTCCGGGTTGATCCGGCCCTCGAAGTTCCGGTTGCCGGACAGCACCGACACGACCGACAGGTCGTGCTCGTTGACCGCGGCGGACACCTCCTCGGGCAGCGGGCCCGAGTTGCCGATGCAGGTCGTGCAGCCGTAGCCGACCAGGTTGAAGCCGAGCTTGTCCAGGTACGGCGTGAGGCCGGCACGCTCGTAGTAGTCCATGACGACCTTGGAGCCCGGCGCTAGGGTGGTCTTCACCCACGGCTTGCGGGTCAGGCCCTTCTCCACGGCGTTGCGGGCCAGCAGGGCTGCCCCGATCATCACCTGCGGGTTGGACGTGTTGGTGCAGGAGGTGATCGCGGCGATCACCACGGCGCCGTGGTCCAGCTCGTACTCGACGCCGTCGGCGCCGGTGACCCGGATCGGGTTGCTGGCCCGGCCACCCGCTCCGACCGCCGCCGTCTCCAGGTCGCGCGGCTCGTCGGCCGGGTCGCTGAAGTCGTTGGCCGGCGGGTCGCTGGCCGGGAAGGACTCGGCGCTGGCCTCGTCGGCCGGGCCGTTCGCGCCGCGCGGAAGCTCCTCGCGGGGTACGCCCGGCTTGAGGTCCCGCTCACCGACGGAGTCGTCGGCGACGTAGTCGGTGAGCGCCGAGCGGAACAGCGTCTTGGCGGCGCCCAGCGGCACCCGGTCCTGCGGGCGCTTCGGGCCGGCGAGCGACGGCTCGATGGAGCCCAGGTCCAGCTCCAGGCGCTCGGAGTACTCCGGCTCGGCCTCCGGGTCGTGCCAGAGGCCCTGCTCCTTGGCGTACGCCTCGACGAGCGCGACCTGCTGCTTGTCGCGGCCGGTCAGCTCCAGGTAGCGGATGGTCTCCGCGTCGATCGGGAAGATCGCCACGGTGGAGCCGTACTCGGGGGACATGTTGCCGATCGTGGCCCGGTTGGCCAGCGGCACGGCGCCCACGCCAGGGCCGTAGAACTCGACGAACTTGCCTACCACGCCGTGCTTGCGCAGCATCTCGGTGATGGTCAGCACCAGGTCGGTGGCGGTGGTGCCGGCCGGCATCTCGCCGGACAGCTTGAAGCCCACCACGCGGGGGATCAGCATGCTGACCGGCTGGCCGAGCATCGCGGCCTCGGCCTCGATGCCGCCGACGCCCCAGCCCAGCACGCCCAGGCCGTTGACCATCGTGGTGTGCGAGTCGGTGCCGACCACGGTGTCCGGGTACGCCTGGCCGTTGCGCTCCATGATCGTGCGGGCCAGGTACTCGATGTTGACCTGGTGCACGATGCCGGTGCCCGGGGGGACGACCTTGAACTCGTTGAACGCGGTCTGGCCCCAGCGCAGGAACTGGTAGCGCTCCTTGTTGCGCTCGTACTCCAGCGCGACGTTGCGTTCGAAGGCGTCCTCGCGGCCGAACAGGTCGGCGATCACCGAGTGGTCGATGACCAGCTCGGCGGGGGCGAGGGGGTTGACCTTGGTGGCGTCGCCGCCCAGGTCCCGTACCGCCTCGCGCATGGTGGCCAGGTCGACCACGCAGGGCACGCCTGTGAAGTCCTGCATGAGCACCCGCGCCGGGGTGAACTGGATCTCCACGCTCGGGTCGGCGGCGGAGTCCCATCCGCCGAGCTGGCGGATGTGGTCGGCGGTGATGTTCGCGCCGTCCTCGGTCCGCAGCAGGTTCTCCAGCAGGATCTTCAGGCTGTACGGCAGCCGATCGTGGCCGTCCACCTTGTCGATCTTGAAAATCTCGTAGCTCGCGTCTCCGACGCGTAGCTGGGTCTTCGCACCGAAGGTGTCGAGGCTCGCCACGTCGTACTCCTTCACACCAGCGACCGTGAGTAGTCCTGAGCAGTCTGTCGCACCGGTCGGGGTGCCGCCGAGGTTAGGTGACACTTACCGCCGATTCCGCTCTCAACAAAACCGTACGTCCGTCTTGCTAGTTCCGCAAGCCGGCGCGCTCGCCGCTCGGTTCGTCTTACCCCTAGCCTCCTAGGACGGCCTGCGGGGTGTGCGGCCGATCTCCACGGCCGCGCCGCGACGGCACGTACGACAGGCTCGCCACGGGTAGGGTTCGAGGCCCGCCGGGGAAGGGGTCCACTGTGTTCGACGTCCAGCACTGGCTCACGTCCCTGCCACCGATCGCCGTCTACCTGCTCGTCGGCGGGGTGATCGGCGTCGAGAGCATGGGAGTTCCCCTGCCCGGCGAGATCGTCCTGGTCAGCTCTGCTCTGCTCGCCGCCACCGGTGTGGTCGAGCCGGAGTGGGTGGCCGCCGCCGCGGCCACAGGCGCGATCGTCGGCGACTCCATCGGGTACGCGGTGGGCCGCCGGGGCGGACGACCGCTGCTCGTCCGGCTGGGCCAGCGCTTCCCCCGACACCTCGGCCCCGCCCAACTCGTCCGCGCCGAGCAGAGCTTCGCCCGGCACGGCGTGTGGGCGGTCTTCTTCGGCCGGTTCGTGGCACTGCTGCGGATCCTGGCCGGGCCGCTCGCCGGGGCACTGCACGTGCCGTACCGGCGCTTCCTGATCGCCAACGCGGCCGGCGGGCTGGTCTGGGCGTTCGGCACCACCTATCTGCTGTTCAGTGTGGGTCGGGCCGCCGAGCACTGGCTCAAGGACATCTCCTGGGCCGGCCTGGCCCTCGCGGTGTTGGCCGGCCTCGCCAGCACCTGGTGGCTGCGGCGACGGGCCCACCGGATCGAGACCGCCTCGCCGACCCCGGACGCCGAGCCGACCCGCGCGGCCAGCGAACTCTGACCTGGACGCGACGAAGGGCCGGTCCCCGTGGTGGGGGTCCGGCCCTTCGTCGTTGGTTGGTGCTCAGCTGGTGGCGTAGCCGCGGGTGGCGATCCAGTCGGCGAGGTGCTCGACGGTCACCTCGTACGAGGCGGTGTTCGGGTCGGCCGAGTCGGCGATCTTCACCGTCTGGCCGTTGTCGCGGTAGCCGACGACGCTGATGTAGTGCCCGCCCTCGAAGGAGTGCACGCCGCCGTCGGTGTCGGTGGTGGTGCCGGCGATGTTGGCGACCACGGCCCGACCGTCGTCGACGGTCTTGACGATGTCGGCGCGCAGCTTGTCGGTCTGCTTGTCGTCGGCCGCCGGGGTGCTGATCTCGACCGACCGGTAGGCGTCGTTCTTACCGGTCTCCTTGTTCAGCACGGGGGTGATGTCGTTGATGGAGTTGGTGCCGGCCTCGGTGGTGCCCATCTCCTTGGCCATGGCGTCGACGCTGATGTCCTTGCCCTGCACACTCAGCGCGTTACGGGCGGCGGCGGGGCCGCAGTAGTAGAAGTTCGGCTGGGCCTCGTAGCGCACACCCAGCTGACGCTCACCGGCGGGCTTGCGGTCGGACTGCGTCTGCGCACTGGGCTTGGCGTCCGACGCGGCATACGCGGCGGTCACCGGTCCGGCGATGGCACCACCGGTGAACGCGAGGCCGGCGGCGGTCAGAGCGGTCTTACGAATCAGATCGGTACGCATGATGGCGTGCTCCTCTGCATGTCGGGGGTACACGGCACGCCAAAGGGGATGGGCGTGCCGCACGTGCAAGGGGGAAAAGGTCTTCGCTCCCGGCGGCCCTTGGGGGCCGGCGTCGGGAGACTGTGCAACGACCGGCGACAGCGGATCATTCCGCCGGGCTGACAGCCCGTGCTTGGCCGTGCGGGGGGATACAACCGAGGCGACCCGGCCGGTGTTCCCGGCGGCCACCCCGCCCCGCGACCCGAAGTCGCGGCGGCGTGCCAGGTATAACGACCCCACCCCAGCCCCGATTCCGCCCCCACGGTGACGCCAACCACGAGACAGCGACACCCAAACCGACAGCCGCCCCCACAATCGGACCCGCCCAACCGGACAACCCGCCCATCCGCCGCCAGACCGGATCTCCCCCCGACCACCCCCGCAACCAGGCACCCTCACCAGACCGCGCCCTGTAGGCGACGGACTGCACCCGAGGCGGCGTGATGACCACGACCGGAGGTCTAACCCACCCGACACGACCCCCCAAGATCCCCACAACGTCAGGGAAACTGCTGCCTCACCACGCGCTGACACAGCAACATCCCCGAAACTGCTGCCGATCTTGGGCGGCCCGGAATCGCACGCCGCCTGAGACGAGAACGCGCCCGGGGACCACCCGGGCGTCAGACCGGACAACCGACGCGCGCGGCCCATGTCGCAGCACAGGCGCAGAAGGACGACAACGACCCCAGCCCTCACGATGTGCTCGATCCTGGAAAGAGGCCCCTCACCGCACGCAGGTGACCACTACAACAAGGATCGAGGACGATCATGCGAGCAGGTGGGTCACTGGGTGTCGAGCAGGGCGAGGACCGCGTCGCGGGCGGCGAGCACGGCTTCGCTGGACTGGGCCGTGTGGTCGAGGATGTCGAAGGAGTGCTGCCCGTCCGGCACCTCGATCACCTGGACCTGCCAGCCGTGGCTGGCCGCTGCCGGGAGGAACGCGTCGATGCCGGCCAGGACCGGGGGGATGTCCCGCCCGGCGCGGGTCAGCACCAGCGGGACGCCGGGGCCGGCGGCGAGCGCGTCGACGGGGAGGAACCGCGCGTCGACGTCCCAGCCGGGGAACGGGACGAGCAGCGGGTAGGTCAGGGCGATCCCGCGCAGCCAGGGCGGCGCGTCGCGGAGCCAGTCGGCGGCGAAGAGGCTCCCGCCGGAGAAGAACCAGAGCACCACCCGGTCGGGGTCGACCCGAGGGTCGGCGCGGACCTGCTCGACCATCGCGGCGATGTCGTCGGCCGAGGCGGGCATTGCCGACAGTTCGGTGACCTGGTAGCTGATCAGCGCGCCGACCACGCCGCTCTCGGCGAGCAGTGCGCCGTAGCCGCGGTAGAGCAGCCAGTCGCGGGGGTCGGGCACGTCTGGTGGGAGTGGTGCGCCGTGCACCACGACGACTGCCGGTGCCGGCCCGGTGCGGGCCGGCACGTACAGGTCGACGGTGCCGTGCCGTTCGACGGGCGCGGCGGGTGTGGCCAGGACGAAGGGTCGCTCGGCGACGGGTGTCGTCATCTGCGCACGATATCGGTCACCCGTCGGTGACGGTGCCCCGCGCGTCGTCCACAGGGGAGTTCTCCCCGGCTTGTGCGTGCCGTTCGAGGAGCCGCTGCCGGATCTCCTCGGGGGTGTACGCGCGCCGTCGTCGTTCGGCGCGGGCGATGACCACGCCGGACGCCGCGACGCCGGCGAGGCCGGCGAGCCCGAGGACCTTCCACCACCGCATCCGTTGCCGCATCGGCCTAGGGTAGACCCTCATGAGCATCAGCCTGGATGAGGCCGTCGAGTTGACCCGCACCGGTGACGTGTGGGTGTTCCGGGGCCGCAGCGTGCCGGACCGGGCGATCCAGTTGACCACCAACAGCCCGGTAAACCACGTCGGGATGGCGGTGGTCCTGGACGACATGCCGCCATTGATGTGGCACGCGGAGCTGGGGCGGTCGCTGCCCGATCTGTGGTCGGGCGGTCATCAGCGGGGCGTGCAGTTGCACGACCTGCGGGACGCGGTCTGCGTCTGGGCCAACCGGTACTGCCAGCGGGCCTGGCTGCGGCAGCTCGACCCGCCGGCGGACGGGGAGATGGAACGGGCCGTGCTGCGGACGATCGCGCGGCTGGACGGGACGCCGTTCCCGTCGACCGCGCAGCTGGCGTGGCGGTGGGTGCGGGGACGGGTGCCGGCGCTGCCGCGTCCCGGGCGCCTCGGGTCCCAGCCGGCGCGGACGTCCGAGGCGCGGGAGCGGGCGTTGGAGACGGCGTACTGCGCGGAGGTGGTGGCGGTGACCTATGAGGCGATGGGGTTGCTGCCGGCGGGACGGCGTCCGAACTGGTACGACCCGGGGCGGTTCTGGAGCGGGGACGATCTGGGTCTGGCCTCGGGTGCGGGCCTGGGTGCGGAGATCGAGGTCCACGTTCCGCCGCGTTGAGGTTTGGCCGGGCCGGTGACAGGCAATTGCTGTCGCCGTGAACGCCTCCACCGATCTCGACACGCTGGCGGACTTCTTCGACAGGTACGGCGTGGCGCTGGTCTCCGGTGACCTGCCGGCCCTCGCCGGCTGTTACGCCCTGCCCGGACTGGTGGTGGCCGACACGTACAGTTTCTCGTTCACCTCGCCGGCGGCGGTGGCGCTGTCCTTCGTGGGCGCGGCCCCCGACTACCAGGACCGGGAGTTGGTCGCGGCGCACGCCCGGATCGAGGACGTCCAGCCGTTGTCCGCGCTGCTGACCATGGTGGCGGTGGAGTGGGAGTTCCTGGACAGCCGGGGGTGCTCGGTGCCGGGTGAGCGGTACCGCTATCTGCTGCGTACCGCCGACTCGGAGCCGGTCATCTGCACGGTCGTCCGGACGGCCTGATCGGCCGGGGTCGCCTGCGCGACCGGCCCGTTCGTGGTGTCGGGTGGGCCGATCGGCCCGATCGGTCGGTGCTGGCTACGCTGGCGCGTCGGTGGGGACGAGGGGAGACCTGATGGCGGTGCGGCCGGAGGGTGCGGCAGAGGCGCGGACGGCTCGACTGTTGGCGTCGGTGCCATGGGTCGTGGTGCTACTCGGCGTGTGTGTGCTTGTGGCGTTGTTGGTGGTCGCGTTGCTGTCGTTCCGTACCCGGGAGAAGGGTGACGGGCCGCGCGCCGCGCCGCCGGTGTTCCTGCCGACGGTGCCGGCGGCGGTGTCGCCGACGGGTGGGCCGACGCCGGCGGGGGTGGAGCGGCGGACGGTGTCGCCGCGGCCGTCGCGGAGCAGTCGGGCGCCGTCGCCCCGGGTCGCCACGGCGTCGCCGTCGCCCGGGCGGGGGAGCGCGCCGGCCGTGGCTTCGACGTCGGCGAGGACGGTGAGCGCGCGGTACGAGGTCGGTACGGATGGCCGCGACGGGACCGCGGCGGTGCTGTCGGTCACGAACTCCACGGGCCAGTCGGTGGACTGGCGGGTGGAATTGACGTACGACGACGACGTGTGGGCCCTGCGGGTGAACGACGACTCGGGGGTTTCTGTGTGGGGGCGGGGCGACGGCGAGTTCGTCCTGCGGGGCACCCGTTCGTTGGCCCCGGGCGACACCCGGACGGTGCGGTTGCGGCTGGGCTGGGGCGAGTCGGGTTCCCGGCCGCTGCGGTGCGCGGTGAACGGGCTGGCCTGCCGCCTCGGCTGATCGCCAGGTCGTCGTCGGCGCTTCCGGGCCTGGCCGTCGGTCGCTACGCTGCCCGGACGGCCTGCTGAGGGAGGTACATGTTCGGCATGCGTCGTGCCCGTCGACCGTCCCGTGGTCCGGTCGCCATCGCGTCGTCGCCGTGGATCGTGGTGCTGGCCGGTGTCGTGGTGATGGTGGTGCTGCTCATCGTGGCCCTGGGCGCGTACCGGGGGCGTAGTCCGGCGCCGGACGCCGGTTCGCCTCCGCCGGCGTTGCCGCTGCCGGCGGTGCCGTCGGAGGAGCCGACGCCGACGCCTACCGGGTCGTCGTCGCCGGCGCTGTTGCCGGGGCTGTCGCCGCGTGCCACCGGGGTGCCGTCGAGCAGTTCGGCGGTGTCGCGGGCACCGACGGCCGGGGTGACGCCGACGCGGGCGGCCACGCGCGCTGCGCAGGCGCCGGCGGTCGGTGGCCGGTATCGGGTGGTGCAGAGCTTCGACGGCGGGTTCATCGGTGAGGTGCTTGTCGTCAACGCGTCGGGCGTTCGTCGTGGTTGGACGGTGCGCTTCGAGTTCTCCGGCGGTGGGCGGCTGGTGACGACCTGGGTGGAGGGCGTGCCGCAGGGGACGGTGCGGCAGTTCGACGGTGGTTTCACGTACGTCAGCGGGGTTGACGTGCCGCCCGACGGGTCGGCGGCGCTGCGGTTCCACCTGGAGCGGGCGTCCGTCACGCCGCGGGGGTGCACTGTCGACGGGGTGCGGTGCAGCGGCTTCTGACGCGCCGCTTCCGCAAGGACGCTGCTTTGTTGCGACCATGTTTGCAAGGTATTGCAGAATGTTTCGGCAAGGGTTAGCGTGCGGCCAATCCACCAGAGGAAGGCGTCGATGAAACCCCCGCCGATACCGCGCACCGCCCTGCTGGCTCTCGTCTCCCTGCTCACCGTCACCCTCGTCGGCGCCCCGGTCGCGGTGCGCCAGCTCGGCGCCACCGACGACAGCCGTCCGTCCGACGCCGACGCCCTGGCCGTCGCCGGCGCCGTCCAGTGGCGCGACGAGCCCACAGCCGACGCGCTGCTGAAGGCGGGCGACACCTCCGCGCGCGCCGAGCAGTTCTACTTCGTCCTGCCGGACCGGTTCGCCAACGGCGACCCCCGCAACGACCGAGGCGGCCTCACCGGTGATCGGCTCCGCACCGGGCTCGACCCGGCCGACAAGGGCTTCTACCACGGCGGCGACCTCAAGGGCGTCATCGACAAGCTCGACTACATCCAGGGGATGGGCACCACAGCCATCTGGCTCGCGCCGATCTTCAAGAACCGGCCCGTGCAGGGCGAGGGCGACGACGTCTCGGCCGGCTACCACGGCTACTGGATCACCGACTTCACCCAGGTGGACCCGCACTTCGGCACCAACGAGGAGATGAAGCGGCTGGTCAGGCTCGCCCACCAGCGCGGCATCAAGATCTACCTCGATGTGATCGTCAACCACACCGCAGACGTCATCAAGTACGCCGAGGACAGGTACGCGTACGTGGACAAGGCGACCTCGCCGTACACCGACGCGCAGGGACGGGCGTTCGAGGACCGCAACTACGCCGACGGCAGCCGCGCCTTCCCGCAGGTCGACCGGGAGTCGTTCCCGTACACGCCGACGTTCGACGAGCCGGCGGACGCCACGGTGAAGGTGCCGGCCTGGCTGAACGACGCCACCATGTACCACAACCGGGGCGACTCGACCTTCGCCGGCGAGAACAGCGAGTACGGCGACTTCTTCGGCCTCGACGATCTGTGGACCGAACGTCCCGAGGTGGTGCGAGGGTTGACCAAGGCGTACGGGGACTGGATCGGCGCTACAGGCGTCGACGGGTTCCGGCTGGACACCGTGAAGCACGTCAACATGGACTTCTGGCCGCAGTTCAGCGCGGGCATCGAGCGGGCCGCCGAGAAGGCGGGCAAGAAGGACTTCTTCATGTTCGGCGAGGTGTACAGCGCCGACCCGGAGATCACCTCCAGCTACGTCCGGCAGGGCGGCCTGCCGGCCACCCTCGACTTCGCCTTCCAGGAGGCCGCGCGGGGCTACACCGCCGGCGCCGGCTCGGCGAAGGCGCTTGCCGACGTGTACGCCCGCGACGACCTGTACGCCGCCCGGGACACCGACGCCGGTCGCCTGACCACGTTCCTCGGCAACCACGACATGGGCCGGATCGGCTCGTTCATCGCCGGTGGTGGCACCGATGCGGCCAGCCACCTGCGGCGTGACCAGCTCGCCCACCAGTTGATGTTCCTCACCCGTGGCCAGCCGGTGGTCTACTCCGGCGACGAGCAGGGCTTCACCGGCCCCGGCGGGGACAAGGACGCCCGGCAGGACATGTTCGCGTCGAAGGTCCCCGACTACCTCGACGACGACCTGCTCGGCACGGACCGCACCCACGCCAGCGACCAGTTCGACACGAACCATCCGCTGTACCGGACCATCGCCGAGCTGGGCCGGCTGCGCCAGGCGCACCCGGCGCTGCGCGACGGTGTACAGGTCACCAGGTACGCCGCCGACGGCCCGGGTGTCTTCGCCGCCTCCCGGATCGCCCCCGCCGACCGCACCGAGTACGTGGTGGCGGTGAACAACGCCGACACCGCGCAGACTGTCACGGTGGACACCTGGTCGGCCGGCGCCACCTTCACAGGCGTCTACGGCGGCAGCCAGACCACCACGGCGGGCACCGACGGCAGACTCACAGTCACCGTGCCGCCCCTGTCGGCGGTGGTGCACCGCGCCGGCACCCCCATCGCGCGCCCGACCGCCGCGCCGCGTGTCACCATCACCAGCCCCGCCCCGGACGCGCCGGTCGCCACCCGGGCCGCCGTCACCGCCCAGGTGACAGGCGACCCCCTCGCGACAGTCACCGTCGCCGCCCGGGTCGCGGGCGGGAAGTGGACGCTGCTGGGCAGCGCCGACCACGCGCCGTACACGGTGCGGCACGACCTGACCGGCCTGGCCGGGGGCACCCGGGTCGAGTACAGGGCGGTGGTCCGCGACGGCCGGGGCCGCACCGCCACGGCCCGGTCCACCGCCGTCGTCGGTACGCCGCCGCTCGGCGAGTCCCGGGAGTGGGCGGTGGTGCATTACCAGCGCCCCGCCGGTGGCTACGACGACTGGGGTCTGTACGCGTGGGGTGACATCGACCCGGCGTACGTCACCGAGTGGCCCAAGGGGCAGCCGTTCGCCGGCGAGGACTCCTACGGCCGGTTCGCGTGGGTGAAACTCAAGCCGGGCGCGAAGTCCGTGGGTTTCGTGGTGGTCGACAGGAACGGCACCAAGGACGTCGCCCAGGACCGCAGCATCGACGTCACCTCCACAGGTGAGATCTGGCTCAAGCAGGGCGACCCGGTGATCTACCCGACCCGGCAGGCAGCCGCGGGTGAACCGGCCCCACCTGTCGAGGAGGGCACCGCCGTGATCCACTACCGGCGGGCCGACGGCAACTACGACGGCTGGGGCCTGCACCTCTGGGACGGGGCGGCCACCCCGACGGAGTGGTCGAGCCCTCTGCGCCCGAGCTCGGTCGACGCGTTCGGCGCGGTGTTCCGGGTACCGCTGGCGGCCGGTGCCACCGGGCTGAACTACATCATCCACAACGGCGACACCAAGGACCTGCCCGACGACCAGCGGCTCGACTTCGCCAGCGCCGGCCGGGAGGTGTGGCTGCTCGCCGCCACCCCGGGCCGCCTGCTGCCGACGACCGCGACAAGCGCCAGCGGGGACACCGACATCAGCAGGCAGAAGGCGCACTGGATCGACAGGTCCACAGTGGCCTGGCAGACCGGACCCACCGACGGGAAGACGTACGCGCTGGTCACCGCGCCGGCCGGCGGGGTCAGCGTGGTCGACGGCGAGCTGGCCGGGACGTACACCAGTCTGCCGTTGCGGGCGCAGCGCAACGGGCTCACCGAGGCCCAACGCACGGCGTTCCCGCACCTGTGGTCGTACCGGAGCTTCACGCTGGACCGGGGTGACCTGGCCAGGGTCCCGGCGGCGCTGCGGGGGCAGCTGCTCGTCACCGAGCGCGACGCCGACGGTGCCCTGCTCGCCGCGACAGGCGTGCAGATCCCCGGCGTGCTCGACGACGTGTACGCCAGGGCCGCCGACGCGACGCTCGGCCCGACGTTCGCCGGCCGTACGCCGAGCCTCGCGGTGTGGGCGCCGACGGCCCGCACGGTGGCGCTGCACCTGTTCGACTCGCCCACCGCGCAGCCGACGACGGTGCCGATGCGCCGCGACGACCGCACCGGTGTGTGGTCGGTACGCGGCAACCACACCTGGGTCGGGAAGTACTACCGCTACCAGGTGCAGGCGTGGCAACCGGCGGCGCAGAAGATGGTCACCGCCTCGGTGACCGACCCGTACTCGGTGGCCCTCGCCGCGGACTCCACGCACAGCCAGATCGTCGACCTGAACGACCCGGCGCTGGCCCCGGCCGGCTGGCGCACCCTGCGCAAACCGGCGCCGGTACCGGCCGCGAAGGCGCAGGTCTCCGAGCTGTCGGTGCGGGACTTCTCGATGGCCGACGACACAGTGCCGGCCGAACGGCGGGGGACGTTCCTCGCCTTCACCGACCCGAGGACGGCGGGCATGACCCACCTGCGGGCGCTCGGCGACGCCGGGGTCACCCACCTGCACCTGCTGCCGGCGTTCGACTTCGCCACCATCCCGGAGAAGCGCGCCGACCAGCGCCAGCCGGCCTGTGACCTGGCGGCGCTGCCACCGGACTCGGCCGAGCAGCAGAAGTGCGTGGCGGCGGTCGCCGAAACCGACGGCTACAACTGGGGGTACGACCCGCTGCACTACTCGGTGCCCGAGGGCGGCTACGCCGTCGACCCGGCCGGCGCGGCGCGGACCACCGAGTTCCGCTCGATGGTCGCCGGGGTCAACGGCGCGGGCCTGCGGGTCGTCATGGACGTCGTCTACAACCACACGTCCGCCGCCGGCACCGACGACACGTCGGTGCTCGACCAGATCGTGCCCGGCTACTACCAGCGGCTGCTGGAGGACGGCACGGTGGCCAACTCCACCTGCTGCGCCAACACCGCGCCCGAGCACGCCATGATGGGCAAGCTGGTGGTCGACTCGCTTGTCACCTGGGCGCGGCAGTACAAGGTGGACGGCTTCCGGTTCGACCTGATGGGGCACCAC
Source organism: Micromonospora sp. NPDC093244 (assembly GCF_040683695.1). Taxonomy (NCBI): domain Bacteria; kingdom Bacillati; phylum Actinomycetota; class Actinomycetes; order Micromonosporales; family Micromonosporaceae; genus Micromonospora; species Micromonospora sp. NPDC093244. Next base: position 734,556 of record NZ_JBFBEO010000001.1, read on the forward strand.
CCGAAGGCGAACATCCTGGCCGTCCGCAGGGCACTCGACCGGCTGACGGTCGCCCGCGACGGCGTGGACGGCCGGTCGATCATGCTGTACGGCGAGGGCTGGAACTTCGGCGAGGTCGCCAACGACGCCCGGTTCGTGCAGGCCACCCAGGCCAACATGGCAGGCACCGGCATCGGCACCTTCAACGACCGGCTGCGCGACGCGGTGCGCGGCGGCGGCCCGTTCGACGCCAACCCGCGCGTCCAGGGCTTCGCGTCCGGGCTCTACACCGACCCGAACGGCGACGCCGTCAACGGGTCGGCGGCCGAGCAGAAGGCCCGCCTGCTGCACGCCCACGACCTGATCAAGGTCGGGCTCACCGGCAACCTGCGCGAATACCGGTTCACCGACACCGCCGGACGGCAGGTCACCGGCGCGCAGGTGGACTACAACGGCTCCCCGGCCGGCTACACCGCAGCGCCGGGGGAGGCCGTCACCTACGTCGACGCGCACGACAACGAGATCCTGTACGACGCGCTGGCGTACAAACTGCCGCAGGGCACCTCGGCGGCGGACCGCTCCCGGATGCAGGTGTTGGCGCTGGGCACAGTGGTGCTGGGACAGGGCACCGGGTTCGTCACCGCCGGCACCGAACGGCTGCGGTCGAAGTCGCTGGACCGCAACTCGTACAACTCAGGTGACTGGTTCAACCAGATCCGCTGGAACTGCGAACAGGGCAACGGCTTCGGCGCCGGCCTGCCACCCGCGCAGGACAACGAGGACAAGTGGTCGTACGCGAGGCCGCTGCTTGCCGACCCGGCGCTGGTGCCGGACTGCGCGGCGATCACCACCACCGACGCACGGTACGCCGAGCTGCTGCGCATCCGGGCGTCGTCGCCGGTGTTCGGGCTGGCCACCGCCGCGCAGGTGCAGCAGCGGGTGGCGTTCCCGCTGTCCGGGGAGCGGGAGACGCCGGGCGTGCTCACCATGACCCTGGACGCCCGCGGGCTGGGCGGCCCGTACACGTCGCTGGCAGTCGTCTTCAACAGCACCCCGACGGCGGCGACGCAGACGGTGGCAGGTCTGCGCGGCGCGAACGTGGCACTGCACCCGGTGCTGCTGACGTCGGCCGACCCGGTGCTGCGCACTGCCGCGTTCGACAGGGCGTCCGGCACGTTCACGGTGCCGGCGCGCAGCGTGGCGGTGTTCGTCCAGAAATGACGACGGACCGGCCCCCTTCCGCGTCGTGCGGAAGGGGGCCGGTCTCTGGTGTGTTCGGGTCCTGCTGCTGTCACCCGAGGGTGATCAGGCGAAGCAGTTCTCGATGGTGCCGCCCGGGATGGCCAGGCAGTTGGTCGGACGGTTCGCCGTGATCGCCGACTTGTCGTCCACGTTCACCTCGCCGAAGAAGGTGAAGACACCGCCCGGAGCGAAGGTGGAGAAGTTGTGGGCGACAGTCGTCTTCGACAGGGTGACCTCGCCGAAGATGTTGAAGATGCCGCCGCCGACCCCGATCGGGCCGATGGCCCGGTTGCCGACGACCTCGCTGTCGCGCAGCGTGGTGACGCTGTCGGCGTTGAAGAGCCCGCCGCCGAAGAAGCCGGCGGTGTTGTCCTTGATGCTGCTCTTCTCGAACGTGACCGCGCTGTCGAAGGCGATGGCCACACCGCCACCGACACCCGCGGTGCTGTTCTTCTCGACACTGACGTGGTGCAGGTTCAGCTGGCTGTCCGCCGCGGCCAGACCACCGCCGGCGAGGACCGCGGTGTTCGAGGCGAACTTCGTCTCGTACGCCGTGGTGTTGCCGCCGATGTCGAGGAGGCCACCGCCGAAGCCGAGCGTCTCGTTGTCGGTGATCTCCGTCTTCTTCAGCTCGACGGTCCCGCCGTCGACATCATCGGTGAAGATCGGCGCCGCGCCGTTGGAGATGCCGCCGCCGCCGATCACGGCGGTGTTGTCGGTGACCTTCGACTCCTCGACCTTGAGCAGGCCGGCGTTGAAGACACCGCCGCCGAAGAAGAAGGCGGTGTTCCGGGTGACGGTGCTGTGCCAGATCTGCGTGGTGCCGAAGTTGGCCACGCCACCGCCGTTGCCGCCGGACTGGTTCAGGACGACCTCGGACTCCAGGATCTCAGCGGTGCCGCCCGGCTGGACCAGGATGCCGGCGCCGTCGGTGGGCTCCGGCTGCTGCACGAGCGGCGTGACCACGCCGGCCTGGGCCTTCGGCGCGGCCTTGAGCGCTGCCTTCGGTGCCGCCTTCAGGCCCGCCTTCGGGTTGGCCTGCCGGGCGGTGAGCGCCTGGTTCAGCGGAACACCCGCCTTCACCTGAGCCGCGATCGCCTCAGAGTCCGAGTAGGACGCCCAGACGGCCGCCGGCTCGACAGCCTCGAGCAGTTCGAGGGTCTGGCCACCCTTGATGGTCAGGCCCTTGATGGTGAGGTGCCCACCAGTGCCGACGTTGAGGATCCGGAAGTAGTCCGCGGTCGCTTCCCGGGCGATCGTCGTGTGGTCACCCTTGAGGGTGATGTCCTCGGTGATCACCGGGAGGCCGTTGCCCTGGAAGTCGTTGCGGGACAGGTTGTAGGTGCAGCCCTTGGCCAGCTCCAGCACACCGCCGTGCTTGTTGTTGGCGAAGACGATCGCCTGGATCAGCTTGTCGGTGTCGCAGGGCACCTCCTTCCCGCGCTCCTGGTCCTTGTCCCGGCCCTGGTCGCGGTCCTTGTCCTTGTCCCAGTCGCGGCCCTCGTCGCCGCGCTGGTCGCCGTCCTTGCTCACCTGCGTGGTGTTCCAGTTCAGGCCGACCGCACCGGCGCTGCCCGCGACGCCCACCGCCGCGAGACTGACCACGCCCGTCAAACCGGCCACGCCGCTGGCGAGCCAGAGCTTGCGGCGACGCTTGGCCGCCGCCCGCCCGGAGGCTTCGTTGTTCGTTAGGTAGTTGGACATCGGAGCTCTCTGCCCTCTCCTCGTACCAGACAGGGTCGCCGCCCTCAGGCGGGCGTCCCCTGCTACAAATCGGTTGTAGCTCCCAAAACCAACTTATGAGAATGTTCCTCGCCTCGCGGGCTTATCCGAAACAACCCCACATTAGGTTCGTAGCGGGCCCGGAGGGGTCCGGAAGCCCCGGTTCGGGACGGCCCCCCCAAGCCGGTCGCCGGGCCCGTGAGCAGCCCAAATGGGTACGCCCCTCCTCGCCGGAGACCGGCTCGGAGGGGCGCGCCCTCTATGTGGATCAGCCACCCGTTCCGGTCAGAAGCAACCGGGAACGTTCAGGCAGTTGGTGGGGCGGTTGGCCGACACCGCAGACTCGTCGTCCAGTCGTACGAAGCTGCCGAGGCCGTTGGAGATCCCGCCCGGCGGCAAGGTCGCGACGTTGTGCGACACAGTCGTCCGGCGCAGCGTGACCTCGCCGCCGTCCGTGTTGTAGATGCCGCCGCCGCTGCCGAACGGCCCGATGGCCCGGTTGCCCACCACCTCGCTGTCGCGCAGCGTGGTGACGCTGTCCTCGTTGTAGAGGCCAGCGCCGAAGAAGCCGGCGGTGTTGTCCCTGATGGTGGTGTCCTCGATCGTCGCGGTGCTGTCGAAGGCGACCGCCACGCCGCCACCCACACCGGCGGTGCTGTTCCTCGCGACAGTGGCCTGCTCGAGGGTGAGCTGGCTGTCGGCCGCGGCCACCCCGCCGCCGGCGAGGACCGCCGTGTTGCCGCTGACCGTCGTCTCGTGCAGCGTCGTGGTGCCCCCGACGTCCAGGACGCCGCCGCCGAAGCCGAGCGTCTCGTTGTCGGTGATCTCGCTCTTGTAGACCCACACCGAGCCGCCGTCGACGTCCTCGGTGAAGATCCCGGCCGCGCCGTTGGCGATACCGCCACCGCCGATGATTGCCGTGTTGTCCTTGATCTTCGACTCGTCGACCTGGAGCACCCCGGCGTTGAAGATGCCGCCGCCGTGGAAGAAGGCCGTGTTGTGCGCCACCGTGGTCCTGCTGAGACGGGTGCTGCCGAAGTTGGCCAACCCGCCACCGTTGCCGCCGGACTGGTTGTAGAGCACCTCGCTGTCCAGGATCTCCGCGCGGCCACCGGGCTGCACCAGCACCCCGGCACCGTCGTTGGTCCCCGGCTCCTGCACCAGCGGTACCGCCGCGGGCCCGGCCGTCGCCGGCTTCGCCACCGTCGCCGTGGGCCTGGCCGCCGTGGTCGCTGCCGCCGTGGCCGCCGGCTTCGCTGCCGCCGTGGCCGCCGGCTTCGCTGCGGGCTTGGCGGCCGCCGTGGTCGGCTTGGCCGCCGGCGCGACCGGCTTGGCTACTGCGGCGGGCTTGGCTGGCGCGGTGGCCGGCTTGGCCGCGGCCGATTTGGCCGTCGTGTTCCGGACCGACGTCGAGTACGGCGCCCATACCGTCGCCGGGTCCGCGGTCATCGCGCGCTGGATGGTCTGACCGCCCTTGATGCTCAGACCCTTGAGAACGAGGTCTCCGCCCGGGCCGACGTTGAGGATGCGGAAGTAGTCGGCGGTGGCCTCACGACCGATCGTCGTGTGCTCCCCCTTGAGGGTGATCGGTTGGGTGATCACCGGAAGGCCGTTGCCGTCCTGGTTGCGGGTCAGGATGTACGTGCAGCCCTTGGCGAGTTCCAGCACGCCGCCGCTGGCGTTGTTCGCGTACGTGATCGCCTGGATCAGCTTGTCGCTGTCGCAGGGGACCTGCGTACCCCGGTCCTTCTCGGCACGCTTGTCGGCCCGGTCGTCGAAGCCGCTCCAGTCGTCGCCACCCCACTCGTCGTCCCGGCCGCCGGCCTCCTTGCCGCCGTCGGCGGTGTCCCCGGCGTCGCTGGCGTTCTGCCGGTTGGTCGAGGGCTGGGCGTCGGACACCCGGTCGGAGCTGGGCTTGTCGTCGCGTGCGGCAAGGCCGCCGAGGGCCGCGAGGCCGACCACGCCGGTCAGCCCGGCCACGCCGGCGACCCAGAGCGCCCGCCTTCGTCGTGTCGGCGGAGCTGACGAGGCCCCGCCGTCGGTACTCGTTACGTCGTAGGACATCAGAGCCTTCCGCCCTTCCTGCTACCAGACGGGATCGCACCGCCCGAGGCGCCACGACCAGCTACAAACGGGTTGTAGCCTCCGATCCCCACCGTATGAGAACCATCTTCGCGATGTGGACTTATCCGAGATAACTCCGCATATGGTGCAGGTGGCGGCAGGAGCCGGTGAACCGGCCGGCGTGGCGGTAAGGGTGTGAGCAGCGCAAACGCCGACGGAAGGTGCCAGGTCCCCACCGGGGATCACGTCGTCGGATCGCCGTCGCTGAGGCGGGCGGACGAGGTCGGGCCGCAGAGACAGGCCCGGACCGCGACGGTGAGACGTCGCGGCCCGGGCGTGAGGTTGCGGGTGTTGCTTGTGTCGCGGTCAGCCGGGCAGGCGGGGGCCGGCCTCGCGCTGCTCTGCCAGCCAGGTCTCCACCTCGTCCGAGGTACGCGGCAGCCCGGCCGAGAGGTTCACCGCACCCGTCGCGGTGACCAGCACGTCGTCCTCGATGCGCACACCGACGCCGCGCAGCTCCTCGGGGACCAGCTCGTCCTCCGGCTGGAAGTACAGACCCGGCTCCACGGTGAGCACGTAGCCCTCGCCCAGGGCGCCGTCGCGGTACGTCTCCTTGCGGGCGTTCGAGCAGTCGTGCACGTCGATGCCGAGCATGTGACCGAAGCCGTGCAGCGTCCACCGCCGGTAGACGGTCGACTTCTCGTCCATCGCCTCGTCCACGCTCACCGGGAGCAGACCCAGGTCGGACAGGCCCTCGGCGAGGACCCGCATGCAGGTCAGGTGGACGTCCTTGAACTTCACCCCAGGGCGGATGGCCTCCATGCCGGCCTGCTGCGAGGCGTACACGATGTCGTAGACCTGGCGTTGCAGGGCGGTGAACCGGCCGCTGACCGGCAGCACGCGGGTCACGTCGGCGGTGTAGAGGTTGCGGCCCTCGACGCCCATGTCCATGAGCAGCAGGTCACCCGGACGGGTGGCACCGTGGTTGTGCACCCAGTGCAGGATCGTTGCGTGCTCGCCGGCGCCGACGATCGAGCCGTACCCGACGTCGTTGCCGTCGTGCCGGGCGCGCAGCGCGAAGACCCCCTCCAGCAGCCGCTCGGAGACCGCCCGGTCGGCGGGCAGGACGCGGGCCACGTCCTCGAAGCCGCGTACGGTGGCGTCGATCGCGTCCTGGAGCTGGCCGATCTCCCACTCGTCCTTGACCAGCTTCATCTCCGAGATGGCGATCGCCAGCTCCCGGTCACGGGGCGGCTGCCCCTCGGCGCGGACCCCGTCGTACGGGCGGACGGAGGCGTCCACCCGGGCGTCGAAACCGCGCAGCACCCGGGTACGCCCCGGCGCCAGGTCGGCCAGTGCCGCCTCCAGGCCGGTCAGGTCGGCGGTGGGCAGCCCCAGCTCCGTGGACTTCTCGCTGAGCGTGTGCCGCCGGCCCACCCACAGCTCGCCGTGGCGGCTGCGGAAGAACTCGTCGGTCTCCCGCGAGGAGCGGGGCCGCATGTACAGAGTCGCGTCGTGCCCCGAGCCGGTCGGGCGCAGCACCAGCACGCTGTCCGGGTCGTGGTCGCCGGTCAGGTAGGCGAAGTCGCTGCCCGGCCGGAACGGGTGGTCGGTGTCGTTGGCCCGGACCTTCTCGGTGCCGGTCGGGATGACGAGCGTCTCGCCGGGGAAGGCCGCCGAGAGCGCGGCCCGCCGCTTGGCGTAGTTGGGCACCTCGGCCCGAGGCGTCACCGGCAGCGCCGTGTCGCGCCAGCCCTGCCGCATGAAGGACAGGAACGCCTCCGGGAAGTCCGGATCGTGCGATTCCGTACCGTCCGCCGGCGTACCGTCGGTGCGTCCCTCGGTCATTGCGCCGCTCCCTTTCGCTTCGTTGCTGGTCCCGACGGTACCGCGCGCCCGGTTCGCGGTGGTGCCGCCCGGGGAGCGCTCCGGATGCACGGACGGCTGCGACGGGCCCGTGGCGCGCGTGGGAAGATGACCACCATGTGCGGACTCCTGGCCTTCTTCAGCGCGAACGGCAATGCCGCCGCGCACCGCGACCACATCGCCGGAGCATTGGAATGCCTGCACCACCGCGGCCCCGACGAGACAGGGGTCGAGGTGGTCGGCGACGCCTCCGGCCGGTACGCGGACGGAGTGTTCGCCCACAAGCGGCTCGCCATCATCGACGTGGCGTCGAGCCACGAGCCGCTGCCCTACGCGAACGGCCGTTACCTGCTGACCTTCAACGGTGAGATCTACAACTACATCGAGTTGCGTGACGAGCTGGTCCGTGACTTCGGCGCGCAGTTCGCCACCGCCGGTGACGGCGAGGTGATCGTCGCCGGCTACCACTACTGGGGAGAGCAGGTGCTCACCCGGCTGCGGGGCATGTTCGCGTTCGTCATCTGGGACCGGCAGGAGCGGCGCGCGTTCGGTGGCCGCGACTACTTCGGCATCAAGCCGCTGCACTACCTGGAGACCGCCGACGGGCTCTACCTGGCGTCGGAGAAGAAGGCGCTGCTGCCGTTCGCGCACAGCAACTACCAGGGCGACGCGGGTGTCGACGCGGCCAACCTCAGCCACTACCTGACGCTTCAGTACGTGCCGGAGCCCGGCACGCTGCACAAGGGCATCAGCCGGATCGGCTCGGGGGAGTACCTGACCTGGACGCCGGGCGGGCGGATCGACGTACGCCGGTGGTACCGGCCGGTGTTCCGGCCGGCGCCGGTCGACGACGAGCAGAAGCTCTACCACGAGATCCGGGAGACGCTGCGCGAGAGCGTGCGCATGCACATGCGCTCCGACGTGCCGGTGGGCTCGTTCCTGTCCAGTGGCATCGACTCCACAGCGGTGGTCGCGCTGGCCCGCGAGTTCAACCCGAACATCCTCACCTTCACCGTCGGCTACGACGTACCTGGGTATTCGGAGATCGACGTCGCGCAGGACTCGGCCCGGCACCTGGACGTCACCACCATCCCCACCAAGATCGGTCCGCAGGACATGATCGACGCCCTGCCGAAGATCGTCTGGCACCTGGACGACCCGGTGGCCGACCCGGCGCTGGTGCCGCTGTACTTCGTGGCGAAGAAGGCAGCCGAGCACGTCACAGTGGTGCTGTCCGGTGAGGGCGCCGACGAGTTCTTCGGCGGCTACACGATCTACCGGGAGCCGCTGTCCCTCGGCACTGTGAACGGCCTTCCCGGCGGCGTGCAGAAGGGCCTGCGGGCGGTCTCCAAGGCGATCCCGCAGGGGGTCAAGGGCAAGAGCTTCCTGGAGCGCGGCACCACGCCGATCGAGGAGCGCTACTACGGCAACGCCCGGATGTTCACCGAGGAGGAGAAGCAGCACCTGCTGCGTCGCTACGACCCCTCGGTGCGCTACACCGACGTCACCGCCCCGATCTACGCCGAGTGCACCGAACTGGACGACGTCACCAAGATGCAGTACGTCGACCTCTACACGTGGCTGCGCGGCGACATCCTGGTCAAGGCCGACCGGATCTCGATGTCGCACTCGCTGGAGGTGCGGGTGCCGTTCCTCGACCGCGAGGTGTTCGACGTGGCGGCGAAGATCCCGGTGGACCTGAAGCTGCCGCCGCGCTCGGACGCCACCAAGTACGCGATGCGTCAGGCGTTGCAGGGTGTCGTCCCGCCGGCCATCGTGAACCGCAAGAAGTTGGGCTTCCCGACCCCGACCCGGGTCTGGCTGCGCGGGGAGATGTACGAGTGGGCCCGGCACGTGCTGAGCACCTCGGGGGCCGGTGACCTGCTCGACCTGTCGTACGCGCTGCGGCTGCTCGACGAGCACAAGCGGGAGGAGGCCGACCACTCCCGCAAGGTGTGGACGGTGCTGATCTTCTGCATCTGGCACGCCATCTTCGTGGCGAAGACCCTCGATCCGGGCATCCAGCGCAACCAGTCCGCCCTGCTCACGAAGCCGGTGGTCGGCTCCATGGTCCGCTAGCTCCTGTCGATCAAGAGGTTTGCGTCATCCGGATTGACTCCGGTGACGCAAACCTCTTGATCAACTAGTGGAGGTCGATCAGCGACGGGCGCAGGTGACCGTCGGGAGTCCGTTCGTTCCTGACGTGCTCGCCAGGAAGCCGAACGTCGTGGTGCCTTCCGGTGCGACAGTGCCGTTGTAGGCGACGTTCGTGGCTGTCACCGAGGAACCGGACGACGTCTGCGTCGCACCCCAGATCTGACTGATCGACTGCCCGTTGGGCCAGGTCCAGCTCGCGGTCCAGCCGTTGAACGGCGTACTGCCGTGGTTCATGATCGTGACCTCGCCCTGGAAGCCGCCCTGCCAGGCGCTGCTCACCTTGTAGACCGCCATGCAGTCACCACCCGCGGGCGGCGGGGTGGTGGTGGGCGGCGGGTCGGTCGGCCCGGGCGTCGGGGTGGTAGGCGTCGGGGTCGGCGACGTCGTACCGCCCTTGATGCCGGTCACCTGACCGTTGCCGCCGTCGAAGACGACGTCGGAGCAGCCGAAGAAGTTCTCCTGCGAGTCCGAGCGGACCCAGCGGGAGTAGATGATGTGCTGACCGCTCTTGCCCGACGGCAGGTTGCCGCTGAAGTAGTAGTGCCCCTCGTTGGTGCCGACCGCGCCGCTCTGCGGCGGGTTGGTCACCGTGAGGAACGGCTGCTCCTCCAGGTCACTCCAGGCCAGCGCCCGGGTCGGGCTCCAGCTGTTCTTCGTCACGTAGAAGTAGAAGGTGCCCGGGTGGTGCGCCCAGTTGCTGTACCGGAAGTCCAGCCGCGCACCGGAGGTCAGGTGGGTCAGCGGCCAGTCGGTGCGCGGCAGGTCGTAGCCGCGGTAGCCGGAGTTGCCACCGCTGCACAGCTGCCCGTCCGGGATGAAGCCGGTGGTGCGACCGCCGGCGTCCGAGCGCAGCACGCTGAACCAGTTGTAGAGCGAGTTCGCCCCGCTCTGCGCCACGGCTGCGGAACACGCGGGGTTGGTGGGCCGGATCTCGCCGGTCGGGCTCAGGCCGTCCTGCCAGCACAGGTAGGTGCGGCTGCCCGGGGTCATCGCGGCGCCGTGCGCGGCGGCCGGCTGTGGGCTCGACGCCAGGGCGACGGCGCCCAGGGCGAGGGTAAGGGCCGCGGTGAGCAACGCGGCCGTACGGGAACGGTTCACGGGATCTCCTGACTCGCGAGGCGTGCCGCCCGAGACGCCCCGCCCAATCGGGTGGGATGTGGCGATCACGGCGACGTGTCCGGCCGGAAGCGGCCAATGGACGCGCGCCATCAGCGGTCCTGTCACGGACCGGCGCCCTCGCGTCGAACAACCCGGCAACCGGCGGCGCGGCAGCCCTCGCACCGCCCGGTACGCGTCATCCCACCATGCCGCCCGACCGGCACGCAATAGCCGATCCTCGATGTGTTGGACCACCCGCAGCGCCACCGTCTGCGGCATATCCTGCCAAAAAGGAAGAATAGGGACCTAAGGCGGAGGCGGCGCGTGCCGGACGTGTTCGACGAGATGCACCGCCGCTGCCACGCGGGCGAACCGGTCGCCCTGGCCACGGTCGTGGCCACCTGGCGCTCCGCGCCACAACCACCTGGCGCCGCCATGCTTGTCGCTGCCGACGGCACCGTCACCGGCAGCGTCTCCGGCGGCTGCGTCGAGGCCGACCTGTACGAACGCGCCCGCCGGGTCCTCGACACCGGCGCACCCGAACTCACCCGCTACGGCGTCAGCGACGACGACGCGTACGCCGTGGGACTGACCTGCGGCGGCGTGCTCGACGTGTTCGTGGAGCGGATCGGCCCCGGCCGTCGTACGGAGCTGGAGGCGGTCGCCGCCGCCCGCCGCGCCGGACAGCCGGCGGCGGTGATCACCTGCGTGGCGGCCGACGCCGGCGAGGGGGCGGCACCGGCCGATCCGGCCGGACGGCTCGGCCGGCGACTGGTGCTCACCGCCGACGAGGTCACCGGCTCGCTCGGCGACGACCGGCTCGACGACGCCGCCACCACCGACGCCCGCGGGCTGCTCGCCGCCGGCCACAGTGGCCTGCTGCGGTACGGGTACCACGGTCAACGCCTCGGCCTCGGCCTCAGCCTCTTCGTGACCGCCTACGCCACACCACCTCGGATGATCGTCTTCGGGGCGATCGACTTCGCCGCCGCAGTGGTCCGGATCGGCGCTTTCCTGGGCTACCGGGTCACCGTCTGCGACGCCCGGCCGGTCTTCGCCACCGCACGACGGTTCCCCGAGGCCCACGAGGTCGTGGCGCAGTGGCCGCACCGCTACCTGCGTACCGAGCTGGACGCCGGGCGGGTCAACGGACGCACAGTGGTCTGCGTACTCACCCACGACCCGAGGTTCGACGTGCCGCTGCTGGAGCTGGCGTTGCGCCACCGACTCGCGTACGTCGGGGCGATGGGGTCGCGGCGCACCCACGACGAGCGGCACAAGCTGCTCCGCGAGGCGGGACTCAGCACCGCCCAGCTCGCCCGGCTCGCCTCCCCGATCGGGCTGGACCTCGGTGGTCGTACCCCCGAGGAGACCGCGGTGAGCGTGGCCGCGCAGATCGTCGCGGCCCGGTGGGGCGGGTCCGGCCGGCCGCTGGCGGCGCTCGCCGGGCCGATCCACGAGCCGGCGTAGCGCGGCGTTGCGTCGCCTTTCCCCGCCCGCCGGGCCGCCGGCTGTGCCAGCCTGGTGCGGCGGCCGGTGGCGGCCCGCGACGGACGAAAGAGGGCGGCATGGGGTACGCGGTGGTGCTCGGCGAGGCGCTCGTCGACCTGATCGACAGCGAGTGCGACGGGGAACGGGTGTACCGGCAGGCCATCGGTGGCGGCCCGCTGAACGTCGCGGTCGGGGTGGCCCGACTCGGCGGCGCGGCACAGTTCGTCGGCTCGCTCGGCGACGACGTGCTCGCCGGCCGGATCCGCGCGTTCCTGGCCGCCGCCGACGTCGGGCTGACCGGTGCGGTGACCGCGCCGGCGTCCACCTCGCTGGCCGTGGTCACCCTCGCCGGCCCGGAACCCGACTTCCGCTTCTACGGCGAGCCGCCCTCCTACAGCCTGCTCGGCCCCGACGACCTGGACCTGGCGCTGATGGAGGGCGCCGACGTGCTCTACTGCGGCTCGGTGGTGCTGCTACGACCCTCCACCCTGGCCGCCGCCCGCCGCGCCTGGTCACTCGCCACCGGGCTGCGGGTCTTCGACCCGAACGTACGGCCCCGGCTGCTGGACGGGCCGGCCGCGCTGGCCGGGCTGCGCGAGGTGGTGGCCGAATTCGCAGCCGGCGCGCACGTGGTGAAGTTGAGCGGCGCCGACGCGCAACTGCTCTACCCGGGCGAGCCGGCCGAGGGGGTGGCCGCGTACCTGCGTGAGCTGGGCGCCGCCACGGTGGTGGTGACGCTCGGCGCGGCCGGCGCGGTGCTCGCCGCCGGCGACGCCGACCCGGTCCTCGTGCCCGCGCCCAAGGTCGACGCGATCGACGCCACGGGCGCGGGGGACTCGGTGATGGCCGCGTTGATCGCCGACCTGCTCGTCGACGGCGAACCGACCGACCCGCAGGGCTGGATCGCGCGTGTCGCGTTCGCGCTGCGGGTGGCCGGCCTGGTCTGCGAATCCCCGGGCGGCGCCACCGCCATGCCCACCCGCGCCGACGTCGACCGCCGCTTCGGGGCCTAGGCGGTGCCGTCCAGTTCCAGGTAGCCGCGGTTGGCGGCGACCAGGGCGGCGCGGGCGCCGAAGGGGGCCTCGGCGGCCACCCGCTCGGGCGGCGCGCTGCCGGTGTGCGCGGCCCGGATCAGCCAGGCCAACCGCACCAGGTCGGCGTGCTGGGCGCGGACGAACTCGACGTCCACCGGGTCGCCGTGCCCGGGCACGACGACCGTGCCCGCCGTGGTCAACCGCAGCAGGTCGGCGACGGCGTCCGGCCAGCGCAGGGGGTACGAGTCCTCGAAGGCGGGCGGCCCGCTCTGCTCCACCAGGTCACCGGCGACGAGCACATCCGCGTCGGGCACGTGCACCACCAGGTCGGCGTCGGTGTGCCCGCGACCCGGGTGGCGCAGCAGCACCGACCGACCACCCAGATCGATCTCCGTCTCGGTCTGCACGGTGTGCGTCGGGGCGAGCAGCGGGGTGGCGGCCAGCTCGGCGGCGAGCGACGGATGATCGTGACGCAGCTCGTCGTACGCCTCCCGGCGCAGCCGTTCCGGCTCATCCCGCAGGGCCGTGGCGGCCAGCTCGTGCGCGTACACCGGGCGGGGTGGGTCGCCGGCCAGGACGGCGTTGCCGAAGCAGTGGTCGTAGTGGTGGTGGGTGTTCACCACGGTCAGCGGACGGTCGGTGACCTCCCGGACGGCGTCGCGCAGCTCGACGGCCTGGGCGGCGGAGGACAGCGTGTCCACCAGCAGCGCCTCGTCGGCCCCGACGACAAGCGTGACATTGACCCCCAGCAGCGGTTCGCCGCGCACGTACACCCGGTCGGCGACCTCGACGAACCCGGCGGTCACGAGGACCGCCCGGCGCGCTCGACGAAGCGTTGCCGGTCCACCAGGATCCGGTCCACCCGGCCCCGGGCCACCGTCTGGTCGCCGTCGCTGACGGTGACCTCGAACGACAGCCGGCGGCCGTCGACGGTCGCCAGCAGAGCCTGCGCCCGGACCGTCCGTCCGACCACCGTCGGCGCCAGGTGTTCCAGCTCGACGCGGGTGCCGACAGTCGTCGACCCGGAGGGCATGCCGATCGCCGTCGCCGCGACCGTGGCCGCCTCGACAAGCGCCAGCACCCGGGGAGTGCCGAGCACCGGTACGTCCCCGGAACCGACCGCCTGGGCGGTGTCCGCGTCACTGACGGTCAACTCGACCTGGGCGGTCAGACCCGGCGCGAAGGCCGGCTCGGGCTGCTCCTGCATGGTCGTCAGCCTAGGTGCTCATCCGGGCCGCCGAGCACGCGCCCGGTGATCCCGGTGCGCCCGCCCGGAACGACCGACGGGTGGTCCCCGTCGGTCGATGCCGTATCCGTCGTTAACCTTGACCGCGATGGCCGTCGTGACTGACCCCCAGCCCCCCGCCCGGACCGACCCGCCCGCGTCGCCCGACGGGGGCCGTCGGCGCGTCGTCGCCATGACGATCTGGGCTGTCGCCTTCGTCGCCGCGTGGCTGGCGATCGGGCTGCCCACCGACCCCGCGTACGCCTTCGTCTGGATCTGGGTGGCGACGATCGCCTGGAACAGCGACCGGCCGTGGCGCAGCCACCTGCGCTTCGCCCGGGACTGGGTGCCCGTGGTGCTGCTGTTCGTCGTCTACAACCTCTCGCGCGGGTTCGCCGACAACGGCGCCACCCCGCACGCGATGGAGCTGATCGTCGCCGACCGGTTCATGTTCGGCTGGGCCACCGGCGGCGAGGTGCCCACCGTCTGGTTGCAGGAACACCTCTACCGCCCGCAGGTGCACTGGTGGGACGTCGCCGCGAGCTGGGTGTACTTCTCGCACTTCGTGGTGGCACTGGCCGCCGCCGCCGTGCTCTGGCTGCGGGACCGGCACCGCTGGGCCGCGTACATGCGGCGCTGGGGTTTCCTCTGCGCCGCCGGCCTGGTGACCTACTTCCTCTACCCGGCCGCCCCGCCGTGGTGGGCGGCGCAGAACGGGCTGCTCACCGAGGTCGCACGGATCTCCACGCGGGGCTGGAAGGCGTTCGGCATGCACGGCGCCGGCAACGTCCTCAACGCCGGTCAGATCGCCTCGAACCCGGTCGCCGCGATGCCGTCGCTGCACACCGCGTGGGCGCTGTTCGTGGTGCTGTTCTTCCTGACCACCACCCGTCGCCGCTGGTGGCCGCTGCTGCTCGCGTACCCGCTGGCGATGACCTTCACCCTGGTCTACTCGGGCGAGCACTACGTGATCGACGTGCTGGTCGGTTGGGCGTACGTGGGGATGACCTTCCTGGTGGTCGGCCTGGCCGAGCGGGCCTGGAGGGCCCGCCAGACCCGCCGCTCACCCCAACCCCCACCCCCACCGGCCGACCCCGTCGATCATGAAGTTGTTGCCAGCGCGGACGGCGTGTCGCGGCGATAACTTCATGATCAACCCGGTGGGCGGCGGGGTGGGGGACTAGGTCGGGCGGCGGGCGGCGTGCGCCCGGGCGGTCAGCTCGGCCGCCAGGGCCCACGCCTCGGCCACGTCCCGGTCCTCGGCGGCGGCACCCGCCCCGCCGGCGGTGTCCGCATGGACGGTGGCCAGCCCCAACCGGCGCTGCACCGGCCCCTGCACCACCCGCACGCTCTGGATCCGCGCGTACGGCACGATCACCAACTGCCGGGTGAGCAGCCCCGAGCGGGTCGCGAACACCCGGTCGAACAGACCCGCGCCGAGCGCTCCCCGGCCCAGTGGGTGCACCCAGCGGGTGCGGGGCGGCGGTGGGGTCAGCGCGAGCCCGTCGAGGCGTACGCCAGGCAGCACCTCGGCGACGATCGTGGCCGCCGTCGGCAGGTCACCCACCGGCAGCAGCCGGTCCGGCCGGTTGCGGTCGTCGGCCTCGGCGAGCGAGTACCCGGCCACCTCCAGCCGCAGCCGCAGCCAGCCGTTCACCCGCCACAGCAGCGGCCAGGTGGCACGCACCGTCTGCACCCGTTCCAGCGGCACGGTCTGCGCCCGGGTCTCCAGCAGGCCGTTGTGCACCCGCAGCGTGCCGCCGTCGCGGCCCAGCCGGAAGTTCCAGTCGTCCAGGACCCGCCGGATCGGCTGCAGCAGCACACCCGCCATCGCGGTCACCGTGCTGGCCACCGCGACGAACGACCACGACCCGGCGGTGAGGAACTGCACGACGACGAAGGCCACGCCGAACGGGAGCAGGAACGCCTGCGGCGTGAGCAGTTGACTGACCAGCAGGTCCCGGTTGCGTACCGCGTGCAGGGGCCGACCCGGCACGACAGCCGGGGCCGGTCCGGCCGTGGTCGAGGGCGCGGCGTCCGGCGCGGACGGCTGGGCCACCCGGCCGGCCAACGCCAGCAGCCGCTCGCGCAGCCGGGCCGCGTCGGCCACCCCGAGGTACGCCAGCGGCGCCTCCGTCTTGCCCCCACCGACCACCTCCAGCCGCAGCTCGGCCAGGCCGGTGAGCTGGGCGAGCAGCGGCCGGACCACCTCCACGGCCTGCAGACGCTCCAGCGGGATCGCCCGCGTACGCCGCCAGAGCAGCCCCTCGTGCACCCGCAGTTCGCGGCCCACCACGTGGTAGCCCGTGTTGTACCAACTGATCACCGACAGCACTGTGGCGCCGAGCGCCAGCACCGCCACCATGGCGGCGAACCACCCGAAGCCGACCCGGGACAGCGTCGACCAGGACAGCCCGGCGATCACCACGACCAGCGACTTGGCGCCGTGCAGCGCCGGGCTCAGGGGGTGCAGACGCTGCCGTGGCTCGGCGTCGACACCCGGTGGCGGCGTCGGCCAGGTGTGGGGGACGGTGTGGTGCGGCGGCGCGCCGACGGGCGGCTCGGCCGGGTGGTCGCTCATCGCGGCGGCCTCCGACGCTTGCCGGCTCGGGGCGTCACAGCCCCTCCGCCCGGTCCTGGCCGAGGGCGGTGAGTCGGTCGCGCAGCCGGGACGCCTCCGCCGGGCGTAGCCCGGGCACCCGCGCGTCGCTCGCCGCTGCCGCCGTGTGCAACTGCACGGTGGCCAGGTCGAAGGCGCGTTCCAACGGCCCGGCGCTGACGTCGACGAACTGCATCCGCGAGTACGGGACGATGGAGAGCCGCCGGACCAGCAGCCCGTGCCGGACGAGCAGGTCGTTCTCCCGTTCGGCGTACCCCCAGGCCCGGACGGCGCGGACGATCGCCACGGCACGCCACAGGCCGAGCACCGCGACGACGGCGAGGGCGAGCCCGAACAGCCAGTGGCCGCTCAACGCCCAGCCGACCGCCGTGACCGCCAGCCCGATGGCCACCACGATCGCCAGCCGGATCAGCTCCACCCAGATCAGGTCCGTGGAGATCGACTGCCACTGGACCGTGTCCGGCCAGGGCTCCAGCGGCCCGCGCCCCACCGGCCCGGGCGGTAGGAGGCCGGGCGCCGGCAGGTCGGGCGCGTGCTGATCGGTGGTGGGACCCGGCCGGTGCCCGGGCGGCGGAAGCGCGCCCGGTGGCAGGGGGGCGGGCGACGAGACGTCGGGCGCGGTGGGGTCCGGGCCGAGCGTGCCGGGCGCCGGGAATGCGCCGGGCGGCGGCTCGACGGCCGGTGGGGCGCCCGGAGCGGGCGGCTGGGACGGAAAGGTGGGGCCGGGGGAAGCCGGTGGGTCGCCGCTCACATGTCGAGGGTAGGCGATCCTGGCACCGCGGTGACGGCGCGCAGGAAGCCGCGGGCGTCCAGGAAGTCGCCGAGAGTGCCGCGATGGTCGGCGCAGGCGAGCCAGGTCTTGCGGCGGTCGGCGTCGTGCAGGCGCGGATTGTTCCACTCCAGGGCCCAGACGGCGGCGGCGCGGCACCCTCGTGCCGAGCAGACCAGGGGCTCATCGGCCGGGGAGGGGATGCTCATCGCGGCCAGTCTAGGGCGACGCGACGGAGAGCTTGAGCGCCGGGCGGCCACGGGGGGAGCCGCCCGGCGACGGGGTGAATCGTACACGCGGCAGGCGGGTCCGTGTCCACCCGTCACGGGCGATTCGGCCGTCGAGGACGGCGCGGCGAAAATCGGCTTCTCCCCCCCTCGACACTCAGGAAGGCGTGCGAGTCTTGATACCGCACCAGCCGCGACGACAAACGAACGCTGTGGAGGACCGGTGGCCCAGCCGACCACGCCCGACGCTCCGACGCCGAACGGGGCGTCGGCCCCGGAGAAACCCGCTCCGGTGACGACTCCCGCGCAGGACGCCAGCCTGCTGGAGAAGGCGCTGTTCGAGATCAAACGGGTGATCGTCGGGCAGGACCGGATGGTGGAGCGGATGTTCGTCGCGCTGCTCGCCCGCGGTCACTGCCTGCTCGAAGGGGTGCCCGGGGTGGCCAAGACCCTGGCCGTGGAGACCCTCGCCACTGTCGTCGGCGGGTCGTTCGCCCGGGTGCAGTTCACCCCGGACCTGGTGCCCGCCGACATCATGGGCACTCGGATCTACCGGCAGTCGAGCGAGAAGTTCGACGTGGAGCTGGGCCCGGTCTTCGTCAACTTCCTGCTCGCCGACGAGATCAACCGGGCGCCGGCCAAGGTGCAGTCGGCGCTGCTCGAGGTGATGAGCGAGCGGCAGGTGTCCATCGGTGGGGAGAGTCACCGGGTGCCCGACCCGTTCCTGGTGATGGCCACCCAGAACCCGATCGAGCAGGAGGGCGTCTACCCGCTGCCGGAGGCGCAGCGGGACCGGTTCCTCATGAAGATCGTGGTGGGCTACCCGACGGACGCCGAGGAGCGCGAGATCGTCTACCGGATGGGCGTGGCCGCGCCCGAGCCGACGGCGGTGTTCGACACCCCCGAGCTGATCGCGCTGCAACGCAAGGCCGACCAGGTGTTCGTGCACAACGCGCTTGTCGACTACGCGGTACGCCTGGTGCTGGCCACCCGCGCCCCCGCCGAACACGGCATGCCGGACGTCGCCCAGCTGATCCAGTACGGGGCCAGCCCCCGCGCCTCGCTCGGGCTGGTCCGGGCCACCCGCGCGTTGGCGCTGCTGCGTGGCCGCGACTACGCCCTGCCGCAGGACGTGCAGGACATCGCCCCGGACATCCTGCGGCACCGGTTGGTGCTCAGCTACGACGCGCTCGCCGACGACGTGCCGGCCGACCACATCGTGCACCGGGTGATGTCCACCATCCCGCTGCCGGCGGTTGCTCCCCGCCAGCAGGCCACCCCGTCGACAGCCCCGCCGCCGGGCGCCGGCTGGCCCGGGCAGCGCCCGTGACCTCACCCACCCCTCGCCCCGCCCCTCTCGCTGACCGCAGTGAGGCGGTGCTGTCCCGGCTCCAGTTGCTCGTCACCCGCAAGCTCGACGGCCTCCTGCAGGGCGACTACGCGGGCCTGCTCCCCGGTCCGGGCAGCGAGGCGGGGGAGTCGCGCGAGTACCGGCCCGGGGACGACGTACGGCGGATGGACTGGCCGGTCACCGCACGGACCACGACGCCGCACGTGCGGCGTACGGTCGCCGACCGGGAACTGGAGACCTGGCTGGCACTTGACCTGTCGGCAAGCCTCGACTTCGGCACCGGGCAGTGGCTCAAACGCGAGGTCGTGGTGGCAGCAGCCGCCGCCATCACCCACCTGACCGTGCGGGGCGGCAACCGCATCGGCGCCGTGATCGGCACCGGCGGCGGCGCGTCCGCCCCGGCCCGACGCTGGCGGGGCGGACCACCGCCGCCCGGGCCGGGAGTGCTCACCCGGCTGCCCGCCCGCTCCGGCCGCAAGGAGGCCCAGGGCCTGCTGCGTGCCGTCGCCGGCACCGCCATCCAACCCGGCCGGGGCGACCTGGGCGCCCTGATCGAGATGCTCAACCGCCCGCCCCGCCGTCGCGGCGTGGCAGTGGTGGTCTCGGACTTCCTCGCCCCGGCCGAGCAGTGGTCCCGGCCGATGCGCAAGCTGCGCGTACGACACGACGTGCTGGCGATCGAGGTGGTCGACCCGCGCGAGTTGGAGCTGCCCGACGTGGGGGTGCTGCCGGTGGTCGACCCGGAGAGTGGTGAGCTGCACGAGGTGCAGACCGCCGACCCGCGGCTGCGGCAGCGCTACGCCGAGGCTGCCGCCGCCCAGCGGGCCGCGATCGCCGCCGCGCTGCGCGGTGCCGGCGCGGCCCACCTGCGTCTGCGTACCGATCGAGACTGGCTGCTGGACATGGTGCGTTTCGTCGCCGCGCAGCGGCACGCGCGTACCCGGGGGACGACACGATGATCCGTTTTCTGCAACCGTGGTGGCTGCTGGCCGTGCTGCCGGTGCTCGCCCTCGCCGCGTTCTACGTCTGGCGGCAGATGCACCGCCGGGCGTACGCGATGCGGTTCACCAACGTGGACCTGCTGCGTACGGTGGCGCCCAAGGGGCTGGGCTGGCGTCGGCACGTGCCGGCGACGGCGTTCCTGCTCTGCCTGCTGGTGCTGGCCACCGCGCTGGCCCGGCCCGCCGTGGACACGAAGGAGCCGCTGGAGCGGGCGACCGTGATGCTCGCCATCGACGTGTCGCTGTCGATGCAGGCCGACGACGTGGCGCCGAACCGGCTGGAGGCGGCGCAGGAGGCGGCCAAGCAGTTCGTCGCCGAGCTGCCGGAGAGCTACAACCTGGGCCTCGTGTCGTTCGCCAAGGCCGCGAACGTACTGGTGCCGCCGGGCAAGGACCGGGACGCGGTGACCGCCGCCATCGACGGTCTGGTGCTGGCCGAGGCGACCGCGACCGGCGAGGCGGTGTTCACCTGCCTGGAGGCGATCCGGTCGGTGCCGGCCGACGGCGCGGCCGGCATCCCGCCGGCCCGGATCGTGCTGCTCTCGGACGGGTTCCGCACGTCCGGCCGGTCGGTGGAGGAGGCGGCGGCCGCCGCCCAGGCGGCGAACGTGCCGGTCTCCACAATCGCGTTCGGCACGGACACCGGTCAGGTCGACATCGGTGGGCAGCTCCAGCGGGTGCCGGTGGACCGGCTGGCCCTGGCCGAGCTGGCCGAGACCACCGAGGGCTACTTCTACGAGGCGGCCTCGGTGAGCGAGCTGAAGCAGGTCTACCAGGACATGGGCAGCTCGATCGGCTTCCGGACCGAGCCCCGCGAGGTGACCCAGTGGTACGCGGGGGTGGCGCTGCTGCTGGCGCTCTGCGCGGGTGCGCTCAGCCTGCTCTGGTCGTCACGGATGCTCTGAGGCGCCGGCCGGCGGTGGTCAGTGACCGCCGCCGGCCAGCACGAAGACGACGGCCACCCAGACGGCGGCGAGGGTGAAGCCCAGCGGGGCGACGTAGCGGCTCATGGACGGCTCCGGGTGGCGGCTGGACGGTCCGCGGGGCAGGGCGGACCGCAGGGGGTGGGGACGCGCACACGAAGTCGTGACCGGGCGGCTCCCGGCGACCGTCCGGAGGATCGGACGGCGCGGCGCACGCACCCCGGTGTGGGCCGGGGCGGTGGGGGAGCGGAGCGGGGTCAGCTCGCCAGACTGAGTCGTGGCTCAGCGGGGCTGACCATCGGCCCGGCCACGACTGGGAGGATCGCTATCTCGCACAGCGATCACCTCCTGCAAGTCGGCCCGGCCGGAACGTCGATGATCGTACACCCGAGGTGTCGGACGGAAGCACCGGCCGGTCGACACGCGCGACGACACCCGCGAGCACCGCCACCGAGCCGAGCGCCAGCGGCGGGGTCCACGGCCACGACTGGTCGGCCGGCGCGTTGAACGTGCACACCAGCAGGGCCAGCACCGTCAGCCGCCAGGCCAGCAGCGGACGCCGGGGCAGCGCCAACAGCGGTGCCACGGTCATCGCCGCGAACAGCACCGCGATCGGCGTCGGCAGGCCCCAGTCGCTCTCCACCGTCACCGTGATCCAGAAGAGACCGAGGGCGGCGAGCAGGCCGACCGGGCCGGCATGGCGGGCCAGCCCGGGCCAGCAGCGGCCGGCCGGGCGGGGCGTCCGGGCCCAGCACTGTCTGCCGCAGGGCCCGCAGGACCACGACGATCGGTTGCCGGTTCACCACCGGGAGGCTACGGGCCAACCCCCGGTCGGGGCGTGCCACCAGGGGTTGATCCCGGTGTCGTACCCCGGTGTGGCACGACTCCCGTTAGCGCTTACCTGCCGGTAACGCCTAGGCTCCGACGCGTCCGTGCTGACCATTCGCAAGGGGGAACAGTGGCCCGTACCGTGCTGGTGACCGGGGGCAACCGGGGAATCGGCCTGGCCATCGCGCAGGCCTTCGCCAAGCAGGGCGACCGGGTGGCGGTCACCCACCGCAGCGGCGAGCCGCCGGAAGGGCTGTTCGGCGTACGGGCCGACGTCACCGACGCGACCTCGATCGACGCCGCGTTCACCGCTGTGGAGGCCGAGCTGGGCCCGGTCGAGGTGCTTGTCGCAAACGCCGGCATGACCGACGACACGCTGCTGCTGCGGATGACCGAGGAGCAGTTCACAGGTGTGGTGGACACCAACCTCACAGGCGCGTTCCGGGTCGCCAAGCGGGCGTCGGGCAAGATGCTGCGGGCCAAGTGGGGTCGCATGATCTTCATCTCCTCGGTGGTCGGCCTGTCCGGCGGAGCCGGCCAGGTCAACTACGCCGCCAGCAAGGCCGGCCTGGTCGGCGTGGCCCGTTCGATCACCCGGGAGCTGGGCAGCCGCAACATCACCGCGAACGTGGTGGCGCCCGGCTTCATCGACACCGACATGACCGCAGGCCTGTCCGACGACCGCAAGGCGGAGATCCGCAAGTCGATCCCGGCCGGCCGGATGGCCAGCCCCGACGAGGTCGCCGCAGTGGTCACCTGGCTGGCCTCGGACAGCGCCGGGTACGTCTCCGGCGCCGTCATCCCGGTCGACGGCGGCCTCGGCATGGGCCACTGACCCTTTCTGACTACGGAGGAAACCCCGCATGTCCGGACTGCTCGCCGGTAAGCGACTGCTCGTCACCGGTGTCATCACCGACGCCTCGATCGCCTTCTCGGTGGCGAAGCTCGCCCAGGAGAACGGGGCGCAGGTCGTGCTCACCGGCTACGGCCGGCTCTCCCTGGTCGAGCGGATCGCCAAGCGGCTGCCCGAGCCGGCGCCGATCATCGAGGTGGACGTCACCAACACCGAGCACCTCGCCGGCCTCGCCGACCGGGTCCGCGAGCACGTCGACGGCCTCGACGGCGTCGTGCACTCGATCGGGTTCGCCCCGCAGAGCTGCCTCGGCGGCGGCTTCCTCGACGCGCCGTGGGAGGACGTGGCGACCGCCCTGCACGTCTCCACCTTCTCGTACAAGTCGCTCGCGATGGCGGCGCTGCCGCTGATGTCGCCGGGCGGCGCGGTGGTCGGCCTGACCTTCGACGCGACGAAGGCCTGGCCGGTCTACGACTGGATGGGCGTGGCCAAGGCCGGCCTGGAGTCCGCGTCCCGCTACCTGGCGATGCACCTGGGCAAGCAGGGCATCCGCAGTAACCTGGTCGCCGCCGGGCCGCTGCGCACCATCGCCGCGAAGTCGATCCCCGGCTTCGACCAGTTCGAGGACGCCTGGACCGAGCGTGCCCCGCTGGGCTGGAGCCTCACCGACCAGGAGCCCGCCGCGAAGGCCTGCCTGGCGCTGCTGTCCGACTGGTTCCCCGCCACCACCGGCGAGATCGTGCACGTCGACGGCGGCTACCACGCCATCGGCGCCTGACGTTCCCGACGACGCCCCCGGTCTCGTCCGTGTGATCCACGCGGTCCAGACCAGGGGCGTCGCCTGGCGCTCCCGGCCGACCGGCAAGAATGACCCCATGTCGTACGACGCGGTGGTGCTGGTGTCCTTCGGTGGGCCGGAGCGGCCCGAGGACGTGATGCCGTTCCTGCAGAACGTGACACGTGGCCGAGGTGTGCCGCCCGAGCGGCTGGCCGAGGTCGCCGAGCACTACCAGCACTTCGGCGGGGTGTCCCCGATCAACCAGCAGTGCCGTGACCTGCTGGCCGCCGTCCGCGCCGACTTCGCCGCGCACGGTCTCGACCTGCCCGTCTACTGGGGCAACCGCAACTGGGACCCGATGCTCGCCGACACGGTGACGCAGATGCGGGACGAGGGGGTGACCCGGGCGCTGGCGTTCGTCACAAGCGCGTACGGCGGGTACTCGTCCTGCCGGCAGTACCAGGAGGACATCGCCGCCGCCCGGGCCGCGGTGGGCCCGGACGCGCCGGTGATCGAGAAACTGCGCCAGTTCTGGGACCACCCGGGCTTCGTCGAGCCGCACGTCGACGCCGTCCGGACCGCCCTGGGTCAGCTGGACCCGGCGAAGCGGGACAGCACCCGGCTGGTCTTCACCGCCCACTCCATCCCCAGCTCGATGGCCGCCAATGCCGGGCCGCACGGCGGCCGGTACGAGGCGCAGCTGCGCGAGAGCGCCAGGCTGGTCGCCGAGGCCGCCGCCCCCGACCTGCCGTACGACCTCGTCTGGCAGAGCCGCTCCGGCCCGCCGCACGTGCCGTGGCTGGAACCGGACATCAACGACCACCTGACCACCCTCGCGCAGGACGGCACCACGAGCGTGGTGGTCAGCCCGATCGGGTTCGTCTCCGACCACCTGGAGGTGGTGTGGGACCTGGACACCGAGGCGCTGGAGACCGCCAAGCAGCTCGGTCTGGACTTCGTCCGCGCCGCCACACCGGGCACCGACCCGCGCTTCGTGACAATGGTCCGTGAGCTGGTCACCGAGCGCACCGATCCGGACGGCGCGCAGCTGCGACGCCGCCTCGGCGAGCTGCCGATGTGGGACACCTGCCCCACCGTCTGCTGCGTGCCGACCCGTCGCCCGACGCCTGCTGGGAGCACCGATGCATGACCGCAAGCCCGTGCAGAGCTGGCTGACCGACATGGACGGCGTGCTGGTGCACGAGGGCCAGCCGGTGCCTGGCGCGCCGGAGTTCGTCAACCGGCTGCGCGCCTCCGGCAAGCCGTTCCTGGTGCTCACCAACAACTCGATCTACACCCCTCGGGACCTGACGGCCCGGCTCAGCCGGATGGGGCTGGACGTGCCGGAGGAGTCGATCTGGTCGTCCGCGCTGGCCACCGGGCAGTTCCTCGCCGACCAGCGGCCGGGCGGCACCGCGTACGTGATCGGCGAGGCCGGGCTGACCACGGCGCTGCACGCCGTCGGGTACGTCCTCACCGACTTCGCCCCGGACTACGTGGTCCTCGGTGAGACCCGCACCTACAGCTTCGAGGCGATCACCAAGGCGGTCCGTCTGATCAACGACGGGGCCCGGTTCATCTGCACCAATCCCGACGTGACAGGCCCGTCCGTGGAGGGCGCGCTCCCCGCCGCCGGCTCGGTCGCCGCCATGATCTCCAAGGCGACCGGGGTGGAGCCGTACTTCGTCGGCAAGCCGAACCCGATGATGATGCGCTCGGCGCTGAACACGATCAACGCGCACTCGGAGAGCACCGCGATGATCGGTGACCGGATGGACACCGACATCCTGTGTGGTCTGGAGGCCGGGTTGGAGACCATCCTGGTGCTCACCGGGATCAGCAGCCGCACCGAGGCGGAGCGCTACCCGTACCGCCCGTCCCGGATCATCAACTCGGTAGCGGACCTGCTCGACGAGGTCTAACCCACCCCACCCCACCCCACCCCCCGTCCCGCGATCTTGCACTTGCTGTCGCGACACGAAGGGCATTCCCCCTCATATCGACGACGGAAACTGCAAGATCGGCGACGGCGGTGGTGGGGCGCGGGGGTTCGCGGGGATGGTTTGGTCAGGGGCGTAGGGGGGCGTTGCAGGCGGCCACCAGGGCCTGGCGGCAGGCGGCGGTGAGTGGTCGCAGCGCCGCGTCCCGTTGCTGCGCCTCATAGTTGTTGATCGCGCCGCCGGGCGCGGAGTGCCCGGCCAGCGCGAGCACCCGGTCGAGCACCGCGGCCCGGGCGAAGAGCCGACGGGCCCTCGGGTCGAACCCTGGTGGCAGGTCGGTGGTGCCGTCGGGGCGGCGTAGCGCGGCCAGCGCGCCTGCCAGCTCGGGCCGCCACTGGGCGACGTCGAGGCGGGTCAGCGCGGCGGTCGTCTCGGCCAGCGCGGCGGCCAGCTCGGCCTCCGCCTCGGCGGCGCCGGGCAACGAGAGTGACGCGGCGGGCGCGTTGGCCGGCAGCGGGTACACCCGCCACAGGACGGTTTCGAAACAGTCCCCGGAGCCGGAGGTGTGCGAGCGGACCTCCGGGATCAACCCGAGCCCGCCGGCGACCACCGCCTCACCCGCCACCAGCGCCGCGCCGGCGAAGTCGCCGGGGCCGGGCAGACCCCGGGGGTCGCCGGGTGCGGGCAGCACCAGGCGGATCTCGTCGGGGGAGATCTTGGCCAGGGTGGGCAGCGCGGCGCCCAGCGGGACGTCGGTCCAGGTGCCCGGGGCGTCCGCGACGAGATGTTCCTCGTCACCGGCGATGGCGTCGGCGACCTCGTCGTACGGCACCAACCCGGCTCGCCACGCGCGCACCCAGGCAACGAACCGGCTCGACCGGCGCGGCGCGAGTGTGGCCGCGCCCGTTGCGGGGGTGGACATGCCGAAAGGGTACGTGGTCACGACCGGCCCTGTCTCGACTGCCGCTCCGGCCGCCCTGCGTGCCCCGAACTGCCCGGGTCCGTGCCGGGAACGATCTCGCCCGACCCGGTGCTGGTCACCGTTGCCTCCCTTGAAGAAACGGAACGATGTTCCGGGCGGCTCGAATCCACCTCGTGACGTACGCGGTGTGTCGGGGGACCGGGGTGCTGGCGCGGGAGTTAGCGTGATCGACATGGCGGGGCGATACGGCGAGGACGTGTTGGCGGGGGACTGGCGGCGGCGCAAGGTCACCCCCGAGGTGGACGCCGAACCGGACCTCGTGGTGGAGGACGCCGACTCCGGTTTCTGCGGTGCGGTGGTCGGCTTCGAGGCCGGCGCCGTCGTCCTGGAGGACCGGCACGGCAAACGGCGCAACTTCCCGCTGCTGCCGGCGGCGTTCCTGCTCGACGGCAGCCCGGTCACCCTGCGCCGCCCCATCCGTGCCCCGGTGCCGGCGGCCCGCCGACGTACCGCGTCCGGTTCGGTTGCCGTGGACAACGTCCGCGCCCAGGTCGCCAAGGCCAGCCGGATCTGGGTGGAGGGCATCCACGACGCCGCGCTCGTCGAATGGATCTGGGGCGACGACCTGCGGATCGAGGGCGTCGTGGTGGAGCCGCTGGACGGCATCGACGCGCTCGACGCCGACGTCCGCGACTTCGGCCCCGCACCGACCCGGCGACTGGGCGTCCTCGTCGACCACCTGGTGCCCGGCAGCAAGGAGAGCCGCATCGTGGCCCGGGTCACCTCGCCGTACGTGCTGGTGACGGGCCATCCCTATGTGGACGTCTGGCAGGCGGTCAAGCCGGCGGCGCTTGGTATCGCGGCGTGGCCCGTGGTGCCGCCGGGGCGACCGTGGAAGGAGGGGGTCTGCGCGGCCCTCGGGGTGGCCGAGCCGGCCGACATGTGGCGGCACATCCTGTCCCGCGTGAACAGCTTCGCCGACGTGGAGACCCCACTGATCAACGCCATGGAACGCCTCATCGACTTCGTCACGGAAGCGCCCTGACGGCCCGACCCGTCAGGTGGCGGGTCAGGGGACCTCGTCGGGACTGCGCGTGAAGACGAACGTGGCGATGTCGATCGCCACCGCCCGTCCGTCGTCGTCGCGCCGCACCGTCAGGATCTCGCCGTTCTCCGGGCCGGACCGTCCCCGCCAGCGGTCCGGTCCCTCGGCGGTGAACCGGCTCACCCGCTCCCCGCGTACGTGGGCGACCAGGTCACCGGCGTCCCAGCTCAGGTCCAGCGACGTGCCCATCCACCACCAGCGGCCGGTCAGCTCGGTCAGGCCGGCGGCAGGCGTGGCGGTGGCCGGCCGCCACGGCTGCGCGAACGCCGGCTCGGCGTCCAGCACCGTGGTCAGCAGTTGGCGGCCGAGCCCGGTGATCGGGAAGCCGTACGAGTTGGCGAAACCGACAACGGCGGTACGGGTCGGCCGGTGCACCGTGAGGGCGGCCACGTACCCGGGCATCGAGCCGCCGTGCCCGACGTACACGCGTTCCCCATCGCGGTAGAGCTCCAGCCCCAGGCCGTGCCCGCCGGTCCAGGAGTCGAGATCGCTGATCACCACGGGGGCGCACATCTCGGTGAGCGTGGCGGGGGCCAGCACCGACGGGTCGGGGTCGGCGAGGAAGGCCGCCCACCTGCCCAGGTCCTCGATCGTCGACCAGAGCTGTCCGGCGGGGGCCATCGCGCCGGTGTCGGTACGGGGCTCCTCGCGCAGCGTGCCGTGCCAGGGGTGGACGACGTAGCCGCGGGCGTACGGCTCGGTGGCCGTGTACGTGGTGCGGCGCATGCCCAGCGGGGTGAGGATCCGCTCGTCGAGCAGGTCGTTCCAGGGTGTCCCGGTGAGCCGTTCGAGCACTCCGCCGAGCAGCCCGTACGCCAGGTTGGAGTAGTGGTACGCGGTGTGCGGCGGATAGGCGATCTTGTCGGTGGTCACTGTCGCGAGCAGGGTCGCCAGGTCGACGCCGGCCGCCCGTTCCCACCAGTCGCCCTCGGGTTCGCGTTGCATGCCGCTGGCGTGCCCGAGCAGCTGACGCAGGGTGAGCGAGCCGACGGCGGTGCCCGGCAGGTGTTTCTCCAACTGGTCGTCGACGCTGAGGCGGCCGGCGTCGCGCAGCTGCATGATCAGCGTCGCGGTCATCGTCTTGCTTATCGATCCGACCCGGTACTGCAGGTCGCTGCCCGGGCGGGGGTGTTCGCCGGCGGCGGCCAGGTGGACGAGCGTGCCGTCACGGAACACGCCCAGCACCAGTGACGGGGTACGACCGTCGATCTGTGCCCGGGCGACCTGGTCGTCGATCTGTCGGGCGGTCGCCTGCAGCAGGGTCACGGGGATCTCCTCGTTCGGCCGGCGGATTCGGTGGACGGCTGTCACTGCGCCGAGCGTACTGATCATCACGGGTGGGCTGCTCGTGCATTAACGTGTCACCCTTGCGGTGTGGACGCCGTGGTGTGGATCGTTTTGGGTGTGGTACTGGCGGTCGCCGAGATCTTCACGACGACCCTCTTTCTGATCATGTTCGGGGTCGGTGCGTTCGCCGCCGCGGGCGCTGCCGCCCTGGGCGCGCCGGTGGCCGTGCAGGCGCTCGTCTTCGCGGTGGTGTCGGCGCTGAGCCTGGTGGTCGTCCGACCGGTCATCCGGCGGCACGGCCGGTCCGCACTGGAGAGCGGCGAGCAGCCGTTCGGCGTGGAGGCGATCGAGGGCTCCACGGCCCTGGTGCTGGAACGGGTGGACGCCGAGCAAGGCCTGGTCAAGATTGACGGGGAGCTGTGGACGGCCCGGTCGTACGACACGACGCAGACTTTCGAGCCCGGTCAACGGGTTCGGGTGATAAAGGTCCGGGGCGCGACAGCCCTGGTATGGCAGGACGATGTTTCTTCCGCCGGCGAGCTGCCGGAAGCGAGAGGGTGAACGCATGACGGTCATCGGAGTGCTGATCATCGCGGTGGCGTTGATCGCCGTGATTACGCTGGCCAAGGCGGTGCGGATCGTGCCGCAGCAGCGCCAGGACGTGGTGGAACGGCTCGGCAAGTACAAGCGCACGCTGAACCCCGGCCTCAACCTGCTGGTGCCGTTCATCGACGCGGTGCGCACCAAGGTCGACATGCGCGAGCAGGTGGTCAGCTTCCCGCCGCAGCCGGTGATCACCTCGGACAACCTGGTGGTCTCGATCGACACCGTCCTCTACTTCAAGGTGGTCGACTCGGTCCGGGCCACCTACGAGATCTCCAGCTTCCTGCAGGCCATCGAGCAGCTGACCGTCACCACCCTGCGTAACGTGATCGGCTCGCTGGACCTGGAGCGCGCGCTGACCAGCCGGGACGAGATCAACAGGCACCTCTCCGGTGTGCTCGACGAGACCACCGGCCGCTGGGGCATCAAGGTCACCCGGGTCGAGATCAAGGCGATCGAGCCGCCGGCCAGTATCCGTGACTCCATGGAGA
Organism: Micromonospora sp. NPDC093244; assembly: GCF_040683695.1. Classification (NCBI taxonomy): domain Bacteria; kingdom Bacillati; phylum Actinomycetota; class Actinomycetes; order Micromonosporales; family Micromonosporaceae; genus Micromonospora; species Micromonospora sp. NPDC093244. Next base: position 764,132 of record NZ_JBFBEO010000001.1, read on the forward strand.
AGCAGATGCGCGCCGAGCGGGACCGTCGCGCGGCGATCCTCACCGCCGAGGGCCACAAGCAGTCGGTGATCCTCACGGCCGAGGGTGACAAGCAGTCCGCGGTGCTGCGGGCCGACGGTGACCGGCAGGCCCGGATCCTGCAGGCCGAGGGTCAGGCGAAGGCGATCCGGACGGTCTTCGACGCGATCCACCAGGCGAACCCGAGCCAGAAGGTGCTCGCCTACCAGTACCTCCAGGCGCTTCCGCAGATCGCCCAGGGCAGCGCCAACAAGGTCTGGATCGTCCCGGCCGAGCTGACCAAGGCCCTGGAGGGCATGGGTGGCGCGCTCGGCGGGCTGAGCCAGATGGTGGGGGACCTGCCCGCGCCGGAGGCGGCCGAACACGCGAGCCAGGTCGAGCGCGAGGCCGCGCAGGCGGCGCAGGCCGCGGCGGATGCCGCCCAGCAGATCCACGACGAGGTACGCGTCGCCGAGGCGCAGGCCACCGGCGGCAACAAGCCGCAGGGGCTGCCCGCGCCGGAGCCGGTCTCGCCGGCCAGCCTGGTCAACGACCCCGCCGACCAGCGCGAGCGCGGCTGATCAGTACCCCGGCCGCCACGGCGGCTAAATACGAGAAATGCTCATGGGGCGCTCCGACGCCTGCCACGATCGGTCCTAGGACGGGTGGTGACCAGGCAATCGGGGCGCCCCGGCGCGTCTCGCACCGCTCGCGGACGAGCGAGGTGACGCATGAAGGATCCGGCGAATCGGATGTGGTCCTCGGCCCCCGTGCCCGGCGCGCACGACCCGGTCGCCCCGCTGGGCTCCCGACGCAGCGGCGGCGGATTCGGCGTCCTGCCGTTCGTCGGTGAGCCGACCCCGGCCGGCCCGGCCACGAACGCCAGCTGGGCCTGGTCGATACGCCGGTTCGCGCGGGCCGCGGTGTGGCTGCTGCCCGCGTACGCCATCCTCTACGGCGCGGTGGCGATGGCAAGCGACGGAGGGGTGGGCAACGACCCCTATCCGGCCGACGGCCGGGCCGCGTACCTGATCGGCTGGGTGGCCGCGGTCTGGCTCGGCCTGCTCGCGCTCCTGGCGCTCACCGGGCTGCTGGCCGCGACCCGCAGCCGCCGGGTGGCCGCCGCCGGGCTGCTGGTGAGCATCGCCGGCACGGTACTGATGCTGCCGTTCGCCGGGCTCGCCGAGCAGACGCCGGTCTTCGGCACCACCGCGCGTTCGCTGGTGCTGCTCGGGGCGACCTTCTACAGCGCGGGCTGGTTCCTGACCGGGTGGGCGGTGGCTCGTTCCGGCGCGTTCAGCCTCGGTGACGGCGTCATGCTGATCATCGCCGCGCCGCTGCTCGGCCTCGGAGGGGCGCTGATCGGCTCCCTCCAGACCTTCGGCGCGATCTTCGTCCTGGTCGCCGGGATCGGCATCGGCTACCGCTCCGGCCGCCTGATGCCCCGCGAGACGGCACGCGACGCCGCCTCCGCCAGCCTCACCACCCCAACCCCCTGACCCACCGGCGCCCAACCCTTTCCGGTGATCATGAGGTTGGCGGGCGATTCCGTGATCAAAGCTCCGGCCAACCCCATGATCACCGAGATGCGGGGGTGAGAGTTGGCTGGTGGGGAGCCGTGAAGTTGGTGACAGTCGGGCCGCCGGGGTGGTCGGTTGGTGTTTTTTGTGGCAATCCTGGGTTGCATGGCCGCCCCCCGCTCGCCGCTGTCGCGGCTGTTCACCGTGCTGCTCGCCGGCCTTCTGGCCGGGTTGGTCCTGGCAGTCGCCGCACTGCCGGGCAACCTGCTGCTCGGGTTCGCCGCGCGCTCGGCGCTCGGGTCGTACGCCGCGTTGCCCGACTCGCTGCGCACCCCGGCCACCCCGCAGCGGTCGTACCTCTACGCCAACGACGGCAAGACGCTGATCACCACGTTCTACGACGTGAACCGCACCGACGTCGCGCTGGAGGACATCGCCCCGGTCATGCGCCAGGCCATCGTGGCGGCCGAGGACCGGCGCTTCTACGACCACGGCGGCGCTGACCTGCGCGGCCTCGCCCGGGCGCTGGTGGCGAACGTCAAGGGCGGCGGCACCGAGCAGGGCGGCTCGACGCTCACCATGCAGTACGTCCGCAACGTCCTCAAGACCGACCCCGCCCGCTCCGCCGAGGAGCGGGCCGCCGCGACCGACCCCACAATCGGGCGCAAGATCCAGGAGATCCGGTACGCGGGCGCGTTGGAGAAGAGCCTCGGCAAGGACGAGATCCTCGACAGGTACCTGAACATCGCCTACTTCGGCTCCGGCGCGTACGGGATCGCGGCGGCCAGCCAGCGCTACTTCGGCAAGGTCCCGGCGCGGCTGACCCTCGCCGAGTCGGCGCTGCTCGCGGGCCTGGTGCAGTCGCCTGACGCGTACAGCCCCATCGACGGCGACAGGGACGCGGCGCTCGCCCGCCGGTCGTACGTGCTGGACTCGATGGTCGCCACCGGGGCGGTCACCGCCGCCCAGGCCACGCAGGCCAAGGCGGAGCCGCTGACCCTGCGCCCCACCGCGCAGCCCAACGGCTGCACCGCCGTGTCCCAGGGCCACGACGACTGGGGTTACTTCTGCGACTACCTGCGGCGCTGGTGGCTGACCCAGCCGGCGTTCGGGGCCACCGTGGCCGAGCGGGAGCAGGCCCTGCGCTCGGGCGGCTACACCGTGGTCACCTCGTTGGACCCCAAGGTCCAGGCCACCGCACAGCAGCAGGCGACGAAGGTCTACGGGTACGGCAACAAGCGCGCCCTGCCGATCGCCGCCGTGCAACCGGGCACCGGTCGGGTGTTGGCGATGGCCGTGAACAGGCACTACAGCCTCGCGGACAACCCGGCCGGCCAGGCGAACTACCCGAACACCGTCAACCCGCTGATCTCCGGCGGGGCCAGCGTCGACGGGTACCAGGCGGGGTCGACGTTCAAGCTGTTCACGATGCTCGCCGCGCTGGAGTCGGGCCGTACGCTCTCCACCGGCTTCGACGCGCCCGCCAAGCTGCCGACCCGGTACCCGGCCGAGGGGCCGGGCAGTTGTGACGGCCGCTGGTGCCCGGCCAACGCCAACCCGGACTGGATGGACGGGTACCGGATGATGTGGGACGGCTTCGGCCGCTCGGTGAACACCTACTTCGTCTGGCTGGCCGAGCAGGTGGGCCAGGACAAGGTGGTCGAGATGGCCCAGCGGCTCGGCATCACGTTCCGCGCCGACTCGGACGCCGCGTTCGCCAAGGACAACGCCGCGAACTGGGGTTCTTTCACCCTCGGCGTGGCAGCCACCACCCCGCTGGACCTGGCCAACGCGTACGCCACGGTGGCCGCCGAGGGCACCTACTGCACGCCGCTGCCTGTGGTCTCGGTGACCGCCGCCGACGGCGAGAAGGTGCCGGTGGGGGAGCCGTCCTGCAAGCGGGTCCTGGACGCCGACGTGGCCCGCGCCGCGACCGACGCCGCCAGGTGCCCGGTGGGGCAGCAGTCGCCGTACGGGCAGTGCAACGGCGGCACCGCCACAGGTGTCGACGACATCCTGGACGGTCGACCGGTGGCCGGCAAGACGGGCAGCTCGGAGCAGAACTCCACCGAGACGTTCGTCGGCTTCACCCCGCAGGTCGCGGTGGCCGGCATCGCCGCCAACCCGGACGACCCGGCCGACTCGGTGGGTTCAGCGGTGCAGTCGAAGGTGATCGACGCGGTCGCCCGGGTCATCGCCACAGCCGTGAAGGGTCAGCCGGAGAAGGCGTTCGCCGCGCCCAGCCGTGAGCTGGCCGGTGAGCCCCGCCGCCCTGTCGAACGCGCCCCAGTGGTGCCGGACCGCCAGCCCACCCAGGACCCGCGCAGCGCCCTCCAGCGCTGGCTGGACCGCCGCGGCTGACCTCGCGACACGACGGCGCCTCCCCACCGCTGGTGGGGAGGCGCCGGCCGTAACGGTTCGTGTCGTCTACCTGCGTTTGAGCTGGTCGAAGTCGATCACCTGGCCCTCCGGCGGCGCCTTCACGTCGTCGAAGGTCGCGCCGAACTCGCTGAACGTGATCTGGCCCGCCGCGTCCTGGCCGCCCTCCAGCCGGACCGGGTACGGCTCGCCTGTGGTGGCGACGTAGAGCGTGCCGCTCTTGTCGCCGTCGACGAGGCCGATGGTCTTGACGCCGTCGATCTCCTTGGCCTCGCCCTTGGTCATGGTGCCGTCCGGCTTGAGCAGTTCATCGATGTTGGCGATGTTGAACAGCTGGGAGAGGTCGTTCTTCTTGGAGACCTTCGCCCACTTGTCACCCATCAGCTTCACCATCTCGTCCGATGCCTGGGCGCCTGCGTTCTTCGCCCAGAACTTCTCGTCCGGCCGGATGTACTGCTGGCCGGCCACCGAGAGCAGTTCCACGGTGCCGTCGTCGATGGACACCCGACCACCCAGGTCACTGCCCGTCACCTTGAGGTCCAGGGTCATCTTCTGGCCGTCGTCGTCGATGTCACCCACCAGGTGGTAGGACTTGGCGTTCTTCACCGCCGTCGTCGCGCGCTGAAGCACCTCGTCCGGTGCGAGTGCGGCGACGCCGTTGTCGGCGGGGGCAGTCGATGCCGGCTGTCCGCCGTCACTGTCGCCGCCCCCGCAGCCAGCCAGCAACGCCGCCGCCACCACGGCGACCAGGCTTCGTCTGATTGTCGTCGATCTCATCGTCAGCTCCCTCGTGCCACCCCCCGTGGGTGAACCGACAGGCACGGTACCCCTGATCGATCTCTCACAATCCATCGATATGCCGGGGACGAACGCACCGAAGCCGAGTTGCGGCAGACCGGTCGCCGGGGCCGGCCCCGGTCAGCTCTCCCGGCGGCGGGGGCGGTAGCTGGCGATCGTGGACGGTAGGCCGCGGCGGATGATGCCCGCCCAGTCGGTGTCGCCGCGCAGCACCGCCGCCGCGGTCTTGCGGGCCTGCTCGGCGGTGAAGTGCGGCGGCAGCATCAGCTCGGCCGGGTCGACCAGCGCGTTGATCACCACCGGTCGGTCGGCGGTGAGCGCCCGGTCCCAGGCGCTCGACACCTGCTCCGGGGAGTCGACAAGCTCACCGCGCAGGCCGAGGACCTCCGCCCACTGGTGATAGGCGATGTCCGGCAGTTGCTGGCTGTCCGGGAACATCGGCGTCCCCTCCGAGGAGCGCTGCTCCCAGCTGACGAACGCCAGGTCCCGGTTGTTGAGCACCAGCACCACGAACCGGGGGTCGGCCCAGCTGCGCCAGTACTTCGCCACCGTGATCAGCTCGTTGACGCCGTTCATCTGCATGGCGCCGTCGCCGATCAGCGCGACGAGCGGCCGGTCCGGGTGGGCGAACTTGGCGCTCAACGCGTACGGCATGGCGCCGCCCATGGACAGCAGGGTGCCGGACAGGCTGGCCAGCATTCCCGGGCGCACCTGGATGTGCCTGGCGTACCAGGCGGTGGTGGTGCCGCAGTCGACGGCGAGCATCACGTCGTCGGGGAGCCGCTGGTTGAGGGTGTGGAAGAGCAGTTGCGGGTTGACCGGGTCGGCGCTCTGCTCGGCCAGGTCGCGCTGCGTCCGGCGCCACGCTGAGGTGGTCTCGGCGACCTTCGCCCGCCAGGCGGTCGGCCCGGGGCCGGGGCCCAGCTCGTTCAGCAGCGCCCGCAGGGTGGGGGCCGCGTCGCCGGTCAGGTTCACCTCGGTCGGGTACCGCAGCCCGAGCTGGGTGCCGTCCAGGTCGATCTGCACGGCGCGGGCCTGCCCGGGCGGCGGGTAGAACTCCGAGTACGGCATGTTGCTGCCCACGATGAGCAGCCTGTCGCAGCCCGTCATGAGCTGCCAGCTCGGCCGGGTGCCGAGCAGCCCGATCGCGCCGGTGACCCAGGGTTCGCGGTGGTCGACGGCGGTGAAGCCGAGCAGTGCGGTGGCCACGCCGGCACCGAGACGGTGGGCGATCTCGCGGACCTCGTCCTGCGCGCCCAGCGCGCCCTGCCCCACGAGCATCGCCACCCGCTCACCGCCGCGCAGCACCTCGGCGGCGCGGCGCACGTCCGCCTCCGGTGGCACGGTCGGGGTGCTGCTCGGCGCGTTGCTGGTCCGGTAGTAGCCGTGCGCGTGCGGCGGGTCCACCACGGCCGGCTCGTCCTGCACGTCCAGCGGCAGGATCAGGGCGGTCACGGTACGTCGGGCCAGCGCCGTACGGCAGGCCCGGTCGACGAGGTGCCGGACCTGCGCCGGATTGTCGAGCTGGGCCAGGAACGCCGCTGCCACATCCTTGTAGAGGGCGAGCAGGTCCACCTCCTGGTAGTAGCCGCCGCCCTCGGCGGTGGTCGCCGTGTGCCCCACCAGGGCGACCACCGGCTGGTGGTCGAGCTTGGCGTCGTACAGGCCGTTGAGCAGGTGGATCGCGCCCGGCCCGCTGGTCACCAGCGCGCAGCCGAGCGGACCGCCGCCGTACTTGACGTGCGCGGAGGCGGCGAACCCGGCGGTCTCCTCATGGCGGACCTGGATGAACTGGGCCCGCTCGCCGGCGCGTTGCAGCGCGGAGGTCATGCCGTTGATGCCGTCGCCGGGATAGCCGAAGTAGCGGTGCACGCCCCAGCTGGCCAGCCGGGACACGATGTGGTCCGCGACTGTCGGGTTCCGGGGCAGAGGGCCGGTCTCGTACGGCACGGTGCGGTCGGTGCTCACCTGGCTGCTTCCTTCCGTCCGGTCCGGTTCTGCACGGTCGTTCCCCTTCTCCATCGGACAAAACACCACGCGGGCGGGCCGCGGAGGGGTGGACTCGACGTCCGGCAGAATCGTCGGGTGCCCGTCCACGAGATCACCGACCCCGACGACGACCGGATCGCCGACTACCGCGCGCTTACCGACGTCGAGCTGCGCACCCGCTGGGAGCCACCGCACGGCCTGTTCATCGCCGAGGGGGAGCTGGTGCTGCGCCGGGCGCTGCGCGCGGGCTACCCCGCCCGGTCGTACCTGGTCGACGCCAAGCGCGTGGACCAACTCGCCGACCTGGACACCGGCGACACGCCTGTCTACGCCGCGACACCCGACGTGCTGCAACGGGCCACCGGGTTCCACGTACACCGGGGAGTGCTCGCGTCGTTCCACCGCCGGCCGCTGCCGACGGCGGCCGAGGTGCTCGACGCCGCGCGCCGGGTCCTGATCCTGGAGGACGTCAACAACCACACCAACCTGGGGGCGATCTTCCGGGGGGCCGCCGCGCTCGGCATCGACGGGGTGCTGCTGTCGCCGTCCTGTGCCGATCCGCTGTACCGCCGCAGTGTGCGGGTCAGCATGGGTGAGGTGTTCGCGATGCCGTACGCCAAGCTCGACCCCTGGCCGGCGGGCCTGGACCAGGTGCGGCAGGCGGGCTTCACGGTGCTCGCCATGACGCCGGCGCCGGACGCCGTACCGATCCAGCGGTTGACCCCGGCGCAGCGCGAGCGGGCGGCGCTGCTGCTCGGAGCCGAGGGTCCGGGCCTCACGGCGGCGGCCCAGTCCGCCAGCGACGTGCGGGTGGTCATCCCGATGCGGCGCGGAGTGGACTCGTTGAACGTCGCCGCCGCCGCTGCCGTGGCGTTCTGGGAACTGGGTCGCGACGATCAGCTTGCATGACCATGCGTCTTGTTGAATAATCTTCCCCGTGTCCAAGGTTCTCACCTCCCTGCCCATCGGCGAACGTGTCGGCATCGCCTTCTCCGGCGGCCTCGACACCTCGGTCGCGGTCGCGTGGATGCGCGACAAGGGCGCCGTCCCCTGCGCCTACACGGCCGACATCGGCCAGTACGACGAGCCCGACATCGCGTCGGTGCCCGGTCGTGCGCTCAGCTACGGCGCCGAGGTCGCCCGACTGGTCGACTGCCGCGCCGCCCTGGTCGAGGAGGGCCTGGCGGCGTTGACCTGCGGCGCCTTCCACATCCGTTCCGGCGGGCGGGCGTACTTCAACACCACCCCGCTGGGCCGGGCCGTCACCGGGACCCTGCTGGTCCGCGCGATGATCTCCGACGACGTCCAGATCTGGGGCGACGGGTCGACCTTCAAGGGCAACGACATCGAGCGGTTCTACAGGTACGGCCTGCTGGCCAACCCGCAGCTGCGCATCTACAAGCCGTGGCTCGACACCGCCTTCGTCACCGAGCTCGGTGGCCGCAAGGAGATGTCCGAGTGGCTGCTCGACCGCGACCTGCCGTACCGGGACAGCACCGAGAAGGCGTACTCCACCGACGCCAACATCTGGGGCGCCACGCACGAGGCGAAGACCCTTGAGCACCTCGACACCGGCATCGAGACGGTCAACCCGATCATGGGCGTCCGCTTCTGGGACCTGTCGGTGGAGATCCCCACCGAGGACGTCACGATCGGCTTCGACCAGGGCCGCCCGGTGACGATCAACGGCAAGGAGTTCGGCAGCCCCGTGGACCTGGTGCTGGAGGCCAACGCCATCGGCGGCCGGCACGGCCTGGGCATGTCCGACCAGATCGAGAACCGGATCATCGAGGCCAAGAGCCGGGGCATCTACGAGGCGCCCGGCATGGCGCTGCTGCACGCCGCGTACGAACGGCTCGTCAACGCCATCCACAACGAGGACACCCTGGCGAACTACCACAACGAGGGTCGCCGCCTCGGTCGCCTCATGTACGAGGGTCGCTGGCTGGACCCGCAGGCGCTGATGCTGCGCGAGTCGTTGCAGCGTTGGGTCGGCACGGCGGTCACCGGCGAGGTCACGTTGCGGCTGCGCCGGGGCGAGGACTACTCGATCCTGGACACCACCGGCCCCGCGTTCAGCTACCACCCGGACAAGCTGTCGATGGAGCGTACCGAGGATTCGGCGTTCGGCCCGTCGGACCGGATCGGCCAGCTCACCATGCGCAACCTGGACATCGCCGACTCGCGGGCGAAGTTGGAGCAGTACGCCTCGCTGGGCATGGTCGGCGGCGGGGCTCCGCAGCGGATGATCGGCGCCGCGCAGGCCGCCTCGACCGGGCTGATCGGTGCCATGCCCGAGGGCGGGGCGGAAGCCATCGCCTCGCGGGGCGTCGCCTCCGCCGACGACGAGGCGCTCGACCGGGCCGCCATGGAGTTCGGCGTGGACTGAGCACCACCCCGCCAGGTCGAGAGCCGGTGTCACGGACGGTAGCGTTGCGGCCGTGTTCCCTACCGTCCGTGAGGTCCTCGCCCTGGACCCGGTCCGCCACGGCGCCCCGCGGGTCGTCGCCGGAGACGCGGGGTTGGACCGGCCCGTCCGCTGGGTGCACGTCGCCGAGGTGCCGGACATCGCCACCCTGCTCGGCGGCGGAGAGCTGGTCCTCACCACAGGTATCGGGCTGCCGGGCGACGACGCGGGACTGCGCGCGTTCATCGGCGACCTCGCCGACGTCGGAGTCTCCGGGCTCGTCGTCGAACTGGGCCGCCGGTACGTCAGCGGGGTGCCACGGGTGATGGCGGCCACCGCCGAGCGGCGCGGTCTGCCCCTGGTGGAGTTGCGCCGGGCCACCCCGTTCGTGCGGATCACCGAGGCGGTGCACGCGCTGATCGTCGACGCGCAGCTCACCGAGCTGCGCGCCACCGAGGAGATCCACCAGCGGTTCAACGACCTCTCCGTCGAGGGCGCCGACGCCGCCGAGGTCATCCGGCAGGCCGCCGAGCTGTCCGGCTGCCCGGTGGTGCTGGAGAACCTGTCCCGGCAGGTCCTCGGGTACGACCACGCGGGCGAGAGCGCGGAGCTGCTGCTGGACGGCTGGGAGCAGCACTCGCGGCGGATCCGGCCGGCCGGGCGCACCGCGTACGACCCGGACAGCGGCTGGCTGGTGACCGCCGTCGGCGCCCGGGGGCAGGACTGGGGTCGGTTGCTGCTGCGCTGGCCGGCCAACGGCGACGTGCCGAGCGTTCAGGCCGGCGAGCCGGCCGCCGGCCCGCCCACCCGGCTCAGCATCCTGATCGAGCGGGCCGCGTCCACCCTCGCGCTGGGCCGGCTGATCCGCCGCGACGCCGAGGGCCTGGAACGGCAGATCCACCGCACCCTGCTCACCGCGCTGCTCGACCACTCCCGGCCGGTGGACGAGGTGGCGCTTCGGGCCAAGGCGCTCGGCGTCCTGCTCGACAGGCGGCACCTCGTCGGCGTGATGGTCCGCCACCGCGCGGACGACCCCGCCGGGGAGTCCGGCCCCGAGGCTGGTCAGGCCCGACTGCGCGACCTGTCCGAAGCGGTCGGCCAGGCCCTGCGGGAGGCGAAGCTGACCGCGCTCACGAGCGCCGTCGACGACAACTCGGTGGGTGCCCTGCTGGCCCTCGCGGACCCGGCCGCCGAGGACCGCGCGCTGTCCGCGTTCGCCAGCGCACTTCGTCGGGTACGCCTCGACGCCGGCACCGGCCGCGCGCCCGCCGGCGAGGCGTCCCGGTCGGCCACCGGCGCCGATGTGTCGCGCCCGGCGCCCGGTGTGGAGCCCGCGCGGGCGGTGGCAGGTGTCGACCCGTCCCGGGGTGGCGGGGTGATCGTGGCCGCCGGGTCGGGCGTGAGCAGTCTGCGCGAGGCCCGCCGGTCGCTGGTCGAGGCGCGGCAGATCGCGGAGGCCGCCCGCCGGGACCGGCGTGACCTGCCGATCTTCCGGCTGCCCCACGTCGGCCTGGCCGGGCTGCTGCACCTGCTGCGCGACGAGCCCCGGTTGCAGACCTTCGTCGAGCGCGAACTCGGCGCGCTGCTGGAGTACGACGCCCGGCACCCCCGGGAGCAGTTGCTCGACACCCTGCGCGCCTACCTGGAGCAGGGCCGTAACAAGTCAGCAGGCGCGGCCGCTGCCCACCTGTCCCGCCCGGCCTTCTACGAACGACTGGCCCGCATCGCCCGAATCCTCGACGCAGACCTGGACTCGGTGGAGACCAGCCTCTCCCTGCACGTGGCCCTGCTGGCCCTGGAAGCAGTCCGCACCCCCTGACCCGGCCGACCCCGCCCGCCCGCCCTACCACCCGCGTTGATCATGATGTTGTTGCCGTGACACGCCGGTGCGAGTGGCGACAACCTCATGATCAACGCACTGAGGGTCAGGCGCCGAGGGCGGTCAGGGCCTTCGCGTAGGTGGGGGGGATGTGGTTCGGGCCGCCCGGGGTGAAGACGTCCGATTTCGCCACCGCCGACCAGGCCGTCGCCGGTACGGCGTCGACAAGGGCCCGGATCACCGGGGCGTCGCGCCACTGGTCCTGTTCGGCGAGCAGGCCGAGGGCCACCACCGACTCCTCGACCTCGCCGACGCACTCGAACGGCTTGTGCCCGTCCACGCCGAGCAGTTCCCGGTAGCCGGGGATCTGCTGCGGGTCGGCCAGCAGGTCACCGCCGAAGATGCCCACCACCCGCTCCCGGGCCATGAACGGCGCCATGGCGAGGAAGACGAACCGGCACTTCGGGCAGTCACGGCACCAGCGCTCGGACGCGTCCCGCAGCTTGAACGCCTGGTTGCAGCTGGTCACCACGTCGTCGTACCTGGTGAACTCGGCGAACATCCGGGCGATGTGCAGCTCGGATAGCGAGCGCAGCAGCGAGAAGTACGGTTCGGTGAGACCGGCGTGCTCGGCCAGCGACGCCCGCAGCAGCCCTTCGGCCTCGACGCCCTTGGACCACTGGTGGTTGATCTCGTGGCCGTCCCAGACGAGGTTCGGGTCGGACGCCGAGCGCTCGTTGGACATCACCACCGGGCCGAGCCCGTGCAGAACGGCGGTGGCCACGGCGATCAGCGAGTTGATGGCGGTGACCGGGATGTGCCCGTTCAGCGCGCCTGACGCGTTCAGGTCGAACAGCAGCGGGTCGATCCGCCGCCGGGCAGCCAGCGGGGTCAGCCCGGACGCCTCGTTCACCGAGACGATCACGTGGTTCGGGTTGACCGAGAACGGCACCGGGTGCAGGTCGGCGCGGCGAAGCGCCTCCAGGCTGACGATCGAGTCCTTGCCGCCGCCGACGGCGGAGAGGGGGCGGCGGTCCGAGGTGTCGTACACCCGTGGTGGCTCCGGAGAGCCGGCCGGCACCTCCGGGCGCAGCTGGAGCACGTGCGGCAGCTGGTTGCGGTACGCGTACTCGGCGAGGCCCCTGGTGTAGATGGCCGTGACGTAGTCGACGGTGGCCGCGCCCAGCGGCGCCGGCAGCACGAGTCGGGGCGGCGCGGCGGCCTTGTAGTAGCTGACCCCGGCGACCAGGTGCAGCACCTCCAGCACCCGGTTGAGGGTGGCCACCGTCTGGTCCGACGGCGGTTCCGCCGGCAGCGGGAGGGTGATCACCTCGGTGAACCGCTGCTCACCGCCCGGGCCGGTCAGCGCGTAGTCGAACAACACCTCGCCGGTCGCGAAGTCGATCGAGTAGGACGGGAAGGTGAAGGCGTCCATCCGCCGGAGCTGCTCGTTGGGCACACGCCATACTAGGCCCTGGTTCGTCCGGCCGTGTCCGGACCGGGCCTGCCCAACCGCCGCCGTGATCCCGAGGAGAGTCCCGTGCGCCTGTCTGACCTGCGCGGACGTACCGTCGCCGTCTGGGGGACCGGCCGGGAGGGCCGGGCCGCTGTGACCGCGATCGCCGCGCACGGCCCCGCCGACCTGGTCGCCGTCGACGACAGCGCGAACTTCCTGTCGCTGCCCTGGGACGGCCCGCTGGCCGAGGCGGCGCCGCTGGTCACCGGCGAGGCGGGCTTCGAACGGCTCGCCGCCGCCGACGTGGTGGTCCGCTCGCCAGGTGTGCCGCAGACCCACCCGTGGCTGGTCGAGCTGCGCCGGCGCGGCGTACCTGTCACCCAGGGCACGGCGCTCTGGATGGCCGACCACGCCGCGCGCACCGTGGGGGTCACCGGCAGCAAGGGCAAGAGCACCACCTCCAGCCTGATCAGCCACCTGCTCACCGCGATGGGCCGGCCGAACGTCTTCGGCGGCAACATCGGCGTGCCCACGCTCGATCTGCCCGAGTCCGAGCTGTACGTGCTGGAGCTGTCCAGCTACCAGTGCAGCGACCTGACCGACTCGCCCCGGGTGGCGGTGGTCACCGCGTTGTTCCCCGAGCACCTGGACGCGCACGGCGGGGAACGCGAGTACTACCGGGACAAGCTCAACCTGCTCGCCCACGATCCGCAGACGATCGTGGTGAACGGCGGCGATCCCCGGCTCGCCGCCGAGCTGGGGGAGCTGCCGGCGGTGCGGGCCGGCCGTCCGGACACCACCCACGTCGCCACCGGTGCCGACGGCACGCCCTGGTTCCATGTCGGCGACCAGCCGCTGTTCCCGCGCGCCGTGCTGCCGCTTGTCGGCCGGCACAACGAGGGCAATCTGTGCGTCGCCCTCGCCGTGCTCGACGCGCTCGGCGTCGACGTGGTGGCCGAGAAGGACAGCCTCGCCATCGCCGTCGCCGAGTTCCAGGGGCTGGCCCACCGGCTCACCGAGATCACCGACCCGTCGGGGTTGACGTTCGTCGACGACACCCTGGCCACCAGCCCGTACGCGGCCATGCACGCCATCGACGCGTACGACGGACGGCCGTTGACCGTGATCGTCGGCGGTAACGACAGGGGCCTGGACTACACGCCGCTGGCCGAGCACCTGGCGGAGCGGGAGATCACGGTCATCGGCATCCCGGACAGCGGCCCCCGGATCATCGAGGCGCTGGCCGGGCTGCCGATGGTGCGTACCGAGCTCGCCGAGGATCTGGTGGCAGCGGTCGGGCTGGCGCGCAAGCTGACGCCCGCGGGCGGTGTCGTGCTGCTCTCCCCGGCGGCGCCGAGCTACGGGCGGTTCCGCAACTTCGAGCACCGCTCCGAGGTGTTCGCGCAGGCGGTCGCCGACACCGCCCGTTGACTCAGCCCCGGTCGACCGGGCTGGGGTCCGGTGACGGCATCCCGGGCAGCAGCGCGGTGTCGTTCTCGTCCTCGTCGTCGTTCTCGGGCGACGCGGGTTCCGTCGCGGCGCCGGTGGGATGGCCGTCCTTGTCCGGGGTCCAGGCGAAGGCGAGTGCCCCGCCGGTCAGGGCCAGCAGCATCCCGACCACGAAGCCGCCCAGGTTCGAGGTCAACCAGGAGACCAGGCCGAGCACCAGCGAGACCACGGCGTAGAAGACCCGCTGCTGCGGGGTGGTGATCAGCAGCACCCCGCAGATGACGAGGATGGCGGGTACCAGGTACGCGGCGAGCCCCTGCGGGCCGATGTGCAGCAGCACTCCGAGCGGCGCGCGCAGGGTCGCCAGCATCTCCACGCCCCCGAGGGCGATCAGCACGGCGGCGGTGAATGGGCGGGCCCGCCGCCAGCGGCGCCACCGCCCGCGGGATCCGCGGACGGCAGGCGCCGCCTGGTGTCGTTCGGCGCTCACGTCAGCACCCGTCGGAGGTGAACGCCATGCGCAGGTTGGGCAGGTTGAAGACGGCCGCCGTGGTGGCGTAGTTGTTCTGCCGCAGGTTCTCGATGACGACCGAGTCGGCCTGCTGCGAGAAGACGCCGGGGTTGCCCTTCACGCCGGGCACCTTGTCCAGGGTGCTGGCGTCCTGCCCGACGTCGATGTTGCGGAAGGCGGCGTCGCCGTTGACCTCGTCGCCGTCCACCACAAGGGTCCGGGCGGTGACCGGTCGGTCGCCGCCGCCGGCGGTGATCTTCAGGAAGATGCCACCGAGGTTGATGCTCTGGCAGAGGTTGGTCAGCTCCGCCTTGTCGATCGCCGAGACCATCACCAGGACCTGTCCGCCGGTGTCGCCCTGGTTGGGGCTGTCCGGGATCATCTGGTCGAGGGTGGCGAACTGCTCGAACCCGGTGCCGGTGAGCCTGTCGGCGGTGACGGTGAACGGCATACCCGAGATGGCGAACTGCGCGCCCAGCACGCCCTGGGCGGTGAGCATGATCATGCCGGCGGCGCCCGCCACGACGATGCCGAACGTGGCGGCGAACCGGCGCCAGCGCACGCCACTGCGCGGCGGGCCTGCTGCGATTGGTGTGGTTTCCTCCGACATGGCGGCTCCCTTAAGATCAATTCATCCACGACAATGGGAATTGCATCCGTGGTCTGCGCTCGGTAGGCGCAGAGCCGAAGTTACCGCTGAGTAAAGGGGAGGTCAACGGCGTGTGGCGGCCATTTGGGCGGTATTTGTTAAATGCGGCCAAAGTGAAAAACCGCTGCGGTTTCCGACCGTGTGATCAAGACTGGTGGATCGGTGCGCACGGTGCGGTCGTGCTCGGACCGTCGTCCGGCCGTATCGGCCGGGTCGCCTGAATCGCACCCTCGGTACCCAGGAACGGCGCCGTGGCCGCGTAGGTGAGCACCGGCAGCAGTTGCGGCAACTCCGCCGCCCGACCCCGCGCCACCCGGCCGCGGACCGTGGCGTAGATGCCACCCACCACGGTGGACACCAGCTCGTCGCGGCCCACGTCGACGAGCGCCGGCCCCGGCCCGGCGTCGGCGAAGAACCGGCGGAAGCTGGTGAGCAGCGCGTCGCGCTCGCGGCGGGCGTCGGGGCCTGCCGCGTCCACCTCGACGAGCGCCATCCGGGCGAACGCCGGCACGCTCGCCAGCACCTCCAGCAGGGTGCGCAGCGCGGCCCGTGCCGCGTCCGGCCAGGCCGGGCCGGCCTCGCGGTAGGCGCTCTCCATCAGCTGCGACACCACGGCGATCCCGTGCCGGTACGCGGCGAGAAAGGCGTCCTCCTTGCCGGTGAACAGGGCGTAGAAGGCTGGCCGGGTCACGCCTGCGGCGTGGCAGATGTCGCTGACCCGGGCGTTGTCGTAGCCCTTCGTCGCCACCTCGTGCACGAGCCCGTCGAAGAGGCGGTCACGTTGGGTGGCGGCCACGAGCTCCGCGGAGACCCGTCGCGGGCCGCGCTTGATCGCGCGGTCCGGGTCGCGGCCCGGGCGCGCGCCGGGCAGGGGTGCCGGCACCGGCGGGGGGTGGCTCTGCGTGGTCAACTCATTGACCTCCGTTGATTCGTTGACTTTGCGACCCTCCGGGGTTTATAACTTTCCTCACGCTCAGTTTGCTCCCCGTCACCATTGGTGATCTCCCGGATGGTCACCCCGACTCGTCGAAGGAGGGCTCGATGGCTGTCATTATCGCCGAACACGAACGCTCTCCCAATGCCGGAAAGGCGCAGGTGACGCGGCTCCGCCGCAGTGCACCACGCCGAGCCGCCCGCTGACCCCGCGGCGCCTTCCGTCATCCGCCGTCGACCCGACGGTCGCCCGGCACCTCCACCACCGCCCGTCCACCATGGACGGCCACACTCGCCGCCCGGACCTACCCGCCCGGCGGTGACCGCCTGTGCGGTCCGCTCGTTCCCGTCCCACCACCGGAAGGAAGCACCATGCCCAGGTACGGAAAGATCGGCGGGGGCCTCGTCGCCCTCGCGCTGCTCACCGGCCTCCTGGCCGGCACGCCAGCCTCCGCCGACCCGTCGGCCGCGCTCGCCGGCAACGTCCTGACCTACCCCACGGCCGGCGGCACCGCCGTCGCCGTCAACGACGTCATCCAGGCCAGCCTCAAGACCGGCACCAACGCCACCTTCTACAACTCGACCTCGGGCACCACCGGCATCAAGTGCGGCGCGTCGAGCTTCAGCGCCAAGGTGCTCACCAACCCGACCGCCCCGGGCACCGCCACCGAGAGCCTCACCGCCCAGAGCTTCGGCACCTGCACCACAAACGTGTTCGGCACCACCGGGGTGCAGAGCATCGCCCTCAACAACCTGCCGTACGCCACCTCCGTCACCAGCGCCGGCGTGGTCACGATCTCCGGCACCACGGCGGCGCCGGTCCAGAGCACCGTCGTGCTGAACTCGCTGCTCGGCACGATCACCTGCGTCTACCGGACCAGCACCAACAGCCTCACCGGTGTGGCGGCCAACGCCACCAACTCGATCACCTTCACCAACCAGCCGTTCACCAAGTTCTCCGGCCCGTCTCTCTGCTTCGGCACCGCGTACTTCTCGGCGACGTACTCGCCGGTGCGTGACAGCACCAAGGGCAACGCCGCCGTCTACGTGAACTGACCACGTCACATCGGGGCCGGTGCGCGGCGATCCGCCGTGCGCCGGCCCTCGACGTCGCGCGGATCAGCCGGCGACCAGCGCCGCGTGCAGGGCGCGCATCGACCGGACGGCCGAGCGGATCTCCTGCAGGTAGCGGCCGGGGCTGAGCGTCGGCTCCGGCAGCCGGGCCAGGTCGGGCAGAGTGGGGTCCACCCCGACGGTGTCGATCCCGCAGCCGTACGGCAGGGCCAGGGTGCGCAGCGCGTCGCAGTGCTGGAACGGCACGTAGATCGGCGCGGTCACCAGCAGCACCGCGTCGTCGGTGGCGAGCTGGACGTGCCCGGCCCAGAACCGCTGGGTGTCAGCGGTGTGCGCGCGCCGCCGATGGGGCTCGCTCGACGGCGCCGCCAGCACCCGCACCGGCGGCAGACCGGCCGGCAGATAGGTGCGCGACGACCAGGAGTGGTGCGGGTGACCCGCGTCGACCCCGTCCCGCAGGGCCGGCGCGCTCATCCCCAATGCCAGCCGGACCGCCGCGTCCAGGGCGTCCACCTCCGTCGCGCAGTCGAGCACCCCCGCCTCGGCCAGCGTCCGGCGTTCCAGGTCGGAGAGCGGCCGGAAGCTGCCCAGCACCGCCACCTCTCCGGTCACCCGCAGCCCCTCGCGCAGCAGGTGCACGGCGTACGCGACGCGGCGCAGGCAGGCGTGCGCCAGACCGCCCAGCACCAGCAGGTGGGCGTACGCGGGCCGGGCCGGCGGCACGGGTCGGACGAGCCCGAGCGCGGCGGCGGTGACGCGTACCAGCTCGGCGGTGTCCGGGTCGAGTGCCGGCTCCCGGGCGTCGGGCCTCTCGCGGCCGCCCCGGAAGTCCCAGTGGACGCCGGAGAAGTCGTCGAGGAACCGGAGAGTGTCGGCGAGGTCGCCGCCCGGCCAGGTGCCGCCGAAGCGGGCGACCAACAGGCGCAGCGGGTCGGCGCCGACCCAGCCGGCGACCCCATCGATCATCGTGGGCGTATCAGGGGCTCCGGCGGGCAGCGGCACGTCCGTCCCGACGGGCACCGGCCCGGTGCGCACCGACCCGGACGCTGGCGGGGCGGGGAGTTCGGGCACCGCCGGATCGTACCGATCGGAGCGCCCGGCGCGCGGCCGACCGCCACGACCGGGCTGACGCACTGTCAGGAGCGGACGCTCCCTGCGCTACACAGTGGCAGTTGTCCATGCCGGCGTGGTGGTGGGAGCGTGCGGTATCCACGAACGCCGCTGAAGGGTGCCCACGATGACCGACGACCTGCTGGCCCGGCACCGGGCCGTGCTCCCGTCCTGGATGCCGCTGTACTACGCCGAGCCGATCGAGCTGGTCTCCGGCTCGGGCCGCCGGGTCGTCGACGCCCAGGGGCGCAGCTACCTGGACTTCTTCGGCGGGGTGCTCACCAACATGATCGGGTACGACATCCCGGAGATCCGGGAGGCGGTCGAGCGCCAGCTCGCCACCGGCATCGTGCACAGCTCGACGCTCTACCTGATCCGCCAGCAGGTGGAGCTGGCCGAGAAGATCGCGCAGCGGTCCGGCATCCCGGACGCCCGGGTGTTCTTCACCAACTCCGGCACCGAGGCGAACGAGGCCGCGCTGCTCGTCGCCACCAACCACCGCCGTTCGCACCAGATCCTGGCCGTGCGCAACAGCTACCACGGCCGGTCGTACGCGGCCATGGGTGTCACCGGCAACCGCAACTGGTCGGCCAGCGCGCTCAACCCGCTCCAGGTGGCCTGGCTGCACTCGGGTGACCGGGTGCGCGGTCTGCTGGCGCGGTTGAGCGCCGAGGAGCAGGTCGACGCGGCGGTGGAGGACCTGCGTGAGGTGCTGGCCACCCAGACCACAGGTGACGTGGCCGCGCTGATCGCCGAGCCGATCCAGGGCGTCGGCGGTTTCGTGCACCCGCCGGACGGGCTCTTCGCCGGGTGGAAGAAGGTCCTCGACGAGCACGGCATCCTGTTCATCGCCGACGAGGTGCAGACCGGCTGGGGGCGTACCGGGGAGCACTTCTGGGGTTACCAGGCGCACGGCGTCACCCCGGACCTGCTCACCTTCGCCAAGGGCATCGGCAACGGGTTCGCCCTGGCCGGGGTGGTCGGCCGGGCCGAGGTGCTCGAGGCCGTGCCGGCGATCAGCTTCTCCACGTTCGGCGGCAACCCGATCTCCACGGCGGCCGGCAACGCGGTGCTCGACTACCTGCTCGCGCACGACCTCCAGGCGAACGCGGCACGCGTCGGCGCGATCCTCGCCGACGGCCTGCGGTCCGCCGTGGGCGGTCTCGACTGCGTCGCCGAGGTACGCGGAAAGGGGCTGATGCTCGGCGTCGAGTTCGTCAGGGCGGGCACCAGCGAGCCCGACCCGGCGTTGACCAACCAGGTCTTCGAGGCGTGCCGTTCCGGTGGCCTGCTGGCCGGCAAGGGCGGCCTGTACGGCAACGTGCTGCGGATGGGTCCACCGTTGACGCTTACCGAGGAGGAGGCCCGCGAGGGTCTGGCGATCCTCGTCGACGCGATCCGCTCGTCGGCGGGGGTGGCGGCATGACCATCGGACACTTCATCGACGGCAAGCGGGTCGGCGGCACGTCCGAGCGGCGTGGCGACGTGTTCGACCCGGCGACCGGTAGGCGTACCGCCGAGGTGGAGCTGGCCTGCACCGCGGACGTGGACGTCGCGGTGCAGGCCGCGGCCCGCGCGGCGCGGTCCTGGCGGGACGCGTCGTTGGCCAAGCGGTCGGCAGTGCTGTTCGCGTTCCGCGAGCTGGTGCACACCCGCCGCGACCGGCTCGCCGAGGCGATCACCGCCGAGCACGGCAAGGTGCTCGCCGACGCCGCCGGCGAGGTGCAGCGCGGCCTGGAGGTCATCGAGTACGCGTGCGGTCTGCCGTCGGCGCTGCGCGGCGCGTTCAGCGAGAACGTGTCCACCGAGGTCGACTCGTACACCATCCGGCAGCCGCTCGGGGTGGTGGCGGTGATCTCGCCGTTCAACTTCCCGGTGATGGTGCCGCTGTGGTTCGTGCCGGTGGCGGTGGCCTGCGGCAATGCGGTGGTGCTCAAGCCGAGCGAGAAGGACCCGAGCGCGGCGCTGCTGCTGGCCGAGTGGTTCGCCGAGGCGGGCCTGCCCGAGGGCGTGCTGAACGTGGTCAACGGCGACAAGGAGGCGGTGGACGCGCTGCTGGACCACCCGGAGGTGCGGTCGGTGTCGTTCGTCGGCTCCACCCCGATCGCCAGGTACGTCTACCAGCGCGGCACCGCGGCCGGTAAGCGGGTGCAGGCGCTCGGCGGGGCCAAGAACCACATGGTGGTGCTGCCCGACGCCGACCTGGACCTGGCCGCCGACGCGGCGGTCAACGCCGGGTTCGGCTCGGCGGGGGAGCGGTGCATGGCCATCTCGGTGCTGGTGGCGGTCGAGCCGGTCGCGGACGCGCTCGTCCAGCGGATCGCCGCGCGGATGGCCGGGCTGCGCACCGGCGACGGCCGACGGGGCTGCGACATGGGTCCGCTGGTCACCGCCGCGCACGCGGCGAAGGTGCGCTCCTACGTGGACGCCGGTGTCGCCGCCGGCGCGGTGCCGGTGGTGGACGGTCGGGACGTGACGCCGGACGGCGACCCGGACGGCTTCTGGCTGGGCCCGACGCTGTTCGACCGGGTGACCACTGACATGTCGATCTACACCGACGAGATCTTCGGGCCGGTGCTGAGCGTGGTCCGGGTCGGCTCGTACGACGAGGCGGTGGAGCTGGTCAACGCCAGCCCGTACGGCAACGGCACGGCGATCTTCACGAACGACGGCGGTGCGGCCCGGCGCTACCAGCACGAGGTGGAGGTGGGCATGGTCGGGATCAACGTGCCGATCCCGGTGCCGATGGCGTACCACTCGTTCGGCGGCTGGAAGTCGTCGCTCTTCGGTGACCTGCACGCGCACGGCGAGGACGGGGTGCGGTTCTTCACCCGGGGCAAGGTGGTCACCAGCCGGTGGCTCGATCCCCGGCACGGTGGGGTCAACCTCGGGTTCCCCACCCAGACCTGAGCGGAGGCGCCGTCGGCGGCGGCGGGTGGTGATAACGGTTCGACCCTCAGGACTTGAAGTCCGGGCGTGGCTGTCGTAGAAATTCTTCAGCAACAGAGCAGTAACTGAAGAGATTCAACGTGCCTCGCGCGGTGGACGCCGTCCCCCACACCGGCGATCCGCCCGACCCGACCCGAGGAGAACCGATGAACAGGCGTGACATCCTGCGGCGCAGCGCCGCCGCCGGCCTGCTGGCCACCCCCGCCGCCGCTCTGCTGACCGGTTGCGCGACCGGTGGCGGCGACAAGGGCGATGCCGAAACCTACAAGGGCACCAAGAGCGCCGAGAACCCGCTCGGCGTGAAGGAGGACGCCCCGCTCGAGGTGGTGATCTTCGGCGGCGGCTTCGGCGAGGAGTACGCCAAGGCCCACGAGGCGATGTACACCGAGAAGTACCCGAAGGCGAAGATCAAGCACTCCGCCACCCAGGAGATCAGCAAGACCCTCCAGCCACGTTTCGTCGACGGCACCCCGCCCGACGTGGTCAACAACTCCGGCGCCGGCCAGATCGACTTCAACGGCCTGGTCAGCCAGAACGCCATCGCCGACCTCGGCGAACTGCTCGACGCGCCGAGCCTCGACGTCCCCGGCAAGACGGTCCGGGAGACCCTGCTGCCCGGCGCGGTCGAGATCGGTTCGTACGACGGCAAGTTCCTGGTGATGAACTACACCTACACCGCGTACGGCATCTGGTACTCCAACAAGCTGCTCACCGACCGTGGCTGGACGTACGCCAAGACCTGGGACGACCACATCGCCCAGTGCAAGCAGATCAAGGCCGCCGGCATCGCCCCCTGGACGTACGCCGGCCTGCACCCGCGCTACATGAGCTGGCCGCTGATCTCCACCGCGATCAAGCTCGGCGGCCCGTCGGTGGCCACCGCCATCGACAACCTGGAGCCGAACGCCTGGAAGTCCGACTCGATGCGCACCGCCGCCGACGCGTGGTACCAGATCGTCAAGGACAAGTACATCCTCGACGGCTCCTCCGGCCTGGACCACAAGCAGTCGCAGACCGCCTGGTGCCAGGGCAAGGCCGCCTTCATCTCCTGCGGATCCTGGCTGGAGAGCGAGCAGAAGGACGTCACCCCTGCCGGCTTCAACATGACCATCGCGCCCACGCCGAGCCTGGGCAGCGGCGACAAGCTGCCGTTCGAGGCGATCCGGGGCACCGCGGGCGAGCCGTTCATGGTGCCCGCCAAGGCCCGCAACCTCGCCGGCGGGCTCGAGTACTTCCGCACCATGCTGTCCCGCAAGGGTGCGCAGGACTTCACGAAGAAGGTCGCCAGCCTCACCGTCGTCGCCGGCGCCAGCGAGGGCGCGGACCTGCCGTACGGGCTGAACACAGTGGTCAAGGCGCTCGACGCGTCAGGCGCCAACGGGTTCAACTGGGTCTACAACAACTACTACCGCAAGCTGGAGCGCAACCTCGTCGACGCGGCTTGCGGCGAGTTCTTCAGCGGCCGGATCGGCCCCGCGGAGTTCCTCGACCAGTGCCAGAAGGGCGCCGACTCGATCGCCCAGGACAGCTCGATCAAGAAGTACAAGCGAGCGGCCTGACCGCCCGGCCGGTGGGGGAGACGACCACCCCCACCGGCCGTATCCCCTCGGAGAGGTCCTTCTCGTGAGACATGGCAAGTGGCCGCTGATCGTCACGTTCCTGGTGCCGCCGGTGCTGCTGTACGTGTTCTTCGTCGTCTCGCCGTACCTTCAGGCGTTCCAGATCTCCACCACCGACTGGCTCGGCTACTCCGCCGACGCCAACCCGGTCGGTCTGGCGAACTTCAAGGCCCTGTGGCGCGACGACTACGTCTGGAACGCGCTGAAGAACAACGGCATCCTGCTGGCCCTGGTGCCCGTGCTGACAATCGTGCTCGGGCTGTTCTTCGCCACCATGCTCGCCATGGGCGGACGCAAGGGCCGCGCCGGAGTCACCGGGGTACGCGGCGGCGCGTTCTACCGCACCGTGTACTTCTTCCCGCAGGTCCTTTCCGTGGTGATCATCGCGCTGCTGTGGAAGGAGGTCTACCACCCCAACAAGGGCCTGCTCACCAGCGCACTGCACGGCCTCGGCCTGCCCTCGCCGACCTGGCTCGGCGACCCGGCGACAGCCTTCTGGTGCGTCCTCGCGGTGATGGTGTGGAGCAACGTCGGCTTCTATGTGGTGCTGTTCGGCGCGGCCATGTCCGCGGTGCCGAAGGAGATCTACGAGGCGGTGCTGCTCGACGGCGCGTCCCGGTTCACCACGCTGCGCCGGGTCACCCTGCCGCTGCTCTGGGACACCGTGCAGGTCGCCTGGGTCTACCTGGCCATCTTCGCCCTGGACGGCTTCATCCTCGTGCAGCTCATGACCAACGGTGGACCGAACTTCTCCACCGACGTGATCGGCGTACGGATGTACGACACCGCCTTCGGCAGCGAGACCAAGTTCGGCTACGCCTCGGCGATCGGCGTGGTGATGTTCTTCCTGACCCTCTCGGTTGCCGTGCTGTCGCTGCGGATCGGCCGGCGCGAACGGATCGAGTACTCGTGACCACACTGGACAAACCCGCCGCGACCGCGCCGACCCCTACCGCTCGGCGGGACCGTCCCGTACGCCGGGAGCTGGGCGTCGCCAACACCCTGTCGCACGGCTTCCTGCTGATCTGGGGCCTGCTCACCGTCCTGCCGCTGCTGTGGATGTTCCTCAGCTCGTTCAAGACCAACGGCGAGATCCTGGCCGACCCGTGGGGGCTGCCCGGGGCGCTGCACTGGGACAACTGGGCGCGGGCCTGGACCGGCGCGCACATCGGCAGGTACTTCCTCAACAGCCTCGTGGTGGTCACCGGCTCGGTGAGCCTCACCATGCTGATGGGCGCCACCGCCGCGTACGTCTTCGCCAGGTACGAGTTCCGCGGCCGGCAGTTCGTCTACTACCTGTTCGTGGGCGGACTGATGTTCCCGGTGTTCCTCGCCCTGGTGCCGCTCTTCTTCGTGGTCCGCAACGCCGGCCTGTTCAACACCTGGGTGGGTCTGATCCTGGTGTACGCGGCCTACTCGCTGCCGTTCACCGTGTTCTTCCTGACCGCGTTCTTCCGGACCCTGCCGACCTCGGTGGCGGAGGCCGCGATGGTCGACGGCTGCGGGCACTTCCGGCTCTTCTTCCGGGTGATGCTGCCGATGGCGCGTCCGGGACTGATCAGCGTGGCGATCTTCAATTTCCTCAGCCACTGGAACCAGTTCCTGCTGCCGCAGGTGCTCATGCAGGGCGACGAGTCCAAGTGGATGCTCGCCCAGGGGCTGTTCGCGCTGTCGGTCAGCCAGGGTTACGCGGGCGACTACGCGCGCCTCTTCGCCGGGCTGAGCATCGCGGTGCTGCCGGTGCTCGCGATCTACGTGGCCTTCCAGCGCCAGGTCCAGACCGGCCTGACCGCCGGCCAGCTCAAGTAGCCCCGACCGATCCCGATCAGGAACGCCGCCTGCGCCTCCCCGGCCCTCGGCCCCCGGCTAACGATCCGCGCAACTTCAGGGAAACTGCTGCCTCAAAGCGCCCCGAGACAGCAGTTTCCCCGAAAGTGCGCGGGTCGCGCTGCGCGGCGGGTCAGGGGGCGGTGGGGAAGAGGCGGGCGTGCAGGGCGGCCGGGTCGGCCAGCTCGGTCAGGTCGCGGGCGGCGAGCCAGGCTGCGGCGGCGGCCCCGTCGCCGGCGGTACGTAGTGGCGCGTGCGGCCAGTGTCGGCTGATCTCGGCCCGGACGGCGGTGGCGAGCGGGGTGTCAGCGGTGAGCAGTCCGCCGCCCAGCACGACGGGTGTGTCGGCTCCGGCCGCGCGGATCCGGCTGACGCTGGACGCCAGGTGCGCGGCGGCCTCGGCGACGAGTGCGGTGGCGACCGGTTCGCCGTCGGCGGCGGCGGTGACCACGAGTGGCGCGAGCCGGGCCAACTCGACGGGGGGTCGGCGGGTGACCGCCTGGATGGTGGCGTCGACCGTGTCGCGGGGTCGTGGGGCGATGTCGGCGCTGCCCATCAGTTCGGTGAGTACCGCCGTGGCCAGCGAGCCAGGCGTGTGGCCGGCGTCGAGGTTGGCGAGGAGCCGGCGAACCGCCTCGCGGCCGAGCCAGAAGCCGGACCCGGCGTCGCCGAGCAGCCACCCGTGACCGTCGGCGACGCGGTCCAGTCGCAGGTCGCGGACCTGGGCGGTGATCGCCCCGGTGCCGGCGATGAGGACCGTCCCGTCGGGCTCGGCGGTGCCGGAGGCGTACGCGACGAGGGCGTCGCCGTGTACGGCGTACGGGCAGCGCAGGCCGGCGTCGTGCCAGGCGCGGTCGAAGGCGGCGCGTCCGGTCGGGTCGGCGAGTAGTCGGGCGGCTCCGGCCAGCCCGATGGTGCCGGCGGCCACCCGGCTCGGGTCGACTCCGTGCAGCGCGCCGCGCAGGGCGGTGCGCAGTTCGGCGGCGGCCCGTTCGGCGCCGTGGCTGGTGGGGTTGCCACCGCCGGCACGACCGGTGCCGAGGCGGTCACCGGTGAGGGTCAGGGCGGTCGCCCGGGTGGACGTACCTCCGACGTCGAGGCCGACCACGACGGTGTCGGACATCGGCACGGGGCCTCCTTGCGCTGCGCGGCGACGGGCCTGTTCATGCTGGTCGGCGCGCTCGCGTCGGGCAAGGTCCGGCGTGCGGGAGGGGCTGTGCGCCAGGTAACAGTTTGAAAACTTCGCCCACGGTCTTGACACGGAGGGGCCTTCAGTAAGAAATTTTACCACTATCAGTTAACAGTCCTTTCGGATGGTGAGGCTTCAATGGTTGATCACGAGGTGGACACCGCCGCGGGGACCGCGGTGGTCGACGCCGACGCGTTCGACCGGCGGGGCAACCCCGGGTCGGCCTCGGACGGGGTACTGGCTCGCGTCCGCAACGGGCTCGCCGAGCTGACCGGGGCGCTGCGCCGCGTCGCCGAGCACGTGCTCAGCGACCCGGAGGCCGCGGCCCGGTCCACGATCGTGGAGCTGGCCGAGCGTAGTGGCACCTCACCGGCGACCATCACCCGCTTCTGCCGGGCGATGGGCTTCGAGGGGTACGCCGACCTGCGCCTCGGCATCGCCTCCGAAACGGGTCGGGCACGCTCCGCCGGATGGACCGTCGACATCGGACGCGAGATCCAGCCGAGCGACCCCCTGGCCCGGGTGCTCGACCAGATCATGGCCGCCGACACCCGCGCCATGCACGACACCGCCGCGCTGCTCGACCTCGCCGAGGTGGAACGGGCCGCCGTGGCGATCGCCGGCGCGAGTCGGGTGAACATCTTCGGCGCCAGCGGCAGTGCGCTGGTCGGCGAGGAGATGCAGTTCAGCCTGCACCGCATCGGGGTGGCCGCGTGGGCGTGGAACGACGTGCACGAGGGCCTGGCCAGCGCCGCGCTGCTGCGCGCCGGAGACGTGGCCCTGGGCATCTCGCACACCGGGCAGACCCGCGAGACCATCGAGATGCTCGCCGAGGCCGGCAGCCGGGGCGCCACCACGATCGCCCTCACCGGCTTCCCCCGCTCGCCGCTGGCCGAGCTGGCCGACATCGTGCTGCTCACCGCCAGCCAGGCGACGACCTTCCGGCCGGACGCGCTCTCCGCCCGGCACCCCCAGCTGGTGGTGCTCGACCTGCTCTACATCGCCGTCGCCCAGCGCACCCACGACCGCGCCCACGCGGCCTTCCAGCGCACCGCGCAGGCAGTCGACGGGCACAAGGCCGCGAAGGGAGCCAGCTCATGATCAGCGCCCAGGGGTACGCGGACGCGGTCCGCCCGGTGCTGGACCGGCTGCTCGACTCGCAGGCCGACGGGCTCACCCGGGCCGCCGACCTGATCGCCGAGAGCCTGCGCGCCGGCGGTGTGCTCCAGGCGTTCGGTGCCGGGCACTCCGAGGCGTTCGCCGCCGAACTCGTCGCCCGCGCCGGTGGGCTGGTGCCCACCAACCGGCTCTCGGTACGGGACCTCGTGGTGCACGGTGACGCCCCGCGCGACGTGCTCGCCGACCCCAAGCTGGAACGCGACCCCTCGATCGCCCACCAGATCTACGCGCTCGCGGCGCCGCAGCCGCGCGACGTGTTCGTGGTGGCGTCCCAGTCCGGCATCAACGGCTCGGTGGTCGAGCTGGCGGCGCTGGTCACCGAGCGCGGTCACCCGTTGATCGCGGTCACCTCCGTCGAGCACACCGCACGGGTAGCCCCACGGCATCCGTCCGGTCAACGGCTCGCCGACCTCGCCGACGTCGTGCTGGACAACGGCGCGCCGTACGGCGATGCACTGCTGCCGCTCGAGGGCGGCGGCGCGGTCTGTGCGGTCTCCTCGGTCACCACGGCGCTGCTGGCGCAGTTGCTGACCGCTGAGGTCGTACGACGGTTCCACCAGGCCGGAGAGGTGCCCCCTATCTACCTCTCCGCCAACGTCCCCGGTGGGGACGAGCACAACATCGCCCTCGAGTCGCGGTACGCCGGGCGTCTCCGGCGCACCGCCTGACCCGAAATTCCACAAGGAGAGACGACGATGTCGATTACCCCCGAACACCCGGCCGCGCTCGACCGCCGCACGGTGCTGCGTCGCGCCGCCGCCGTGGGTGTGCTCGCCACTCCGGCCATCGGCCTGCTGGGGGCCTGCGCCACCAGCGGGAGCGACGGCGACAACGAGCAGGTCGCCGGTGGCACCAAGAGCGAGAAGAACCCGCTTGGCGTGAAGGAGGACGCCCCGATCGAGGTGGTCATCTTCAACGGCGGTTACGGCGAGAAGTACGCCACCGACGTGCACGAGCCGCTGTACAAGAAGGCGTTCCCCAAGGCGGAGGTCAAGCACCAGGCCACGCAGGCCGTCTCCACGGTGCTCCAGCCGCGGTTCGCGTCCGGCAACCCGCCGGAGTTCGTGAACAACTCGGGCGAGAAGCTGATCGACTTCGGTTCGCTCGTCGCCGACGGTCAGCTCCAGGACCTCACCGAGCTGTGGGACGCGCCGTCGGTCGACGACCCGTCCAAGAAGGTCCGGGACACGGTGGTGCCGGGCACCATCGAGGCGGGCTCGTTCAACGGCAAGCCGTACGTCCTGTACTACGTCTCCACCGTCTTCGGCATCTGGTACTCCGGCAAGCTGTTCAAGGACAACGGCTGGGCGCCGGCGAAGAACTGGGACGACTTCATCGCCCTGCTCACCTCGATCAAGGCCAAGGGCATCACCCCGTACGGCTACGCCGGTGCGAACGCGGCCTACTACCAGTGGAACGTGATCCTCACCCACGCCGCGAAGATCGGTGGCGTGGACGTGCTGAAGAACATCGACAACCTGGAGGACGGCGCCTGGAAGCAGGACGCGGTCAAGCAGGCGGCCACCGCGTGGGCCGAGGTCGGCGCGAAGTTCAGCGACAAGAGCTTCGAGGGCCTCAAGCACACCGACGTGCAGCTGCGGCAGAACCAGTACAAGGTGGCTCTCTACCCCAGCGGTGACTGGCTGGAGGGCGAGCAGAAGAAGGACACCCCGGCCGGCTTCGACTACCAGCTCATGCCGGTGCCGAGCATGTCCGCCTCGGACAAGCTGCCGGCCACCGCGCTGCGGGCCACCGCTGGTGAGGGCTACTTCGTCTCGGCCAAGAGCAAGAACCCCAAGGGCGGCCTGGAGTACATGCGCCAGATGCTGTCCAAGGAGGGCGCGAAGGGCTTCACCGAGGTGGTCAAGGCCCCGACCGTGGTCCCCGCCGGTTCGGAGGGCTTCGCCTTCCCGCCCGGTGTGGCCAGCTCGCAGGCCGCTCTCAAGGCGGCCGGCCAGGACGTGTTCAACCTGTACTTCGACGGCTGGTACAAGGAGCTCGACACGGAGGCGCGTACCGCCACCAACGAGCTGATGTTCGGCCGGATCAACGCGGACGCCTTCGTGGAGCGGATCCAGAAGCGCGCCGACGCGATCAAGAAGGACAGCTCGGTCGCCAAGTTCAAGCGTTGATCGATCGGAGCTAGGGTCATGCGGCACGGCAAGTATCCATTCGTGGTCGGGTTCCTGTTCGCCCCGGTCGCGCTGTACGTGACATTCGTGATCTGGCCGTACGCGCAGGCGTTCCAGATCTCGATGACCAACTGGCGGGGCCTGTCCGCCCCGCAGTGGGTGGGCTTCGACAACTACCGGAGGTTGCTCGACGACGGAGCCTTCTGGAAGGCGGTCCAGCACCACGGCGTACTGCTGCTTGCCCTGCCGCTGATCACCATCGCCATCGCCTTGTTCTTCGCGTTCCTGCTGAACGTGGGTGGCAAGAGCAGCGGTGGTCAACGCCAGGGGGTCTGGGGGTCGAAGTTCTACCGGGTGGTGTTCTTCTTCCCCCAGGTCCTGGCGGTGGCCATCATCGCGGTGCTGTTCCAGATGGTGTACCGGCCGAACGAGTCCGGCCTGATCAACGGCGTGCTGATGAAGTTCGGCATGGAGCCGATCCTCTTCCTGGTCAAGCCGAACCTGGCCCTGTGGTCGATCCTCGCGGTGCTGGTCTGGCAGGCGGTCGGCTTCTACGTGGTGCTCTTCTCGGCCGGGATGGCCTCCATTCCGGGTGAGATCTACGAGGCCGCCGAGATGGACGGGGCGACGAAGGTGACCCTGTTCTTCCGGGTCACCCTGCCGCTGCTGTGGGACACCCTCCAGGTGGCCTGGGTGTATCTCGGTATCGCGGCGTTCGACGCGTTCGCCATCGTGGCGGTGCTCTCGGTGGACGGTGGCGGCCCGGACGGTGCCACCACAGTCCTGGCCATGGAGATCTACCGCAACGCGTTCGTCTACTCGAAGTACGGCTACGCCTCGGCGATGGGCGTGGCGCTGTTCTTCCTCACCCTCACGTTCGCGGCGTTGACGCTGCGGCTCAGCAAGCGGGAAAGCGTGGAGTACTGATGAATCCGCAGTCGACGCTGCCGCCGACACCGGCGGCGCTGCCGCCGAAGACCGGTGACCCGTCCGCCCCGACCGGGCGGGGGCGCAAGGGCCCCCGCTCGGAGGTACGGCTCTTCGCGGGCCTGGGGCACGTCGCGCTCGCCGTGTGGGCGGTGATCGTGATCGTGCCGATCCTCTGGACCTTCCTCGCCGCGTTCAAGAACACCAGCGAGATCTTCAGCAGTCCGTGGACGCTGCCGGCGGAGCTGCGCTGGGAGAACTTCGGCCGGGCGTGGACGAAGGCGAACGTCGGACGGTACTTCCTCAACAGCGTGATCGTGGTGTCGTGCAGCACGTTCGGCACCATGCTGCTCGGCTCGATGGCCGCGTACGTGCTGGCCCGGTACAAGTTCTGGGGCAACCGGGCGATCTACTACCTGTTCGTCTCCGGGTTGGCGTTCCCGGTGTTCCTGGCCCTGGTGCCGCTGTTCTTCGTGGTGAAGAACCTGGGCCTGCTGGACACCCACACAGGTGTGGTGCTCGTCTACATCGCCTACTCGCTGCCGTTCACCGTGTTCTTCCTGGCCGCGTTCTTCAAGACGCTGCCGTCGTCGGTGGCCGAGGCGGGGATGATCGACGGCTGCGGGCACACCCGGCTGTTCTTCCAGGTGATGATGCCGATGGCCAAGCCGGGCCTGATCAGCGTGGCGATCTTCAACATCATCGGCCAGTGGGCGCAGTACCAGTTGCCGTTGGTGCTGCTCTCCAATGCCAAGGACAAGTGGGTGCTCACCCAGGGCATCGCCGACATCTCGGTCAACGCCGGCTACGAGGCCGACTGGTCCGGGCTGTTCGCCGCGCTGACCATCGCCATCCTGCCGATGATCATCGTGTACGCGGTCTTCCAACGCCAGATCCAGGCCGGCCTCACCTCCGGCGCGGTGAAGTAGCCCACGGTCACCTCGGGCGCTCGTCGGCCTGCGTGTGCCAGGAGTGCCAGAGTGCCGCGTACGCCCCGTCGGCAGCCACGAGATCATCGTGGCTGCCGATCTCGGTGATCCGGCCGTCGGCCAGGACGGCGACCCGATCGGCGTCGTGCGCGGTGTTGAGCCGGTGCGCGATCGCGATGACGGTCCGCCCGACGAGCACGGCGGCCAGGGCCCGCTCGGTACGCCGGGCGGTGCTCGGGTCGAGCGCGGCGGTGGCCTCGTCCAGGATCAGCGTGTGCGGGTCGGCGAGCACCAGCCGGGCCAGGGCCAGTTGCTGTGCCTCCGCCGGGCCGAGCTGCCGGGCGCCGTCGCCGAGCGCGGTGTCCAGCCCGTCGGGCAGCTCGGCGTACCAGTCGGCGCCCACCGTGCGCAGCGCGGCGAGCATCTGGTCGTCCGTCGCGTCGGGTGCGGCGAACGACAGGTTGTCGCGGACCGAGCCGATGAAGACGTGGTGCTCCTGCGTGACGAGGGCGATCCGCCGTCGGCGTTCGGCGGGGTCGAGGTCGGTGATCGGGCAGCCGCCGATGCTGACGACGCCGCGCCGTGGCGCGTCGATCCCGGCCAGCAGCCGGGCCAGTGTCGACTTGCCGGCGCCGGACGGCCCGACCACGGCGAGCCGCTCACCGGGTCGCACCTCCAGGTCGATGCCGTGCAGCACGTCGTGCCCGTCGGAGTAGGAGAACCGCGCACCGCGCACGACGAGCCGTTCGCCATGCGAGCTGGCCGCGCTGCCGGACGGCTCCGGCGGAACCAGGCCCACGCCCAGCACCCGGGCGTACGACGCGAAGCCGCGCTGCGCCTGCTCGGTCCACTGCAACAGCCGGTCCAGCGGCTCGATGGCCTGTTGCAGGTAGAGCGCGGCGGCCACCACCGCGCCGAGCGAGACCATGTCCCGGGTGAGCAGGTAGCCGCCGACGAGCAGGACCAGGGCGACCGGCAGCGGGTAGCTGGCCTCCACCACCGAGAAGAAGACGGTCCGCAGCGCCAGGGTCGCCCGTCGGGCTCGCCACACCCGGGTGACGCGTGTGGTGCCGTGCCGGATGCGGTCGTCGGTCAGCCGTAGCGCCTCCACCGTACGGGCGCCGTCGGCGGTGCTCGTCAGCGTCTCGGTCAACTCTGCGACCGCTGCCCCCTCGGCGAGGTACGCCGAGCTGGCCCGGCGCAGATACCACCTGGTCACCGCCACGATCGAGGGCATCCCGGCGAGCGCGGCGAGCCCGAGCACCGGGTGCAGCAGGAACACCGCGCCGAACAGCAACGTCAGCTGCACCGAGGCGATGACGATTGTGGGCACCACGTCGCGGACCGTCGTCCCGACCGTCGCCACGTCGACCGAGCTGCGGGTCGCCAGGTCGCCGGAACCGGCGCGCTCGACGACCGAGACCGGCAGCCCGAGCGTCCGGCTGACGAACTGCTCGCGCAGCTCGGCGACGGCCCGCTCACCGAAGCGGTGACCGGCGTACTGGGCGAACCGGGCGAGCAACGCGCTGACCACTACGCAGCCGGCGATGGCCAGCGCCAGCCGGTCCACAGTGGCCACGCCCGCCCCGGCGGTGACCCGGTCGACGATGGTGCCGAGCAGCCACGGCGGGGCGAGCCCGGCGACCGCGGCGGCGCTGTGCAGCGCCAGCACGACAGCGACGGCACGGCGGTGCCGGCTGATCATGTCCCGTAGCGCCAGTCGTACGGTGCCGCGGTCCGCGACCGGCAGACGGCTCACCGGTACGCCTCCTCGGCGTCGGCGGGCCGCTCGGCGTCGGGGTCGTCGCTGCCCCGGGCCACCAGGTGCCGGTAGTCCGGATCCCGGTCGAGCAGGTCGGTGTGGGTGCCGACGGCGCTGATCCGGCCCCCGCTCAGATACGCGACCTCGTCGGCCCGGCCGAGCAGCAGCGGCGACGTGGCGAGCACAAGCGTGGTCCGCCCGGCCCGCGCGGTCCGCAGCCGCTCGGCGATCCGCGCCTCGGTGTGCGCGTCCACCGCCGAGGTCGGGTCGACGAGGATCAGCACCTCCGGCTCGGCCAGGAGCGCGCGGGCCAGGCGTACCCGTTGGCGCTGACCCCCGGAGAGCGTCCGGGCCCGGGCGTCCAGCGGCGTGTCCAGCCCGGCCGGCAGGGCGTCCACGACGTCCTGCGCCGAGGCGGTCCGCAGGGCCGCGCCGATCCGTTCGTCGTCGGCCCCGGGGCGCAGGACGTCCCGCAGGGTCCCCGCGAAGAGGTACGAGTCGTGGTCGGCGACCAGGATCCGGGCGCGGACCTCGTCCAGGGCGATCCCGCTCAGCGGCACGCCGCCCCAGGTGGTGTCGCCGGCCACGTACCGGCCGAGCCGGTCGGCAAGCGCCACCGCCGCGGCCGGGTCGTCGGAGGCCACACCGGTCAGCCGGCCGGCGCGTACGGTCAGCCCGGTCACCGGGTCGTGCAGATCGGCGGGGCCGGCCGGTGCGGCCACGCCCTCGGGGTGGCGCGCGTCCGGCACGGTGCCCGGCCACCGGCGACCCGGCCCGCCCACGTCGTCAGGTGGCACGTTGAGCAGGTCGGTGATCCGTCGGGCGGCGACCCGACCCCGGATCAGCTCGTAACTGCCCTCCAGCAGGAACCAGACCGGCACGATCAGGCTGGCCACGTAGCCGTAGACGGCGACCAGTTCGCCGACCGTGACGGTGCCGTCGACCGCCATCCGGGCCGTCAACCACACCACCGCCGCCAGGAACAACCCGGGGATGGCGACAGTCGCCGCGTCGATCCAGCTCACCACGGCACCGACCCGGTACCCCTCGGCGCGCAGGTCCTGCGAGCGGTCCGCGTACCGGCGGGCGAAGAGGTCCCGGCCGCCCACCCCGGCGAGCACCCGCAGCCCGGCCACGATGTCGCCGGAGCGGGCCGTGAGCGCGCCCTGCTGCCTGCGGTAGGCCGATTCGGCCCGTTCGAGCCGGCGCAGCAGCGGGCCGACGACCAGCCCGACCGCCGGCACCCCCACCAGCACGCAGAGCGCGAGCACCGGGGAGATCGACCAGAGCAGCACGGCGACGACCCCGTACGCGACGACCGCGCCGACTCCCGGCCCGGTCAGCGTCAGCACCTGCGCCGACCAGTCGATGTCGGAGCCACCGACGGTGGCCACCTCACCGGCGGCGGTCCGGCGTGGCAGCGCCGCCCCGACCCGGGACAGGTGACGCAGCAGGACCTCCGCCGAGCGGGCCTTGGCGTCCTCCCGGATGAAGGTCATCGTGCGGTGCCGCATGATGCCCAGGTACGACAGGCCCATTCCCGCCACGATGATCGCCGCGACCCAGAGGAGCAGGGCGCGTGTGTCACGAGCGCGCAGCCCGTCGTCGACGGCCCGGGAGATCAGGTAGGGCCGGGCCGCCAGCCCGACCATCCAGGCCGTGCCGAGCACGCTGCCACGCAGCACGCGCCCGGGCTGGCAGCGGACCAGCCACCACAGGTACCGCATCGGACCGCGAGTGTCGGGAGTGCCGGGCTCGGAGTGCGGGATCTGCGGGGGCACCCGACCACGCTACCGAGCGCCCGGTCGACCCACCGACCCGTTTTCCTGTCGCAGGGGGAAGGCAGAATCACATTCGTGCTGGTGGCGGTGGTGGCGGGCGAGCGGGGCGGGGGAGAGCTGCGTCCGCTCGACGCCGCCGGCCGGCCCGCCGGCCCGGTCGAGACCGTCAGCGACCTCGCGGCGGCGGTGGCAACACGGGAGGCCGCCGAGCACCCGCGCTGGGTCTGGGCCACCGCCGGCGCGATCTACCCGGCGCTGCTGCGGGCCGGCGTGCGCGTCGAGCGGTGCCATGATGTGGAGCTGACCGAGGCGTTGCTGCTCGGGCACGCCGGCCGCTGGGGGGAGCCCCGCTCGCTTGCCGCCGCCTGGGCCCGACTGAGCGGCGGCCCGGTGCCACCCGATCCGCCGCCGCGCGCCGCCGCGCCGCCCGGGCACGGCCAGGGCGCGCTCTTCGACGCGCTGCCCGGCCCGCCTGGCCCGGGCATCGAGGCCCTGACCGAGGTGTACGCCGACCAGCTCGCCCGGGTCGCCACGACCGAGCACCCGGGCCGGTTCCGGCTGCTGGTGGCCGCCGAGTCGGCCGGCGCGTTGGTCGCCGTGGAGATGGGCGCCGCGGGGCTGCCCTGGCGGGCCGAGGTGCACGACGCGATCCTCGCCGAGCTGCTGGGCGAGCCGTCCCCGGTGGGTGGGCCGCCGCGCCGGTTGGCCGACCTGGCTTCCCGGATCGCCGACGCGTTCGGCGTACGCCGGCTGCACGCCGATTCCCCGGCGGAGCTGTTGAAGGCGTTCGCCCGGGTCGGCGTGGAGCTGCCCAACACCCGGGCCTGGGTGCTGCGCGGCGTGGACCATCCGGCGGTGCCGCTGGTTCTCGAATACAAGGAGCTGTACCGAATCTGGACGGCGCACGGCTGGTCGTGGCGTGAGCAGTGGGTGCGCGACGGGCGGTTCCAGCCGGAGTACGTGCCGGGCGGGGTGGTCTCCGGCCGCTGGGCGACCCGGGGCGGCGGCGCGTTGCAGATCCCGAAGGTGATCCGCCGGGCGGTGGTGGCCGACCCGGGCTGGCGGCTGGTGGTGGCCGACGCCGGTCAGTTGGAGCCGCGTGTGCTGGCGGCGGTCTCCGGCGACGCCCGGCTGGCGGCGGCGGGCGGGGCCGGCGATCTCTACGCCGCGCTCGCCCGTGACTCGTTCGGCGGTGACCGGGCGCGAGCCAAGGTGGCGCTGCTCGGTGCGATGTACGGGCAGACCGGCGGGGCGGCGGTGCCCGCGTTGGCGGTGCTGAAGCGCAGCTACCCGACGGCGTTCGGCTTCGTCGAGGCGGCGGCACGTACCGGTGAGGCGGGTGGGTTGGTGCGGTCCTGGCTCGGGCGTACGTGCCCGCCGGGCAGCCTCGGGTTCGGTGATCCCGACGACGCGCCGCTCGATCCGGACGCGGCGGCCGATCCGCAGGGTCCTCGGGCGCGGGCCGCCCGGTCGAGGGGGCGGTTCACCCGCAACTTCGTCATCCAGGCCACCGCCGCGGAGTGGGCGTCGACGTTGTTGGCGACCCTGCGGACGGAGCTGGCCGGCAGCACCGCCGAGCTGGTCTTCTTCCAGCACGACGAGGTGGTCGTGCACGCCCCGGCGGGCGAGGCCGCCGACGTCGCCGAGGCGGTCAGCCGGGCGGGGGAGCGGGCGTCGGCGCTGCTGTTCGGTGCCACACCTGTCCGTTTTCCGCTGGATCTGTCCATCGTCGACTGTTACGCGGACGCGGCCTGACCGGGCGGCGCCGACCCGTCAGTGATCGCCGGTCCGGCATCGCGTCCTCGGCGGTGGTGGGCTCCGATGCGTAACAGTTGCACTATTTCTCCTTTTCGCCCCGCCACCCGCGAGCCGCCGTCCTCGTTGCAGTGTCCGTAGGAGGGGCCGACCGGTCACGGTCGGTTCGTGCTGGAGGGGGCGCAGCTGAACCGGATCGCAGCAATGATCATCGCCGCAGGCGGGGGACGACGGATCGGTGGTCCCGAGGCCCTGCTGCACCAGGGTGAGAAGCCACTGGTCAACCAGATGATCGACACGATGACCGAGGCGGGCTGCGAGCAGATCGTGGTCGTGCTGGGTGCCGCCGCCGATCAGGTCCGGGAAACCGCGGACCTGGGCAGGGCCACCGTTGTGATCAACAAAGCGTGGGGGACCGGGGTCGGTTCGTCCATCCGGGCCGGCCTGGCCGCGATGGACGACGACGGGATCGAGGCGGTGGTGGTGGTCCCTGTCGACATGCCGGGCCTGACCGCCGCGGCGGTCCGCCGGGTGGCCGCACTGCCGTACCCGGACGTGCTTGTCTGCGCCACCTACGACGGGTTGCGCGGCTACCCGATGCTGTTCGGCCGTCGGCACTGGCCCGGCATCGCCACCCTGGCCAGCGCGGACGTGGGCGCACGCCCGTACCTGCTGGCGCACAAGGACCAGATCGTCGACATCGCCTGCGACTCGGTGGCCGACGGCAGCCGGGTAGACACCCCAGAGTTGATGGCCCTGTACGGCCTAACGGTCCCACCGCAACGCGTCGGGGTCTAGCACCGCGCCGATCTTGCAGTCTCTGTCGCCGATCCGCGTGGAATGCCCCGTATGTCGGCGCAGAAAGTGCAAGATCGCGTGAGGGGTGACCGGGCCGGGCAGCCTTGTGGGCTGCCCGGCGGGGGTTACGCCGTGGGCTGGTCCAGCTCGCCGGTGGCGGCGAGCTGCTGGTACCAGTGGGCGCTGTCCTTCCAGGTGCGGACCTGGGTGTCGTAGTCGACGCGAATGATCCCGAAGCGGCGGTCGTAGCCGTAGCCCCACTCGAAGTTGTCCAGCAGCGACCAGACGAAGTAGCCACGGACGTCCGCGCCCTGCGCCCGGGCGTCGGCCATCGCGCCGATGTGCCGGCGCAGGTAGTCGATCCGCCGGTCGTCGTGGATCCGGCCGTCGGCCGACACCACGTCGTCGAAGGCCGCGCCGTTCTCGGTGATCATCATCGGCTGGCTCGGGTACGCCCGGTGCAGGCGCAGCAGCAGCTCGGTCAGGGCCGGCGGGTCGATGTTCCACCCCATGGCCGTGTACGGGCCGGGCTGCGGCAGGAAGTCGACGTGCTCGGCGGCGACCCAGGGCGTCGAGGTGGAGGCGCCGTGCCCGTCCGCGTCGGAACGCGCCGACACGCCGTCCCAGGCCCGGACGAGCGTGCTGGAGTAGTAGTTCACTCCGAGCACGTCCAGCGGCACCGCGATCAGCTTCTCGTCGCCCTCGCGGACGAACGACCAGTCGGTGACCGACGCGGTGTCGGCGAGCAGGTCGGCCGGGTACTCCCCGTCCAGCATCGGGCCGAGGAACGCCCGGTTGGCCAGGGCGTCGATCCGCCGTACCGCATCGCGGTCCGCCTCGGAGTCCGAGGCCGGCCGGATGACGTGCAGGTTCAGCGTCACCGACAGCTCGGCGGCGGGGGCCACCTCCCGCACCACGCGTCCGGCCAGGCCGTGGGCGAGGTTGAGGTGGTGCACCGCGGCCAGCGCCGCCGCCGGTTCGGTCCGGCCCGGCGCGTGTACCCCGGAGGCGTAGCCCAGGTACGCGGAGCACCACGGCTCGTTGAGCGTGGTCCAGGTGTGCACCCGGTCGCCCAGCGCGCCCACGATGCCTGCCGCGTACTCCTGGAAGCGCAGCGCCGTGTCCCGTACCGCCCAGCCGCCGGCGTCCTCCAACTCCTGCGGCAGGTCCCAGTGGTACATGGTGGCCACCGGGCGGACGCCCCGCTCCAGCAGCCCGTCCACGAGGCGGGAGTAGAAGTCGATGCCTGCCTGGTTGAACCGGCCCGACCCGCCCGGCTGGACCCGGGGCCAGGAGATGGAGAACCGGTACGCGCCCAGGCCCAGCTCGGCGATGTGGTCCAGGTCCTGCTGCCACAGGTGGTAGTGGTCGGCGGCCACGTCACCGGTGTCACCGTTGAGCGTCCGCCCGGGTGTGTGGCTGTACGTGTCCCAGATGGACGGTCCGCGGCCGTCCTCGGTCGCGGCGCCCTCGATCTGGTACGCGGCGGTCGCCGACCCCCACAGGAAGCTCTCCGGGAAGTGGTGTTGCGTCATCGTTCTGTCCCCTGGATCTCGCAGATGTAGCCCGTCGAGGCGCCGGTGACCAGTTCGGCGCTGGCCGCCACACCGTCGTAGCGCACCTCGAACTCGGCGCCCGGACCGTGCCCGGGAGACGGTACCCGCACCCGGGTCCGCTGCCCTCGCGCCGGTGCGTAGAGCCGCAGCCGCACGTCGTCCGCCCACTCGTAGTCCGGTCGGTCGGTGCGGGAGCCGAACGGGATGACCGCGCCGGGGCGGGCCAGCACCGGCAGGCTGTCGTACCCGTGCTTCTCGGTCACCCACGCCGGCCCGGTTACCTGCGCGCCGGTGAGCAGGTGCGTCCACGTGCCGGCGGGCACGTAGTAGGTGACCTCCCCGTCGGCGCTGAGCACCGGCGCGACCAGCACGTCGGAGCCGAGCATGTACTGCCGGTCCAGGTACGCGGTGGCCGGGTCGTCCGGGAACTCCACGATCATCGGGCGCATCATCGGCGTACCGTCGCGGTGCGCCTCCTGGGCGGCGGCCGCGAGGTACGGCATCAGGCTGAGCTTGAGGTGCGTGAAGTGCCGCAGCACGTCCACGGCCTCGTCGTCGAATTCCCACGGCACCCGGTACGAGCCGGAGCCGTGCAGCCGCGAGTGCGAGGAGAGCAGCCCGAACGCGACCCACCGCTTGAACACGGCCGGGTCGGGGGTGCCCTCGAAACCGCCGATGTCGTGGCTCCAGTAGCCGAAACCGGACGCGGCCAGGGACAGTCCGCCGCGCAGCGACTCGGCCATGGCGACGAACGTCGACTCGCAGTCGCCGCCCCAGTGCACCGGGAACTGCTGCCCGCCGGCGGTGGCCGAGCGGGCGAACAGCACCGCCTCGCCCTCTCCCCGTTCGGACTCCAGCAGCTCGAAGACCGCCTTGTTGTAGAGGTACGAGTAGTAGTTGTGCATCCGCTGCGGGTCCGAGCCGTCGTGCCACACCACGTCGGTCGGGATGCGCTCGCCGAAGTCGGTCTTGAAGCAGTCGACGCCCATGTCCAGCAGCGCCCTGAGCTTGCCGGTGAACCAGCGCACGGCGTCCGGGTTGGTGAAGTCGACGAGCGCCATACCGGCCTGCCACTTGTCCCACTGCCAGACCGAACCGTCCGGGTTGCGGACCAGGTAGCCGGCCTCGCGGCCCTCCTCGAACAGGTAGGAGCGCTGGGCGATGTACGGGTTGATCCAGACGCACACCTTCAGGTCGCGTTCGTGCAGCCGGCGCAGCATCCCCTCTGGGTCGGGGAAGGTCGCCGGGTCCCAGACGAAGTCGACCCAGTGGAACTGGCGCATCCAGAAGCAGTCGAAGTGGAACACCGACAGCGGCAGCCCCCGCTCGGCCATGCCGTCGACGAACTCGGTAACCGTCTTCTCGTCGTACGAGGTGGTGAACGACGTGGACAGCCACAGCCCGTACGACCAGGCGGGCACCCGGGCGGGGCGGCCGGTCAGCGCCGTGTAGCGGCGCAGCACGTCCTTCGGGGTGGGCCCGTCGATGACGTAGTAGGTGAGGGTCTGCCCCTCGACGCTGAACTGGGTCTGGGCGACGACTTCCGAGCCGACCTCGAACGACACGTGCTCCGGGTGGTCGACGAACACCCCGTAACCGGCGCTGCTGAGGTAGAACGGCACGTTCTTGTACGCCTGCTCGCTGGCCGTGCCGCCGTCGGCGTTCCAGATGTCGACGGTCTGGCCGTTCTTGACGAACGGGCCGAAGCGCTCGCCCAGCCCGTACACCGTCTCGCCGACGCCCAGCGCGAGCCGCTCGTGGACGTGCCGGCGGCCCTCGGCGTCGGTGACGACGCCGATGCTGCGCCCGGTGGACGCGGTGATGAGCCGGTCGCCGTGCAGGAACTCGACCCGCCAGCCGTCGATGAGCGCGACGCGTGCGGTGAGGTCACCTGTGGTCAGTGTCGCGCTGAGGCCCGTGACGTCGACGGTGACCGGGTGCGCGTCGTCGGTGGTCAACCCGAAGTGCGGCTCGCGGGGCAGCCCGCCGGTGTGGTGGGCGATGGTGACTCCGACGACGCCGGGGGCGGGGGTGAAGAACCGGACGGTGACGACGGGCCGGTTGAGGGTGTCGCCGCGTCCGGTGATCCGACCGGCCGGCGCGAAGACCGTGAATCCGCGGTCGTCCGGCTCGACCGACTCGACGGTGCCGGGTCGCAGGACACTGACACCGGGGCGCAGTTGCCAGTACCCGTCGGTGAACTTCACTTCTCGGCTCCTGCCGTGATGCCGCGCGCGAGGGTGCGCTGGAAGATGAGGAAGAAGAGGATGGCCGGCACCAGGCTGATCAGCGAGCCGGCGTTCGTGGTCGGAGCGTCCATCAGGCGGTCACCCTGCAACGACGCGAGCGCGACCGGGATGGTCTGCGTCTGGTTGTCGATGAGCATGACCAGCGGGATGAGGAACTCGTTCCAGGTCCAGATGAAGAAGAAGATGAGCAGTACGGCGAGGGTGGGTCGCAGGTTGGGGAAGACCACCCGCCACAGCACGGTCCACTTGCCGGCGCCGTCGAGCGCGGCGGCCTCCAGCAGCGAGCGCGGGAACGTCCCCATGACCGAGGCCAGCAGGTAGGTGCCGAACGCGCTCTGGATCACGGTGAAGATGATGATCACCGAGAGTTGGGTGTTGTAGAGGCCGATCTCCTTCGCCACGTAGTACAGCGGGTAGATCAGCGCCTCCTGCGGCAGCATGTGGCCAGCAGGAACAGCCCGACGATCCAGAGCCGTCCACGGACCCGGCCGATGCCCAGGGCGTACGCGTTGAGCAGGGAGACGACCACGCCGAGGACCGCCACGGAACCGGCGATGAGCGTGGAGTTCCAGAGCTTGAGCGGGAAGTTCACAGTGGTCCAGTACGTGCGCAGACCCTTGGTGTAGAACTCGCCAGGCCAGCTCAGTGGCCCGCCCGAGGAGTAGTCGCCGGGTGACTTGAACGCGTTGAGCAGCATGAACGCGAACGGCACGAGCATGACGAGCGCGCCGACGGTGACCAGGGCGAGCACCACCCAGCGGCTCGCGCCGCGGTGGTGCCGGTCGCGGACCGGCCGGCCGGCCGACGCGGGCGTTTCGGTGATCATGACAGCCATCTCAGAACCCCCGGTCGCGGCGCTCGCTGCGGGCCTGCATCCAGATGAAGAGCACTGCCACCAGCACGATGATCACCGTGAGCACCGTGGAGATCGCGGAACCGTAGCCGACCTGGAGCTTCTTGAAGAACGTGTAGTAGGCGAAGTACGACGGCACGTTCGTGGCGTTCTCCGGGCCGCCCCGGGTCAGGGCGAAGATCGGCCCGAACACCTTCAGCGCGGCGATGGTGCAGGTCAGGGCCACCACGAAGGTCTCCGGCCGGATCTGCGGCAGGGTGATGGCCCGGAACCGGTGCAGCCAGTTCGCGCCGTCGACCTCGGCCGCCTCGTACAGTTCGGGGTCGACCCGTTGCAGCGCCGCCATGAAGACGACAACGGGGTAGCCGATCTGCACCCAGATCATCACGGCCATCACGGACGGCAGCGCGGTGCCCGGATCGCCGAGCCAGTCGTGACGCAGCGCGCCCAGGCCGACCGCGTCGAGCAGGCTGTTGAACGCGCCGTCGGGGCGCAGGATCCAGCCCCAGACGATGCCGGCCACCACGACGGGCAGCACCTGCGGGAGGTAGAACGCGGCCCGCAGCGCGGCGGCCGTGCGGGGCTTGAAGCGGCGGCCGATGACGTCGAAGAGCACCGCGGCGAGCAGCAGCCCGAGCGCCGTGGGGACCACGACCATCGCGATGATCATCCAGACGGTGTTGCGGAACGACGACCAGAACACCTCGTCGTGCAGCAGCTGCTGGTAGTTGTCCAGGCCCACGAACGTCGGGTCGCCGATCCCCGACCACTTGGTCAGCGACAGGTAGCCGGTGCCGACCAGCGGCGCGCCGATGACCAGGATGAACAGCACCGCTCCGGGGAGCAGGTAGAGCCAGTACGCCGCGTCGCGGCCGCGAGGTCTGCGGCGGGGCGGCGGCGGGGTGGAAGTCGCCGACGGCTGTGTGGCGGCGACGGTCTCGGAGACTGCCATGGAAGATCCTTCCCGGCGGGGCGGGCGGGCGCGCCGGTCGTACCTGTCGCGCCCGCCGCTCGCCGTGTCACTTGCCGGTGATCTCCTTGACGCCATCGGCGTACGGCTTGGCGATCGTGTCGAGCACCTGGTCCGGGGTCTTGGACCCGTTGATCAGGCCCTGGAAGCCGCCGACCAGCACGTCGTAGTAGCCGGGCACCGGCCAGTCCGGGTAGAAGGCCAGACCGTCCTGCTTGCTCACCGTGTTGAAGTCCTCGATCAGCTTGCGGTCCTTCGCGTCGCTGATCTTCGCGGGGTCGCCGGCCACCGGGACACCGCCGTTGTTGCCGATCAGGTCCTGGATCTCCGGACGCAGGGTGATGTCGATGAAGTCGTACGCCAGGCTCTTGGCCTTGCTGTTCGCCGGGACCACCCAGAGGTTGCCCGACGAGCCGGCGTGCAGGGTGTTGCCCGGGAAGAGGAACGTGTCCCAGTTGGCCTTCATCTCGGTCTTGAACCGGCCGTACCACCAGCTGCCCGAGACGATCATCGGCGTCTTGCCGGCGATGAAGGCCGTGCCCATGTCCTCGGCCTTGAGGCTCGCCGAGTCCTTGGCGACGTAGCCCTTCCTCACCCAGTCGGCGAAGGTGTCCGCGCCGTACTTGAGCGGGTCGGCCTTGAAGTCGACAGGGTTCTTGTAGAGCTGGTAGTTGTCGACGAACTGCCTGTCGGCCTTGGACAGGGCCAGCTGGTAGAAGAGCTGCCCGGCCGGGTACTCGGCGCCGGCCATCCCCAGCGGGGTGATCTTCTTGCTGACGAAGGTGTCCATCGCGGCGGTCATCTCCGCCATCGAGGTCGGCACCTTGACGCCGTTACGGTCGAACAGGTCCTTGTTGTAGTAGACAGTGACGTACTCGCCGTAGTTGGGCACGCCGAACCAGTTGCCCGAACCCATCACGCCCTTGTCGCTGTACCTGGCGGTGGTCTGCAGGCTGGGGCTGAGCTTGCCGGCCCAGCCGCGCTTGTCGGCCTCGGCGCTCAGATCGGTGAGCAGGCCCTGGGAGGACAGCAGGCCGGCCGTCGCGTTGCCCTTGTTGTACTCCATGATGTCCGGGCCCTCGGACGAGTTGATGATCATGCCGGCGTTCTGCTGGATCTGCTCGAACGCCTTGCGCTCGAAGCGCACCTCGACGCCCGGGTGCTCCGCCTTGAAGATCTCGATGGCCCGGTTCCAGCCGACCCCCATGGCGCTGTTCTCGCTCTCGTAGTGCCAGAGCTTGAGGGTCTTGGCCCCGCTGTCGTCCTCGCTGTCACCACCGCCGCACGCGGCCACGGCGGTCGTCGCGGTCGCCGCCAGGGCGATCGCGGCGACGATCCGGCGGAATCGCTGCATTGCTATCCTCCTCGTTGAGTATCTAGCGGTACCTCGATGAGGCCCGTCGTCGCGTTGCAGCGCGGCGGCGGGCTGT
This sequence comes from Micromonospora sp. NPDC093244, assembly GCF_040683695.1. Taxonomy (NCBI): domain Bacteria; kingdom Bacillati; phylum Actinomycetota; class Actinomycetes; order Micromonosporales; family Micromonosporaceae; genus Micromonospora; species Micromonospora sp. NPDC093244. The sequence continues at coordinate 808,128 of NZ_JBFBEO010000001.1, forward strand.
TTTCACTTGTCGGCCCCCATGAGCTGGCGGGTCCGTGGTGCGGCGGTCGAGCCCCGGATCTCCAGCGCGCACGGCAGCAGTTGCTGGTGGCGCGCGCCGCCGGGACCGTCCAGGTGGCGCAGCAGCGCCTCGATCGCGATCCGGCCCAGCGCCGACCCGGGGGACGTCATAGCGGTCAGCGCCGGGGTGGCCAGTTCGGCGACCTGCGGTGAGGTGACCATCGAGACGACCGAGACGTCGTCGGGCACCGACAGCCCGCGCCCGGTCAGCTCGCCGAGGATGCCGAAGATCGCTGTCTCGTTCATGGCCAGCACCGCGGTCAGCTCCGGGGCCTGCGCGAACGCGGCGGCCAGGGCGGCCCGCCCGCCCGCGGCGCTGTCCTCGGCGGCGATCATCACCGGCTCCAGGCCGTGGTCGGTCATCGCCGAGACGAAGGCGTCCCGGGTACGCAGCGCGGGGCCGTAGCCGGTGGCCAGCGTGGCGGCGGAGTGGTTGACGTAGACGATCCGTCGATGCCCCAGGCCGACCAGGTGCCCGACAGCCTCCCGCACGGTCTGCTCGAAGTCGATGTCGACGTAGGAGAGGCCGCTGGTGTCGCCGGTGCGCCCGATCAGGACCAGCGGCACGTCCGCCTCCTGGAGCACGGTGACCCGCTCGTCGGCGAGCTGCACCTCCATCAGCACGACGCCGTCGAGCATCCGCTGGGTGGCGAGCCGGCGCAGGTCGTCGAGGTCACCGCCGCCGACCGGGGAGAGCACCAGGTGGTAGCCGGCGGCGCTGGCCGCGGCGGCGGCTCCGGTGACGAAGGCCGTCTCGGTGGCGCCCAGACCACGCTCGTCCATCGGCATCAGCAGGCCCAGGATCCGGCTGCGCCGGCTGGCCAGGCCGCGGGCCATCGCGTTGGGCTGGTAGTGCAGCTCCTCCATGGCGGCGAGCACCTTGTCCCGGGTGGCCTGGGAGATCGGGCGGGCGCCGGTGAGCACGTACGACACGGTGCTGACCGAGACCCGGGCGAGGCGGGCGACGTCGTGCATGGTGGCCACGCGCACCTCCTCCGGCCAGGCGTGGGACCGTTTCCGAACCTGCGTCGAAGCGTTTCGACGAAGCGGTTCGACAGGACGCTAGGCCACCCGTTACGGGGACGTCAATAGCCGATGTCGAAAAGAAGTCGTAGCGCTCGCGCCCGGCGGCCCGGACAGGATCGGGGCGCAATCCCGGGGGCGCGGCGTCGTCAGCGCAGGTCGAACAGGGCCGCGGCGCTGTCCCAGCAGACCGCCCGCAGCCAGTCGTCGCCGAGGTCCAGCCGGACCAGTCCGGTCAGCTGGTCGGCGTACGGGTAGGGGATGTTGGGGAAGTCGCTGCCCAGCAGCACCTTGCCGGCCAGACCCAGCTCGCGTAGCCGGGGCAGCTCGTCGGCGGGGAACGGAACGAACCGGTCGAAGAACGGGGTGAACGCCATGGTCGTGTCCAACCGGACCCGCTCGTACGCCTCCGCCAGGTCGAGGAACGCCCGGTAGTCGGGGGCCCCGAGGTGGGCCACCACGGCGCTCAGTCGGGGGTGACGGGCGAGCAGGGCGGCGAACGGGTCCGGCCCGGTGTGGGTGGTCCCCACCGGGGCGTGCCCGGCGTGCACCACCACCGGCACCGCCGCGTCGGCAAGCAACCCCCAGACCGGATCCAGCAGCGGATCGGTCGGCGCGAACCCACCCACCTGAAGGTGCACCTTGAACACTCGGGCGCCGTCGGCGAGGGCCGCCTCGACGTACCCGACGGCGTTCGGCTCGGGGAAGAACGTGGCCGAGGCCAGGCAGCCCGGGGTGTCCCGGGCGAACTCCAGCGTCCATCGGTTGAGGTCCGCCGCCATGCCCGGCCGGTGCGCGTACGCCAGGGCGCTGAACGCCCGCACGCCGAGCCGGCGCAGGTGCGCGACCCGCTCGGCGTCGCTCCACCTGTAGCGGATCGGCCATTCGGTGCCGACCAGGGGACCGGCCGCGTCGAAGTACGCCCACACCCGGCGCAGCAGGCGCGGCGGCAGGAAGTGCACGTGCACGTCGGCGAGCCCCGGCAGCCCCAGCGCCCGCCAGATGTCAGGCACCTGTCGGTCGGCCTCGGGCGGGGACTGCTCCGCCGGTCCGGTCATATCTCGATGTTGAACCGTTGCAGCACCGAGGGCGCGATCAGGCCGGTGGTGGCGAGCACCGCCACGACGGTCAGCACGGCACGCAGCACGACCACCTCGGCCTTGCTGCCGGTACGCAGGGCGATGCTGTTCGGCAGGCCGATCATCGTCCACATGCGCCGCTTGATCGGGATGGGCCACAGGATCGGCACACCCGCTCGGGTGATCATGTCGCCGAGGATGTGCACGAAGCAGCCCACCCCCAGGGCCGTGCCGATCAGGGGATAGCCGCGCCCGCCCGGGAGGTTCGCGAAGGTGAACCAGGCAGCCCCCGCCGATGCGAGAGTGATGATCACCCAGCCGGCCCGCTCGGCCCACTCGTCGAACAACCCGCGCAGGGCCAGGCCGAACATGAAGAACAGGATGGTGATCACCGCCCACTTGCCGTACGCGGCGCACAGCGCGGTGGTGCCCCACCCGACGAGGACCGTGAACGGGAGCGTGTGGGTGAGCGTCCGGTGGCCGTTGTTGCGGCGTGGATCCTTGCTGAGTTTCGTGGCGTAGTAGACCCCGAGGGAGATCTTCTCCATCACCTCGGCGGCGAAGAGCGAGAAGACCCCGAAGGTACGGGCCACGGTGGCCCCGCCCTGGTTCCTTGTCACCTTGCCCGACATGTCGAGGTCGGGAAAGAGGGCGCCACCCGCGCAGACCGCGGTGCCCACCGCCAACGCGAGCGGTGACTGGTGGTAGTCGGCGAACTGGTCCAGCGCCCAGGACCCGGCCAGCCACACCGCCGCGCCGGACAGCGCGTGCGACGGTCCCATCATCTCGGCTCACCCTCCCCAGGGATCTTGAGCGCCCAAAACTACGCCACTGTAGTCAGCGCCGGCGCCGCAGGGGCATCACCCGGACGGTCCACAGAGGACTGTGTCAGAGAGCGGGGGTGAAGCTCTGCCGGATCATCGGCAAGTATGCCGCGTTGACCTGCCAGTCGAACTCTTTTGTCAACCACGAGACGGTGTAGGAACGATCGGCCGACGTGTTGGCCAGCAGGCGAAAACTGTGCACCTGCTCGCCCACCGCGTTCTCCCAGCCGCACTCCCACACGGCCCCGCCCTCGAAGATGTCCATCGCCGAGATGTCCACCCTGCGGTAGCCCGGCAACGCGTCGCCGCGGGTGAGCCGAGCCTCCTCGGCCTTCCAGTACGCCAGCGGGTCGTCCCGCGGCGGCCCCGCCTCGACGCTGAGCACCCGGGCCCCGTCGGCCTCGCGGAAGCAGGTCGCCGCACCCTCGTTCCAGCGCGCCCAGCCCACCGGCGCGGCGATCCGGAACCCGGTCGGGTCGTCATGCCAGGTCCAGCCCTCACGCAGCCCGTACCGCCCGTCGGCGGCCGGCGACGACGACACCACAGGAGTCGCCGTCGGGGGAGGAGGCGTCGAGCAGGCGAACGCGGCCGGCCGGGCGGTGGCCGCGCCGCCCCCGGAGCCGGACGGCGGTGTCCGCTCGGTGTCCCGGGTCGCCAGCACCGCCGTGACGCCACCCGCGATGGCCAGCGCGCTTGCCGCGCCCGCCAGGCCGATGAGCAGTCGACGCCGGCCGGCGGGCCGGCCCCTCGGCCGGGCGGTCGGCGGCGCGGGACCGCCGAGCGGGCCGAGGGGGGTCTGGGCCAGGTTCCGGCTCGCGCTGCGTACCGCCGCCACCGCCGACAAGGGGGCGGTCCCGGCGGTGGGCTCGTCCGGGTCGGCGGCTGCCCGGCGCAGCAACGGCTCCGCCTCGGCTGCGGTCAACCGCCGCCAGGGATCACGCTGCAACAGACCGGTCAGGACCGGTCGCAGCGGCCCGGCCCGACGCATCGGATCCGGTGGTTCGGTGGCCAGCGCGCTGAGCGTGGCCATCGCGCTCGACCGGGCGTACGGCGACTGCCCCTCCACTGTCGCGTACAGCGTCGCGCCCAGCGACCACAGGTCGGTACGCGGATCCGACACCCCTTCGCGGGCCCGCTCCGGTGCGACGAACTGCGGTGAGCCGAGCACAGTTCCCGGGCCGGTCATCGACCCGTCACCGCCGTCGAAGGTGGCCAGCCCGAAGTCGGTGAGCACCACCCGCCCGTCGTCGGCCACCAGCACGTTGTGCGGCTTCACGTCGCGGTGCAGCACCCCGGCGGCGTGCGCGGCCCGCAGGGCGGCGAGCACCGCCAACCCGATCCGGGCGGTACGTTGCGGGCTCAGCGGCCCCTCGGCGCCGAGGATCTGCTGCACCGAGCGGGACGGCACGTACTCCATCACGATCCAGGGGCTCTCCCGGTCGTGCACGACGTCGTAGATCCGGACCACGTTCGGGTGGTTGAGCCGGGCGGCGGTACGCGCCTCGCGCAGCGTCCGCAGCCGCACCTGCTCACGCTCGGCCTCGGCCAGCCAGGACGGCGGCACGACCTCCTTCACCGCGACGTCGCGGTGCAGCATCTCGTCGCGAGCCAGCCACACCCGACCCATTCCGCCGGTGCCGACCAGGTCGAGCAGCCGGTACCGACCCGCGATCAGCAACTGCTGCACGGTTCGCTCCCCCTCGGTGACCCCGAGTTACACGATAACCACCAAAGCGGGTTTTCTCATCCGCTGACCGGTCTCGGTCCACGCCGGACGGTGGTCGGGATCATGACCATACGGTGCAGCTCAGGGGGGTGGTCGGAAACTGTTTCGGACTGTCGTCCACTCTCTGCCGGCCCCGATCCAGTCCCTGTCGTCGGTGATCCAACCCAGCGTCCAACGGCCGGCCGTGACGGCCTGTTGCCGGGCGTGCAGCCACGCGCCGTACGGCGCCGACCAGCGGCACTCCCACTCCGCCCCACCGTCGATCACGGCGAGCCGGATCTCGTCGTACCCCGGCAAGGCCCCGGCTCCGGCCGCCGCGTCGCGTGTCGCACGCAGCCGGACCAGCGGATCGGTGCCGTCGCCCGCGGCGACGCTGAAGGCCCGGCCGGTCGCCGGGTCCTGGAAGCAGGCGACCGCGCCGTCGCGGGAGTAGTACCAGGTCGCCGGTACGGAGACCCGGAAGCCTGTGGTGTCGGCGTGCCAGACCCAGCCGGGTGGCGGCCGATGCCGTTCGCCGGGCAGCGGCGCGCCGGCCAGCACCGGCGCGCCAGTCACGTGCGGGCGGACACACTCGAACGGCGGCGGGGCTACGTCCCCCCGCCCCACCGGCGGCGGGCCGGGCCGGTCGGGGCCGCGGCCCGGGCCGCCCGGCCCGTCCGGGGGACGGCTCGACGGCGACGCCGTGGGTGGGCCGGCGGTGTCGCGGGGCTGGTCAGCGGTGACGGCCAACGCCGTGCCCACGCCGGCGGCGGCGGCCACCAACAACGCCACCGCGATCAGCGCGCCGCGCCGACGAGCCGGAGCGGCGGGGGAGACGGGGTCTGCCGGGTCGGTGCCGGACCTGTCGGGCTCGGACAGCGGGATGGTGGCCTCCTGGCCGGCGGCCGGTTCGTCGGCATCGGCGGACCAGCCGTCGGACGCCGGCTCGTCGCGGGCGGACGCCGCGCGCGGGTCGGGCCCGTCGGACGCCACAGGCGCATCGGTGTGGCCGCCCGCCGCGTTCGTGAGCAGCCGGTGGGCCGCTTCGTGGTCGAGACGCTCACTCGGGTCGCGGCTCAACAGGCCGGCGAGCACCGGTGCGAGCGGCCCGGCGTGCGGGGCCGGGTCCGGCGGTCCGGCGGCAAGCGCGCTCAGGGTGGCCATCGCGGTGCTGCGGGCGTACGGGGAGCGGCCCTCGACTGCCGCGTGCAGGGTGGCCCCGAGCGACCACAGGTCGGCGGCCACCGTGGACACCCCCTCGGCGGCCCGCTCCGGGGCGACGTACTGCGGGGAGCCGAGCACCATCCCGGGGCGGGTCATCGCGCCGTCCCCGCCGTCGAAGGTGGCCAGCCCGAAGTCGGTGAGCATCACCCGCCCGTCGTGCGCCATGAGCACGTTCTGCGGCTTGATGTCGCGGTGCAGCACCCCGGCCGTGTGCGCGGCGTGCAGCGCGCCGAGCAGCGCCAGGCCGATCTGGGCCGCCGGGGCCGGCTCCAGCGGACCCTCGGCGTCCAGGACGTCCTGCAGGGTGCGCGACGGGACGTACTCCATCACGATCCAGGGGCTGTCCTCGACCGGCACGACGTCGTACAGCCGCACCACGGCGGGGTGGACGAGCCGGGCCGCCGCCCGCGCCTCCCGTAGGGTGCGCGAGCGCAGCTCCGCCCGCTCGTGGTCGGCCAGCCAGCTCGGCGGCACGACCTCCTTGACCGCGACCTCGCGGTGCAGCATCTCGTCGCGGGCCCGCCACACCCGACCCATGCCCCCGCGACCGACCAGGTCGAGCAGCCGGTACCGACCAGCGATCAGCACCTGCGCACGCTCCTCCCCAGCCGCTGTCCGGGCTACACCCTAACCAGCGGATCGGAAGTCACCTATAGGTCATCTGACGTAACCTCAGCAGGCGGCGTGGTCGACGGCGGCGAGCAGATTTCCCTCCGGAATGGCGATCCGGGTACGTCCGCCGGCCAGCCGGGCGGCGGCACGCCGGGCCTGGAGAGGGCCGTGCTCCCGGCGGGCGCCGGCGTAGCTGGCGGCGGTGCGCGCCGCGATCGTGGCCCAGCCGTACCGTTGGCCGACCATGGTGCGGGCCCGGCGGGCCACCCGACGGGCGAAGATCTCGTCGCCGAGGAGCTGACCGACCGCACCGGCGAGCGCGTCCGGGTCGCTGTGCGGGAACGTCACACCCGTCACGCCGGGCTCGACGATCTCGGCGAGGCCGCCCGTGCGGGCCACGGCCAGGGGCGCGCCGGCCGCCGCCGCCTCCAGCGCCACCATGCCGAACGGCTCGTAGAGGCTGGGCACCACCGTCGCGTCGGTGGCGCCGAGCACGGCGGGCAGTTGGGTGGCGTCGAGGAAACCGGTGAAGCGGACCGTCGAGTTGAGCGCCAGGCGGCGGGCCTGCGCCTCCAGTTCGGCGCGGTACGGGCCGTCGCCCGCGATCACCACCCGCAGCCCGGGATGCTCCTCGCGCAGCCGGGGCACCGCGTGCACGAGGTGCTGGACGCCCTTCTCGTAGACCAGCCGCCCGGCGTACCCCACCAGCGGGCCGCTGCCGGCGAACCGGGCGCGGGCCGAGGCGACCGCGCGCGGACGTGCCCGCCAGGCGCGGTCGTCGACGCCGTTGGGCACCACGTCGACAAGCGCGGCCGGCAGGTCGAACAGGGTGGTGACCTGATCGCGCATGTACCCCGAGCAGGTGATCACGCGGGTGGACGAGCCGCTGAGCCAGTGTTCGACGCCGTGGATGGTGCGGTTCATCTCCTCGGGCAGCCAGCCCTGGTGCCGCCCCGCCTCGGTGGCGTGGATGGTGGTGACCAGGGGCAGGTCGAGGTGCTCGGCGAGGGTGACGGCGGTGTGGGCGACGAGCCAGTCGTGGGCGTGGATGACGTCGTACGTGCCGGCTTCGGTGGCGCGCAGGGCGGTGCGGGTGAGGGTGTGGTTGAAGGCCATCGTCCAGGCCAGTAGGGAGCTGGTGGCCAGGGGGAAGGTGACCGGGTCCTCGGGGGCGCGCAGGATGCGGACGCCGTCGGCGTACTCCTCCAGGGGTGCGCCGTCGGTGTGGCGGGTGACGACGGTGACCTCGTGGCCGGCGGCGGCGAGGGCCACGGAGAGGGCGTGCACGTGGCGGCCGAGACCGCCGACGAGCACCGGCGGGTACTCCCAGGACAGCATCAGCACCCGCAGGTGCCGGGCGGGGTGGATGTCGATCACGTGGGCGTCGGGTGACATGCGGCCCCCTTTGAGTTGTCCCCGGGCGCGCGCCGACCGACACCGGAGTCGGTGTCGCCGTCGCGTCTGGATCGGGGCCAATCCTGCCGAAGCCGAGATAACCAGCGGCGACACCGCCGTTGCGGTCGTGTAAAGCGCTACTGGCCCTTTCGGCGCACCCGCAGCAGCTCGGCCACCGACCATGCCTGGAAGGGGCAACCGGTAGCGGAGTGCGGCGCGAGGCCGTCGGCCGTTTCGCTTACCGAGCCTAACCCATATTCGGTCAGATGGGCCTCAATGCCGATGAATACGTCATCGACCGACATCTTGCTCCGGCGGCACGCGTCCACGTACGGGCCGAGCAGCCACGGCCACACCGTGCCCTGGTGGTAACCGCCGTCCCGCTCGGCGGGACCGCCCCGGTGCCGGCCCACGAACTCCGGCGAATCCGGGGCGAGACTGCGCGGCCCGAGCGGGGTGAGCAGCCCCGCCGCCACCCGCCGCAGTGTCTGCTCGTCGGGCTCCAGCGGCGCGAACGGTAACGACCACGCGAGCAGCTGGTTCGGGCGCAACGCGTCGTCGTCGTGCAGGGCCGCGCCCCCCAGCGGGTACGCCGGCGCGGGCGCGTCCAGCACGTCGTGCAGCCAGCCGGTCGGGGCGGGAAAGCGGTCCCGGAACGAGGCCACCGCCTGCCCGTGCCGCCGCCACAGCTCGGCCGCGTCCTGCCCGGCCAGCTCGGTCAACTCGGCGAGCCCGGCCAGCCCGTTGATCCACAGTGCGTTGACCTCTACGGGCTTGCCGGTACGCGGGGTGACCGGCACGCCGTAGACCCGGGCGTCCATCCAGGTCAGGGCCGTGCCCGGGGCACCCTGGGCGAGCAGCCCGTCGGCCGGGTCGACGGCGATCCCGTAGCGCGTGCCGGCCACGTGGGCGTCGACGACAGTCCGCAGCGCGGGCAGCAGCTCGTCACCGAGGTCGGTGTCGCCGGTGACCGTCACGTGCCGGCTCACGGCGTGCAGGAACCACAGCGTGCCGTCGACCGTGTTGTACTCCACCCGCCCGGTGTCGGCCGTGTTGGCCAGCATCCCCTCGGAGAGCGTCGCCGCGTACGACCGCAGCAGCTCCCGACCCTCGTCGGCGCGGTTCGTGCAGAGGAACAACCCCTCGTACGAGATCATCGTGTCCCGCGACCAGGCGCCGAACCACGGATACCCGGCCACCACGTCGACCGTTCCGCCACCGGGCCGCACCACGAACGCGTCGGCGGCCAGCGCCAGGGTCGCGTCGACCGGGTCGGTGGGCTGGGCCGTCGCTACCACCTGCCGGTTACGCCGCCGGGCCGTGGCCACGATCTCCGTGGCGCCCGGGGGTTCCTCGTCGAGCCGACCCGCCCAGGCGCGTACCGACACCGTGTCGCCGGGGCGTTCCAGGTCACCGGTGAAGCGTCCCGCGTACCAGAGGTCCTCGTCCGGGTGCAGACCCCGGCGGGCCTCCTCGCGGTGGTGCACACCCAGCCACCACTGCCCCTCGGGCGCCCAGCCCGGGCCGGCCAGCCGGTACGCGCCCTCGACCACCGCCCCGTCGGCCACCGCCTCGACCCGCGGGGTCGGGCCGTCGGCGCGCCGTTCGCCGTGCGCGTCCCGCCAGGTGCAGGCGGCGGACAGCTCCAGCCGGACCGGCCCACCGGCGATCAGCCGGTGCACCACCGCCACGCAGGACCGACCCGGCAGCATGGCCAGCTCGCGTTCGATCACCACGGCGCCGATCCGCCACCGCCACCGGGGCAGCCCGTCGACCAGGTCGAAGCGTTCCAGCAGCTCGAACCCGCGTGGATCGACGACGCCGGAGGACCACTCGTGCGCGCCGAGCCGCACCCTTGCGCCGGACGGCAGGGTGACCGCCGGGTCCAGGCTCACGAGTCCCACCTGGCGGGACGCGGGGGTTTCGCCGGGCACCACCAGCAGGCCGTGGTAGCGACGGGTGCGCAGCCCGGCGACGGTGCCCATGGCGTACCCGCCGACACCGTCGGGCACCAGCCATTCCCGGCTCGCCGCGCTGCCCAGATCGCCGCAGACCTGCGGGCCGAACCGAATGTCGATCAACTTTCCTCCACCGGCGGCGGGGTGTAACACGCCACGACGAGAATGGCCGCTGTGGTCAAGTACCGCGGCGGCGTCAAAGATGTGCACGTGATCACTGACCGATCGTCCTCCGACGCCTCGCCACCCGACGCTGAGCGGCTCCGGCTCGCCCAGGCCGACTCGGGTGAGCAGGACTGGCGCGCATGGGGTCCCTATCTGTCCGAACGGGCGTGGGGGACGGTACGGGAGGACTACAGCGAGCACGGTACGGCCTGGGACTACTTCCCACACGACCATGCGCGGTCCAGAGCCTACCGGTGGAACGAAGACGGGATGGCGGGCGTCTGCGACGAACGGCAGACATTCGCGTTCGCCCTCGCGCTCTGGAACGGCAAGGACCCGATCCTCAAGGAGCGGATGTTCGGCCTCGGTGGCGACGGCGGCAACCACGGGGAGGACGTGAAGGAGTACTGGTGGTACCTCGACAGCACCCCCACCCACTCGTGGATGCGCTGGCGCTACCACTACCCGCAGGCCGCCTTCCCGTACGACGAACTCGTCGCGGTGAACGCGCTGCGCGGCCGGGACGACACCGAGTACGAGCTGGTGGACACCGGGATCTTCGACGACGACAGGTACTGGGCGGTGACTGTCGACTACGCCAAGGCGTCCCCTACCGACCTGTGCATGGTGATCACCGTGGCGAACCGGGGGGACCGGGCGGCCACCCTGCACGTGCTGCCCACCCTGTGGTTCCGCAACACCTGGTCCTGGGGCCTGCCCGGCGGGGACCGGATTCCCCGGCTGGCCGGCGAGGGCGCCCGGCTGGTCGGTGATCACCGGGTGCTCGGCCAGCTGCTGCTGGAGGGCGACGGTGACCCGGTGCCGCTGCTCTGCGACAACGACACAAACGCCGAACGGCTCTGGGGGCTGCCCGGCCGGTCGCCGTACCCGAAGGACGGCATCAACGACCACGTGGTCAACGGCGCGGCCACTGTCAACCCGGCCCGGGAGGGCACCAAGGGCGCACTGCACTACGTGCTCGACGTGCCGGCCGGTGGGCAGCGGCAGATCCGGTTGCGGCTGACCCGTACCGGGTCCCCGCCGGCCGCCGCCCCGCCGCCCCGGGCCGACCTCGGCGCGGGGTTCGAGGCCGTGGTGTGGGCCCGACGGGCCGAGGCGAACCGCTTCTTCGCCGGGGTGATCCCGCCGGCCGCCAAGCCCGACGAGGCGCTTGTCGCCAGGCAGGCGATCGCCGGGCTGATGTGGGGCAAGCAGTTCTACCACTTCGACGTCAAACGCTGGCTGGAGGGCGACCCGGGCTCGTCGCCCCCGCCGGCCGGTCGCCGGCACGGGCGCAACAGCGCCTGGTGGCACATGACCAGCTTCGACGTGATCTCCATGCCCGACCCGTGGGAGTACCCCTGGTACGCGGCCTGGGACCTGGCCTTCCACTGCGTCAGCATCGCCCGCGTCGACCCGGGCTTCGCCAAGGACCAGCTGCTGCTCCTGCTGCGCGAGTGGTACCTGCACCCCAACGGGCAGATCCCCGCGTACGAGTGGGCGTTCGGCGACGTGAACCCGCCGGTGCACGCCTGGGCGGCGCTGAAGGTGTTCGAGATCGACGGCGGTCGGGACTTCGAGTTCCTGGGCCGGGTGATGCACAAGCTGCTGCTCAACTTCACCTGGTGGGTCAACCGCAAGGACACCGGTGGCAACAACGTGTTCGAGGGCGGCTTCCTCGGGCTGGACAACGTCGGCCCGTTCGACCGTTCGGCGGCGCTGCCGGTGGCAGGTGTGCTGGAGCAGTCCGACGGCACCGGCTGGATGGCCATGTACGCGCTCAACCTGCTGGACATGGCGATCGTCCTGGCCGAACACGACCGGACCTGGGTGGACACCGCCACCAAGTTCTTCGAGCACTTCGCGTACATCGCCGCCGCCGCGTACGAGCAGGGGCTCTGGGACGACGAGGACGCCTTCTTCTACGACGTGCTGCGCCTCGCCGACGGCACGAAGGTGCCGCTGAAGGTCCGCTCGGTGGTCGGGCTGCTGCCGCTGGCCGCCACCACCCGGCTCACCGCGAAGACCCTGCACCGCCTACCGGAACTCGGGGCCCGGCTGCGCTGGTTCCTCACCAACCGCCCCGAGTACGCCCAGGTGATCGGCACCCGCCGGCTCGGCCCCGACGGGCGCCAGCAGCGGCTGCTGTCCATGGTCGGCCCGGAGCAGGTGGTCCGGCTGCTCGCCCGGATGCTCGACTCCGACGAGTTCCTCTCCGAGTTCGGCCTGCGTACGCTGTCCCGCGCCCACCTGGACAAGCCGTTCTCGGTCACCCTCGGCGGGCAGGAGTTCTCCGTCGGGTACGAGCCGGCCGAGTCGACGAGCGGCCTGTTCGGCGGCAACTCCAACTGGCGCGGCCCGATCTGGATGCCGACGAACTTCCTGCTGATCAGCGCGTTGCGCGACTACGCGGCGTTCTTCGGCGACGACCTCCAGGTGGAGTATCCGACCCGCTCTGGTGTGAAGCGCACCTTGGACGAGATCGCCGACGACCTGTCCGCCCGACTGATCTCGCTGTTCACGCAGGACGACTGGGGGCGGCGGCCGATCTACGGCGCGTGCCGTATCTTCCAGACCCATCCGGACTGGCGGGACCTGGTGGCCTTCCCCGAGTACTTTCACGGTGACAACGGGGCCGGGCTGGGCGCCTGGCACCAGACGGGTTGGACGGCACTGGTCGCCGACCTGATCCTCACCCTGCGCCGCTGAAAGCGCTCGCGATCGCGCCCTCGTTACGTGGACACACCGCTCGAGAGCATTGATATTCGTCACGCTCGTGACAGCCGTTCCCCTGTTGTTACGTGCGTGACCTCCACCTAGCCTGAGCCCGCTCAAGTTCAACGGGGGAGCGGCGCGATGCAACTACAGATCAGGCTTTTGGGCACTGTGGAGCTGTGTGTCGACGGTCAGACCGTCACACCCGGCGCGGCAAAGCGGCGAGCGGTCCTCGCCGGCCTGGCCATCGAAGCGAACCATGTCGTCTCGCTGTTCCGACTGGCGGAGATGGTCTGGCCGGAAACCCCGCCGACGTCCGCCGTGGCGAATCTGCGGACCCACGCCGCCGCGCTGCGCCGTGCGCTGGGGGACCGCCTGGTCGCCCGGCCCAACGCGTACGAGCTGCGGCTGGCGCCGGGCGAGCTGGACGTCGCCGAGTTCCAGCGGCTGGCCGGGGAGGGGCGTGCCCTGGCCGCCGTCGAGCCCGCCGACGCCATCGCCACGTTCAGTGCCGCCCTGGCCTGCTGGCGCGGCCCCGCCGGTGACGGTCTGCCCCGGGGTACCGCGCTGGACAACCGGTGGACCACCCTTGACGAACAGCGGCTCCAGGTGTTCGAGGAGTTGGCCGAAGCGCGGCTGGCCGCCGGGCAGCACGGTCACCTGCTGCCCGAACTGCGGGGACACCTCGCCACTCATCCCCTGCGGGAGCGGGCCTGGGGGCAGCTGATGCTGTCGCTCTACCGCTGTGGGGACGTGCCTGCCGCACTCACCGTCTTCCGGCACGCCCGCGCGACCCTGCACGAGCAACTCGGTATCGAACCCGGCGAGGAGCTGGTCGGCCTGCACCGTGCGATGCTCGACCGGGCGCCGGAGCTGGCGTACGTCCCGGTGGCCGTGCCGACCGTCCTGGCGCCATCCGCGCCGACACAAGCCGCCCCCGGGTGGGCGGTGCCCCGCGAACTTCCCGCCACTCCGGCGACGTTCGTGGGCCGTGCCCGGGAGACGGCCGAGGTCGTGGCCGCGCTCACTGCCGCGACGCCGGCCGCCGTGGTCGTCGCGGGCGCGGCGGGCAGCGGCAAGACCGCGCTTGCGGTACGCGCGGCGCACACCGTCGCCTGTGACTTCCCGGACGGGCAGGTCTTCGTCGACCTCGGCTACGACACCGCGATGACTCCGGGCGAGGTGCTGGCCCGGGTGTTGCGCGCGCTCGGCGTCGCCCCGGCCGAGGTACCGGCCAACACCGACGAGCGGGCCGGCTGGTTCCGCTCCCTCGTGGCGAGGCGGCGGTTGCTGCTGGTCGTCGACGGGGTCACCCGGGCGGCCCAGGTGCGACCGCTGCTGCCAGCCGGCCCCGGTCCGGCCCTCATCGTCGTCGGTCAGCGGCACCTCGGCAGCCTGGACGGCGTACGCCGGGTGACGCTGCACCCGCTCGACGGGGTTCCGGCGCGCGACCTGCTGGCCGCGTTCGCGGGTCCGGAGCGGCTGGTCGCCGACCCGGCGGCCACCGTGGAGCTGGCACGGCTCTGCGCCGGGTCGGTCCTGGCGCTGCGGATCGCGGGCAGTCGCCTGGCCGGGTATCCGGCAATGCCGGTGGCCGGTCTGGTCACGCAGTTGCGCGACGGGTCGGACCGGTTGGACCTGCTGGCCTATGAGGATCTTTCGGTGCGGGCGAGCCTCGCCGCCGGTGTGGCGGCGGTCCGGTCCGATGACGAGCTGGCCGGGCGGCTCCTCGAACTGCTCGCCACCCAGCCGGACCACCCGGCCCTGCTGGACTGGGCCGCGGCGCAGCTCGGGGTCTCCATCCAGCGGTTGCACCGGGCCCTGGAGGGCCTGGTCGACGCGTACCTCGTTCATCGCGCCGCCGGTCGCTACACACTGCCCGCACTGGTCCGCGACTACGCCGCCGAACTGGCGCTGCCGCCCACGCCGACGGGCCCACTGGGCAACCGACGGGTGCATCCGCCAGCGGCGGCATGACCCGGGCGGTGCCACTGATCGTGCTCCACGGAGGCGTCGCCGCGAAGTATGCGCGCGGTATGCGGCCGGCGGGCCAGTGCGTTCGCGCTGCTCCACGGTGGGTGGCACGGCAAACCGTGAAGGTATCTGGGAGATAGCCGGCTGAGTATTCCTCGTTTCTAGCCTTCACCCGTTGTGCACACGAACGGGCGGAGGGTTACGGGTGAAACGACGATCACGAGGTCCCCTGATCGGGGGACTGGCGCTGGTCATGGTGGCCACGCTGGGCGGGATGGAGGTCCTACCGGACCGCACTCCCGAGCGCGCCCCTCAGGCGGCCGACGCGAAGGACGACGAGGGTCTGCTGTCCCGGCTGGGCGGGGCGGCCCGGCAGATGGTGAACGGCGGTCCCCGTGACGCGGAGCCGGAGGTGGTCAGCGCCGGGCTGTCCGTGAACGAGCAGCCCCCGGCGGCGAAGAAGCTGCCGGCGCCGAAGCGGGTGCGGGAGGTCCCGAACCGGCGGACCGCCAACGGGCGGGTCTTCCAGCTCTCCGACGGACGGCTCCAGGCCGAACTCTCGGCGCTGCCGGTGAACTACCGGGACGCCAAGGGTCAGTGGCAGCCGATCGACACGAAGGTCAGGCCCGTCAACGCGGGTGGCTTCGTCGCGGCCAACACCACAAACAGCTTCACCAGCCAGTTCGGCGCCAAGAGCGACAACCTGGTGCGCTTCGAGCGGGACGGCCGCGCGATCGAGCTCGGTCTGGCCGGTGGCGCCAAGGCCGCCGCGCCGACTGTCGACGGCTCGACGGTCACCTACCCCGGCCTGGCCGGTGGGGCGGACCTCGTCTACGACGTCACCGCCGGCGCGCTGAAGGAGGAGATCGTCCTGCGCCAGGCCCCGAACGGCCCGGTGTCGTACACCTTCACGCTCGACACCAAGGGTTTGGTGGCGCAGCAGCGGGCGGACGGCTCCATCGCGTTCGTCAGACCCGACGGCGGTGATCCGGAACTGGTCATGCCGCCGCCCTACATGTACGACAGCGCCAAGACCCCGGTCCACAGCACCGCGGTCAGCCAACGGGTCCAGCAGGCGTACGGCCAGACCACTGTGACCGTCTCGGCGGACGCCTCGTGGCTGCGCGACAAGGCCCGGACGTACCCGGTGGTGATCGACCCGACCATCAAGATCCAGCCGGTGCCGATCGACGGCCAGGACGTGCAGATTTCTTCGGGCGCGCCTGACACGAACTTCGCCACTGAGTACCAGCTCAAGGTGGGAACCGGCAACGATGCGACCTGGCGTTCGCTGCTGAAGTTCGACGTGAGCCAGATCCCGGCGAACACGACGATCGACGACGCCGAGGTGATGGTCTACTACGACCAGAGCCTGGACGGCATCTACGCCAACGACGTGCCGATGGAGGTCCAGCGGGTCAAGTCGAGCTGGACCGAGGGCTCGGCGACCTGGAACCTGATGAAGACGGCCGGTGACACCGCGCTGCCCGGCACCATCGTCACCGTGGACGACGGCGACACCAACGCCACGGCCAAGGGCACCTGGACCGCCTCCACCAGCAACCTCACCGCGTACGCGGTGGGCAAGGACTACCGGACCAACGGCGACGCGACCACCGGGGACACGTACACGTACACGCCGACGATCACCGAGGCGGGCGAGTACAAGGTCGAGGCGCACTATGTGGGTGCCTCCGACCGGGCGGATGCGGCACCGTACACCGTGTACCACAAGGGCGGCAGCAAGACGGTTCCGGTCGACCAGCGGACGCCGACCGGTACGGGCGGATGGACCACCCTGGGCTTCTACCAGTTCGACGCCGGCACCACCGGCAAGGTCGTGCTCGGTGACCAGGCCAACAAGGCAGTCATCGCCGACGCCGTGCGGTTCAGCAAGAACGGCGCGCTCAAGGAGGCGTCGCACTCCAGCACCTGGCTGTCGTTCCCGGTGCGCGGCCTCGTGCAGCAGTGGGCGAGCGGCACCCAGCCCAATTACGGCGTGATGCTGAAGGCCAAGAACGAGTCGCTGGCGAAGCAGGGCGGCGCGATCTTCGAGGCCTCCGAGTACAACTACATGAACGACAGGCGGGACTACAACCTGCCGAAGCTCGTCGTCACGTACGGCCGACCCGGCGTGGCGGTGAACCCGCCGACCACGATCACGTCGACCGGCGCGGTACTGGACTGGCCGAAGTACAAGGACCCGGACGGGCAGACCGGCACCGCCGACGACGTCGTCGAGTACCAGGTGCACCGCAGTCCGAACCAGACCTACACCCCGAGCGCGGCGACGCTGATCGCCCCGGTCTCGACAAGCACGTTGTCCTTCCAGGACACCACCGCCACGCCGACGCCGGCGGACAAGACCAACCCGATGGACCGGCAGTTCTACTACTACATGGTGGTGGCCAAGACGGCAGACGGGCAGCTCGTCGCGGGACCGACGGTCCCCGCCATGCTGCCCAAGGCCGGTCAGATCACCAAGGTGTTCCGGACCGGGGTCACCGACACCACCCTGTCGAAGACGTTGGACACCAAGAACGTCAACGTCTACGACGGAGACCCGTACGTCGGGGTGGGCAACAACTCGCCGACCTACGGCGTCACCCGTGGCGTGGTGAAGTGGTCCAGCTTGGCCGGGGCTATCCCGACCACCGCCCAGGTCACCGGGGCGCAGCTGCGGATGTGGAACATCTCCCTTCAACCGGGCACCGACAAGAGCCAGTACGTCGACGTCTACAAGCTCAACCGGAGCTTCGTCGAAAGTTCCGCCACCTGGAAGACGTACGACGGCACGAACGCGTGGACCGAGGGCGGTGATTACGACACGTCGTGGAAGGCCGGCTTCAACGGCTTCACCAACGACCCCGAGTGGGAGACCTGGGACGTCACGAGCCCGGTCAAGGGCTGGGTCGCCTTGCCCAACACCAACAACGGCCTGCTGCTGCGGATGCGCGACGAAACCAACCAGAACGCGCGGATGATGATGCTCGCCTCCGAGGCCGAGGACTCGATGTTCGAGCCGACGTTGGAGGTCACCTACCTGGAGCAGACTCCCGAGTCGACCTACTACGCCGCCAGGACGCCGACGAACCTGGCCCCGGCGTCGACCTACACCGCCCCGGTGTCGGTGTCCAACCCGACCCAGGCGACCTGGAAGACCAGCGACTGGGAGCTGGCGTACCAGTGGACCCGGGCCAACGGTGAGGCGGTGACCGACGCCAACGCGATGGTCGCCACCCCGCTGCCGGCGGACATCCCGGCCGGCGGCACCGTGGACCTGACCGCGCAGGTGAAGACCCCTGCCAGCACCGCCGAGGGCAACAGGCGCACCGACTACGTGCTGAACTGGCAGTTGCGCAACAAGCTGACCCAGCAGTGGCTCTCACAGGTCGCGCCGATCGCGGCCCTGGCGCAGAACGTGGCGGTGGTGGAGCCGACCTCCGATCAGCTCGGTCTGGAGAAGTTCTACTCGTACGTGGGGAAGAACACAGGTGCCGGCGGCACCCTGATGAACAACCTGTTCTCCGGCAACACGGTGTGGTCGTACGACGCGTTAAGCAACCCGTCGCGGGGCCTGTCGACGTTCGTCCGGATGTCCTACAACTCGTTGGACACCTCCGACACCGTCGCCGGGTACGGCTGGTCGTTGCAGGCCTCGTCGCTGATGCGCCTCGGCAGCCCGCTGGACTTCCACCCCAACCCGAACCCCACCAAGATCACCATGACCGATGGTGACGGCACCAGCCACTGGTTCACCTGGGACTCGACGACCTCCACGTGGAAGAGCCCGAAGGGCGTGCACCTCTACCTGGAGAAGATCACCACCTCGGACTGCAAGCCGAACACCCAGCAGCCGAAGGCCTGGCGGCTGACCAAGCCCGACCGCACACAGTTCTGGTACGACTGCGAGGGCTTCCTCACCAGCACGGTGGACAAGAACGGCAACACGATGACGTTCACCTACGAGGAGCGGAAGTCGAACAACAAGCCGACCAAGTTCCTCCGGTACATCACCGACGCGGCCGGCCGGAAGACCCTGACGATTGACTATTACGCCAAGGGTCAGACCTTCGACTACATCAACGACACCACCTGGGCCCGGGTGTCCGGGGCGACAAACCTGACCAACCAGAAGATCATCGACCACATCTCGCAGATCACCGACATCTCCGGTCGGAAGATGACCTTCACCTACACGGACAAGGGTCTGCTCGGCGAGATGGTCGACGGGTACGGCTCGAGCGGCACCATGGGCGCGCCGAAGACGTTCAAGTTCGCCTACGACATGACCCAGGGCAACAAGAACGTCAAGCTCGTCAAGGTCACCGACCCGCGCGGCAACGCCACCGAGTTGCAGTACTTCTCGCCGTCCGCCGGCGACGACCCGACGTGGCACTGGCGGACGAAGAACTACACCGACCGGATCGACAAGACCAACCTGACCCAGTTCGCCTACGTCGACCCGGATGCCACAAGCAACATCCGCACGACGGTCACCGACGCGGAGAACCACTCCACCGTCTACCTCCAGGACGGCTACGGCCGGCCGATCGAGACCACAAACGCGAAGAACCAGACCACCAAGCTCGAGTGGGACGGCGACCACAACGTCACCAAGCTCACCGAGGACAACCAGGCCGTGTCGACCTGGGCGTACGACGCCAAGACCGGTTACCCGACGGAGATCAGGGACGCCGAGGCGGTCAAGAACGGCACGGCGGGCACGGTGCTGACCTACCAACGTCAGCTCAACGGCTACGTCGCCGACCTCACCGAGAAGACCAGCCCGGAAGGCCGGAAGTGGATCTTCGCCTACGAGCCCGACGGTGACCTGGCGAGCGTCACCGACCCGGCGGGCAGCACCACCACCAACACCTACGACGCCTGGGGACAGCTCGACGTCGCCAAGGACGCCAACGAACACAGCACCAAGTACAGCCGGTACGACGCCAACGGCTACCCGCAGACGATCACGGACGCCCTGACCAGGGCGACCACCTTCGTCTACGACGTCCGCGGCCAGGTCACCAAGGTCACCGACGCGCGGGGCAAGGACATCACCCAGACGTACGACACCTTCGGCCGTCCATTGGTCAGCAAGACGCCGAAGGACCAGGCCGGCGGGCTGTTCATCACCACTCCGGCGCCGACGTACGACGCGAACGACAACGTCACCCAGTCGATTGCGCCGAACGGGGCCGTCTCCACGGCCTCCTACGACGCCGCCGACCAACTCACCTGGACCAAGGCGCCGATCGACGTGGCCGGCGACCCGGAGCGCATGACGTCGTTCACGTACGACAAGGTCGGCAACCTGCGCACCACCACCGAGCCGAAGGGCAATCTCCCCGGGGCGAACCCGGCCGACTACCGGACGACGAACGCGTACGACGAGATTTACCAGCTGGTTTCGGTTACGAACGCCAAGGGCGACAAGATCACCTACCAGTACGACAACGTCGGCAACGTGCAGAAGGTGGTGGACCCGCGTAAGAACGCGACGACCGACACCCTCGACTACACGTCGACGATGGCGTACGACCTCGCGCACCGGGTCACGAAGACCACGGACGCGCTGGGCAAGTTCACCAGCAGCACCTACGACAAGGACGGCCTGGTCACCGGCAGCACCGACCAGCTCGGCAACACCACGCTGGTGTCCCTCGACCGGCGGGGCAAGCCGACCGAGGTCAAGGTGCCGTACAAGAACGTCTCCGGCACCATCTCGTACCGGATCACGAAGTACGAGTACGACAAGGTCGGCAACACGACAAAGGTCATCAGCCCGCGGGGCGTGGCGACCAGCGACGACCCGGACGACTTCGCCCAGGTCGCGGTCTACGACGAGCTGAACCGGGTCAAGGAGACCCACTCGGCGTACGACAAGGACGACGCCCGCTACACCACTGCCGACAAGACCACCTACACGTACGACGAGGTGGGCCGGTTGGCGACGTTGTCCGCGCCGCCGTCGGCGGGGCAGTCGGTGCGCAACGACACCACCTACAGCTACTACGACAACGGGTGGACGAAGTCCTCCTCGGACCCGTGGGACATCGTCACCTCGTACGACTACGACGCGCTGGGCGCGCAGACGGCCCGGACTCTCACGTCCGCCGGCGGCTCCTCGAACCGGACCATGGGCTGGTCGTACTTCCCGGACGGAAAGCTGAAGTCCCGCTCGGACGACGGTGTGCCGGTGGGCAAGCACGTGGTCCTGGTCGACAACTCCGAGTTCAACAACACGAGCGCGACGGGCACCTGGCCGACGGCCAACACGGCCACCAACAGGTACGGCATTGACTACGCCACCCACGCGGCCGGCACGGGCACCAACGTGTTCACCTGGCAGTTGAACGTGCCCCAGGCGGGCAGCTATGAGGTGTACGCCCGCTTCCCGACGGTGTCCGGGGCGGCGACCGACGCGAAGTACACGGTCACCTCCAGCGCCGGCCCGACGGTGAAGACGGTCAACCAGACCGCCAGCGCCGGCACGTGGGTGAGCCTGGGCTCCTACAGCTTCGCCGAGGGCAACGCCCAGAAGGTGACGCTGTCGGACCAGGCCACCGGCACTGTCGTCGCGGACGCGGTGAAGCTGGTCCGGGACAACTCCACCGACGTCGACAACGAGAAGCACGACTACAGCTACCGGTACGACGCCAACAGCAACCTGACCACGATCACGGACGCCTCCCCGGGTGCCCGGGTCAACAGCTACGCGGTGACGTACACGAAGCTGAACCAGGTTGAGAAGGTCACCGAGTCGAAGTCGGGCGCGGTGGTGAACTCGACGTCGTTCAGCTACAACGAGAACAGCGCGCCGCTGACCACGACCCACGACAAGCAGTACGCGTCCTACGCGTACGACGAGCGTGACCTGGTGTCGAAGGTGACCAACGGCAAGTCGGCCGCCGACACGTCGGCGAAGGTGACGACGTACACCTACACCGACCGGGCCGAGAAGCTCAAGGAGGTCAAGGCCAACGGCAACACCGTCGACTACACGTACTTCCTCGACGGGCGGTTGAAGTCCCAGACGGAGAAGAAGGCCAACGGGACGACAGTGGTCTCCGAGTCGACCCTCGACTACGACCTCAACGGCAACCGCTCACACGACGTCACGAAGAAGATGAACGCCGACAACCACGGCGCCTATCTGACCACCACCAGCGACTTCACCTACGACCCCCGAGACCGGTTGGCCTCGCTGACGAAGACCGGTGACGGCGCCGGCACGGAAACCTACGTGCACGACGCGAACAACAACGTCACCAGTCAGACGGTGAAGGGCACGCCGACCACGTTCAACTATGAGCGCAACCGGCTGCTGACCGCGGTGACCGGGGGTGCGAAGGCGTCGTACAACTACGACCCCTTCGGCCGCCTGGACACCATCACCGCCGCCGGGACGGTGATCGAGCGGAACGTGTACGACGGGTTCGACCACATCGTCGAGAACCGTAAGAACAACGGCACCAGCACCTCGACGACGAAGTACACCTTCGACCCGATGGACCGCACGACGACCAAGACCACGGACGCCGGCGGTGCCAAGGCCAAGACCACCACGTTCAACTATCTCGGCCTGTCGGGCGAGGTCCTGGACGAGGAGGTCGCCGGGAAGCTGACCAAGTCGTACCAGTACTCGCCGTGGGGTCAGCGCCTGTCGCAGATCACTCACAACGCCGACGGCACAACCGAGGACGGCTACTACGGCTACAACCCGCACACCGACGTAGAGACAGTCACCGACAAGGCCGGGGACACCAAGGCGACCTACGGCTACACGGCCTACGGCAAGAACGACGACGCCCAGTTCACGGGCATCGACAAGCCGGACACGGCGGACCCGACGAAGGAGCCGTACAACGCGTACCGGTACAACGCCAAGCGGTGGGACCAGGCATCCGGCAACTACGACATGGGCTTCCGCGACTACAGCCCAGGTCTGAACAGGTTCCTGTCCCGGGACAGCTACAACGGCGCCCTCGCGGACATGAGACTGGGAACCAGCCCGTTCACCGGCAACCGGTACGCCTTCGGCGGCGGTAACCCCATCAGCGCTATCGAGATCGACGGTCACTCGTGGCTCAGCGATTTCGGCAAGAACCTCGTGGACTTCGGCAGTGGGTTCGGCGGAGGGGCCAAGGACACGGCCAGCGGCCTGGGTCAACTCGGCTACGACGTGTTCATCGGCAGCAGCCCCTTCGTGTCCGAGGAGACCCGCAACGAGACGAAGGCACGGGCGGAGGCACGCGGCGACGCGGTCAAGAACCCCAGCCAACTATGGAACGCGGTGAAGCAGCCCTACGAGGAGGACATCAAGAACGGCAACGATGCTCATGCGGCAGGCCGCGCTGTCTTTGACCTGACTACGCTGTTCCTCGGCGGCGGAGCGTCCAAGGGTGGTGCTGCAAGTAAAGCTGGAGTTGCCGGACGCGGTTCTCGCGTCCCGGCAATGGGTGCAGAGGCGGCTGCCCCGTTCGAGAACGGTCTGCCAGCTACTTACGGCAAGACCTATACCGCGATTGGCAGTGACAAGGCGACCACCGCGAATGCTCGCGGGCTGGTCAACGAGGGTGAACACGATGTGATCCACCATGGTGCCACGGACGGCCGGGCGATCATCGGCAACAGCCCTGTAGAGGCAGGCCAGATCGCGGACTTGGTTCGGTCGAACCCGTCCTTCACCGGACAGACGTGCAGGCTTCTGGTGTGTCACGCGGGAAGTTCAGGCTTCGCCCAGGAGATGGCGAACCTGCTGGGCGTTCCGACCCGTGGCGCGACGGACCGCGTACGCGGTGTTCCTGGAGGTGGAACCGTAGTCGACAATGGCGGTTACTGGCGCATGTTCCTGCCCATCGTCGGAGGTTGAGGTGCTGAAGAAGGTCGGATTTTTTCCGGAGCTGGACCCGAAGCGAGCTGGGGAGACGGGCGAGCCCAGCATCCACGCATCGGTGCGCGCCGTCGGGGAGGCAGACGAAGAGAGGATTCTGCAGTACCTGGATTCTGGCCACATGATCATTCCGGTCATGGAGGGTGGGCCAGACGTCATCACTGGAGAGTACGGTTACGAGGAGGCTTCAGGGTGTTCCTCGTGGATCAGCGACGGGGCTTGGGTGTGGCGCTATGACCTTGCGCATTACCTGAGAAGACATCACGTTGAACTATCAGCGGATTTCCTCTCGCACGTCAGGTCCAGTGGTTACATCGTTCCCCCGCTCAGTGACGAGGAAATGCTGGAGCTTGCAGACCAACTGGCCGCTGATTGGAAGCGCTGATTAAGTAACCACTGCGAGGCGCAACTCCGCTGTTCTCGCTTATCACAAGTAAATAATCCCGAACGCTGTGGCCCGCCGACTGCCGGCGGGCCACAGCGAGCTTCCGAGCCGAAGAAAGCACGGCGATCCTGCGGGGAGCGGAGGAGCGCGATCGAAATCGAGGTTGACTGAAATCGGTGACTGCCGCTCAACCCCGAATGTCCGAGTTGAGCGGCAGGACTTTCCGTCGGTTCGACGCCCGTAATGCTGAAGACGTCGGCCGGAGGTCGACCATCAGTGCGCCTCGTCAACGGCGCCCGGATCGGACAATCCCGTCCAGGGTCTGCTCGACATCCTGGCACCGGATGTCGTTCTGCTCGGCGACGGCGGTGGCGTCAAGCAGGCGGTGCTGCGGCCCATCGTCGGGGCGGACAAGGTGGCCCGTCTGATGGCGTCCCGCAGGGTCGAGGTCGCCGCCCTGTCGCTGCATCCGGCTCAGGTCAACGGCTGCCCGGCGCTGATCGTCCGGATCGACGGCGAACTCGACACCGTCCTGACACTGCGCATCGACGACGGCCTGGTCAGCGGGCTCTACGCCGTCCGCAACCCCGAGAAGCTGTCGCACATGCGGCACGCGACGGCGTTACGTCGCTGGGCGCGCCCCTGACCGGACGGCAAAATCCAGACGCGTACAGTCACCAATCCGTCACCCAACGACTGCGTGCGGTGTTCGCCCTTACGCTCGTGAGCGTGTCCGGACCTGCCGAGAAGGCCACCGAACAGGACCGGCGCGACCTCATCGTCAGGGTCGCGCGAGAGTTGGCCGAGACGGAGGGCTGGGCGGGGTTGAGCACCCGCCGGCTGTCCGAGCGGGCCGAGATCGACATCGGGGACATCTACCGGCACTTCGCCGATCTGGAGGCGCTGCTCGCCGCCGTCGCGGTGTGCGCCTTCGCCGACCTGGCGGCCGATCTCGCGGAGGCGCACGCCGAGGCCGCCGACGAACCCGAGGGCCCCTGGGCGGCGGTCGCGGGCGCGTACCTCGATTTCGCGTACGCGCATCCGGAGGTCTACGACGCGATGCTCGCGCTGACCCCCGACCTGGCCCTCGGCGCGGACGGGGTGCCGGCCGCGCCGCGCGCGGTCTTCACGGAGCTGCGGGCGGCCCTGGCCCCGCTCGCCGAGGGGCGGGATCCGGACACCCTCGCCGAGGTGGGCTGGAGCCTTCTGCACGGGGTGGTGATGCTCACCCGGGGCGGCCGGCTGCGACCCGAGGGGCAGGAGGAGCGGGAGGCGATGATCGCCGAACGGTTGCTGCGGTGGCCCTGCCCGGCGGGCGGAAACTCACTGGGTCCGTCGGCCGACATGCCCTAGAGTTCCGGACCGCAGTGCGCATGATCGCGAGGGGGGCGGCATGACGGTGGACGGGACGGCCCGTCGAGGGGCGCAGGTGCTGATCTTCGACGCGGACGACACCCTGTGGGAGAACAACGTCGTCTTCGAGCGGGTGATCGACGACTTCCTGGACTGGCTCGACCATCCCACTCTGGACCGGGCGCAACTGCGGGCCGTCCTCGACGACATCGAGCGCGCGAACACAGTGGCGCACGGGTACGGCAGCAAGGTCTTCCTGCGCAGCCTCGCGGACTGCCTGGAGCGGCTGCGTGAGCGACCGGCCACCGACGCCGAGCGTCAGGACATCGACAGGCTGGCCCTGGCGCTCGTCGAGCACCGGGTGGAGCTGATGCCGGGGGTGGCCGACGCGCTCGACGAGCTGGCCGGCCGGCACGAGTTGCTGCTGCTGACCAAAGGGGACCGGTCGGAGCAGCAGCGCAAACTGGACGCCTGCGGCCTGCTGCACCACTTCTCCGCGGCGCACATCGTCGCGGAGAAGAACGCCGACACGTACCGGTGGCTGGCCCGGGAACACGGCTTCACACCCGACAGCGCCTGGATGATCGGCAACTCGCCGAGGTCGGACATCCTGCCGGCCCGGGCGGCCGGGTTGAACGCGGTGTTCATCCCGAACGAGAACACGTGGGTGCTGGAGGACGACGAACTCGACCCGACCGACGGTGGGGTGCTGCGGCTCGCCGCGTTCCGGGACCTGCTGCGGCACTTCTGACGGTCCCGCACCCGAACAGCGCCCTAGATCATTGTCGCGTTACGCCGACATGCCTGTTTTTCACCTTGAGATCAGTCACGCCGCCTGACGTCCGGCAAGCCTTGTCCGGCCCGCCGGAGCCCGCCTAACCTGGGCCGGCGCTCACGGTCCTTCGGGGTGTGCCGGGGGCGCGGCGGCGTTCGGCGGGGGCACCGTGGAGCTGAGTGCACGGCGGCCGGATCGCCGGTCACCCGCGTGTGGCGTCGTGCCACGCCCGCGCGGCAGGGTGCCGGAGCTGTCCGCTCCCAAGCCGGGCAGCCGAGGGTCAGGGCCGGGTAGTTGCGGACCCGGTCCTGATCCGGCCGCTGCCGGTCACGGGGCAGACCAACAGACCAGTCAGTTGTCAGGATGGGCGGCATGAAACGCAGAAATCTCCTGCTCGGTGCGGCGGGTCTGGCTCTGCCGGCGGCTGTCGCCCCGACGATCCCCGCGCTCGGCGCGGGCGGACCGTCGACGCCGGCCGTGGGGCTGGCCTCGCTGCCCACTTCGATCCCGCCGAACCACCGGCTGGCCGCCCGGCTGGCCATCCTGCCCGCCGACACCCGACAGGCGATCATCGTCAGCGCCACCAACTACACCACCACGTACGCCACCCTTGAGACGTACGTGCGGGTCAACCGCGGCTGGCAGCCAGCCGCCGCGCCGATGCCGGCCCGGATCGGCTCCCAGGGGTTCAGCGACAACCACGTGGAGGGAGTGCCCACCACCCCCACAGGTGTCTATTCGATCGGCCCCACCATGTACGGCATCGCCGCGAACCCCGGTGTGCGGTACCCGTATCACCGGCTGGTCAGCGGCGACTGGTGGAACGAGAACCCGTCGTCCCCGCTGTACAACACCTTCCAGCACAGCTCGACCAACCCCGGTGGGGCAAGCGAGGCGCTGTGGCAGGAGGTGCCCGCGTACACGCATTTCGCGGTGATCACCTACAACATGCCGCCGAACGTGCCGACGCCGATCCCGAACGCGGGCAGCGGCATCTTCCTGCACGAGTTCAGCACCAGCGGCGGTAACGCGACCGCCGGCTGCGTCGCCCTCGCACACGACCACCTCGTCAACGTGCTGGCCTGGCTGGACCCGGCGCTGTCACCGCGGATCATGCTCGGCCCGTACGGCCAGATCGGCAGGTACTGACCGCGGGGCCCCGCGCTCAGGAGCCGTCGCCGCGGACGATCGCCACCGCCACCCGGCAGAACTCGTCCATGTCCGGGTTGAACCCGGCCGCGATGTCGGGGTGCAGCCCGGACCGCGTCTCGTCCAGCAGCCGCTGGCAGACCTGCTCGACCGGCTCGCCGGCGTAGTCGCCGCGGACCCGGTCGATGGCAGCCTGGAGCGCCGAGGTCAGCTGATCCTCCAGCGGGCCGCGCAGCTTCTGCTGCACGGGGTCGAGCCCGCGCGGGTCGAGCGTGACATGTGGCTCCGACATCGGTGCTCCCTTCGTCGGCGTCCGCGATACCCCATCGCGGACGTCGGTCAAACCCCTGTCGGTACGGCGGCGACCCGCACCTGGTACGAGAAGTCCTCCGCCGGCTCCTCGTGGTACGACAACCTGCGGATCTGCCTGTCGTCGTCATAGAGGGCGACGTCCACCAGGACGCCGAGGTGGGCCAGGCCGATGCTCGACACGCGCTTCTTGTCCTGCAACACCGCACAGACGCCGCCGAGCAGTGTGCTGGCGTCGGACGTGCGGTGCCCGGGCGGGCAGCGCAGCACCAGATCGACCTCGACGGGCCCGGGCAACGGCGTCCAGCCGGTGCGCTGGGCCGCCGTCAGGGCGGCCTGGAGCAGGGTGCGGACCCTCGTCGCCTGCCGGTGCCCGGCGGCGAAGATGGACAACGCTTCGGTCTTGACCGGTGGCAGGCCGCTCACCTCGAACGTCAGGGCGAGAGCGCGGGTGTCCTGCACGACGGCACCTCCTCGTTGGGACGATCCTGCCGAACCGGGGGAGCGGCGGTGCGACGAACCCGCGATTACCAACCGATCGGGCAGGCTGGGGTCGGCCGGAGGCGTGTCGACGGCGGCGGCGAACGCGCCGGCTGCGGCGCTGGGGAAAACGCTAGCGGACGCCGCCCGCGCTGGGTAGTCGGTCGTTCACCCGGTGGGACGGGGTGCGAAGGCGCAGAACTCGTTGCCCTCCGGGTCGGCCAGCACCCACCAGTGGGCCTCGTCGATCGGTTCGCGTAGCAGCGTCGCGCCCGCGTCGAGCAGCGCGGTCGGCTCCTCGTCGACCATCTCGACGTCCCAGTGCATCCGGTTCTTGACCGTCTTGGGCTCGGAGACCGCGACGAACACCCAGTACTCCCACGGGAACCCGGCGGCGCCGAGCACCGACGAGGCGGTCGAGTCGTCCTCGACGGCGCCGCCTGTCACGCCGGCCCACCAGGTCGCCTGCGCGGTCGGGTCGGTCGAGTCGACGACCAGCTCGAACGGGCCCGGCCGGGCACCGTCGCGAGCCGGGAACGCGCAGAACTCGTTGCCCTCCGGGTCTTCCAGCACCCACCAGGTCGCCTCGCCGCCCGGCTCGCGGACCAGTCGGGCGCCGTCCGCGAGCAGCGCCGCCGGGCCCGCGTCGGCCAACCGCAGATCCAGGTGTACGCGGGTCTTGCCGACCCGAGGCTCGGGCACCCGGTTCACCCAGATCGACTCGGCGTCGGAGCGGGCGGAGCGGGGATCGACGCGGGTGTCGCCGTCGCCGGCGTCGGCCACGTCGCCGTTGAGCATCCGCGCCCAGAAGCCACCGAGGGCGAGCGGGTCGGCGGCGTCGAGGCAGAGGTCCTTGAAGCGTGCGATCACCGCCCCAGCATGCCTGGTCCGGACGGGGTACCCGTGGAACAAGCGCCGCGTGGCGGAGTCATTGCGGCTCGAGGCCGCGTCCGGACCCTGGCCGCGATCTTGCACTTACCGTCCCGACGTAGGGGGCATTCGACGCTTTTCGGCGACAGAAACTGCAAGATCGGCGCAGGTGGTCGGGCGGGTGCCTCCGGGGTTCGCGTCAGTGCTGTTTGGCGTACCCGACGAAGGCCTTCCAGGCCGCCGGGTCGACGCGCAGGGTGCCGCCGTCGCGGTCCTTGGTGTCGCGCACCAGCACCACGGTCGGCAGGTTGTCGGCGACCTCGACGCAGGACCCGCCGTTGCCGCCGGACCGGGTCGACTTTCGCCACTGTGGGGTCAGCATGCCCATGACTTCGCCACTTCCTTGATCAGGTCGATTGACTGCCGGCGGGGGAGCGCCTCGTTCCGCACGATCTCCCACGTCTTCGCCAGCTTAGCGACGTCGGTCGGTGCATCGACGAACTGCGCGGTGAGCTGGTTGTCGGCGTGAGCCACCCGCTCACCGTCGGGCATCTCGGCGATGATGAACTGACCGGCGAGCCCCAGGTACATCCCAGCATCCACCGGCACGATGTGCACCTGGATATGCTCCGCCGTCGCCAACTGGGCCAGGTGTTCGCACTGCTCGACCATGAGACCCGGCTGGTCGAGTACCGGCCGGCGCAGCACCGCCTCGTCCAGCACGGCGATGAGCTGCGGCGGGCGCGGGCGGTGCAGGATCGCCTGGCGCTCCAGCCGGGAGGCGACGATGCGGTCCACGTCCTCGGCGTCGAACCGGCCACCGGCCAGCGTCGCGCGAGCGTACCGCTCGGTCTGGAGCAGGCCCGGGACGTACGCCAACTCGAACCAGCGCAGCGTCGTCGCCTCCCGCTCGAACTCGATCCACTCGCGCAGCCAGGCCGGCTCGGCGTCGAGCCGGGCCAACCCCTCCAGCATGCGCAGGAAGCGCCCGCCGGTCTGGTGGTGGGTGTCGACAACCCTCATGTACTCCTTCGTGGGTGGCCGCCCGCCGGTCTCCACCGAGCTGACGTGTGAACCCGAATAGCCGATGCCCCGGCCGAAGTCGTCCTGACTGAGCCCGGTTGCCGCCCGGAGCAGACGCAACTCCTCCAGCACGTAGTCGGTGACAGTCCCCATCGGTTCCCCAACCTTCGCTCAGTCTGGCTCGGCGTGTCCCTCATGAGTGCTCACCTGGACCGCTGAGCTGCACGGATGGCGCGAGCACGTATCGACGGTAGTCGCGTCATCACCAGACTGTCACCAGTGGCGGGTCCGCCGGTGGCCGGAATGGCGGCGGTGGGCTCTGCACCCGGGGTCGCTCCCGTTCCCCCCTTGCGGGAGCGGCCCCATCCCCGTTCCCGAGGAGGTCACTGTGCTCACTGCGATGGTCAAGCCGCCCTCGGCGCGGTGGCGGTGATGGTGGTCCGGCCGCCCGTCCCGCACGTCGCCATGCGCCCGCTGTGGCGGTGCCGGAACTGTGGCATCGAGTGGCCCTGCCAACCGGCCAAGCTCGCTCTGCTGACGGAGTACCGGACCGACCGGACCGCACTGCTGATCTATCTGGGCACTCTGATGCACGAGGCGACGAACCAGCTCACCCAGCTCCACCCGGATCATCCGCCGACCCGGATGACCGAGCGCTTCCTCTCCTGGGCGAGGGCCCGCAGCTGACGCTCTGCCCGCCGTCTGTGTGGGGGTGTCGGGAACGACCCGGCCTTCGCGGAGCGACAGGCGACGGGCGAGAACCGTGGCGCCCGCGAGCGTGGCGTGGGGCACAGAGGGCCGGTGGCGGTGCGCACGCTAGCCGTGACAGCCAGGTTTCGCGACTTCACGGGCGGGGCAGAGTAGCCGTTACAGAGCGTTCGCGCCGGAGTTTTCGCAGCTCACCGGCTCGGAATCGTCTCGCCGTGCGCCGGGGCACGGATGCCCTCCCCGGTCTTTCGCCGAAGAGAGGGGGAGGGCGATGACAGACCCCGAAGCGGCTCGACACCGACGGCGGCCGGTTGTCCGGCTGGGGGCGGCGGCCGCCGCGCTGGCGCTTGTCGCGCCGCTGGCGGCGTGCGGCGGCGACGACAGCGGCGGTACGCCGACGATCAACCTGTACTACCCACCGGAGCAGAACCTGCAGAAGGTCGTCGACGACTGCAACGCGCAGGCCCAGGGTCGATACAAGATCGAATACCGAGTGCTGCCGCGTCAGGCCGACGACCAGCGGGTGCAGATGGTGCGCCGGCTGGCCGCCGAGGACCCCGGAATGGACGTCCTGGGTCTCGACGTCACCTGGACCCAGGAGTTCGCCAGCGCCGACTGGATCCGGGAGTGGACCGGCCAGGACAAGGCCGAGGTCGAGCAGGGCACCCTCGCCGGGCCGCTGGACACCGCCCGCTACGAGGACAAGCTCTTCGCCGCGCCGAAGAACACGAACGTGCAGCTGCTCTGGTACCGCAAGGACCTGGTGCCGCAGCCGCCCACCACCTGGGACCAGATGATCAGCGCGGCCCAGCAGCTCAAGGACCAGGGCAAGCCGCACCAGGTGCTGACCATGGGCGCCCAGTACGAGGGACTGGTCGTGCTCTACAACACCCTGGCCGAGAGCGCCGGCGGGAAGATCCTCTCCGACGACGGCAAGCAGGCAGTGATGGACGAGGGCACCGTCCGGGCGCTGGAGCAGTTGCAGCGTTTCGCCACGTCGGGCGTGACCTCGCCGTCGTTCAGCAACGCCACCGAGGACCCGGTCCGGTTGGAGTTCCAGTCCGGCGCCGGCGCGTTCCAGGTGAACTGGCCGTTCGTCTATCCCGCCCTTCAGGAGGCCAACCCGGACCTGGCCAAGCAGGTCGGCTGGGCCCGCGTGCCCGGCGTCGACGAAGGCACCCCCAGCAAGGTCACCATCGGCGGCGTGAACCTGGCCGTCAGCTCGTACTCCAAGCACCCGGACCTGTCGTTCGAGGTGGCCCGGTGCCTGCGCAGCGCCGAGCACCAGAAGTTCTCCGCCATCAACGACGGCGTGCCGCCGACCATCGAGGCGGTCTTCGACGACCCGGAGATGACCGAGGCGTACCCGATGAAGGACACCATCCTGGAGGAGCTGAAGGAGCCGGCGACGCGGCCGTTGACCCCCGCCTACCAGAGCATCTCCACAGTCATGTCGGCGATCCTGTCCCCGCCGTCGGCGATCCGTCCGCAACAGACCGCCGACGAGCTGCGCGACGCCATCGCCGACGCCCTCCAGTCCAAGGGGGTCCTGCCGTGAGCATCAACGCCACGCCGGCCGGCGCGGACACCGTCGCCGACGAGACCGCCACGCCGACCGTCCCCGCCCAGCGCGGCGGCGGACGCCGAAAGGCGCCGCTGAGCGAGAACAAGAAGGCCGAACGCAGGCTCGGCTGGCTGCTCTGCGCACCGGCCGCGCTGGTGATGGTGGCGGTCACCGCGTACCCGATCATCTACTCGGTCTGGCTGTCGTTGCAGCGCTACGACCTGCGCTTTCCCGACCAGCGCGAGTTCATCGGGCTGGAGAACTACGTCACCGTGCTCACCAACGAGTTCTGGTGGACCGCGTTCGGGGTGACCGCGCTGATCACCGTGGTCACGGTGGCCGTGGAACTGGTCCTCGGCATGGGGCTGGCGATCATCATGCACCGCACACTTGTCGGGCGTGGCCTGGTGCGGACCTCTGCGCTCATCCCGTACGGCATCGTCACAGTCGTCGCCGCCTTCTCCTGGCGGTACGCCTGGACGCCCGGCACCGGCTACCTGGCCGACCTGTTCAGCGACGGTGCGCCGCTCACCGAGCGGGCCAGCTCCCTGGCGATCATCATGCTCGCCGAGATCTGGAAGACCACGCCGTTCATGGCACTGCTGCTGATGGCCGGGCTGGCGCTGGTCCCCGAGGACCTGCTCAAGGCCGCCTCCACCGACGGGGCGACCGCCTGGCAGAAGTTCACGAAGGTGATGCTGCCGGTGATGAAGCCGGCGATCCTCGTCGCGCTGCTGTTCCGCACCCTCGACGCGTTCCGCGTCTTCGACAACATCTTCGTGCTGACCGCCGGCGGCAACGAGACCTCGTCGGTGTCGATGCTCGCCTACAACAACCTGATCCGGGGTCTGAACCTGGGCATCGGCTCGACGATGTCGGTGCTGATCTTCATCACCGTGGCGATCATCGCCTTCGTCTTCGTGAAGTTGTTCGGTACCGCTGCCCCCGGCAGCGACGACGGGGAGAGGCGCTGAGATGGCTGTCGAAACCACCACGCGGGCGAAGCTGCGCTGGGGTCTGCTGGACGTCCTCGTGGTCGTCTTCGCGCTGGTCCCCGTCCTGTGGATCGCCTCGCTGTCGTTCAAGACGCCGGCCACCCTCACCGACGGGAAGTTCATCCCCCGGGAGTGGACGCTCGACAACTACAAGACGATCTTCGACACCGACCAGTTCGTCCGGGCGCTGATCAACTCGATCGGAATCGCCCTGATCGCCACGCTCATCGCGGTGGTGCTCGGCGCGATGGCCGCGTACGCGATCAGCCGGTTGGACTTCCCGGGCAAGAAGCTGCTGGTCGGCGTCTCCCTGCTGATCGCGATGTTCCCGCAGGTGTCGCTCGTGTCACCGCTGTTCGAGATCGAGCGTCAGCTCAAGATCTTCGACACCTGGCCGGGCCTGATCCTGCCGTACATCACGTTCGCGTTGCCGCTGGCGATCTACACGCTGTCGGCGTTCTTCAAGCAGATTCCGTGGGACCTGGAGAAGGCCGCGAAGATGGACGGCGCCACCCAGGCCCAGGCGTTCCGCCGGGTGATCGCCCCGCTGGCCGCACCAGGCCTGTTCACCACCGCGATCCTGGTGTTCATCTTCTGCTGGAACGACTTCCTGTTCGCCATCTCGCTGACCTCCACCGAGCGGTCCCGCACGGTGCCGGCCGCGCTGTCGTTCTTCACAGGCGCGTCGCAGTTCGAGGACCCCACCGGGGCGATCTGCGCCGCCGCCGTGGTGATCACCGTACCGATCATCCTGTTCGTCCTCTTCTTCCAGCGCCGCATCGTGTCCGGCCTGACCTCCGGCGCAGTCAAGGGATAGGTGAGTAGTCATGGCTGACATCGTGCTCGACAAGGTGAGCAAGAAGTTCCCGGACGGGACCGTCGCCGTGCAGGACGTCGACCTGGAGATCGCCGACGGCGAGTTCGTGATCCTGGTCGGCCCCTCGGGCTGCGGCAAGTCCACCACCCTCAACATGATCGCCGGTCTGGAGGACATCAGCTCCGGCGAGTTGCGGATCGGCGGCCAGCGGGTCAACGACAAGGCTCCCCGGGACCGGGACATCGCCATGGTGTTCCAGTCGTACGCCCTGTACCCGAACATGACGGTGCGGGAGAACATGGCGTTCCCCCTGCGGCTGGCGAAGCTGGACAAGGAGACGATCAACCAGAAGGTCGACGAGGCGGCGAAGGTCCTGGAGCTGACGCCCCTGCTGGACCGCAAGCCGGCCAACCTCTCCGGTGGGCAGCGGCAGCGGGTGGCGATGGGCCGGGCGATCGTCCGCCAGCCCAAGGCGTTCCTGATGGACGAGCCGCTGTCCAACCTCGACGCCAAGCTGCGGGTGCAGATGCGCACCGTGGTGTCCCGGCTCCAGAAGCAGCTCGGCACGACCACCGTCTACGTGACCCACGACCAGACCGAGGCGATGACCCTCGGTGACCGGGTCGTGATCATGCGGGGCGGCGCGGTGCAGCAGGTGGGCCCGCCGCAGGAGCTGTACGACCACCCGCGCAACCTCTTCGTGGCCGGCTTCATCGGCTCGCCGTCGATGAACTTCCTGCACGCTGCCGTGCAGGACGGCGGGCTGCACACCGCGCTGGGTGACGTGCCGCTCGGCGACCGGGTCCGCCGCGAGCTGGAGGCCGCCGACGCGCCCCGCGAGCTGATCCTCGGCATCCGCCCCGAGCACTTCGAGGACGCCGAACTGGTCGACGACGACACCCGCCGGCGGGGCCTGGAGTTCGAGGCGCCCGCCGACATCGTGGAGTCGATGGGCTCGGACAAGTACGTCTACTTCACTGTGGAGGGGGAGAAGGCCAGCGCCGCCGAGCTGGAGGAGCTGGCAGCCGACGCGGGCGCTGCCGACTTCGCCGGCGCCGGCGGCAACCTCGTCACCCGGCTGTCCGCCGAGTCCCCGGTCACCGAGGGGCAGACCCGTCGGGTCTGGTTCAACCTGGAGAAGATCCACCTGTTCGACCCGAGCACCGGCCGCAACCTGACCCTGCACGAGGGTCGGGCGGCCGGCGCGCTCGCCGACTGACCGCGTCCACCGCGACGGGGCCGGCGGGTTCGCCCGCCGGCCCCGTCGTGTCCTGCGCCGCGTGCCCGGTCGTGGCAAGGTGGTCGCAGGTCGCGTCGTGAAGCGGGGGACGGATGAACCGACGACTGGCCACGCTGGCCAACGCGCACGGCGTGTCCACCTGGTACGAGGACTGGCGGCACCGCCGCGTCGAGGTCGCCCCGGAAACCGTCGTGGGTGTCCTGGGTCTGCTCGGCGTGGACGCCACCAGCCCGGCCGCCATCGCCGACGCGCTCGCCGCCG
This sequence comes from Micromonospora sp. NPDC093244, assembly GCF_040683695.1. NCBI lineage: Bacteria > Bacillati > Actinomycetota > Actinomycetes > Micromonosporales > Micromonosporaceae > Micromonospora > Micromonospora sp. NPDC093244. The sequence continues at coordinate 843,689 of NZ_JBFBEO010000001.1, forward strand.
CACGCGCCGTCGACGAGGCCGCGCTGCCGCCGACAGTGGTGCTCACCCACGGCGCCACCCGGGCGCTACCCGGCCCCGGCGTGGTGACCCTCGAGGACGGGGGCCGCCGGGCGGTCGACGCCGAGCTGCCGGGGGACCTGCCGCTGGGCTGGCACCGGCTGGCCTGCGACGGGCGTGAGGTGACGCTCGTCGTGGTGCCCCGACGGCTGCCGGAGCCGCCCTCCACCTGGGGTTGGATGCTCCAGCTCTACGCGCTCACCTCAGAACACTCCTGGGGCATGGGCGACCTCGGCGACCTCGGCGAGTTCACCGGCTGGGCCGGTGCCAACGGCGCGGGGCTGGTGCTGCTCAACCCGCTGCACGCCGTCGGCCCGTCGCACCCGGTCGCCGCCTCACCGTATTCACCTGCCAGCAGGCGGTTCGTCAACCCGCTCTACCTGCGCGTCGGCGCCACCGCCGCGTACCGGGCGGCGGACCCGCCGACCCGCGCGATCGTCGACGCCCTCCGCCCCGACCGTGGCGACCTGATCGACTACGACGAGGTGTGGGCCGCCAAACGGCACGCCCTGGAGCTGCTGCACCCGTACGCACAACCGGTGGACCTCGACGCGGACCCGGCGCTGGCGTCGTTCGCCACCTGGTGCGCGCTGGCCGAGCGGCACGGCAACGACTGGCGGGCCTGGCCTGCCGAGCTGCATCACCCCGACTCGGCGGCGGTCGCCGAGCAGCGCCGCCAGCTCGCCGACCGGGTGGCGTTCCACGCCTGGCTGCAACACCTGTGCGACGAGCAGCTCGACGCGGTCACGGCGGCGGCCCGCTCGGCCGGGATGCCGGTCGGCGTGGTGCACGACCTCGCCGTCGGCATCGACCCGGGTGGCGCGGACGGCTGGCAGCTCGCCGACGTGCTGGCCCAGGGCGTACGCGTCGGCGCCCCACCTGACGACTTCAACCAGCTCGGGCAGGACTGGGGGCTCGCCGCGTGGCGACCGGACCGGCTCGCCGCCACCGGGTACGCGGCCTACCGGGACATGCTGCGCCGGGCCCTGCGGCACGCCGGCGGCCTGCGTGTCGACCACGTCGCCGGGCTGTGGCGACTGTGGTGGGTGCCGCCGGGCGGTGGCGCGGCCGACGGCACCTACGTGCGCTACGACGCCGAGGCGATGCTTGGCATCCTCGCGCTGGAGGCGCACCGGGCCGGCGCGGTGGTCGTCGGCGAGGACCTGGGCACCGTCCAGCCGGCGGTGACCCGGGGCCTGCGGGAGCGCAACATGCTCGGCTCGACCGTGCTGTGGTTCGCCCGCGACGACGAGGGCGGCTTCGTCCCGCCGAGCCGGTGGCCCCGCAACGCGCTCGCCACCATCTCCACCCACGACCTGCCCACCGCACCCGGATTCCTCACCGGCGAGCACGTGCGGGTACGCGACGAGTTGAAGCTGCTCAGCACCGACACGGCTGTCGAGCGGACGCGGGCCGCCGAGGAGCGGGAGCTGTTGCTGACGATGCTGCGCGCCGAGGGTCTGCTGCCGGACGGCGAGTTGTCGCCCGACGGCGAGGAGGCTGTGGTGGCGATGCACGCGGCCCTCGCCGCCAGCCCGTCCCGGCTGCTCGGTGTGTCCCTCTACGACGTGCTGGGCGAGGTGCGCCAGCCCAACATGCCAGGCACTGTCGACGAGTATCCGAACTGGCGACTGCCGCTGCCGGCCACCGTGGCGCAGATCCGCTCCGACCCCCGGGTGGCCCGGATCGCCGCGTTGCTGACCGAGGCCCGGCCCCGGCCGGCGCGCTGAGCGACGCCACGCCACGGCCGGCGCGCTTGTCGGTCAGGCCTGCCACTCGAAGCGGGGCGGCAGACCGAGGAAGTCGGCGTACCGGCCCAGTGCGTGCTCCACCCGGGTGCGCGCCGGGGCGGTCAGGGGCGTCAGCGGCTGGATCGTCACGGTGACCGTGGACCTGCCGATCCGGCGCTTCCACACACCCACCACGCGACCGGCGTGGACCACCGTGGCCTGGAAGATCCCGTTGTTGCCCGGCACGACGGCGGCCTGGTGGGCGGGGTCGAGCATCAGCGTGCGGTCCCGGTAGCCGAGCAGGTACTCGTCGAACCCGGGCAGCGCCCGCACCTCGTCCAGTGGGGTGCGCGGCGTGTCCGCGAGCGCCACGTCCACGTACATCGGCTGGCCGTCGACCCGTACCGTGCTCAGCGCGTCGCCGGCGGCGGTCAGGCCGCGTCGCGCGTCGGTCAGGGTGAGGCCGGTCCAGCCCGCGAACTCGCGGTCGGTGACCGGGCCGTGCCCCCGGACGTAGCGGTGGGCCAGTACCGCGAGGGCCTCGTCCCGGTCCAGCTGGCGTGGCGCGGGCGCCCACTCGTCGAGCAGCGCGAAGGTCTGCTCGGTGCCGACGTTCGGGGCCACGCAGGTCACCCCTCGTACGCTCGCGAACCACAGCAGGTGGTAGCCGCGCTGACCGTCGGTGCCCAGCCCCGCCTCCCGCAGGGTGGCCAGGCACTGCGACCGGGTGAGTCGACCGCCCCCGGTCAACGCGGCACCGAGGACGTCCACCGCCCGGTCGGCGTCGACGTCGGTGAGACCGAGTTGTGCCCGGCGGGTCGCCGCGCCGGCCAGCGAGCGGACGCCTGTCACCTCCAGCATCCAGCGCGCGTCGGCGGGTGGGACGAGGTGCACGGTGCCCCGCATCGGCCAGGTGCGCAGCGCCTCGCGCCGCTCCAGCGCTTCCTGCACGTCGGTCAGGCGGGAACCGGGCAGTCGGGCGCCCAGTGACCACAACCCGCTGGCCAGGTCCTGAGCCTGCATCGCGCCGAACCACTCGACCACCTCGGCGACGGTGCCGGGCTGGGTGCCGGGATGCGGACGCAGCAGCAGGCTGGTCATCCGCAGTGCCAGCGCTTCGGCGGCGCTGAGGTCGGCAGGCATCGCACGCCCCTTTCCGGTGGCCGGGCCGCCAGCCTAGGTGGCGGCGCCGACACTTCGTGCCGGTGCGAGGCGTAACGGTGGTCGACGTGGGAAAGCGGCCGGCCGGAAGTACGCGCGCCGCGCGTGCGGAAGGGAGTCTCATGACTGCCGCAAGTGAGCCGGCCCGGGGTGCCGGCACATCGGCCGGGTCCCGGACCCATCGGGGGGACGCCCGCGCGAAGACGAGCGCGGCCGCCACCTTCGCTCTGGTCTTCGGCGTCGCCGGCCTGCTCAGCGTGCTGACCGCGATCCTGGCCTGGATCGGGCTGGTGCTGGGCATCATCGGGATCATTCTCGGCATCGTCGGCCTGAAGATGAGCCAACGGCCCGGGGTGACAGGTCGGGGCGTGTCCATCGGCGGCCTGGTGTTGAGCATCCTCGCGGTGCTCATCGGTCTGGGTCTCGCCGCGGGCATCACCACCTTCGTCAACAACGAGGGCGCGGTGGACCGTCTCCAGCAGCAGGTCGACGACCTGCGCGACAAGCTCGACTGACAGTGGGGCCCGATGGTCGGGGGCCACGGCGTGCCGTGGCCCCCGACCGGGCCTACTTGGACTCGACCCGTCCGACCGCCTCGGCTCCGGAGGTCAGCTCGGCGCACGTCGTCTGCCACGCCGAATCCTCGGGGTCCAGCGCGCTGCGGAGGTAGGCCCAGGTCAGCGCCTGGACCGCCGCCACCCGCCGCGGGTTCTCGTCAGTGGTCTCGGCAGCGTCGTAGCCGGAGATCCCGCCGAGACCGTGCTCGGCGTCGAAGATGGTCAGGAGAGACTTGGGGCCGGGGGAGAGGACGTACGGGTCGGCGTGCCACTGCGGACCCTGAACCGTCAGGTGCTCGGAGGCGTCCCTGTCACCGGCGACGACGAGCGCCGGTGTCGTCATCGTGGAGAAGTCCGTGCTCTGGAAGAACGAGAAGCTTTTCGCGTACTCGGTGAGCGCGTCCCCGCCCCGACCAGGCGCGGCGAGGAGCACCCCCGCCCGGATCCGGGGCTCGGCCAGGTTCAGAGGCGTCCCGTCCCGGGGGTCGGTGAGTCGCGCTCCCAGCAGCAGGCTCGCGGTGTGTCCGCCCATCGAATGCCCGGCCACGGCCACCCTGCTCCGGTCCAGGCGACCGTGAAGCTGCGGAGTGGCGGCCTCGATGGCGTCGAGGTGGTCGAGGATGCGTGTCATGTCCTCGGCCCGTGACCGCCAGTAGAGCGGGGCGTCCGGGTCGGCGGGATCGAGGCTCAGTGTCTTCGAGTCCAGGTGGGTCGGCTGGATAACCACGAAGCCGTGCGCCGCCCAGTAGTTGGCCAGCGGCCCGTAGCCGTTGAGCGAGGAGAGGTTGTTCGACTGCCCGTGGCCGTGCGAGAGCAGGATGATCGGTAAGTCGCTGCCGGCCATCGGTGCGGAGACGCGTACCTGCAGGTCCACGGCGCGGCCGGGAGCCGGCAGCACGATCGGGCTGACGGACAGGACCGGGGCGTTGCTGGTGTCGGCGACGTGAGTGGGTGCGTTCATGATGGTGATGCCTTCCCGGGCTGTTGGTGCGGAGCCGGCGCGGTGGGGCCGGGCAGGACGTTTCCTGCTTCCGCTACAGTCAAAGCGGATCGTCGTTCCACTAAAACTATACGGAACGCTGATCCGCTTTGCCAACCGTCCGTGTGAAGGAGAACCGGTGTCGGCGACGAGCCAGTCCCCGCAGATGCCAGCCCGAGGCAAGAGGGCCGACGCGGTGCGCAACCAGCAGGCGCTGCTCACCGCCGCCGCCGCGGTGTTCGTCACCTCCGGCGTCGAAGCCCCGATCCGCGAGATCGCGGCCCGGGCCGGAGTCGGCATCGGCACGATCTACCGGCACTTCCCGACCCGGGCGGACCTCGTCGTCGCCGTCTACCGGCACCAGGTGCAGGCCTGCGCCGAGGCCGGCCCCGCGCTGCTGGCCAGCGCCGACTCCCCGTTCGCCGCGCTGCGGCAGTGGGTAGACCTCTTCATCGACTTCCTGGTCACGAAACACGGCCTCGCCAACGCGCTGCAATCGGACACCGGCGGCTTCGACGCCCTGCACACCTACTTCCTCGACAACCTGGTGCCCGTCTGCGCGCAGTTGCTCGACGCCGCCGTCGACGCCGGCGAGATCACTGCCGGCACCGGCGCGCTCGAACTGATGCGCGGCATCGGCAACCTCTGCATCGGCGGCGACAAGGACCCCCGCTACGACCCCCGACGCCTGGTCGCCCTGCTCCTGCGGGGCCTGGCGCAACCGCGGTGACACGTGTCGGCACTCCCGGCGGGCGCCCTCGGAGATCACAGTAGTGTGGGCGGCGTGCTCCGCCAGGTCACCGCGATCCGCTACGCCACCCCGCTGCGCGAGGGCGGCTCGCTCCCGGGCGTCGTCGAGGCCGACGACCTCGGCACGTACGTGGCGAAGTTCTCCGGTGCCGGGCAGGGGCCCAAGGCGCTCGTCGCCGAGGTGATCTGCGGTGAGCTGGCCCGCCGGCTGGAGCTGCGCGTACCACCGCTGGTCGTGCTCGACATCGACCCGGTCATCGGGCGGGCCGAGCCCGACCAGGAGGTGCAGGAGCTGCTGCGCAACAGCGGCGGCGCCAACCTGGGGATGGACTTCCTGCCCGGGGCGCTGGGCTTCGACCCGGTCGCGCACCCCGTCGATCCGATGCTCGCGTCGCGGGTGCTGTGGTTCGACGCGTACGTGGAGAACGTCGACCGGAGCTGGCGCAACCCGAACCTGCTCGTTTGGCATCGGGAGCTGTGGCTCATCGACCACGGCGCGGCCCTGTACTTCCACCACAACTGGCCCCGCGCCGAAGCCGCAGTACACCGGGCCTACCGGGCCGACGACCACGTGCTCGCGCCGTACGCCGACCGGCTCGCCGACGCCGACGCCGAACTGGCCCCGCAGGTCACCCCGGAACTGCTCACCGAGGTGCTGGACCTGGTGCCGGCGCAGTGGCTGACCGCCGCCGACTTCGACTCCGCCGACGAGGCGCGGGCCGCGTACGTGGCGCACCTGTCCCGCCGCGTCGCCCGGCCGGCGGACTGGCTGCCGACAGGGGGCGTGGCGTGAGGCATCCCTTCGAGTACGCGCTGATCCGGCTGGTGCCCCGCATCGAGCGCGGCGAGCAGATCAACGTCGGCGTGCTGCTCTACTGCCAGCAGCGCGACTTCCTGTCCGCGCGTACCCATCTGGACGTCGACCGGGTCGAAGCGCTGGCGCCCGACGTCGACCTGCCGGCAGTGGCGGCGGTGCTCGACTCGTGGGACCGGACATGTTCCGGTGACGGGCCGGCGACCCGGATGCGACTGGGCGAGCGGTTCCACTGGCTGGTCGCCCCCCGCAGCACGATGATCCAGACGGGGCCGGTGCACACCGGGCTCACCGCCGACCCGGCGGCCGAGCTGGAACGGCTGATGGTGGCCCTGGTCCGCTGAGCGGACGGGCCCGTGCCATCCCCTGATCGCGCTGCGCCAGCGTCGTTGCCGGCGGAGCGCGATCCCCCGTTCAGGCTCCCGGTGCGGGGCGGCGGATGGCTTCCGTCGGCACCGGTGACATCAGGATCGCTGTCCGCGACGGTCGCGCGGCGTCCATGACCGGGAACTTGCGGAAAACTTGAGCCCGTCGTGCGGGCGGCAGCTCCCCGGTGGCGTTTGTCGGCCCGGGTCACGGGTAGTCGCGGGAGCTGAAACCGGACGAGAAGGGGAACATCTGATGGCTGCCCAGACCAAGGTAGCGGTGATCTACTACAGCGCCACAGGCATCACCTACCAGATGGCGCAGGCGGTGTGTGAGGCCGCCGGGGACGCCGGTGCCGAGGTGCGCCTGCGCAAGGTGCGCGAGCTGGCGCCGGACGAGGCGATCCGCTCCAACTCCGGCTGGCAGGCGCACCACCTGGAGACCCAGGACGTGCCCGAGGCGATGGTCGACGACCTGGCCTGGGCCGACGTGGTGATCCTCGGCGCGCCCACCAGGTACGGCATGGTGGCCGCCCAGCTGAAGCAGTTCATCGACACCACCGGACCCCTCTGGGCGCAGGGCGCGCTGGCCAACAAGGTCTACTCCGCCTTCACCTCGACGGCGACCTCGCACGGCGGCCAGGAGACCACGCTTACCTCGCTCTTCAACGTCTTCTACCACTGGGGTGGCGTCGTGGTCACCCCCGGCTACACCGACACCAGCCAGTTCATCGCCGGCAACCCGTACGGCCCGTCGCACACGAGTAACAACGGGGAAGTCGCCCCGGACGCCGTCGCGCTGGGGGCGTGCGCGCTCACCGCACGCCGCGCCGTCCAGATGGGAGCCGCGCTGAAGGCGGGCCTGGCCGCCGGCTGACCACGGCCGGGGACCGGCGACGCGGACGGGGGCTCTCGACCCGTGCGCGCCGCCGGCCCACCCAGCCGTACCCGCCCGGAGGGCTGACTACGCCCGACCGCCGGCCGTGGGCAACTCGTCCGGCCGGTTCGCCGGCAGCAGACCGCCCAGCAGTTCGGCCAGGACGGTGAGGCCGTCCGGGCTCAGCACCGACTCCGGGTGGAACTGCACCCCCGCGAAACCCTGCCCGCGCAGCGCGTGCACGGCACCGTCGCGTACGTCCCGGGCCAGCTCGACCGGCCCGTACGCGGTGTCCAGCCGGTCCGCCTGCGCCTGGGCGGTGAACGTCGAGTAGAAACCCACCCGGCGGCTCTGGCCGAACAGCGACACCTCCCGCTGCAACCCCTGGTAGGGCGCGTCCCGGCGGTGCAGCGGCAGACCCAGCAGCCCGGCCAGCACCTGATGGCCGAGGCAGACCGCGAGGGTCGGCCGGCCCTCGGCGAGCAGCCCGGCCAGCAGCTCGCGCAGCGCCACCATCTTCGGCTCGTCCGGGCTGCCCGGGTCGCCCGGTCCGGGGCCGGCCACCACCAGGTCGTAGTCGTCGACCGGGCCGCCGGCGTGCCACGGCCGCAGGGTGACGGTGAGACCCAACGCGCCCAGCTGGTGGGCCAGCATGCCGGTGAAGGTGTCCTCGGCGTCCACGATCAACGCCCGGCGGCCTACCAGCCCGGGCAGTCCCGGTGCGTCCGGCGACCGCTGGTCCAGCCAGAACCGGGCCAGCGGCGCGTTACGCGCGGCAAGCGCGTCGCGTACCGCCGGGTCGTCGGCAAGCCGCGCGACCGCCCCCCGGTCGCCGGCGGGCGCCGCCGGGCCGAGACCGAGCGCGGCCAGCACACCGGCGGCCTTGGCGTGCGTCTCGGCCACCTCACCGGCCGCCGTCGAATGCCTGACCAGTGTGGCGCCGACCGGCACCCGCAGCTCACCGGTGGGGGAGATCTCGGCGGTACGGATGAGGATCGGCGCGTCGAGCGTCTGCCGGCCGGCCTCGTCGTGACCGAGCAGGGCCAGGACGCCCGCGTAGTAGCCCCGGCCGCGACGCTCGTGGCGGGCGATCACCCGGCAGGCGTTCTCCATCGGGCTTCCGGTCACTGTCGGCGCGAACATCGTCTCGCGCAGCACCTCCCGCACGTCGCGGGTGCCGCGCCCGGCGAGCAGGTACTCGGTGTGCGCGAGGTGGGACATCTCCTTGAGGTACGGGCCGATCACCTGGCCGCCGTGCTCGGCCACGGTGGCCATCATCTTCAGCTCCTCGTCGAGGACCATGTACAGCTCCTCGACCTCCTTGGGGTCGGCGAGGAAGCGCAGCAGCGCCGCCCGGTCGGACACGCCGCCGGGGGGCCGGAAGGTGCCGCTGATCGGGTTCATCATGACGAGGCCGTCGTCGACGCTGACGTGCCGTTCCGGGCTGGCGCCGACAAGCGTCCGGGTGCCGGTGTGCACCACGAACGTCCAGTACGCGCCGCGTTCGGCGACCAGCAGCCGGCGCAGCGCGGCCAACGCGGCCACCAGCGGCGGGCCCTGCACCGTGGCGTGCAGGGTGCGGTGGATGACGAAGTTGGCGCCCTCGCCGTGCCCGATCTCCTCGGCCAGCACCTGGCCGACGATCCGCGCGTACTCCTCGTCGGTGACGTCGAACGAGGCGTCGACCGCGCGGACCGCCTCGTCGGGCAGGTCGGTCAGGACGTCGGCCAGCGGGATCCGGTGGTGCTCGCTGACCTGGAGGCACTCCAGCGGGGCGCCGTCGTCGACGCAGGCGAAGCCGCGTTCGGCGATCTGTCGGAACGGCACCACGGCCAGCGTCCGCGCCCCGGGCGTGCCCTGCGGCAGGGGAATGTCCGCCAGCCGGTCGACGGTGTCGACGGTGCCGGTGAACAGCTCCAGCTCGTCCGCGCCCTCGCGCCGCAGCAGCGCGAAGGGGCCCGGATCGGCGCCACGGGTCACGGCGGCGAGCAGGTCGGTCAGGTGGGTCATCGGAGTCTCCGTCAGGCCGGGGCGCCGCCGTTCGGGGCGGCCGTCCGGGGCCGGAGATCCGGCGGTCGCCTCAAGTGGCGGCCGCGTGGATGGAGCTACGCGCGGAGGGTGCCCGCCGGGTCGGCGGGCCACCAGCAGGTCGGATGCGCGAGCATGGATCCACCCTACGCGCCCGCGGCCGCGTTGGCACCGGGTAACTTGACCGGCGATGAACATTCTCGCGCTCGACCTGGGCACCTCCTCGGTACGCGGGCTGGTGCTGGACGCCGACACCCAGCCGCTGCCCGGTGCGCTGGCCCGGCGCAAGGTCAGCCTCACCATCGGCGACGACGGCACCGGCACGGTCTCCGGTCCCGGCTATCTCGCCTGCCTGATCGAGTGCCTCGACGAGCTGGCCGACGGCGGCCACCTGCGCGACGTCGATCTCGTGGCGGTCTCCGCCCAGTGGCACTCGGTGCTCCCGCTGGACCGCGACGGCACCCCGCTGGGACCTGTGGTCACCTGGCTGGACACCCGGCCGACGCCTGCCGACGGGGCGACCGGGCCGGCCGACGCGGACGACTTCCACCAGCGCACCGGCTGCTGGTGGCACCGCTCCTACTGGTCGGTGCGGCTGCCCTGGCTGCGGGAACGGTCCGGCACCCCGATCGCCCGGTTCGTCGGGCTGCCCGAGTACGTGCTGGGCGAGCTGCTGGAGGCGGCGCCCATGTCGGTCTCCCAGGCCTCCGGCACCGGCCTGCTGGACCTGCGGAGTCTGCGGTGGGACGAGGAGGCTCTGGCGCTGGCCGGGGCGCGACCGCAGGACCTGCCGCCGCTGGGCGAGCTGGACTGGCACGGTCGCCTGCGGCCCGACATGGCCCGCCGCTGGCCCCAACTGGCGGCTGCGCGGTGGTCACCGCCGGTGGGCGACGGCGCGGCCTCGAACGTCGGCTCGGGCTGCGTCGATCCGAGCCGGGCCGCGGTGACCGTGGGCACCTCCGCGGCGGTACGACTGATGCAGCGGGTCCCCGCCGGTGAGCCGCTGCCCCGGCTGCCCGAACAGCTCTGGCGCTACCGGGTCGACCACGACCACGTGGTGACCGGCGCGGCGTACTCCAGTGGCGGCAACCTGTTCGCCTGGGCCGACCGGGAGCTGCGGCTTCCCCGGGGCGCGGAGCTGGACGCGGCGCTGGCTCTGGTGCCGCCCGGTGGCGCCCGGCCGGCCGACCCGCGTTTCGGCGGCGACAGGCCCCCCGGCCTGGCCCCGGCGGGCTCCGGTGAGCTGCGCGGGCTCAGCTTCAGCACCACAGGCGTGGACATCCTGGCCAGCCTGATGCAGGGGCTGTGCGAACTGGTCGCGGACGACCTGACAGTGCTGGAGTCCACGATCGACAAACCGGTCGAGGTGGTGCTCGGCGGAGGCGCGGTGGCCGCGTCGGTGTGGTGGCGGCAGGCGTTCGCCGCGGCGCTCGCACCGCGACCGGTGTCGCACCAACGCAACCCGGAGATCGGCGCCACCGGAGCGGCGTTGGTGGCGCTGGGCCGCTTCGGGGACGCGGTGGAGCTCGCCGACATCGGCCGGATGGACGAACTGGCGTCACCGACGACGGCAGGAGGTTCCCACCCGCAGTATCCTTCCTGAACTCCTGCCTGGTTCGGGCCGTTGACAGCGCTCCCGAGCCTGGTTGGATGGACTGCGCTCCCCGGACCGCGGTGGACGCGGTAGGACGGAGGAGGCAGGGTGGCGGCAGGTCCCGACCCGGCGAACGGCACGGTGTCGAACCATCGCCGGCGTCGCTTCGACGTCCGCGTCGTTCCACACCGACGCCGGTCCCCGTTCCGTCTGCGGGACTGGCGGATGAGCACCAAGCTGGCGACAGTGCTGGTGGTGCCGTCGGTGGCGTTCCTGGTGCTCGCCGGTGTGCAGACCAGCACGCTTGTGGGGCGGACGACGGCGTTGAACGACTTCGCCCGTCAGGTGGGCATCGGCAGGCAGATCACCGCGGCGGTGCACCAGCTCCAGCAGGAACGCGACCGTACGGCGGGGGAGCTGGGCGAGCTGCGCCGGGGCGCCGACCGGGAGGCCGCGGCCTCCACGCTCAAGCCCCTGCAGACGGCCGCCGACCGGGCGATGGCCGACCTGAGCCGGGCGGCGCAGCCGCTTGCCGACGCCGACGCGTCCTGGCGGGTGGCCTTCTCCGAGGCGCAGGAGGCGTACGACCAGGTGATCGACATCCGTCCGGCGATCCCGCCGGCGGTGCTCAGCAACGACACCATCCTGAGCAACTACCACCGGGCCGTGGGCGCGCTGCTCGACCTGCTCGCCGAGCCGACGCCGGGGCAGGGGCGGGCGGCGTTGAACGACGCGGTGCTGCGCTACGTGCAGCTGGCCCGGGTTAAGGAGCTGTCCTCCCGGGTCCGGTCGCAGCTGTACGCCGCGTCCCGCGCCGGCAGGTATGGCACCGAGGACCGGGTGATCCTCGCCGACCTGCGCGCCCAGCAGTTGACCGCCCTCGGCGCGTTCCGGGTGGCCGCGACGACCGACCAGATCCGCCGGTACGACGAGACGTCCGTGGATCCGGTGTTCGTGGTCGCCACCCAGCTGGAGGAGCGCAGCCTCCCCAACGGGAGCGCCGCGCCTGAGGTGCTGCCGTCGGAGCAGTGGTGGTCGGCCAGCGAGCAGCGTCAGGAGCTGCTGCGACAGGTCGAGGCCGGGGTGCTGGACGACGCCGTCCGGCAGGCCGACGAGGCCAGCTCCGGGCAGCTGCGGGCCACCCTGCTGGTCGTCGGCGGGATCGTCGCGGTGCTGCTTGTCGCCCTGCTGATCTCGCTGCTGGTCGGGCGGTCGGTAGCCCGGTCGATGCGGCTGCTGCGTAGCCAGGCGTTGCGGATCGCGCAGGTCGAGCTGCCGGACGCGCTGGACCGGCTGCGTACCGTCACCGGAGGCGTGCCGCCCATCGACGTCGCGCCGGCGGTGGTCCGGTCCCTCGACGAGATCGGTGAGCTGGCGGAGGCGTTCGTGGCGGTGCACCGCAGCGCGGTCACGGTCGCCGTCGAGCAGGCCATGATGCGCCGCAACGTCAACGCGATGTTCGTCAACCTGGCCCGGCGCAGCCAGGTGCTCGTGGAGCGCCAGCTGGAGCTGCTGGACGACCTGGAACGCGAGGAGAGCGACCCGGACCAGCTGGAGAACCTGTTCAAACTGGACCACCTGGCCGCGCGTATGCGCCGTAACGACGAGAGCCTGCTGGTGCTGGCCGGCACCGACTCCACCCGCCGCTGGAACCGGCCGGTCGGCCTGGGCGCGGTGCTGCTCGCCGCCGCCGCCGAGATCGAGCAGTACCGGCGGGTGCGGATCGAGCCGGTGGGGAACGTGCACGTGGTCGGTCACGCCGTCGGTGAGCTGGTGCACATGCTCGCGGAGCTGCTGGAGAACGCCACGGCCTTCTCCCGCCCGGACACCGTGGTCGTGGTGGACGTGCGGCTGGAGGCCGCCGGCGCGCTGATCGAGATCGTCGACCGTGGCCTGGGCATGAGCTCGGCGGCGCTGGCCGAGGCGAACGAGGTGCTGGCCACCCCGCCGGCCGCGGACGTCGCGGCGGTCGAGCGGATGGGCCTGTTCGTGGTGAGTCACCTGGCGGCCCGTCTGGGTGTGCGGGTGCGGCTCGACGGGGGACAGAGCGGCCTGGTCGCCAGGCTCGCGTTGCCTGCCGCGTTGCTGGCGCCGGCGGGCGGGGTGGAGCTGGATCCGCCGGCGCCGGCCCGGATGGTGGCCGCGGGCGCAGCCCGGGGGGTGGGTGTGCAGCGGCAGCAGGCGGCCCCGACGCCGGTCATGGCGTCGCTGGACCTGCCGGTGGCCGGCCGCCCGCCGGCGACCGCCGTGCCACGTCAGGCCCGACCGGTGCCGGTACGGGCCGAGGACGTGCTCACCCCCGCCGGCGCGCCGGGCGCCGGGGGAGGCTGGTGGTCCCGCGAGGGTCCGTCCACGCCGGTGTCGCCCGGGCCGGCCGTGCCGCCGGCGACTCCGGTGACCGCCGGCACGAACGAACGGGGCCTGCCGATGCGGGTGCCCATGGCGCAGCTCTCCGCGGTCACCCGCCCGGCCCGACCCGAATCGGCCCCGGCGCGTGACGACCTGGACCCGGACGCGGTAGGCGGCATGCTTTCCCGGCTCTACAGCGGGGTACGGCGTGCCGAGGCCGAGGACACCACTGAGATACCCGTGCCACCGTCCAGGGGGCACGACGAAGGGGGACGACGACAGTGACGACGTTGAGCCAGGAGGCGCGGGACCTGAGCTGGCTGGTGAGCGCCTTCGCGGAGCGGGTGCCGGGTGTGGCGCACGCGGTGGTGGTCTCCTCCGATGGGCTGCTGGTGGCGATCTCCGACCACCTGCCGAGGGATCACGCCGACAAGCTCGCCGCGGTGACCTCCGGGCTGATGAGCATCACCGCGGGCGCGGCCCAGATGTTCGACGGCGACATTGTCAAGCAGACGGTGGTCGAGATGGGCCGGGGCTACTTCCTGGTGATGCAGGTGCGGGACGGGTCGATCCTGGCCACCCTGGCCGCCGGTGACGCGGACATCGGCGTGGTGGGCTATGAGATGGCCCGGCTGGCCAAGCAGGCTGGGGAGATGCTGACCCCGGCGCTGCGGGCGGAGTTGCAGCAGGCGCTGCCGCGCTGACGAGGGTCGACCGCTGCCCGGACGGTCACGGCTCTGCGCCGGAGCCGAGCCGTCCGGGCCCGGCCGTCCGTCCGGGTTGCCTGCCTTCAGAAGCCGCCGTCGGCGATGACCGACCGATACCAGTGGGCGCTGCGCTTGAGCACCCGCCGCTGGCTCGGGTAGTCCACGTAGACGAGCCCCCAGCGCTGGTCGTACCCCTCGTCCCACTCGAAGTTGTCGAGCATCGACCAGACGTGGAAGCTCTCCAGCGGCACCCCGTCGGTGATGGCGCGGTGCGCGGCGGCCAGGTGGTCGCGCAGGAAGCTGATCCGGCCGGCGTCGTCGATTGTGTCGTCGGCGGCCAGGGTGTCGGGGGTGGGCAGGCCGTTCTCGGTGACGGTCAGCGGGATGGGGCCGTAGTCGCGGGTGACCCGGGTCAGGATGTCGTACATCCCGTCGGGGTAGATCTGCTGCCACTGGGCCTCGGAGGTCGGCCAGCGGTGTTCGGTGCCGCCGTCGGCCGTGACGTAGATGGGCGTGTAGTACTGCACGGCCAGCAGGTCGACGGGCGAGGAGATCACCGCGAGGTCGCCGTCGCGGATGCCGCGGACCATCCGACTCCCGGGGCCCAGGTCGGCCAGGACGTCCTCGGGGTAGCTGCCCATGAGCAGGGAGTCGAGGTAGAGGCGGTTCTCGTAGCCGTCGTACAGCCGGGCGGCGGCGGCCGCCTGCGGTGAGTCGTCGGCGGGGTAGCAGGGGTGCAGGTTGAGCGCGGGGCCGATCCGGGCGGTGCCGTCGGCGGCGCGCAGCGCGCGTACGGCGAGCCCGTGGGCGAGCTGGAGGTGGTGGGCGACCAGGTAGGCGGCGTCCGGGTCCTGTCGGCCGGGGGCGTGGTGGCCGATGAGGTAGCCGTTCTGCACCACCGTCTTGGGCTCGTTGATGGTGAGCCAGACCGGCACCCGGTCGCCGAGGGCGGTGAAGACCGCGTCGGCGTAGTCGGCGAAGCGCAGGGCGGTGTCGCGCGACTCCCACCCGTCGGCGTCCTGCAACGCCTGCGGCAGGTCCCAGTGGAACAGGGTGGCCATCGGGGCGATGCCGCGGTCGTGCAGACCGTCCAGGAGGCGCCTGTAGAAGTCGAGACCACGCTGGTTGGGGGCGCCGGTGCCGTCGGGCTGGATCCGGGGCCAGGAGATGGAGAAGCGGTAGCTGCGCAGCCCGAGGTCGCGCATCAGGTCGAGGTCTTCGGCGTACCTGTGGTAGTGGTCGGCGGCGACGTCGCCGGTGTCGCCGTTGCGGGTGCGCCCGGGGGCGTGGCTGAACGTGTCCCAGATCGACTCGCCGCGGCCGTCCTCCTTGGCGGCGCCCTCAATCTGGTACGCGGAGGTGGCCGCGCCCCATCCGAAGTCGTCGGGGAAGCGCAGCGGGCCGGCGGGCCCGGTGGGTATCGACATGGATTCTCCTCGTGGATACGGGGCCACCGCCGAGATTCGGGAGCGCTCCCAGGATAGGTCAGGGGCGGCCCTCCCGGTCAGCCGGCCGTCCTGGCGGCCGACGCTGTCGGGTTGAGGCGGGTGAGGGCCCCGGACAGCGAACGAGGCCGACCGGGCGGCGCGGTGCGCCTGTCCCGTCGGCCTCTTTTCCCATCGTGTACGGGGGTTTAGTGTGGGGACGGGGGAGGGCAACCCCCGTCCCCACCGTAACTGCACACACACGGGCGGAATTTGGGTCCTGCCGTGCGTGTCGCGCGGGAGCCGGGCCACGCGAGTGGCTCTGGTTCCACCTCCCTCCGTGTGGCGGGACGATGGCTGACGGCGGCGTCCGGGCTGGCCCGCCGTCGGCCTTCGGGCTGATTCCCCGGGCCCGTCCGGAGACGGTCCCGGCGATCTTCTTGTTGGAACTTGTCGATGGAAGCGCTCCCATCGACCGATGTTGCGACTGTAACGCCCGTCACGCCTTTGTGAAAGACCCAAAACGAGATCGAAACAAGGACCTGATTCGACCCGCTCTCCGCTTGTCGTGGGAGCGCTTCCATGGCACACTGTCGATTCGACGCGACAGGAGCCACATCGCGTGAGCGCGGGTCCGCCGAGGGCAGCCGGCAGCACGACATCCGGTCACGGCACCCGAATGCGGCCGACGGGACCCCCTCCCGTGCCGGCCACACCGCCGTACCCCGGCCGGGCCCGGGGGAGACCACCTTCCCGGCGCCTCGAATCCCCCGCGACCACCACCCTCGCGGGCAGGCGCCCCGCCGGGACCATCCCGGCCTGGCCCGAGGAGACACCGCGCACATGAGACAACTGGCACGACGCCGCCGCGTGGCGATCATCGCCGCCGTCGCGCTCGCCGTCGGCGGGGTGACCCTGCCCGCCGGCGCCGCGCAGGCCGCACCCGCCTGCGACGTGGTCTACGCGACGAACGACTGGAACAACGGCTTCACCGCGAACGTCACCATCAAGAACCTGGGCGACGCGGTCAGCAACTGGACCCTCAAGTGGACCTTCCCGAACAGCGGCCAGCGGGTCACCCAGGGCTGGTCGGCCAGGTTCAGCCAGACCGGCAGCGAGGTCACCGCGACAAACGAGTCGTACAACGGCAACCTCGGCACCGGGGCGTCCACCACCATCGGCTTCAACGGCTCCCACACGGGCAGCAACCCGAAGCCCACCTCGTTCACCCTGAACGGGACCACCTGCAACGGCACCGCGGCCAACCAGCCGCCGACGGTCTCCCTCGGCGTGCCGTCCGGGCCGTTCACCGCACCCGCCGACGTGCCGCTGACCGCCACCGCGAGCGACCCGGACGGGACGATCAGCAAGGTCGAGTTCTACCGCAACGGCCTGCTGATCAACACCGACACCTCCGCGCCGTACGCGTACACACAGGAGGACCTGCCGGCCGGCAGCTACACCGTCCAGGCCAAGGCGTACGACAACGCCAACGGCATCGGTGTCGACGAGAAGTCGTTCACCGTCGGCGCCGCCACCGGCCCGACGCTTGTCGCCACCCCGTCCGCGGTGAGCGTCAGCGAGGGTGGCACCGCCACCTTCAACCTGAAGCTCAGCGCCGCGCCGACGGCCAACGTGCCGGTCACCCTCACCCGCACCGGCGACACCGATGTCACGGTCTCGCCGGCCACCGTCACGCTGACGCCCAGCAACTGGAGCACCGGGGTCACCGTCACGGTCGCCGCGGCGGAGGACAGCGACACCGCGGGCGGCGCCGCCACCATCACCGCCTCCGCCACTGGCCTCGCCTCGCTGGCGGTCGCCGCCACCGAGATCGACAACGACACCCCCGGCGGCGGCGACAACGCCTACATCAAGAAGTTCCTCGACCAGTACGGCAAGATCAAGAACTCGGGCTACTTCAGCCCCGAGGGCGTGCCCTACCACTCGGTCGAGACGCTGATCGTCGAGGCGCCGGACCACGGCCACGAGACCACCTCCGAGGCGTTCAGCTTCTGGCTGTGGCTGGAGGCCTACTACGGCCGGGTCACCCAGAACTGGGCCCCGTTCAACAACGCGTGGACGGTCATGGAGAAGTACATCATCCCGACCCACGCCGACCAGCCGACCGCTGGCTCCGCCGGCACCCCGCAGTACGCGGCGGAGTACAACCTGCCCAGCCAGTACCCCTCGGCGCTGAACCCGAACATCCCGGTCGGACAGGACCCGCTCCGCTCGGAGCTCCAGTCCACCTACGGCACCGGTGACATCTACGGCATGCACTGGCTGATGGACGTCGACAACACCTACGGCTTCGGCCGCTGCGGCGACGGCACCACCAAGCCGGCCTACATCAACACCTTCCAGCGGGGTACGCAGGAATCGGTGTGGGAGACCGTCCCGCAGCCGTCCTGCGACACCTTCAAGCACGGCGGTCAGTACGGCTACCTCGACCTGTTCGTCAAGGACACCGGCGCCCCCGCCAAGCAGTGGAAGTACACGAACGCCCCGGACGCCGACGCCCGCGCCGTGCAGGCCGCGTACTGGGCGCTGACCTGGGCCAAGGAGCAGAACAAGCAGGCCGACGTCGCCGCCACCGTGGCCAAGGCCGCCAAGATGGGCGACTACCTGCGGTACGCCATGTTCGACAAGTACTTCAAGAAGATCGGCAACTGCGTCGGGGCCAGCACCTGCCCCGCCGGCAGCGGCAAGGACTCGGCGCACTACCTGCTGTCCTGGTACTACGCCTGGGGTGGCGCGTACGACACCAGCCAGAACTGGTCCTGGCGGATCGGCTCCAGCCACAACCACTTCGGCTACCAGAACCCGTTCGCGGCCTGGGCGCTGACCAACACCCCCGAGCTGAAGCCGCAGTCGGCGACAGCCGTCGCCGACTGGACCAAGAGCTTCGAGCGGCAGCTGGAGTTCTACACCTGGCTCCAGTCCGCCGAGGGCGGCATCGCCGGTGGCGCCACCAACAGCTGGGACGGCAGCTACGCCCAGCCGCCGGCCGGCATCAGCACCTTCTACGGCATGTTCTACGACGTCGACCCGGTCTACAACGATCCGCCGTCGAACCAGTGGTTCGGCATGCAGGCGTGGTCGATGCAACGGATCGCCGAGCTGTACCTGCAGACCGGCAACGCAAAGGCCAAGGCGCTGCTGGACAAGTGGGTGCCGTGGGCGATCGCCAACACCACACTCGGCACCAACTGGTCGATCCCGTCGGACATGAAGTGGACCGGCCAGCCGACCACCTGGAACCCGTCCAGCCCACAGCCCAACACCAACCTGCACGTCGAGGTCACGGTCAAGGGTCAGGACGTCGGAGTCACCGCCGCCTACGCCCGCACCCTCATCGCGTACGCGGCCAAGTCGGGCGACACGGCTGCCAAGGACACCGCGAAGGGTCTGCTCGACGCGCTGTCCGCCGCCAGCGACGCCAAGGGTGTCTCCACCACCGAGTCGCGGGGTGACTACCGGCGCTTCGACGACACCTACGACGCGTCCACCGGGCAGGGCCTCTACGTCCCGCCGGGCTGGACCGGGAAGATGCCGAACGGCGACGCCATCGCCGCGGGCAAGAGCTTCCTGGACATCCGTTCCTTCTACAAGAACGACCCGGACTGGCCCAAGGTGCAGGCGTACCTGGACGGCGGCCCGGAGCCCACGTTCAACTACCACCGCTTCTGGGCGCAGGCCGACGTCGCCATGGCGTACGCCGACTACGGCAACCTGTTCCCGAACGGCTGACAACGACCCGGGGTGGGTGGCGCCCCCGCCCACCCCGGGGGTTCGGCCGGGTCCGGGGGAACGATGGGACCCGGCCGGCGGACGGCCTGACACCCACGGTCAGGCCGGGGTGAGCCGGCCCTCCGGACAACGCAGCGGATCGGCCGGCTCACCCCACCCGCCCGGACTGGAGGAAGCCGCGAAAAAGCCCAGAAATTCGGGCCCAGGCGGGATCACACAAAGGACCGTGACGGAGTAACGTACGTCACCGGAGAGGCCGCTCCCCCCGTGGCGGCCTCTCCACTATTTTGTCCCGGACCGGCGCCCGGCTCACCCGCCGGAAGGCTCACCGGTGGCCGGATTCCGCAACCCCGGATGCCCGGCCGGCAACGACCGGCGCAGCACCAGCCAGCTCACCGCGAGCGCCGCCGCGACAAGCGGCCACGTCAGCGCCACCCGCGCCACCACCAGCCCGAGGACCTGCCCGCCCAGGTACAGCGGCACGAACACCGCCACCCGCAGCAGGTACGTCGCCGTCCACACCCAACTGGCCCGGCCGTACCCGCGCAGCAGCGCCGGGTCGCGCCGCCACCGGGTCCGCTGACCGAGCACCGCGCCGACCAGCACCCCGAGCAGCGGCCAGCGCACCACGATGCTCACCGTCCACAACAACGCGCTCGCGGCGTTGGAGAGCAACTGGATGAGAAAGAAGTTCTCCGCCCGGCCCGTCCGCACCGCGATCAGCGCCGCGACGCAGACCGCCAGAAGGCCGATCAGCACCGAGCGCGGCCGGTCACCCCGACGCAGCCGTACGCCTGCCACCGTCGCGCCGACGGCAAGCGCCGCGCCCACCCCGGCCCACAACGACTCGCCGCCGAGCAGCCAACCCGCCGCGAACGCCAGCGGCGGCAGCGTGGCGTCGACGGCCCCGCCCCGGCCGCCCAGCAGGTCCGCCAGCGACTCGGCCCGCGCCGGACCGCCACCCGGCCCGTCACCGACCGGCCGCCGATCGCCGCGTTCCACCTGGCCCGCGTCGCGCTCCGGTGTGTCGCCCACCGCCACCTCCTCACCCGAGCCCAACCTAACCATCGACAGGCGGCGGGCCACCGGTCGGCCGGCCGACCCCTGCCGCTACGGTGTGCGGATGCGCGCGACGGCACGGGGTTGGACTGCGGTCTGGTTGGTCGTACTGGCCCTCGTCCAGGCGGCCGCCTTCCTCGCCGTCTGGCGGGTGGCCGTGC
Organism: Micromonospora sp. NPDC093244; assembly: GCF_040683695.1. NCBI lineage: Bacteria > Bacillati > Actinomycetota > Actinomycetes > Micromonosporales > Micromonosporaceae > Micromonospora > Micromonospora sp. NPDC093244. Next base: position 864,054 of record NZ_JBFBEO010000001.1, read on the forward strand.
ACACCGAGATCGGCCAGTGGGTGGACACGGTCGCCCTGACCGGCAACCGGATCGGGCAGGACCGCATCGACGGCCCCGTCGACCGGATCCTCAACGCGATGTCTGTGGTGTCCCTGGTGGCCGCCACCGCCGTGATCGGGTTCATCGCCCTCATCCGGGGGCGGATCGCGCTGGCCATCACCGCGACGCTGCTGATCGCCGGCGCGAACGTCTCCACCCAACTGCTCAAGTACGGGCTGAACCGGCCGGACTACGGCCTCGACCCGGAGCGGGCCGCCGTCGGCAACAGCCTGCCCAGTGGACACACGGCGGTGGCCGCGTCGGTGGCGGTCGCGCTGGTGCTCGTTCTGCCCCGCAAGGTGCGCGCGGTGGGCGCCTTCCTCGGCGCCGGCTACGCCGCCCTCGCCGGGGTGGCCACCCTCTCCGCCGGCTGGCACCGGCCCAGCGACGCGGTCGCCGCGTACCTGGTGGTGGGGGTGTGGGCGGCGCTGGCCGGTCTGCTCCTGCTCGTCACCCAGCGGGAACAGGCCGAGGTCGCGCCCGGCGACGCGCACCGGATCGCCGCGCTGGTGCTCGGCGTGGCAGGTGTCCTCGCCCTGATCGCCTGCGGGCTGGCGCTGTCCTGGCTCGTCGACCTGCGCGGCACCGGGCCGGACGAACTGAGCCGCCGTCCGCTCTTCGTCGGGTACGCGGGCAGCGCCGCCGGCATCGCCGGCACGATGGCCGTGGTGATGGCGCTGGTGCTGACCGTCGTGCACCGCCTCGTCCCCCGGGTCAAGGGCTGATCCCCGCGGTGGAGCCGGTCCGTGTGGCGTTCCGTGCCGAGTGCGCCCGGCTCACCGGCGTCCTCCACGAGCTCGACGAAGCGGACCTCGACCTGCCGACCGACTGCCCGCCGTGGACGGTCCGGGAGCTGATCGCCCACGTGCGCACGGGCGCCGGACGGCTGGCCGACATGCTGGCCGCGCCCGCACCGCCGCGCGCCGAGGTGGACGCCGCCGGCTACTTCGGTGCGTCGAAGTTCACCGCGCCGGTGGACGCCGAGCGGATCGCCGGCGGCCGTCGCGACGCACGACAGGTACCGTCGGCGGCGTTGCCTGCCGAGTTCGAGCGCGCCTGGCAGGCCGCCGACGCGGCCGTCGCGGCCGCCCCGCCGGAGCGGGTCGTACGCACACGGCACGGCGACGCGATGCGGCTCACCGAGTTCCTGCGGACCCGGGTGGTCGAGGTGGGCGTGCACGGCCTGGACCTGGCCGCCGCCCTGGGCCGGCCGCCGTGGCTCACCCCGCAGGCGGCTACCGTGATCGGCGATCTGCTCACCGGCGGACGACCGGTGCCGGCCGGGCTGCGGTGGGACACGCTGACGCTGATCCGTAAGACCACCGGGCGGCTGCCCCCGACCCCCGCAGAGCCTGCCCACATCGACGCGGCGGGATTCCGCTGGCTCGCCTTCGGCAGTTGACGTGGAACGGCCACCGGCTGCTCGGCCGGCGACGGTCCGCTGGCCCGCCCGGCCGCCGGCTGCTCGTACGGCAGGCCGGGTCAGGTCGCGGAGCGGGGGGCGGGGACGTGCGGCGCGACGCGGCGCAGGTGCGTCAGCACCACCGGGTCGATCCGCCCCGGCACCAGGCGCTCCTCCAGATTTTCCAACCCCGCCCAGGAGACCAGCGCCGCCTCGGGCCCGTCGCCGGCCACCTGGTGGCCGAGCGCGGTGAGCAGGGCCGCCACCTCGTCGGCGACCGCGCCGCTCAGGTCCAGGAGGGTGGCCGGGTCGGGCCTGCTGAACAGCATTGTGTGCACGGCCAGCAGCCGACCCAGCTCGGTGATCGGGTCGGGGTGGTCGTCCACCCGCAGGTCGACGAGCACGTCGCTCCGGCCGCCGTACCCGCCGCCGCGCTCGACCACCAGCAGCCCGGCGCTCTGCCGGCCCCGCCGGTCCCCGCCGGCCTCGTCACCGGCGCGCAGCGCGGCGACCAGCCGCTCGGCGAACGGCAGCGTCGACCCGGCCAGCCACGCGTCGGCCAACGCGTCGACCACCTCCGGGCCGGTGAGGATGTTGCCCTGCGCGGCCCAGCCGTCGCCGGTCCGCCCGCCGGCCCACGGATGGCAGGCCGACCCTGTCCAACTCTCGCCCGGACCGGTGGCGGCCACCACTCCGAGCTGGCGGTGCTCCCGTTCGGGGTCGGCGGCGGTCAGGCCGGCCACCACGTCGGCGGCGGCCACCCCGGTGCGCAGCAGGGTCAGCCCCTGGGGACGGTAGGCCAGGTTGACGTGCGCCTGGGCGGCCAGCGCGCCGACCTCGGCCTCCGCCGCGGGCACCAGCGCCCCGGCGGCGAGGAACTTGCTGGCCACGACCACACCGTGCAGGCGGCCGTCGGCGGAGCGGGCGACGAGGGAGAAGGTCACCCGCCGAGATTAGCTGGCCGCACCGCGCGGGCAGTGCCGTACGCCGATGGGTCAGAACGGTGGCGCGGCGGGCTCCGGCGGGGCGCCGCGTGCCCGGCGGGCGTCGGCGACCGCGACGGCGCCGAGCGCCAGCACCGCGACGGCGGCGGCGGCGATCCCGGGCACGTACCGCAGCGGCACGGCCGCCGCCACCAGGACCAGGATGGCGATCCACCGGGACCGGGAGACCCTGCCGAACACCTCGTACTCGAAGCGGGCGCGGCCGGCCAGGAACAGCGCCGGTCCACCGAGCACCAGGGCCAGCCACGCCGCCGGAAACCGGTCCACCGGATGCTCGATGAACAGCTCGTAGCCGATCGCGGTGGCGGAGAGGCCGACCACCATGACCAGGTGGGTGTCGGCGGCCGAGCGGCCGATGGTGGCGGGATGTCGAGCCTTCACCACCGCCTCACCCAGGATCCGACCGGCGCGCTGGACGTAGATCCGCCACAGCAGGATCGAGGTGGCAAGGGCCAGCCCGAACGCCCACGCGTGCGCCGACTCGTACTCCCCCCTGCTGTACGCGAAGCCGGCCACCAGGATCGTCTCGCCCAGGGCGACGAGGAAGAACTGCTGGTACCGCTCGGCCAGATGCTCTCCGGCGATCTCCCACTTCGAGATCGTCGACCTACCCAGCCCCGGCACCGGCCAGCCGTACCGCGCGGCCAAATACTCGATGGCAAGCGCCGCCGCCCAGAGCACCACCTGCGGGTTGGTCGGCAACATCGCCCCACCGATCCACAACACCCCGGTGAAGGCGAAGATCACCGCCATGCGGACCTTCAGCCGGCGGTACGGGTGCGGGCCCAGCGCCAGCGACAGGATCACCGGCCGGGACACCTGTGCCACCACGTACGCCACCGCAAACATCAACCCGGCTTCGGAGAACGCCCGCGGGATCGCCACACCCATCACCATCCCGGAGACCAGCGCGGTCAGGACGACCGTCTGGAGCGGGATCTTGTACGGGTCGTACCTGCTTGTCGTCCACGCCGTGCCCTGCCAGACGTACCAGAGCGCCAGCAGCAACAGCAGCGTCTTGCCGCCTCCGGTGACCGCCGCCCAACTGTGCTCACGGGCCGGCGCGCGGGTCAGGTCCTCGAACGCCCGCGCGGAGATCCGGGTGAGCGCGAAGACGTACGCCAGGTCGAAGAAGAGTTCAAGGAAGGTGGCCCGGCCCGGCGCAGCCGCCGCCGGGACCGGCTCCAGGCGGCCCGCCGCCCTGGAACCCATGATCAGCGGCCTGCGCCGGTGGTCCGTTCCACCTCGAAGTCGTAGCACCCTTCGCGGACGCGACAGCCGGAAACCGGCGATTCTGCCCAGTACGAAGATCTTGCTCGGGCACCCCGTCAACGGGCACGATCGATCGGTGACGAATCGATGGGGCATGACCGTGCCGTTCGGCGGGCTCGCACTGAGCGACCACGAGGCCGCCTACACGGCTCTCGACCGGGCCGGGTTCACCGACGTGTGGTCGTCCGAGGTTGCCGGGGCCGACGCGTTCACCCCGCTGGCGCTCGCCGCCGCCTGGCAGCCCCGGCTGCGGTTGGGCACCGCCATCGCCCCGGTGTTCACCAGAGGCCCGGGCCTGCTCGCGATGAGCGCCGCGGCGCTTGCCGAGGCCGCGCCGGGCCGGTTCGCGCTCGGCATCGGCGCGTCCTCGCCGGTGCTCGTACGGGACTGGAACGCGCTGCGCTTCGACGAGCCGTTCCGGCGTACCCGGGACGTCCTGCGCTTCCTGCGCGCCGCGCTGCGCGGCGAGACCGTCGACGAGGTCTACGACACCTTCACCGTGCGGCGGTTCACCCTCGAACGGCCGCCCGCCGTGCCGCCGCCGATCGTGCTCGCCGCGCTGCGTCCCGGGATGCTCCGGCTGGCCGGCGCCGAGGCCGACGGGGTCATCCTCAACTGGCTCAGCGCCGACGACGTGCCACGCGCCCTCGGCGAGCTGGGTGAGCGCCGCGCCGGCTTCGAGGTGGCCGCCCGGATCTTCGTGTGCCCCACCGAAGACGCCACGTACGCCCGTGCGCTGGGCCGCCGGCTGATCACCAGCTACCTCACCGTCCCCGCGTACGCCGAGTTCCACCGCTGGCTGGGCCGCGACGAGGTGCTGGCGCCGATGTGGCAGGCGTGGGCCGCCGGTGACCGGCGCGGAGCCAGCGCGGCGGTGCCGGACGAGGTGGTCGACGCGTTGGTGCTGCACGGCACTCCGGATCGGTGTCGTGCCCAGGTGCGCCGCTACGCCGACGCCGGCGTGGACGTACCGGTGATCGCGCTGCTGCCCACGCCTGAGGTGACCGCCGGCGGCGCGACGGCGCTGCTCACCCTCATCGCCCAGCTGGGCACGGACACGGCAGGAGCCTCCGCGTGAACCTCACCGACCGGATCGTGGTGGTCACCGGCGGCGCCGGCGGCATCGGAGCGGCCCTGTCGCGCCGGTTCGCCGCCGAGGGCGCCGCCGCGGTGGTGGTGGCCGACCTGGACGCCGAGGCGGCGGACGCGGTGGCCGAGGGCATCGGCCCTGTCGCGCACCCCATCGCCCTCGACGTCACCGACGAGGAGCAGGTCCGCGACCTGGTCGCCGACACCGAGGAGCGCTACGGCCGGATCGACCTGTTCTGCGCCAACGCGGGCGTGACCACAGGTGGGGGAGTGGAGGTCGACGACGCCGGCTGGGACCGGGCGTGGCGGGTCAACGTGCTCGCCCACGTCTACTCGGCCCGTGCGGTGCTGCCCGGGATGCTCGCCCGGGGCGGCGGCCACCTGCTGCACACGTGCTCAGCGGCGGGCGTGCTGACGGCGGTGGGCGACGCCGCGTACACCGCGACGAAACACGCCTCGGTGGGGTTCGCCGAGTGGCTGGCGATCACCTACCGGGACCGGGGCATCCGGGTCAGCGCGCTGTGCCCGCAGGGCGTGGACACGCCGATGCTCGCCGAGGGCATCGTCGAGGGTCACCTGGGCGCTCGGGTGATCGCCGCCTCCGGCGCGGTGCTCACCCCGGACCAGGTCGCCGACGCGGCAGTCGCCGGGCTCGCCGAGGAGCGGTTCCTGATCCTGCCGCACCCGGAGGTCGCCGACTACGCGCGCCGCCGCGCCGAGGACCCGGACGGCTGGCAGGCCGGCATGCGCAAGCTGGTCCGCCGCCTGAGCGCCTGATCGGTGCGGCTACGCCCTGGCGACCCGCGGGCATCGGCGCGACCCCCGAACAGGTCTTGCTCAGCGCGGGGGTCGGCCGGCCCGGCGTAGGGGGGCCGGGTGGACGGACCAGAGGAGGCGGCGCCACCAGGGGCGGGCGGACCGCAGGGTCGCCACGTAGGCGGTGGCCATCTCGGCGGCCCGGCCCGCCTGGTCGGGCGTCACGGCGCCGGGGGCGAAACCCACCTCGTTGAGCAGGACCGCCAACTCGTCGACGCCGTCCGGCTTTCCGGCGGCCGCCGCGCCGTCGCCCGTACCCGCGACACCGTCCGGGGCGGACGGCCCGCCGCCGGTGTGGCGGACCCGGGCGTCGGCGAGGGCCCGGCGGGCGTGCCCGGCGACCTCGGTGGCCGCCAGGTCGTCGCCGACCGGTCGCCCGGCCAGCCGCAGCGCGTCGGTGACCTCCCGCCAGGCGCCGGCGACGCGCTGGCCGGGGTCGCCCCGGACGAGCCGGTTGCGGGTGAGGGAGCGGCGCATCGCCAACAGGGTGAGCAGGAGAGCCCCCACCACCAGCACCAGGCCGCCGCTGCCACCGGCGACCAGAACGGGCGTGGAAACCCCGCCCCCGCCGGGCGGCCCGTCGGCGGCCGCCACCGGCTCGGGCGACGCCGTCGGCTCCACGGTCGGCGCCGGCGCCTCCGAAGGCGGCGGGTCCTCAGGTGTCGGTCGGAAGTCCTCCTCCACAGGCCTCGGCTCCTCGTTCGGCCGGGGCAGCGGGTCGAACGGCACCCAACCCAGCCCGTCGAAGAGCACCTCCGGCCAGGCGTACGCGTCACCGGCCCGTACCGTCCCCTGCCCGCCCGACCGGAAGCCCACCACCACCCGAGTCGGCAGGCCGCTGAGTCGACCGAGGACCGCGAACGCCGCCGCGAACTGCTCCGACGTGCCCTCCTGGCCACCGGCGTTGCGCGGTCCGAAGAGGAAGAAACCCAGATTCGGGTACGCGTGCCCGCTCGGCGCGTCGGCCACCACCCGGTAGTGCTCGGCCAGGAACTGCTCGATCGCCAACGCACGCGCGTACGGGGCGCCGTTGTCCTCGGCAAGCTGGGTGGCGAGCCTGCGCAGCGTGTCGGGTACGCCGTCGGCGACCCGCAGCACCCGGGCAACCTCGTCACCGGCGGGCACGTTCGCGGTGGTGAGCAGGTTGGTGTCCGGCCGTTCCCGCACCGAGGTCACCGTGTAGCGCAGCCCCGGCGCCAACCCCTCCGGCCGGATCAGCGTCCCGGTCGCCGGGTCGTACGCCACCCGCGCGCCACTGACCTCGCGCGGCGTCGCCACGGCGGGCAGCAGCCGACCGCTCAGGTCCGCCACGGTGATCTGCTGCCTGACGGTCTGCACCGTGTTGTCCGACGCCGGCGTGGTGGCCGGCAGGATCCGCCCCGCGTTGCGGTACGTCGCGCCGACCCGCCAGGTCACCCCGTCGTAGTCGCTGAGCACCGCCAGCCGGATCCGCGGGCTGTCGCCTCCGTCCGCGGCCGGCCCGGCATCCCCGGCCGGTTCGTCGGACGGCACCGTGCTCACGTCGAGGAGCTTCTGCTCCGGGTGCAACGCCCAACCGGAGATCCGGATCAGCGGGTTCTCGTCGAGTGACTGCACCTGCGGCGGCTCCACGTACCGGCGCGGGTCCACCGGCCGGCCGTCGACCTGCGCGGCCACCACCGGGCCGAGCAGCGCCACGAGCCCGAGCACCAGGGCCACCCCCAGCGCCGAGGTGACGGCGAGGCGCAGTCGCACCGCCGCGCGTACCCCGGGGGTCAGGTCGGCGCTCGGATCGCCGCCGGCCGGTGCCACACCCGCCGGTACCGCCAGACCGACCGCCGCTACCGCGACGAACGCCAGCGTCGGCCCCACCGCCGGTTCGGCGTTCGGGCCGACCACGTAGAGGGCGGCTGCGTACAGCCCGGCCGCCGGCAGGTAGCCCAGCAGCACCCGACCGGTACGCAACGCCACCTCCGCACCGGCCAGCCCGGCCAGCCAGGCGGCGACCACAGGCACCAGCACCGTGTCCGGTGTGGGCTCCACCGGGATCATCGCGGTGAGCAGCCGGGGGATGCCGTTGCGCGCGGCGTCCGAGGTGACCTCCAGCAGGCTGCCCGGCAGGTCGGCGCGCGACGCCGCCAGCCGCAGCGACAGCAGCGTCCACCCGGCCATCGCGGCCACCGACACCGGCGCCACCAGCCACGACGGCAGCCGTCGGGCGGCCACGCTCACCAGCACCGACCCGACCGCCGCGCCGATGACCAGCCGGGTGAGCAGGTCACCCGCGTACACCCGGCCGAGCACCACCCCGGCGAGCGCGGTCAGCCCGATCAGCGCCAGCGGGACCACGGCGGCCCGGAGCGTCCCCGCGAGACGGGTCACCACCGGCGCACCCCGTCCCACTCGGCGGCGAACTGCGCGCCGTCGGCCGCGTCGACCACCACCAGGCCCGCCGCGCCCGGAGGCGTCGGCTCGGCCGCGCCGAACACCCCGACCACCACCGACGGGTACGCCCCGCGCAGCGCGCCGACATGCCCCAGCTCGTCCCGACCACCCGGCCCGGTCAGCACGATGAGCGTGTCACCGAGCCGGTCCTGGCGCAGCCGGGTGGTGGCCGCGCGCAGCGCGTCACGGTCGTCGGAGAGTTCGGCGGCGGCGAGCCGGTCCAACGGGGCGGGCGAGGCGTCCGCGTCGCCGTCCCCGCGCTCGACAAGTTCCGGGCCGACCAGCAGCAACAGCACCGGCAGGTCGGCGCGGTGCGCGGCGGTGACTACCGACGCCGCCGCCTCGCAGGCCGACTCGAACGAATCCGCCACACCGTCCACCTGCTGCGGATGCGCGACCGCCCGGTTGTCCAGCAGGACGACCAGACGCGGCAGGCTTGTGTCCACGTTCTCCCGGACCATCAGCTCACCGACGCGGGCGCTGGTCCGCCAGTGCACGCGGCGTAACTCGTCACCCACCACGTACTCCCGCAACGAGTCGAAGGTGATCGACCCGTGCGGCACCCCGTCGACCCGGCCGTCGAGGCTGCGCCCCGCGCCGGTCGGCACCGCAGTCAACGGATGGATGCGCGGGTGCACCCACACCGGGGTCGTCTCGCCGTACGGGCGGGCCAGCGCCACCAGCCCCAACGGGTCACGCCGCGTCACCCGCAGCGGCCCCACCGGCACCACCCCCCGGCGGTCGGTCGGCACCTCGTACCGGACCTCGGTGTCCCGACCCGGCCGCACCCGCAGCAGCGGCACCGGCACCGACCGCTTCCCGCACCGGTCCTCGGCCAGCAGGTTCGCCGACCGCAGCCGCCCGGTGTTGCGGACGGTCACCGTCATGGTCGCCGGCTCGCCCCGCGCCACCCGGTCCGGGTCGGCCCGCCGCGTCACCGTCAGCCGGGGCCGCCAGGCCGCGACCAGCGCCGCGTAGCCGACAGCCGCTCCGGCTGCCGCGCCCAGCAGCGTCAACTCGGGGTACGCGAACCGGAAGCCCACACCCAGCAGGACGACGGCGGCGACGAGCAGCCCGACCCCTCGGGCGGTGATCCCCATACCGCTGCTGCCGGTCAGCCCTGCACCGGCGCCGGCTGCCCCGACGGCAGCGGGACCGGCACCGACGCGATGGCCTGGCGCAGCACCTCCGCCGCGGTCACCCCGCGCACCTGGGCGTCCGGGGTGAGCAGCAGCCGGTGCGCGAACACCGCCTCGGCGAGCGCCTTCAGGTCCTCCGGCATGATCCAGCCCCGCCCGTCGATGAGCGCGTACGCGCACGCCGCACGGGTCAACGCGATGACCCCCCGGGGACTGACACCGACCCGCACCTGCGGGTGGGTACGTGTGGCGGCGGCCAACCGGACCGCGTACGCGTAGAGCGGCTCGGCGATGTGCACCCGACGGGCCATCCGGACCATCTCCCCGACTGTCGTCGTGTCGGTGACCGGGGCGAGCGCCTCCGGGGACCGCACGGTCGCGCCGCGCAGCACCTCCACCTCGACCGCCTCGTCCGGATAACCGACGGAGAGCTTCACCAGGAACCGGTCCAACTGCGCCTCGGGCAGCCGGTAGGTGCCGTCCATCTCCACCGGGTTCTGGGTGGCCACCACGAGGAACGGCGACGGCACCGGATGCCGGACACCGTCCACCGTGACCGTGCGCTCCTCCATCACCTCCAGCAGCGCCGACTGGGTCTTCGGCGACGCCCTGTTGATCTCGTCGGCGATGACGATGTTGGCGAAGACCGGCCCCGGATGGAACTCGAAGTCCCTGCTCGCCTGGTTGAAGATGGTCACGCCGGACACGTCCGAGGGGAGCAGGTCGGGCGTGAACTGGATGCGCCGCCACTCGCCCTTCACGGTGGCGGCGATGGCCCGCGCCAGTGTCGTCTTACCGACCCCGGGCACGTCCTCCAGCAGCACGTGACCCTGCGCGAACAGCGCCGTCAACGCCAGCCGCACCACCTGCGGTTTGCCGAGCACCACCGCGTTGACGTTCTCGGCCAGCCGGGCGGCCAGGGAGGCGAAGCCCTGCACCTCCGGCTGGGTGAGCGGCTCGTGAATGTTCACGGTCGGCGGTGCTCCTTGGCTGGTGGCTCAGCAGGTGGGCAGGACGTTGATGTTGTCGCCGCCCTCCAGGTTGAGCCAGGCCCAGGGAATGTAGTTCTTCCCTTCGAACTCGACCTGCACCCACCAGGTGCTGCGCTTCTGGTTGTTGTAGATCCACGAGTCGACGTCCTCGCCCGACTTCTTGCAGTACGCCTGGAGCCGGCGGCCCGGCTTGGCCCAGCCCACCTGCTTGTCGTTGTCCTGCCGAGGGACGGAGAAGACCTCGTTGCCGTTGCGCTTACCGGCGATCTCCTTGTTGCAGTAGGTGCGCTGGTCGCCGTCCGGGCCGTTGTTGCAGGTGGCGATGCCGAACAGCGGCTCGGTCTGCTGCGCCCTCGTGGCCGTGCCCTTACCGGCGGCGTTGCTCGCCGTCACCGTGAACGTGTACTTCGTGCCAGGCGTCAGCCCGGGGACCGTGATGCTGGAACACGCCCCGGCCTTCGCCGGCTCCCCAGGCGTACTCACCGAGCAGGTGGCCCTTCCGCCGCCCGCGTCCACAGTGAACGTCACGGTCGCCGACGTGGCGGTCGCCGACGAGCCGGTCACCGTGACCCTCGGCTCGGCGACCGTACGCGCCGTCGTGGTGGCCTCCGGGCCAGGCCCCGCCTCGTTCACCGCCTTCACCTTCACCGCGACGTTCTGGCCGTTGCCCAGCCCGGTGACAGTGGCACTGGTGTCCGTCGCCTCGCTGACCCGCCCGCCGACGTCCACCAGGTACTTCGTCACCGGACGGCCGTTTGCCTGCGCCGGCGCCCACTGAACGTTCACCGCGCCCGGCTGGTCGGCGACCGTACCGGCGCGCAGGTCGAGCGGCTTGCCCGGGGCCGCGAACGGCACCACCGTGTTGCTGACAGGTGAGGCCGCCGAACCGGCGCCCTTGCTGTTGACCGCCACCACCGTGAACGCGTACTGGGTGCCGAACTCCAGCTCCCCGGCGGGCACCACCAGCTCGGTCTTCGTCGACTCACCAGCCGGCGCGTTCGTACCCGCCGAGCTGGCCGTCACCGCGTACTTCGCGATCTTGTTGCCCTGCCCGTTCGCCGCCGGCCACTTCACCACCACCGTGCCGTCCGGCCGCGCCTGCGCGGTGACGCTGGCCGGCGGGTCGGGCACGGCGGCGGTCGGGGTCACCGGATTACTGCTGCGCGAGGGGCCCTCACCCTTGGCGTTGACGGCGTGCACCGCGAACCGGTACGTCTCACCGTTCGTCAGGCCCTTGACCTCCACCGCGCGCTGGTTGGCGCCCACCTCCAGGCGCTGACCGGCGCCCTCCACCACGTACTTCATGATCTCGGCGCCGTTCGCGGCGGCCGGCCGCCAGCTCACCCGGGCCTGGGCGTTGCCGGCGGCGGCGGTGACACTGCGCGGCGCGCTCGGCTTGCCCACCCGGGGCTTCTTCGGCGGGGGCGGCGGCGGAGGAACGGGCGGCGGGTCACCGCCGAGCACGTCGTTGGCGTACTTGTCGACCTCGCGCACCTGGTGCTTGTCGTCCACCACCCGGGCGGTCGACGCGTCGGGGGAGTTGATGAACAGGTGGTTCTCGCGGACCTCCAGCTCCAGCGGCCCGTTCGCCCGGCCACGAATGGTGTCGACCAGCTGGCCGCCGGCGTCGAAGGAGTAGATCGTGCCGGTGGCCTCGTCGGCGCAGTAGAAACGGTCCGCCCACGCCACCGCCGGGCTGAGCCGGTCACCACTGCCCGGGACCGTGAACTCCCGCTCCTGCCCACCGTCACCCACCACCAGCACCCGCCGGTCCCCGGTCACGGTGACCGGGACGCGCGACCCGCTGGTGCGAGCGGGCAGCGCCGCCGGCCCGGGCAGCGTCAACGGCGTCGGGCGCACCTCACCGCGCCGCACCCGCACCAGCTTGCCGGCCGTACGGTCGAGCACCGCCACCCCGTCGTCCAGGGTGGAGACGACAAGCTCGTGGCTGGGCTCCGCGACGTCGTACGTCTCGACCCGCTCCGGGCTGAGTCCGCCGCCGGCCGGCGTGCCCGACGCCGCCGCGGACGGCAACTTCGCGGCGGTCACCGCCGACACGGTGCCCTCGCTGGGCACCGCGATCCACAGTCGCCCCTCGCCGTCGAACGTGCCGCCGGTGATGCCCGGGGGATAGCGCACCGGCTCGCCGACAGGCGTCAACGAACGCGGATCGAGCTGCCGGACGATGCCCTGCACGGCGTCGACGACGAACGCCGCGTCCTCGTGCAGAGCCACACTCACGCCGAGGCCGGGGGTGGTCGGGGTCGTCGCGGTGAGTTGCAGGGTGGCCAGGTCAAGTGAACTGACCTGCCCGCTCTGCAGGTCACGCAGGATCAGCAGTCGATCGGTCTGGGTGACCTGCATCGGGTGCCGGCGCGTGCCCGCGACCTCGGTGCGGGTGTCGACCCGGGCCGTGACCCCGTTGACCCGGGCCAGCTCCCCGCGCGCCGCGCTCCACAGCCAGGAACTCGCGTCGTAGTTGGCCACCGCGTTGTCCGCCGCCCCCAACCCGAGGACGGTCAACCCCATGGCCGCCAACAGCGCCGTCACCGTGCCGACGGTCACCAGCCCACCGCGCAGCCGGGACCGGGAGCGGGGGGCGTCAGTCCGCATGGCGTCGTCGATGCTGGCCACAGCCGGCTGCCTCCCCTGAGTCGTGGCAGGTGGCGCGCCTCGCGGCAACCCCTCCCCTGAGCCGGGTGCCATCATATGGCCCGGCCGGGGCGGGGGGAACCCGCACCGTCACCTCTGTGGATACCCAGCGTGTGCGGTGTGGACGACCAGGTCAGCTCGGGGGCGTGGACCGTTCCCGCGTCGTGCACACCTGCCCCGAGGTCGCGAAGTTGTCAGTGGAGTACACCGCCAGCACCGTGAAGCAGTAGTCCACCCGCGGGCTCAACCCGTTGACCGTGTAGCTGGTCCGGCCCGGGTCCACCGTGGCCATCACCCCCAACGCCGACCCGGCCCGACCGCCGGCCACCATGAACGGCACCGCCCCGTCGCTCGGGTCCGTCCAGCTCAACGTGATCGTGACCGAGTCGTCGCGAAGCTTGAGGTCACCCGGCGGCGGCCCGGTCGCCGTCACCGCCACCGTCGGCGCGGGCGCCCCGGTCCCGGCCGGGGGCGGGTCGTCGCGCGTCAACACCACCGCACCCAGGCCGGCCAGCGCCACCGCTGCCACCCCGCTCGCCACGACCGCGCCAATCAGCGTCGCCCGGTTCCGGCCCGTCGACCCGCCACCCTCATCGGCGTACGCCTGCCGGTACGGCTGGTACGGCTCCTGGACGGGGTACGGGTGCTGCTCGGCCGGCGCGTTCGCCCGGAAGTCGCCCCCGGGCGAGCCGCTACTCGCCGGCTGGACGGCCGGCATCACGACAGTCGCGTCGGACATCGCGACGTCGGCCGGGTGAGGTGGTGACACGTCCCCACCCCCGGCGGCTGGTCCGCCATCGGCGGTGTCCGCCGGAGCGGCGCTCACCGGGGGCTGGGCCTGCGCCGCCGTGCCGCCGCCGCTCCACGACGGTGCGGTCAACCCCCACGGAGGTACGGGAGGCGCGCTCACCGGCGGCGCCGAGATGGGGTGCTGGTACGGCGGCCCGGACACGGGTCCGTAGCCGGGCGGCGCGGACACCGGGTAGGGCTGCTCCTGCGCGGGTGGCCCGGAGACGGGGTGACCATGCCCCGGCGGCCCGGACACCGGGTGGCTGTGCCCCGGCGGTGCGGACACGGGGAACATCTGGGCGGGTGGCCCGGAGACCGGATAGGGGTGGGCCGGTGGTGCGGAGACGGGATGGGGGTGCGCGGGTGGACCGGACACCGGATGGGCCGGTGGCGCGGAGGTCGGTTGCGGGAAGGCGGGTGGAGTGCCGGCCGTGGGGGAGGGCGGTCCGCTGGCCGGCCGCACTGGTCCGGCCTCGTGCTGCGTCCTGTCGGATTCGCTTCCGCTGACGGGTCCACCCGTACCTGATCCGCTCGTCCCGCCGGGCCGGGCTGCGGTGCGGGCGGCCTCCTCGGCGAGTAGCGGTTCGATCTGCCGTACCTGGACCGTCGGATTGTCCCAACGGGGTGCTGGCTCCGGCGGTACGGCGACCGAGTTCGGTGCCGGTGGGGTCGACGGCCCGGGCGGCGCGCCGACGGCTGGGCGGGGCGCCGGTTCCGCTGTGCGCTGGCGTGGCGGGACGGCCGGTCCGGACGGCCGGTGTGGGGGCGGCTGGCCCGTTGGCTGCGTCGCCTGGACTCCGACCTGGGCCGGAGTCGCCGGTCCAGTCGCCGGCGGCGCGGGAGGAGTCGCGTGGACGCGTTGACGCGGCGGTAGCGCGGGCGCGGTTGGTTGCTGCGGGATCGGGGCGGACCGGAGCTGCGCCGGTGCCGTGGGCTGTGCCGGTGCGGGGGTCTGCCCCGGGGCGGTGCGCTGCGCTGGCGTGGTGGTCTGTGCCGGGGCGGGTGCGGCGGGTGGCGGCTGGACGGGTGCGGATACCGGTGGTGCGGTGGCGCCCGTACGGGCGGCGGGTGCGGCGGGTGCGCGTACCCCCGGAGATGTCGGTGGGGACGTAGCCGGCGGCTGCGGGGGAGCCCACCGTGACGCGGGCCCGGGGGCACCGCCCGCCGCCGGCCGCATCGCGGCCAAGGTCGCCAGGGACAGCGTCGGACCGGAGAGCGCCGACTGGCTGCCTGTCTCCGTCCGGACCGTGCCCGTCGCCGACGCGGGGGCGGCGTCGCCGAGGTAGGCGCGGGCGGCACGTACCGCCGGGTGGTGCTCACCGAGCGCGGCGGGCCCGGCGGTGACCACCCGGGTGTAGTTGCGGCGGGCCTCGTGCCGGTTGCCCAACTCCTCGGCCACCTCGGCCAGCTCGAACGCGAGAGCGAGCAGCATCGGGTCGGAGTGCTCCCACCGACGCTCGCCCGCCGCGAACGCCTCCTCCAGCACCCTGCGGGCCGCGAGCGGGTCGTCCGCCTCCCGGTGCAGACGGGCCAGCAGATGCGCGGTGTGCAGCATCTCCGGGTGGTCCTCGCCGAACATCGGACGCGCCGATTCGACGGCATCGGCCAGCAACTGCCGGGCGGCGCTCAGATCGCCCGCCGCGCGCAGGGCGAGGGACCGGTGCTGGGCGGCCGCCAGGGGAGAGGGATGGGGCACGCGCCCATGCTGCCGGCAGAGGGTGGCCGGCCGCTACCCGGACCTGCCTTCGGCCGGCGCGGATGACCTCGACGAGCACCCCTGAGCTGCGGTGGGAGCACTCAGGCGAGGCGGGTGCATGGCGATGTGCATGATCCACGAGCGGCGTGTACAGTAACTCCCCGTGCGGCCCGCTGGGCCGGCCCTCCGGTGAAAGATCATCAGGGTCGGCGAGGTAGGCTGAACGTGTAGGTCCGGGTGGCGGAATGGCAGACGCGCTAGCTTGAGGTGCTAGTGCCCGTATAGGGCGTGGGGGTTCAAGTCCCCCCTCGGACACCAAAGATTTGCTCCACGGTGCGTGTTGAGATCGAATTCAACGCGCACCGTTTGCGTTGTCGGGCTGGTAGGTGAGTCGCAGTCCGAGTTGCCGGTAGACCTCGGCTTTGTCGTCGGGGTCGACGTCGCGCAGCACGGCGACGATGTCGCCGAGCGCTCGGACTAGGTCAGCGATCTGGGAGCGGCTCATCCGGCGCGGCTCTGTCTGCTGGGTGGTTTGAAGATCAGCTTCGGCTCGTGTCCGTTCGGCCTGCTCCACGCTGCTCACCTCGAACAAGAGCTTCGGCGAGAAGTCCGGGCTGCCTGAGCTGGCGCCAGGTGATGACCCGGACGCGGGCGGGTCGTCGGCCGAGCGCGAGAGTCGCTCACCTCGAGCTCTCGCCCGGGATGCGGCCGGGCGGTGGCGTGCCGCGTGCGGGGACCTGGGCGAGAATGGGCCAGTTCGAACTCCGTGCAACCCTGGAAGGACCTCCCCTTGGCGGGTGGACTCGTAGCCCTGCTGGATGACGTGGCGGTGCTGGCCCGGGCCGCTGCCGCGTCGATCGATGACATCGGGGCGGCCGCCGCGAAGGCCGGCGCCAAGGCTGCGGGCGTCGTCGTCGACGATGCTGCCGTCACGCCGCAGTACGTGCGGAGCCTGGCGGCCGAGCGCGAGTTGCCGATCATCAAGCGCATTGCCCTGGGGTCACTGCGCAACAAGTTCTTCATCATCCTGCCGGCGGTGCTGCTGCTCAGTCAGTTCGTGCCCTGGCTGCTCACTCCGATCCTCATGCTCGGCGGCGCCTACCTCTGTTACGAAGGCGCGGAGAAGGTGTGGGCCAAGATCGCCCATCATGATGCCTCCGGCGCGGGCGAGGAGAAGGTGCAGGACGAGACGACACTGGTGTCGGGGGCGGTACGAACCGACCTGATCCTCTCGGCGGAGATCATGGTCATCAGCCTCAACGAGGTGATCGATCAGGCGTTCTGGTCCCGCCTGGTGATCCTGGCTGTCGTCGCCGTCGTCATAACCGCCCTGGTGTACGGCGTGGTGGCCCTGATCGTAAAGATGGACGACGCCGGGCTGCGCCTGTCGCAACGTTCCGGCGCCGTCGCCACGTTCGGCCGCGGTCTGGTGAGGGCGATGCCTGTGGTCCTCACCGTGCTGACGGTAGTCGGCACCGCGGCGATGCTGTGGGTGGGCGGGCACATCCTGCTGCTAGGCACGAACGAGCTGAACCTGCACTTCCTGTACGAGGCCGTGCACCACGTGGAGGTCGCCGCCCACGACGCCACGGGTGTTCTCGGCGGGCTCGTCGGCTGGCTCGTCAACACGGTGGCCAGCGCGATCCTCGGGCTGATCGTCGGAGCGCTGGTCGTGCTGGTCATGACTCTCACGCTCCACCGCCGCAAATCCAAGGCTGCGGCGGCCACGACTCGTACTGACGGCACCATCCCCGCCCCGCCGAGCCGTGCAGCTCAGCGTCGCAACGTTCCTGCGGACCGAGCGCCGCGAGGTTGACCGCAAAACCATCGCAACTCGACCACGGGGTCAAATGTTCTGGTGCTGAACGGCGCTTGGTACTCCAGCCACACCTGGTGGAGTCATTCTTCGCTGGTAGTGGGCCGCACATAGGGCGGTGATCGTTTGGTCGAGGTGGTCGTACAGGTACCGCACCGGTGCCGAGGTGTCCGGGTCGGGCCGCGGCGCGTCGGGCAGGTCGACGTACCCACCGGGGAACGTCTACAGCCGCGGCCGGAGCCGGTCGACGACTTCGGCGACGGAACTGCGGCGGACTCCAAAAGGGTGAGCCGTAACGCTTTACATAGGTCTGCGCACGCCTACGGACGTGGCCTCAGGCAACCGAGACGCCGGCCGGCGCCAGCCATCCCGGGAGCAGCAACGCCTGACCACTGGGGTGGGGTCTTCTCGTAGGTGGTTGCGACACTGTGGCGTTGCGGGAGTCGGATGGCGTCATTCCCGCACCACGGGGCCCTCGTCCACGTGATCCGGGTCGCCACATGTTTCGCCCCTCGTAGCGCGTTCCCCGATCAGCGGGCGGCGGTGCATGATGATCTCTTCCAGCACGCTCACTCCGGCGACCACCGCGAAGAGGGTCGCCAGGGTGGCCAGGGCCGGCACGAGGGGCGCTAGTGGCAGCAGGACCACGCAGAGCAAGCTTGCGCCGATCTGCCGTCTCGCGATTTGTCGATGGATCCGCCAGTGGGTGTAGGCGAAGGTGCCGAGGAAGAGCGCGGCGCCGCCGAAGAGCACGGTCCCCTCGCTGGCCCGAGACGGCTCGAGGGGCTCCATCACTACCTCGGACAGGCCGACGGCGACCATGATGATCGCGAAACTGAACAGCAGGTGACCGTAGACCATGACGGAGCGGCGGATGTCTGCCTGCTGTGCGCTCTGGGCCACCGCTTGCCGGAAGGCCCGAAGACCGTAGATAAAGTACGCCCACCAGAGTGCGCAGACCAGCGAGTAGGAGAGGCATACGGCGACCAACCGGGCGAGGGTCAGCGGCTCGCCCACGGCTACCATTCCGACCTGGATTACCGACTCGCCGAGCACGAGGATAATCAACAGTCCATAGCGGTGTGTGTAGTGCAGCGGCCGAACTCGGACCTTATCGAGCGTCCGTCGGCCCAGCGCGGTGCCCACCACATCGGCGAGCACCGCGATCGACCAGAGCACTATTCGCGTCGAACCGCTGAACAGGCCACCCGCCAGTTGCAGCGGACCAGCCACCAGACCCGACCCGTAAGGGCGAAAGACCGGAGACCGCCAGCCGCCTGGGGTGCGCAAGGCCAATGCCGCCAGCAGTACCCGCATCGCCAGGTAAACACCGACGAACAGCAGGCCCTGATCATCAAAGGCGCCGGGGATCGTCAGGGCCAGTAGCAGACTGCCGAGTCCGAGGGCGAAGACCCCAGCCCGGTCGAGCGCGTTGCCGACATGACGTTGGTCGGTATAGATGGTGGTGCCGGCCCAGGCCCAATAAATGGTTACGAACAGGAGCAACACCCTGCCGATGCCCGCCCAACTGTGATCCTCGTGCAGCATGTGGGAGAACTGGGTGAGCGCGAACACGAAGGCCAGGTCGAAGAACAGCTCTTCCCAGATAACCCCCTTCTCGGGAGGCGAGGTCGGCACTCCAGCAGCATATCGACGATGGAGCCGTGAAGATCCTGCTTCACCGCCGAGCGGGGTTGCGGCTGGCCACCCCGGCCGAGCTGGAGCAACCGAATCGGATCGGTTCCTTCGGCGGCTCGCCGACGAAGAACGCGAGAACTGCGTTGCGGTCGACCTCTGGGGCGCAGGTGTCAGTCGGTGACGGTGGCGGCCTCCGACCGACAGGTCGGGCTCGCCCAGCGCGGAGACACCCAGGAGAGTGATCGGCTTGACGCGGTCAATCCCCAGCTTCGCGGCCGCCCTGGCCACGCCTTCGCCCAGCGCGCGAGCGGCCGATAAGTGCCACTGCCCGACCGCGGATTCGTTGTCCCACACCAGCACGTCGGCACTCGCCCCAGCCGGAGATCAGCGTCCAGGGTCCGACCAGCAGGTCTGTCCGGCGACTGCCTGGTCGGGATCATCACCGCCGACAACCACCGCGAATACCCGGACACCATCACCAGGACCGGCGGTCGGCCGACCTGCCCGAAACCCAACGCACGTCCGCCGGCGGGAACCACAGCTCGCACTGCGCCAGCTCACCAGGCAGATACTCCGTCCGCTGAGCCGGGTCCGGGCGGCGGAACAACGGCCGCAGCTGCTGCGGATCTGCGGCTCGACCGCGTCCACGATCGAGCCCTTCGCCGCCCGCTGATAGCGAGGCTTATGGAGTGTGGCCGACAGGTGCGGGCGACTCGTGGCTTCGATGTAAGGTCCTGCGCGTGACTGATCCACTCCTGCCGGGTGATCCAGTGGACCTGGGGGGCTACCGGTTGATCGGACGGCTCGGCCAGGGCGGTATGGGCGCGGTCTATCTCGGGCAGGACGCCAACGGCCGGCTGGTCGCGGTCAAGATGATCCGGCCCGAGTACGCCGACGACACCGAGTTCCGCGGCCGGTTCCGCAGTGAGGTCAACCGGGCCCGGCAGGTCCCGCCGTTCTGCACGGCCGAGGTGCTCGACGCCGACCCCGACCATCCGACGCCCTACCTGGTGGTCGAGTACGTGGACGGCCCCAGCCTGGCCGAGGTGATCACCCGCAACGGCCCGCTCGGCGGGGGCAGTCTGCACAGCGTCGCGGTCGGGGTGGCGACAGCGCTGGCCGCAATCCACGGCGCCGGGGTGATCCACCGGGACCTCAAGCCGGCCAACGTGCTGTTCGCGCTGGGCACCCCCAAGGTCATCGACTTCGGCATCGCCCGGGCCTTCGAGGTGACCAGTCAGCACACCCGTACCGATCAGATGGTCGGAACGGTCGCGTACATGGCGCCGGAGCGCTTCGACACCGAACACCGTGCCGTGGTTGGCCCGGCCGCGGACGTGTTCGCCTGGGGCGCGGTCGTCACGTACGCCGGCACCGGGCGTACCCCGTTCCGGGCCGATTCGCCCGCGGCGACTGCGGCCCGCATCCTGACCCAGCCGCCGGAGCTGTCCGGGTTGCCGGACCGGCTGCGCGAGGTGGTGGCCCGTACCCTGGCCAAGGACCCGGCGGAGCGGCCCACCGCGCACGAACTGCTCGACCTGCTGCTGGACCTGGATACCGACGTGAAGACCAAACTGATCCGCCCGGAGCTGCTCCAGGCAGCCACGGCGGCCCGGCAGACCAGGCGGCTCGGCTTCGGCCGCCGACGGCCGGGCCGGGTGCGGCGGATGGTCCTGGCCGGTGTGGCAGTGCTGGCGCTGAGCGTGACCGGGGTCCTCACCGCTCAGCTGCTGCCCCGGCTGGGGGTGGCCGGGAATGGGCAGAGCGGCGCTCCGACCGCGACGGGAGGCGCGGGCACACCCGGGCCGACGTCATCGTCGAGCCGGGTCGCGGGACGTCCGGCGATCATCGACCGGCTGGACCGGCCTGGCCAGTGGACGGAGAGCCGCGGAGAGCCCGAGGGTCGGTGCGTCTTCGGCGACGGGCGGCTCGAGGCCCGGACCGGGATGTCGGCGGTGTACCGCTGCCACGGTCCGCAGGACTCCTTCAAGGATCAGACGGTCAGCGTCGACGCGACGGTCCTCACCCCGGGAGCGTGTGCGGCGATCTGGTTCCGGGTGGCCGGTGCGAACGCCTACCTGGTGTCGCTCTGTGAGACCGAGGTCCGACTGGGCGTGGACACCGACGACCGCGTCACCCAGGAGACGCGGGCCGCAGTTGCCGGAGCCGTCCTGGGACGTGCACGCCGGGTCGGAGTCGTCGTGCAGGGCGACAAGGCGACTGTCGAGGTCGACGGTGCGCCACTGATCACCACCACGCTCGGGCCGCCGTCCCTGACGTCCGGCCGGATGACACTCGGTGTCATCGATGACGTCATCAGCGGCGACGCCCGCGCCGCGTTCGCCCGTGTGGAGGTCACGAAGCTATGAGACGCAAGCTAATCGGCTCGCTGCTTTTGGTCGTGGTGGTCGGCGGATGCGGCACCGGCTCGCCGGACGCCTCCTCCACACCCACCGCGTCACCGTCGACCGTCTCGGGTGTCGGCGGGCCCGCGAGCGACCCGCCGGGCACCCCCACAGGTATGCCGTCAAGCAACGCGACCGTACCGCAGCCCCGCTTCGCCGACCTCACCCAGGGCAGCACCACGTCGGTGGTGACGCTGCACTCGTACGACCCGGCGAACGCATCCGCCGTCGTGGAACCGGTCATCTTCATGACCGGCGACGCGTACTGCCGGGCCTTCAAGATCGAACGATCGGACGGCCGGTGTACGCACCAGGCGTTCATAACGGAGGAAAGTCATACCAAGGTCACCGTTCCGCTCGCCGACGAGGTCGACTACTTCACGTGGGAGGACGCCGAGGGGGACGTGTGTATGGACGCCCCGGAGAAGGGGGGCACGTGTCCCATGACGGGCAAACAGTTCGCCGCGTGGTTCGCGCTCAACAAGCGGCCCATGGTCGCGGTCGCCACCGAGCTCGGCGCCATCACCCGCATGGCGATCGTCTACACGCCCTGACTGTTTTCCCGATTCCGGCCAGCTCTTCCGGCCCTGGGACAGGCAGCATGGCGCCCACGGTCAGGCGAAGTTGCTCGACCGCGAGGCAACCGTGGCGGCTGGTCAGCGACGTTCCATGCCACTGTCACTGTCGCCGTACTCCAATGCTGGTGAATCTGTGCAGACACGGCCTGGCCGGGCCAGTCCGCAGAGCGCGGTGCCGAGGTACGTCTGCTTCCGAGTCAGCGGCGGCCGCGCTCGATCTGGTGGCGGGCGCGGGAGCGGGCGGCGGCGGCCGGGGTCGAGCCGGTGGCGTGGGCGATGCGCAGGATGTCGGTGAGGGTGTCGGCGATGCCGTGGACCCGGGCGGCGGCCTGGGCGGACGTTTCCCGGTGTAGCTCGACGGCGGTGGCGTGGATGATGCCGCCGGCGCTGACGATGATGTCCGGTGCCCAGAGGATGCCGTGCTGGTGCAGCAGGTCGGCGGTGGCCGGGGCGTCGAGTTGGTTGTTGGCCGGTCCGGCGATCGCGGGCGCGCTACGCCATGAGCACCGCGTTCGGGCCAGGCTCAGGCGGGAAAGCACCGGCCCGGAGCAGAGCGCCCGGAAGCCGATTGCCGAGTCTCCGCTCCAACCAGGAGACGGTCGAGGTGAGTTCCTCCAGGTCCAGGCCGGTGGGCTGCCCCATCCGGTCGAAGAGGTAGACGAGATCCTCAGTGGCGACGTTTCCGGTCGCCGCCGGTGCGAACGGGCAACCGCCTGTTCCTCCGATGCTGGCGTCGAGGGTGGTGACGCCCGCCTGGATCGCCGCGACCGCGTTGGCCACGCCGGTGTGCCGGGTGTCGTGCAGGTGCAGCCGCAGCGGTGTGCGGGATTCCGTGACCTCCCGGGCGAGTGCCAGTCGGTCGGTGACGTCGGAGGGTACGGCCACTCCGATGGTGTCGGCGAGGGCCAGCTCATCCGGACCCGCGTCCCGCACCCGGCTGAGCACCTCCCGCAGCCGGCCCAGCGGGACCTCACCCTCGAACGGACATCCGAACGAGGCGCCGATGGTCACCGCCGCGAACACCCCCGCCTCGCGAGCCGCCCGCACCAACGCCGCCGCCGTGTCACAGGCCTGGGCCGTGGTCATGCCCTGGTTGCGGCCACAGAAGGTGTCAGTGGCCACGACGACGACGTTGATCTCGTCGACGCCCGCGGTCAGGGCCCGGTCCAGGCCGCGGCGGTTCATCACCAGGCCCGCGTACCGGACGCCGTCGTGGCGGGGGAGCGTGGCCATCAACTCGTCCGCGTCCGCCATCTGCGGTACGCGGGCGGGGTTGACGAAGCTGGTCACCTCCACTCGCCGCGCTCCCGCCCGCACCGCCCGCTCGATCAGCTCGATCTTGTCGGAGGTGCTGAGCAGCGTCGCCTCGTTCTGCAGGCCGTCGCGGGGCGAGACCTCGACGATGTCGACCATGACCGTCATCGCTCCTCCGTCAGGTACGCGACGGCCCTGGCCTCGCTGATCACCTCGGCGTACTTGGCTTGCAGGTCGTACAGGCTCGCCTCGTGCGGTCCGTCGGCGCGGTCCGCCACCGCCTCCCGGACGACCAGCGGGACGAGACCGTGCTGGATCGCGTCCACCGCCGTGGCGCGGATACAACCGCTCGTGCTCACGCCGACCAGCACGACGGTGTCGATGCGTTGCGCGCGCAGGGTGGACGCCAGCGACGTGCCGAAGAAGGCGCTGGCGTATTGCTTGACCAGCACCAGTTCGTCCTCGGCGGGGGAGACCTGCGGCATCAGCTCACCCATCGCGCCACCGCCGGAGAAGAGCTGCCGAAGGGCGGTGACCTTCCGGACGAACAGCCCTCCGTCGACGCCGCCGGGCCCGTATGCGACGCGGGTGTGCAGCACGGGAAGCCGGCGATCACGGGCTGCGGCGATGACCCGGCCAGCCGACCGCAGGCAGTCGGCGGACGGCAGGCACAGAGGGCTGTCCGGGTCGAAGTAGGCCCGCATCAGGTCGATGACGAGCACCGCGGGACGGGCGCCGGGCAGGAGCGCGCCCCCGAATCCTTCGTCGCTGCCGTCCGGCACGGGGTTCATCGGGCGACCGGGGGACGAGGAGCGGGAAGACCGGTCTCCTCCAGGCAACGGTCCAGGATGGTTTCCATCGGCGGTCCCATGTCGAACGTGGGCAGCGGTTCCGGGCGTCCCTGGCGCAGCTCGGCCCGTACCTCCTCGGTGGCCGCGACGTCGACGGTGCCGGCCTCGTCGCAGATCACGCCGAAGCGGCGGGCGCCCGTGGGGCTGACCAGGCCTCGGCGGACCTCGAGGCCGACGAGTTCCGGGTCGCGGGCGAGCGGGTCGCCCCACCCGCCGCCACCCCAGGTGACGAAGTGCAGCACGTCCCCGGGGGCTACGGGCACGTCGTGCACCTTGCTGCCCAGGATCTCGGTGCCGCCGTCGGCGCGCTCGAGCCACTTGCGGCCCCGGGCGCCGGGCTCGCCGCCGTTGACCCCCCACGGATAGGTGAGCCAGCGGTCGTCGTGGATCGCGATCGTGCCGGCCTCCAGGAACCGGTAGGCCACGTCGACGCCGTTCCCGCCGCGGTGCAGCCCGGCGCCGCCGGTGTCCGCGATGGTCTCCCAGCGTTCGATTCGCAGCGGGTAGTAGGACTCCAGGTACTCGCACGGGATGTTGACGAACGACGGCCACAGCGAGTGGCCGTCCGGGCCGTCGCCCACCGGCCGGCCGGGAATCCCGCCGAATCCGATCGAGTACAGCTGGAACCACTCGCCCTTGCGCTCACCCGGCCCGTAGGTGCCCGAATACATGAAGTGCGGTGACGACGAGAAGCCGGCGGCGTTGAGCAGCCCGGGGTTCGTCTGACCGAGCAGGCCGCCGAACAGGTCGAAGACGCGACCGATGCCGTGGTTACGCGCGTTGAGGGCGGCGGGGTACGCGGGCTTCCAGAACGAGTCGTCGGGGATCGTGACGTCGACCAACGGGTAGAAGCCGTCGTTCCAGAGGATCTGTGGATCGGCGACGGTGATCATGTAGATGCCGAAGAACATCCGGACGAGGTTCTCGTTGATGTAGTAGTTGATCGGACCTTGCGCCTGTGGGCTGCTGCCGGTGAAGTCCAGCAGCACCTTGTCACCGGTACGGGTCAGGCTGAGCTTGAGCTCGTAGGGGCCGTAGCCGAGGCCGTCGTCGCAGATGTAGTCGGTGAACGACAGCGTCTCGCCGTCGGCGAAGACCGCTGCGAGCAGGACCTTCATCGCCCGGTGATTGCGGTCCAGGAGTTGGTCGAGCGCCGAGTCGTAGGTGTCCACCCCGAACCGGGCGCACATCTCCTGGACCCGACGGGCAGCGGTCCGGCACGCCGCGACGATGCCGTTGAGGTCGGCGCGGTTCCAGTCGGGCTTCCGCACCTGGTTGAGAATGATCCGCAGGGCGTCTTCGGCGATCACACCCTTTCGGTACAGCTTGAAGGGCGGGATCACCACACCCTCCTCGAAGATGGTGCGGGCATCAGTCGGCATCGACGCCGGCGTCTTGCCGCCGACGTCGGACATGTGCCCGAACATTGCCGCCCAGCCCACGATGCGGCCTTCGAAGAAGATGGGCAGCACCACGAGCCAGTCGTTCGCGTGGCTGATCGCCGCACCGCAGGAGTACGGGTCCGACGTCAGCAGGACGTCGCCCTCCTCGATGTCGCCGTCGAAGTTCTCCAGGAAGTCGGGGATGGACAGCCCGAACTGCCCCACCATCATCTTTCCGTCTCGGTTGGCGATCAGCGGAAACTCGTCGTGCTGTTCACGGATCCCCGGCGACAGCGCGGTCCGGAACAGCACCTCGTCCATCTCGTAGCGGGCGTTGCGCAGTCCGTTCTCGATCAGGTCGATGGTGACCAGGTCGACGTCCACGGAGCGAAGCGGTCCGGTAGCGGTCTCGATGAGGCGTGCCATGGTCAGTTCTCCCGGTGGGTGTCGGCGGGGCGGATGAGGAGGCTGCCGCTCGGGTGCACCGTAGCCGTGTGCCCGGGCAGCACGAGGGTGGTCGAGTCCATCTCGGTGATGATCGCCGGACCGGGCACGACGTTGCCCGCTCGCAGCAGGGCCCGGTCGTAGATTCCGGCTTCCACGTCGGCGCCCTCGACCCAGATGCGGTGGTGTGCCCGCAGTGCGTGGCTCGCGTCGGCGTCACCATGCCCCAGCTCGGGCGCGGCAACCTGGGGCCGGGGACCGTGAGCGGTGGCCCGGACGGTCACCAGCTCGTGTTCGGCATCGAGGACGAAGGAGAACAGTCGTTGGTGATCGGCGTCGAACGCCGACCGCAGGGCCGCGAGCCCACCGCCGGCCCCGTCGAAGGTGTCGATGTCGACTGCCACCGGGATCTCGAAACCCTGTCCGTGGTAGCGCAGGTCGGCGGAGTAGACGACGTGCTGCTCATCCTCGGGGACGCCCTGCTCGCTGAGCGTGGAGCACGCCTTGCTCGCGAGTTCGGTGAGGACCGCGCGAAGGCTCTCGTCGGTCATCTCGTTGAAGCGGCGCACCAATGTCCGCACCGACTCGTCGCGCAGATTGGTCGTCGCGTCGCCGTAGGCGCACAGCACTCCCGGCGACGGCGGGATGATCACCGGCCAGGCCCCGGTCAGCCTGCCGAGAGCGTTGGCGTGCAACGGGCCGGCGCCACCGAAGGCCACCAGCGCGTAGTCGCGCGGGTCGAAGCCCTGCTGTACCGACACCAGCCGCAACGCCCCGAACATGTTCTCGTTGACGATGTCGATGATGCCCGCGGCGGCGGCCTCGACCGACTCCAAGCCGGTGGCGTCGGCGATCGACTTCACCGCCGCTCGCGCCGCCGCACGGTCCAGCGTGATCTCGCCCCCGGCCAGATCGGTGGGCAGGTAGCCGAGCACCACGTTCGCGTCGGTCACCGTCGGTTGCTCACCGCCCGCCGCGTACGCGGCAGGGCCGGGTGCGGCACCTGCCGACTGCGGCCCAACCCGGAGCGCCTGGGTCAGCGGCGGTACGTGGGCGATGGATCCACCGCCGGCACCCACGGTTCGTACGTCGACGGAGGTGGCGCGGACCTTGAGGTCCCCGACTGTGGTCTCCCGACCAACCCGCGGCGTGAGCCCCTGCACCAGGGCGACGTCGGTGGACGTGCCGCCCATGTCGAAGGTCAGGAAGTCCGGGTAGCCGGCCTGCTCCGCCACCCAGGTCGCGCCGGTGACCCCTCCGGCAGGCCCGGACAGCAGCAGGTTCACCGGGTTGTCCGCGGCGACGGCCGCGGAGACCAGGCCACCGTCGCTGCGCAGGATGCACAGCCGGCCATCCACCCCGGACTCGCGCAGCTGCGCCTCGAGGTTGGCCACGTAGCGCGCCACCTGCGGCTGTACGGCCGCGTTCGCGACGGTGGTGATGGTCCGCTCGTACTCGCGAAGCTCCGGCAACACCGAGGACGACAGCGACACCGGTACGCCCGGAAGCTCCTCGGCGGACAGCTCGGCCACCCGGCGCTCGTGCCGCGGGTTGGCGTAGGAGTTGATCAGGCTGACGCTCAACGCCTCGATGCCCTGCGCGCGGAGCTTGCGCAGCTTCGCACGGACGTCAGCCTCGTCGAGTTCGGTCACCACCGCGCCGTCGGCACCGATCCTGCCGACGACCTCCACTGTGTCCTCCAGCGCCGCCAGCGGCTCCGGCTTCGGCCAGATGATCCAGCCGGCCAGGCCACCCGGCACGAAGGAACGGGCGATCTGGAGCACCTGCCGGAAGCCGTCGGTGGTGACCAGCCCAACCCGGGCGCCCTTGCCCTCGAGGATCGCGTTCGTGGCGACAGTGGTGCCGTGGAACACCTCGGTGATCTCCGACATGGGCACGCCGGCGGCCTCGCAGGCCCGCTCGATGCCCCGCAGCACCCCGATGGACTGGTCCTCGGGCGTGGAGGAGGTCTTGGCCCGGTAGGTCTCTCCGGTCGCCTCGTCGATCAGCAGGATGTCGGTGAACGTTCCCCCCACGTCCACGCCGAGTCGGTAGGTCATGGTTCCTCCTCAGATGACGCCGGCAGAACGCAGCGACGCCATCGCGTCGTCGCCGAGCCCCAGCAGGTCGCGATAGATGTCCTCGTTGTGTTCACCGAGCTCGGGGCCGACGTGCCGGACCCGGCCCGGGCTGTCAGAGAGCTTGGGTACGACGTTGTGCATGGCGAACTCCCCGAGACCGGGGTGGGTCAGCCGGACTATCGCCTCGCGCGAGGCGAAGTGCGGGTCTTCGAGCATGTCCCGGGCCCTGAAGATGCGGCCTGCCGGAACGCCTTGGGCGTGCAGCCGTTCGAGTAGATCGTCGGCCGTCAGCGTGGAGCTCCATTCGGCGACCAGGCCGTCCAACTGCTCCATCCACCGGCCCCGGGCGCCGTGGGTGGCGTACTTCTCGTCGGTGGCCAGCTCCGCCTGCCCCATCGCCTCGGCGAGCCGTCGGAAGACCGTGTCCTGGTTCGCCGCGATCAGCACCATCTCGCCGTCGGCCGTCGGGTAGACGTTGCTCGGGGACACGTTCGGAAGGGTCGTACCGGTCCGCTCCCTCTGGTAGCCGGCGATCTGGTACTCGGGGATGAGCGACTCCATCATCGCCAGCACGGCCTCATAGATGGCCGAGTCCACCACCTGGCCTCGACCGGTACGTCCGCGCTGGTGCAGCGCCACCAGGGTGCCCAGGCAGGCGAAGGTCGCCGCCAGCGAATCTCCCAGCGAGACGCCGGCCCGGGCCGGAGGGCGATCGGGGTCGCCGGTCACGTACCGAATTCCGCCCATCGCCTCGCCGATCGATCCGTATCCCGCACGTGACGAGTACGGGCCCGTCTGCCCGAAGCCGGTCACGCGGGTGACGATCAGACCGGGATTGATCTCCCACAGCTGCTCCGGGGCCAACCCCCAGCGCTCCAACGTGCCGGGCCGGAAGTTCTCGATCAACACGTCGGCCCGCGCGATGAGCTGTCGTACCAGATCCTGACCCTGCTCGGTCCGCAGGTTCGCGGTCACGGCCTTCTTGTTCCGCGCCACGACCGGCCACCAGAGCGACTTGCCGTACGGCTTCTCGCGCCCCCACTGCCGCATGGGGTCGCCCTGTCCCGGGTCCTCGACCTTGATCACCTCGGCGCCGAAGTCACCCAGGAGTTGACCGCAGAACGGCCCCGCCAGCAGTTGCCCGAGCTCGATCACCCGGATGTCGTCAAGCGGCAGTGGAGTGCTCATGAGCCCCTCAATCAACGTCTCTTTGCATGCAATTCACAGGTTTGTGACTCTCGTTACAGCATGTTGTGCTGGGAAAGTAGGCCGCTGGGCCTCGGGTGTCAATGCCCTGCGGAGTGATTGCATACAACCTGCGGTGTTGCTACGGTGCCGAGCATCATGAGCGACCACACGCCACCGCGGGAGGCCGACAACGGCCACGCCGCCGACGACGCCTACCGGCTGATCCGGGAACAGATCCTGTCCGGGCAACGGTCGGCCGGCGCGTGGCTCCGCGAGGGCGAGTTGGCCGAGTCGATCGGGGTGAGCCGAACGCCCGTCCGGGAGGCGCTCAGACGGCTGACCGCGGAGGGGCTGGTCCGTCACGAACGCAACCGTGGCGTACAGGTCCAGGCGTGGAGCATCCACGACCTCGACGAGATCTTCAGTCTGCGGGCCGTGCTCGAGCCGTGGGGCTGTCGACTGGCGGCGACCACGGGCACCATCGACGTAGACGCGCTCGACGCGCTGGCCCACCGCATGGACGAGGTAGCGCCAGACGGACGACCGACCGATGTGGACGAGCTCACCGAGCTGAACAACCGGTTCCACCGGATGATCCTCGAGGCGTCCGACAACAGCCGACTGGCCGGCGTCGTCTCATCGGTGATCCAGATGCCGCTCGTCTGGCGTACCTTCTCCCGCTACAGCCCGGACGCTCTGCGCCGCAGCCTGGCTCACCATCACGAACTGGTGGCGGCCCTGGCCGCGCCCGACCCCGACTGGGCGGAGTCGGTCATGCGCAGCCACGTACGCGCCGCATGGCATTCCATCCGGCTGCGAGACGACGGCGACCGGGCGTCCGGCCCGGAACTACCGGACCAGGTCAGCGCGACCGCAGGTCAACCGCCACTTTGATCATCAGGTCGGGTTCGATGATCGCGCGAACGGGCCTCGACACCCTCGACATGGACCAGGGTGCCCCGTGACCGCCGGAGGTCAGAGATAGCGGACTCCGGTCAGTTCCTCGGCCGCCGCCCACAGCCGCCTGCCGACGGCCGGATCGGCGGCCTCCCGGCTGAGCCGGGCCTCGGTGACCCGGCCGCGCGTCTCCCAGAGCTGGACGGGCCGAAGAACCCTCCGAATGGCCGAACCGGCGCGCAACGACTCGGTCGGTCACGGCCGCCATCTCCACCTCGCTCAATGCGGCAGCGGGATACACCGGCGTGTCGATGTATCCGGGGCTGATGGAGTTCACGCGGATGCCGCGCGGGCCGAGTTCCACGGCGAGCGTGCGAGCCAGGTTGTGTGCCGCCGCCTTGGTCGCCGAGTACAGCGTGAGGATGCCGTTGCCCCGGTGCAGGGTCCAGGAGGCGTTGATGACGATGGGACAGCCGCCCAACTGCACCCCTCTGTCGCCACCGAGAGTGCCTGCCGTACGCCGGTCATGATGCGCGGACTCGCCGCCGGGAGGATCAGCAGCCACAGTTGTTCCCACTGAGGTAACCGGATGTCCGTACGGTCGTCGGCGACGTGCGGTTTGGCACGGCCTGCCGCGGTCCGACGCCACGGGTCGGCCAGAGATGCCGATCTACAGGATTCGATCTGAGATGAGCGGGAACTTCGATATGGACCGTACGCCGGGCACCGCCGGTCGGTGCCCGGCGCCACGAACGATCGAGAGTGAAACGCATGACCTTCCCCGCCAGGCTCGTCGGAGCCGCACTCGTCGGGACGCTCGCCGCCGGCGGGTCGGCAGCGGCAGCGGCCACCGCGGCCACCGCGGCCAGTGCGCAGGCTGAACCCTGCGTCGAGCGCATCACCGTGGTGAACAACGCCGCGTTCGTGATGTCCTTCAGCGTCGCGGCGAGCAATGGTCTGGAGACGTCCAACACCGACACCTACCCGATCAACCAGTCGCGGACGATCGATCTCACCACCACCGCGCTGCCGGTGGGCGCCGATGTCCGGCCGGTGGTGGACGCGGTGGCCGGAGCGCAGGGCACGCCGAGCAGCTTCGTGTCGTACTGCCAGAACGGGCAGAGCGCGACCTATTCGGTGACCGGGACGACGTACAACTACTCGGTCACGCTGATCGGCTGACCCAGGCCGTGGAACGTTCGGGGCGTCCGCCGTCGTGGCGGGCGCCCCTGTTCCCCGGCCACCGCCCGCCGACGTGCCTGGAAACGCTTTCGGCAGAGGTCGTCGGGGCCGCCGTTCTGACGCGACACAGCAGGGCCGCCCGGTGACCGCCCACCTCATCGCGGGGTACGAGCGCCAACCGACCGGCGGCCCTCCGACTCCCCACCGAGGGTCACCTTGAGGGAGGTCGGCGATCTGGGAGCGGCTCATCCGGTGTGGCGCTGTCTGCTGGGTCGTTTGAAGATCAGCTTCGGCTCGTGTCCGTTCGGCTTGGGTTGGGTGATCCAACCGGTGACTAGTGCGGGGTCTGCGCCGGCGTCGAGGGCGGCCCGGTACTGGACGAGCTTTGGGTCACAAGCTGCGATCGTGGCCTGTGCTGCGGCCGTCTGTGGCGTTGTGTCCGTTGGTTGGGCGTCGCACATGGCGGTGATCGTTTGGTCGAGGTGCTCTGGCCGGGGCTATCCACTCCTGGACCCGGACCGGGCTTCTACAACCCTCGCCGCCGGCGCAGCGTCTGGGTAACGTCAGCCCCGACACCTACGAGAAGAACCACCAGGAATCCCTTGACACACATCGAAGAGTCCGGCCCGCAGGGGTCATTTCAAGGGTACGTGCGCGCGGGGCCAGGACGGCTCTTGATCTGGTGAAGCAGTTTCTAGCCCGGTGGGTCGCCGGTGGCAGGGCTGCTGGGCTACGCCTTGGGTTGCGCCGCAGCAGCAGGCGCTGATGGCCTTGGCTCACCTGCGCAACGGTGACACCCTCGCCAAACAGGCAGACCGCACCACCTCAACCACTATTCGAGAGGGGCGCTGGACAGTGGAAAACCGTCTCCACTGGGCCCGAGACGTCACCTTCGACGAGGACGACTCCCAGCTCAGAACCGGTACCGCTCCTCGCAACCTGGCCGCCTTCGGCAACCTGGCCCTGAACACCTTCCGCCTCGCCGGACGCGCCAACATCGCCCACGCCCGCCGCGATCTGCACGACCGCGCCGACACCTTCGCCGCCTACGGCATCTAACAAACCATGATCGAACCGGGCATAGAACAACAACGCCAGGGCCGCGAGATCAAGGGCACTTATTCGATCGGATAGGTGCCCTTGATCTTTGTGTGCCTGAGCGGATGACTCGGCAGACGCCGCTCGCTAGGATGCTCATTGTGATCGATGCGCCGGAGGCAACACCGCGAAGCGACCGCTGGCGATGATCGATGACGGCGCCCCGCTCGCCTTCGGCCAGGAGGCGCTGTGGCTGCATCAGCAGGTCAGGCCGTCCAGCAGCGCATACAACGTGCCGGTGGCGTACCGGCTCACCGGACCACTTCGAATCGACCTGCTGCGCACCGCGCTCGAAGTGATCGTCCGCCGCCAGGAAGCGTTGCGGACCGTCTTCCCGGAGGACGAGTCAGAAGAGCCCTTCCAACAGGTGCTCCCGGTCGACGAGCTGTATCTGTCGCACCACGACCTCACGGGTGCCGACGCCCAGGAGGTGCGGGAGGCGGTCGACGACCTCGCGCGAAAGCCGTTCGATCTGCTGGTGGACAGGCCGCTGCGGGCGGCGGTGTTTCGTCTCGGTGACGAGGACCACGTGGTCGTGTTCGTCATGCACCACATCGTGAGCGACGGGTGGTCTCTGCGCATCCTGCTGAACGAGCTGTCCATGGCCTACCAGGCGCTGTGGCGCGGCGCCGATCCGCTGGCGGTCCTGCCGAGGTTGCCGGTGCGGTACACCGACTACGCCTGGTGGCAGC
Organism: Micromonospora sp. NPDC093244; assembly: GCF_040683695.1. Lineage (NCBI taxonomy): Bacteria > Bacillati > Actinomycetota > Actinomycetes > Micromonosporales > Micromonosporaceae > Micromonospora > Micromonospora sp. NPDC093244. Next base: position 896,895 of record NZ_JBFBEO010000001.1, read on the forward strand.
GCGAGTGGCCGCATCCGGCCGAGCTGGACGCCCGGCTGGCGTACTGGGAGGGCGCGCTCGCCGGCGCGCCGACCCTGGACCTGGCGAACGGGCGGCCGCGCTCGCCCCGCCCGTCCTTCGCCGCGGACCGGTTGATAGTCCCGGTCCCCGCCTCCGCGGCCGACAACGCACGGCCCCGGGCCGCGGCGGCGGGCACCTCGCTGTTCGCACTGCTCGCCGCTGCCTTCGCGATGGTTCTGCGGCGGCGCACGGGTGAGTCGGACGTCGCGTTCGGAACCATGCTCGTCGGTCGGGTGGAACCCGAGTTCGAGCCGCTCATCGGATACTTCGTCAATCTCGTCGTGTTGCGCTGTGCCGTGAGCGACGACGCCGCGGTCGAGGCCGTGGCCCGTTCCCTCGGCCCAACCATGCTTGCCGCGATCGACCACGAGGTGCCGTTCTCGTCCCTGGTGAAACGGCTCGCCCCGCGCCGCACCAGCGGGCGGAACCCGATCGTCCAGGTCGCAATGCAGCTGCGGACCGGCGGTAGTGCGCCCGCGACGCTGGACCTGCCCGGTGTCAGCCCGGTGGAACTCGACGTCTACCAGGGCGAGCACACATTCGACCTTATTTGTACGTTCCTCGACACGACGAGCGGACTGGCGATCAGCCTCGAGTACCCCACCGAGGTCTTCGACCACTGTTGGGCGACCGAATTCGCCGACGACCTGATCGAGCTGCTGAACCGACCGGAAGGGGACGCCACAGATGGTGGACCGCGCTGATCCTGTCTATCCCGCACTCTGGACGGCCGGGCCGGGCAGGTCGGCGACCGTTCCCGTCGGGCCGGCGCGCACGGCACCGGGCGACTTCGTGGCCGCGGTGGGGACACTGCTGGCCCGCTACGGCACGATGCCCGCGGAACTGCGGGTCCGGGACGCGGGGGCCGCGTCGTGGCGATCGGTGCCGGTCGCCAGCACCGCCGAGACGATGGGCGGATGTCGGGCCGGCGTACGGGTCGACGACGTACGAGGCCCGGCCGTGGAAGTGGCCGCGGACGACGCCGTGACGTTCCGCTTCGAGCCCGCCGACGACGCCTGGACCACGACGGTACGGACAGCCGCGGCACCCGACGACGAGGAAGCGCCGGCCCGGATCGCCGGTCATGTGAACGCGTTCCTGGCCGCACCGGACGCCGCGCTCGTGAACGACATCGATCATCGTACCGATGCGGAGCGCGACCTGGTCGAGGCGGTGAACCGGACGGCCCAGCCCGTCGTCGCCCCGTTCCTGCTGCATCGCCGCATCGAGCAGGTGGTGGACGCGATGCCGGACGAGCTCGCCCTGGTGCAGGGGGACCTCGCGCTGACCTACGCCGAGCTCGACGGCCGGGCCAACGCGTTGGCCGAGCGGATCACCGCAGCCGGCGTCGGTCGGGGTGACCGGGTGGGCGTGGCCGCGGCCCGCGGCGCGACGCTGGCGGTGGGGATCTACGCGGCGCTGAAGGCCGGCGCGGCCTTCGTGCCGCTGGACCCACTGTTGCCCCCGGCGCGCCAGCAGACACTGCGCCGCCTCGGTCGCGTGGCCCTCGTCGTCGCGGAGGCGGGTCACGACGTGACGGCGGACGGTTCGGCGCCCGTTCTGACTCTGGACCCGGTCGAGCGGATGCCGAGCGCGTCGCGGCCGGCGCCGGTGCCGGTGGACGGTGCCGACCTGGCGTATGCGATCTTCACGTCGGGCACCACGGGCGAACCCAACGCGGCGCTGCTCGACCACGCCGGCCGGGTGAACTCTCTCGACGACCTCAATCACCGGATCGGCCTCGGCCCCGGCGACCGCGTGCTCGCGGTCTCGGCGCCGAGCTTCGACATGTCGATCCAGGACACCGTCGGCACGCTCATGACCGGCGCCGCCATCGTGTTCCCGGAGCGTGGGCGAGAGAACGATGTCGGGCACTGGGCGGATCTCGCCGAGCGGCAGCGCGCGACGGTGCTCCAGTGCGTCCCGACCGCGCTGACGCTGTTCCTCACCGCGTGGGGAACCGGTCGCCAAGGCGCGTTGCGGATCTTCCTGGTCGGCGGAGACTGGTTGCCGCTGACCCAGCCGGACGCGGCGCGGCGGGCGTTTCCCGGGGCGCGCTTCATCAGCATGGGCGGCGCCACGGAGGTGTCCGTCTACAGCACGACCTACGAGGTCGGAACGGTCGACCCGGCCTGGCGATCCATCCCGTACGGCCGGCCCATGGTCAACCAGACCGCCTACGTCCTCGACTCCGCGGGCCGTCCGGCGGCCGTCGACCAGGTGGGGGAGCTGTATTTCGGCGGCATCGGGGTGGGTTGGGGCTATCAGGACCGACCGTTGCTGACGGCCGCCAAGTTCCTCCCGGACCCGTTCCGGGCGGAACCGGGTGCCCGGATGTACCGCACCGGCGACCTGGCGCGGCTGCGTGCCGACGGCGAGCTGGAGCTCATCGGACGGGTCGACCAGCAGGTCAAGATCGGCGGACTCCGGGTCGAGCCGGGTGAGATCGAGGCGCGGCTGCGCGAGCACGCCGGCGTACGCGAGGCGGTCGTGGTGCCGTTGCGCGACGACGGGGGCCGCGCCCGGTCGCTGGCGGCGTTCCTGGTGCCGGCGGAGCCGGACGTCGAGCCCGAGGGGCTGATCCGTGACGCCCGCCGTCACCTGAGTTCCTGCCTGCCCGCGGCGATGGTGCCCGCACGCATGGAGGTGCGAGCGGAGCTGCCGGTCAACGCGAACGGCAAGGTCGCCCGCCGGCAGTTGGCCGAGTCCGCGGCCCGGCAGGGGCCGGCCCCACAGGTGGATGACGAGCTGCTCGCCGTCGTGGGCAACGCCTGGCGGGAGGTGCTGGGCCTCCCGGCCTTGCCGGCGACCGACGACTCGTTCGTCGCGCTGGGAGGCAGTTCGCTGGCTGCCATGCAGGTGGTCAGCCGGCTGAATCGTCAGCTGGTCGCGGACATCAAGGTGGCCGACCTGCTGGCCGCGGACACCGTGGCGCGGGTCGCGAACGTGGTGGCCGCCCACCAGGGCCGAGCCGCCCGCCCGCCCGTGAAGCGGCGCGCAACGGGCTAGGAGGCGGGCGGCCGGTCCTCCCCGGCCAACGGGTCACGGCAGACTTGTTACGGCCTCGTTCAGGCGGCGCAGGATCTCGGTGAGGACCTTCGGCTCCGTGGCGAAGTTGAGCCGCACGTGCCCGCGTCCCTCCGGTCCGAAGTCGCTGCCCCGGAACAGCATGACGCGGGCCTCGCGGGCGAAGAACGCGGCCGGGTCGTCGCCGAGACCGGCCGGGCGGCAGTCGATCCAGGACAGGAAGGTGGCTTCGGGCAACCGGTGCACAAGCGGGGAGGGGAGATCCCGGTGGACCTGCCGCCGGTTGCAAGCGATGACCCCGAGGACGCTGTCGAGCCAATCGTCCCCGGAGCTCCACGCCGCCTTGAGCGCGGTCATGGCCAGCACGCTGACCTGCCCGAAGAGGATGCCGCGATGGGCGTCGACGGCCTCGCGGACCCGCGGGACGCCGATATGGGCGACGGCGCAGCGGATCCCGCCCAGGTTGAAGGCCTTGCTGCCCGAGGTGAGCGTGACGGTGTGTGCCGCCGCCTCCGGCGACAGCGAGGCGAACGGAACGTGACGGCCGCCCTCGTGAACCAGGTCGGCGTGGACCTCGTCGGAGATCACCAGTAGGTCGTGCTCGACAGCGAGATCGGCCAGCCACTTCAGTTCGGCGCGACGAAACACGCGTCCGGTCGGGTTGTGCGGGTTCACCAGGAGCAGCGCGCGGGCGCCGCGCCGGACCTCGTCGGCGACCCGGTCCAGGTTCAGCTGCCAGTCGCCGTCGCGGTGGACCACCGGTACGAGGCGCGGCGGCCGGCCGAGCCGGGCCAGCACGTCGGCGAAGGGCGGGCAGGCGGGGGAGTGCAGCACCACCGGATCGCCCGGCGTGGTGCCCAGGTGGAGCACGACCTGCATCGCCTGGTTGATGTCGGTGAACGTGCGGACGTGGGTCGGGTCCGCGGCCCAGTCGAACCGGCGGCGCATGCGGTCGGCGAAGGTATGCCCGAGCGGGCCGCCGTCCGACTCGTCGTATCCGGTGGCGTAGCCGAGGTCGGTGTCGACGCGGTGCAGCAGGGCGTCGCGCACGGCCGGGGCCACCGGGAAATCCATGTCGGCGATCCACGCGGGCAGGACCCCGTCGTCGACGGCCGCCCACTTTTCCCCGTCCCGCCGCCGCAGCGCCGCCAGATCGATCGGGTCGGATCTCGTCACAAGCTCACCTCGTACCGATCAAGTGGAGTCGCCGTGTTGTCGTTGCGTGCCGTGCCCCATTGGCGCGTCGTCTCGGTGTGGATGTACCACAGGTCGTCCTCGGTCAGCGCGGTGGAGACCACGCCGGGGAACGCCTCCTCGAAGTAGATGTAGGGCGGGCGGTTGTCGATGTGTGGCGAGTGGTAGTCCAGCTTGTCGGTCATGCCGTGCAACCTGGTGATCGGTGTGGCGGGGTGGTAGGTGAGGATGTTCGGACTGGCCACATCGATGAGACCGTCGGCGACCAGGCCCGCCACCCCGGTGATGGTCTCCTCGATGCTGGCCCGCGTCTCGCCGTCGAGGCCGAACAGGACCGCCGAGCCCACCCGCAGACCGGCTGACTTCACCAGCACCGCGGCCTCGCGGACCTTCGTGGCCCAGCCTCGTCCCTCGACGCGTCGCAGATTCTTGTGAATGTTGTCCATCACCTGGTCGGACAAGCTCTCGATGCCGATGTAGACGTAGCTGCACCCGACTTCCCGCATCGCTGCCAGGACCTGGCGGGACCTGTCCGCCGCGTTCAGGGCGGCGAGGACGTCCACCGTCAGCTGTGCGCCCCACTCCAGCCTCCGCAGCCGATCGATGTCGGCGGCGGCGGGCAGGCTGCGGCGGTGGCGCTCCGGGAGCGCGTCCGCCGGCGCGGAGCGCAGCTCGCGCAGTTCGGCGCAAAAGTCGAGAATGTCGCGGTATGTCCCGCTCCAGAATATTGAGTCGTCGAAGAACATCGCCTCCGCGCCGTAGCCGACGTACTCGACGACCCGGTCGACGCCCGCACTGGTCCTGCGGAACTTCTTCAGGCCGCCGGCCAGGTTCGCCGTCTCCGAACAGAAGTTGCACTGGTAGGGGCAGGCGTTGGAGATCATGATGTGGGCGGTCCGCCGGATGTCACCGGTGCACGGGTCGACGAAGATGGGGAAGCGGGAGCGGATCGCGAAGCCCTCGTAGGGTGCCGGGAGCGCGGCCAGGTCGATCTGCGTACCGTGCTGTGGATAGGCGACCGTGTGGGCCGGCGTCATCAGCGTGATCAGGGACCGCCCGGGTGCCGTCCCCCACGCGGCGAGCATCTCCTCGAGCGAGCCGCGTACGGCCTCCGGGTCGACCGCGCCGGTGTCCAGATCAACAGTGGACGCGATGGCCCGCATCAGCAGGTCGAGAGAGTGGTAGGACTCCCCGGAGATCGTGGCGTCCACGACGTGTGGCACCTCGCCGGCCCGCATCACCGCCAGGGTGCTGCTCGCGGCCACCGTCAGTGTCTCGCTGCGCGGCGCGCAGGTGATGGTCTCGTCGACGTGTCGGCCCCCGAGCACGACGAACACGCCGGGTGCCTCCGCCTTGGCCATCTCGGCGATCTCGAGCGCGTAGCGGTGAGCGGGGGAGACGCTGGAGATGAGGACCACCGATGGTCGCGTCTGGCGGACGAGGTCCCGCCAGCGCCGCTTGGCGTTCTGGTCCCAGACGCGCGGGTCGAAGACCGTCTCGTCGGTGTTCGGATCGTCGCCGTAGGGGCGGTAGCCATCGTGGCTGACGGCGTTGCGGTAGGCGGGGTCCGGAAATCTGGTCCAGCGCGGCGCGAGGTCGTTGTAGTGCTTCGCCTGGTCCAGGGGCACCGCGTCGTGGACAGCGTTGTGCACGGCCACCGACAGAGCCGCGTACAGGCACATCGGGTCACCGGGGTAGGTGATTTCACCCTCCGCCTGAGTCATGACCGGCGCGAGCACCGAGAGCACCGGAAACCAGCGATGGGTACGCCGGCCGGTCGTCAGCTGCTCGGCGAGCCGAGCCCGGCGTTCGGTCAGTAGCTGGGCGAAACCTGGCGAGAGGCCGGTACGCGGGATCCGTCGGACGTCTGTCGCGTCTGGCATTGAGAATTCTCCCTATCGCCGCCCCCGTTTCCTCCTGATCGGTGCCAGGTTTCAGGAGGCATGCTGATCGAGGATATAGACTGTCGCCGTGGTACAGCGACCCAGCGAAGCCGGCTTGGTCGCGTTGTTGCCGAGACCGTCGACGCGGCCACCGACCATCCACCGTCGACAATGGTCGCCGCTCGGTTGCCGTCGTAGCAGTCCGTCACGACCAAGATCGTTTTGGCGTCCGGTCAGGACGCTTCGTGCTATAACATCGATCATGATAAGTGAGACGCCAGAGTTCGGCGCGTCGACGGCGGACTTCCTGGGGGCCCATACGTACAAGGGGGTTCCCTGGTCCCAGGCGCTGATCCCGCGGCCTTCGTTGATCGAACGTGTGGCAGAACAGGCGGAAGTGCGGCGAGACGCGCCCGCGATCACCGTGCTTCGACCTGATGGCGACGAGTCATGCTCCTACGCCGAACTATGGGCCCGGGTGTCGGCCGGGCAGCGTGAGCTTGCCGGATCTCGCGTCGGAACCGGCGACATCTGTGGAATCCACGTCAGCAACTCGATAGAGAGTGTCGTTTCCATCCTCTCGGTCATCGCGGCCGGCGGTGCGGCACTCCTGGTCGACGCGAACGAGCCGGAGGTGCGCGCGAACGAGATAATCGCGAGCGCGGCAACGGTCGACCTGAGGCTTGGCAACGGCCGGAAACGGATTCGTCCGCCACGCGTCGGTGACGAAGAGCCGGCCATGCATCGACCGTGCGTGATGGTATGCACGACAGGGTCGACAGCGGCTTCCAAGGTGGTCATCCAGGCCGAGTACTCGATCGTGATCAACGCGTTGGCCGTCGCACGCCACCACAGGATGACGCACGTTGACGTCGTCGCATGTCCGTTGCCGATCTCGCATGTCAACGGCCTCGAATTCGGACTGTTCGCGACCTTGTTGCGCGGAGCGCACTGCCTCTTGTACGGAGAATTCGACCCGTTCCACTTCATCTCCACCCTTCATCGCCAGGAGGCGACGCTCGCAACGACGGTTCCGCCGCTTCTGCGTGCGCTGTCGAGCATTCGGGATTGGCCCAGCCTCGAACGTCTGCGCTACTTCGTGTCGGCGGCTGCGCCTCTGCCGTCGGAGGTCCTGGAGGGCATCCATGAGCGAGGCAAGTGCGCCGTTCAGGGCTACGGACTTTCCGAAACCATGAACTTCTCGACCGTGATGCCCTACGCGAGCCGTGGGGGTGTGCTGCACGGTTGTGAGTTCGGCGCCAGTTCTCCGCATATTCCGTCGGTCGGATCGGCGATACACGGGAACGAGATCGCGATTCGATCCAACGGAGCTTTCGTGCCCGCGGGGGAGGTCGGAGAGGTCGTCGTTCGCGGGCACTCGGTGATGTCGGGCTACGCGGACAACCCTGCCGCGACCGAAGAAGCCTTCGCCGGCGGTTGGTTCCATACCGGCGACCTGGGGCTCGTCGAGCCAAGTTCGCGGTACCCAGGGCATTCGCTCTTGTACCTCACCGGGAGAATCAAGAACGTGGTCAAGTGCGCCGGCGCCTCGATCTCACTGGATGAACTCGACCGCGTCGTCCTGAGCGTCGTCGGGGTCGACGACGCATGTGCGGCTGCCCGGCCCGACGTGCATCGCGGCGAGGCCGTGACGGTGTTCTACGTGACTCGAGCGGATCATGAGCTGAACCAGCAACTCGTCAGAGATGCCTGCGCACGGGTCGCTTCCCCGTCTCTGCTGGGGTTGCGAATCGTGCGGCTACCAGCCATACCCCGGCTGCGCTCGGGAAAGCCGGACCGGAGGCAGCTCGCGTCGCAAGCGGCCGCGAACGTGGGTTCGCGGTGACTCAGGACGGGGATGACAGCAGCCTGGTTGGGCTTGTGTCCCGATACCGTCGATCGGCGGCGGAACTCCGTCCGCCGGGCCGTTGTGGCGCAGGGAACGGCAAGCTGTTGCTCACGGGTGTGTCCGGATTCTTCGGGCGCAGCTTGCTGAAGCAGATTACGACAGCCATGCCCGATCAGGAGATCTACTGTTTGGTACGCGACGTCACCCCCAGGATCGGCGCCACCGGCCAGGTCCAGTCGTTGGTGGGAGACTTGTCGCTGCCATTTCTGGGCCTCTCGGCGCGGAAGTGGGGGGAGCTGGGCCGGGAGGTGGCCACCATCGTGCATGCGGGGGCGTTGGTGAACCACTCCCTTCCGTTCGAGCGGCTGGTCGACGCGAACGTCTCGGGGACTCTCGCGCTCCTGCGCCTGGCCGGCGAATCTCGCAGCAAGCGCATGCACTTCATATCTTCAGTGGCAGTTCTCGGTCGGAGCAGGGCAGGGAGCTACGCCGAAAAGCTGCCATTCCAACCTCCGTCCGGCGGTTACGCTCAATCGAAATGGTTGGCGGAATCCCTGATCGAGATCTGCCAGACGGCGGGGTTCTCCGTCAGTACGTACCGGGTGGGTGGTCTGGGCCCCGACACGGAGACCGGCGAGGTGAATCTCAAGGACTGGCGGTGGCTCACCATGCGAGCCGGCCTCGAATCCGGGTGCTGGCCGGCCGGCCGTGGCGGTCCACGATGGCTGCCAGTCGATGTGGCGGCCAGAATGGTGGCGAATGTCGTCGCGCATGATTCCGATCCGGCCGCCCGTTATGGCCTTCTGGCGCCGGCCAGCCCGACCTGGGATGCGGTCTTCGAGGAGCTGGTCCGTCTCGGTTACGACCTGGACAAGGTTGACCGTGAGACGTGGTTCGACACGATGCGGGATCGTGCCAGGGTTCGCGACGAGACGTCGATGAGAGTCCTCGCGCTGAGGTTGCCACACCAGCCCGAGACCGAGAACGGCGGCGATGTGGAGCCTGTGGGAGGTGTGCCTTCGCAGTCGTGGAATGTGGCGAACCTCCCGATGACGATTCGCTGGGCCACTGAGCGCGGCTTCCTACGAGCTCCGGGCGGTCGAAACCGGTGAGTCGGCCAGCCCCGCACGAGCCGGTTCGTCCAGCTCGGGCCAGCCGTGCAGGTTTCCGTGGCGGTCCTGCCGCAACGACCGGATCCGGGGGACCAGGAGCACGGCGACCACCGAGAGGCATACGCACGCCGCGCCCAGCAGCAGTACCTCGGTTTCGCCGATCCGGCCGCTCAGCGGACCGACCGCCACGAAACCCAGCGGCGCGACGGTGAAGGACACCAGCCAGTCGTACGAGCTCACCCGGGAGAGCACTTCCTCGGGGATGAGGCGCTGAATGGCTGTCAGCCAGACGTTGTTCACGAACGAGACTCCGGCCATCGCAGCCACGGCTGCGGCCACGCTCACCAGGATCGGCGAGGGGCCGATCAGGGCCGCGAGCTGGAGAGCGGTCAGCGCCAGGCCCAGGTGGGCGACGGTCAGCGGGTGCCGGGGACGCCAGCGCAGCGAGAGCGCCCCACCGGCCAGCGCGCCGACCGCCATGCTGGTGCTGATCAAACCCCAGGCGGACGCGCCGCCGGCCTGCCGGTCCAGGATGACCGGACCGAGCACCATGAAGGCACAGTATCCGAGGTTCCAGATCGCGTGACAGCACAGGGCGATCCAGTACCAGGAGCGCGAGGCCATCTCGCGCCAGCCCACCGCCAGGTCAGTGAAGAAGCTGGTGCGTCCACGAGGCCGGCTGGGCGGCAGTTTGAGCAGGCCGACGGCGACGGCGCTGACCAGGAAGGTGACGGCGTCCAGCAGATAGACCCAGCCGACTGCGGTCGTGGCTACGAGGATGCCCGCCACCAGCGGCCCGAGAATCTCGGCGGTGCTGCGGGAAATGCCCATCAACGCGTTGGCCTGCTGCAGGCGTGGTGAGCTGACCGTCTGGGGGACCATCCCGGTGAAAGCGGGCTTGCCGATCGCGGCCGCCGCGCCGTAGCAGACCGCGGCACCCGTCAGTACCGCGACGTTCGGTCGACCGGCGAGGAGAAGAACGCCGACGCCTGCCTGGATGACCAGCAGGAAGGTGTCGCTGCCCACGAGCAGTAACCGGCGGGACATCCGGTCGGCGAGCGTGCCGCCGAGCATCAGCAGTACCACCTTGGCCACGGTGGAGGCGGCCAGCACGGTGCCGATGTCGGACGCCGAGCCGCCCACCGACAGCACCGCGAAGGCGAGGGTGACGGGCATCAGCGCGTCGCCGAACGACGACGTCGTCCGTCCGATCCAGAGCATGCGGAAGGGCCGCTCCACGAGCGCCCCAAGGCGGTTGGTCGCGTTCACGCACTAGGCCCCCAGCCAGATCGCGCGCGTGAAGCAGCGGACCGCTCCGTCGACGGCGACGAGGACATAGATGTTGTGCATGTCGGGAATCGTCCGTTCCCGTTCGCTCTCTCCGGCCAGCTCCACCGTGTGGCCGGCGCCGGCGGCCAGCTCGACCGACTCGATTCCGTCGAGCCGGCACCGCAGCAGATCCTGCCTGCGGAAGGCGGCGCCGACCGTCACGGCGACGGCCCGGTCCGCCGAGGCGGTGACCTCGACGCCGAGGCGGAACCGCTCCCCACGGGCCACCTCGACGGGGGCGGTGATCCCGACCGTCGCGTCGAACTCCGCCGCACCGCAGAAGACCTCGCCGCAGCGGGAGCAGACCAGGTAGCACAACCGGGGACCGGTGCCCGCGGCCGGGATGATGTCGTGACGGACGGCGGTGACGTCCATGCAGAAGAGACACCGCTCCGCGTCGTCGGCCGTCCGCAGCACCTGCCAGGGCTCCGGCCAGCCGCCGTAGGAGTGGTAGAAGGAGCGAGCTACGACGGTCAGCTCCTGCTCGATCGCGGCGTGCTGCACGGCGAACAGTCCCGCGCGGGCTGACGCGTACGCCTCCGCCGCCTCTCGGGCCGCGCCCAGATGCTCGGCCGCGGCGCGCTGCTCCACCGCCGTCCGCGCTGCCTGGTCGAGCGCGTCCAGCTGGTCGCCGTCGACCCGCATGCCGATCTCGGGGAGCTCGCGCAGCCGCTGTGACCACGGCCGGAACCTGTCCCGCCAGGACACGTCGAGTGGCCCCGGCGCGGGCGCGACCGGGCCGATCGACCGCCCGTACGCCTCGGTCAGGGCCCAACTGGTCGTGCCGTCCGCCCGGCTCACCACCACGGGGCCGCCGGGGCGCAGCGGAAGCAGGCCGGTCCCGTCCAGCAGTGTCGCCGCGGGGCCGGCGGGGATCTCCGTCGTCCCGTCGGCCGACGCCGTCACGCGGACGGCCGTGGCGCCGGGCATCGGCGCCAGACCGGCGTCGCCGTAGAGAACCAGTCGGCCCAGGCCCGTCGGGTCCACCGCGATCGCCTGGTTGACCTCGGCCAGCGCCGTGCCGAGCGGCAGGCCGGCGCGGAGCAGCCCCCGCAGCAGCGGCGCCGCCCAGGAACTGCCGCCACGGGTGCCTACGGCACAGATCACGGCGAGGGAGGAGCCGGCGAGCATGGTCAGCGGGACCGACACGTCGGTGCGCACCGCGCCATCGCCGCTGGCGGCGATGCGGCAGGCGTCGAACACCACGAAGGCCGCGTGAACGTCCGTGGCGCGCAGATTGTCGCTGATCTTGTAGCCGAACCTGCAGCACTGTTGGCTCTGCTGACAGGCGGTGAGATGCCCCGACCAGCGGCCGGGCCGGACCGGCTCGACGGGCAGCAGAGCCTGTTCGTCGAGTCGGCCGCAGATCATCCCGTCCAGCAGGTTTATCGAGCAGTTCTTGGCGTGCCCGCGGCCGGTGAGGATGGCGACGCCGCTTCGCGTGGCCGCCCGCAGCCCCGCCGTCGTGATGTCGAGCCCGGTCAGCCGGTCCGGCCCGTCGACCTCGGTGACCGTGTCGAAGGAGAGGTCGGCCGACCTGGCGGCCACGGTCGGCCCGTGGAGAAGCGTTCGGGCGGCGAGCCCGCTGGCCGTGGCCGGGTCCCGGGCCACGAACAGGCCGAGTCGGGAATGGGTTGGCAGCGCGGCGAGCACCGCCGAGGTCACGCCGTCGACGGCACCCACCAGGGTGACCGGGACGTCCGTACTGAGCCGGACCGCCTCGGCGAGGGTGGCGCGCCGCATCGGCCGCCCCGATCCGCGGGCCAGCACCTGGCCGACGGGTTCGAAGTCGTCGTCGGTCACCAGCACCACGCCCTGCCAGGCGCGCGGGCCCGGCATCGCGGTCGCCGGCTCGGAGACCACCGCGGATGGCGCGTCCGGCGGAGCCAGGACCGGAACGAGCGCGAGGTCGGGCTCCACCCGCTGCGCGAGCGCGGCGTAGGACTGCGGATCGGTGACCGTCGTGATCCGGCCGCCGTTGGGCGACGTGGTCACGTCAAGATGGCGTTCATCGGCGGAGAACCCTTCTTTCAGTCCTGCGGTGCCGGTCAAGGGTAGGTCAAGGCCGGCGAGGACCTTGCGTCCCATCGATGCGTACACGTATCGTAAATCGCCCGTGGACGGCTTGATCGTCGACATCGGGCAGTGCAAAGACCGGGGGATCCTTTGCTCGTCGAGCCCGCCCATGGCAACGACAGCGTCCACCATGGAGTGGGCAGCCAACACGAGCATGCCGTCGCGCTGATCCACCGCGCGCTCGACGTCATGATGCGCGAGGCCGATCGCAGCGACCCGCTCGTGGAGAGCCTGGTCGCGCTGACCGAGGCCATCGAGCAGCTGGCCCACGTCGCTCTGGTCTCGGACGGACTGTCCGACGAGAAGCGTGTGAAGGCGTTGCGGGACGCGATCGACTGCGCGCGTGCCGCGACCGTCGCGGCCCGGTTCGGCATGACCGCCGGGACTGGCCACCACTCACCCTGAGAAGATGTCGCGCAGGTCGTGGGTGGGTGTGCGCCCGCTGACGCCGGCGTCGGTGCGGGCCTGTCCCACCACGGAACAGGCCCGATCGACGAGCGCGCCTCGGTCATTCACATCTCATAGCGCAGAGGGAACATCGGCCGCGTCGGACCGCCGCCGTAGCGTTCGATCAGTTCGGCCACCAGTGCGATGGTGCGGATCGGCTGCTTGCCGACCGTGGTCTCGAAGGCCAGCATGAGCCCGTCAACGTTCTTCTCGATCAGATGCGACAGGTAGGCCAGCTCCGACCGGTTCGGGAGCCACCCGACGGACATGCTCGGCATGAGCTGTGTGCCGACGATCACCGGGACACCGGCTTTCGAACACGTCTTCAGGACCTCCTTTCCGAGGTCGTAGAAGTCCAGCTCTCCGCAGTCCATCAGCAGGTCGCCCCGGCCCAGCAGCACGGCGTCCGACGCCCCGGCGATGTCGCGCGTCGCCGCCACTCCGGCTCGGGTCTCCACCTTCGCGATCACCGCCGGCTGGCGGTCGGTCGGCGTGCCGGCGGCCATCGCCGCGCGCACCATCTCAATCGTCTTCGCGTCTTCTACGAAGGACACGACGACGGCCGAGTACGGTGTGTCGCCGATCGTCGCCAGGGCTTCGAGGTCCGATTCGGTGAGCGACACGTACGACTGCCGCTTGCCCGCGACCGTGGCCCCCTTGCGACGCCCCAGGTTCCCGAAGGTCAACGGCTGTGCCATGCAGTGGTCGTCGGCGACGCTCTCGACCCGCAACGCGTCCTCGCCGTCGCCCGCGATGAGGACGTCGCCGGGTTCGATGATGGCACCGAGGTCGTCTCCGGTGAGCCCGATCTCGGGAACGGCGATGTCGCGGCGGGCCGGCACCGGCTGGTACCAGATGCGTACACGCTCGACACCGGCCAGCGAGAAGAAGTCGTCGTTGGTGAACCGACTCTTCGAACCGGGCAGGTCCAGCAACAGATCGACAGGGCGTTCCAGTTCCTTCGCCGCGGCCACGACAGCGTCGGCCTTCTGGGCCAACACGTCCAGCGGATACTTCGACGCCGACACGCGGATGGCTGAGGCGCCGGCGGCGATGGCCTTGCGGAAGTTCTCCGGGCTGAAGATCGACGGTCCGGCGCTCGCGATCAGGCTGGCCGTACGTGGTCCCTCGGTCGGTGACATCATTCGCCCCGGACGTAGAGGGTTCCGTCGGACCAGATCAGCCGGATCCGCCCCCACTCCATCGCCGAGCGCACGTCCGGGAAGAAGCCCGAGCCGTTGAAGTTCGCGCTCGTGTTGCACAGCAGCGGGATCCCACTGAGCGCCTCGTACGCGGTCAGGAGCTGGAAGATCGCCTGGTTCTCTTCGGCGGTCACCGTCTGCAGCCGGGCGGTGCCGTCCAGATGGCAGATCGCCGGAACACGGTCGACCCACTCGGCGCGTACCTGGTGGTCGAAGAGCATGTAGGGATCCGGGCTGCCCGGCGCGAACACCTCAGGGGCCCGCTCCTGCAGACAGATCGGCGCGACCGGACGGTAGGAGGCCCGCTCCTTGTATTCGTTGAGCAGATCCTTCATCTTCGCCGAGCCGGCCGGCGCGAGAATGCTGCGGTTGCCGAGCGCGCGGGGACCCAGTTCGGCCAGCCCGTTCAGGAACACCACGGGCTCGTCCTGCTCGTGAAGAATCAGCGCCAGGTCTTCGAGTGTGCACGGCTGCTGCTTCCACGACGGCAGCGGATCCGGGGCGTTCAGCGGCGGTCCGGAGTAGACGTTCCACGACAGGCTGGCCCGGTCGCTCTGGCTCAGCATGGCCGCCGAGGCGGTGCCGAGCGCGCTGCCGGCGTCGTTGGGGAACGGCGGCACCCAGACGTGATCGAAGACTTCACTGTCGCGCAGGGCGCTGTTCCACTTGATGTTCAGGGCACACCCGCCGACCACCACCAGATTACGGTCCGGGAACGGCGACTCGGCTACCACCCGACGGACGCCCTCGACGAGCTTGCGCTGGAGGAACACGTGGAGGGAGGTGAGCATGTCGTCGGCGCTCACCCCCTGCACGGCGGTGGTCTTCTTCATCTCCTTGAGAATCTTCTTGCCGTTTTCCACGGTGTAGAAGTGGTCGTCGTCCCTGCCCGCACCCAGGACGTGGCGGAACGCTGCCTCGGTGACGTTCCCCAGGTGCTCGATGACTTCCTCCCGAGCCTGGCCGAGGGCGACGTACGCCATGATCTTCCCGGCCTGCGCGAGCACGTGGGGGTACTCGATCGGCTCATCGAACGGCGGGAACAGGCTGCCGAGTTGGTTGTAGGCCTCGCCGATGAGCGGCATGACCGGACCGCAGCTGGTCACCTGGCGGGTCTCGCCGTCGATGTAGTAGAGGAACGGGAACATCCAGCCGTCCCAGCTGAGCACGTACGATCCCTGACCGGCCTGGGCGAACGGGCTCGTGACGTACCCCGAGGCCACGTGGCCGGCGTAGTGGGTGAAGCTCAGATAGGACAGGTCCTGCGTCTGAAATGAGTACGGCCGGAGCACGTCGGTGTCGATCAGCCCACGCCGATAGGGTGCGAGGGTGATTTCGACCTCCTGGCCCTGCCAGGAAAGAACCTTGTGGGTCTTGAACCAGCCGTCCAGGACGTAATGGTCGACGTCCTCCGGTCGGTATCCGTGCTCAATTAACAGATCGAACACGATGGACAGGTCTTCGATTTTCGCGTACCGGTGGTTGTTGTTCAGCTTCTCCATCTCGTAGGAGAAGACCAGCCGGCCGTCGTCGATGAGCGCGACCCCGCCGTCATGGGTGGTCTTGATTCCGCAGATGAGCATGTGGCTACTCCTTCGGCTCAGACGCCGTGCGGCGCGGTCGGAAGTCGATGACGAGTGACTCCACGTCCTCGTAGTCGAGCAGGATGTTCCGCGTGATCTCGATCCGCTCCGGGAACCGGGACCGGACCCGAACCAGCGGCTGCTCGATGCGGTTCGAACCGATCACTTTGGAGTCGGCCTCGATCTGGAAGATGAAGTCATCGACCCAGTCCAGGTGGGCGAACAGCGGGATGTAGCGGTTCATTCGCTCGACTGCTTCCTCGCGGGAATAGCCGATGAACTCGATTGCGGGCATGACTGCTCCTCGTCTCCCGGATGGTGATCCAACGATGCGGTCGGGTAGCTTTATTCGCCAGCCGTGACAGTGCTGGGCGCGGCCAACATGGACAATTGCGGGCAGCGGCGCAGCAAATGGTCGCGCAGCTCATCGGCGACGGAAAGCCCGACGGCGACTGCCTCGCCTGTGCCGGCGGACGGCCGCGTGCGAATCATCTCGATGACCCGGGCGACCCCGGCTGCCTGGAAACCGGCGTCGAGCCGGCGCGCCAGCCGGAGATGCCACCGCCGGCGCGGGTTCGTCTCGCCCGCCGCGGCCAGCGCCCCGGCCAGGATCACCTCCAGGCATTCGAGCAGCATCCACTCGGCGTTTTCGGCGTCACCGTCCTGCATCTGCTGCAACACGTTGCGCCTGCGCGCGGCGTACCGCAGCAGGTATAACGTAGCCACGTAGAGGTGGAACTGGTCGACCCGCAACGTCTCGCGCCACGACTGGGCGATCGAGGCGTTGGTCAGCACGATCCCGTTGCGTACCTCGTGCAGCAGAACCTGGGCGGGCTCCTCCAGATGCGGCAGGTTCGCCCACGCCGACGGTTCGATGAGCGCCTGGCCGAAGTGGTCCACCGTCCCGGCGATCCGATACAGCTCCTCGTCGCTGCAGAATCTGACCTTCACCGCCCGGCCTGACCCCGTCCGGTAGAAGCTGGAACTCATCGACGAGACGGTCGCGGACACACCCGCGCTGGGTACGCCACTGCCGAGCAGGAGCAGGTCGAGCTCGGTCGAGCTGCTGCCCAGGCCGTTGACGAGCGAGCCGACGGCCAGCAGCGTGTCAGACGGGCGTACGGCCGCGACGAGGCCACCGATGTCGGCGGTGACATCGGCCGCGAGGATGTTGGCAACTGACACGCCCATTCAACCCCCCACCGGGATCCGCAGCAGGCCCGCCGCGGCACGGGCCGGTTCGGCACGCAGCCGGGCCAGCCCCTCCGTCGCGAAGCCGAGACTCAACCGGAAGATCGAGCCGCCAAAGGACTCGCCGGCCGGCCGGGCGAACACGAACGCCTCGCCGACCTGGTCCGGACCCCATGAGGCGAGGCGGGACAGGTCGTCGGCTGGCACGAGGGTCAGCGTCATCAATCCGTAGCGCAACAGTGCCAAACAGCTCAGCAGCTCCAACCGGGCCAGTTCGACATCGGTCGCCGGCCGGCCCAGATAACGGGTGACGAACCGGTCCGCGCGCTCGTCCCGCAGATCGAGCGCCTTCATGGCCGTGGCGACATCGAACAGCGGATCACCCAACCCGACGTGGTCGAAGTCGATGAGCCAGGGGGTGTCGCCGTCGAAGAGCACATTCGTCGGGTTGAGATCGTTGTGGCACAGCGCTCGCGGACTGTCGAGCATGGCCAGACCGCCGCGCAGCCCGTCGAACTCGTCGAGCACCGTCCGGTAGAGCGTCAGGTGGTCGTGGGCCGCGGTCAGTTCACGGACGGTCGCTTTCGCGGCTTCCCGTTTGCTCGCGTACAGCCGCAGGTCGACGTGCCAGTCGGCACCATGCAACCGGGCGAGGGCGTCGGCCAACGCCAGCGCCTGCGGTGCGCTCGGCGGCCGTGCCGGCGCGCCGCCGATGAAGTCCATCACCAGAACACCGGCGGCGGGGTCGGCCATCCGTACGCCGGGCCCGACGCCGATCTCGGCGAACCGCTGTGCCGCGGCGAACTCGACAGCCGTCTCGGCCGGATCCGCGTTGCCGTCGAGGATTCGGACCACGCATGAATCGCCGAGGTCGGGCCAGTCCACGCGATAGGTGGCGGCCCACGGTGTCGGCGTCGGCGGGAACGCGGTTGTCTTGGCGACTGCCGATGGCCGCAGGGCCTTGACGACGTGCGCGATGCGCTCGTGCTTAGTCCCCTCGCGCATCAGATGAACGCCGCGTCGGTCTCGGAACCCATCAGCAGCTGTCCGGACGATTCGGCGATCCGGTGTTGCCCGACGGCGTGCTGACAGGCGGTGATCATGTCGCGCGCGTGGCGGTCCAGCGGCGTACGCCGGCGGTAGATCGCATCACCACCGACGAGGTCGAACAACATCGACGTGATGTCCTTGGCGGCCCGGAAAGCGTTGTAGCGCGCCAGCGCCGCCGCGGCGCGCTCCTGCTTCGTCAGCGGCTGGCCGGCGGCGAGGCGCTCCCATTGGCCCTCGACCGTCGCGAACACGGCGCTGCGGGCGGCCAACAGTCTCGTCTCGCACTCGGCGACCACCATCTGCACGCGTTGCGACCGGCGCCAGCTGACGCCCGGCTGGTCGGTCTTGCGGTCGGCGATCTCGTAGACGTAGTCGATGGCGGCCCGTGCGACGCCGAGGGGAACCCCGGGCATCTTGCGCAGGATGGCGTCCGAGCGCCGATGCAGCGGCCCTTCGCGGTAGGGCTCCTGAAACGAGAACGAGTGCTCTTTCGGGACGAACAGGTCCGTCGCCTTGTAGTCGCAGCTACCTGTGCCGAGGAGGCCGGTGGTGTCCCACGACGCCTCGTCGATCGCATAGGAGCCCGGGTTGGCCATCATCACCCGCCAGGTCGGCTTGCCGTGCTCGTCGAGCAGCGGGGCACCGTCCCGGAACACGGTGCAACCGCCGCTGAGGACGTCGGCGTGGAGGCAGCCGCTCCCGAACCGCCAGTGGCCCTCGACACGGTAGCCGCCCTCGACCTCGTGGGCGCGGCCCATCGGCGGTGTCCAGCCGGCGGAGATCATGTCCAGCCGCGGGAACATCGTCCGCGCGACATCGGGCCGCAGATAACCGGAGTAGATGCCGGAGTCCATGCCGATCATGGCGCACCACCCGACCGAACCGTCAGCCCGGGCCAGCTCCTCGATCAGCAGGATCTGCTCCATAGAGCTCAGCCCCGGCCCGCCCCAGGCGGTCGGCATCGCCGCGCGGAACACCCCGGTGTCGCGCAGGGCGGCGACCAGATCGGGCGGCAACCGCCGGCCGTTGTCGATCTCCTCGCGGCGGTCCGCGATGGATGGCGTGAGCTGGCGGATCCGGTCGAGGATGTCGGAGAAGCCGAGCTTCACCTCGTCCGGGGCTGTCGTCCCGGTGTCCACTCCGATCATGCCCTGGCCTCCCTCACGTCGACAGCGCCCGGCCGATCGGTCCGGCGCGGGTTCACTCCGCACAGCTGTGCCAGGACCGCCATGCGGATGTGGAGGGACTCGCGCACCTGGTCGAAGTAGAGCCCGTTGGGCAGGCTGTCGACCTCGGGGTGCAACTCGTCCTTGCGCGGGCCGGGATGCAGCACCAGCGCCTTGGACCCGGTGGCGTGAATCTTGGCCGCCGTGACCCGGAACTGCTCCGGCGTGACGCTGTGCTGCTTGCGCAGCGACGCCGGAACGGCCTCGAGCGCCGGGATGTCGATCGGCATCAGCTCGATGGCGTCCGCCTCGGCCAGCAGGTCGCTGACGTCGGAGCGGAAGTCGTACTCGATGCCGTGGGCGTGCAGCGCCGCCCGCAGATCGCCGGGCAGCGTGGTGTGCACGAACGACGACGAGGCGTACGCGGACATCAGGGGCGCGCTCGGCGGCACCAGGAAAAGCATCCGCTTGACCTTCAACATGGCCAGCAGGAGCGTGAGCGACCGGAGCACCCGGGTGCCGGGGTCGCCGACCAGCCCGATGACCGCGCCCTCGAGGTCCCCCAGGCGCGATGCCATCACCCACGAGTCGGTGAGGGCCTGGGTCGGGTGCTCGTTCGAGCCGTCTCCGCCGTTGAGGACCGGACGCGACGACACGGCCGCGGCCCGGCTGGCCGCACCGGCCAGGAAGTGGCGCATCACGATCGCGTCGCTGAGTTCGGCGACGACGTTGATCGTGTCTTCGAGCGTCTCGCCGATGTAGTCCACCGACCGGGTCGTCGACGGATCGGCGAAACCCATGACCGAGGCACCCAGGCGCAGCGCCGCGGCTTCGAAGCCCAGCCGTGTACGGGTGCTCGGTTGGTAGAACATCATCGCGACCACGTGGCCGCGCAGTAGCGTCACGGCCTCGGCCCGAGGCATGTCCCGGAAAGCCGCCGCACCCGAGAACAGGTCCCGGACTTGGTCGTGGTCCAGGTCTCGGACCGATACCAGATGCGCGGGAAACGATCTGTGGCTACTCATAGCGCCCCCTGGAGATGAGGGCCGACGGGTCGAGCACGGCTTTGAGGCGACGAAGGATCTCCTCCTGGCCAGGGTCGCCCCGCAGGCCTGGTGCCCCCCGCATGTGCTCGATGTCCAGCCGGTAAGGGTGAAAGCCCGACGCCGCGAGGCGTTCGTGCAGGGTGTCCAGAAGCTCGTGGGCCCGGGTCTCGTCGGCGGGGGTGCGCGCGAAGCGCATGGACACCACGGCGTCGACCCAACCGTCGGGCAGCACGTTGAGCGTGTGGCCCAGGACGATGTGCGGAGCGGCCTGCCGCGCTTGCTCGTTCAACAGTCGCGAGACACTCGTGATCGCGGTCGCGGTGAACGGCACGACGGGCACGCAGAACAGCCAGCCGTCGGCGCCGGCCGAGTCGACCTGGTCGGCGGGCGTACCGAAGATCCCGCTGACCATCGCGTCGTTGGCGTCCGGGTCGCCGAGATAGCCGCGCAGCGCCGCCCGCTCGGCGACGGACTCGCCCGGGTCGACCTCCGGATCCAGCACCCGGCTGTCGGCGAAGACGCCGTCCTCGACGACGGCCTTGCCCAGCTCGTCGACGGTCGCGGCGACCAGCGCCTCCGTCCCTCGCACATGCAGGTACGCGTAGTAGCCGGTGCCGCCTTCGCCACCGTACGCCGCTTGCGCGCCGGCGCTGAAGATTTTGATGATGCCGCTGGTCAAGCCGTTGGCCTGAAACGTGCGCAGCCGGTCGATGGCGTCGGCCAACCGCGCGGCGTCGAAGCTCAGGCGCACAACGCGGCGTGCTCGCGGGCGCGGCAGGAGGCGCACCGCGGCGGCGGTGACCACACCGAGGTTGGATTGCGTGAACAGGTGCAACGCGTTGGGGCCGGGCTGGAAGGCGTACGGCGCCGTCGCGACGTCCGGCCGAGGCCATCGTCCCACGTGGGCGACGGTGCCGTCGGCCAGCACGACCTCCAGCCCGATGAGGTCGTCGGTGCGCTGCCGGTGCAACCCGATGCCTCGGTCCAAAGTGTTGCCCACCACGCTCGTGGTGGCGGATGACGCCGTGACGTTGAGGAAGTGGTCCGTATCGCGCAGGCGCGCGGCCAGTTCTCCTTGGCTGACACCGGGTTCCACCACGGCCACGCCTGTCTCGATGTCAAGCAGGCGGATGGTGGCCAGCCCGCTCATGTCGAGCACGATCGCGCCGTCGCTCACCGGCTCGGCCGATCCGAATCCCCAGTTTCGCCCGGAACTGACCGGGTGCAGGTGCAGGCGACCGTCACCCAGCCGCGCAAGATCGGCGACCAGGGCACGGACCTCGGTCACGTCGGCCGGTCGGACCATGGCAAGAATGCGGCGAGAGCGGAACGCGCCACTGTTGCGCCCGACATCGGACGGCAGACGGATCTGTTCGGGCCGGACGGTTCGGTGTAGGATCTCGATCGCCAGTCGGCCTAGCTCGTCGTGTCCGTCCTGGTCGAGCTCATCGCCCACAGCTGTCATGCATGTTCTCCCCGTGCTTGCACCGCTCACGATGTACAGTCAGGGCAAAGGCGTTGGTGCACCTCGGTTCATCGCGTACGGCATGAGCGCATCGTGAGATGACGATCCATAACGAACGTATCGACGTATCGAAGATCGTCTCACGCTTAATTGAACCTAGTTACCCGCTCTGCGGGTGTCAAGGTGTCCGGATCCCGCGCCGATCGTCGTAGAGGGGCTCGGTGACGTGCTCCTGGCCGATGGACTTGGCGAACGTACGCGGCCGATAGGTGCGGTAAAGGTCGGTGTCACCTGTCTCGCTTCCAATCGACCGAGCGGCTTGTCCTGGCTGCCATTGGGTCCTGAGAGGTTCACGATATGCACGCCGTACGGCCGCGCCGCCAAACCACCCGACCCGGACCTCAGCACAGGCCGAGGCGCGGGTCAACGAACTGACCCTCCTGCGGGCTGTCCACATCGGAGCGAAAGTTGCGCTTCACCGGGCGGATCACACGTTCGTGATCACGGGTTGGAGGAGTTGCGGAATGGTCAACCGGCCGGCGTTGACCAGGGACACGATCCGTTGGCCGGCGTCGGTCGCCTCGTCCGGCGTGACGTCGCTGAAGCACAGGCGGACCTGCTCCGGGCCGGCCAGGAAATCCGGTCCCGGCCCGACCAGGACGCCGTGGTCGCGCAAAACCGCCGCAGCATCCGTCTGGGCCGTGGACAGCAGCAGCGAGGACCCACCGGCCGCGCGGGCGCGATCGTCGAGCACGCCGTCGGCGACCGTCACGAAGGCGGCCCGGGCCGCGTGGCATCGCACGACATAGACTTCCCGCACCTCATCCAGCCCGCCGCGCCTGAGGAACAGGGTCCAGGCCAGTTGGCTGAGGGTGGCGGGCCAGGCGAGATGCCGGCCGAGCAGGGAGTCGAGCTGATCTGGCGGGACGGTCAGCCAGCCGAGCCGGCTACCACCCCCGGCGACCTTGGACAGGGAGGCCAGCCGAATGTCCGCGTCCACGACCGCGGCGTCGGGTTCATAAGGGCGGTAGATCTCGTTCACCACGAGCCGGTGCGGGCCGATCCGTTCGGCCATGGTGGCTGGCAGGGTCGCGCCGTCCGGGTTGCGGCCCGGTGACGTCACCCAGCACCGGGCCTCTCCCGCGGCGGCGGCTTCGGCGGGCATCCGTTCCCACGACGTCAGGGTGACGTCAGCGCCCATGGCCCGCAGGGTGGCCGGGAGGCCGCTGAACCCCGGGCTCTCCACCAACGCCACGTCCCCCGGCCGGGTGAGCAGCGCGGCGGCTGCGCACACGCCGGTGGTGACCACCATCCGCTCAGGGTCCATTCCCCATCGCTGACCGAGCTCGGCCCGAAGCTCGGCCAGCCCGGCGCGAGGCGGGGTGCGGCTGTGGCGATCGTCCCGGATGGCCTCGGCAACGCACTCGCTCCAGAGCTGGGTGGCGTTGGCCGGCCAGCCCGGCTGGCGACCGGTGAGGTCGATCGTGGCGGTCACGCCACGCTCCGCACCAGGCTCTCGTTCAGGTTGTAGTCCAACGTGGGCACGAACACCGTGTCGGGCGTGCGGACCAGGTCACCGGCGCCGGTCCGGACGATCTCGATCTGCTTGCCGAGCGGGTCGCGGGCGCCGTCCGGCTCCTCGGTCGAGCGCGGCGGAGCGGGGCTCACCAGCTCCGCGGCCACCTCGGTCGGGACCAGGCGGATGCACTCCCAGCTCGTCAACTGCGCAAGACGCAGCGGTTCGGCGTCCTTTCGGACGGCCAGCTTCAAGCGCGGACGGTAGTAGCGCGCCGCGCTGACGCCCAACCGCACGCCCTCCTTCAGCGATCGGCGGCGGCCGAGCTCGAAGGCGTGCAAGGAGGTGCCGATCCACCGGCGTCGCCAGTGTGACGCGCCCCAGTAGTCGGCTGTCGCGGGCCGCAGACGCTCGGCCGGGCAGCGGTCACGGAGCCGCTGAGCCTTCGCGAGCAGCGGCTCGTCGAGCGCCTGGAAAGCGATCACCTCGCCCAGGAGGTATCCGAGATATCCAGTCAGGGCGACCGCGTCCAGGTTGCTCAGCACGACGTCCCAGTCGATGCGGTCGTCGCTCAAGGCGGCCGCCAGGTCGTTGAGGTCTTTGGCCAGGACGAAGTAGTCACCGGCCGAGTTGGCCACAACGTGTAGCACGGTGCCGGTGGGGGAGTAGGAGTGGAGCCCGGGCGGTGGAGTCGGCCCGATCAAGGGCAGCCAGCCACAGTGTCGGACCGAGTATCCGCCGAAGTGGATGTCAACACTCGGTATTTCAGGGTCAGGGTGGCTCAGGTTGACCTGACCGTAGACATCGCCAGCGGCGGTCGCCTTCAACCAGGGCAGCTCCTGGCGGGTGTAGTCGTATCCCTGGGTCGATCGCAACCACGTCGTCAGTGTCATGGCGTGGTCCACATCGGTGACCATGACGTCGACGTCGCAGCCGATGTCGCGCGCGTAGGGATCCTGGTACCACTCGAGGGCACCCAATCCCTTGATGGTCCAGATCGGCATCCCCATCCGACCGGCCGCCTCGTCCATCTTGGCGCAGAGAGCGGGGAACCGCTGGCGGCTGGCACCCACCAGGTCGAGCCGGGCAGCCAGATCCGTGACCGTGCGTAGTCGTTCGATGCGCTCCGGGGCGATGGCGGCGAGTCGGTTCATGGCCAGCGTCGCCGCCTTCTCCTTGGCGATGGCGAAGCCGAGTTGCTCGTCGTCGACCTTGGCGATGGCCGCGGCCAACTGCGCGTCGTCGTCGCGCGGGTAGAGGGCGCTCAACCGCTTGACCAGCGATCCGATCGGCGCCGCGCTCATCGAACAATCCCGAGTTGCACTGTGGTCCCCTCGCCGTGCGCCGTCAGTCTGCGGGCAGTCTCTCGGCCACGATTCTAAGTGAGATGATATCGCATAGCTAGACATCAGTGTCTGTAACATCGATGCGGGAGCCGACCAACCGTCCGCTCTGGACGGTCGGCCGGAGTTAGGGTGTCCGATACGACGTCGAACCTCTGAGGAAGCGCATCTATGACTGAGAATGGCGAACTCGCCGATCCCCTCGCCGGCATCCCGGCCGACAAGGCCACCATCCTTCGGCTCGCTCGTGCTCATGTCTTCCACTCCTGGTCAGCGCAGGCGCAGATCGATCCGCTGCCCATCGCGTCGGCATCGGGGTCTTACTTCGTTGACTATGACGGCAAGCGTTATCTGGACTTCTCCAGTCAGATGGTCAATGTCAATATCGGCCATCAACACCCGCGGCTGGTCAAAGCGATCCAGGACTACGCCGCACACCTGACCACCATCCAGCCCGCGTTCGCCAACGGCGCTCGCTCGGAGGCGGCCCGCCTCATCTGCGAGGTGGCGGGGCCAGGATTCCGCAGCGTCTTTTTCACGAACGCCGGCGCGGAGGCGAACGAGAACGCCATCCGGATGGCGCGACTGCACACGGGCAGATCAAAGATCCTCGCCATGTATCGCAGTTATCACGGCGCGACCCATGGCGTCATCGGCGTGACGGGCGACGAACGGCGCTGGGGGACCGAGCCGTACACGGCCCCCGGGGCCGTGCACTTCTGGGGCCCATATCTCTATCGCTCAGCCTTCCACAGTGACAGTCCCGAGCAGGAAACCGACCGAGCACTCGCGCACCTGCGAGACACCGTCATGGCCGAAGGTGGCCACACGATCGCGGCGATCATTCTCGAGCCGGTTGTCGGCACCAACGGCATCCTGGTGCCACCGCCCGGTTACCTCGCCGGCGTACGCGAGATTTGCGACCAATACGGGATTCTGCTGATCGCTGATGAGGTGATGGCCGGATTCGGGCGCTGTGGGGAATGGTTTTCCATCCAACACTGGAATGTCAGGCCGGACCTGATCACATTCGCCAAGGGCGTGAATTCCGGCTACATCCCACTCGGGGGCGTCATCGTCTCCGAGCAGGTCGCGGCGACGTTCGACGATCGGAGCTACCCCGGCGGGTTGACCTACCAGGGCCACCCGCTCGCGTGCGCCAGCGCGGTCGCCTCGATCGAGATCTTCAAGGACGAACACATCCTGGAGAACGCCCGGAAGCTGGGCAGTGAGGTCATCGGGCCAGAGCTGGCCAAGATCTTCGCCCGGCACCCGTCAGTCGGTGAGGTAAGAGGGCTTGGTGTGTTCTGGGCTCTGGAACTCGTTCGCGACCGTGCGACCCGCGAACCGCTCGTGCGTTCCAGGACCGGTGCAGGCGCCGCAGCGATGAAGGCTGTGACCGCCGCCTGCAAGCAGCGCGGGCTGTGGCCGAGGACCAACCGCAACCGAATCCACATCGTCCCGCCGTGCACCACGACCGAGGCCGAGGCACGCGAGGGCCTGGCCATTCTGGACGAGGCCCTCGACACCGCCGATCAGTACT
Source organism: Micromonospora sp. NPDC093244 (assembly GCF_040683695.1). Lineage (NCBI taxonomy): Bacteria > Bacillati > Actinomycetota > Actinomycetes > Micromonosporales > Micromonosporaceae > Micromonospora > Micromonospora sp. NPDC093244. Next base: position 922,977 of record NZ_JBFBEO010000001.1, read on the forward strand.
ACGCCACGTGATCTACACCGGACAATGTTCGCGCGTTCCCGCATTAGATCTCTGTCTGACCTGCAAGGGCGCCTGGACACTACGAAACCTTGACGGCGCCATAGCCGCTACCTAAGATCGTTACTCGTACGATCCGCCCATCCAGGATCGTCCGATAGTCCGGACATCAAGCGGTGGATTTGGCGAAACGGGGATCCAACGTGTCCAATATCGTCGTAACGCTGGGGCCATCCAGTATGGAACCTGGCGTCGCGGAGCGGCTCGTGGTCGCCGGCGCGAACGCGTTCCGGTTCCCGGCATCCAAACTGTCGATCGACGAACTGTCCCGTCTGGCGGTGGAGATCGCGTCAACCGCCGAGAAGCTGGGGCGGCCACAGGACCTGTTGCTGGACCTGCCCGGAGCCAAGAGCCGGTTCACCAACGACATCGAGTTCTCGCTCGCGGGCATCCCGAAGATCCGCGTGGACTTCACGCCGACGCCGTCGGACGAGCACGCGGCGGTGCCCCGGCTCGGCCTGTCCGGCAACGACATGGGCCATTTCCTCGAGCCGGGTGACGTGATCCTGATCGGCGACGGTGAGGACGCGCTGCGGGTCGACGAGGTGCACGGCGACCACTGCCTGACGACACCGCTCACCGGCGGCATGCTCGCCCGGCGTCGGGGCGCGGTGGTCAGCGGCAAGATGCCCCGCTTCGACGACCTGACCCCTAGCGACGCGGCCGCGCTGCGCCTCGCGCCGTCCACCGTGTTCTCGGCGGTGATCCTGTCGTTCGTCGAGTCGGCGTCCATCGTCGAGCAGGCCCGCACTCTCATGCGCGAGAGTGGCCGCGACGACCTGCCGGCTGTGGTCGCCAAGGTGGAGACCCGGGCCGGCGCGCTCGCCGTGGCTGACATCGCGCGCAGTGCCGATGCGATTCTGCTCGGCCGGGGCGATCTCCTGCTCGAAGCTGGTGAAGTCGACTTCTACGCACTCTGCCGTGACGTGATCAAGACGGCGGCCGACCTGTCCTGCCCGGTGATCGTGGGCACCCAGTTGTTCGACAGCCTGGCCGACAGTTGGCTTCCGCATCGTTCGGAGCTGGCGTACATCTCGCAGCTGTGGGAGGCCGGCATCGACGGTCTGATGCTCGCCTACGAGACGACGGTCGGTGCGCAGCCCGTGCGAACAGTGGAGGCGCTGTCGACGTTGCGGTCACGGTATGCCCCGTCGCCCGATGGCAAGCCGATGTTCCCGACCCGCCTGCCCTGAACGCCCGCCCCCGAATATTTCTCGAAAGGCTTCGACAATGAGTGTTCCGAGTCGCGTTGAAATCCGAGGCGTGTTGTTCGAGGGCCTCAACTTCGGCGGAAAGACCACCACCACCGGTCGGGTGTACGAACTGCTCGAAGCGAGAGGCGACCGCGTCGAACGCCGGCGTTGCCACATCACCAAGAGTGAGATCACCGACTCGCTGGAAGTCGCGGCGAGGCAGGCGGTGCAGGACGGCACGAGCCGGGTGTTCCCGAATCCCGACCTCCTGCGCCCATTCCATGTCTTGAAGTCAGCGCAGATGATCGTGGATGCCGAAGCGGCGGCGACCTCACCCTACGCCTCGGACGATGGCCCGATCCTGGTTCAGGATCGGCATTGGCTCAGCGTCTTCTGCGGCAACGAGTTCTTCAACCCGGGCGAGGGATACCTGTCCCAGCAGTGGCGTGCCCAGTGCACCCCCCGGTTCACGGCCCAGATCTATCTGACTTGTTCGCCGGCCGAGCGTAAGCGCCGGTCCTTGTCCCGAGACGGCGACGCCCACGGACTCAACGCGTACTTCCGCACCAACCTCGACCAGCTCGACAGGTTCGACTCCTTCTGCCGGGAGTCGATCGCCGACGATCCGACGTGGTTGATCCTTTCGACAGACGGCCTTTCCCCCGATGAGGTCGCCGCCGCAGCCGTGGCGGAATTCGACCGGGCCGCGTCGTCGGTGCGCTCCGCAGCGATCTGACCGGAATGGCGACGCCGCTGATCTGTCTGCCATTCGCCGGCGCGGGCACGTCCTATTACCACGCGTGGCGACCGCTGTGCGGTGACCGCTTCGACATTCGGCCCGGTCTCCTGCCCGGTCGGGAGCGGCGCATCGACGCCGAACCGTTGCGGGATGTGCACGCGGCGGTCGACGACCTCCTGCCCACACTGGCCGTGGCCGGCGAGGTGGTGCTCTTCGGGCACTGTCTCGGCGCCCTGATCGCGTTCGAGTTGGCCCATCGCCTCGTCGCGGAACCGGACGTCACCGTGGCCGCGCTGTTCGTCAGCGGGGCCGCCGCCCCGGCCGAAGAACGCTCGCTGGGGGCCACCGGGCTGCCGGATGACGCGTTCCTCGACCGGGTGGCGGGGTTCGCCGGCTTCACCGACGCGGCGATGTCCGACCCCGAGCTGCGCGAGCTGATCCTGCCGACGTTGCGGGCCGACGTGGAGATGTTCGAGCGCTACGCGCCGAGCACCGCAGAGCTGTTGCCGGTCCCGATCACCGCGGTGGTCGGCAGGGACGACGTGCTGGTCCCCCGGGACAAGGTGGCGGGCTGGTCGAGGTCGACCAGCAAGGACTTCGCCATGATCGACCTGCCCGGCGGACACATGTACCTGACCGACAGCGTCGAGCAGGTACTGTCGCTCATCGACGTGACCGTGCACGGAGGGGGATCGGGTGAACCCCGCGTCTGACCGGCGCGAACTGTTCCGCGGCGACCCTCCGACCGCCGAGTTGATCGCGCTCGGGGCGTCGCCGCGGTCCGTGAACGCCGATCCCAGGACGATCACCTCGGCCTTCGACCGGGTCGCCGCCGGCACGCCTGACGCGGTCGCGGTCACCGACGGCGCCAGAAGCATGACCTTCGCGGAACTGGCGCGCCAAGCCGGGGAGGTGGCGCGCGGGCTGATCACCCTCGGGGTGGCTCCGGGTGACATGGTGGTCGTATGCCTCGACCGATCTGCCGATCTGGTCGCGGTGCTGCTCGGGGTGCTGAAGGCGGGCGCGGTGTACGTGCCGACCGACCCGTCCTACCCGGTGGGCAGGTTCACCCACATCATCCACGACACCGGGGCGAACATCATGATCACCCGGCTGAACGGCATCGAGGTCCCGGCGAGAACCGCGTCCCCCGAAGCGCTGCGCGGGCTCGCCAGCCCCGACCGCCCCACCCCGGACCGCGCTCCGGACGACCCCGCCTACGTCATCTACACGTCCGGATCCACCGGGGAGCCGAAGGGTGTCGTCGTCCCGCACCGGAACGTGACCTGGCTGATCGAGGCCACCAGGGGCGAATACCAGTTCGACGAAGGCGACGTGTGGACCCTCTTCCACTCCAGCGCGTTCGACTTCTCCGTCTGGGAGATCTGGGGCTGCCTCCTGACCGGTGGCCGGCTCGTCGTCGTGTCCGGCCTTGACTCCCGGAGCCCCGAGCGCTTCCGCGACCTGCTGGTCGGCGAGTCGGTCACCGTGCTCAACCAGACGCCGTCGGCGTTCGCTCAACTGCTCGCCGTACCCCATGACGACGTCGACGTGCGGTTGTTGATCTTCGGCGGGGAACCACTCGACACCCGGAGCCTGTTGCCCTGGTTCGACGCACACCCGGAATGCCGCGTTGTCAACATGTTCGGCATTACCGAGACCACCGTGCACGTCACCGAGCAGACGATCACCCGGACGCTCGCTGAAGCGGGCTCCCGATCGATCGGGAGGCCATTACCCGGTTGGTACGTCTACCTTCTCGACGAGTCCGGGTCGCCCGTCGAGCAGGGCCGGACCGGAGAGATCCACGTCGGTGGTGCGGGCGTCGCGCTCGGCTACCTCAACCGGCATGAACTGACCGCGCGACGATTCCTGCCGGATCCGTTGCGGGGTGGAGTCGCATATCGCAGCGGCGACCTCGGCAGGTTGCTGCCCGACGGCGGCCTGGAACACCTCGGCAGACTGGACAACCAGGTCAAGGTTCGAGGCCATCGCATCGAGCTCGACGAGATCCGCGCCGTGCTGCAACGTCACCCTAGCGTGGGCGCTTCGGCGGTGGTGGTGCGCAGGGCGGCCGCGGACGATCCGAACACAGCCCGGCTCGACGCGTACGTCGTAGCGGCGGGAACGGCCACCGTGGACACTGACGACGTCGCCTCGCATGCGAGCGCCTCGCTGCCCGCGTACATGAGCCCGGCCACCATCACCGTGCTGGGTGCGCTTCCGTTGACGGTCAACGGGAAGCTCGACGTGTCGGCGTTGCCGGAGCCCACGGCCGGAACGCCCGGTCCCACCTCGCCGGACGGCGACCTCACCAGTCGCATCCAGAACATCTGGACCCGGATGCTGGGCACCGAGATCGGGCCGGACGACGACTTCTTCGTCGTCGGCGGCAATTCGGCGCGCGCGGTGAACGTCCTCGTCGAGATGCGTGCCGTCGGCATCACACTGCGACTCGTGGATCTGATGCGCAACCCGACTCCGCGCGCCCTGGCCACCGCGTTGGCCAGCACCTGACCGGAACATCGATGGAACAAGGAGCAGAGGCCATCGACATCAACTCCGTTGAGGACCTCCAGGACCGGATCGGCGCCATCTGGCGGTCCGTCCTCGGCACCTCGGACTTCGGCTACGACGATGACTTCTTCGCGGTCGGGGGTGATTCCTTCAAGATGCTGATGGTTCGTGCCGAGATCGAGGAGACCATCGACGGGTGTGAGGTCGCGATCGTGGAGCTGTTGAGGTTCCCGACCGTCGCCTCGCTCGCGTCGCAGCTCCACCAGAGGCTGGCCTCCAATCGATGACGCGTGCCGCACCCGAGCGGTCCGGTGCGGCACGCGTCGCTCCCCTGGAGCTACCGGGCGCCGACCACCGCCACCGGGAGGCTGTTCACACCCAGGATGAAGTTCGACCTCAGGTGCTGTGGAGCGCCGGCGGGCTCCAACCGCAGTTGTCGAGCGATGATCGCGTCGAGCAGAACGGTGAGCTCGGTGTGCCCGGTGACCGCCCCGGCGCAGCGATGGATGCCACTTCCGTATGACACGTGGCGATTGGGCTGGCGGGTCACGTCGAAGCGGTCCGGGCTCGTGAATTGCTCCTCGTCCCGGTTCGCCGAGACGTTCCACAGTGTCACCGAGTCGCCCGCCCGGATCAGCGTGTCCCTGATCGGGACGTCACGCGTCGCTACGCGTTGCACGTAGGCGTTGGTCGAAGCCCAACGGAGGAACTCCTCGATCGCGGTGTCTCGCACTCCGTGGTCCTTCAGCAGCCTGTCGTACTCACCGGGATTCTCCATCAGGGCGATCATTCCGCTCGACGCCGTGTAAGAGGTCGTCTCGTTGCCGCCGACGGCGACGTTCATGCAGTTGTAGAGGATGTCCTCCTCTCGCATCGGCCGCCCGTTCAACTCGGCGCGCAGCAGCATGCTGACGACGTCGTCGCCGGGCTTCTGCCGACGGGTCCGGACGAGGTCGGTGAAGAAATCGAAGATCTGGCTCTGGAAGTACGCGAGCCGGAGTTGCGCGGAGTCGATCCCACCGTCGTACATGGGGTCCCGGAAGCCGATCATCTGTCGAGTCAGACCGACCAGCTCGTGGGCGGTGTGGTAGTCGACGTCCATCATCGCCATGACCGCACCGGCCGGCAGTTGCGGCACGATTCGCTCCGCGAAGTCACCCCCGCCGTCCTCGACCAGGCGCGTCAGCGCCTCGTCGACCAGTTGACGGATCTGGCGCTCGACCTTCAACACCATGTCCCGGTCGAACGCCGGGTGCAGCGCCCGCCGGATCATGCGGTGCCGCGGCGGGTCTGAGGCGACCAACATGCGACCCGCGGCGGTGTCCTTCTCGCTGCGGAACGAGCCACCGAGCACGGCGCCGCGTTGCGAGCTGAAGGAGGCATGGTTCCGGTAGGCCATCAGGACGTCGTCGTGGCGCGTCAACGCCCAGAACGCCAAGCCGTCGGGAGATTCGTTCCAATAGACCGGCGAGTGCTGCCGCAGGTAAGCGAAGGCACGGTGGTGCTCCTGCCGCACGAACATGTCGACGTCGGCCAGGTCGATGGCGGTATCCGGATGCGTCATCGGCTGCCGTCCCCCTGGAGCTGAAGCTCGATTACCTCGGCCAATGACCGCAGGACACCGTTCTCGAGGATGGCCCGGAACTCGACCTTGATGCCGAGGTCGCGCTGGATGGCGCGCTGCACCCGGAAGGCCAGCAGCGAGTGGCCACCCAACTCGAAGAAGTCGTCGGCAGTGCCGATGTTCTCGGCCGCCAGAAGTTTCTCCCACAGATCGGCGAGGTACTTCTCGTGGGGCCGGCTCGGCTCCACCCAGCGTTCACGGCGGGACTGGTGCTCCGCCAGCAGGCGGTGGAGATGGCTGAGATCCCGCTTCCCGTGGTCATCGCCGGGGATCGCGGGGACGATGATGAAGTCACTCGGCACCAGGTAGTCGGGTAACGCCTTTTCGGCGTGGGCCCGGACGCTCTTCGGTGACGCGGTCTCGTGGGGAACGACGAATGCCACGAGGTGGCGATTGTCCGCGGTGCCGGCGACGAGCACAGCCGCGTCGCGTACGTCGGGGTGGTGGTAGAGCGCGCGTTCGGCCTCCCGCGGCTCGACCCGGTAGCCCCTGATCTTCACCTGGTCGTCGACCCTGCCGAGGAACTCGAGCTGGCCGGCCGCGTTGACGCGTGCCAGGTCACCTGTGGCGTACATCCGTCGCCCCTCCCCAGCGAAGGGGTCGGGCAGGAAACGCTCGGCGGTGAGCGCCGGGTCGTTGACGTAGCCCCTGGCCACACCGTCGCCGCCGATGTGGATCTCGCCGGCCGCACCGTCCGCGACCGGGTCGAGGGCGGAGTTCAGAAGGTAGATCCGGACCCCCGCCAGGGCTGCTCCGATCGGCACGGTGTCGGCGTCGTCGGGCACCTCCCGCACCTGGTACGCCGTGCAGGCGGTCGTTCCCTCGGAGGGCCCGTAGAGGTTGAAGAACTCGCCGCTGAAACCGCTGTCGAGCAGATCCCGGCTGGCAGCCGGAAGCAGGACGTCCCCGCCGGTGTGCAGGATCCGCAGGCCAGTGAACGTGTCCCGGTCCTCGCGAAGCACCTGGTTCACCGCCATTGTCGGCGCGAGCATGGCGGTGATGCGCCGCTGCCGCAATTCACGCTGCACCTCGCCGCCGATCAGGTCCGGGAAGGACGGCAGGACGACGATCTCCGCGCCGTGGGCGAAGCTGCACCAGGTCTCGAAGTGGAACGCGTCGAACGAGACGCTCGATACCTGAGCCACCCGGTCGTCCGGGCGCAGAGCCGGGAGCGCCGGATTGGCCCCGAACGCCACCAGGTTGCGGTGTTCGAGCGCGATGGCTTTCGGGCTGCCCGACGTGCCCGAGGTGAAGAGCAGGCACGCGAGGCTGTCGGGGGCGATCGCGGGGGCCGGGCCTGCCGCCTCCTCGGACACGGGCGCGCTCCGAAACTCCTCCACGGTGACGTCCAGGTGGGTGATCCGGGTGGACCAGCCGGGCGTGGTCAGGACGAGCCGGGCGCCGCTCGCCCCGATCATCAGGTCGCGACGGTTGTCCGGATACCGGGGATCGACCGCTACGTACGCCGCACCGGCCTTGAGGACGCCGACCACGGCGACGAGGAAGTCCACGCCGCGTTCCAGGTAGAGCGCCACCCTGTCCTCGACGCCAATGCCACGGTCGGCGACGAGTGTCGCTAGCGCGGTGGACCGGGCGTCGAGTTCCCGGTAGGTGAGCCGTTGGTCGTCGTCGCTGACGGCGGGACGATCCGCGTGCTGGGCGACTGTGCGACGGAAACTCTCCAGCAGCGTCGCCGGCCGGCCCTCGGTCGGCTGGGGCACCGGTCCTCGCGGACGGATGTCGAGCCAGCTGGTAGAGATCGACCGCAGACAGTCCTCGCGGGATGCGGGCCGACCCACCGGCCGCCATCCGGAGGGAAGCGGGCGGGCCTGTTCCCAAAGGCTGTGCTGGCCATGGTCGTTGACGACAACCTGGCACGTGTCATGTTCCTTTTCGGTTTCCCCGTTCATGCTGTGGCTCCTGTTTCTCTGTGCTGTGGCGGAGAAGTCACGACCGGCGGACGGGCCGATGGTCCAGCAGCGTGGCCAGCGGCGCGGGCTGCTCGGCCGTTACCGCGCGCAGGATCGCCAGGTACCGCTCCGCGAAGGCCGCGATCGTCACCTGTTCGAAGATGCTCGTGCGATATTCGACCGCGACGGTGAACGCTTGCCGCTGCTGACGAACGGCCAGGGTGAGGTCGAACTTGGCCGTGCCGAACGGAAGCTCGAGCGCGGTGGCCGAGATGTCACCGAGTTGGAGGTCTGAGCGCTCCACCATGGTGTAGCTGAAGATCGTCTGGAACAGTGGATGGACCGTGGGGTCCCGCTCCGTAGCGGCAGCCGAGACGATGGTCTGCAGGGGAATGTTCCGGTGCTCCAACGCGTCGTAGAGCGCGTCCCGGACCCGGTCGAGGACCCCCGGGATCTCGTCGTCCCTGGACAGCTGGACCCGGATCGGCAGCGAGCTGACGAACACACCCACCACGTCCTGCAGCTCCTCGGCGTCGCGATGCTGCACGGGTACGCCCGTGACGATGTCGTCGTCGCCACAAAAAGCCGCCAGCGCGATCATGTGGGCAGTGAGCAGCAGCAGGAACGGGGTGGCGTGCTGCCGTCTCGCCGCGGCGAGGACGGCAGCCGCGTCCTCGGCGGCCAACGGGAAACTGAGCGTCGCGCCACGGGGATCGAGGCGGTCGCCCGCTACCCGGTCCAGCGGGAGCTTCGTCCGGGTCGTTCCGGCCATGGTTTTCCGCCAGAATTCGATCGTTCCCTCCGGCACCTCTTCGTCGTTCACCAGCGGCGCCCGGAAATCGGAACTCGTCGCCAGCGTCGGCAGGTCCGAGGCGCCGCGGTAGAGGGCACCCAGGTCGCGGTTGATGACCCCCTCCGAGCCACCGTCCACGGCGATGTGGTGCATGGTCAACAGCAACACGGCGCTGGTTGGGCCGTCGACGTAGAGGTGAGCTCTGAAGATCGGGCCCCTGCGCAGGTCGAACGGCTTCCGCAGCTCACCCTCGATGTGGGCCATCGGGTCGGTCGGCACGGCTGCCGTCGCCGATTGGGTCAGGTCCCAGATGTGCAGATGGCCGCCCTGCGGCGGGTGGACCACGGCCTCGATGCGGTGTTGGACGCGGTCGAACGTCGTCCTCAGCGCTTCGTGGCGGGCGACCAGTCCGTCAACGGCGGCCGCCAGCCTCTCCGGATCGATTCGTCCGCTGAGGCGCCAGGCAAAGCCGGCAACGTACGCCCCGGGCCCGTCCTGAAGCTGGTCCAGTGCCCACATCTGCCGTTGAAGGGCGTTCGCCCGATAACGCTTCGGTTGACCTGCGGCCGGACGCTTTACCTGTTCGCCGGGTGAAAAGAAAGACTGGAGTCGATCCTGCCTGTCTGCCGTCACGCCGCTCCTTTGCCTACCACCGCCGCGTCCACACCCGATTTGGTTACGGCCCCACGTCACCCGCCCGCCACAAAGCGAATGTGTCCACGGTGGGTGTTCTGCCACCCACATCCAACCTGCCCGCTGACAGAGCGGCGGACGTGTCAGCGGCCACGCGGGGTTTGGCGCGTCGCTCGAGAGGCGGCGCGGAAAAGCCTCCACTGTGGGATAACACAGGAGGCCTTTGCGGGAAAATGTATGCGGTGGCGTCCATCCCCCCGACGAGTGTGGGTCGCGTGTGTTGCGCGGCATCAAGGGATCGACGGGCATCGACCCGGCTGCTGAGGCATCAGTATCCATGATTCCAGCGGAGGCTGCAAGGTCACGTCTTGTCGGCGACGGATGAGCCGTCGTCGGTCCACGCTGGAGGGCCAGCTGACCAGTGTGGTTCCGCCTGGGCTGGTCGGGTCGGCGGCCAGAACGTAGACTCGCCCGGCGGAAGATTGTCGATCGCTTCATGGGGGCGAGGAAATCGTGACCGACAGGCTCAAGGCTGACCCTGACTCGACAAACGAAGTGCATGATCTCACGGAGTTCACCGACCAGGCGTCGTGCCGGTTGACGCCTGTGATGACCCTGGAACCGCACGTCGCCCAAGCCATCGTCGACGCCCTCGGAAACCTGGTCCGCGCCGCCCACGCTTCGGGCAGCGCGAGCGTTCCGGACCGCGAGGGAGTCGTACGCGCGCAGACGTTCGAGGAGGGGGACGTCTACATGCTCGAGTCACCCTTCACGGGATTCTTCGCCGACAGATATCTGATGGACTTCTTCGATGTGACGTCGCGTGGGATCTGTTCGCGTATGCACTTTCACACCGGTCTGCGCTTCGTCCGCATGATGACCGGTCGCGACACGTGTATTCAGGTGTCGAGCCTGTCTCCGCTGCACGTCCTGAGCGGGCCGGTCGGAAGCGACCCGATCGAGTTCGAGTCATTCACGGACCAGCTCCCGGACAGCCTCGGCGAATCGACTCGCTATAACGTGGTCGTTCCGCCCAACACGTGGGCAGATTTGCAGATTCCGCGCGGTACTTCCCATCAGTTCAACGCATTCGGGCCGAACGCGATCATCGACTCGGTTCATCCGGAGGAGTCGATCGAGACACTGCGCGAGAAGATGTCTGGTTTCCGCATGATGGCTCAGACCATCTTCTTGGGTGCGGACAATCCCAGTGCGGACCTGTGCGGGTCAATGTTGGAGACTTGGAACAGTCAGCCGACAAACGATTAATCCCCTGGCGACGACTGCGTAGACGGTTGGATGATCATGGCTATTTCAAATGAGGCCCGGCTGCTGATCGACCTGTGCCGGCGCCTGCTTCAGCCCGACTATCAGGCAAGCGAACAAGTAAAACTATCGGGAGACGAGTGGGCGCGGCTGAGCTATCTGGCCGCCTACCACCGGGTGGGTGCGGTCCTCGGTTCCTTCGCTCGATCCCTGAATGCGCCGCTGTTCGTCACGACGCTCCTCGAGACCTATTATCTCTACAATCGCGAACGCAGCTGGCTGTTCGCGCAGGAGATCGCGAGCATCACGAAGCGGATGGCTGCTCACGATCTGGAGGTGTTGGTCCGAAAAGGTGGCTATCTTGCCTACTCCATCTACCCGGAAGCCGCGGTCAGGGAGTTCAACGATCTCGATCTTCTCATTCATGAATCCGATCGAGAGCGGGCTTCGGCAGTTCTCACCGAGCTGGGCTACGCCCAAGGCACGTTGACGAAGGATGCCCGCGTCGTCAAACCCATCGCCCGTCGGACCGAGGTGTTCTGGCGATTGAACGCGTCGTCGGTTCCCATCTTCATCCGCCCGGCGGCCAATGATTACGTCAACCATTACCGCGTCGATCTCCGCTTCGGACTGCTTGAACCGGTCACGGGAAAGAGTCTCCCCATGGAGCACTGGTTCAGCGGGGCCGAAGCCGTCCACGCGTACGGCATGTCGTTCCGCGTGGCGTCTCGCGAGCACTTCTTGATCGATGTGGCCGTCCATCTTTATCGCGAAGCGATAACCCTCGCGTCGATCGACGCGAACAAAGACCTACGCCTGATGCGGTTCCTGGATATCGCGGCGATTTTCGCCAGTGGTGATTCACGGCCCGACGAGGCACGGTTGGGCTCGCTCGTGGAGTCGTACGACCTGTGCCGTGAGGTGTACTACGCACTCCACTTCACCGATATCCTCTTCCCCTCGATCATTCCGCAGGAGCTGCTCGCGCGGCTTCGTCCGGACGATGTGGCCTACCTCGATCAGTATGGCGAGATGGACCATGCCAAAGCCACCTGGCCGATCGACTTCGTCACGAGGCTTTTCGACCCGGAGCGAAACCGATTTGTCCAGTCTCGGAGCGAGCTGCCCAGATGATTTTCTGCGACGCGACTGAGGGGAGAGGGCGATGACGTCCACGGCAAGCGAAAAGGATGCTGCCATCGAGCGGCGGCTGCGGGAGATCCTGGATCGGGACACCGGGATTCCTGATGCGATGGGGATCGACCGGGACACGGATCTCCTCGCCGCCGGTGTGTCATCGCTCGAGACGGTCACCGTGATCCTGTCGATCGAGGAAGAGTGGGCGATCAGATTTGACGAGGGCGCCCTCTCGAGAAGCCTGTTCAAATCTCTCGGCACTCTCTGCGCGGGCGTCAGCGAGCGCATCTGACATCGGCTCACAGCCCGTCATCCATCGTGGACGTACTCGGGCACTTCGGCCTGATGGGCGGGGTGGCGGCGAAGGATCAGGTGGTCTTGATCGTTTCTACCGCCTCGGCGACTACTGTCACGAGTCGGTCGCGGCAGGGTCTGTTGAGTCGGGCCGCTTGCGAGGCGTACGACCACGGCGGGCTGATCATGGCGTTCGGGCTGGTTCGGGTGCCGGGGTGGAGACCCCGGCTCGGCCGACACCGGCTGGCATCGGGGCGGGCTCCGACGCCACTGTGGCCAGCGGCACCCCCTGCTTCACCGCCCACGACAGGGCGTGCCTGACGTCGGCCACCGGCAGGGGTCGGCGGGCGGTCACCGAGACGGCGGCGTGCACGTCGAACGCGACGAACGGGTACGAGCGGGCCAACCCCGCGACGCCCTCCCGGACCCGGTCGGCCACCCCGATCGCCTGATCCTCGCTGAGCGAGGGCAGCACCAAGAGGTACTCGTGCTCGGCCAGCCGGACGGCCCGGTCGCTGGGGCGCAACGCCGCGGTGAGCACGCCGAGCACGGCCTGCGCCTCCCGAGCGGCGCTGCGCCGGCCGAACCGCTCCGGCGCCCCGGCCGGCTCGGCCACCCGGACCGCGACCAGCGCCACCGGCAGGATGCCGGAGGCAGTGGTTCCGTCCAGGCCGGTCCATCGCCGCATCGCTGCGTCGTCAAGCAGCGCGGCTGGCTGCGCGGACACCTCATCGGGCCGTCGGGTGGAGTCGAGCGCAATTCGGGCCCGCTCCGCACGCCGTACCAACAGGCGGACCGCCGCCTCGCCTCGCGCCTCGCCGGGCGTCGCGGGCAGCTCACGGCACCGACCCAGCACGTCGTCGAGCACCAGCAGCGCGGCCCGGGGCAGCCGGTCGCCGAGCTGCCCACGCAACCGGACCATCTCGTGCAGCGCGTCGTCCCGGCGGAAGCTCCACCCGCCGTCGAATAGCCGCCCGGCCTCGAGCGTCGCTGCCCTGGGCTCCACCTCCATGCGGTCGTGCGCCACCAGCACCGCGCCGAACCGCGGCGTGAGCACCAGCACCGACCACTCCCGAGCCAGCGGCTCCGCCTCGTCCAAGAGCACGCCGTACGCGCCCTGCGGCAGCGCGGGCGGAGTGGGACCAACCATCCCGATCACGGTGACCGCCGCGGTCGCCGCGATGCGTTGGTAGAGCGCGCTCTCCCGTTCGAAGTACGGCATCCGCTGAAAGAGCGCTGCGACTACGGTGGGGCCGTCCTCGGCGGGCGCCAAGGCAGCCCGCTCGATCGCGTGCGAGACAGCGACGAGGTTGGCCTTGGTCAACCGCTCGGGTGCGGGTCCACTCAGCAGCACCGCGTAAGCCTAACCGCGAGCCGGGATCGCCGGCATGGACGGCCCCGTCCCCGGCAGCGCTGAGAGGGCTTGCTTGACGGACTCCGCCGAGCGCGATCCGATGACGACGCGGGCGCCGACGGCGGCCACGGCCCGGGCTACCGACAAACCGATACCGCTGCCGACGACGGCCCCCCGCGATGTTGAGGTGGGAGACATGAGTCAAGCGTGGACGCGCCACGGTTGGCGTGTCCAAGACCGGTCAGGTGTCAACTGATGCCGCACCGGCATGAGCGGGTACAGGATCGCGGGGCGGGCCGCCATCAGTTCCCGCCGGGTGGAAGACTGCCGACGGAATCGCATCGTGGCAATCGGCAGCCCGTGCTGTGACACTCCTCGGCATGTCTCTTGTGTCCGTGAACAAGCAGGAACTGCGGCGTGTCGTTCGGGAGTTCGCTGCCCACTGGACGAGTGAGGCCGTGGACATCGAGAGCTACCTCGCCGCGCAGGTCGACGACGAAACTCACCGTGAGGTGGTCGGCCCACTGCTTGCGGCGAGCGGGGCCAGTGGAGTCGTCCGGGTCGGGGGTCAGGAGGCCGCCGTCTGGGGTGACCCGACGGTCCCCGAGATGGCGTTCAGCGTCACCAAGTCGGTCGTCTCCGTCGTGGCCGGAGTGGCGTTCGACGACGGCCTGCTGGTGCCCGACCAGCCCGTCCATCAAGTTGTCGATGTTCCGGAGTTCCGCGGTCCGCGCAACGAACTCATCACCTGGCGGCACCTGCTCCAGCAGTCCAGCCAGTGGGAGGGAGCGCTCTGGGGCAAGCCCAGCAGTGTCGATGCGCAGAGCTTCCGCGAGGGGACCGAGGTGCACGGCACACCGCCGGGCGCGGGCTGGGCCTACAACGACGTACGAATGAACCTGCTCACCTACGCCCTCACGCTGCTGATGCGCAGGTCGCTGTCCGAGGTGCTGCGCGAGCGAGTCATGACCCCGATCGGCGCCTCGGACAGGTGGTCCTGGCACGGCTACCGGACCAGTGTCGTGGAGATCGATGGCCGCCCGACCGAGGTGGTCTCCGGCGGCGCGCACTGGGGCGGGGGACTCTTCATCGCGGCGAGAGACCTGGCCCTGATCGGGCAGCTCTTCCTCAATGGAGGGACCTGGGCGGCGACGCGAGTGCTGAGCTCAGAGTGGATCGACAGGTCGTGGGCCCCTGGCCCGGTCAAACACGAGTACGGCTACCTCTGGTGGCTCAACGACGAGCGGATCCCGTGGCCAGGAGCCCCGAGCACCGGCCGTAGCGCCCGGGGCAACGGCGGACGACACCTGCTCTGGGTGGATCCGGCGCGGGAACTGGTCATCGCCTCCCACTGGACCGAGGATCCGCTCGGCCTTGTTCGTCGGGTGTCGGAGACTGTCAGCGCCTCCCGAGGGTGCTGATTGGTCGCGCTGCTACGAGGTCGACAGCACCGTCGAATCCGGCCGGTGGGCGTCCTGCGATCGTCACTACAGCTACGGTCGCCGCGTGATGCCGGAACAACGTCCAAGGAGCGGCTGGCATCGTCCCGTGATCCATCAGGCTTTCCTTCCTGCCGGACATCGGCGGGATGCGCGGCCCAGTGCGCGCGCTCTCAGCACGTCCGGCAGTTGAGGTCCCACCCTCGGACGTCCTGCGGGGAGCGCGGGTCAGGGCCGACGTAGTGCGCGGACGGGCGTACCAGGCGGCCCGGCTTCTTCTGCTCCAAGATGTGTGCGCTCCAGCCGGCAACCCGCGCGCAGGTGAAGACGGAAGTGAACATGTGGGCCGGCACCTGGGCGAAGTCGAGCACGACCGCCGCCCAGAACTCGACGTTGGTGGGCAGCACTCGGTCGGGGTAGCGGTTGCGCAACTCTTCGAGGGCTGCCTTTCCAGTGCCTCGGCAACCTCGTAACGAGGGGCGGCGAGCTCTTTGGCGGTACGGCGCAGCACACGCGCACGCGGATCCTCAGCCCGGTAGACCCGGTGGCCGAAGCCCATCAGCCGCTCGCCGCGATCCAGGACGCCCTGCACATAGCCCACCGGGTCGCCAGAGCGCTCCACCGTCTCGATCATCTGGAGCACCCGGGTAGGTGCTGAACCGTGCAGCGGACCGGAAAGCGCGCCGATCCCGGCCGAGATGCAGGCCGCCACATCGGCCCCGGTAGAGGCGACCACGCGGGCTGCGAAAGTGGAGGCAAGGTCGCGATTGGCCGCGGTGAACAGCCAGGTCGGGGCCCAGTGCCCCGGCGTCGGGCGACTGCGGATTCCACCACGCCCGTGGCGCCAACTCCCGCACGATGTGTCGGCTGGGGGGCGTCCCCCTGGTGTCGCCGGCGTCGCTGACGCCGGCCGAGGGTCGCGTGCTCGGCCGGCCCCCAACGGTTGTGTGGTTTTCTGTGGACGTCTCTTGACTTCCCCCACAACCGGGCGTAAACAAAACGCAAGCAAAACGAAACGGCGGTAAAACAACATCATGTACGCCGAAGAACGACAGCAGGAGATCCTTCGCATCGCCCGGGAGGTGGGCCGGGTCGAGGTGGCCGGTCTGGCCGACGGGCTCAACGTGACGTCCGAGACGATCCGCCGCGACCTCACCATCCTGGAGCGCGCCGGGGTGTTGCGCCGGGTCCACGGTGGAGCGATCCCGGTCGAGCGGCTCGGCTTCGAGCCGGCACTGGCGGCGCGCGACGCCGTGCTCATCGAGGAGAAGGAGCGCATCGCCAAGCTCGCCCTCAGGGAGGTCCCGGAAGAGGGCGCGATCATCCTCGACGCCGGCACCACCACCGCCCGGCTGGCCCAGTTGCTGCCCGTCGACAGGGAGTTGACAGTCGTGGTCAACTCGCCGGTCATCGCGACGACCCTCGGCACCCATGCCAACCTCAACGTCCTGCTGTTGGGCGGACGCGTCCGGGGCAAGACGCTCGCGACGGTCGACGACTGGGCGCTGTACCCGTTGGCGGACCTCTACGTCGACGTCGCGTTCGTCGGGACCAACGGGATCTCGGTCGAGCGTGGGCTGACCACCCCCGACCCGGCCGAGGCGGCGGTGAAGCGGGCGATGGTTCGTGCCGCCCGTCGTACGGTGCTGCTCGCCGATCACACCAAGCTCGGCAACGACTATCTGGCCCGGTTCGCTGATCTGGCCGACGTCGACCTGCTCGTCACCGACAGCCAGGCCGACCCCGACCTGGTCGGCGACCTGGAGTCCGCGGGTGTCCGGGTGGTCCGCGCATGATCGTCACCGTCACCCTCAACCCCAGCCTCGACCGGGCCGTGGAGGTCGACTCGCTCAGGCGGGGCGAGGTCATCCGCGCCGCCGCGGCCCACCTCGACCCCGGCGGCAAGGGCGTCAACGTGTCCCGCGCCCTGCTGGCCAACGGGGTCCCGTCGGTCGCGGTGCTGCCGTCCGGCGGCGACGAGGGCGACCAGCTCATCCGCCTCCTCAAGGCGGAGGGCGTGGAGGTCCTCGCCGTGCCGATCTCCGGACGGACCCGTTCCAACATCACCCTGGCCGAGCCCGACGGCACGGTCACCAAGATCAACGAGCCGGGTCCGGCGATGTGCCGTGCCGAGTTCGACGAGGTGATCGAGCGTGTGCTCGACCGGGCCGGCGGTGCCGACTGGGTCGTGCTGTGCGGCAGCGTTCCGCCCGGCCTGCCAGCCGACGCGTACGCCGAGCTGTGCCGCACGCTGCGCGCCGCCGGCAGCAGGGTCGCCGTCGACACCAGCGGTCCCGCCCTGCGTGAGGCCGCCCTGGCCGGGGCGACCCTGCTCAAGCCCAACCGCGAGGAGCTGGCCGACGTGGTCGGTGCCCCGCTGGCGGGCCTCGACGATGTGGTCGAGGCCGCCCAGTGCCTGCGGGCCTGGGGCGCCGGCACCGTCGTGGCCAGCCTCGGCGCCGACGGCGCTGTCCTTGTCGACGCCGAAGGGGTCCGCACCGGCTCCTGTCCGGTGGCCCGGCCCCGCAGCACCGTCGGTGCCGGCGATGCCCTGCTCGCCGGGTTCCTCGCCGCGGGCGCGCAGGGTGCCGCAGCCCTCACCGAGGGCCTGGCGTGGGGCGCCGCCGCGGTGCGACTGCCCGGCAGCCGGATGCCCGGCCCCGCAGACCTGTCCCGCCACGACGTCACCATCCACACCTAGCCGGACGAGCTTTCCCCCGCGGCCGTCTGGACCACCCCTTTCAGAAGGAGATACCCCCGTGACCTCCTCCTCCTACACACCAGCGGTGCAGGGCCAGGGCTTCAAAGCCACCGTGCAACGCCTCGGCGGTTACCTGGCCGCGATGGTCATGCCCAACATCGGCGCGTTCATCGCCTGGGGCCTGATCACCGCACTGTTCATCCCGACCGGCTGGATCCCCAACAAGACCCTGGCCGAACTGGTCGGCCCGATGATCAGCATCCTGCTGCCGGTGCTCATCGGCTACACCGGCGGCCGGCTGGTCCACGGCCAGCGCGGTGCCGTCGTGGGCGCGGTGGCGACCATGGGCCTCGTCGTCGGCGCGGACGTGCCGATGATCCTCGGCGCGATGATCATCGGCCCGCTCACCGCCTACCTCCTCAAGCTCTTCGACGGTCTGGTCGAGGACAAGATCCGGCCCGGCTTCGAGATGCTCGTCGACAACTTCAGCGCGGGCATCATTGGCGCCGCGATGGCCATCGGCGGTGTCTACGGCATCGGCCCTGTGGTCGAGTGGCTCACCAAGCAGGCCGGCTCGGGTGTCGACTGGCTCGTCGACAAGGATCTGCTGCCGCTGACCTCGGTGCTCGTCGAACCCGCCAAGGTGCTCTTCCTCAACAACGCCATCAACCATGGCGTGTTCGGCCCGCTGGGCATCGCCGAGGCGGCCGACAAGGGCAAGTCGATCCTGTTCATGATCGAGTCGAACCCCGGTCCCGGCCTCGGCCTGCTGCTCGCCTTCATGGTCTTCGGCCCCCGCGCGCTGCGCCCCAGCACCCCGGCCGCGATCATCGTGCAGTTCCTCGGCGGCATCCACGAGATCTACTTCCCGTACGTGCTGATGAAGCCGAAGCTGATCCTCGCCGTGATCGCCGGTGGCGCGGCCGGCGTCGGCACCTTCATGATCACCGGTGCCGGCCTGGTCGCCACCCCCTCGCCGGGCAGCATCTTCGCCTACCTGGCGGTCACCCCCAAGGGCGACTACTTCGGGGTCATCCTCGGCATCGTGATCGCCGCCGCCGTCAGCTTCGCGGTCGCCTCGGCCCTGCTCGGCTTCGGTCGCGGCGAGCCCCCCGCGGACGCGGTCGGCCCGGACGAGGAGACGGTTGTCCGCCCGGACGAGGAGCGGGTCGTCCGCCCGGACGGGCAGCCCGTCGTCGACCCGGACAACGCCCCCAACAAGCCGGCGAAGCAGGAGGTCTGACCACCATGCCCATCATCAACGGCACTCAGATCAAGAAGGTGATCGTCGCCTGCGACGCCGGCATGGGCAGCAGTGTGATGCTGGCCAGCCAGCTACGGCGGCAACTGGCGAAGAGCGCGGTGACGGTCGAGCACACGCCGGTCAACTCGATCCCGGCGGACGCGGACGTGGTCATCTGCCACCAGGGGCTCGCCGCGCGGGCCCGGGCCAGCGCGCCCGACACGGTGATCGTGCCGATCCAGGTGTTCATCGGCGATCCGGCCGTCACCCGGGTGGTGAACGCGGTGCAGCGCGGTGGTGAGCTGAGTGGCTGATCTGCTGGCCCGAGACGCGATCCGGCTCGACGAGCGGGCCGGATCGCGGGACGAGGCGATCCGCCGCTGCGGGGCCGTGCTCGTCGAGATCGGCGCGGTCGCCCCGGCGTACGTGGACGCGATGCTCGCCCGCGAGCAGAGCGTCTCCACCTACATCGGGGAGGGCGTCGCCATCCCGCACGGCACGCTGAACAGCAAGGAGTCGGTCCAGCGCGATGCCCTGGCGGTGCTGCGCTTCCCGGACGGCGTCGACTGGGACGGCTTCGACGTGCGGGTCTGCGTCGCCATCGCCGCAGCCGGGGACGGGCACGTGGACATCCTGGCCCAGCTCGCCTCGGTGCTGATGGACCCGGACCAGGCGCAGCGGCTACGAGAGTCGACGAGCGCCGATGACGTGATCACCATCCTCGAAGGGAAGCCACTGTGAAGGTCGTCCGATTCCACGCGCCAGGTGACGTCCGCATCGAGGACGCGCCCGAGCCCACGCCAGGCCCCACCGACGTGAAGATCCGCGTCCGGGCCTGCTCCACCTGCGGCACCGACGTGAAGATCTCCCGCTTCGGTCACCACCACATCGCGCCGCCTCGGGTCATGGGCCACGAGATCGCCGGCGAGATCACCGAAGTCGGCGGCGACGTCACGGGCTGGCGGCCGGGGGACAGGGTCCAGGTCATCGCCGCCATCCCGTGCGGTACGTGCGCCGAGTGCCGGCGCGGCCGGATGACCGTGTGCCCCAACCAGGTGTCGATGGGATACCACTTCGACGGCGGGTTCGCCGAGTACGCGATCGTGCCGCACAACGTCCTCGCCGTCGACGGGCTGAACCGGATCCCCGAGGAACTCAGCTTCGCCGAGGCGTCCGTCGCCGAGCCGCTCGCCTGCGTCCTCAACGGCCAGAACCTCGCCGGTGTGGGGGAGGGCGACGACGTGGTCGTCGTGGGCTCCGGGCCGATCGGCTGCCTGCACGTCCGTCTGGCGCGGGCGCGCGGCGCGGCCCGTGTCTTCCTCGTCGACCTCAACCGCGAACGCCTCGACCTGGCCGCCAACCTGGTGCGACCGGACGCGGCGATCTGCGGCGCCGAGACCGACGTCGTCGACGCGGTGCTCAAGCTCACCGAGGGCCGGGGCGCGGACGTCGTCATCACCGCAACGGCCGCTGGCGTGGCCCAGGAGCAGGCGGTGCAGATGACCGCGCGGCAGGGCCGGATCAGCTTCTTCGGCGGACTGCCGAAGGACAAGCCGCTCATCTCCCTGGACTCCAACCTCGTGCACTACCGCGAACTGACGATCGTCGGTGCCAACGGCTCCAGCCCGGAGCACAACAAGGAAGCGCTGCGACTCATCGCCAACGGCTCCGTGCCTGTCGCCGATCTCATCACCCACCGCCTGCCGCTCGACCGTGCCCTCGACGCCTTCGGCATCGTGGCGCGCGGCGAAGCGATCAAGGTGACGATCGAACCGTAGGAGGATCCGTTGCCCACCAGAACAGTCCTCGTCGGCTCCGCCAGCGGGCTGCACGCCCGCCCGGCGGCGCTGTTCGTCGCCGAGGCGGCAAAGCAGCCGATGCTTGTCACCATCCGCACCGGCGACAAGAAACCCGTGCCGGCCCGCAGCATGCTCGCCGTGCTGTCGCTCGGCGCCAAGAAGGGCACCGAGGTCACCCTGGAGGCCGACGGCGACGGCGCGCAGGACGCCGTCGACACCCTGGCTGACCTCCTCGAACGTGATCTGGACGCCGCCGATGCGTGAGCTTCGGGGGATCGGGGCCAGCCCCGGTGGTGCGGCGGGGCCGGTCTACCGGCTGGCCCCGCCTCCGGCCCTGCCGCCGTTGGCGCAGACCATTGATCCCGAGGCCGAGAAGGCAGCCGTGCGGGCGGCCGTCCTCGCCGTCGCCGTCGACCTGACCCGTCGCGCCGACACCGCCCTGGACGCGACCGCAGCCGAGGTCCTGCGCGCTCAGGTGATGATGGCGCAGGACGAGACGCTCATCGACGCGGCCGACATCGCCATCGACGGCGGTGTGGACGCGCCGCACGCCATAGCCGACGTGCTCGCCGTGCATCGGGCCGCCTTCGAGGCGGCGGGCGGGTACCTCGCCGAGCGGGTCAGCGACCTGGACGACCTGCGGGACCGCCTCGTCGCCGCGTGCCTGGGGCTACCGATGCCGGGCGTGCCGGACCCGGGCCATCCGTACCTGCTCATCGCCCGCGACCTGGCGCCCGCCGACACCGCAGGCCTCGAACCGGGCCTGGTGCTGGGTCTGGTCACGGCCGAGGGCGGGCCGACCAGCCACACCGCGATCCTGGCCCGGACCCTCGGTATCCCGGCCGTGGTCCGCTGCGCGGGCATCCTGGACGTGACCGACGGCGCGCTTGCCACTCTCGACGGTGCGAGCGGCCTTGTGGTGGCCGGCGTCTCCGCTGAGACGGTGACCACTGTCAATGCGGACCGACTCGCGGAGATCGAACGCCGCGCCCGCTCCCAAGGCCCGGGGCGGACCGCAGACGGCCATCCCATCGCGCTCCTGGCCAACATCGGCTCCGCCCGCGACCTCACCGGCGAGGTTGAAGGCGTTGGCCTGTTCCGCACCGAACTGCTCTACCTTGACCGCAGCGATCCGCCGTCGCACGAAGAGCAGGTCGCCGCGTATCGCGACGTCTTCGCCGCGCTGCCCGGCCGCAAGATCGTCGTGCGCACCCTCGACGCCGGCGCCGACAAGCCGCTGCCGTTCCTGCGTCTGGCCGATGAACCCAACCCTGCGCTGGGCATCCGCGGTCTGCGGGTCGCGCGGCAGACACCCGCCGTGCTCACCACGCAGCTGGCCGCGATCGCGGCGGCGGCTGCGGCGGCGGACGCCGACGTCTGGGTGATGGCGCCGATGGTCGCCACGGCGGCGGAGGCGGCCGCGTTCGCCGAGTCCTGCCGGGAGCATGGTCTGTCGACCGCCGGCGTGATGATCGAGGTGCCGGCCGCGGCCCTGCGCGCCAGCCAGGTGCTGCGCCACGTGGACTTCCTCAGCGTCGGCACCAACGACCTCAGCCAGTACACGTTCGCCGCTGACCGCATGTGCGGCGACCTCGCTGACCTGCTCGACCCGTGGCAGCCCGCGCTTATCGCGCTCCTCGCCTCCTGCGCGGCAGCCGGTGTGGAGGCGGGCAAGCCAGTTGGTGTGTGCGGAGAGGCCGCCGCGGATCCCGATTTCGCAGTGGTCTTGGCAGGCCTGGGCATCACCAGCCTGTCGATGGCGCCCCGCAGCATCCCGGCGGTGCGCGAGTCCCTGGCCGCGCACACCCTGGACGAGTGCCGCCAGATCGCCGAGGCGGCCCTGGCCGCCCCCAGCCCAGAGGCAGCCCGGGCGGCGGCGGCCGGCGCCTCGCGTCAGCTCCGGAGCGGCGACGGCATGTCCGTGCGGTGAGCCGGTCACGCTCATCCGACGACTCGTCATGATCGCAGTACCGCTCGTGCTCGTCCGGGAGGTACGCGTCGACGTACACCAGGGCCTTGACCTGCTCGTCGCCCAAAGCGGCGTTGGTGAGCACGCCCGAGAGGAGATCAGGCGGCGTGTCGACATCACCTCACACCGAGAGTCGGAGACGAGACGCGCTTGCCCGCACCTGGGGTCTGCTTCCCAAGAACGGCAACGTGGATCGCCACGGTGCAGCCTCCGGTTGTTCGCCGATGTTGGCCGCGTACCACCGGACAGGGTGGCACCCTGAGGCGGTGGACTGGGCAGGGAGCCGCGGGAAGCTGACATCGCGGACTACGGTGAACAGCCTCTGATGCGAACCGCGTTGATCGTAGTAGCTGCGCTGGTTGCGGCGGTGGTTGTGGACCTGGTCTTCGGCGTGCTGGTCCGCCGCTTGGCCCACGGCGGTTACAAGTGGCTGCTGGAGCCGCTGCGGCTAGCCTGCCGCCGCCCGGCGGCAGCGTTCCTCCTGGCCGGGGTGCTGTACTACGCGCTGCCGACGGGGCCGGCCGGGTGGCAACGTACTCTGCGGCACACCGCCGCGATAGCGCTTGTCGCATCCGGGGCATGGCTGGTAATCAGGGCACTGCACGTCGTCGAGTCGATAGTGTTCCACCGACTACCGGCCGACGAAATCGCCAGCCGGCGGATCCGGCGAGCCCGCACCCAGATCCGTCCCGTGCGGCGACTCACCGTCGCCGTGGTCACGATCGTCGCGATCGGCCTGATCCTGATCACCTTCCGGCCGGTACGCCTTTTCGGCGTCTCCGTACTGACGTCGGCGGGAGTGGTTGGCGCCTTGATCGGCCTGTCCGCCCGAACCGCGCTCGGCAACGCGTTCGCCGGTGTCCAGGTCGCCTTCGCCGACGGTCTGCATGTCGGCGACGTGCTGGTGATCGACGGCGAATGGGGCCGGGTTGAGGAGGTGAAGCTGACAAACGTGGTGATTCGGCTGTGGGACGAGCGGATGCTCATCCTGCCGACCACGTACTTCACCGAACGGCCGTTTCAAAACTGGACCCGCAACGAGTCTCGGGTCGTCGGCAAAGTCCAGATCCATGTCGACCACACCGCCGACCTCGACGACCTGCGCTGGGAGGCGCGCCGGCTGGTCGAGTCCTCACCGCTGTGGGACCGCCACCAGTGGGTGCTCCAGATGGTCGACTCCACACCTCAGACGGTGGTCATCCAGGTACAGGCCTCGGCTGCCGACGGTGCCAGCGCCTGGGACCTACGCTGCGACCTGCGCGAGGGACTCGTCGCCTACCTGCGCGACCATCATCCCCAGTGGCTGCCCCGCACCCGCAGTCAGTACCAAACCTGACCCGCGGGCCCTTGCGGGTGATGGACATTCGCTTTCGGTGAGCCTCCACGATTCCGGATATCGACAACCTGATCCGGTAATCGCTTCGGGTATTCCCCAGATGATCCGTATGAGCTGAAACGCTTGACGCATGGAGCAGCAATCGGGACGACCGGCGCGGGGACGACTGCTGTCGGTCAGGCGTTCCCTGTGGTCGTTAGCCGTCGGTGTCGTCGCAGGGACCGCCACCGCGCTGGTCGGGGCGCCGGAATTGACGCCGCTGGTGATCTGGACGATCGCGGCGGGCACGATCCTCGTCTGGGCGTGGCGGGCCTGCTGGCCGGCGAGCCCAGGTCGTACCGAGCAGCTTGCCGAGGCGGAGCAGCAGTCCCGGTCCACCGATGTGGCGATCCTGATCGCGTCCGGCATCAGCCTTGTCGCCGTGGCCGAGGCGCTCATCCGCGCCTCGAACCAGCAGGACATCAAGGCTGTCACGCTGGTGATTCTCAGCGTCGTCGCGGTGGTCCTGGCGTGGGCACTGGTGAATACGGTCTTCGCACTGAAATACGCCCGGCTCTACTACCGCCACGACGGCGGTATCGACTTCAAGCAGGAAGATCCACCGGCGTACGCCGACTTCGCGTACGTCGCCTTCACGGTCGGCATGTCCTACGCCCCGGGCGAGAACGAACCGACAAGCAACCGCGTGCGCCGGATCGCGCTCGGGCATGCGCTGCTCTCCTACACCTTCGGAACTGGCATCCTGGCCGTCGCCGTCAATCTGGTCACCAATCTGGGCCAATCGTGACCCCCGCGCGCGTGTTCCGGCTCTCCGTTTCGGCCATTCCGCACTCCTCGGGCCCCGCCTGCAGGTGTGGCCTAGGTGCCGATCCGGCGGGGCTGGAGCTGTCCCGACCCCGGCCCGGTCAACTGCCAGAACTCCTGCGGCAACTGGTCGACAAAGTCCCCGTACTCCTTTGCGCTGGCGGCCTCACGGAGGGTATCCAGCACCGCTCGCGCTCCGTCGGTGGCCACCTGGCGATCCACCCCTGCCCGGGACTGCACCCGTTCCAAGAATTCGGTGAGGCCGAACCGTTCCGGGTCTTCGGTGGGCCTGGACACCAGGCCGCGTAGCTCTTCGGGGAGTTGCGAGGCGAGGTCCCTCGCCTGGCCACCGGTGACCCGTCTTGCCACGGTCTCAAGCGTGGCGCGGGTGATCGGTTCGGCCTTCTCGGGCGGAACCTTCGGTCGTGCTGCCACAGACTGAATGAACTCGCTGTAGTTCACCTCGGATCCCCTCTCGAACCGGATTGCGGCGGGTACCCGCCGCCGTCGGGGTGAAACGGCGGCTCGTCCGCCCTCAGGTTGGTGGCGGAGGACCGTGGGTGATACGTCGGGTCACTGGCGACTGGTACAGGCCGGCGCTGGTGATGGCGTAGAAGACGGGCAGAACGAGGAAGATGGCCAGCCCGATCAACGGCGCGACGAGGTAGCCGACCACACCCGCGAGGATGTACAGGACGACCCCGGTGAGGGCACGGACCCGCTCGGCGCGAAAGAAGGCGTCCTTGAAACCTGTTCCTTCAGCAGGTCGGGGTTCCGGGCCAGATAGTGGAAGAACGCCAGCCACGCCGCGCACAGCATTGCGCCGATCAACGCGTAGAAGGCAACGGCCACCCGCTGGTCCGTGTTGTTGTGTTCCTGCAGCGCGTCCGACACGACGATGGTCGGGAACGGCAGCAGCGCCGTGCTGAACAGCACGAAGAGGTTCACCCAGTGAAGCCCGCGATCGGCCTGCTTGATGCGGTTGAACGTCGCCTTGTGGTTGAGCCAGACGACGGCCACATACGAGTAGGACGCGAGATATGCGATGTACGAGGGCCACTGCTCCAAAAGGCCGGACAGGAGGCGGCCAGGGGGAACGTCAGGTACCCGGAGGTCCAGGACCAGCAACGTGATGATGATGGCGAAGATGGCGTCGCTGAACGCCACCGCGCGGCTGGTGTCTGACCGGGTGCCTAGGTCTGCCTCTGGCACGCTCATCGGCTGCGCCTACCCTGGGCCGCCTGTGGCAAACGGCCGGACATCCAGATCGGGAATGCCGGACGTCCTGCGGACCGGGCGCCTCCGGACCGGACGACGCATCCGGCCACCGGGCACGTCCCGGTGGCCGGATGCGGATCGCGGTCAGGGTTTGAGGACGACCTTCTCGCAGTTGTCCTGCTTGTTCTTGAAGATCTCGAAGCCGCGTTCTGCCTGGTCGAGCGGCAGGGTGTGGGTGATGACCCGGGTCGGGTCGATCTCCCCGCGTTCGATGCGCTGCAGCAGCGGCCTCATGTAGCGCTGCACGTGGCATTGACCGGTACGCAGGGTCAGCGCCCGGTTCATCCATGCCCCGGCGGGGAACTTGTCGAGGAAGCCGCCGTACACGCCGATGACCGAGACGATGCCGCCGCTGCGGCAGGACAGGATCGCCTGCCGCAGCGCGTGCGGGCGCTCGGTCTCCGAGCGGACTGCCTGCTTGATCCGGTCGTAGGCGTGCACGTGTGCGGCACCGTGGCTGGCCTCCATGCCGACCGCGTCGATGCACTTGTCCGGTCCCCGCCCACCGGTCAGTTCCAGCAGCCGGGACCGCACGTCCACCTCCTCGAAGTTCACAGGCGTGTGGCCCGCCCGTTCGGCCATCTGCAGCCGGTACGGCTCTTTGTCGATGGCGATGACCTTCGCGGCGCCGAGCGCCCGGGCGCTGTCCATCGCGAACTGGCCGACCGGGCCGGCGCCCCACACCGCCACCACGTCGGTGGACTGGATGTCGCACATCTCGGCGCCCATGTAGCCGGTGGGCAGGATGTCGGAGAGGAACAGCACCTGCTCATCGGTCAGGTCCGACTCGATCTTCAGCGGACCGACATCGGCGAACGGCACACGCGCGTACTGCGCCTGACCGCCCGCGAAGCCGCCGGTCAGATGCGAATAGCCGAAGATCCCGGCGACCGGGTGACCGAACATCTTCTCCGCGATCCCGGCGTTGGGGTTGGAGTTCTCGCAGCAGGAGTACAGCTCGGCGGCGCAGGCGCCGCACGCGCCGCAGGCGATCGGGAACGGCACGACGACCCGGTCCCCGACGCGCAGCCGGCCTGGGTCGACGCCCCGACCAACCTCGATCACTTCGCCCATGAACTCGTGGCCCATGACGTCGCCGTCCTGCATCGTGGGCACGTACCCGTCGACCAGGTGCAGGTCCGAGCCGCAGATGGCGGTGGAGGTGATCCGTACGATGGCGTCCCGGTCGTTGAGGATCCGCGGGTCCGGCACATCACGGACCTTGACCTTGTTGCGGCCCGCCCAGGTGTTCGCCCTCACGCGCCTGCCCCCTTCGCCCACTCGGAATCCGACAGCGGCTGCGCCGGACGCTGCGGGAACTCCTTGCGGGCCCGCTTGCCCCGCGGGGCACCCTCGGACCGGACCACCTGCCCGGTCTCCAGTACCTGCTTGAGCCGGCGCAGGTCGTCGTCGAGCTGCTGGTGCGGCTCCTCACCGAAGTACTTGGCGACCGCCTTGCCGACCGCGCCGCCCGGGACGTCGTACGACATGACGATGTGCACCTCGGTGCTCACACCGTCCGGGGCGGGCACGAACCGGACCGTACCGGCGTTCGGCACGTCCGCGTTTCCGGTCGACCGCCACGAGATCCTCTCGCCGGGTGCCTCGTCGACGATCTCCGCATCCCACTCGACGTTCTTGCCGAACGGAGCGCTGGCGGACCAGTGGCTCGTACGGTCACCTGTGGCGCGGATCTGCTCAAGGTGCGCCATGAACGTCGGGAGGTTGTCCAGGTCACGCCAGAACGCGTAGACCTTGGGCGGGGGTTTGCGGATGGTCGTCGTGGCTGTCAGCTCCATGGATCCTCCTCCGTACAAGCCTCGTACCGCCATCGCTGAGCCGATCCTTTTCGCGCGGGTGGCCTGCACGGCGGTCAGCAGGTCCACCACCGTGATCCCGACGACGGCGCCAGTGACACCGACGAGGCGACGACGGCGACGCCCGCTGCGGTGGGCGATGGCCACCCCGAGGGAGGCCAGGTCCATCGCGTCGCCTGCGACCCGGGTCCACGCCCAGATGCTCTTTCGCCGGCTCGTCAGTAGCCCGGCCGCGTGTACCAACTCTCGCGCCCCGACCAGCGGCACCACGGTCCGGGTCGTCGGGGAGTCGTCCACTCCGCTGATCCGGCGTACCGTGTCCGGTGCCGCCAGCTGTGTCACGCCCAGACCGAGACTTATCCAGCCGAGCCGGCGCCCTCGCCGCTGCACGTCCTGCCTGGCTCTGGATGCCCCTCGGGTTGCTAGTTGAGTCACGGGTAGCCCTCCGTATCCGGTTGCACCCGGCCGAGCGATTCGGTCCACGACGGTCCGGGGCCCGACCCGTAGAGGCGCGGTTACCCCTCGGAAACCACCTCAACCCGTCCATCGGTCGCGGTATGGGAGGCGATCCCTGTCCTGCTGCTCAGGACGACGTCGGCCGGCGTGGGGGCCCAGGCCCCGGGCTGATCCTCCCGACCCTGAGCCCCGCCCAGTCAGGCCGTCGCCATCTGGCGGACGTGCTCGCCCTGGCCGAACACCTCGACCATCTTGGCGCAGAAGGCCGGAAGGTCGCTGGGGTTGCGGCTGGTGACAAGGCCATTGTCGACCTGTACCTGTTGGTCCACCCAGTTTCCGCCCGCGTTGCGGATGTCGGTG
Source organism: Micromonospora sp. NPDC093244 (assembly GCF_040683695.1). Taxonomy (NCBI): domain Bacteria; kingdom Bacillati; phylum Actinomycetota; class Actinomycetes; order Micromonosporales; family Micromonosporaceae; genus Micromonospora; species Micromonospora sp. NPDC093244. The sequence goes on from NZ_JBFBEO010000001.1 coordinate 951,696, forward strand.
CGCAGGCTCGGGAATGAGGTGACGGTCCGGCCGTTCACCATGCCGGTTTCGACCAACGACCAGGGGCCGTGGCAGATCGCCGCCACCGGCTTCTGTTGCCGAAAGAACGCGCGGACGAAGTCCATCGCCTGTGGGTTCATCCGGAGCCGGTCGGGGTTGACCGTCCCGCCCGGCAACAGGAGGGCGTCGTAGTCGGCCGCATCGGCCTCGGTCACGGTCCGGTCCACCCGATAGTGGTTGGCCGGGTTGATGTCCTGGTTCATCGACTGGATCTCGCCGGAATTCAATGAGATCAGGTGGACCTCGGCGCCCGCCTGCTCCGCGGCGGACCGGGACTGGGTGTACTCGACGTCCTCCACCCCGTCGGCGGCGAGGCAGGCGATTCGTTTGCCGGTCAGTGGCTGTTGGCTCTGCGCCATTTGGGCGGCCTTTCCTTCACGGCGCCGCCCCGTCGGCGGCGCATCGTTCGCTCGTGATCGCCTTCCCGGCGTTGGCACCGGGAAACTGGCCACCGAACACCACTCGAGGGTGGACAAAACCGCAGGTACGCCCGCCGCTCAGAGAGAGCCCACGCGGAGAAAGGTCGCGCCACGAGAGTGCTTCATGACGCAACGGGTAACGCACTCAACCCACAGGTACCCAGGTTCCGGAAAGGTCGCCATGACCCTCCCCGCTGCACCGATCGAGCTGCCGTCCGGCCAGACCATGCCCGTCCTCGGCCAGGGCACGTGGTACCTGGGCGAGCACCCCGAGAGGCGGCGGGACGAGATGGCCGCCCTACGCACGGGGATCGACCTGGGCATGTCCATGATCGACACTGCGGAGATGTACGGTGACGGCGCCTCCGAGGAACTCGTCGGTGAGGCGATCGTCGGACGACGCGCCGACGTCTTTCTGGTCGACAAGGTGCTGCCGTCCAACGCCAGCCGACAGGGAACCGTGCAGGCCTGCCGCCGCAGCCTGCAACGACTCGGCGTCGACCACATCGACCTCTACCTGCTGCACTGGCGTGGCACGAATCCACTCGCGGAGACGATCGAGGCGTTCGCCGAACTCGTCGACGCCGGTGACATCGGGCAGTGGGGCGTGAGCAACTTCGATCTTTCCGACATGACCGAGCTGATCGAGGCGGGCGGGAACGACTGCGCGACCAACCAGATCCTGTACAACCTCACCCGCCGGGGTCCCGAGTACGACCTGCTGCCGTGGCTACGTGAACACCGGATCCCGGTGATGGCGTACTCGCCGATCGAGCAGGGCCGACTGCTCGGCCACGACCAGATCGCCGAGGTCGCCGCCCGGCACGGGGTGACGCCCGCTCAGGTGGCGCTGGCCTGGGTGCTGACGCAGAAGGGGGTCGCGGCCATCCCCCGATCGTCCAGGTCGGAACACGTCCGGGAGAACGCGGAAGCGCGCGACCTGCGGCTGACCGAGGAGGACATGACGGCACTCGACACCGCGTTCCCACCGCCGGCCGGCCCGCAACCGCTGGAGATGTTGTAGGTCCAGCGTCTGCTTACCTACCGCTGTGGCTGCCGTCCTTCTCGTCCCGCCAGCCGCCTGGTTCGGGATGGTAGCCGTAGGCGGCGGCTCGGACCGTCTCCTCGTTCTCCAGCCCGGAGCCGATCGCGCCGCCGACCGTGGCGAGCGAGCTGGCGATCCAGGCGAGCGTCAGATAGTCGGTGACATGTACCGGCCGCCCCAAGACCTGTTCCAGCACGGAGGTGTCGATCAGCAGCGCCCCGACGAGCACCGTTCCCACGAACAGCACCACGTAGGACACCGCCGTGGCCAGAGTGAGGGTGAGGATCGTACCCAGGTTGAACAGCCGTGCCAGCTCAGCCGGTGTCTCGTGGCTTGGTTTCTCCCACAGGTCGTGCGCGACGATCAGCCAGACGACCAACGCGGTCAGCCCGAGCAGCATGATCACGGCGAGCCGGAGTCCGCCGAGCGCATCGCCCATCTGCCAGATGGTGTCCGTCGTGAGCGCAAACGCGGCCGTGCCGAACGCGCCGACCAGCAGCTTGGACAGGCCCAGCAGGGCCCGTCCCGGGCGGTTGGCTCGCACCATTCCAGCCAACAGCCGCACCCGGCCAATCAGCCCCGAGGCGACGTAGCGCCGCTCACCGGCGTCGGCCTCGCCAACCACTCGGTGGGTGGCGGGGATGCGGCTTGTCATCTCGGCCGGCGCCCAGCCGGCCGGCGGCACCCGCTGGTCGGGAGCGTCGGTCAGCAGTCGGCTCACCAGATCTGGAACGGCCGTGCGGACCGCTCGCAGTTGCGCCAGTCCCAGCGCGGGCAGGGAAATCATCGCAACCTGGCGCCGGGCGGAGATCTGCGCGACCAGCGGCACCCGCTCGGCATGCAGCGGCAGGTCGGTCAGGCAGATTGCGAGATCCCACCGGTCGTCGGTGCGCCGGCTGGCAAGATCGTCGAGCAGGGCCTCGGCGCCGCCGTCGCGGCGCGGTGCCACGTCTCCCCAGCCTTCCCGGACAGTCCACCGCACGTCCGCGCTCACCCGCTCGGTCAGTCGGTCGGCCAACTCGGCGGCGAGCTGCGCGGCCACGCGGGCCGGGTGGTCCGGCGGGGTTGCCACCAGTCCGACGACGATCTCCGGACGGTGCTGTTCGCTCTGAGCCATTGGTGCTCCTCACCGATAGCCGGGCTCGGCCGCTGACGGCGAACAAACCGCGGGTGACGCGCCATCGCGGCAGCTCCACGGCGACTGAGGTAGTGGGAGAGTCCGGCCGCCGAGAGGAGCACCCAACGACCAGCCCGCACAGTGCCACCGTGACGCCCTCATCGAACTGAGCGCTCGCCCCCGCAGCCTAAGAGACCACCCGACGGGGTGTAGCGGATTCAATGGAAGGCGCTCCGCCAGCTCAGCCGGTTCATCGAGACGTGGAGCGACGCCCACTATCTCTGCTCGGAGTCAGGACGTGTCGGGTCCGGTCCCCGGCCCAGGCCGCGTCGAGGATCGCGGTCAGGCTGGCAGTGTCGGTCGGGCCCGGATGGTTCTGGATCAGGCGGGTGACGCCACTGGCCATCTCCGCGAAGCGCGGGAGGTCGGCGCGTGCCACGCCGATGTCCGCCAGGGTGGGAGGGATGCCGATGTCGGCGAGGAGCCCGTCGAGCCAGGTGAGGAACGTATCTGCGGCCTCGGCATCCGAGGCGTCGGTCACGTCGAGCCCGCACACCCCGGCGAGGATGGCCAGCCGGTCGCTTATGGCATCCCTTGCCGCGTCCAGCGCGTAGGGCAGGAGCAGCCCGACGCCCAGGCCGTGCGGCGTGTGCGTGGCTGCGCCGATGGGGTACTGGAGAGCATGCGGGGCCGCGTTGCCCGCGTGGGAGAACGCGAGCCCGGCCAGCATGGACCCGTAGGACATGTCCGCGCGCGCGTCCGTGTCGCCTCCGTCCCGGACAGCACGACGTAGGCTACGGGCGATCCGCTCCGCAGCCAGGAGCGCGTAGTGGTCGGTGATCGGGTTGCGGCCGAGGAAGACCTGCTCCACCGGGTCGCGCGGCCCGTGGGCCCGGGGTCGCGCGGTGTAGCTCTCCACCGCGTGACAGAACGCGTCGATGCCGGAGTGCGCGGTGACGCTCGCCGGGCAGGTGTAGGTGAGTTCGGGGTCGACGATGGCGAAGTCGGGCACGATGTGGACGCTGGAAACCCCCACCTTCAGCTCGCGGTCCGGGTCGGTCAACACCGAGACCGGTGTGAGCTCGGAGCCGGTGCCTGACGTCGTCGGGACCGCGACCAGAGGAAACGTCGGGCCCGGCACCTTCGACTCGCCGTAGAAGTCGCGTGGCGTCCCGCCGTGGCGCCTGATGACGCCGACGATTTTGGCGAGGTCGATCACCGTGCCACCCCCAATGGCGAGGATCACGTCGGCGTCCACCTCGGCGGCGACCGAGACGGCCACCGCGACATCGGCGAGTGGCACGTCCGGAGTCGCGTCGGAGAACACCTCGACGACGTCGACCTTCTCCCGCACGGCGGCCACGATCTCGGCCACACCCGGCTGCCCCAGGAGAACCTGGTCGGTAACGATGAGGACCCGGGAGCCGCTCTCGGCCACCACCCGTGGGATGTTCTGCGCGACCCCTTCGCCCACTATCAGTTGGCGTGGTCCGCGGACGGTCTCAAGCATGTCAGTGCCTCTCCGGAACGTCGGCGTCGTGGGTGCATAGGGCGCAGTGATCCTCGGTGGGCGCCCGGAGCAGCAGGCCGGTCACGGGAGGTCGATCGCCGCGTAGGTGAGGTCGAGGTACTCGAGGATGCCCTCGTGCGACCCCTCCTTGCCGATCCCTGACTGCTTCACGCCTCCGAACGGAGCTGACGGGTCCGATATCAGTCCGCGGTTGACGCCGACCATCCCCGTCTCCAGGCCCTCGACGAACCGGAGCGCCCGGTGCAGGTCACGGGTGAAGACGTACCCGACCAGGCCGTGCTCGGTGTCGTTGGCCTTCGCCAGCACCTCGTCGTCGGACGTGAACGAGATGATCGGTGCCACCGGGCCGAAGATCTCCGCCTTCAGCAGCCGCGCGTCTTCGGGTACGTCGACGAGGACCGTGGGCGGGTAGAAGTGGCCCGGCCCGTCCGGACGCTCGCCACCCACCAGGACCCGTGCGCCGCGCTCGACCGCGTCGGCGACGAGCTCGTCGATCGTGGCGACCGAGGCCTCGTCGATCAGCGCCCCGACGTCCACGCCGTCGTCGAGACCATGGCCCACCGTCAGCGCGCCCATCCGCTCGGCGAAGCGCGCCGTGAACTCCTCGCGCACCGGCTCCTCGACGTAGATCCGGTTGGCCGCGACGCAGGACTCCCCGATGTTGCGCATCTTGGCCACCATGGCGCCGTCGAGGGCGACGTCCAGGTCGGCGTCCGCACACACGATCAGGGCCGCGTTGCCGCCCAGTTCCATCGAGGTACGCAGCACGTTGTCAGCGGCCTGTCGGAGCAGCACACGCCCGACCTCGGTCGACCCGGTGAACGAGAGCTTGCGGGTCCGACCGTCGGCCAGCAGCGCGGAGACCACAGCGCCGGAACGCTTGGTGGTCACCACGTTGACGACCCCCGGGGGTACGCCCACCTCCTGCATGATGCGGGCCAGGAACAGCATGGTCAGTGGCGTCTGGGCTGCCGGCTTGGTGATCGTCGTACAGCCCGCCGCCAGCGCGGGGGCGATCTTGCGGGCGCCCATGGCCAACGGGAAGTTCCACGGCGTCACGAAGACGCACGGTCCGACCGGCTTCGGCACGGTGAGGATGCGATATCCGCCTGCGGGAGCGGTGCTGTAGCGCCCCTCGACGCGTACCGCCTCCTCGGCGAACCACCTGAAGAACTCGGCGCCGTACGCCACCTCCGCCCGAGCCTCGACGAGCGGCTTGCCCATCTCGAGCGTGATCAGCCGGGCGACCTCCTCGGATCGTTCGGTAAGTGCCCGGTACGTCGCGGTCAACAACTCCGACCGTTTCCGCGGCGGGGTCGCCGCCCACTGCGCCATCGCCGTAGTCGCCGCGTCCAGAGCGGCGAGCCCGTCGACGACGTCGGCGTCCGCCACCTCGGCGATGGTCTTTCCGGTGGCCGGGTCCTCGACGGCAAAGGTGGCTCCGCTCGCGGCGTCGCGCCAGACGTCGCCGATGCGCAGCCGGCGGTGCTCGGGGGCCAGGACGTTCGTCGGGTCAGTCACTACGTCGCCTCCTGGTGCTCTTCCTGGTGATGTCCGGCGAGCCCCAGCGACCGCGCGGTGCTCGTGGCCGGACGGGCCGCCCGCCCTCGTGGGGCAGGGTTGCCGAGTGGGTCGAGGGTGGTTCTCCCGGCGCGGTTACCGCCCAGCCTCGGACAGCGACAGCCCGGTGCCCGCGTCGAACAGGTGCGCACGGTCCAGGTCGACCGCGACGTGCAGCCGCTCGCCGGGCGTACCGGTGACCGTGGGTCGAGCCTTGACCTTGAGGATCTCCGTCCCCACCCGGACGTCGACCACCGTCCGGTCACCGAGCGGCTCGAGCCCGTAGAGCTCCCCGGACAACGACGCGTGCCCGCGCTGCTCGACGGAGAGGTCCTCCGCGCGTAGGCCCAGCAGCAGCGCACGACCGTCCTCAGCCGTGGTCCAGTGGGGTCGCGGCAGCGTCCAGCCGTCCGCGCCGACCAGACGATCTCCCTCGGCGCGGCAGGCCAGCAGGCTGATCGGTGGGCTCCCGACGAATCCGGCGACCCACCTGTTGGCGGGACGCTCGTACACCTCGGTCGGCGTTCCGACCTGTTGCACCCTGCCCTCCTTGAGGACCGCTACCTGGTCGGCCATGGACAGGGCCTCGACCTGGTCGTTCGTCACGTAGACGAATGTCGCTCCGAGGCTCCGGTGGATGCGTGTGAGCTCGGTGCGCATCTCGACGCGGAGCTTGAGGTCGAGGTTCGTCAGCGGCTCGTCCATGAGAAACGCGCGCGGACGACGGACCAGCGCCCGGGCCAGGGCGACACGCTGCATCTCACCGCCCGACAACTGCGCGGGACGACGTTGCAGCAGCCGTTCGATGTGCAGCAGGCTCGACATCTGCTCGACGGCGGCGGCGATCTCGCTCGACGAACGGCGGCGGGCCCGCAGCGGCGAGGCGATGTTCTCGTACACCGTGTGTCGCGGATAGAGGGCGTAGCTCTGGAAGACCATGGCCAGGTCGCGTGCGGCCGGGGTGTCACCTGTCGCGTCCCTCCCGTCCAGCTGCACCGACCCGGCGTCGAGCTTCTCCAGGCCGGCGATCGCCCGCAGGGTCGTCGTCTTGCCTGCCCCGGAGGGCCCGAGCACGACGAAGAACGAACCGTCCGGCACGTCAAGCGTCACCCCGTCCAGGGCCTGGACCTTGCCGAAGGACTTGCGCAGCCCGTGCGCCGTCACGGTTCCCATCAGGCCACCAGCTCTTCCGTGCGCACGTCGTAGACCGCCGGGGTTCCGCCGGTGTGCCGCAGCCCGACTTTCGCGTCAGCGGCGAAACGGACGGTCGGTGGCATCCGAACCCGTACGTCGCGCTGGCCGCTGTGGTCGACCACGTAGATGATTTCGTCGCCCAGCCACTCCGCCGAGACCACGCGGGCCGGGACCGACAGTTCGGCCCCCGGTGCGGTGACTTCCAGCGCCTCCGGTCGGACGCCCGCGACCAGGCGGCTGTCGCGCGGCAGGCCCGGCGGTGGCGTGAGGACGAGTCCGCCCTGACTGCGCAGCTTCCCGTCGGCCACCTCCACCTCGATGAGGTTCATCGGCGGGGAGCCGATGAACGCGGCGCAGAAGAGGCTCGCCGGACGCTCGTAGACCTCGAGCGGCGTGCCGATCTGCTCGACGCGGCCCTTGTTGAGGATGGCGATGCGGTGACCGAGCGACATCGCCTCGACCTGGTCGTGGGTGACGTAGACCATCGTCGCCCCCAGCTCTCCCTGGAGGTGCTTGATCTCCGTGCGCATGTCCGCCCTCAGCTCCGCGTCCAGATTGGTGAGGGGTTCGTCCATGAGGAATGCGCGGGGCCGTCGCACCAGGGCGCGAGCGAGCGCGACACGCTGCTGCTCCCCGCCGGACAGCTGGCGTGGTCGCCGGTCCAGGAGCGGACCGAGCCGCATCAGCCGGGCGGCCTCGGCGACCCGCGCGTGCACCTCCTGCTTGGGCAGCCCCTCGGCCCGCAGGGGGAACGCCAGGTTGTCGCGGGTCCGCAGATGCGGGTAGAGCGCGTAGAACTGGAACACCATGGCGATGTCGCGCTCGGCGGGCGGCAGGTCGTTGACGAGGGTGTCACCGATGCGGATGTCGCCTGTCGTCTGCCTCTCCAGGCCGGCGATGGCCCGCAGCGTGGTCGTCTTGCCGCAACCCGAGGGGCCGAGCATCACGAACAGCTCGCCATCGTCGATGGACAGGTCCACGTGGTCGACCGCGACCGTCCCGTCCGGGTAGCGCTTGTGCAGGGCTGTCACCTCGATGCCCGCCATCAGCGTCGCACCGCCCCGAGCGTCACGCCGGCGATGAGGTGCCTGCGCACCAGGTAGGCGAAGACGAGCACCGGTAGGGCGAACACCACGGAGGCGGCGGCCACGAGACCCCAGTCCGTGGTGGTGCCGCCGATGAGGCCGGCGATTGCCGGTGGGGCCGTCCGCACACCGTCACTGGAGGTGAGGAAGATGGCGAACACGAACTCGTTCCACGAGAAGATGAGGGCGAAGACGGCCGTCGCGGCGATGCCGGGCACGAGCAGCGGCAGGGTGTACCGCCAGAACGCCTGCAATCGGGTGTAGCCGTCGAGCATCGCGGCGTCCTCGTACTCGGCGGGCACCTCGTCGATGAACCCCTTCATCATCCAGATCGTGAACGGGACGTTGAACGCGGCATAGATGAGGATCAGGCCGAGCTTGGAGTCGATGAGTCCGACCTGGCGATACATGAGGAAGATCGGAATCACGACCACCACGGGCGGCATGAAGCGGGTGGACAGGATGAAGAACAGTTGGTCCTTCTTGGCCCTCACGGCGAAGCGTGAGTAGGCCCAGGCCGCCGGGACGCCCAGCACGGTGGCCAGCACCGTGGAGACCCCGGCGACCACTACCGAGTTGAGGAACGCGACGGACAGGGCCGAGCGGCCGCCGTCGGGGGCGACGAACACGTCCTTGAAATGGTCCATGGTGACCGTGAAGCCGAAGAACTTGGCCGGGATGGCGTAGACGTCCCTGTTCTCCTTGATGGACGTCGTGATCATCCACAGCACCGGAAAGAGCATCACGACGGCCAGCACGGTCAGCAACGCGACCTCCAGCCCGGATCGGCCCCGGCCGCCGAGGCGGCGCGCGGGGGGCGCCTCATCCCGGGCGGGACCTGTGGACACGGCCTCGTCGACGGAGACGGCCATCAGCCCTCCTTGAGCTTGTTCAGGTAGCGCAGGTAGAGCTGCGTCAGGATGATCACGACGAGGACCAGGAGGATTCCGTACGCCGAGGCGGTTCCGGTGTTGAAGCCCAGGAACGCGACCTTGTAGATGTGGAACGACATCGTCTCGGTGGAGACGCCCGGGCCGCCGTTGGTGAGGATGTAGACGAGGTCGAACAGCCGGAAGGCCTCGATGGCCCGGAACATCACGGCAATGAGGAGCAGCGGCCACACCAGCGGAAGAGTGATGGTGCGGAACCGGAACCACTCGGACGCCCGGTCGATCGAGGCGGCCTCGTACAGGTACTTGGGCACCGCGGTGAGGCCCGCGAGGGCGATGAGCATGATGAACGGCGTCCACTGCCAGGTGTCCACCACAATCAGGGAAAGCAGTGCCGTTCGCTGCCGGGTGAGCCACTCCACCTGCCCCAGACCGACCGAGCCGAGCATGCTGTTGACCACGCCGAACTGAGCGTCCAGCATGAATCGCCAGAACAGCCCGACCACGACCGGCGACAGCATCATCGGCACCAGGAACAGCGTGGTCAGCACTCCTCGCCCGTGCGTGCGTCGCGAGATCAGGTAGGCGATGCCGAAACCGAGCACGGTCTGCAGACCGACCGCGCCGACCACGTAGATCAACGTCGTCAGGGCCCTCTGGTGGACCTGCGCCGAGGTCAGGATGGCCGTGTAGTTCCCGAACCCGATGAAGTTCGCAGGGCCGCCACGGGTGGCCGAGTAGTCGGTGAAGGACAGGTACAACGCCCACAGCAACGGGAACACCGACATGGCGAGCAACAGCAGCATCGCGGGGGAGATGAAGGCCACGGCGAGCCCGCGATCGCTCAGCCGGCGGGATCGACCCGGCGCAGGGGGCGTCGCTGACGCCACAGGCCCGGCGTGATCGGTCGTCAGGGGGACGTCGCTCACAGCCCGCCGCCGCCCTTGCGGTTGCTGGAGTCGAGCACTCCCTGCTGCTCCTTGGCGATGTCGTCGAGCGCGTCCTTCGGCTTCTTCGCGCCGTTCAGGGCGGCGTTCACGTTGGTGTTCTCGATGTCGACGAGGCGCGCGTACTCGGGCACGTTCCACATGTCCCGCATTCGCGGAACCGAGTCGGCGTACACCTTGTTGAACGGGCCGGCGTCGAGGAACTCGGGTGACTGGATCGCGTCCGTACGCGATGGCACGCCACCGGCGGCGGCCCACTTCTTCTGGATGTCAGCCCGCTCGAACCACTTCATGAAGTTCAGGGCTTCCGCCTGGTTCGCCGCGCCGGAGTAGGCCGACACGTGCATCCCCATGCCGCCGAGCGGGACCAGGTCCGTCTTCTGGGTCGGCAGGGTGGCGAAGCCCAGCTTGTCGAGGATCTGCTCACGGGTGGTGCCGAGTGTCGACTGCTTCGGATCGAGCAGGCCGCCGCTCGCGGCGATCCAGTTGAACGCGATGCACGCCTTGCCCTGGGCGACGGCCGCGTTCACCTCGTCGATGAACCAGTTGCCGGAGCCCTTGGCGGTCAGCGGCTTCATCTTGTTGACCAGGACGTCCATCGCCTCCTGGCCGGCCGCGTCGTTGAGGACGCCCTGGATCTTGCGTGCCTTGGCGTCCCAGAGGTTGCCGCCGTAGACGCCGTTTACCGTGTTGTAGGTGACGGCCGCCGCGTCGGAGCCGTTGGCCTGGTGGAACGCCAGTCCGCTCACGCCTGGGTTGTCCGCCTGGCACTTCGCGGCGACCGAGATCATCTGGTCCCAGGTCTGCGGCGGCTTGTCGCCGATCAGGTCCTTGCGGTAGATCATCGTCCAGGTGTCGCCGAGCAGCGGGAGTCCGTACAGGCTGGCGTTCTCGTCGCGCTTGCCGGTCTCCGCCTGGGGGAACTGGCCGTAGGCCGCCAGGAGGTACGGGTTGTAGGCGTTGACGTCGATGTTCTGCTTGACGAAGTCGGTGAGGTCGAGGATGTTGCCGTTCGTCACGGCCTCGCCGATGTGCTGCGAGTCCAGGATCGCGATGTCGAAGTCGGTCTTGCGCGCGGCGAACTGGGTGAACATGGCGTCGTGCCAGTTCGCGTTCGGCACAGTGTTGACCTTGATGGTCGCGTTCGGCCGTTCCTTCTTGTACTCCGCGTTGGCGAAGGCCTCCAGTGCCTGGGCGGGCGGCCAGTCGAACCAGATGAAGCTGAGGGTCAGCGGGTCCTTGCTGAGTTCCGGGACCGCAGCCGGCGCCTTGGGGGCGCTCGCCTTCGCGTCGTCGTCCTTGCCGTCGCCGCACGCCGCGGTCGTGGCGACCAGCAGCATGGCAGCCGCCGCCAGCCGCACCTTCCGGCCGGGAGTGGACATTCGTCCTATTCGCTGTGGATGCCGCATCTTCTCGCCTGCTTTCTGGCTGGGGACTTCCAGGAGCCTCGCTATGCGCTTCGCCGAGCAGTTGCTTGGTCGTTCAGGCGTGTTGCCGAGCTGTCGCGGGGCCGACCCACGTACCGGCGTCACGAGTACGCCGCGACGTACGGGGTCGTCTGCCGCGGCGACGTCCTTCAGGTGGTCGACGTGGCGACGGCGGGCGGTTCCGCGATGGTGGCCGATGAAGATCATCCGCCACTTTTCCTATACGATCTGCTGGGGGCGTCAGCATGCCGCAGCATTGTGACTGATGTCAACGGGTTCGCGAGGACGCACGAGAGGACCTCAGGTCACGATGGACGACGAAGCGATGATCGCGCGGGGCCGTAGGGCCGTGACGGGCGGAACGCCGCCCGGACGATCTGGCGGCCGGCTCGCCGACGAGGTGTACGACACGCTGCTCGGGCAGCTGATGTCGCTCCGGATCGAGCCCGGCTCCCGCGTCACGATCGACGTCCTGGCGCGGGAGCTGGGGGTCTCGCAGACGCCGATCCGGGACGCGCTGAACCGCATGGAGGCCGAAGGGCTTGTCGTACGTGTGCCCCACGCCGGCTACCGCATCCCTCCCCAGATCACCCGTCACCGGTTCGAGGACATGCTCGAGGTTCGCCTGCTCCTCGAGCCGGCGGCGGCGCGCAGATCCGCCGAACGCGCATCTCCGGAGCAGGTGGCGGGTCTGCGACGGATGCTGGAGGAGATGGCGGAGCTGGAGGGGGGCAACGGGCTGATGGCCTATGGCGCCTTCGGGCTACGCGACGCCGCTTTCCACGATCTCGTCGCCCTGAGCGCGGAGAACCAGGTCATCCGCGAAGCGCTCGCCCGCCTGCACAGCCATGTGCACCTCTTCCGGCTTCACCACGACACCCAGGTCACCCACCTGGCGATGGCCGAGCACGAGGACGTGGTGGCCGCGATCGCCGCGCGGGACCCCGACGCCGCCGCCTACGCGATGCGACGGCACATCCTGCGGTCCGGCGAGCGTTTCCGCCGATTGTTCGACGAGGTCGGGGACGGGCGCCCAGTGGCGGTCGAGTCTTGACGGGCGGGCAGGCCCGAGGAATGCTAACCCCACCGGATCGGATCGGATTGGATCTACCTCACCGCCCCCAGATGCGAGGAGAAGCAGGTGCCCAGAGCGCTGCTCCTGACCGGCGACGCCGCCGAGGAACTCGACACCATGTATCCCTACTACCGCGTGCAGGAGGGCGGTTGGGACGTCGACGTCTCGTCACGGACGACGCGTGACGTGCAACTGGTCATCCACGAGTTCGACCCCAACTCCGACGCCTACGTGGAGAAGAACGGCCGGAAGCTGCCGGTCGACGTGCCCTGGGCCGAGGTCGACGTCGAGCGCTACGACGCCCTCATCATCCCCGGCGGACGTGCCCCGGAGTGGATCCGGGTGGACGCCGACGTCAGGCGCATCACGGAGCACTTCTTCGCGCGCAACCTCCCCATCGCGCTGGTGTGCCACGGCGCGCAGGTACCGGCGGTGTACGGGCTGCTCAAGGGTCGAAAGACGGCGTGCTTCCCCCCGATCACCGGTGACATGGAGAACGCGGGCGCGACGGTCATCGACGCTCCGGACGTCGTGGACGGCAATCTCGTCTCCTGCCGGGGGTGGCCCGACATGCCGCAGTTCGGCAGGGCGATGATGGAGGTCTTCTCGAAGTCGGTCGACCCCGCGTCGGCGTGAGCGCACCTCGGACGGTCACGGTCGACGGATCCCCCGTCCACCTTCTGGAGAGCGGCACCGGGCCTGCGGTGCTGATGCTGCACGGCTCCGGACCCGGCACGACCGGGTCCGGCGCCTGGGCGGCGACCGCGCGGGCGCTGGGTACGTCCTGGCACCTGGTGGCTCCCGACCAGGCCGGGTTCGGCCGTACACCCGTCCCGGCGGGCTCTCGCGGTGGGCTCGGCCTGTGGACCGAGCAGGCCGCGGGCCTGATGGACGCTCTCGGTGTCGAGCAGTACGCCGTGGTGGGTCACTCCATGGGCGGTGCCGTGGCGCTCGCGTTGGCGGCCGCGCGCCCGGAGCAGGTCACCCGTGTGGTGGCGGTCTCGACGATGGGCGCCCCCGGGGCGCCGCTGTCCGCCGACCTCGACGCGATCTGGGCTGCCCCCGCCGGCCCGCTCGGGGCACGGGACATGCTGAGTCGTCTTGTCCTCGACCAGGCGCTCGTCACCGACTCGGCCATCGCCGCGCGGGCGGCTGCGATGCGGGCGGGAGCGTCCGCCTACGCGTCGTTGTTCCCTCCACCCAGGGCGCGGTGGGTCGCCGACCTCACCCTCTCGGCCCAGAGGCTGGCCGCGGTGAGCGCGCCCGTGCTGCTCGTGCACGGCGCCGAGGACCGGGTCACCCCGCTCGCGACGACGGCCCAGCCCCTGCTCGAACACCTGACCGATGTCCGCCTGCACGTGTTCGGCCGATGCGGACACGTGCCGGCGGTCGAACACCCGCACGAGTTCCGGCGCCTGCTGTCGTGCTTCCTGAACCCGGGCGGGGGTCACTGACCGCCGCGACAGGTCCGCAGCCCGTTCTCCCGTAGACCGGCGCGGGGCCGGACAAATTGTGTTGCCGGCGGTCGCCGCACCCCGTACCGTCTCGGCTCATGTTCACCCCCTGTGACGTTTAGCTGTCGCGCTTCGACACGCGGGTGGAGTCTGTCCGCTCTTCGGCGGTTTCTGGTGCTCCGCACCCATTCCCTGCGACGCCCCGGGCCTCGCGGTGCCTGCGTGTCGGTCAGCCCGTGACGGCGCGCCGGACAGGCGCACTCATCGACCGGAGTGCACAGTGGACACTTTCACATCGACGCTGCCTGAGCCCCTGTGGCGCCGGCACGACTTCCGACTGTTGCTCGGAGGGCGGCTGGTGTCGCAGCTGGGCGACTCGCTCCAGTTCCTCGCTCTACCTCTCCTGGTCATCGCCCTGACCGGATCCTCCACGCAGGCCGGGATCCTGCTCGGCCTGCAAACCGTGGTCCACCTCGTCTTCGGGCTGCTCGCGGGCGCTCTGGTCGACCGGTGGGATCGCAAGGCGACGATGATCTGGTGCGAGATCGGCCGTGGGTCGCTCACCGCCACGATCCCCGCCGCCGCCGTGTTCGGAGCGCTGGGGATGCCGCAGCTCTACGCCGTGGCAGTGCTCAACGGGGTGCTCAGTACCGTGTTCGGGGCGGCGAACAGTTCGGCGTTACCGAACATCGTCCCCAGCCGCGACCTCCCCGCCGCGCTGGGGACGCTCGGCGCGATGTCCAACGCACTGCGCATCGCCGGCGCGGCTGTGGCGGGCACCGCGTACGCCGTGAGCCGGATGCTCCCGTTCGCGTTCAACGTCGTCTCGTTCCTGGCGTCGGCAGCGTCCCTGCGGGCGATCCGCACGGACTTCCAGCAGGTACGGGTCACGGCACCGACCTCTCCGAGAGCGCTGCTGGCCGACATCGGTCGCGGTCTGGCCTGGCTGTGGCGCAAGCCGGTGATCCGGACGCTGGCCCTGCTCGATGCGGCGGACAGCCTGCGGTACGGCGCCGGCTATCTGCTGATCATCATTCTGGCCCAGGAGCTGCATGCGAACCCGACCCAGGTCGGCGCGGTGTTCGCCAGTGCCGGCGCGGGCGCACTCCTCGGCAGCGTCATGGCGCCGACGCTCGCCCGCCGGTTCCCCCTCGGGGCGCTCTCGATCACGATGCTGTGGGTTGAAGCGTTGGCCTTTCCGTTCTACGCCGTGGCACCGACCTGGTGGCTGCTCTCGCTGGTGGCCTTCGCGGAGTCGGTGGTGTCGCCGGTCTACACCGTCGCCCTCGACTCCTACCGGCTCGCCGTCACGCCCGATGCTCTGCGCGGCCGAGT
Source organism: Micromonospora sp. NPDC093244 (assembly GCF_040683695.1). NCBI lineage: Bacteria > Bacillati > Actinomycetota > Actinomycetes > Micromonosporales > Micromonosporaceae > Micromonospora > Micromonospora sp. NPDC093244. Next base: position 966,835 of record NZ_JBFBEO010000001.1, read on the forward strand.
CACCAGCGCGATCGAGACCCTCACCACCGGAGGCGCCGCGATAGGCACCATGGCCAGTGGCACGTTGATAGCTCTGCTCGGCACGACGACGTTGACGCTCGTCCTGGCCGGGTGGCTCGCACTCATCGCCCTCGTCGCGACACTGAGCAGGACCGTCCGCACAGCCCGGGCGACCGAGTGACGGCACGATCCGGGCCTGCTCAGCGGTGAGTCAGGAATTATCTCCGGTCCGGAGGTTTCTCCATCGTCCAGATGGAAAGGTGAAGAAATAAGCTATTCGCTCGAAGCTGGAAATTCATCGCAATCAGGTGCGGCCAGGAGTCGCGGCTCGCGAGACCGGCGGCGGTCACCGCCATGAGGCGTATACCTCACGGTCACGAATATGACAGTGAGGTATACGCCTGCACGAGAGGTGTGACCCGGCCCCGCCCCGCGCCCGACGCACCCGCTCCACCGCCTGCTTCCCGACCGATCAGGAGTCTGCTGTGAAAGCTGTCGTCTACCGGGGTCCGCACGAGGTCGCCGTCGAGGACCGGCCGGATCCGAGCATCCAGGCGCCGACCGACGCGGTCGTCCGTCTCACCACCACGAACATCTGCGGCTCCGACCTGCACATGTACGAGGGCCGCACCTCGGTCGAGGAGGGCAAGATCCTCGGTCACGAGAACATGGGCATCGTCGAGTCGGTCGGCGCGGCGATCACCCGGATCAAGGTCGGTGATCGGGTGTCGGTGCCGTTCAACGTCGCCTGCGGCACCTGTCGCAACTGCCTGCACGGCTGGACCAGCTACTGCCTACGGACCAACCCGATGCAGGGGATGGACGGCGCGGCGTACGGCTACGCCAACATGGGTCCCTACGACGGTGGTCAGGCCGAGTTCCTGCGGGTGCCGTACGCGGACTTCAACCTGTTGCGCCTGCCGCCGGGCACCGAGCACGAGAACGACTTCACGATGCTGTCGGACATCTTTCCCACCGGCTGGCACGGCACCGAACTGGCCGGTCAGGCTCCCGGCGACACGGTCGCCGTGTTCGGTGCCGGTCCGGTCGGGCTGATGGCCGCCCACAGCGCGCTGATCAAGGGCGCCGACCGGGTCTTCGTGGTCGACAAGGAATCCGACCGCCTCGCCATGGCGGAGAAGATCGGGGCCATCCCGGTGAACTTCGCCGAGGGTGACCCGGTGGAGCAGATCATGGACGCCACGAACGGCGTCGGCGCGGACTGCGGGGTGGAGGCCGTCGGGTACCAGGCCCACGACCCCTCCGGCGAGGAGCACCCGGAGATGGTGCTGGACAACCTGGTCGACGTCGTCCGCTCCACCGGTGGGATCGGCGTGGTGGGGGTCTACGTGCCGCAGGACCCGAACGCCCCCGACAAGCGGGCGCAGCAGGGCCGTATCGGGTGGCAGTACGGCACGTTCTTCACCAAGGGCCAGCGGATGGGTACCGGCCAGTGCCCGGTGATGCGCTACAACCGTCAGTTGCGCGATCTGATCATCAACGGCCGGGCGCGGCCGTCGTTCCTGGTCTCCCACGAGCTGCCCCTGGACCAGGCACCCGAGGCGTACGGGCACTTCGACCGCCGGGACCAGGGCTGGACCAAGGTCCTGCTGCACCCGGGCCAGGGATCCTGACCGGGCGATCGATTCGCCACGGGTCGGCGGTCACAGCAGCCGTCGGCGGGTCGGGAGCCGCAGGGCCAGGTAACCCGGCGCGATCGGGAGCCAGAACGTCACGAGGCGGTAGATCAGGGTGCCCGCAACGGCGGCGTCCAGCGGCACCCCGTAGAGCAGCAGGCCGGAGACGAGTGCGGCTTCGGTGGCGCCGAGCCCGCCCGGGTGGGCATGTACGTCTGGTCCGGGTGGGCCCGGCGTGACGCCGCGCCCACCCGTCATCGTCGACCGGTAATGATCATTACGCGAGACGCGAGAGCCGGAACTGCTGGTTGGTCTGTCCGTGGCAGTCGTAGAGCTGGATCTGTGCGCCGTTGGTGGTGCTCCAGACGTCCAGGCAGCGGCCGGACTGGACGTTGCTGATGGTGCCGTTGGAGTTGACGTTCCACTGTTGGTTGGTCTGGCTGTGGCAGCTGTAGATCTGTACCGCGGCGCCGTTGCCGGTGCCGGCGGCGTCGAGGCACATGTTGCCGTAGACCTGGAGTTGTTTACCCGAGGTGTAGGTCCAGGCCTGGTTCAGCTGCTTGTTGCAGTCGTAGAGCTGGACTCGGGTGCCGTTTGTGGTGGAGGCGTTGGGTACGTCGACGCACCTGCCGGACTGGGTGCCGACGATCTCGCTGGCCGTGCCCGGCGGGACGGTGGGGGTCGGTGTGGGCGTGGTTGGCGTCGGTGTCGGGGTGGTCGGCGTCCCGGGCAGCAGCGGGCACGTGCTGCGGTAGGTGACCACGCCACTGGAGTCCAGCAGCGGGCAGAGGAACTGGCTGTACCGGGTGTCGTTGTCGAGGAACATCTTCACGAACGGCAGCATGGTGCGGACCATCACCGGGTTCGACCGTCCGACCATGAACCCGTGGTCCGCGCCGGCGACCTCCACGTAGACGCTCTCCGTGGTGGCCGGGATGCTGTTGTACAGGCCTGTTGCGTAGGACGGGGTGACGACCGTGTCCGCCTGCCCAGCGAAGATCATCGTGGGCACCTGGTCGTTGGCCAGGTTCGACGACGGCGAGTAGGGCGCGATGCCGACCACCGCCTTCAACGACGGACGCCGCATGGCCGCGCTCAGCGCGCCGCCGCCGCCCATGGAGTGCCCGGCGACGGCCAACCGGTTGGGGTCGACCCGGTCCCGCACCGGGCTCTGCTGGGTCAGGTAGTCAAGCGCGGCGAGCAACTGCGTGCCCCGGGCCGTGTCGAAGTCGTTGCGGCTGTTGGTCTCGATGCCGATCACGACGAAGCCGTGCGAGGCGAGCCACGGCCCCATCCAGGCCAGTTCGGCGGAGAACAACGCGGTGTAGCCCGGCGAGATCGCGATGGCCCCGAAGGTGCCCTGGCTGGTGTCGGTCGGGTAGTAGATCCGGCCGCCGTTGAAGCCGTACCCGGTGGGGACGCTTACCGAGGTGTTGGCGAAAGGGCCGTTGACCGCGGTGACGCTGGTCCGGGTCGGGTCCGGGCCCCGCTGGTACGGGTTGTCGGCGGCCGACGCCGATCCGGTCGCCACGGTGATGGTGAACAACCCGACCACGGCGGCGAGCCCGGCCGCGGCGAGCGTGAACAGTCCTCTCCGGCGCCGGGGGGACACCCGGGCCGTGCCGGCGTCTGCCGGGGGCGGGGGAGGGTTGGCGTGTCCTGGCACTGTCGTACCTCCTGGTGGTGGATGGATACGGGGCGGGCGGACTCGGTCTGCGCGAGCCCGCCCGCCCCGGCGGTTTCCGATCGTCAGCGTTGCAGCGTCAACAGGCCCGGCCGGTACGGCAGGAGCCCGTAGTCGCCACCGGAGCTGGGGGAACGGCCCTGGTAGAGCAGTTGCAGGTTGCAGGCGTCGACGGTCATGGTCTGGTCAGCGTTGGTCCGCAGCAACTCACCGTGGCTGATGTCGTTGGTCCAGGTGGCACCGCTGTTGGCCTTGCCCGCGAACGGGTTGCTCTCGGACGTGGCCTGGGGCGTCCACGTGCCACCCAGGCTGCTGGCGGTGAACGAGCGGAAGTAGCGCCCGTTCGAGCCGATCGCTTCGACGATCATGAGGTACTTGTTCAGGCCCTGGAGCTTGTAGACCTGCACGGCCTCGAAGAGGTTGTTCGTCGAGTCGGTCATGATCGTCGTGTAGTTGGAGCCGAAGCTGCCCGGGAAGTTTCCGATCGGCATGCTCGCCCGGTAGATCCGACCGTTGTCACCGGCGAAGAACAGGTACATGTTCTGGTCGTCACCGATGATCGCCTGGTCGATGGGGCCGGTCGAGGAGTTGGAGATGCTGCCGGTGAACAGCGTCTGTGCCGATGACCATCCGTTCGGGTTGGTCGGGTCGCTGGAGGTCCGGTACGAGAAGGCCGTGCCGCCCCACTGGTAGGCCAGAACCCAGATGTTGCGCGGGGCGAAGTAGAACAGCGACGGCGCGACGGTTGCCGAATTCATCGCGTTCTGGCTGGCCGAGCCCATCTGCGAGTAGTTGCTGAAGAGGCCGAAGTTCATCGAGCCCCACGTGGTGCCGGTGTCGTGCGTGGTGGCGTAGACGAGCTGCTGACCGTTGTACGGCGCGACTGTGAAGTCCTTCAGCGACACCCATCCCGACCTCGGCTGGGCCAGCGCGCCGGTCGACGACCACCGGTACGACGAGGGCAGGTCACACGCGCCGCTGGTCGGCGGCGGCGTGGTCGGCGTCGGGGTGGGCGTCTGGGTGCCACCGCCGAGGGAGGCCAGCCGGAACTGCTGGTTGCTCTGTCCGTTGCAGTCGTAGAGCTGGATCTGTGCGCCGTTGGTGGTGCTCCAGACGTCCAGGCAGCGGCCGGACTGGACGTTGCTGATGGTGCCGTTGGAGTTGACGTTCCACTGCTGGTTGGTCTGACTGTGGCAGCTGTAGATCTGTACCGCCGCGCCGTTGCCGGTGCCTGCCGCGTCGAGGCACATGGTCCCGTACACCTGGAGTTGTTTGCCGGACGTGTAGGTCCAGGCCTGGTTGCTCTGCTTGTTGCAGTCGTAGAGCTGCACACGGGTGCCGTTTGTGGTCGAGGCGTTGGGCACGTCGACACACCTGCCGGACTGCGTGCCGACGATCTCACTTGCCGAGCCGGGCGGGACGGTGGGCGTCGGACCCGGCGTGGTGGGCGTGGGGGTGGTGCCGGGGCCGGCGCTGTTCAGCGCCTCCAGGGTCGCCGTGTAGGCGGCCTTCTTGTTGCCGCTGCAGTCGAAGAGCAGCGGCGTGCCGCCGGAGCGCCACGAGTCGCAGTCCCGTACCCCCCAGACGGTGAGCCCGTTGCAGCGAGCCACGGCGAGGCAGTCGTTGACCACGCTGCGGTACGTGTTGGCCTGGGTCGTGCCGGAGCCCTCGATGTCCAGCTCGGTGATCTGCACGTCCACCCCGAGGGCGGCGAAGCTGGACAGCGTCGTGCGGTAGTTGCTGTTGTACGGCGAGTTGGCGTTGAAGTGCGACTGGAATCCGACGCAGTCGATCGGCACGCCTCGGGACTTGAAGTCCCGCACCATGTTGTAGACGGCCTGGGTCTTGGCCCAGGTCCAGTTGTCGGTGTTGTAGTCGTTGTAGCAGAGCTTCGCGTCCGGGTCCGCAGTCCGCGCGGCACGGAACGCCGCCTCGATCCAGTCGTTGCCGGTGCGCTGGAGGTTCGAGTTACGACGGGCGCCGCTGTTGCCGTCCTCGAACGCCTCGTTCACCACGTCCCACGAGTAGATCTTGCCCTTGTAGTAGCCGGCCACCCGGTTGATGTGGTTCAGCATGGCGTTGCGCAGCGCGGTGCCCTCCATGCTCTCCATCCAGCCTGGCTGCTGCGAGTACCAGGCCAGGGTGTGGCCGCGGACCTTCCACCCCCGGGAGAGGGCGTGGTTCACGATCCGGTCCGCGTTGCCGAAGGTGAAGTTGTTCTGCTGCGGCTCGGTCGCGTCGATCTTCATCTCGTTCTCGGGCGTCACGGCGTTGAACTCGCGGTTCAGGATCGTCGTGTAGGCGCTGTCGCTGAGCTTGTTGGCGGCGACGGCGGCGCCGAAGTACCTGCCGGACTGGGCCGCGGCGGCGCCGAGGGTCGTCTCGGCGGCCTGGGCGAGGTTGGGCAGCAGCGACACCACAAGGGCCGCAACTATCGCCGCTGTTCCGGAAATAATGAGTGTTCGTAGTCGGGTACGCCCCGTCGAGCGGGTCCGGGAAACCATGCTGATCCTCCAGTGGTGGATGGGAAGTGGCGTCGCTGACCGAGAGGGGTGGATCCCGCACGGATGGCAGCGACCACAGTGCTGAGTCCGCCCGACCGGACCACGGACCCACCTCGGCTGCCCTCCCGGAGACGAGTCGTCCCAGGGTGCCTGACCAGCAGATCGAGATGGCGATGAGTGGGCCGGGTCGCTCGTCGGGGGGCGGGTGCGGGCGGGGCTCTCCAGGTGGTGGACGTGGTCACCTGGTGGTGAATGGACCTGATGGTCGGGGGTGGGGCGCCTCCAGGAGCCAGATGATCTTGTTAGCGTTCACACTCATCGATGGCCCTAGGTTCGCAGAAAATTCCGGGCCTTTCAACCGGTAGTTTCGGCTGTGTTACAGGCAGGAAGGTTGGCGATCCCGAGGTTCGGGGGTCAGCCACGACATCGCCCCCCGCCCCGCGCCGGAAGGTGGCGAAACGTCGGCATTGGCGACTGGTGAACGACGGCTATCCCGGACGGCGGCAGTGCGTCGATCATTGCCCGGAGATAGATATGAGTCATTCTCACCTCCGGGTGGAACGCCCGGGCGCGGAGGGCGAGACGTCGGCACCGGTAGCCGGGCGTACCGAACGGCCCGACTCCGCGTCCCCCGGAGGATCGCCATGCCCCGTCCCGCTCTCCGTGCCCGGCTCGCGGCGCTCACCGCCGCAGCCCTGACCGCGAGCGTCCTGACCGTCACCCCGCCGTCACCGGCGCTGGCCGCCAGCACGTTCGCCGCAAACGACTACTGCCTCGGCCAGTGCTCCGACATCCTGCCCCCCGGGCAGAACGGCAACGCCACTCTCGTCGACATCCTGGCGCACCAGGCGCTCGGCACCCGCCCGGCGCACTCCAGCGACCAGCTCGACGAGTACGCGAACCTCGTCTACAACTACGCCGGGCTGACCGACGAACAGATCGCGCACTTCTACAACGACGCCTCGTTCGGCGTACCCGCCGCGCAGGTGGAGAGCACCGTCTCGCCGCGCGCGGACGTCACGATCGTGCGGGACAAGGCCACCGGAGTCCCGCACATCACCGGCACCACCCGCGCCGGCACCATGTTCGGCGCCGGCTACGCCGGTGCCCAGGACCGGCTCTGGGTGATGGACCTGCTGCGGCACGTCGGCCGGGGCAACGTCACCTCGTTCGCCGGTGGCGCCCCCGGAAACCGGGAACTGGAGCAGAGCGTCTGGGCCAACTCGCCCTACACCGAGGCGGACCTCCAGGCCCAGGTGGACGCGCTGCGCACCAAGGGCGCGCGGGGTCAGCAGCTCTACACCGACGTGGTCGACTACATCGCCGGCATCAACGCCTACATCGACAAGTCGATCGCCGACGACAACTACCCGGGCGAGTACGTGCTCGCCGGCGCCGGCAAGCCGAAGCACTTCACCATGACCGACCTGATCGCCACCGCCGGTGTCGTCGGCGGGCTCTTCGGCGGAGGCGGCGGCAGCGAGATCCAGTCCGCGCTGGTCCGGGTGGCCGCCCGCGCCAAGTACGGCGCCACCGAGGGCGACCGGGTGTGGGCGGCGTTCCGGTCGCAGAACGACCCGGAGACCGTGCTCACCCTGCACGACGGGCAGAGCTTCCCGTACGGTGCGACGCCGCCCGGCGCGACGAGCGCGGTGCTGCCCGACGCCGGCTCGGTGGTCGCCGAGCCGCTCGCGTACGACCAGACCGGCGGCGCCGCCGCCCGCACCGGCACCAGCACCACCACCGAGGGGCTGATCGGCGGGCTGTCCAACCTGCGCGCGCACGGCATGTCCAACGCCGTGGTGGTCTCCGGACGGCACACCACCACAGGCAATCCGGTAGCCGTGTTCGGCCCGCAGACCGGCTACTTCGCCCCGCAACTGCTGATGCTCCAGGAGTTGCAGGGGCCGGGGATCAGCGCACGCGGCGCCGCGTTCGCCGGGCTGAACCTCTACGTGCTGCTCGGTCGGGGACAGGACTACGCGTGGAGCGCGACCTCGGCCTCCCAGGACCTCACCGACACGTACGCGGTGCCGCTGTGCACCACCGACGGCAGCGCGCCGACGCTGCGGTCCAACCGCTACCTCTACCACGGGCAGTGCCTCGCCATGGAGGCGCTGGAGCAGCGCAACTCCTGGTCGCCGACGATCGCCGACTCCACCCCGGCCGGCTCGTACACCCTGCGCGCGCTGCGCACCAAGTACGGGCTGGTCTCCTACCGGGGCCTGGTGAACGGGCAGCCGACCGCGTTCACCAAGCTCCGCTCGACCTACCGGCACGAGGCCGACTCGGCGATCGGCTTCCAGGCCTTCAACGACCCGACGGCGATGGGCAGCGCGGCGGCGTTCCAGGCGTCCGCGGCGAGCGTCGGCTACGCGTTCAACTGGTTCTACGTCAACTCGACCGAGGCGGCGTACTACAACTCCGGCTCCAACCCGGTCCGGTCGTCGACGACCGACCCGAACCTGCCCGCGAAGGCCGAACCGGCGTACGAGTGGGTCGGCTGGAACCCGGACACCAACGACGCCACGTACGCCCCGCCGTCGGCGCACCCGCAGTCGGTGAACCAGGACTACTACGTGAGCTGGAACAACAAGCAGGCGCGGGACTTCGGGGCGGCGGACGGCAACTTCAGCTTCGGCTCCGTACACAGGGGTCAGTTGCTCGACGGCCCGGTGCGCGCCGCGATCGCCCAGCGCAAGCTCGGCCGCGCCGACCTCGTCAAGATCATGGCGGACGCGGCGGTGACCGACCTGCGCGGTCAGCAGGTCCTCGGCGACCTGCTGCGGGTGCTGGACAGCGCGCCTGTCACCGACCCGGCGCTGGCCGACGCGATCGGCAAGCTGCGGGCCTGGCAGCAGGCCGGCTCCCGGCGGGTGGAGACCGCACCCGGGTCGAAGGTCTACCAGCACGCCGACGCCATCCGGATCTTCGACGCGTGGTGGCCGCTGCTGGCCTCGGCGGAGTTCCGCCCCGGCCTCGGGCCGGACCTCTACGGCGCGCTCGTCGACGCCATCGAGGTGAACGAGGCGCCGTCGGGCGGCCAGAACGGCGGGCGTGACGGCGCGGTGAGCTGGGCGCCCCAGGGCCAGGCCCACAAGGGATCGTCGTTCCAGTACGGCTGGTGGGGCTACGTCGACAAGGACCTGCGTACCGTGCTCGGCGACCCCGTCGCCGGTGGACCGGGCCGCGCCTACTGCGGCAACGGCAACCTCGGCGCGTGCCGGCAGTCGCTTACCGACACGCTCGGCCAGGCCGCCGCCGTGCCGGCGACCACCGTCTACCCGGGCGACAAGTCCTGCGGGGCAGGCGACCAGTGGTGCGCCGACTCGATCGCCCAGTCCGGCCTCGGCGGCATCACCCACCCCCTGATCGCCTGGCAGAACCGCCCCACCTACCAGCAGGTCGTCTCGTTCCCGGCACGCCGGGGCGACGCCGTCACCAACCTGGCCCAGGGACGCCCGGCGAGCGCGTCGAGCACCCAGTTCCTGACCAGCTACACGCCGGACAAGGCGGTCGACGGCAGCCTCGGCAGCCGGTGGGCCAGCAGCTACAACGACAACCAGTGGCTCCGGGTCGACCTCGGCGCGGCCCGCACGGTGAGTCGGGCGGTGCTGCGCTGGGAATCCGCGTACGCCACGTCGTACCGGATCGAGGTCTCCGGCGACGGCAACTCCTGGACGCCTGTGTTCACCACCACCGCCGGCAACGGCGGCGTCGACAACGCCACCTTCGCGCCGGTCAGCGCCCGCTACGTGCGGGTGTACGGGGTCAAGCGGGCAACCTCGTACGGGTTCTCGCTCTACGAGTTCGAGCTGTACGGACGGTGACCTCAACCCCAGGGGCCGGCGGGAACACCCGTCGGCCCCTGCGCGGCGGGACGGGCTCGGTCGCATCGCCTCAGCGCCGCGAATCCGTTCGCGTCAGCGCCGCACCGAGTCGGCGAGATGGGCCTGGTAGCGCGGGCAGGTCGCCATGTCCTCGGTCACTGTGGAAGGCCGAAGTGGCGGGTGAGGGACGCGCGCAGCGTCTCGGTGTCGCCAGCCGACCAGGCGACGAAGCAGTCGGGGCGTACCAGCATCGCTGTCGCGGTGGTGCCCTCCAGCGATCCGGTGACCACGTCGACGCGGTCCCGCCAGGGCGCGGCCGCCTCGGCGTAGGGGCCTGTGGAGTCCAGCAGCAGCAGCGGACGGGCGGCGCGGGTCAGTTCGGCGAGACGGACCTTGCCGCTTTCGCCGTGCACGACCACGTCGGGCGCGTAGCGGCCGGCCAGCGGGTCGGCGGGGTCGGCGGGGTAGCGGACGTCCGCGCCCGACATCAGCGCCGCGATGTGCCCGGTCACCTCCGGGATGCGCAACAGTTCGGCGAAGAGTTCCCGCAGGCCGGTGATCTCGTCGCCGGGGCCGATGAGCGCCGACTGCGCCTGGGTGGACATGACCACCCGTTCGGCGACGGGGCGGCGCTCGGTCTCGTACGTGTCGAGCAGGTCCTGCGGTGCCCGGCCGCGCACCGTGGCGGCGAGCTTCCAACCCAGGTTGGCGGCGTCCTGCAGGCCCAGGTTGAGGCCGGGGCCGCCGATCGCGGGGTGCACGTGCGCGGCGTCGCCGACCAGCAGCACGCGGTCCGCCCGGTAGCGGGTGGCGATGCGGGTGTTGCCGGCGGTCAGCCGCCGCAGCAGTCCGGGGCCGTCGGGCGGACCGAGAGGGATGTCGGTGCCGAGTACCCGGGCGACGCTGGCCCGTAGCTCCGCCAGGGTCATCGGGGCCTCGTCGCCCGTCGGCGCGTCGGGCCACTCCGTCGTGCTCAGGATCGCCGGGCGACCGGGGAAGGGAGCCCAGGCGATCAGGCCGCGCGGGGTGCGGGTGTGCTGGAACGGCGGGACGACGCCGTAGTCGGGGGCGCGCAGGCCGCCGGTCCCGGGATCGAGAAAAGACGGGGGGACGGTCACCGTGGCGGTACGGGAGACCGACCGGTCGTTGGTGACGCCGGGAAAGTCGATGCCGGCGAGGCGGCGCACCGCGCTGTGGCCGCCGTCGGCGCCGACGAGGAAACGGGACGTGAGCCGCGTACCGTCGGCCAGTCGGACCTCGACCGCGTCGGGGCGTTGGGCAAGGTCGACGACCTCGTGGCCGCGACGCAGGTCGACTCCGAGCTCGACGGCCCGGGCGGCCAGGGCTGCCTCGAGCTGGGCCTGTGGCACCCCGAGCGCGTAGTGCGGGTTCTCCGTGAGCACCGTGAGGTCCAGCGGGAACGCCCCGAAGACGAAGGCGGGCTGGGGGAGCGGCGGGGTGCTCTCGCCGGTGAGCCGTGTGTAGAGGCCGCGTCGGTCGAGCAGGCGGACGACCTGGCCGACGAGGCCGTTGGCGCGGGGCTCGCCGGTGGGTGCGGCGTGGCGTTCGAGGACGACCGGGTGTACGCCGCCGAGGGCGAGTTCGCAGGCGAGCATGAGGCCGTTGGGGCCGGCCCCGACGATGAGGACATCAATCATGATCGTGATCCTTTTCGGACGTGCGTCATCGCCACGGCGGGCGGCGGCGCGCGGCCGGCCCGCCGCGGGGTGTACGCGGCTGAGGATGCGGGTGCTGTCGGCGTCGAGTGCGTGCTTCAGCGGCGCGGCGGCGGAAGGCCGGCGGCGACCTGGGCGAAGGCGTCGGTGATGAGGCGCTCGATCGGGGTGGGCGGGTCGGCGTCGAGGTAGTGCTGCATGGCCACGGTGACGGCGGCGCTGGCGGCGGCCGCGACGAGTCGCGGATACATGTCGGTGGCGAGGTCGGTGCCGGTGCGGTCGGCGACCGCGGCGGCGAGTTCGGCCTCGGCCGTCGCGACGGCGCGCAGTCGCTCGCCCTGTAGCGCGGGCTCGGCGAGCATGGTGCGGATGCCTGCCGCCCACTGGGCGTGCCCGGGAGACGGCATCGCCTCGACCTCGGGGCCGGGCGTGAACTGCTCCAGCGCGGCCCGGGTGAGCGCCGCCCAGAGCGGCTCGTCGGCGGGGCGTTCGCGCAGCGCGGCAGCGGTGCGCAGGCTGCGGTCCAGGTGGCGGGAGGCGATCGCCTCGGCCTTGCTGGAGAAGTAGTTGTTGAAGGTACGCGGGGAGACGCCGGCCGCCTCGGCGATGTCCTCCACGCGGACGTTGTCGTAGCCGCGCTCGACGGTGAGGTGGATCGCGGCCCAGCCGAGCGCCGCCCGCGTCTCGGCCTTCTTGCGCTCCCGCAACCCCGTCATGCCACCACGCTAGCACCTATTGCGTAGCACGCAAAGATGCGTGCCACGCAAAATGTCGAGCGGCGGGCGGGCCGGCGGGAGGGCCGGCGGGGCGGTCCCCGCCGACGGCCTCACCGCAGGGCGGGGCCTACGGTTTGCGGGCGAGGAGCCCGACGAAGGTGTGGTAGGTGTCGGTCTGGGTCGGGGCGGGCGCACCCGGCTCCGGACGCCACTCGGCCAGCGGCACCAGGCCCGGCTCCAGCAGCGTCAGCCCGTCGGCGAAGGAGGCGATCTCCTCGTCCGTACGCCAGCGACCGGTGCCCAGCGACTCGTTGAAGACCCGCTCGACCTCGCGGGCCTTGCGGGAGCCCTCCGGGTCCCGCTCGCCCGGGTCGCGGAAGTGCGAAATCGCCACGTAGCTGCCAGAGGGCAGCGCGTCGATCAACTCTGCCGCCACCGCCCGCGGATCCTCGTCGTCTCCGAGGTGGTGCAGGATCGCGAAGAGCAGCAGCCCGACCGGCCGCTCGAAGTCGAGGAACCGACGTACGTCCGGGTGGTTGAGGATCTCCTGTGGTGCCCGGATGTCCGCCTGGATCACCGTCGCGGTGCCCTCCGCGGCGAGCAGGGCGCGCCCGTGGCTCAGGACGATGGGATCGTTGTCCACGTACACGACCTGGGCCTTCGGGTTGTGCTCGGTGGCGACCTCGTGCACGTTGCCCTGGGTGGGCAGCCCCGATCCGATGTCGAGGAACTGGTCGATGCCCGCCTCGGTGACGAGGAAGCGAATCACCCGACGCAGGAAGGCGCGGTTCGCCTGGCCGGCCGCCGGCCCGTCAGGTGTGATCCGCAGGGCGTGTTCGGCGACCCTTCGATCGGACTCGAAGTTGTCCTTGCCGCCCAGGAAGAAGTCGTAGACCCGGGCCACGCTGGGAATACTGGGGTCGATGCCGGGGGGTGCCGCCTTGTCACCGGTCACAGGCGTCTCCATTCGATGCGGGTCAGCGCCCGCCGAAGCTGCGGGCGGTGCCGGGGTTGCGGCGAGTGTAGCGACAGGGAGGGATGGATTTCGGCCCCGACTGGTACCGCTCCCAAGGGATCGCCCGTGACCAGGCCATGTCGTCACGCGACACGCCGGAGAGGCGGCGGTCGATGTGCCGACGGTCCGGGCCCTTCCGGAGACCGTCGTATCGACTCGACGTCCCCGCCGGCCGTGGTACCAATACCCGAGTAGACGAGACCGGCAGAATCGGGCGGCCATGTCGACAAGGGCAGCGGCGCTGCTTCGTAAACCGGGGCAACCGCAGCGACCGAGTCTCCTCGAACTCTTCTTCGATCTGGTGTTCGTCTTCGCCCTCAACCGGGTCTCGCACCGGCTGGTCGAGGACCTGACCGAGCGGCGGATGGTCCCCAGCGAAGTCGGCGAATCGCTGCTGTTGCTGCTGGCCTTCATGGTTCTGTGGTTCGTCACGGCCTGGGTCACCGACATCTACGATCCGCGGAGGCCGCAACTCCAGTTGCTTGTCTACGCGGCGATGCTCGGCGCGACGATGATGGCGGTCGCGGTGCCGCAGGCGTTCGGTGACCGGGCCCTTGCCTTCGCTGGCGCGTATGTTGCCGTCCACATCGTCCGTGGGCTGGTCATCGTGCCGTGGCTGCGCGGCCACGAAGCCCAGCGCCGAGCGGCAGGGGTGCTTTTCTGGTTCTCGATATCCGCCGTGCCCTGGATCGCCGGAGCGATCGTGGTGGATCCGGTACGCGGGTGGTTGTGGACGCTCGCGATCGGCATCGACTGCGTGGCGCTTCTGCTGTTCTATCCCGCGCCGTGGACCCGGCCCATCCGACGTCAATGGCCCGTCCTGGCCGAGTACCTTTCCGAGCGCTACCGGCAGTTCTTCATCATCGCGCTCGGCGAGCTGATTCTGACGACGGGTTCGGCGTACAGCGACACCTCCTTCGGCCAGGGTGGGGCCGCGGCCGCGTTCGCGGTGTCATTTGTCACGACCATCCTGCTGTTCCGGGTCTACCTTTTCCGGGCGGGCCAGTTGTTGCCCGCCGCGATCCGGGTATCCGGTGAACCCGCCCGTCTCATCCGGGAGGCCTTTCTGGCTCACGTGCTCATGGTGGTCGGCATCGTGGCCGTCGCCGTCGGATACGAGATCGTGATCGATCACCCGTTCGGCGACACCGACACCGGGTGGATTCTCGTCGTCCTCGGCGGACCGACGCTGTTCCTGATCGGCCGGTCCCTGGTCGAGCACGCCGTGTTCAACAGGGTGTCCCGCTCCCGGATCATCGGCGCACTGGCGCTCGTCGGCGCCGCGCCCGTCATGACCCTCCTGCCCCCACTGGCCGCCGCCGTCACCGCCGTCGTCGTCCTCGCCGGCATCGCTACCTCCGACACGATCCGTGCCCACGGAAAGCCACCCGAACGGCCGTACCCACCCTGGTTGGAGCACTGAGAACGCGTCGATCCTGGCCCCCGGTGGTTCCGGCGGCAACGACGAGTACGGTTTTCGATGCTCGACGAGCACAGGCATCGGCGGTCCGTCGCCGGGCGGGAGCGGCCAGCCCACCGACGGCGGACGGGGGAGGGAGCGAGCATGACGCAGCGGAGAGCACTAGTGGTTCGAGGCGGGTGGGAGGGGCACCGGCCGGTCGAGGCGACAGACCTGTTCATCCCGTTCCTCGAGGGCAACGGCTACACGGTACGCGTCGAGGGGTCGACCGAGATCTACGCCGATGCCGCCGAGATGGCGGACACCGACCTCGTCGTGCAGTGCGTGACGATGTCGCAGATCACCCCGGAGCAGGTGGCGGGCCTCAGCGCGGCCGTCGCCGCCGGAACGGGCTTCACCGGCTGGCACGGCGGCATCGTCGACTCGTTCCGCGCGTCGTCGGACTACCTGCACCTGGTGGGCGGCCAGTTCGCCACCCACCCGGGCAAGGAGCCGTGCGAGCGGCACGGTGGGGCCGAGGACAACTTCCTGCCGCACACGGTGGCCATCACGGACCTCGGTCGCGAGCACCCCGTCACCACCGGCGTCGAGGACTTCGACCTGGTCACCGAGCAGTACTGGGTGTTGCACGACGACCTGATCGACGTCCTGGCCACCACGACCCACCCGACGCGGGCCTGGCATCCGTGGCAGCGGCCGGTCACGTCCCCGGCGATCTGGACCCGGCTGTGGGGTGCCGGGCGCATCGTCGTGACCACCCCGGGGCACAGCCTCGACGTGCTGGAGCACCCGAGCGTCCGTACCGTCATCGAGAGGGGCATGGTGTGGGCGACCCGCATCGCGTCGGCGTAGTAGGTCTCGGGGTCATCTCCCGCGCGTACCTGGACACGCTCGCGAACCACCCCGCGGTGTCCATCGCCGCGGTGGCCGACCTCGACGCCTCCCGGTCGGCAGCTGTCGCCGCCATGATTCCCGGCGCCGAGGCGCTGAGCGTGCCGCGCCTGCTCGACAGACCGGACGTGCAGACCGTCCTCAACCTCACGATCCCCGCGGCGCACGCCGAGATCTCGCTCGGCGCGATCGACGCCGGCAAGAACGTGTACGTCGAGAAGCCGCTCGCCGTGACGTTCCAGGACGGCGGAACCATCATCAGCCGGGCCGCGTCGGCAGGCGTCCGCGTCGGGTGCGCTCCGGACACCGTTCTGGGTACGGGCACGCAGACCGCGCGGGCGGCGATCGACGACGGGCTCATCGGGCGGCCGTTGTCCGCGTCGGCAGTCATGGTCACGCCGGGGCACGAACGCTGGCACCCCCAGCCCGACTTCTACTACGCCCCGGGCGGCGGCCCGTTGCTGGACATGGGGCCGTACTACATCTCGGCGCTCGTGCACCTGCTCGGGCCGGTCCGGGCGGTCGTCGGGGCCGCCAGCCGGCTACGCGCCGAGCGCGTCATCGGCTCGGGCCCCCGCACCGGCCAGCGGATCCCCGTGCAGGTGGACAGCCACGTGACAGGTGTGCTCGAACACGCCGACGGCGCTCTCTCCACCATCACGACGAGCTTCGACGGCGTCGCGACGAGCGCCGCGCCGATCGAGGTGCACGGCGAGACCGGCACCCTCGCCGTACCCGATCCGAACGTCTTCGACGGTGAGGTCCGCCTGTTCGCGCTCGGCGGCGGCGAATGGCGGGTCCTCGAACCGCTGGCCGGGTACGTCGGGGCTTCCCGGGGCGTCGGTCTGATCGACCTCGTCCGGGCCGACGGTGAGCGTCCGCCGCGCGCCGGTGGCGACCTCGCGCTGCACGTCCTCGACACGATGACCGCCCTGCTGCGCTCGGCAGCCGAAGGGCGACGGATCGAGCTGACGACTGTGGTACGACGGCCCGCGCCCGTCCCGCTCACCCCTGTCGAGGACTGGACGGCATAGGCAGCCGGCGGCGGGGCCGCTCTGACCGCACGATCCAGAGTTCGTCAAGTCGGGCGCCGCGCTCGCGTCGGCCGAGGGCGACCATCCCCGGGCGGCCCGGATGGTCGCCGTCGCGGACGACGCGTTCACGGCGTTGGGTCAGGTGCCCGATCCCGACGACGCGGCAGACCTGGCCGCCGTACGGGCGGCCGCGGTCGAGGCGCTCGGTCCGGCCGGCTTCGCCGAGGAGTACGCGCAGGGTCAGCGTCTCGACCCGCGTACGGCGTTCGACGACGGGGACCACTGACCCGGCACTGATCCACGAATGCGAATGATCAACGGGTACGGACATTGACCGTTGTCATACACGTCGTTAGCCTCGGGGAAGCGATCATGTCGGGCGGGTGAACGTTGTCAGCCCGGCAGTGACTTCGGGGGGCTGGCCCGTTCATGCGCAGATTCAGCATCATCTGGGCAGGGCAGCTCGTCACGTTGATCGGAAACTCGGTCCTCCGGTTCGCCTTCGTGGTGCAAGCCTGGACGTCCGGCCAGCGGGCCACAGCCGTCGTGCTCCTCTCGGTCCTCGCGGTGGTGCCGCAGGTGCTGCTGAGTCCCACGGCGGGGGCGCTTGTCGACCGGCTGCGCAAGCGGACGGCGCTGCAACTCGCGGACATCGGTGGGCTGGCGGTCGTGGGCGCGCTGGCGGCCCTGCACTTCTCCGGGCACCTTCAGCTCTGGCAGATCTACGTGGCCGTCGCGCTCCTCGGCGCCGCCGCCGCCTTCCAGTACCCGGCGCTCTTCTCGGCGATCCCCCTGCTGGTCGCCAAGGACCAGCTGCAACGCGCCAACGGTCTGCTGGGGACGGCCCGCAGCACGGCGGAGATCTGCGGACCCGCCCTGGCCGGGGTGCTTGTCGCCACCTCCGGGCTCGGGACGATCCTCCTGGTGGACCTGCTCAGCTTCGTCCTCGCCCTGCTCACCATCCAGGCGGCCGGCCTGCACGAACAGCCCCGCGACGGCGCCACAGTCGAGGCTCGCCGCAGGCTCGGCGCCGAGTCGCTTGACGGCCTGCGATACCTGTTCGTACGGCCCAGCCTGCGTGGCCTCGTGATCGTCATCTTCGTGGTCAACCTGGTGATGGTCTTCGGGTACGCGATCGTGCAGCCGATGATCCTGGCCCGCACCGGCAACGACGCGTCCGCGCTGGCGAGCGTCATGGCGAGCATCGGCGTCGGCGGGATCCTCGGTGGCCTGCTGATGGGTGTGTGGGGCGGCCCGAAGGCACGGATCCGGGGCATGCTGCTGGGCGTGGTCGGCATGTGCCTGACCTCCCAGGTTCTGGTGGCCGCGTCCCGCGACGTCCCCGCCTGGTGCGCGGCCATCCTGGTCGGGGCACTGCTCATGCCGATCGTGAACGGCACCATGCAGGCGATCATCCAGACCAAGGTGCCCCCGCAGCGGCAGGGCCGCGTCTTCGGTGCGGTGATGTTCGTGTCCCAGATCTCCGCGCCGCTGGCCATGGTCTGCTCCGGCCTGGTCGCCGACCGGGTCTTCGAGCCGCAGGCCGCCGCGGGCACCGGGCTGGTCGGCCTGCTCCAGCCGGTCGTCGGGAGCGGCCCCGGCAGCGGAATGGCGACGATGCTGCTGATCGCCGGCGGGTGCGGGATGGCTGTCGCGGTGTGGGGGATGACCAACCGCCAGGTACGCGACATCGACGTGATCCTTCCCGACTGGGACGGCGTTGCCGAGCAGAAGGAAGAGAGGAAGGTGCCGACATGACGAGCAATCCGTTCGAGGACGAGAACGGCGAGTACCTGGTGCTGGTCAACGACGAGAACCAACATTCACTGTGGCCTGCCGACATCGACGTGCCGGCCGGATGGCGGACCGTTCACGGGGCGGCCGGCCGGGCGGACTGCCTGTCCTATGTCGAGACCCACTGGTCGGACATCCGCCCGGCGAGCCTTCTGGGGGACCGCTCCGGAGCCGACCCGGTCTCGTCGGATACCGCGTCCACGGGCTCCTGAGGTGGACGCCCACTGCGTACACGAGGTCTTCGAGCAGCAGGTCGCCCGTACCCCTGATGCGACAGCGTTGGTGTACGGCTCGGAACGGGTGACCTATGCCGGCCTGGACGCCCGGGCGGACCGCCTGGCCCGGTGTCTCGCCGATGCCGGCGCGCGGCCCGGCGCGGTGGTCGGGGTGCACCTTGAGCGCGGCGTCGACCTGGTGGTCGCGGTCCTCGCGGTGTTGAAGGCCGGGGCCGGATACCTGGTGCTCGACCCCGCCTTTCCACCGTACCGGCTGCGCGGCATGGCGGAGGATGCCGGCGTCGCCCTGGTGGTCGCCGCCACCGACGCGGCCGTGCGGCGGCTCGGGAACGGGGCGCGGTTCGTCGGCGTCGACGCGGACCAGGGACGGAAGCTGCCCCGGGGCGCCGGTCGGGCCCGGCCCGGAGACGTCGCGTGCGTCATGTTCACCTCCGGCTCGACCGACAGGCCCAAGGGCGTCGCGGCGCCGCACCTGGCGATCGTCGGCACCCTGACCGGGCAGGAGGACCTGCCGGCCGCGCCCGACGCGGTGTGGCTGCAGTGCGCGCCGGTCTCCTGGGACGCCTGCGTGCTGGAACTGTGGGGCGCGCTGCTGCACGGCGGCACCTGCGTGCTGTACCCGGGGCGCCGCGTGGACCCGGTGGTGTTGGCCCGCCTGGCCGGCGAGCACGGCGTCACCACGATGTACCTGTCCAGCAGCCTGTTCAACGTGGTGGTGGACGAGTACCCGGCCGCGCTCGACGGCGTCCGCGACCTGCTGGTGGGCGGCGAGGCGCTGTCGCCGGCGCACGTCGGCCGGGCCCTGGACCGCTTCCCCGGGCTGCGGCTGCGCAACGGGTACGGACCGGTCGAGGCGATGATCTTCGTGACCACCCATCAGGTGATCCGGGCCGAGGCGGAGGGCGCCTCGGTGCCGATCGGCCGGCCACTTGCCGCGAAAGACGCGTACGTGCTGGACGAGCGGCTGCGTGTGGTGCCCGACGGCGAGGTCGGTGAGCTGTACGCCGCCGGGGCCGGCCTGGCCGACGGTTACCTCGGCCGTGCCGGGCTGACCGCCGACCGGTTCGTCGCCAACCCGTTCGGCGGGCCCGGTGAACGGATGTACCGCACCGGGGACCTCGTGGTCCGCCGGGGCGCGGACGGTCCGCTGGACTTCGTGGGACGCGCCGACGCCCAGGTCAAGATCCGGGGCTTCCGCGTCGAACCGGCCGAGATCGAGGCGGTGCTGACCAGGCATCCGGCTGTGGAACGGGCCGCCGTCGCGGCCACCGACGACAGGCACGGCGAGCGGCAGCTGGTGGCGTACGTGGTGCCGGCAGAGGGGTGCGAACGCCCGCCCGGGCACGACGACCTGCGGACCCACGTGGCCGGGATGCTGCCCGAGTTCATGGTGCCGGCGGTGGTCGTCGCGGTGGACGCGTTGCCGCTCACCGCGAACGGCAAGCTCGACCGCGCGGCCCTGCCGGCGCACCCGCCGCTCGGGGCGGACGAGTCCGGGGCGTCGCGCCCGCCGGGCACCGACGCCGAGAAGGCGCTGTGCGAACTCTTCGCCGAGGTGCTCGGCGTACCGTCGGTGGGGGTCGACGACGACTTCTTCGACCTGGGCGGTGACTCGCTGCGGGTGGCGCGACTGCTGAGCCGCATCCACACCGTGCTGGGCGCCGAGATCGGCGTACGGGCGATGTTCGAGGCGCCAACCGTGGCCGCGGTGGCACGGCGCCTGGACGAGATCCGCGGCTCCGCGACGGAGCAGCAGCCGCCGTCGACAGGGACCGGGAACGCCGGGCGCGGTACGCCTCTGTCGTTCGCCCAGCGGCGGCTCTGGTTCCTCGACCAGGTCGACGCGGGAATCGCGTACAACATGCCGATCCTCGTCCGGCTCCGTGGCGAGGTCGACACCGCCGCCCTGGGGGTCGCGCTCCAGGATCTCATCGACAGGCACGAGGCGCTGCGGACGGTGTTCACAGTCGACGACGGCGAACCCGGGCAGCGGGTGCTGCCGGCGGGGCGGGCGCGGCTCGACGTCGCGGTGGTCCGGGTCGCCGACGACGCCGAACTCGCCGAGCGGGTCGCGTCTGCCGCCCGGTACCGGTTCCGGTTGAGCGCCGAGCTTCCGATCCGGGCCGTGGTGTTCACAGTCGACGACGACCAGCCCGGAGCGGCGCTGCTGCTGGTGATGCACCAGATCGCCGCGGACGGCTGGTCGCTGGCGCCGCTGCTGCACGACCTGTCCGGCGCGTACGCGGCCCGCCGGGTCGGCGCGCCGCCCGCGCTGCCGGCGCCCGAACGGCACGCCGTGGGCCTCGACCAGCGGGCGCGGATCGGCGACCCGGCCGACCCGGGCAGCGTGGCCGCCCGGCAGCTCGCCCACTGGCGCTCGGTCCTTGCCGGCCTGCCGGGCGGGCTGGCCCTGCCCCGGCTCGCCGACCGGCCGGCCGCCCCCGGCCCTCGGGCGGAGACCGCGGTACGGCAGGTGGACCCGGCCGTGCACGCCCAGCTCGTCGAGCTGGGCCGGCGGCATCGGGCCACGCTGTTCATGGTGCTGCACACGGCGCTGGCCGTCGTGCTGAGGCGGGCCGGCGCGGGCGACGACATCGCGGTCGGCGCGCCGATCGCCGGACGGACCGTCGCCCCGACCGACGCGGTCGGGTTCTTCGTGAACATGCTGGCGCTGCGAACGGACCTGTCCGGCGACCCGACGCTCGCCGAGCTGCTGGTTCGGGTCCGGGAGGTCGACGTCGCGGCGTTCGCCCACCAGGACGTGCCGTTCGAACAGGTGGTGGCGGACCTCAACCCGCCGCGGTCGCCCGGTCGGCACCCGCTGGTGGATGTCGTGCTGGCGCTGCAGAACAACGCGCGCAGCAGTCTCGCCCTGACCGGCGTACGGAGCGGGGTGGAGGTCATCCGCACCGGCGCGGCACGGTTCGAGCTGCTGGTGGACGTGACCGACGACTACGGGCCGGACCGTACGCCGGCCGGGATCGCGGTGACTGTCGAGTACCAGGCTGAGATCTTCGGCCGGCCCGTGATGGAGTGGCTGGCGGACGCCCTGCTGCGGGTGCTCGACACGATGGCCGGGGCGCCGTGGACCCGGCTCACCGACCTCGACGCCCGGCTGGCCCTGCCGGCGGGCGCGGACGCGGCGGTTCCGCCGCCCCGGCAGCCGTCCGGCCGGCCGGTCCACGTCGCGCCGCGTACCGAGTTGGAACGGCGGCTGGCGGCGCTCTGGGCCGACGCGCTCGGCGTCGAGCGGGTCGGGGCGCACGACAACTTCTTCGCCCTGGGCGGGAACTCGCTGCGGGCGGTGCGTGTCGCCGCGCGGATCGCCACAGGGGAACGGCTGCCGGCGACCGCGAGCCACATCTTCGCCGCCCCGACCGTCGCCGAGCTGGCCCGGGCGTTGACCGACGCCCCGACGGTCGCCACGACCCCGATTCCCCGCCTGCCCCGCATCCCACGGGTCCGCTCCGGTCGGACCTACCACGGTGAGGAGTGACCGACGCCCATGGACCTCAGCGTGATGTTCTTCGGCGCCGACGACTGCGACGGCGCAGGCGGCCATGCCGCCAAGTACGACGACATCCTGGAGATCACCCGTGCCGCCGACTCGCTCGGGTTCACCGCCGTGTGGACCCCCGAGCGGCACTTCCAGCAGGTCGGGCAGGTCTTCCCCAGCCCGCCGGTGCTCTGCGCGGCGCTCGCCGCTGTCACCAACCGGGTCGCCGTACGGGCCGGCAGTGTGGTGCTGCCCCTGCACCACCCGCTGCGGGTCGTCGAGGACTGGTCGGTCGTGGACAACCTGTCCCGGGGCCGGACCGGCATCTCGGTGGCCACCGGCTGGCACTCCACCGACTTCGTCCTGGCCCCCGACCGGTACGCCGACCGGCGGCAGCGGGCCCTGGCCGACATCCCGCTGCTGC
This sequence comes from Micromonospora sp. NPDC093244, assembly GCF_040683695.1. Classification (NCBI taxonomy): domain Bacteria; kingdom Bacillati; phylum Actinomycetota; class Actinomycetes; order Micromonosporales; family Micromonosporaceae; genus Micromonospora; species Micromonospora sp. NPDC093244. Next base: position 989,192 of record NZ_JBFBEO010000001.1, read on the forward strand.
GCCGGCTCTGGGCGGGCGAGGCGGTCGAACTGCCCGACGGCACTGGGCGTCCGGTGGCGGTACGACCCCAGCCCCGACCGGTGTCGCCGAGGTTTCCGATCTGGTTGACCACCTCCGGCAGCCCGCAGACGTGGGAGGCCGCCGGACGGCTCCGGACGAACGTGCTCGGCGCGACCATCGGGCAGACCCGGGAGGAGCTGGCCGAGAAGATCCGGCGCTACCGGACGGCGTACCAGGCCGCACCCGAGCAACTGGGCACCACCGACCGGGGCACTGTCACGTTGATGGCGCACACGTACGTCGGGGCCGACGACGACGAGGCCACCCGGCTGGCGAGCGGGCCGCTGCGGGCGTACCTGCGGTCGTACGTGGCGCAGACGGCAGCCAACCGGGCCGGCGACGGCCGGGCCGCGGCGCTCACCGCCGAGCAGACCGACGCGCTCGTGGAATTCGCCAGGCAGCGCTACCTGAGCTGGGGGAGCCTGCTCGGCTCACCGGAGACCTGCCGCAGATCCCTGCTCGACCTGCGCGACCTCGGCTGCGACGAGGTGGCCTGCTTCGTCGACTTCGGCCTCGACCGGTCGGACATCCTCGCCGGGCTGCACCGGCTCGCCGAACTGCGAAAGGACCTGACGGCATGACGGTGCGAAGCAGTGGCCCGCCCGGTACGTCGACCGCCGCCCGGTTCGCCGCGCTGAGCGGCGAGCAGCGGGTCCGGCTGCTGCGCCGGCTCGTCGAGGCGGACCGGCTCGCCGAGATCCCGGCAGTCGTGCCACCGCGTGACGACGGCGGCCCGGTGCCGCTCAGCCTCGCCCAGGAGGACCTCTGGGTCTACGAATCGCTCTATCCGGGTACGGCGGCGCTGAACCTCTGCTGCGCGTACCACTTCGACAGGCCGGTGGCGGCTGCCGACCTGGAGCGGGCGTTGACGATCGTGCGGGAGCAGCACGACATCCTGCGCACCACTATCGTCGGCGACGTCGGCGACCTACGCCTCGAATTCCTGCCCGCCGACCGGTTTGTCCTGGAGCGGATCGACGTTCGGGACCGCGGCACGACCCTGCCCGAGGAACTCGCGGCGTTCAGCCGCCGCCCGTTCGACCTGACCGGCGACGAACTGATGCGGGGATGCCTCGTCACCGTCGACGACACCCGATCGTCGCTGGTGCTGGCGCTGCACCACATCGTCACCGACTGGTGGTCCTTCGACGTGCTGCACGGCGAGTTCGTCGAGGCGTACCGGGCGGTGCGGGACGGCGTCGCGCCCCGCCGGGGGCGTCCGCGGATCCAGTACGCCGACTTCGCCTCCTGGCAGCGTGAGCAGGAGGCCGCCGGGGTGTTCGACGCGCAGCTCGGGTTCTGGCGCGAGCGCCTGGCCGACCCACCCGAGCCGCTGACGGTCGGTGGCACCGGGGCCGTCGCACCGGCGACCGGCAGCGTGATCCGGCAGATCCCGTTCCACATCGACGCCGGCACCGAGGCGACCCTGCGGGCGTTCGCCAGGGAGCGCGGCGCGACCGCGTACGGCGTGCTGATGACCGCGTTCGCGGTGCTGGCGTATCGGCTGTCCGGGCGGGCCGACTTCGTCATCGGCACCCCGACGGCCAACCGCTCGGCCACGGGTCTCGACCGGGTCATCGGCTACGTGATGAACGCCCTGCCCACCCGCTGGCGGATCGGACCCACCGACAGTTTCGCCGACCTGCTGGGCCGGTTCACCGCCGGGTTTCCCCGGATGCTTGCCAACGCCGACGTGCCGGTGGGCCGGATCGTGAGCGCGGTCGGCGCGCAGCGCACACACGGCCGCTCCCCGCTGTTCCAGTGGGTGTTCATGCACCTGAACCGACAGGAGAGCGTCCGCGCGCTGCGGGAGATCGCCGAGCCGGAGCGTGTCCACACCGGTGGCGAACACGACCTCGTCGGCATCACCAGGGACACCGAGGACGGCATCGAGGGCACGTTCGAGATCCGTACCGACGTCTACCCGGCCGAGGTGGTGCGGAGCTGGGCCGAGAGCTTCCCGGTCCTGCTGGCCGGGCTGCTCGCCGCACCGGAGGTGCCTGTCGACGCCGTCGCCCTGCTCGGCGGGGACGAACGGCGACGACTGCGCACGGCTGGCGACGGTGACCGGGTCGACCTACCACCGGCGTCGATCGCCGACCTGGCCGCCCGCCGGGCCGCCGAGACACCCGACGCGATCGCCGTCGAATCGGACGACCTTTCCCTGACGTACGCCGAACTGCTCGACCGGGCCGACCGGCTGGCGGGCCGCCTACGGGAGCACGGCGTCGGCGCGGAGAGCGTGGTGGCGCTGGCACTGGGCCGTACCGTGGCGACCGTCGTCGCCGTGCTCGCGGTGCAGCGGGCCGGCGGCGCGTACCTGCCCATCGACCTCGACTATCCGGTCGACCGGATCCGGTTGCTCGTCGACGACGCCGCGCCGGTGCTGGTGGTCACCGACGGCGCGGCGGAGTTGCCGGAGACAGGCGTACCCCTGCTGGTACTGGATCCTGCGGACCTCGCCGGCGAACCGGCCGGCGCGGCCGTCCGGACGGTGCCCGCCGCCGCCGGCTACCTGATGTACACCTCCGGCTCGACCGGCCGGCCCAAGGGCGTGGTGGTCACCCACAGCGGCATCGCGAGCCTGGCCGAGGCGTTGGTACGCCGGTTCGAGCTGACCCCGGAGAGCCGCGTCCTGCACCTCAGCTCGCCCAGCTTCGACATCTCCGTCGGTGAGCTGTGCATGGCCTTCGGGTCCGGCGGGACCCTGGTGATCCCACCGTCGGGGCCACTTGTCGGTGCCGCCCTCGGGGACGTCCTGCGCGAGCGCCGGGTCACCTGCGTGCTGCTTCCGCCGGCCGTGCTGGCAAGCGTTCCCGCCGACGAGTACCCGCAGCTGCGGACGGTGTGCGTCGGGGCGGACGTCTGCCCACCGGAGCTGGTCGCGGCGTGGGCGTCGCCGGGTCGCCGGTTCCACAACGCGTACGGGCCGACCGAGACCACTGTGGGCGTGACGGTGAGCGATCCGCTCGCGGCCGGCGACGGCGCCCCGCCGATCGGCCGCCCGATCACCAACACGACTGTGCACGTGCTCGACGCGCGGCTGCGCCCGGTGCCGGTCGGGGTTCCCGGCGAGTTGTACCTCGCCGGCGAGGGCCTGGCCCGGGGGTACCTGGGCCAACCGGCGGCCACCGCCGAACGGTTCGTCGCGGACCCGTACGCCCGGCGGCCCGGTGCCCGGATGTACCGCACCGGTGACCTGGTGCGGTGGCGGGCGGACGGCCAACTGGACTTCCTCGGCCGCACCGACGAGCAGCTGAAGCTGCGCGGATTCCGGATCGAGCCGGCCGAGATCGAGGCGATGCTGGCCGGGCACGCGTCGGTGGCCCGTGCGGTGGTGCTGCTGCGTGAGGACACCCCGGGCGACCGCCGACTCGTCGCCTATCTGGTGCCGCGCCCCGGAGCGCGACTCGAACCGGACGAGGTCCTGGCGCACGCGCTGGCCGCACTGCCCGTGCAGATGGTGCCGAGCGCGTTCGTCACGCTCGACGCCCTTCCCACCACGGCGCACGGCAAGCTCGACCGGGCCGCGCTGCCCGCTCCCGTCATCCCGCCGAAGCCCCGGTCGGCCCGGCCCGGCAACGCCGCCCAGGAGGTGCTCTGCGGGCTCTTCGCCGAGGTGCTGGGGGTTCCGCAGGTCGGCGTGGACGACGGCTTCTTCGAGCTCGGCGGGGACAGCATCATGGCACTGCTGCTGGTCAGCCGAGCCCGGGCGGCCGGGTGGGAACTCACCCTGCGTGAGGTCTTCACGGCCCGGACGCCTGCCGGTCTGGCGGTGCTCGCCCGTACCGGTGTGGTCGCCGCGGCACCCGAGTGGTCCGGTCCGGGGCGGTTCCCGCTCACACCTGTCATGTCCTGGTGGTGCGAGCACGCCACCGAGCCGGCCGCGTTCGCCCTGTCGGTGCACGTCCCGGTCCCGGCCGCGCTCGACGCCTGGCGCATCGACGAGGCGCTGCGGACCCTGACCGACAGGCACGACGCCCTGCGGCTGCGGCTGCTGCGGCCCGCGCCCGACGACTGGGCTCTGGAGATCTCGCCGCCCGGCTCGGTCCGGATCGACACTGTGGTGCGGGTGGACGCCGGCGCGATGAGCGAGGCCGAGCGCGCGACGGCCATACGCGAGGCGGCGGCCCGAGTGCGGCTGGCGCCGGAGGCCGGCCGGCTGCTGGCGGCGGTGTGGTTCGACAACGGTCCCGGGCAGGACGGACGCCTTCTGCTGACAGTGCATCACCTGGCCGTCGACGCGGTCTCCCTGCACGTCCTGCACCCGGAGTTGGTGGAGTTGTTGACAGCCGAACGGCCCGGCGGGTCGGCGCTGGCCGGCCCGGCTCCGGGTACGTCGCTGCGGCGCTGGTCGGAACTGCTCCACGCGCGGGCCGGCGCGGTGGCCGACGAGCTTCCACGATGGACCGAGGTGCTGACCGGGCCGGACACCAGGCTGCTGCCCGACCGGGCCACCACCGGCCGGCGGGCCACGGTGTCGGTCAGCCTGCCGGCGGCCGAGACCGAGCCGGTGCTCTCCCAGATCCCGGAGGCCTTCCGCTGCGGGCCCGACGACGTGCTGCTGACGGCGCTGCTCGCGGCCGTCGTACGGTGGCGGGGCAGCGGTACCGGCCTGCTGCTCGATCGCGAGGCGCACGGCCGGGACGCGCCTGTGGACGGGGTGGACCTCGCCGGCACCGTCGGATGGTTCACCACCCGGTACCCGGTCCGGCTGGACGCCCCGGCGGCGGCGACCGAGGCGTTCTGGCAGGGCGGGGCGGACACCGGCACGGCACTCAAAGAGGTGAAGGAGCAGCTCCGCGCGGTGCCGGCCGGCGGGTTGGACTACGGCCTGCTGCGGTACGTCAACCCGGAGACCGCCTCGACGCTCGCGAAGCTGCCCGAGCCGGACGTCGGGTTCAACTACCTGGGTCGTTTCGAGTCGACGGCCGGCGGCGTCGAGCTGCTCGGTGTGGTGTGCGCCGAGGCGCTGCCGGTGACCCACGCGCTGGACGTGGACGCCGTCACACGGGTCGGGCCGGACGGCCCGTACCTGCTCACCACCTGGTCGTACGCGAGCGGCGCGCTCGGTGAGGCGGATGTACGCGAGTTGGCCGGGCACTGGAGGTCCGCCCTGCTGGTGCTCGCCGACCACGCGTCGACCGCCGGTGCCGGCGGCGTGACCCGCTCCGACTTTCCGCTTGTGGATCTCAGCCAGGAGCAGCTCGACGCCCTGGTGGACGACCTGGACGCCCCGGACGGGGGCGGTTCGTGGTGAGCGGCGGCGCCCTGGCCGACCTGCTGCCCCTCACACCGGCTCAGGAGGGTCTGCTCTTCCACGCCCTGGTCGACGATTCGGGGCTGGACGTCTACCTGGTGCAGGTCCGGTTCCGGATCGACGGCCCGGTGGACCCGCACCGCCTGCGGGAGGCGGTGGCGGCGCTGCTCGTGCGGCACCCGAACCTGCGGGCCTGTTTCCGGCACAAGGGCCTGGCCCGGCCGGTGCAGGTGGTGCCGCGCGAGGTGTCGGTGCCGTGGACCGAGGTCGACCTGACCGGACGCGACCCGGCCGAGGCGCGGGAGGAGCTGCGGCGCCTGCTGGCGGTCGACCGCGTCCGCCGGTTCGAGATGACCCGCCCGCCGCTGCTGCGGTGCGCCCTGGTCCGGTTCGGCGCGCAGCGGGCCGAACTGATCGTGACGCTGCACCACATCCTTGTCGACGGCTGGTCGATGCCGATCCTGGCCCGGGACCTGGCAGCGCTGTATGCGGGTCGGAGCGCCGAGCTGCCGTCCGCGCCGCCGTTCCGGGAGTACCTGGCCTGGCTTCGTGGCCTCGACGGCGAGGCCGCCACCGGAGCATGGCGGGACGCCCTGGCCGGCCTCGGGCAGCCGACGCTTGTCGCGCCGGGCCCGGCGTCCCGCACTCCGGTCCAACCCGCGACCGTCGAGTGTGAACTGTCCGCAGCGCTTGTCGCCGCGGTACGCCGGCGGGCCGGCGGGGCCGGGCTGACGGTGAACACCATCGTCCAGGTCGCCTGGGCGCTGGTGCTCGCCCGGATGACAGGTACCGACGATGTGGTCTTCGGCGCGGTCGTGTCGGGTCGCCCTCCGGAGCTGACCGGTGTGGAGACGATGGTCGGCTTGTTGATCAACACCGTGCCGGTCCGGGTCCGGCTGCGTCCGGGCGAGCGGGTAGGCGACCTGCTGGCCCGCGTGCGGGACGAGCAGGTGGCGCTGACCCCGCACCACCACGTACGGCTGGCCGAGACGCAACGCCTGGCCGGCGTGGGCGAGCTGTTCGACACGATGCTGGCGTTCGAGAACTTCCCGCGCGGCGCGACCGACCCGGACGAGGCAACCGGGCCACGGCTGGTCGAGGTGTGGGACGCCACCCACTATCCGCTCACCGTCACGCTGGTGGCCGCCGACGGCCTCTGGCTGCGGCTCGGCTACCGCCCCGACTGCTTCGGCGCCGCCGAGGCGGATCTGGTGGCGCGGCGGCTGGTCCGCGCCCTCGACCTGCTGGCGGGTGATCCGGACGCACGCGTGGACGGGATCGACGTGCTGCCGGCGACCGAGCGGCGCGACCTGCTGAGCGCCTGGAACGACACCGCGCGCCCGGTGCCCGGCGGCAGCGTGCCCGAGCGCTTCGCGGCCCAGGTGGCAGTCACTCCCGACGCGGTGGCTGTCGAGTCCGCCGGCGGCGTCCTCACCTATCGCGAGCTGGCCGCCCGGGCCGATGCCCTGGCCTGTCGGCTCGCCGCGGTGGGCGTCGGCCCGGAGTCGCCGGTCGGGCTGCTGCTGGGCCGGTCGACGGAGCTGGTGGTCGGCCAGCTCGCGGTGCTGTTGGCCGGGGGGCACTACGTGCCGCTCGATCCCGCCCAACCCCGGTCCCGGCTGGTCCGCCTGATGCGGGACGCCGGAGTACGGATCGTCCTTGCCGACCGGGTGCCGGACTGGCTCCCCGACGACATGCGCGCCCTCACCGCACACAGCACCGACGCGACCGCACCCCTGCCCGACCCGGCGGCGTCCCACCCCGACCGCGCCGCGTACGTGATGTACACCTCCGGCTCGACAGGCACCCCGAAGGGCGTGGTCGCGACCCACCGGAACCTGCTGGCGTTGGCCGCCGACCGGTGCTTCGCCGGCGGCGCGCACGCCCGGGTGCTGCTGCACAGCCCGCACACCTTCGACGCGGCCAGCTACGAACTGTGGGTGCCGCTGCTGACCGGCGGCACTGTGGTGGTCGCGCCACCCGGACCACTGGAGCCGGACGCCCTCAAACGGATCCTCACGGACAGCCGGATCACCGCGCTCTGGCTCACCGCCGAGTTGTTCCGGACCGTGGCGCACCTCGCCCCCGACGTCCTCGCCGGGCTCGCCGAGGTGTGGACCGGCGGGGACGTCGTCGACCCCGACGCGGTGCGCCGGGTCCAGCGGGCCGCGCCCCGGCTGCGGGTGGTGAACGGGTACGGCCCCACCGAGACCACCACCTTCGCCACCCGCCACCCGATCCGCCGCCCACCGGCCGCCGGCCCGGTCCCCATCGGCCGTCCGCTGGACAACACCCGCGCGTACGTGCTGGACGCCCGGCTGCGCCCGGTTCCGGTAGGCGTCGTGGGGGAGCTGTACCTGGCCGGCGCCGGCCTCGCCCGCGGCTACCTCGGTCAGCCGGCCCGGACGGCCGAGCGGTTCGTCGCCTCGCCGTACTCGCCCGAACCGGGTGCGCGCATGTACCGCACCGGCGACCTGGTGCGCTGGAACACCGACGGCGAGCTGGAGTTCGTCGGTCGGTCCGACGACCAGGTGAAGGTCAGGGGCTTCCGGATCGAGCCGGGCGAGGTCGAGGCCGTCCTGCGCTCCGGCCCGGGCGTCCACCACGCGGTGGTCGCCGCCACGTCCGGACCGGACGGAGGTTGGCAGCTCGTCGCGTACCTCGTCCTGGACGGCGACGGCGACCTCGCGGCCGTTCGCGGGTACGCGGCGCAGCGGCTGCCCGCTCACCTGCTGCCGAGCGGATACCAGCGCATCGACGAGGTGCCCCTGACCCGGCACGGGAAGCTGGACCGGGCCGCCCTGCCACAGCAGGCGAACCAGGTCGGCCCGCCGACCGCGACGACGCCGGCCCCGGCACGGGAGGCGAAGCTGTGCGAGCTGTTCGCCACAGTGCTGGGCGTGCCGGCGGTGGGGCCGGACGACAACTTCTTCCTGGCCGGCGGTCACTCGCTGCTCGCGATGCGCCTCGTCGCGGCCGTCGAGGGTGCGCTCGGCAGCCGGATCCCGATCGGCGCGCTGTTCGACGCGCCGACCCCGCGCGCTCTCGCCGGCCGGCTCGACGCCCCCCGAGGCGACCTCGGGCTCGCGCCCCTGCTCACGCTGCGCGGCGACGGCGACCGTACGCCGCTGTTCTGCCTGCACCCGGCGATGGGGCTCGGCTGGTCGTACACGGCGTTGCTGCCGCACCTGCCGGGCCGACAGGTGTACGCCCTGCAGTCCACAGTGCTCGGCGGGCGCATCCCGCCGCCGCTGAGCATCGAGGAGATGGCCCGGGAGTACCTGCCCCGGATCCGGGCGGCGCAGCCGAGCGGGCCGTACCTGCTGATGGGCCGGTCGTTCGGCGGCCTGCTGGCGTACGAGCTGGCCGGCCAGCTGCGGCGTGCCGGGCAGCAGGTGGGACTGGTGGCCGTGCTGGACGCCGTACCGGTCACGGCGCTCGCCGACCCGACGCCCGCGCAGCCCGACGACGACCTGCTGGAGCAGGAGATGTTGCGCATCCTGCTCCAGGCGGGGCCACCGGAGCTGCTCGACCGACCCGGCCCACTGCGCCGCGCCGAGGTGTTCGCGGCGGTGCGGACCGCCGACGGCCCGCTGCGGGGTGCCACCGAGGAGCGGCTCACCGCGCTTGTCGAGCTGGGCGGCCATCATCTCCGGCTGACTCAGAGCTACCAGCCGTCGCCGTACGACGGTGAGGTGCTGCTCTTCTCGGCCACCGCCGAACCCGGCGGCCTGACCTCGGAGGCGAAGGCCGCCGCCTGGCGCCGGACCGCCGGAAGGGTCCGGGTACGCGACCTCGACTGCGCCCACCGCGACGTGCTCCGGCCGGGTCCCGTCGCCGAGATCGCCGCCACCATCGATCCGTTTCTCGAAAGGGCCGACCATGCTGCGCGCTGACGTGAGCGACCGCGCCGACGAACCGGTGGAGTACGAGTTTCCGGTGTCACCAGCACAGGCCAGCCTCCTCGTGCTGGAGCGGCTGCACGCGGGCAGCGCCCAATACCATGTGCCTGTCGCGTTCGCCGTTCACGGCCCGTTCGACGTCGACGCCTTCACCCGCGCCCTCGACGCGCTGGTGGCCCGGCACGAGTCGCTGCGCACCGTCTTTCGTACCGTCGACGGCGAGCACCGTCAGGTGGTGGCCGCCGAGGCGACCGCCGACGTGCGGGTCGACCGGGACGTGTCGCCGGCCGAGGTCGACGCGGCGATGCGTGCCGAGGCGGCCAGGCCGTTCGACCTCGCGGGCGGCCCGCTGCTGCGCTGCCGCGTGTACGCCCTCACCGACGGCGGCCACCGGATCCTGGTGACCGTCCACCACCTGGTCTGCGACGGCTGGGCGATGGAGATCATGCTGCGCGAGCTGGCCGACAGCTACCGGGCCGAACGCGACGGCGACGGCGCGCCCCCGCAGCCGCTGCCGATCCAGTTCCCCGACTACGCGGCCTGGCAGCGGGACCGCCTCGCCACCGGCGGATACGCCGACTCGGTGGCTCAGGTACGGCAGATGCTGTGCGGAGCGCCGACGGTGCTCGCCCTGCCCGGCGACCGGCCCCGCCCCGCGGTGCAGACCCCGGCCGGCGGGGTGGAGTCGTTCCTCCTGCCTGTCGGGCTGCGGGAACGGCTGGCGGGGCTGGCCCGTACCCGGCACACCACGCCGTTCGTGGTCCTGCTGGCCGCCTACACCGCGTTCCTGAACCGGCTGTCGGGCCACGACGACCTGGTCGTCGGCATCCCGGTCGCCGGCCGGGACCACCCCGACGTGCAGGGCATGGTCGGCCTGCTGACCAACACCCAGGTGCTACGTGTCGACCTGGCGGACGGGCCGAGCTTCACCGACCTCGTGGACCGGGTTCGGGACCTGCTGCACGACGCCCGCGACCACCAGGACGCGCCGTTCAGCGCCGTGGTCGACGCGGTGGCACCGCAGCGTCAGCCGAGCCACGACCCGGTCGTGCAGGTGGTGTTCGCCTACGACGACGAGACGGTGCTGGAACTGGACCTGCCGCCGGCCCGGGTCGAGCGGGTGCCGCTCGTGCTGGACGTGGCGAAGTTCGACCTCCTGCTGTACGTGGAGCGCTGGGGATCCGACCTGGTCGGGCAGTTCATCTACCGCAGCGACCTGTTCGATCCGGCCACCGTCAGGCACTGGGTACGCGGCTTCCAGGTGCTGCTGGACGACCTGCTCGACGCTCCGGACCGGCCGACGGCCGCCGCCGAGATGCTCGACGCGCCGCAGCGGCACCTGATGCTGCACGAGTGGAACAGCACCACGGCGAAAGTGTCGGCCCGCCTCGTTCCGGACCTGGTGGCCGACCGCGCCGCCGAACGTCCCGAGGCGACGGCTCTGGTCTGCGGCGACATCGTGCTGAGCTACCGCGAGCTGCTGACCCGGGCCGACCGGTTGGCGGCCGAGCTGGTGACCGCAGGGGTGGGCCCGGAGCTTCCGGTCGGACTGTGCCTGCCCCGGTCCGCCGAGATGGCCGTGTGCGCGCTCGCCGTGCTCCGGGCCGGCGGCGCGTACCTGCCGCTCGACCCGGACCAGCCGTCGGCGCGGCTGCGCGAGATGCTCGCCGGTGCCAATGCCCGACTGGTGCTGCTGGGCGTCGGCACCGCCCGGCGCTCCGGGGAACTCGGCCTGCCGGCGCTCGTGGTGACGGCAGGCGCGGCCGACGTGCTCAGCCGCCCGGAGCCGGGCCCCCGGATCGGCACGGGAGCGCCGGGCCCGGACAACGCGGCGTACATCCTCTACACGTCCGGCTCGACAGGCACTCCCAAGGGCGTGAGCGTGCCCCATCGGGCGCTGACCAACCTGGCCACCGCGGTGCGTCCACAGTTCCCGGTCACCGTGACGGACCGGGTCCTCCAGTACGTCGCGTTCGGCTTCGACGTCGCCGTGTCCGACCTGTTCTTCACCTGGGTCGCCGGAGCCGAACTGCACATCGCCGGTGAGCACGAACGGCTCGGCGAGGCGCTGTACCGACGGCTGCGGGACTCCCGCATCACGTACGTCTTCCTGCCACCCACGGCCGCGATGTCGCTGCCCTGCTCGCCGGATGCCCTGCCCGACCTGCGCACGATCGCCGTCGGCGGCGAGCCCTGCCCGGCGGAACTCGTCGACAGGTGGGCCGTGGCCGGCCGCCGTCTGCTCGACGCGTACGGGCCGAGCGAGGCCACCATCTACGCCACCACCGCGGAGCTGCGCCCCGGCGAGCCGGTGGTGATCGGACGCCCGGTGGCGAACGGCCGCGCGTACCTGCTGGACCGGCGGCTGCGGCCGGTGCCGGTCGGTGTGGTGGGCGAGATCTACCTGGCCGGAGCCCACCTGGCCCGGGGGTACGCGAACCAGCCCGGGCTCACCGCCGAGCGCTTCGTCGCCGACCCGTTCGGCCGGCCGGGGGAGCGGATGTACCGCACCGGGGACCTCGGCAGGTACGACGCCGAGGGGACGCTCAGCTACCTCGGCCGGTCCGACAACCAGGTGAAGATCCGTGGTTTCCGGGTCGAGCTGGGGGAGATCGAGGCGGTGCTGGTCCGCCATCCGGCGGTGTCGGCGGCCGTCGCGGCGGTGCTCGGTGACGGCGCCCTGCGCCGGCTGGTGGCGTACGTGGTGGGCGTGGACGGCACGCCGCCGGTCGTCGGCGAACTGCGCGGCTGGCTCGCCGAGCGGCTGCCCGGCTACATGGTGCCGGAGAGCGTGGTGACGCTCGCCGAGCTGCCGACCGGACGGACCGGGAAGGTGGACCGCTCCCGGCTACCGGCACCGCCGACCACCCGACCCGACCTGGCGCACCGGTATGTGGCGCCGAGAACGGGGACCGAACTCCGGCTGACGACGGTCTGGCGTCAGGTGCTGGAGCTGGACCGGGTCGGCGTCCACGACAACTTCTTCGAACTGGGCGGCAACTCCCTGCGGCTGCTGGGGGTGCTGTCCGCGCTGCACGAGCAGGGCGACGCCGGGCTGAGCATGGTCGACCTGTTCCGGTACCCCACAGTCGCCGCCCTCGCCGCACACCTGGACGGTCCCGGCGATCCCGGACCGTCAGCCGACGTCGACGCGGGTCGGCGTCGGGGCCAGGACCGGCGGGCCCGGCTCATGACCCGTACGGCGCGAGCCCGGCCGGCCGGTGACGACACAGTGGAAGGTGGCCTGACATGACCGAAGCGCCAGCAGTGGCGATCGTGGGGATGAGCGGGCGATTCCCCGGCGCGCGGGACCTCGGCGAGTACTGGGAGAACCTCCGCTCCGGCGTCTGCTCGATCGCCACCTTCGACTCCGAGGAGCTACGGGCCGCGGGTGTCGACCCGGCCGAGCTGACCCATCCGGCGTACGTGCCCGCGAAGGGGCACCTGGCCGGCGCGGACCGCTTCGAGGCGGAGATCTTCGGCTTCAACCGTACGGAGGCCGCGATCCTGGACCCGCAGCACCGGCTGCTCCTGGAGACCACCTGGAGCGCGTTGGAGGACGCCGGCTACGACCCCCGCCACGTGCCCCACCGGACGGGCGTGTACGTCGGCGGCAGCCCCACCGACCACATGCTCGCCGCCGCGGTGGATCGCCGGCTCGCCGCCGAGCTGGGGCCGCTGCAACTGCGCATCCTCACCGACCGTGAGTTCCTGGCGCCCTGGGTGTCGTACCGTCTCGGGCTGGACGGTCTTAGCCTCAGCGTGCAGACCGCCTGCTCCACCTCGCTGACCGCGGTGCATTTGGCCGCGCAGGCGCTGCTGCTCGGCGAGTGCGACGCGGCCGTGGCGGGCGGGGTCTCGGTGGACTCGGTGCACCCGCGCGGCTACCTGTACCGCGACGGCGGCATCTTCTCGCCGGACGGGCGGTGCCGGCCCTTCGACGAGAAGGCGGCCGGCACGGTCAGCGGCAACGGCGTCGGGGTGCTGGTGCTGCGGCGGCTGGCGGACGCTATCGCCGACGCGGACCCGATCCACGCCGTCATCCTGGGTTCGGCGGTCACCAACGACGGCGCGACGAAGGTGGGCTTCACCGCGCCCGGCGTCGACTCGCAGAGCAGGGCGATCGTCGAGGCCTGGTCGGCGGCGGACCTCGACCCGCGCGCCGCCCAGTACCTGGAGATGCACGGGACCGCCACCGAACTGGGCGACCGTGTCGAGCTGGCCGCTACCGCCGCCGCTGTCGGCGCCACCCGACCTGGCCGGCCCTGCGGGATCGGCTCGGTCAAGTCGAACATCGGGCACCTCGACGCGGCGGCCGGGGTGGCGAGCCTGATCAAGGTCGTGCTGATGCTGGGCCACCGGAGCATGGCGCCCACGGCAAACGCCAGCGGGCCGCATCCGGACCTGGCGCGGATGCCGGGGTTCGAGCGGGTCACCACGCTGAGCCCGTGGGACCGGCCGGACGGCGGCCAGCGGCTGGCCGGGGTGACGGGACTGGGCATCGGGGGCACCAACGTGCACGTGGTGCTGGCCGAGGCGCCCGAACCGGACCGCCCGGTTCCGCCGGACCGTGCCGAGCTGCTGCCGATCTCCGCGCGGACGGACACTCAACTGCGCCGCGCGGCCGCCGAGCTGGCCGCCGCGCTGCGCGCGCCCGCGCCGCCGATCCTCGCGGACGTCGCGTACACCCTGCGCAGCGGGCGCAGCGCGCACGCCGCGCGGGCGTACGTGGTGGCCGGCAGCACGGCCGAAGCGGCCGACGCGCTGGACGCCCTGGCCGAGGGCAGGCGGGTGACGGACGCCGGGCAGGCCGAGGAGCTGCGGATGATCGGCGAGTCGTGGGTCCGGGGCGCGGACGTACGGTGGCCGGCGCCGGCCGACGGGGCGTGGCGGACGCACCTGCCGACCTATCCGTTCGCCGGGGAGAGCCTCGGCGCGTTGAGCCTCACCACTGCGGCCACCACGCTCCCGGTGCCGCAGCCGGTGGCATCGCCACCTCCCGGCGAGCCTGCCGGTCCCGCCCGGCCGGTCACCGAGGCCGCCGTGACCGAGCTGCTCGTCACCGTCCTCGGGCTGACCGGACCGGACGACCTCGACAAGTCGTACTTCAACGTGGGCGGGGACTCGCTCACCGCTGTCCACCTGATCGGTCGGCTCGGCGACGACCTGGGCATCCGGGCGCCCATCGAACTCTTCCTCGAACCGGTCAGCCTCCGTGAACTCGTCGCCCGGCTGACCGCGATGGGCGGCGGCGCGGACGACGACCTGCTCGCCGCCCTGCTCGACGAGGCGGAGTCGTCGCAGTGACGGGAGAGCCGGAGACTGTCGACCTGCTCGACCCGTACGTGCACGCCACCCGGGATCTGACCGACAGGTGGCGGTGGCTGCGCCGCCACGACCCGGTGCACTGGCATCAGTCGGGCGCCGCGACGGGTTTCTGGGTGGTCACGCGCCACGCCGACGTGCTGCGGGTGGTCCGGGACAGCGACACCTTCACCTCGATGCGCGGCAACATGCTCGGTACGCTGCTGCGCGGTCGTGACCCGGGTGCGGGCCGGATGCTCGTGGTCACCGATGGTCGGTTCCACACGGGTCTGCGCAGTCTGCTCGCCGGCGGGTTCGGTCCGCGGGCGTTGCGGCCGGTGACCCACTCCATCACGCGTGCCACCCGTGAACTCCTTCGTGGCCTGGTGGAGCGCGGCGGCGGGGACTTCGTCGCCGAGGTGGCCGCGCAGGTGCCCCTTCAGGCGATCTGCGAACTGCTCGGCGTACCCGAGGTGGACCGGCCGCGCGTCCTGGAGTTGACCGGAGCGGCGATGCTCGGCGAGTCCGCCGACCAGGCAGGGCTGGAGGCCCGCATCGCGCAGAGCGACATCCTGCTCTACTACACCCGGCTGGCCGCCGCGCGCCGCGACGCACCCGCCGACGACGTCATCAGCCTGCTGGTCGGCGGCACCGTCGACGGTCGCCCACTGACCGACGAGGAGGTGCTGCTGAACTGCTACAACCTCGTCATCGGCGGGGACGAGACGGCCCGGCTCGCCCTCGCGGGCGGACTGCTGGCCCTTGCCACACACGACGATCAGTGGGTACGGCTGATGACGGACCCGGCCCTCGTCGACAGTGGCAGCGAGGAGATCCTGCGCTGGACCACTCCTGCCGCGCACGTGGGCCGTACAGTGACCGCCGACACCGAACTGTGCGGCCGGGCGCTGTCCGAGGGCGACGTGGTGACACTGTGGATGGTGTCGGCGAACCGCGACGAGGAGGTCTTTCCCGCCCCGGACACCTTCGACCTGGCGCGGCGGCCCAACCGTCATCTGACCTTCGGGTACGGCCCGCACTTCTGCCTGGGCGCCCAGTTGGCCCGCGAGGAGATCCGTGCCCTGCTCGCCGAACTGCGGGCGACAGTGCGGACCGTCGAGGTGACCGGGCCGGTCCGGCGGCTGCCGTCGAACTTCATCAGCGGACTGACCACCCTGCCTGTCGCCCTGACACCTCGGTGAGGTCATGCCCCTCCAGCCGCTCCCCCTTCGAGTTCGAGGTGGTCGTCGGCGCGTGTCTGCTCGTCGTCGGCGGCCATGGCCTCCTGCCGCAGGGGTTCCTCGCGCAGGATCGCGGCGTGCAGCCACGGATCCGGGATGGCGAAACCGTCGACGAGGGTGCGCAGGTTTGGGCGTAGCTCCTTGAGTAGAGCGTTGACCACGCCCGTGATGGCCTTGGAACGGGCCGGTGTCAGACGGCCGTGCTCCAGGAACCAGCCCTTGTGGGCCTCGATGACGCTCAGCGCGTACAGGTCACAGACCCGGGACAGCAGCGCCCGGACCGCCGGGTCGGCGGTGTCCTCGATGCCGGCGACGAACGCCTCAAGGGTGATCCGGTCGATGTGCGCGGCGGCCAGGGTCAGGACGTGGTCCTGGACGTCGTTGAAGATGTCGAAGGGGCGGTCCTTCTTCGTGGTCGCGCCGCCCCGCAGGCGGCGGACCGCGCCGTCCAGGAGGTGCCTCTCGCGGTCCTCGAAGGCCTTGAGCTGCCAGCCGCGGTCGGTGACGGCGACCTCCTCGTCGCGACCTGGCACGGCGCTGATCAGCCGCTCGATGAGCGACCGCGCGGCGGTGCGTTCGAGCACCATCTCGCGGACCTGCTCGGCGACGAAGGAGGCGCGCCCCCAGCCGTCCAGCGAGCCGAACTCGTCCCGGTGGCCGGTGAGCAGCCCCTTGGCCACCAGTTGCAGCAGCACAGTGTTGTCGCCCTCGAAGGTGGTGAAGACGTCGGTGTCGGCCTTGAGGCTGGGCAGCCGGTTCTCGGCCAGGTAGCCGGCGCCGCCGCACGCCTCGCGGCACATCTGGATGGTGCGTGTCGCGTGCCAGGTCTGCGCGGCCTTGAGACCTGCGGCCCGGGACTCCAGCTCCCGCTGCCGGTGTTCGTCGACCGGCCCGTCGCCGCCCTGCACCTCACTGAGCGCGGCGACCAGCTCGGTCTGGGCGAAGTGCAGCGCGTACGTGGTGGCCAGCGCGGGCAGCAGCTTGCGCTGGTGGGCCAGATAGTCGTTGAGCAGCACCTCGCGCTCCGCGTCGGGCGTGCCGAACTGGCGCCGGATGTCGCCGTAGCGCACCGCGATGGTCAGCGCCGACTTCGTGGCCGCCGACGCGGCGCCGCCCACGCTCACCCGGCCGCGGACCAGGGTGCCGAGCATGGTGAAGAAGCGCCGGGAGTCGTTCTCGACCGGGCTGGAGTACGTCCCGTCCTCGGCGACCTGACCGTAACGGTCCAGCAGCATGTCCCTCGGCACCTGCACGTGGTCGAAGGTGAGCCGCCCGTTGTCCACGCCGAGCAGGCCGGCCTTGGGCCCGGCGTCACCGATGCTCACGCCGGGCATCGGGTTGCCCTGCGCGTCGCGGATCGGCACCAACCACGCGTGTACGCCGTGCCGCTCACCGTTCGTGACCAGCTGCGCGAAGACGACAGCCATCCGCCCGTCGCGGGCGGCGTTGCCGATGTAGTCCTTGCGGGCCGCCTCGTGCGGCGTGTGCAGGTCGAAGGTCTGCGTCTGCGGGTCGTACGTGCAGGTGGTGCGCAGCTGCTGGACATCCGAGCCGTGCCCGGTCTCGGTCATGGCGAAACAGCCGAAGATCTTGCCCGAGACGATGTCCCGGAGGTACGCGTCGTGGTGCCGCCGGGTGCCCAGGGCCGCGACCGCGCCGCCGAACAGGCCCCACTGCACGCCCGCCTTGACCATCAGCGACAGGTCGACCTGCGCCAACATCTCGCTGGCGATGATCGAGCCACCGATGTCGGAGCTGCCGCCGTACTCGGCGGGGAAGGCGGACGCCATTCCCAGCTCGGTGGGGAGTTCGCCGAGCAGTCGGGTGATCCGCTCACGTGCCTGGTCACCGGTCTCGCCGTACACCGGGAGGAAGCGCTCGTCGAGGTGCTCCCGGTGCGCGTTGCGCACCTTGGCCCACGGTCCGTCGAGTACGTCCTGAAGGCCTGCGAGATCGATACGGTCAGACGCGTGATCGGGCATTGTCACCCCTCCGGATGGCGGACATTTGGGTGCAGTCTGGACCCGATCAAGAGTACGGCCCCCAACCGTGGTCCTGCCGGGCAGACCGCGGTGAAACGGGACACCATCGCCGCCCGTCCCCGGTCATCGGTGCGGGGCGGCCGGCCGGGACGTCACCCGAGCGGCAGCACCGCGACCCCCTGCATCTCGATCAGCAGGTACGGGTGGGGCAGTTGGTGCACGGCCACGGTGGTGCGCGTCGGCCCCGTCTCGTCGAAGAACTCCCCGTACACGGCGTTGTAGCCACCGAAGTCGTTCATGCTGACCAGGTACGTGGTGACCTGCACCAGATCGGACAGGTCCGCGCCGACGTCGCGCAGGATGTCGCGCATGTTCTCGATCACGGCGCGGGTCTGCACGACGATGTCCAGCGACGCGGTGCCCAGCGCGTCCACAGTCGCACCGGCGATCGTGTTGTCGGGGCGGCGGCTGCTCGTACCGGAGACGAAGACCAAACCGCCCGCGACCTTGACATGCGGGAACCGGCCGCGCGGGACGGCCTTGCCGGTGACGGTCCGGGCCCCGCTCATGCCGACGCCCGCAGCGACGCCGTGCCGATCTGCTCGACGGTGACCCGCACGTGCGCGCCCGGCGTCAGCGGCACAGCGGCGGTCGCCGCGCCAGCCAGCAGCACCCAGCCGTCCCGCAGTTCCCCGGCGAGACGGGCCGCCTCGGGCAGGGCGCGACGCGGGTCGCCGAGTATCGCCGCCGTCGAGCCGACCTGCGCGACCCGCCCGTCGACCTCCAGCAGTACGCCGAGGTTGTCGACACCGTCCGGCACCGGCCGCCACGGCCCGACGACGAAGCCCGACGCGGACGTGTTGTCGGCGATCACCTCCGGCAGGGTGAACCGGAAGTCCAGGTAGCGGGAGTCGATGAGCTCGATGGCGGGAGCGACCGCGACGACAGCTCCGCCCTCGACGAGGAACGCGACCTCCGGCTCGACCTTCGGATGGATGCGCTCGGACAGGCTCACCGTGCCGCCGTCCGGTACGCGCATGGCGTCGGTGAGCCGGCCCCAGATCACCTCGTCGACGCCCATCTGTGCCATCTTGGCGCGGCTGGTCAGGCCCAACTTGAGCCCGACCACCGTCTCGCCGCGGTCCAGCCGCCGCGCCACCAGGGCCTCCTGCACCGAGTACGCGGTGGCCACGTCGAGGCCGGCGTCGGCCCCGAACTGCGCGACCGCCGTACGCGACACGGCGGCCTCGTCGAGACGGCCGGCGAGGGTGTCGATCACTGGATGTCCTTCCCGGCGTCCCGGACCAGGTCCAGCGCCACGTCGACGATCATGTCCTCCTGGCCGCCCACCATCCGGCGGCGGCCCAGCTCCAGCAGAATCGTGCGCACGTCCACCCCGTAACGGTCGGCCGCGCTCTCGGCGTGCCGCAGGAACGACGAGTAGACCCCGGCGAAGCCCAGCGACAGCGTCTCCCGGTCGACCCGTACCGGCCGGTCCTGCAACGGGCGCACCAGGTCCTCGGCGGCGTCCATCAGCGCGAACACGTCACAGCCGTGCTGCCAGCCGTTCAACTCGGCCACCGCGACGAACACCTCGAGCGGCGCGTTGCCCGCCCCGGCACCCATCCCGGCCAGGGAGGCGTCCACCCGGCGCACCCCGTGCTCGACCGCGACGAGGCTGTTCGCCACCCCCAGCGACAGGTTGTGGTGCGCGTGGATGCCGATCTCCGTCCCGGGGTCGAGCACCTGCCGGTACGCGTCCGCCCGCTGCGCCACGTCCGTCATGGTGAGCCGGCCACCGGAGTCGGTGATGTAGACGCAGTGCGCCCCGTACGACTCCATGAGTTTCGCCTGCCCCGCCAGGGTGACCGGGTCGGCCATGTGCGACATCATCAGGAACCCGGCGACGTCCATGCCGTTCTCCCGGGCCCACGCGATGTGCTGAGCGGAGATGTCCGCCTCGGTGCAGTGCGTCGCCACCCGCACGCTCGTGACGCCGAGATCGCGGGCGGCCCGAAGATCGGCGATCGTGCCGATGCCGGGCAGCAGCAGCGTCGTCAGCTTCGCGCGGGTCAGCACCGACGCGGCCGCACCGATCCAGTCGGCGTCGGTCGCGGCACCGTGGCCGTAGTTGACGCTGGACCCGGCGAGGCCGTCGCCGTGCGCCACCTCGATCGCCGCCACCCCTGCGGCGTCCAGCGCCGCCGCGATCTCCGTGACCTGACCGACCGTGTAACGGTGCCCGATGGCGTGCATGCCGTCGCGCAGTGTGACGTCCTGGATGTAGAGGTCGGTCACGACGAGACCATCCGTTCGGCGGTGCGCAGCGCGGCGCTGGTCATGATGTCGAGGTTGCCGGCGTACGCGGGCAGGTAGTGACCGGCGCCGGAAACCTCCAGGAACACGGAGACCTGCACGCCGCAGAAGTGCCCGCCGAGCGCCGGAACGTGCGCGTCGACCTCGGTGAACTGCACCTCCTGCTTGAGCCGGTAGCCGGGCACGTACTGCCGCACCGCGGCCGCCATCGCCTCCACCGACGCGGCGATCGCCGCCCGGTCGGCGCCCGCGTCCGGGCACAGGCAGTAGACGGTGTCGCGCATCAGCAACGGCGGCTCCGCCGGGTTCAGTACGATCACCGCCTTTCCGTGGCCCGCCCCGCCGACCACCTCGATGGCGCGGGCCGTCGTCTCGGTGAACTCGTCGATGTTGGCGCGGGTGCCGGGCCCCGCCGAGCGGGAGGCGATCGAGGCCACGATCTCGCCGTACGCCACGGGCGTGACAGCCGCGACGGCCGCGACGATCGGCACTGTCGCCTGCCCGCCGCAGGTGACCATGTTGACGTTGCGCTCACCCAGGTGGGCGTCGAGGTTCACCGGGGGTACGACGTATGGGCCGATCGCGGCCGGTGTCAGGTCGACCACCCGCGTGCCGTGCTGGCGCAGCACCGCGTCGTTGTGCCGGTGCGCGCCCGCGCTCGTCGCGTCGAAGACGATGCCGACGTCCGCGAACTCCGGCATCGCGACGAGCCCGTCGACACCCCCCGCGGTGGTGGCCACGCCGAGCCGGCGGGCCCGGGCCAGGCCGTCGGAGTTCGGATCGATGCCGGCCATCGCCACCATCCGCAGCGACTCCGACAGCCGCAACACTTTGATCATCAGGTCGGTGCCGATGTTGCCGGAACCGATCACCGCCACGCCGGTGCTCATGCGTCGCCCTTCGAGAAGCAGGCCCGGACGCTGCCCAGGCCGGAGATCCGGGCCTCGTACGCGGCGCCCGGGGTGACCGCCACCATCGGCCCGAGCGCGCCGGACAACACGGTGTCCCCGGCGCGCAGCGGACGACCGTTCGCGGCGAGCGTCGCCGCCAGCCAGGCGACGGCGTGCAGCGGGTTGCCGAGGCAGGCCGCCCCCGCCCCGACGGAGACCGGTTCGCCGGCGTGCTCCAGCACGGCCCCGCACAGCCGCAGGTCGACGTCGCGTACCCGGCGCGGGGTGGTGCCGAGCACGTACCGGCCGCTTGACGCGTTGTCCGCGACCGTGTCCACGATGGAGATGTCCCAGCCGGCGATCCTCGAGTCGACGATCTCGATGGCGGGCAGCAGGTGATCGGTGGCCCGCACCACGTCGGCGACGGTGACCTGCTCGTCGGGGATGTCGCGCCCGAGCACGAACGCGACCTCCGCCTCGACGCGCGGTTGCAGCAGGTCCCGCGGGTCGATCTCGGCGCCGTCGGGGACGGCCATGTCGCCGAAGAGGACGCCGAAGTCGGGCTGGAAGACACCTAACGACTCCTGCACCACCCGCGACGTCAGGCCCACCTTCGCCCCGACCGGACGGCGGCCCTCGGCGAGCCAGGATTCGACCTGCGCCTGCTGCACGGCGTACGCGGCAGTCAGGTCCCCGGCCGGCAGCAGGTCGTCGCGCAGCGGCTTGCGGGCGACCCCTGTGGCGTACGCGTCCCGCAGTGCCGCGGCCGCGCCGTCGATGTCGGCGCTCATCCGAGGTCCACGCAGACGTTCGTGAGTTCGGAGTAGAAGTGCAGCGAGTGCGCGCCGCCCTCGCGGCCCACTCCGGACGCCTTCACCCCACCGAACGGGGTGCGCAGGTCCCGCAGGAACCAGGTGTTCACCCAGACCAGGCCGGCGTCGAGTCGCGCCCCGGCCCGGTGCGCGCGGCCCACGTCACGGGTCCACACGGTGGCGGCCAGGCCGTACTCGCTGTCGTTGGCGAGCGCGAACGCCTCGTCCTCCTCGTCGAAGGGCGCGATGTGGCAGACCGGTCCGAAGATCTCCTCGCGGACCGTGCGGGCGTGCTGCCCGAGCCCGGTCAGGACCGTGGGCTGCACGTACGCGCCGCCGTCGCGGTCGTCGCCGAACGCGGGCACGCCGCCGCCGGCGAGCACTGTGGCGCCCTCGGTACGGGCCAGGTCGTAGTGGCCGAGCACCTTCTCCCGGTGTTTGCCGGAGATCAGGGGCATCGTCATCGTCGCGGCCTCCGACGGCCAGCCGTACGCCAGCTCCCCGGCACGCTTCGCCAGCCGGGCCGCGAACTCGTCGAAGACCGGCCGCTGTACGTACAGCCGCTCGGTGCACAGGCACACCTGGCCGCCGTTGGTGAAGCTGGACCGTACGGAGCCTTCGACTGCCGCGTCCAGGTCGGCGTCGGCGAAGACCAGCCCGGCGTTCTTGCCGCCCAACTCGAAGGAGACGGCCTTCACGCCGTCCGCGGCGGAGCGCATGATGGCCGAGCCGGTCGCGGACTCGCCGGTGAAGGTGATCGCGTCCACGCCTGGGTGGCGGGTGAGCAACTCGCCCGCCGAACCGGGGCCGAAGCCGTGCACCAGGTTGAACACGCCGTCGGGCACACCGGCCGCGGCCATCACCTCGGCCAGAACGGTCGCCGACGACGGTGTCTCCTCGCTGGGCTTGACGACCACCGCGTTGCCGCACGCCAGCGCGGGCGCCACCTTCCAGGTCAGCAACAGCAGCGGCAGGTTCCACGGGACGATGATCGCGACCACGCCTACCGGCTTGCGGACCGCGTAGTTCAGCGCCCGCCCGCCACCCGCCGTGACAGTCGTGAACGACTCCGTCGGAGTGGACGTGATGATGTCGGCGAACGCCCGGAAGTTCGCGGCGCCGCGCGGGATGTCCAGCGTGCGGGCCTGCGTCACCGACTTTCCGGTGTCCGCGACCTCGGCGGCGACGAGGTCGTCGAAGCGGCGCTCCAACTCGTCGGCGACGCGGCGGAGCACGACGGCCCGCTCACCCTCGCCCATCGCGCCCCACGGCCCGCGCAGCGCGGCCCGGGCGGCGTCCACGGCGGCGTCCACGGTGGACGCGTCGGCTTCGGCGACGTGCAGGATCGTCTCGCCGGTCACCGGTGACACCTTTGCGAACGGGGTGCCGCCGGTGACGAATTCGCCGCCGACGTAGTTCGGCAGCAGCAGATCTCCGCTCGGGTGGCCGTCGATCAGGCCGCTCGGCCAGCGGGTGGTACGCCCGGATGTCATGGGCAACGCCTCTCGGTCCCTATCGTTTGGTCGCGGAGTCGGCGACGAGCGCCACGACTGCCGCGTCGGCCGTCGGCACGCCCGTGGCCGCGGCGGCCGCCTCGTCGGTGGCGACCAGCACGACGGTGCCGACGCCCACGTTCAGCGGGTCGATCGCGACGAGGTCGGCTCCGTCGCCGCGGGGCCGGACCAGCACCAGCCGGCGGCCCTGCAGCGACGGCAGGATCTTGTCCGGCCAGACTTTCGCGACGACCTCACCGAGGAGCATCAGCCCTCTCCCCGCAGGCTCGCCATGACCTCGCGGATCCGGGCGGCCTCCGGATCCTCAAGCAGCGCGGCAGTGGTGGGGTGCGGCTTGGGGTAGACCTGCGAGCTGCGCAGGTCGCCGTGCGCCCGGACGGCGGCCTCGCCCGCGGCGACGGCCTGCCGGACGGCAGCGAGGCTGCCCTGCACGGCGACGGCCAGGTAGCCGCTGGTCACCCGCTCCACCGCTACGCAACGGACGTCCGCTGTTTTGATCATGGCTTCGATTCCGGCGGACAGGGCCACGACGCCCCGGGTCTCGACGATGCCGATGGCGATGTCAGAAGGCATGTGCTGTTCTCCTTACCGGATCAGTTGCCGACGAGGCGGGGGTCCACGGCGAGCGCCGACACCGCGTCGCAGGGGCTGGCGAAGACGATCGAGTGCACCGTTCGGCTCTTGGCCTTGGCGGTTGCCTCGCCGATGTCGACGGCCTCCTCGACGGTGGCCAGGTCGCCGCGCAGCGCGACGGCGACGATGCCGCCGCCGAGACGGACGACGCGGGTCACCTCGACCTCGGTGGCCTTCACCATCGCGTCGACCGCGTCGAAGATGGCGGTGTAGCCCTCGGCCTCGACGAAGCCGGCAGCCATGTTCCGCATGAGTTCTCCTTCTCCAGTGTTCAGGGCAGATTCCAGGACAGGACGGCGCCGCCGGTGCCCCAGAGCGGTCCGTACGCGTGCAACTGCGCCGGACCGGCGGCCGCCCCGGCACCGGCGGCGAACGCCAGCGCGCGGAACTGGCTGTCGGCCTGCGCCTGGCGGGCGAAGTCCTCGCGGATCTTCAGCACCTCGTCGACCTTGCCGGCGGTCAGCAGGTCCAGCACCCGCCGGTTCCAGCGGTCGTGCGCGGGGTCGCCGATGTGGTCCTCGTGCGGCTCGATCCACTGCTGGATCAGGCCTGACGACATGCCGGTGACCACGACGACGGCGGCGCGTACGCCGGCTTCGCGGGCCGCGGCGGCGCCCGCCGCGCCGACGTCGGCGAGCGTCTGCGCGTCGGCGTAGAGGTTGCACGACACCTGCGACCAGCGAAGCTCGCGGTCCGGGTCGAGCAGCGCCGAGGTGATGATGGTGCCGGTGTCGATCGGGAACCCGTCGTAGCGGGTACGCCGGGCCTGCATGCCGCCCTTCTGCACGTGATCGGCCCACCGCTCGGTGAACGGCACGTCGAAGCGCAGGTCGTAGCGGAGCAGGCCGTAGTCGTAGGCGTACCAGTTCTCGTCGACGTGCTCGCCGCGCGGGTTCGGGTCGCACTGGAACTGGTGGCCCAGGACGGTGAACCACTGCGTGGACAGCAGCAGCACCACGTCGGGCTTGAGGCGGCGCAGCCGGTCGCCGACGTCGCGGGCGGCGCCGGCCAGGTCGGCCCAGCACCGGGCGGGCTTCTCCGCCAGCAGGTGCGGCATGCCGGGCAGCAGCGCACCGGCGACGATCCCGGTGTCAGCCACGGTGTCCTCCCTCGGGGGTCCACTCGACCACCGCGTTGCCGGTGCCGATGATCGTGCCGTAGCCCAGGACGTCACCGGGCACCTTCGGCCAGCCCATCGCGGCCAGCATCCACGTGAGGCTGCCCGCCTTGGTCTCCGACGAGGTCGCCTCGATGTGTTCGCTGATCAGCTCCCGCAGCGGCGCGGTCGGACCGCGGCGCATCGCCTCCAGCAACTTCATGTCCCAGCGGTACTGGTGGTTGTTGTACGGGTGCTCGCGTTCCATGTCCTCCGGCAGGTCCGGCTCCTCGTGCCAGTGCAGGTGCGACAGCGAGTTGGAGGCCAGCAGCACGGCGCGGCGCCCGGTGCGCTCGACGGCCCGGCGGGTCGCCTCACCCAGCACCTCCATCTCCTCCAGAGACGCGTCGGAGTAGAAGTACGGGTTGTTGTTCGCCGACAGCGACACCACCGGGATGTCCCAGGCCGGGTTGACCAGGTGCAGCGCGCCGATGGTGGCGTAGTCCACACGTACCCGTGGGTCGCGCAGTTTGCGGGTGACCAGGCCCAGGTCGCTGGCCTCGTCGGCGATGGCCTCACCGAGCTCCACGTCGGAGCGGAAGTCGTAGGAGTAGCGGAACAGGTGCGGGAAGATCGGCTCGACGGAGACACCGCGCGGGTTGGGCACGCAGTTCACGTGGTGGCCGACCATCGTGATCCAGTGCGGGGCGTGCACGATCAGCACGTCCGGGCGGTGCACCTCGCGGATGCGCTGCCGCAGCCGCTCGTACGCCCAGCGCAGCACCTCCCACCCGCCGGTGGAGCGTGGCTCGTTCTGCGGCGGGTTCTCGGCGTAGATCAGGTGTGGTGGGTGCGGGCTGAGCACCCCCGCGACGATGCCGGCGCGGGCGGACGGCACCTCCGGCAGCCGGTCCGCGATGTCGGTGCGGCGGGCACCGCCCGTGCGGGCGGGCGCCACGGGAACCCGGAAGACTCTGCTCATGCCTGTCCCTCCCCGGTCGTGCCCCGGTCGGCCAGCACCCGCACGAACGTGCGCTCGTCGGGTTCGGCGCCGAGGATCTGCAGCCCGTCGTCGTCGAGGGCCAGTTGGTCGTCGGCCAGGCCGGCGTCGTGCCGGACCCAGGCCCGCAGGGGTGCGGGGTGCACGCCGTGGATCTCCACGAGGACGCCCTCGGCCAGGCCGGTGCCGGGGGCCACGTAGGCGAGCCGCTGCCGGCCGCGCTCCCCGGCGTACGGCCTGCTGTCGCTCGTGGTGACGCGCAGCCATCGCCGCTCCCCGCGCATCTCCCGCCGGGCAGCCGCGGTCGCGGCGGTGTCGACGCGGCCGTCGTCGTCGAGCCGCAGGCCGTAGCGGCGCTCGGCCTCGGCGGCGCTGAGGTATCCCTGCGCGACGTCGTCGGCGACGTCTGCCGGTTCCCGGTCGAGCGGGTCACCCCAGCCTCCACCGCCTGCGGACTCCATGACGAGGACGTCACCGGCGCGCATCGGGAAGCCGGCGACCTTGCCGGGGGTCTCGAAGTCGACACGCTCGCCGCTCGCGCGGACCACGAACGTGACGGTGGGGGCACCGGGGCCGCCGTGGTGCAGACCGTACGGCGGCACAGTGGTGCGGTCGGTCTGTACGGAGTAGGCGCCGGTGCTGGCGAGCAGTCGGGTTTCGCGTCGGCTGCCGAGCCCGCCTCGGCGTACTCCGTCGCCGCACGAGCCGAGGCGCAGCTCGGACGCGTCGACGAGGATGGGGATCTCGGTCTCCAGCCGTTCGACGGACTGGATTGTGGAGATGTCCCCGAGGTCGACGGGGTTCATCGCGCTCGGCCCGTCGGATTCGAGGAACCCGCCGTTGCCGCCGGCCGGGTAGTCGTAGTACAGGTAGGGCCGGCCGGTGCGCTGGTCCACGCCACCGATGAGGTTCTGGAAGGTGGTTCCGAACTGGTCGGCCGCGATGAGGTCTGGCGCGACCTGGCTCAGCGCGGCCATGACGGCGGAGATGACGCGCTTGCGCACCTCGCTGTGGGCGTTGGCGGGCGCCGGATAGGCGACGTGTACGACGGTGCCCGGCTCGGTGTGCACCCGCAGCGGACGGAAGGCGCCGTGGTTGACCAGGCCGCCGGGATCGAGCGCGCTCTTGACGGCGATGAAGACGCCAGCGACGGTCATGGCATGCGAGGAGTTGACGACTGCCGCGACCTGTGTGGACGATCCGCGGAAGTCGGCGTCGATCTCGTCGCCGTCGACAGTGAGCACGCAGCGCACCAGCGCGGGATCGTACCGACCGTCGGTGTAGAGGTCGAGGTAGTCCTCGTAGCGGTAGACGCCGTCGGGCAACTCGCGGATGCGGTCGCGCAGCCGCTGCTCCGTGCGGTCCATGTTGGCGGCGACGCTGTCGAGCAGGAGTTCGGCGCCGTAGCGTCCGACGAGTTCGCGCAGTCGCCGCTCGGCGGTGTGGCAGGCGGCGATGCAGCTCTCCAGGTCGCCACGCCGTTCGTCGGCCATCCGCACGTTGGCGAAGAGGATGGCGTACGCGGCGGCGTTGGGGCGCCCCTGCTCGATCAGTTTGATCGGCGGGATGCGCAGGCCCTCCTGGAGGATCTCGGTGGCCTGCCCGGAGACGCTGCCGGGGGTCATCCCGCCGATGTCGGCCCAGTGCATGCGCACACAGGGGAAGAGGAACAGCTCGCCGTCGACGAAGACCGGGGTGATCAGGGTGACGTCGTTGAGGTGGCTGCCGCCCCGGTACGGGTCGTTGACGATGTACAGGTCGCCGGGACGCATCTCGTCGGCGAAGTCCGCGAAGATCTCGGCGACGGAGGCCGGCATGGCGATGACGTGCCCGGGCATGTCGCGCCCCTGGGCGACCATCTGGCCCTTGGGGTCGAACAGTGCGCAGGAGAAGTCCTGCGCGTCGGCGATGACGGGGGAGTGCGCGGTGCGGAAGATCGTCTGGCGCATCTCGCGCACGATCGAGATCAGACCCTCGGTGACGATCTCGAGGTCGATCGGGTTCAACGTCTTGGTCATGCGACGCCTCATGTGTTCCGGCTCGTTGTGCCGAGCGGTTCGGCCTTGACCTCACGTGGACCATAATGTGGTCCGTGGTTTATATTGTGAAACACTATCAACCGAGAAAGTGGGAAGCAAGATGTCGCAGGCCGCAGAACCCTCTTCAGCTGCGGAGGAACCCGTCGCCCGGGAGTCCGGCACCCAGGCGCTCGACCGCGCCCTCAGCGTGCTGCTGGCCTTCCGCGGTGGCAGCGTCGAACGCAAGGTGAGCGACGTCAGCCGAGAACTCGGGCTGCACAAGTCGACAGCCAGCCGGCTGTTCCGGGCCCTCGCCGACACCGGCTTCCTGCAACGCAACGACGAGACCGGCGCCTACCGGCTCGGCGTCACAGTCTTCGAGCTGGGCGCCTGTTTCCTCGCCGGGCTCGACATGCACGCCCTGGCCCGGCCGTTGCTGCACCAACTCGCCCAGGACGAGGGCGAGTCGGTGAACCTGTCCATCCGCGACGGCTCGGACGCCCTGTCGATCTACATCGAGCACGGCACCCGCAACGTGCAGCTCGTCTCCCGCCTCGGCCGACGCATCCCCCTGTGGTGCAGCGCGGCCGGCAAGGCCCTGCTGGTCGACCTCGACGACGAGCAGATCCGGGCCATGTTCGCCGGCACTCGGTTCACGCCGCTGACCCGGAACACCATCACCGACCTCGACACGTTCGCCAAGCGGATGCACCAGGTCCGAGAGCAGGGGTGGGCACTCAACGACGAGGAGAGCGAGGAGGGCCTGCGCGTCGTCGCCGCGCCCGTACGCGACCGGCTCGGCCACGTCACCGCCGCGATCAGCGTCTCGGGGCCGATCTTCCGCCTCGACGAGGCACGCGTCGCCGAGCTGGCCGCCGCCGCCGTCCGCACCGCTGACGAACTGTCGCGTCAGATGGGCCACGGCGTCGGCGCGATCTGGGGGGACTGACCGGCTCAGAAGTGTTCCTGCACGGCACCGGGGTGCACCCGCACGTGCAGCAGGGCAGGGCCGGTGACCGGCAGCACCGCGTCGAACGCGGCGTCGGCACCGGCCTCGTCCGTCACCGTCCAGGCAGGCACACCCAGTGCCCGCGCCACCGCGGCGAGGTCGCGCTCGGGAAAACGGGCAAGCGACGGATCCACCCCCCGTGGTCGCAGCTTGCGCACCTCCGCGCCGTACGCGGCGTCGTCCAGAACGATCAGCAGTACCGCGGCACCCGTGCGGGCGAGCGTGTCCAGCTCACCCAGCCCGGTGAGCAGACTCCCGTCACCCTCGAACGCCACCACCGGCCGGTCCGGGCGGCCCACCGCGGCGCCCACCGCGAACGGCAGCCCCACACCGATGCTGCCGAAGTCCCACGGGGCGATCAGCGCCCGGTCCGTCGCAGGCGAATCCAGCAGCAGGTTCGGCCAGCCGCCGAAATGCCCGACACCCACCACAGTGGTGCGGCGCGTCGGCAGCCGCCTGGCGCACACCCGCAGGAACGCCCGCGGGTCGATCCGGTCCGCCGCCCGCAACGGGACCAGACCGGCGAACGGGTCGGCCGCCGCCACCTCCCGCGCCAGCTCCGCGGAACGCCACTGGGGCCGCTGGGTCGGCGGCAGTGCCGCCGAGACCGCCGCCGCCACCGCCGCCGCGTCGCCCACCACGCCGGCGTCCACCGGCCAGCGCGCACCCAGCGCCGCCCCGTCGGTGTCGACGCACACCACCTCGGCCCGGGCGAACAACCGACCGTGATCCGCCGTCCACCGGTTCAGCCCGGCACCGAACGCCAGCACCAGATCCGCCTCGCCCAGCACCCGCCGGGTCAGCGGCCGGGCCAGCCCACCCGCCACCCCCAGGCAGTACGGGTGGTCCGCGAAGAGGCCCGCGCCCATGAGCGTGGTGGCCAGCACCGCTCCGCTGCGATCCGCCAACTCCCGTACCGCCGCCTCGGCTCCCTGCGCGCCCCGACCGGCCAGCACCACCGGGCGTTGCGCGCTCCGCAGCCGCTGCGCGAGCATCGCCACGTCGTTCGCGTGCGGCGCCAGCGGCGCCGGCGGGCGCGGCTCGGCCACCGCGACGGGCGGCGGCACGTCCTCCGCGACGTCCTCGTCCTGCAGGTCCATCGGCACATTCAGCACCACCGGCCCACTTGTGGAGCGGGCCAGCCGGAACGCCGCCGCGACGTCACGGACCGCCCCCGCCGCGTCCACCACCGGCACCACGCGGCCGGCTGTCGCCAGGGCGAACGGCTGCTGCGGGAAGTTCTGCACGTGCCCCGGATCCCCGGGCGGCGTGTCGCCCGCCACCAGCACCAACGGGGTACGCGCCTGGCGGGCGATCGTCAGCGCCGCACCCGCCACAGCAAGCCCTGGCCCCTGGGTCACAGTGGCCACGGCGCACCGCCCTGTCGCGCGGGCGTACCCGTCGGCCATCATCACTGCGGCGTTCTCGTTGCGGGCCGCGACGAACCGTACGCCGTGCCTGTCGACAAGGTCGCTGACGAGGAACATGTTGGCGTCGCCGAGCAGGCCGAACACCGTGTCGACGCCGTGCGCGACGAGCGCGTCCGCCAGCACCTGGTAGACCTTCACCGATGTCCGCCCTTCGGGTAGGGGCCGACCGGCCGCAACGCGACGCTCAGCGCACCCAGGTAGGAGTCGTTGGCGGCGGCCTCGAACCGCGGCCCGGCCAGGCGCGCGGCCCGCTTCGTCATGGACCGGCCCACCGGCGAGACGGCCAGCAGCCGCTCGACCACCGCGTCACACGCCGCGCCCAACCCGTCGGCCGGCACCGCCGCCGTGACCAGGTCGTGGCGCAGCATCTCCGCCGGGCCGATCCGCTCTCCCAGCAGCAGCCAGCGCTTCGCCCGGTCCGCCCCCACCAGGTCGGCCAGGATCGCCATGCCGCTCCACGTCAGCGGGATGCCGAAGGTGACCTCCGGGAACGTGAAGAAACAGCTGTCCGCCGCCACGCGCAGGTCGGCGGCGAGCCCGAGCACCGCCCCGGAGCCGATCGCCGGGCCGTTGAACGCGGTCACGGTCGTCTGCTCCAACCGGTACCAGCGCTCCACCAGCTCGGCCGTGCGGCGCTGCACCTGCATGGTGGCGGCCGCGTCCAGACCGGCGAGCTCGTCCAGGTCGGTGCCAGCGCAGAACGCCGGCCCCGCACCGGTGAGCACCACCACCTCCACCTCGGAGTCGCGTCCCACCTCGTGCAACACGTCCTCGAACCCGGCCAGCATCGCCAGGTCGAAACTGTTGCGCCGATGTGGACGGTTCAGCGTGATTCGGGCCAGCCGGCCCGCCCGGTCGAGGAGCACTGGCGACGAGGCGGACGGTGCGCTGGTCATGGCGACTCCGAGGTGAGCAGGGCGCGGTCCACCAGGGCCGCGGCGTGACCGACGTACGACAGCGGGTCCAGCAGCCCGGCGACATCCTCGCCGGGCAGGGCGGCGGCGACCTGCGGGTCTGCGCGCAACACGTCAGCGAAGGGGCGGTCCTGCTCCAGGCTGTCGCGCACCACCCGCATCACCAGGTGGTGCGCCTCCTCGCGGCCCAGCGCGCCCGCCAGCCGCAGCATCACCGCCTCCGACAGCACCAGCCCGCCGGTGAGATCGAGGTTGGCGCGCATCCGGTCCGGATTCACGCCCAGGTCACCGAAGACCTCCACCAGGCGCTCCAGGACACCACCGATGAGGATGAAGCACTCCGGGAGCAGCTTCCACAGCGTCATGCCGACGCCCATGTCCCGGTCGTCCTGCGCCACCATCGTATGCAGGGCCAGCGGCACCTGCGCGCGCAGCGTGCCGGCCGCCGCGATCACCGCCTCGCAGCGGATCGGGTTGCGCTTGTGCGGCATCGTGCTGCTGCCGACCTGGGTCGTGCGCTGCGGCTCGTACGCCTCGCCGACCTCGGTACGCCCCAGGAAGTACACCTCGCGGGCCAGCTTCTCGCCGCTGGACGCCACCATGCCCAGCACCATGAGGCACTCGGCGAACCGGTCCGAGGTGGCGTGCCACGGGGTGTCCGCCACGGCCAGGCCCAGGTCGTCCGCGACGGCCCGCTCCAGCGCGAACGCCTGCGGCCCGTACCCCGCCATCGTGCCCGCCGCCCCGCCCATGCTGGTCACCAGCAGCCGGGCGCGCAGTTCCCGGAGCCGGTCCCGGTGGCGTTGCAGCTCGCTCTGCCACACCGCGCAGCGCAGCCCGAACGTGGTCGGCAGGGCCTGCTGGCCGTGCGTACGCGCCGGCATGGGTGTGCTGCGGTGCCGCAGCGCCAGCCGGCGCAGCAGCCGCACCAGCTCGTCGAGTTGGCGCCCGACGACGTCCAGGCCGGCGCGGGCACGCAGCACGAACCCGGTGTCCATCACGTCCTGGGTGGTGGCACCCAGGTGCACGTAGCGTCCCGCGTCACCGGGGCAGGCGGCGGTCAGGGCGCGCACCAGCGGCACCAGCGGGTGGACGGTGTCCTCGGCGTCGGCGACGAGCGCCGCGGTGTCCAGCTTCTCCAGCCGTGCCGCAGCGGTGATCGCCTCCGCGGCCGCCCGGGGGATGATCCCGAGCGACGCCTGCCCGCGGGCCAGCGCGGCCTCCACGTCCAGCCAGGACTGCATGAGCTGCCTGTCGTTGAACACTCCGCGCATCTCGGCGTTGCCGAAGAAGCTGGTGACGGTGAGCGAATCGAGGAAACACGACCCGAGCTGCATCAGTTCTCCCCCTCGAGGAGCGCCAGCGCGGCGCGCCGATCGACCTTGCCGGACGGCAGCAGGGGCAGTGCGGCGACCGCGCGTACCCGCGTGGGCTGCTTGTGTCGGGCCAGCCTCGCGGCGACGGCGGCGGCGACGACCTCGGTGTCGAGCCGGGTGCCGGGCGCGGCGACAAGAAGTGCGCCGACCTCCTCGCCCCAGCGCTCCGACGGCACGCCGAGCACGCACGCCTGGCCGACGGCGGCGTCGTCGAGCAGCGCGGCCTCCACCTCGGCCGGGCTGATGTTCTCGCCGCCACGGATGATGAGTTCCTTGACCCGGCCGGTGAGCGTGAACACCCGCTCGGCGGTCATCGCGCCGAGGTCGCCGGTGCGCAGCCAGCCGTCGGTGGTCAGCGCGGCGGCGGTGGCGGCCGAGTCGTCGACGTAGCCGGACATGACCGACTCACCGCGCACCAGCAGCTCGCCCGCCTCGCCCGGCGGTACGGCGTCACCGGTGCCGGGCCGCACCACTGCCGCGTCGAGGCCGGGCACGATCCGGCCGACGGTCCGGCCAACCGGTGCGCAGCTGCCGTCGCCCGGGTCGACGCTGATCGTGGGACCTGCCTCGGTCTGACCGTAGACGACGGCCGTGCGGTCCAGGCCCAGCACGCGCGTGGTGCGCTCGCGCAGCGCGGGCGGGCACGGCGCGCCACCGAGGAAGCCGACGCGCAGCGACGACAGGTCCCACCGGCCGGGCTCGCCCTCGACCCGGTCGGCGAGCATCGTGGCCATTGTCGGTACGGCCTGCAGCACTGTGCAGCGGTGCCGCTCCACCAGATCCAGCACGGTCTCCGAGCGGAACCGGCGCGTCGACACCCAGAGCGCCCCCGTGACCAGCGCGAGCACCGCGCCGCTGCTGAGCCCTGCGGCGTGCGCCAGCGGCAGCGGTGAGGCGAGGGTGTCGGACTGGCGCAGCCCGGCCGCCCGGGCCGTCCACTGCGCGTTGCGCACCAGGTTCCGGGCGCTGAGCGCCACCATCTTGGCCGGGCCGGTGGAGCCGGAGGTGAACTGGATGTTCAGCACGGCGTCGGCGTCACCTGCCGGTTCGGGCGGCGCGTCCGACCAGCCGGCCAACGTCGCCAGCGCGCCCCGGCCGCCGTCGTCGCCGAGCGCGTGGACACCGTCCGGCGCGTACGGCGATCCGGCCAGGGCCGCTGCCGCGTCGGCTGTCGCGTCCCGGTCGCGGATCCGACCGGCCGCGAACAGCCGGCGGGGTCGGGCGCGGGCCACCGTCTCGGCCAACTCCGCGGCGGTGAGACCCGGGTGCAGGGTCACCAGAGTGGCGCCGCGCCAGGCCGCCGCCGCGAGCAACGTCAGCCAGGCGAGGCTGTTCTCCGACCACACGGCGATCCGGTCACCGCGGCCGATCCCGTGGGCGGCCAGAACCGCGGCGCCCCGACCCGCCAGCTCGGCGAACTCGGCGTACGTGACCGGGTGGTCCAGCTCCGCGAACGCGTACAGCGGCCGGTCCGGGTGCCGGGCCGCCCCGTCGAGCAGGACGGCGTCGAGGGCGAGTGACGGCATGGTCAGTCCCGGGTGAGCAGCAGGTTGCCGTGCTCGTCGGCGGCGCCGCGCCAGCCGGCCCCGACGACCGTCGTACTGCCGTTCTCGCGCACCACTGCCGGGCCGGTCACCACGACACCGGGCGCCAGTTCGGCGCGCCGCCACACCACGGCGTCCACCCAGCCGTCCGGCCCGTACAGCCGGGTGTGGCCCGGTTGGGCCTCGCCGCCGGACGGCGCGGCGAAGCGCACCTCGGGACTGGGCCCGAAGGCGGTCAGCCGGCAGTTGACGATCTCGACCGGGTGGCCGGTGCGCACGTAGGCGTACCGCTCGGCGTACGCGTCGTGGAACGCCGACACCAGATCCTCGGCCGTGGCGGGCAGGTCGGCCACCGCGACCGCCAGGTCGTGGCTCTGTCCGCGGAAGCGCATTCCCACGGTCAGCGCGAACGACACCTGGTCGGCCTCGACGCCGTCCTCCGCCTTGAGCTGTGCCCGGGCCGCGTCCTGCAACTCCGCGACGACCGCCCGTGCCGAGGCCAGCCCCGGCTCGTCGGCGGCCACCAGGACGGTACGGACGTAGTCGTGACGGGCGCGGGCCGTGACGAACCCCAGGGCCGAGAAGTTGCCAGGCACCGGCGGCACCAGCACCCGACGGATGCCCAACTCGTCGGCGAGCGCGGTGGCGTGCATCGGCCCGGCCCCGCCGAACGGCATCAGCACGAAGTCGCGCGGGTCGTGCCCGCGTGCGACGGAGATCTCCTTGATCGCGCTTGTCATCTTGATGGTGGCCAGGCGCAGGATGCCGTGCGCCAGCTCCATGTCGTCAAGCCCGAGCTGCCCGGCGAGCGCCGTCGCGGCCTCCGCCGCCGGCGCGGGATCCAGCTGTACCTCACCGCCCAGGCTCTCCTGCGGGTCGAGGTGCCCGACCAGCAGGTGCGCGTCGGTGGTGGTCGGCTCGGTGCCGCCGCGGCCGTAGCAGGCGGGGCCGGGCGTGGAACCGGCGCTGCGCGGCCCGATCCGTAGCTCGCCGCCGAGGTCGCGCCAGGCGATGGAACCGCCGCCCGCCCCGATCGTGTTGATCTCCACCTGGAATGTCCGGTTCGGGTACCCGGCGATCGTCCCGTCGCTTGTCATCAGCGGCGCGCCGCCCTTGATCAGACAGACGTCGGTGCTGGTGCCGCCGATGTCGCAGGTGATCACGTTCGAGTATCCGGCCAGGCCCGCGACGTGGACGGCGGCTGCGACACCGCCCGCCGGCCCGGAGAGCGCCAGGTTGATCGGGAGGCGGCTGGCCTCGTCGGTGGAGACGACGCCACCGCTGCTGGTCATGATGGACAGCGGCTGCACGTACCCCGCACCCGCCAGGGCGGTGCCCAGCCCGCGCAGGTAGTCGGCCACGGCGCCCCGGACGCTGGCGTTGAGCACGGTGGTGGCGAACCGTTCGTACTCGCCCTGCTCCGGTACGACGTCGGACGAGACGGTGCAGACCAGGTTGGGGTGGCGCTCGGCGAGCCGCAGCGCCGCCGCGCGCTCGTGGGCGGGGTTGCGGTACGAGTGCAGCAGGCAGACCGCTACGGCTCCTGGCCCGGCGGCCGCCACCCGATCCAGCACCTCGTCCAGGTGACCGGGGTCGAGTGGCTCGGTGACCTCGCCGTCGGCGGCGATCCGTTCCCGCAGGGCGTGCCGCAGCGAGCGGGGCGCCAGCGACGGACGTGCCGCCTCCTTGACGCTGTAGAGCCTTGGCCGATGCCCGAGGCCCATCTCCAACACGTCGCGGAAGCCGGCAGTGGTGACCACGCTTACCGGGTCGCCGGAGCCCTCCAACAGCGCGTTCGTCACACGCGTGGTGCCGTGCACGAACCGTTCCACCGCGTCCAGCGAGACGCCGAGCTTGGCCAGCCCTTCGAAGATCGCGGCGGCGGGGTCGTGCGGCGTCGACAGGGTCTTCGCCTCGGCGAGCCGTGCGGTGGCCGGCTCGTAGACGATCACGTCGGTGAACGTGCCGCCGATGTCGACGCCGATGCAGAGCATGCGGGAGTGCCTTTCGTGGGAGGGGGACCGTGCGGCGGTGACGCGCGAGGGCGTCAGAAGGTGACGCCGTAGCGGCGCAGGGTGCCCCGCGCGACCGTCCGCAGGATCCAGTCGAAGAGGTAGCCGAGCAGGCCGAGGGCGAGGATGCCGACGAAGACCCACTCGGTCTTGGCGTAGTTGCGGGCGGTCCAGATCAGCGAGCCCAACCCGCTCTGCGCCGCGACGATCTCCGCCGAGACGATCGTCAGGAACGAGTTGCCCATGGCGAGCCGGGCACCCGTGACGACGTGCGGCACGGTGGACGGCAACACCACCGACACGAGGCTGCGCAGCGGGGAGGCGCCCAGGGCGCGGGCCGCCCGCAGTCGCAGATCGTCGACGGCCAGCACCCCGGCCAGGGTGTTGAGCGCGACGATGAAGACGGTGGTGTAGAAGATCAGCGCGACCTTGGACGCCTCGCCCGGGCCGAGCCAGATGATCGCCAGCGTGACGAAGGCGATCGGCGGGACGAACCGGAAGAACTGGATGTACGGGTCGAGCATCAGTCGCAGCCAGGGGATGCACCCCATGAGCAGCCCCACCGGCACGCCGATCACGACGCCGAGAGCCCAGCCGGTCAGGATGCGCGTCGACGAGGCGCTGACGGAGTCCCACAGGGTGCCGTCACGGACCAGATCGACCGCGCCCTGCCAGGTCAGCATCGGCGACGGCAGGAAGAACGCTGTGTAGTTGCGGCTCACCAGGTCCCAGACGGCGATGCCGAGGGCCACGGAGAGCAGTGACAGCCCGATCCGGGTCAGTCGGGGCCGGGCGCTCGCCCGACGCGCCGGGCGGCGCGGCTCGACGGGGGTGGGCGCCGGGTCCGTACGCACGTCGACGGTCATCGTCCCGCCCTTTCCTGGTGGCCGGCCGGCCGGCCGTCGTGCCCGTCGTCGAGCCCCTGGGCCCGCAGGGTCCGGGCCACCTCCTCGCCGATGTCCTCACGCAGCTGCCGGAACAGGGCGGCGCTGGCCGGATCGGTGAGGTCGCGGGGCCGGGGCAGATCGCAGGGGTACACGTTTTTGATGGCGGCGGCGGGGCCGGCCGTCATGGTGACGATGCGGTCGCTGAGCAGGATCGCCTCGCCGATGTCGTGGGTGACGAACAGGATGGTGGCGCCTGTGTCGCGCCAGATCCGGTCCAGCTCGACCTGCATGACCAGCCGGGTCTGGGCGTCCAGGGCCCCGAACGGCTCGTCCATGAGGATGACTGAGGGCTCGTTGGCGAGCACCCGGGCGAGCTGGGCCCGCTGCCGCATGCCGCCGGAGAGCTGACTGGGAAACCTGTCGGCGCTGTGGCTGAGCCCGACCATCGCCAGGTAGCGGTCCTCGACGGCGGTGCGCTGTGTCTTCGGCATGCGCCGCATCCGGGGGCCGAACGCGACGTTCTGCCGGACGGTCAGCCAGGGGAACAGCGCCTCCGCGCTCTGGAACACCACACCGCGTGCCACGTCCGGCCCACTGACCGGGGCGCCGCCGCAGGTGACCTCGCCGCCCGCCGGTGTGACGAACCCGGCGACCGCGTTGAGCAGCGTCGACTTGCCGCAGCCGCTGGGTCCGAGCAGGCAGACGAACTCGCCCGCCGCGATGTCGAGCGTCGCGCCGCGCACCGCGTCGAAGTCGCCGAAGCGGATGTCGACGTCGCGCAGGGAGACGGGGTCCCCGCCCCGGCCGGTCGAGGACGACCGGCCGGTCGGGATGGCCGTACGCGTGCCGTCGGAGGTCACACCAGGCCCCTGACCATCACCGTCGCAGGGTCCGCCGCCTTCTGCACGATCTTGCTGTCCTGCTGGAACTTGGCGATCTCGGCGTAGCGCTGCAGATCCTCGTCGGTGAAGTCGCGAACCTTGCACTCCACGCCTTCCAGGAGGGTCTGCGCCTCGGCTGCGGGGACCTTGATCGCCTTCTCGGTGACCGTGCCGGACTTCGCGGGATCGGCGGTGAGCTGCTCGCACGCCTTGCCGACGGTGTCGACTACCTTCTTGGCGGCGTCCTTGTTCGCCTCGTACCAGGCGCCGTCGACGCCGATCACGAGGTTGTAGACGTAGCCGATGTCGCCGCTGGTGAGTAGCACCTTGCCGCCGTTGGCGACGCCACGGGACGGCCACGGCTCCCACATGATGTAGCCGTCGACGTCGCCGCGCTGCAGCAGCGCCGGCATCTCGGCCGGGGAGGCCTTGACGAACTCGACAGCGTCGCGGCTGATGCCTTTGGACGCGAGGACCTTGTTGGTGGCGTACTCGTTGACGGTGCCGGGCACGACGCCGTACTTCTTGATGGCGGCCACGTCCGCGATCCCGGAGCGGGCGACGAGCTTGATGAAGCTGGGGGACTGGGAGAACACCGCCAGGCCCTTGATGTCGCCGCGGGTGGCCCGGTTGAGCAGGCTGGACTCGGTGCTGGCGGTGAACTGGCCCTGCTTGGCCAGGATCGCGTCGAGGCCGCCGGTGCCCTCCTGGAACTGGGTCACCGTCACGTTGACGCCCGCCTCGGCGAACAGCTTGTCCTGGTCGGCGAGGTAGATCGGCGAGTACGCGGGGTCGACGCCCACGCCGAACGTGACGTTGGCGGACGGTGCGGCGGCGGAGCCACCGGCCTCGTCGGCCGTCTGGTTCTCGGCGCATGCGGCCCCGGAGACCGTTATCAGCAGAGCCGCGGCCGCGACCCGCAACGTTCGCATCTTCATGGCTACCTCAGTCCTCGACCGGCTCATATGGTGGTCCGTGTTGCTTAATGTGGGACGGTACTGTGTGGCCGAGCACACCGTCAAGAGATCACGACCCCCTGACCAGCAGTTCGTTACCGTCCAGACTCACGACCGAGGGCTTCCCATGATGCGTCGCGCAGGCGCCGAACTGCCCGGCGACCGTTCCGGCCCCGCCTCGCTGCGCCACTGGCGGCGCACTGTCGAACGGCGCTGGAGTAGCACCGACGCGGTGCTGTACGCCCTCGGCGTCGGTGCGGGACAGCACGACCCCACCGCCGAACTACGCTTCACCACCGAGAACTCCGCGGGCCACCCACACGCGGCACTACCGACCTTCGCGGCCCTGCTCGCCGCCGACCCACCCCCGCTCGGCGACCCGGCGGCCGTCCGCCACGCCGAGCAGTCCCTGGTGCTGCACCGCGAACTGCCCGCCGCCGGCACCGCCCGCACCACCGCCGCCGTCACCTCGGTGTACGACCAGGGCAGTGGCGCCCTGGTCCGCGTCGTCTCCCGGATCCGCGACGATCGGGACCGCCCGCTGGCCACCGCCACCGCTGGCTTCTTCGTCATCGGTGCTGGCGGCTTCGGCGGCGTCCGGGCTCCCACGCCCGCCCGGCCGGCCCTCGCCGGACCACCCGACCACGAGATCAGTTACCCGGTGCCAGCCGACCAGGCCCTGCTCTACCGCCTCAGCGGCGACCGCAACCCGCTGCACAGCGATCCAGCGGTCGCCGGGCGCGCCGGCCTGCCCCGGCCACTGCTGCACGGGCTCTGCACGTACGGCTACGCCGGGCGCGCCCTGCTGCACACGGTCGCCGGATCGGACCCGGCCCGGCTGCGCCGCGTCGACGCGCGCTTCACGGCACCCATGTATCCCGGCGACACACTGACGATCCGCATCTGGCGCCGCCGCCACGGCGCCGCCTTCCAGGCCGTGGACGGAACCGGCCGGCTGGTCCTCAGCCGGGGCATCGCTCGGGTGCTGCCACCGCCGCCCGGGGGAGTGTCACCACACCTTGCTGAGATCCGTTCACGAGCGTAGGAAGAACACCACCCACCACCCTCGCCCCGCACCGAGCCATCGTCCACCGTCGAAGGAGATGCGTGTGACCACCCCCGTACGGCTCCGTTCCGCCGTGTCCGTGCTGGTGACGGCGGTCGCCGTCCTGCTTGCTCCGGCTGCTGCCGCGGCGCCGCCCGCCAGTCCCGGCGCGACCGGGCAACCGGGCTGCGACCCGATCGACCCGACGGCCTGCCTGCTGCCGTTCCCGAACGACTACTTCACCGTGCCGGACCGGACCAGCCCCACAGGCAAGCGGGTGCGGTTCGCGGCGTCCGCGATGCCCGCCAACGTTCAGGGTGCGCCGATCGACCCGACGGAATGGAACAGGCAGGACGGGTTCAGCCCCGGTTCGCCGATCCTGGTGCGGGTGCCCGGCCTCGACGCCACGGCCACCCGGATCGCACCTGTCACCGACATCGGTCGCTCGCTGGCGCCGGACGCGCCGATCGTGCTGCTCAACACGCGGACCGGCGAGCGCACCCCCTACTGGGCCGAGCTGGACGCGCACGCCGCCGCCCAGCCGGACCGGCAGTCGCTGATCATCCGGCCGGCGGTGGCGCTTACCGAGGGCACCCGGTACGTCGTGGGCCTGCGCGGCATGCGCGACGGTACGGGGGCGTTGATCCCGGCGCCGAAGGCGTTCACGGCGTACACCTGGGGTGTCGGCCTCGGTCATCGGGATCCCCGCGTCCCGCAGATGAAGCGGATCGTCGCCGATCTGAACCGGAGCGGCGTCAAGCGGCACAGCCTCTACCTGGCCTGGGATTTCACAGTCGCCAGCCGACAGGGCCTGACCGGGCGGATGCTGGCGATGCGGGACAGCGCCTTCGCCGACCTCCGCCGGGCCGCACCCTCGTTCACCGTCACCCAGGTGACCGACTACGCGCCCGAGCAGGACCCGTTGATCGCCCGGCAGGTGACCGGAACCATCGGGGTGCCGTCCTACCTGACCGGCGACGGCGGGCCCGGCTCCCGGCTGCACTACGGCCCGGCCGGCGGCGACGGGACGCCACCGACGCCGAACGCCCTGCCCACGCCGTCCGGTGCGACGACGGCCGCGGACTTCGTCTGCAACATCCCGCGCAGCGCCTCGGCCGCGAGGCCCGCCCACCTCTCGCTCTACGGCCACGGTCTGCTCGGCAGGCCCACCGAGATCAACGCCGGCAACGTCAAGACGATGTCGAACACGCATGACTTCACCTTCTGCGCGACCAGCTGGATCGGCATGGCCGCCGCCGACGTCCCCTACGTGGCGGGCGCCTTCACCGACCTCAGCGCCTTCCCCGCCGTGGCCGACCGGTTGCAGCAGAGCTTCCTGAACTTCCTCTTCCTGGGCCGCGCGATGATCCACCCCGGCGGGTTCGCCGCCCACCCGGCGTTCCGGGACGACAGCGCCCGACCGCTCATCGACGTGGCCGGTGGGCTGCACTACGACGGCAACAGCCAGGGCGGCATCAACGGCGGTGCGCTCACCGCCATCGCCCAGGACTGGACCCGGTCGGTGCTCGGCGTACCGGCGATGAACTACTCCACGTTGCTGCAACGCAGCGTGGACTTCGCGCCGTTCCAGTCGGTCCTGGACGGCTACTACCCGGACCGGGTGGACCAGCAGCTGATCCTCGCGCTGCTCCAGATGCTGTGGGACCGCTCCGAGGCCAACGGGTACGCCCAGCACATGACCGACAAGCCGTTGCCGAACACCCCGGCTCACCAGGTGCTGATGCACGTGGCCTTCGGCGACCACCAGGTCTCGCCAGCGGCGGCCGAGGTACAGGCGCGCACCATCGGCGCCCGCCTGCACACCCCGGCGCTCGCCGACGGCTGGTCAGCGGACGTGCGGCCGTACTGGGGCATCGCGCCGATCCGCAGGTACCCGTACACCGGCTCGGCGATGGTGGTCTGGAACAGCGGCGCGGCGTACGCCCCACCGCCGACAAACCTCGCCCCTGCTGGGCCGGAGTACGGCGACGACCCACACGAGTTCCCGCGTGCCCAGCCCGGTGCGCAGAAGCAGAAGGCGGTCTTCCTGCTCACCGGAAAGGTCATCGACGTCTGCGCGCGTACACCCTGCCCCTGAGGTGTGAGCGTGCCGTGTCCACCCGCCGAGACGCGGCGGTCGCAGGCCCGACGGCATCACCCGCCATGGTCGTCGTTCCCCATGTCCTGACGGGCCGCGATGTGGCGGGCGGCGGTCAGGCTCGCCCACGACGTGATCTCGATGAGCGCCGCGTCGTCCGCGCCTGTCGCCCGTACGCCAGCCACGACGGGATCGGTGATGCGGAACGACGAGACGGCGGTGAGCAGCGCGAGGCGGGTTGCCGGGCGGTCCCGGGCCGGCAGGGCGTCGAGCCGTTCCTGGAGCCACGGCGCCGTTCCCGCGTCGCGACCCGGTTCCCGCAGGGCGGCGCGGACCATGTCGCGTGCCGCGGTCGTGAGCCGCCGCTCGCCAGCCTCGTCGATCGCGTTGGCCGCGCGGGCCAGGGCACTGGCGATGGTGGGACTGCTCTCGGCCCAGCGCAGGTCGTCGGGCAGCTGCGCGGCGGGCAGGAGGTCGTCGGTGTCGAGCCCGGGCAGGGGAGCCGAGGAGGCCAACCGGCGCATCACCCGGGCGGCTCCTCGCCGCACCACATCGCGTGCGATGCCGTGCACCGGCGGCAGCGGCGACTCCTGGAGGAAGACGTTGACCATGCGGTTGATGTACTGGAACGTCAGGACCGTGCCGACCAGCTCCGGCGCCTGGGCGCGGAGGAAGGGAGCCGGGCCGGGAGCTTCGGCGGATGTGACAGCCCAGCCGGCGAGCGTCCGCAACCGGGGGTCGGCCACCTGCTCGAGACGGCCCGCCGCGATGGCCTCCGGGTCTCTCCCGCGTACCAGCCCTCGCAGCGTCGTGCTGTGCACCTCAGCGCAGTACGGGCAGTTGTTGGCAAGTGACACGGCAGCCGCGACGGCCTCCTTGTCCGCGCGGGCGACCACCCCGGGCACCACGAGCACCTCACGCAGGATCGACCAGCTGGCCGCCAGCACCGACGGTGCGGGGGAGTGCAGGGCGAGGGGAGGGGCGAGCATCCCGAACTCCGCCTCGATCCGCCGGTACACGGTGCCCACGAGACCGGTGGCCGAGGCGAACGGCACCGGCCGCACGTACCGGAAGTGCGAACGGCCGGCGCGGCGTGTCGCGCGCGCGAACAGTGTGGTCATCCCGATCCCGTCTCTGCGTCAGGCGGTGGTTGAGGGTCGGTGCCTGTGGAAAGCACCGCCGCCACACCGGCTCGTCCGGCGCAGCGGCGGCGCTCGCTCAGGGCACCGCCGCGACGTCCCCGGCGGCGGTGGTGCGGACCGCGAGTGCCGGTGCCCACCCGCGCCGTGCGGCTCCGGCGTCGAATTCGGTCATGCCGACACCCTCGCATCGGGTGTCGGGGCGTCCACCTCGCGCGTTGCCGGACGGGGGACGGACACGCCCAAGGGGTCCGTGTCGTCTCGATGCACACATGCCGAACCGCGCACGCTGGAGGATCCGCCGCCGTCCGGTCCGATGTGAGAGTGGTGCGGTGACGA
Organism: Micromonospora sp. NPDC093244; assembly: GCF_040683695.1. NCBI lineage: Bacteria > Bacillati > Actinomycetota > Actinomycetes > Micromonosporales > Micromonosporaceae > Micromonospora > Micromonospora sp. NPDC093244. The sequence goes on from NZ_JBFBEO010000001.1 coordinate 1,032,850, forward strand.
CGAACGCCCTCGATCGCTGGCCCGATGCCCGGACCGCCGTGCACCAGGCCACCACGCGCTTCATCGCGCTTGTCAAATCGTGCCCGACACCGGCGAGCACCATGGTCACCAAGGATTGGACCGTGTCGGACACGGCAGTGCACGTGCTGTCCATCGCGATGCTCTACGTCTCGCTTGTCGACGCCGACGTCGAGCCGCCGCCGGTACCCGGGCTCGCCGGCGCGCTGGAACAGACGACAGTGGACACCGTGTCGTCGCTCAACGTGCTCGTCATGCGGCACCTGACCGAGCGGGACGCCGACGTGCTGTGCCGGGACCTGTCGGACACCGTCGAGCGCCTGCTCCGGGCCAGCGCGCACACCGATCCGGGCAGCGTCGTGCGTTGGCTCGGTGGGGCGTCGGTCACCGTCGCGGGCCTGTTCGCTCACCTGACGAACGAACTCCTCGTCCACGGCTGGGACATCGCCCAAGCGACGGGCCGACCGTGGCCGATGCCGGAGGCCGAGGCAGCGCTGTTCTTCGACCTGTTCTTTCTCGACATGGTGCGGCACGACCACGGTGTCCTCATCGACACCGGCGCGCGCCAGCCCGCGCGCCCGGTCGCGGTGGCGTACCGGTCGGCGTACACGGCGCAGACCACCACAGTCCTGAAGGACGGCCGGTTGACCATCGCTCCGCCCGACGCCCCGCTCGACGCGCGCATCACCTACCGTCCGGCGCGGTTCAACCTCATGCTGTTCGGGCGCATCAGCATGCTCTCGGCGGTGCTGCGCCGCGACGTGGTCATCGGTGGGCCCCGGCCGTGGCTGCTGCCCGGCTACCTCCGGGTCGTCCACATGCCGAACTCCTAGCCGGCCGGCGGTGGTTGTCCACCCCCGCCGGCCGACGTCTCCTGGTCAGTTGTTGTACGGCATCGTGGGGAACCATCCGTGCCCGAACATGGCGGGCAGCCGGACGTCCCAGTAGACGACTGTGAAGACGCCAAGGGCGATCAGCAGCGCGCCGGTCACCGCGACGGTGCGGGCCGGGTCGCTGGACAGCCAGGCGATGGCGCGTCCCCGGCTGAGCAGCACGATCAGGCTGAACAGGGCCGCCACGATGACGATGTTGCCCAGCGACTGGAGGATGAAGGCCCCGGCGCCGTACAGCGGGTTGCCACTGTCGACGGCCCAGTGGAACAACTTGTTGAACAACGGATACGGTCGCCCGATGAGGAAGGCGCCGACGAGCGCGCCGAGGGTCACCACGCGGGCTACCGGGCGTCGGGCGAAGGGGTCGGGGAGGATGCCGAGCGCGGCGAGCCCCAGGTAGACGAAGGCCAGACCCACCAGGCCGAACACCACAATCGACTGCCAGAGGCGTACGGGTATGCCGCCGGCCGTCTCGGTCGACAGTTGCGGCAGCCGATCGCCGATGAGCACTCCGACGAAACCGTAGACACCGGAGACCGTCACCATGCCGAGAGTCAGCCAGCCCACCGGCTTGAGCATGCTGCGCAGGCCGCTGCGGGTGGGGGAGTCGGCGCTGGCCTGGCTCATCGGGCCGATGGACGCCGCCATCGCGATGTTGCAGGCGGTGAACGTGCCGGCCAGACCGGAGACGAACGCGAACGCGAGGCCGGCAAGTGTGCCGCCGATGGCGGTGGCCTTGGCGTCGTGGCCGAGCAGGGTGTTGGCGACGTTGTCGCCGATGACGTGGTCGACGAACTCGAACGACCAGAGGATGGCCAGGAGCACGCCGGCCACGACGCTGCCGAGGATGATCCGGCCCCGGCGCTGGGGCCCGCTGCTCGGCGGCACGGTGATTGCCTGGCGGTGATCATGCAGAGTCATGGACGCCATTGTCTGGCCGAATCGGGTCGGTGGACTGTTCCAGATTGCTCCTGCTCCGGGCGGGCCGGCAATCCGGGATAAAAGCGTACGACCGCGCGTGCGTAATCACCCGTTCTGCCACGGTGCTGGGCAGTCCGTCGAATCTTGCGTGCAGCGCGCCGACGGGCACGCAAGAAATGCTTGCACAAGCTGCCTGGTGACCGGTATTGCAACTCGCGCCGACCAATACGACGGCCGCTCGGTACGCACCGGAGCAATTTACGAGATGGGTCGCCGCCGGTACGATCCCATCGTTGAGTCGGCGCCGTCGGGTGCCTTCAAAATGGTGCGGAGGGGCATGTGGCCACGCTAGCGAGAGACAACCAGCGTTCTGTCAGTTGGATGAACGGGGCGGGTCATCGACTCACTCTCGGGGTGTTCATGTTCATTGTGTTGGCCCACTGGGCCGAGCACCTCGTGCAGGCTGCGCAGATCTGGGCTTTCAACCAGCCGCGACCGCAGGCGCGGGGCGTTCTCGGCCAGTTCTATCCGTGGCTCGTCTCGTCCGAGCTGCTGCACTACGGCTACGCGATCGTGATGCTGATCGGTCTGTTCGCCCTGCGCGACGGATTCGTCGGGCGGGCCCGGACGTGGTGGACGGTGGCGCTGGCCATCCAGTTCTGGCACCACATCGAGCACCTGCTGCTGCTGATCCAGGCGCAGACGCACAACTACCTGTTCGGCGCCGCGGTGCCGACCAGCATCCTTCAGTACTTCTACCCCCGGGTCGAGCTGCACCTGTTCTACAACACCGTCGTCTTCGTCCCGATGGTGGTGGCCATGTACTTCCACCTGCGCCCCAAGCCCGCCGAGCGGGAGCTCGCCACCTGCACGTGCGCCCGCGAGCTGGTCCGGGTCTGACGGCGATGAACGGAACCACCCGGTGGGGGCGGCTCGCGGCGGCGGCCGGCGCGGTCGTCGTCGTCGCGATCGGCGTGCTGATGTACGCCGGGAGCCGGGGCGCCGACCTCGGGCCGGTCTACCCGGCCGACGGCGCGGCCCTGCGCGAGCCGCCCCGCCAGGTGTCGCTCACCTTCGACGAGGCGGTGCGGCCCGCGCAGATCCACATCGGGGTCTCCGACGACGGCGGCCACCTGGTGCCGTCCGGCGCGCCTGTGGTGTCCGGTGCGAAGATCGACAAGTCGGTGACCATCCAGGCCGATGGTGACTACGTGCTCGCCTATCACGTCGTCCTGGCCGACGGCCGTACCTTCACCGGCACCAACCGTTTCCGGGTGTCCTCGTCGATCGCCTCCCCGGAGGCGCCCGCCGACGCCGCGCAACCGGCCGCCGGCGGCCACGACCACTTCGGCAGCGATCCGCTGAGCGTCGTGCTCACCGTCGTCGCCGCGGGATCCGTCATCGCGCTGCTGGTCATGCTCATCCACCGGCCCCAGCCCCGCCGACCCTAGGCCGTGTGCCGGGTCCCCCAGCTGGCCCACGGCATCTCCCGATGGCGACCGGCCGCATTGTGAGGAATGGTCCGGGTGCGGTATCGCATCCGGACCGTTTCCGCCTTCGCGGATTTCGGCCCGGATCCGACCGTTAGACCTGGCCGGCGCTCGGCAACACCAAAGAAGACACTTCACCGACGTCTTGCCAGGCTCAGGGAGATGGCGAGGCGTACAACGCTTTCCAATGTCGGCCTAGTGGCACAGGAGTAGCCCACCGATGAACGCTCTTCGAGTGATTCGCCGCAAGGTAATGACACCCAACCGATCCGCCACCAGGATGGATGTCCGCGGATTCCACGTCAAGAGCCCCGAGGCGCGCACGCTGCTGGAGACAGTCGGTGGCACATTTCTTGACGGCTTCGGAATTGCCGCCCAGGCTCGGACACCGGCTGACGCCGAAGCGCCGCTGGCGGCCATACCCCCTCGGTTCCGTGGTTTCGCCAACGAGGGCGCCGCCATGGCTTTCGCTATCCGCGACGGCATGCGCCCCGGTGGGCGCAATGTCGAACGCTATCTGGCCGGCTCCGGCGCCGACCACATCTACATGGCGTACGTCGGCGTCGGGTGGGCCATGGCGCGACTGCCCCGGATCTGCTGGTCGAGGCTGCACGCGCCCGATCCGCTGCTGCGCTGGCTGGTGCTCGACGGCTACGGGTTCCACCAGGCCTACTTCCGCACCGAGCGGTACGTCTACGACAGGTACGAGGACAGCTCGATCCCGTGGCGTGACGGGACCGCGCAGGACTACGCCGCACGGGCCATCGACCAGGGCATCGGTCGGGCGCTCTGGTTCATCGGCGGCACCGACGTCGACGTCGTGGTCGGCCTGGTCGAACGCTACCCCCGCCAGCGGTGGGCCGACCTCTACAGCGGCATCGGGCTCGCCGCCACCTATGCCGGTGGCGCCACGGAGGCCGAACTGACCGCCCTGTGGGAGCAGGCCAAGGACTATCGACCCCAGCTGGCGCAGGGCGCCGCCTTCGCGGCAGGTGCCCGTGCCAGAGCCAACCTGGTCTGCCCGCACAACGAGACGGCCACCCGGATCCTCTGTGGCCAGCCGGTGGCGCTGGCGCAGAAGGTCACCGATGAGGCGATGGTGGACCTTCCGGGCGACGACCAGGTACCGGCGTTCGAAGTCTGGCGCCAACGGATTTCGGATGCCTTTGCTCGTTCCGGACACTACGAACAAACCGCCACGGAGCAAAAATGACCCGGATCGCTATTGTCGGTATGGCCTGCCGTTACCCCGATGCCAACAGCCCACGCGAGTTGTGGGAGAACGCCGTCGCCGGGCGACGCGCGTTCCGCCAACTGCCGTCGGAGCGGATGAACCTCGACGACTACTGGTCGGCCGACCCGGACGCACCCGACCGGTTCTACGCCCGGATGGCCGCCGTCATCGAGGGTTACGAGTTCGACCGGCTGGCCTTCAAGGTCGCCGGCAGCACGTACCGGTCGACCGACCTGACCCACTGGCTCGCCCTGGACGTCGCGTCACAGGCGTTGGCCGACGCCGGTTTCCCAGGCGGCGAGGGGCTGCCCCGCCAGCGTACGGCCGTCGTCGTCGGCAACAGCCTGACCGGTGAGTTCTCCCGCGCCGGTCAGATGCGGCTGCGCTGGCCGTTCGTCAGGCGTACGGTCGCCGCCGCGCTGCGCCGCGAGGGCTGGGACGACGATCGGCTCGGCGCGTTCATCGCGAAGCTGGAGGGCGTCTACAAGGCACCCTTCCCCGAGGTGGACGAGGACACCCTCGCCGGCGGTCTGTCGAACACGATCGCCGGCCGCATCTGCAACTACTTCGACCTCAACGGCGGTGGCTTCACCGTCGACGGCGCCTGCTCGTCGTCGCTGCTGGCGGTGGCCACCGCCTGCAACAACCTGGTCGACGGTGTGGTCGACGTGGCGGTGGCCGGCGGGGTCGACCTGTCGATCGACCCGTTCGAGATGATTGGTTTCGCGAAGACCGGGGCGTTGGCCCGCGGCGAGATGAAGGTCTACGACCGGGGAGCGAACGGGTTCTGGCCCGGCGAGGGCTGCGGCATGATCGTCCTGATGCGCGAGGAGGACGCCCTGCGCAGCAACCAGCGGGTGATCGCCACAGTGGCCGGCTGGGGCATGTCCTCCGACGGCAAGGGTGGCATGACCCGGCCGGAGTTCAGCGGCTATCAACTGGCGATGCAGCGGGCGTACGAGCGCGCCGGGTTTGGTGTCGAGACGGTAAGCATGTTCGAGGGTCACGGCACCGGCACCTCCGTCGGCGACGCGACCGAGCTGCGCGCGTTGTCCGAGGCGCGGCGGGCGGCCGGCGCCACCGGGACGCCGGCCGTGGTCGGCTCGATCAAGGCGATGATCGGCCACACCAAGGCCGCCGCCGGTGTGGCAGGCCTGATCCGAGCCGCGATGGCCGTGCACCACCAGGTCCTGCCGCCGGCGTTGGGCTGTAGCGATCCCCACGACCTGCTGACCGCACCGGACGCGACGCTCCGGGTGTTGCGTCAGGCCGAGCCGTGGCCGGCCACCGGCCCGGTCCGCGCCGGCGTGACCGCCATGGGCTTCGGTGGCATCAACACCCACGTCGTGCTGGAGAACACCAAGCGGCGCAACGGATTCGATGTGCGGACCCGCGCCATGGCCACCGCCATCCAGGACCACGAGCTGCTGCTGATCGACGCGGCGTCGGCCACCGAACTGTCGGACCGGCTGCGGGAGCTCGTCGACTTCGTACCGGTGATCTCGTACGCCCAGCTCGGCGACCTGGCCGCGACCCTGCACCAGCGGCTGCGTGACCTGCCGTTCCGCGCGGCCGTGGTGGCCAACTCGCCCGCGGACGCCACCAACCGGCTGCGGAGCCTGCTGGAGAAGGTCGAGGCCGGCGAGACGACAAGCTTCAGCGCGGACGGACGGACCCTGCTCGGGTACTTCGCCCGGCGGGGTCAGGTCGGCTTCCTGTTCCCCGGCCAGGGTTCCGGGCAGGGGACCAGCGGCGGCGCGATGCGACGCCGTTTCACCGAGGCGGACGCGGTGTACGCCAAGGCCGCCCTGCCGACCGACCGCGACACCGTGGCCACCGAGGTGGCGCAACCCCGGATCGTCACCGGGTCGATCGCCGGCCTGCGGGTCCTGGCCTCGCTCGGGCTGCACGCCTCGGTGGCCCTCGGTCACAGCCTCGGTGAGCTCACGGCCCTGCACTGGGCCGGGGCCCTGGACGAGAACGCGCTGCTGCGACTCGCCGCCGAGCGCGGCCAGGCCATGAGCGAGCACGGCGTGACCGGCACGATGGCCAGGATCAGCGCCCCGGCGGTCGAGGTCGAGCAGATCATCGACGGCACGGACGTCGTCATCGCCGCCTACAACAGCCCGCAGCAGACGGTCATCGCCGGGCGCGTCCAGGCCGTCGAGGCGGCCTGTGTCCGGGCCCGCGAAGCCGGCTACGTCGCCGGGCGGCTGCCGGTGTCGCACGCGTTCCACTCGCCGCTGGTCGCGAAGGCGGCCGGGGTGTTCGCCGCGGCGCTCGACGGTCAGACCTGGGCGCCGCTGACCGGCCGGGTGATGTCCTCGGTGACCGGTGAGTTGCTGCCGGCCGACGCGGACCTCACCGGGCTGCTGCGCAACCAGATCACCGACCCGGTGCTGTTCCAGCAGGCTCTCGCACGGGTGGGCAAGGAGGTCGACCTGTTGATCGAGGTCGGTCCCGGCCGGGTGCTCACCGGGCTCGCCACGGCCGCCGACCTGCGCGCGGTGGCCCTGGACAGCGACGACGAGTCGCTGACCGGCGTGCTGCGGGTGGTCGGCGCGGCGTTCGTGGTCGGCGCCGCCGAGGTCGACTCGAGCCTGTTCCACGGCCGGCTGCTCAAGCCGTTGGAGATCGGGGCCAGGCAGTCGTTCTTCGCCAGTCCCTGCGAGGCGGTCCCGGCACTCGACATCGACGTACCGGTCCAGCCGGCCGTCGCGGTGCCGTCGGTCCAGGCCCCGACGGACTCACCGGCGGGCGGCGCGGGCGCGGTGGTTGTCGACGATGCCGCGACCTCCAGTCTGGAGCTGCTGCGGCGGCTCGCCGCCGAACGGGCCGAGCTGCCACTGGACCTGGTGCGTCCGGAGAGCCGGTTGCTCGACGACCTGCACCTGAGCTCCATCACCGTGGGTCAGATCGTCAACCAGGTCGCGACCCAGCTCAAGATCCCGGTCGGGCAGACACCGCCCAACTTCGCCACCTCGACGGTACGGGAGCTGGCGGACGCCTACGAGGCGATGGCCCGCGACACCGAACCCGCCCAGGCGGCCGCTCCGGTGGCGCCCGCCGGAGCGGCCCCTTGGGTCCGCCCCTGGTCGGTGGACCTGGACGTCACACCGATTCCGCCCCGGACGGCAAGGGACACCGACGGCGAGTGGCAGGTCTTCGCGCCGGCCGGTCACCCGTACGCGCAGGACCTGAGCGCCGCCCTGGCGCGGGCCGGGGTCGGCGCGGGCGTGCTGGTCTGCCTGCCACCGGACTGCGCCGAGCAGGACATCGAACTCGCCCTGCGCGGAGCCAAGGTGGTCCTCGCCGGCCCGCCGAACCGCCGTTTCGTCCTGGTCCAGCAGGGCCGGGGCGCGGCCGGGTTCGCCAAGACGCTGCACCTGGAGTCGCCGCAGACCCGGGTGACGGTGGTCCACCTGGCCGACGCGGATCAGGCGGTCGGACGGGTCACGGCGGAGACGGCCGTGACGGAGTCCTTCACCGAGGTGTTCTACGACGCGGACGGCACCCGCCGCACCCCGACCCTCCGGGTGCTGCCCTTCGAACCGGCCCGGACCGTCCAGGCCCTCGCGGCGCAGGACGTGCTGCTGGTCACCGGAGGCGGCAAGGGCATCACCGCCGAGTGCGCCCTGGCCATGGCCCAGGACAGCGGGGCCAGCCTCGCGCTGCTGGGCCGATCCGACCCGGCGGAGGACGCGGAGCTGTCGGCGAACCTTCAGCGAATGGCACAGGCAGGTGTCACAGTCCAGTACGCCCGGGCCGACGTCACCGATCCCGAGTCGGCCAGGCGTGCGGTCGAGACGCTTACCGCGACGCTCGGCCCGATCACCGCGGTGCTGCACGGCGCCGGCCGCAACGAGCCGGCCTCGCTGCTCACCCTGCAGGCGGACACCATCGGCCGTACGCTCGCGCCGAAGGTGGGCGGCCTGCGCGCGGTGCTGGCCGCGGTCGACCCGGGACAGGTACGACTGCTCGTCACGCTGGGCAGCATCATCGGCCGCGCCGGACTGCCCGGCGAGGCCCACTACGCCACGGCGAACGAATGGCTGGACGACGCCACCGCCGAGTTCGGCAGGCAGAACCCGCACTGCCGCACGCTCTGCCTCGAGTGGTCGGTGTGGTCGGGCGTCGGCATGGGCGAACGGCTGGACGTGGTCGAGAAACTCGACCGCGACGGAGTGAGCGCCATCCCACCGGAGCAGGGGATCGCCGTGCTCCGTCGGCTGCTGGCCGACCCGGACAGCCCGAACACCGTGGTAATCAGCGGCCGGACCCACGGCATCGACACGATGCGCTACGACGAGCCGGAACTGCCGCTGCTGCGATTCGTCGAACGCCCGGTGGTGCGCTACCACGGGGTCGAGCTGATCTGCGAGGTGGAGCTGAGCGACGGAACCGACCTGTACCTGGCCGATCACCTGCTCGACGGCAACCAGCTCTTCCCGGCGGTCTTCGGCATGGAGGCCATGGCACAGGTCGCGACGGCGGTCACCGGTGCGGTCAACGCGCCGGTCATCGAGAACGCGGAGTTCCTCCGACCGATCGTCGTGCCGCCGCACGGCAGCACCCGGATCCGGATCGCGGCCGTCGTCACCGGCCCGGACACCGTGGAGGTCGCGCTGCGCAGCGAGGAGACCGGGTTCAACGCCGACCACTTCCGGGCCCGGCTGTGCTTCACGCCGACACCTCCGGCGGCGGGAGCACCCGAACCTGTCGAACCCGGCCTGCCCGAGGTGCCGCTCGACCCGGCGACCGACCTCTACGGTCCGGTCCTGTTCCAGGGGCGCCGGTTCCAGCGCCTGCGCACGTACCACCTGGCCGCCGCGCGCGACGTGGACGCCACGGTGGCGGCGGACGCCGCGACCGACTGGTTCGCCGCCTACCTGCCGTCCACCCTGCTGCTCGGCGATCCGGGTGTGCGGGACGCGATGATGCACGGCAACCAGGTCTGCGTACCCGACGCGACGTTGCTGCCCCAGGGCATCGAGCGGATCGTGCCGGCCGGCCCGGCCATGTTCGACGCCGACTCCCTGCGGTTCCGCGCCACCGAACGCTCACGCGACGGCGACACCTACGTGTACGACATCGCGCTGCGCGACGCGGCCGGCACCGTCGTCGAACGGTGGGAGGGCCTGCGGCTGCGGGCCGTACGCAGGCAGGACGGCTCGGGCCCGTGGCACCCGGTCCTGCTCGGCTGCTACCTGGAACGGGCGATGCGGGACGTGCTGGGTTCCCCGGTCTCGGTCGCGGTCGAACCCGCGCCGGCGGGGCCGGCCCAGTCGACGACCACGATCGCGGTCGGTCGGGCACTGGGTACGCCGACGAAGGTCCGCTACACCAGGGACGGCCAGCCCCGGGTCACCGGGGAGCGGAACGTGTCGGCCAGTTCGGCCGCCGGTCTCGCCCTGTGCGTCGCGGCCGCGGACCAGACCGGCTGCGCGGTCACCCCTGTGACGCGCCAGACCCCGGCGGAGTGGGCCGACCGGCTCGGTTCCCGGATCGAGCTGGCACGTCAGGTCGCCGAGGCCGCCGGGGAACCGCTCGACGCCGCGGCGACGCGGATCCAGGCCGCCCTGGACTGCCTGCCCGCCGCCGACGAGTGGCACCTGGTTTCGACCGAACCGGTCGGATGGGTCGTGCTCGGATGCGGTGACCGCCAGGTCGCCACCTTTGTCACCCGGGTGTCCGGCGCACCGGAAACGGTCGCCGTGGCCATTCTCAGCGGAGGGCGTGAATAGGCAGTGACGAAATACTACGAGTATCGCCACACCGTGGGGTTCGAGGAAACCAACATGGTCGGCAACGTCTACTACGTCAACTATCTGCGGTGGCAGGGCCGGTGTCGGGAGATGTTCCTCAAGGACCGGGCGCCGGAGGTCCTCGAAGATCTCCAGCAGGACCTGAAGTTGTTCACCCTCAAGGTGGACTGCGAGTTCTTCGCCGAACTGGCGGCCTTCGACGAACTGTCCATCCGGATGCGCCTGACCGAGTTGGCGCAGACCCAGGTGCAGTTCGGCTTCGACTACGTGCGGGTGGACGGGAGCGGGGAGACGCTCGTCGCGCGCGGCAGTCAACGGGTCGCCTGCATGCGGGGCCCCAACACCCGCACGACTCCGGCCCGCGTGCCGGAGGCGCTGGCCAAGGCCCTGCAGCCCTATGCCTAGACGGCCCCCGGAGGCGAATGTGGAAAGGCTCCAGCCAACCCAGGACGTGGTCCACGAGAAGGCGTCACTGCGCCGGGTGTTCGGCGCCTTCGCCACAGGCGTCACGGTGGTGACGGTGGGTGGAGAGATCGCGCACGGCATGACCGCCAACTCCTTCACGGCGGTCTCGCTCGACCCGCCGCTGATCCTCGTCTGCGTCGGGCGCGACGCCCTCATGCACGACGTCCTGGAGCAGCGGCCGGCCTTCGCGGTGTCGATCCTGGCCGCCGACCAGAGCGCGCTGGCCAGGTACTTCGCCGACAAGCGGCGGCCGGTCGGCCGGGATCAGTTCAACGCGGTGCCGTGGTCTCCGGGGGCGTACAGCGGCGCGCCGCTCATCGACGGGTCGCTCGCCCATCTCGAATGCGAGCTGGAGCAGCACCACGAGGCGGGCGACCACACGATCTACGTCGGTCGGGTGCTGTCCCTGTGGCGCCGACCCGGCGACGACGCACTGCTGTTCCTCAACGGCCAGTTCCTGCGTACCGACGAGTCGCCGGAGACGGTGCCCGCCCAGCCGGGGCCCACCGGCGCCGCGTAGGACCGACCGGCACGACCGGGCGGCCACGGCCGTCGACCTGTTCACAGAACTCCGTCCCATTGAAAACCGCGGACCCGGCTCGGCCATTTCGGTGGCCCGCCGGGTCCTCGGCGTGTTCACCACCGGACCATTGCGCATTTCGCGAGAAGACGCCCCGCAGCGCAGAACCCACGATTTCCTCGGCAGGAACCGCTGCCGCCGTCCGGCGTCGGCTGACGCCTTTTCCGTCGAGATGAGAGGATCCAATGCGATCGAGCCCAGTCGCGGTGGTCCGCAGACTCGCCCCAGCACTATTCGTCCTCGTCCTGTGCACCACGCTGTTCGTGGTGGCTCAGCGGCCCTCAATTTCCGCAGCCGACGAGGCCGCACTGGCCTCGCAGTTCCGGTTCACGGAAATGCCGATCGCGCTGCCGGAGAACCTCCCCCAGAAGTCGGTGCGGGTGGTCAACCCGAGGTACAAGCACATCCGGTCGTGGATCTCGTCGGTCGGCGCCGCCATCTCCATCAACGACCTGGACGGTCGCGGTGTGGCAAACGACCTCTGCCTCGTCGACACGCGAACCGACGCGGCGATCGTCACCCCGGCCCCGGCCGGCGGCGAGAACTACCAGCCCTTCGTGCTGAACCCGGCCCCCCTGCCGATGAACGACGTCATCGCGCCGATGGGCTGCGTCCCGGGCGACTACAACGGTGACGGCTGGAACGACCTGTTGGTCTACTACTGGGGGCGCACCCCCGTGGTGTTCCTGCACCGGGGCCAGCAGGGCCCGCTGACCCTGGCCAGCTACCAGCCCACCGAACTGATCGCGCCGTCCACCGGCCCCGGCGGCACCTACCAGGGCAAGCAGTGGAACACCAACGCCGTGGCGGTCGCCGACTTCGACGGCGACGGGCACCCCGACCTCGGAGTGTTCAACTACTTCCCGGAAAGCGGAGTGCTGGACCCCCACGGGCAGCCAAACGTCCAGATGAACCACTCCATGTCCCGGGCCACAAACGCCGGTGGCGCGCACATCCTGCGCTGGACCGGGGCGACCGCGACGTCGGTGTCCTTCGAGGAGGAGCCGGCCATCAACCCCCGCTTCGCCACCGGCTGGACGCTTGGCGCCAGCTCCGCCGATCTCGACGGCGACCTGCTGCCCGAGCTCTACCTGGCCAACGACTTCGGTCAGGACCGGATGTTCCACAACCGGTCCACCAAGGGCGACATCAGGTTCGAGTTGGTGGAGGGCGAGCGGGACGCGCTCACGCCCAAGTCCCTGGTCGTCGGGCACGACTCGTTCAAGGGCATGTCCATCGAGTTCGGTGACCTGAACGGCAACGGCCAGTTCGACGCGTTCGTCAGCAACATCACCACTCCGTGGGGTCTGGAGGAGAGCAACCTCACCTGGATCAACACCGAGAGCAGCGAGGCCGGCGCCAAGGCCAAGCTGGAGAAGGGCATCGCGCCGTTCCGCAACGAGGCCGCCGACCTCGACATGGCCTGGACCGGCTGGGGCTGGGACTCCAAGATGGCCGACTTCGACAACAGCGGCCACCTGGCCGTCGTACAGGCCTGTGGGTTCGTCAAGGGCACCATCAACCGGTTCAACTGGCTACAGGAACTGGCCATGAGCAACGACCTGTTGCTGGAGAACCCGGACATGTGGCCCAAGGCCGAGCCGGGCGACGACATCGCCGGGCACGAGCCCATGGCGTTCTGGGTGCGCGACGGCGACCGGTTCGTCAACATCAGTGCCAAGCTCGGCCTGGACGTGCCGATCCCGACCCGGGGTGTGGCGGTCGCCGACACCGACGGCGACGGCGGGCAGGAGTTCGCCATCGCCCGCCAGTGGGGTGCGCCGGCCTTCTACCGCAACGACAGCGCGGACCGTGGTGACTTCGTGGGCCTGCGCCTGCACCGACCGGCCACGGCCGGCGCCGCGGCCGGACCGGTCGGCACCCCGGCGTACGGCGCCAAGGTCGTGGTGACCACGGCCGACGGCCGCCGGCAGGTCGCCCAGCTCGACGGCGGCGGCGGCCACTCCGGCAAGCGGAGCTTCGACGTGTTCTTCGGTCTCGGCGACCAGGGCTCGCAACCGGTGTCGGCCGAGATCAGCTGGCGGGACCTTCAGGGGAACGCCCGGGTGCAGAAGGTCGACCTGGCCGCCGGCTGGCACGACCTGATGCTGACCGACCAGGTCAAGGAGGTAGCAGCGAAATGACGGCGACGGACAGCGTCTCGACAGGTGACGGGCGCGGCAAGAAGCACCTATCCAGCACCATCACCCTCCCGTCGCCGGCCAGGGACGTGCCGGTGCCGCCGGCGCTGCGGCGCGCGGAGGACAGGCGAGCCGGCCGGCCACCACGGGTGGACAGCCGGGACCCGCGCTACCTGGCGCTTCGGAACTTCGCCATCTCGATGAGCATCTTCAACATCCTGGGCTACACGGTTCTCGGGTTCGAGCAGCCGTGGGCCTGGCCGTTCTTCGCCCTGGCCATCGGTCTGGGCCTGGAGATCGTGATCGCGCTCATCGCCGCCTGGGCCACGCGGAGCACACCCGCCTTCGCCGGACACGGCGCATGGGGGTTGTTCACCTTCCTCCTACCGGCGTACATCACCACACTCGCGGTCAACATGCTGCTGTACGCGAACGACAGGTTCTGGCCGATCGCCCTCGCCGTGGTGATCGGTGTCGGTCAGAAGGCCGTCCTCGTCGCACCCATCAAGGGGCGGATGCGGCACTTCATGAACCCGTCGAACTTCGGCATCACCATGAGCCTCGTCCTGTTCTCCTGGGTCAACATCGCCCCGCCGTACCACTTCACCGAGCATGTTCCGGACGTGTTCCGGATCGTGATCCCGATCGTCCTGCTGACCGCCGGTACGGTGCTGAACGCCGTACTGACCAAGAAGGTCCCGCTGATCCTGGGCTGGGTCGGCACGTTCGTCATCCAGGCCCTGGTGCGGCACTGGGTCTGGGACGTCAACCTGTGGGCGGCGCTGGTGCCGATGACAGGTGTGGCGTTCCTGCTCTACACCAACTACATGGTGACCGACCCCGGTACCACCCCGAGCAAGCCGCTTCACCAGTTCATGTTCGGCATGAGCGTGGGCGTCGTGTACGGCGTGCTGATGCAGTTCAACATCGTGTACACCCTGTTCTTCGCGACCACATTGGTCTGCCTCGGCCGGGGCGCCATGTGGTGGCTGAAGTGGCTGCGGGAGCGCCGCCGGCCGGCGGTCGCCGCGCCGGCACCCGCGAGCTGACGTGACGACCGGTGTCTCGGGCGGTGACACCGGCGCGGCGGTCCGCCCCACGGACTGCTGTGTGTGGCGCATCGACCCGACGGACGCGCCCGACTGGTGCGAGGAGTTGCTCAGCGAACCGGAACGGGCCCGCGCCGAGTCGTTCCACAACGTCGTGGCGCGACGACGGTTCACCTCGGCCACCGCGCTCGTCAAGGTCGCGGTGGCCGGGTGGGCCGGTTGTGATCCCTTCGATGTCCGGCTCCGGCGGGAGTGCCCGGACTGCGGACGGCTGCACGGCCGCCCCGAGGTCGTGGGAGGCACACCCAACGTCTCCCTCTCGCACTCGGGCGACCGGGTCGCGGTCGCGCTGTACGCACACGGACCGGTCGGGGTGGACGTGGAGCAGGTGGACCCCGACGTGGACATGGACAACATGCTGGGATTCGTGTTCGGCGAGGCCGAGCGCCGGGACTTCAGCGCCATCGAGGACCCCTCGGCCCGACTCCAGGCCTTCTACCACTGCTGGACCCGCAAGGAGTCGGTGCTCAAGGCGACGGGCGACGGTCTACGGCTCCCGATGTCGAACGTGACAGTGGGGGCGTCGCACGGACAGGTGCGGCTGACCGGCTTCACCGACCGGCCGGAGCTGGTCGAGACGGCACAGATCGTGGACCTGCGGCCCGAACCGGGATACGTGGGGGCGGTGACTGTGCTGTCGACCCGGCCCGTACGGGTCTGGGAGTTGGACGGGGCGGACGCGTTCGCCACCGCTGCCGAACTCGTCCGCGACCGTTCACGGATCGCCGTGCGATAGGGCGGTCCTTCCGTTCGAGACGGGACACGAGTGCCGGGCGCCCAGGCGTCCGGCACTCGTGTTCGTGCGGACGGCACGGTGGGAGAGGGCCGACCACGGCCGGCGGTGCCATGGTCGAGGGCAACCGCCTCGCTCCCACCTTCGCCGATGACGGGCGGTGCAACCCGTGGCGCACCCCGACAGGAGATTCGACGGATGAGCCCAGTCGACACGAGCCCGCTGCAGGACCGGCTCGCGTTTGCCCGACAGGTCAAGGCCGCCTCCACAGGCGAGCTGCTGGCCCTGATGCAGTCACCACGCCGCGCGTCGATCGTGCACGACATCGTCGAGGACCTGCCGGCGGTCTTCCGGGCCGACCGGGCCGGCGACCTCGACGCGGTGGTGCACTGGAAGGTGACCGGGCGTCCCGACGGCGGCACCGACACGCTGGAGCTGGTCATCACGCAGGGAACGCTCACGGCGTCGCTGGAGCCCACACGCCCGGCCCGTCTCACCCTGACCCTCGGTCCGGTCGACTTCCTGAGGATGGTCACCGGCAACGCCAACGCCAAGATCCTGTTCCTGCGGGGCCGTATGAAGGCCCGCGGCGACCTGGGTCTCACCACGCGTTTTCCCAGCCTGTTCGACACGCCGCGGCCGTAAAGGAAGGTACGTGGACAACTTCGACGCCCTGACCGCCGACCAGGTGATGACCCTGGAGGCGTACGCCGACACCATCATTCCCGGTGAGCGGCGTGATCCCGGCGACCGCGCGGTCGCCGGCGCGGCCAGCGGAGGCGGCGCCGTCGCCTCCGGAGCCGTGGACCTGATGCTCTCACCCGAGGGCGGGCTGGCGGGCACCCTGGACAGCCTGGCCGAGGGGCTCAACGAGCACGCCCGCGACTACGGCACCCGGACCGGTCTCGACCTGGATCCCGCGGTGCCGCCCTTCGTGGCGCTGTCCTTCGCCGACCGGATCGCCCTGGCCCGGGAACTGCTGGCGCCCGGCCACCCGGAGCAGGAGCTGTGGGTCGCGCTGGCCATGTTCAGTGCGATGGCCTGGGACACCGGCGCCCACATGAGTACGACCGACGCCCTGGCCTCGGGCCATCCGGGTCTGACCCAGATGGGGTTCATGCCACCCGACCCGGACGGTGCGTGGCGCTTCCCCCGATTTTCCTATGGCCGTGCCCTTGCCGCGATCCACCCGCGGACGACCCCGAGAGGAGATCCGCAGTGACAGCCCACGAACGGACCGATGTCCTGGTCATCGGCAGCGGCTTCGGCGGCGCGATCCCCGCGTACCACCTGGCGGCCGGCGGCGCCTCGGTCGTCGTCCTGGAACGCGGCCCGTGGCTGACCGCCGACGAGTTCGAGCACGACTTCAAGTTCGGTTCGTCGTCGACCCGGGTGTTCGAGTTCACCATGGGCGAGGGGATGAACGTGCTGGGCGGCAACTGCGTCGGCGGCGGCAGCGTCGTCTACTTCGCGGCCATGCCCCGCGCCCCCCGCTTCGTGTTCGAACGCGAGGGCAGCCTCGGCCGGCGGATGTGGCCGAAGTCCATCACCCGGGAGGCGCTGGAGCCCTGGTACGACCGGGTGGCTCAGGCCCTGCCCATCACCCAGAGCAAGTGGGACGACGTCACGTACGCCGGTGGCGTGTTCGCGGCGGCCTGTGACCACGCCGGTCGTACGGCCAACCCGGTCGCGGCGGCGATCGACACCGACCTGTGCACCAACTGCAACTGGATGATGTCCGGCTGCAAGTTCGACGCCAAGCGGTCGCTGCTGCTCAACTACCTGCCGGCGGCTGTCGACCACGGCGCCCAGATCCGGCCCCTGCACGAGGTGCAGCGCATCGAGCGGTCCGCCGACGGTGACTTCCTGGTCCGCTACACGGTGGTCGACCCGGTCGACTACCGGGTGCAGGTCGACGAGGGTGTCATCGAGGCGAAGCTGGTGGTGGTCGCGGCCGGCGCGGCGGCGACACCCGTCATCCTGCAGCGGTCCGAGGAGACCCTCGGGGCGATGCCACCAGCTGTCGGGCGTTACTTCTCCGGCAACGGCGAACGGCTCAACACGGCGATCCTCAACGAGGACCGGGTCGGTGACGTCCTGGGACTGGACCGGGGCGACGGCCTGGCGTACGCGGCCAACCAGATCGGCCGTGGGCCGTCCGCCGCCAGCTGGGACCGCCTCGACGGCTCGCTGCCCGAGTTCAGTCGCTACTCGTTGGAGCAGCTGTACTTCCCCCCGGGGTTCGGCACCATCCTCGCCCAGGCGCCCGACGCCCAGGGGCCGAGCTGGTTCGGGCTGGACAAGAAGGAGATCCTGCGGCGCTGGCAGTCCTGGCTGACGATCTTCATCATGTCCGAGGACGACAACGAAGGCGTCTTCGGTCCTCCTCCGGAGACCGGCAACGCCGACCGCATCTCCATGCAGATGCTCAGCCGGGGCAACCTGCGGTACGAGCCGACCGCCAACACCCGGCGCGGGTGGGCCCTTGCCGACGCGGACATCCGCGACATCCTGGAGCGTGACGGCCTCGCCCGGGTGATGCCCTGGACCAACGAGGTCATCGGGGCGTACACGGTGCATCCGCTGGCGTCGTGCCGGATGGGCGACGACCCGGAGACCTCGGCCCTGGACGACACGAACGAGCTGCGCGACCACCCGGGGATCTTCGTGACCGACGGCTCGGCGGTGCCGGGGGCGTTGACAGTCAATCCGGCGTTCACCATCGCCGCGATCGCCGAGCGCGCCGTGCCGCACATCGTCCGGGCCGCCCAGTCCCGCGGCGTCGACGTCAGGTATCTCGGGTCGCTGCCGCCGGGGGAGCGGGCCAGCCGCCGGACACCTGTGGCGGTGAACGGCCGTGACGGCCAGCCCGTGTCAGTCCCCTCGGTTTAGCCGAACATCAGGAGGATCCGTGTCGAACCAGACGAGTGTCTACGATGATCTGATCGCTGACGGCGACGACGTCGAGGCGTTGGTGACCGGGCTGAGCCCGGATCAGTGGTCCACTGCCACGCCGGCGCCGGGCTGGACTGTCAAGCACCAGATCGCCCACCTGGCCTTCGTGTCCCACCTGGCCGCGCTGTCGGCGACCGACCCGGACGCCTTCGCCGAGCATGTGGCCGACGCCAGGCGGGACTTCCAGGCGGCGGTGAACAACGCCCTGACCGCGTACATGGAGCTGCCCACCGACGCGCTCGTGGAGAGGTGGCGGCAGGAACGCGACACCGCCGCCAAGGCGCTCGCCGCAGTCGATCCGACGGGCACCGTCCCGTGGCTGGTCACCCCGCTACCGCCGTCGGTGCTGGCCGCGGCCGGCATGATGGAGCTGTTCGGCCACGGGCAGGACATCGCCGACGCGCTGGGACGGACCCGCGAGCTGACCGACCGGATCGGCCACCTGGCCTGGTTCGGCTTCCGTACCCGCGACTTCGGCTACCAGGCGCACGGGTTGACGCCGCCGACGCAGGAGTTCCGGGTCGAGCTGACCGGTCCCTCGGGCGTGGTCTGGGAGTTCGGGCCGCCGGACGCGACCCAGCGGGTGACCGGCCCGGCCGTCGACTTCGCCCTGCTGGTCAGCCGCCGTCGGCACCGCGACGACCTGTCCCTGACCGCGCAGGGCGAGGAGGCCGACCGCTGGCTCGACGTCGCCCAGGCGTACCGGGGCCCGGCCGGGCCGGGGCGCCGTCCCGGTCAGTTCGCCAAGCGGTAGGTACACAGAGGTCCGCCTCCGCGGGCGCCCCGAGGGCGCCGCGGAGGCGGACCTTTTCGTGTGTGCCTGCGTCACCGCCGTGGTGCGGCCCCGCGCGGCGACGGGACCGGCGCGCGTCGCGCCACCGGTCCCGACGCGCGTCGCGCTACCTGCCTCGGGGCGCCATTTCGGCGGTACGGCCCGCCGCAGCCCGCACGGGACGGCCCGGGCGGTGAGCCTCCAGGTCGGGAATCGCGTAGAGGATGGGCAGGTCCGTGGTGCGCTTCGGTCGCAACGCGATGCCGACCATGCTGGTGGACCGGTCCGCCACGGTGACCGGATCGACGTCGCCCAGGAGCAGCGAGCGTCGGGTCCAGGGCTCCGGGTCGACGCTGTCCGCCGTCGCCACAGCCCTGACGAACCACTGCCCGGGGGAGACGTCGGGCAGGCAGTAGCGTGCCTTCGTGCCGGCCTCGGCCTCGACGACGGTCCAGGCCGCCGGCCGCCGCTGGATGATCGGGGTGTCGAACGCGCCGATGTAGACACGTGCCGTGGCGTACCCGGCCGGCAGGGTGACGGTGCCGGTGATGGAGCCCGACTCGGGCAGTGCCTCGTCCTCGGGCTGGGGTGTCCCGCGGATGCCCTCGGTCCACATTCGTCGGAAGCGGCTGGGCGAGGTGCCCACGCTGTCGGTGAAGTGGTTGGTAAACGACCCCAGGCTGTTGAAGCCGACCGCCAGGGAGATGTCCGTGACGCTCATCGAGGTGGTGGCGAGCAGGCGTTTGGCCTGGTAGATGCGGACCGCAGACAGGTACCTCCCGGGGGAGACCCGGGTCGCGGCGCGGAACACGCGGGAGAAGTGGAACCTGCTGAGGATTGCGCTCTTGGCTATCTCGTCGAGCGACAGCGGCTCGCTGTAGCCCTCCCAGATGCGCGCGATGGCGGACTTGATGGCACTGTTCATGGGGGCCTCCGTGAGCAGAGCAACACGATCTGTCATCACTCTGCACGGGTGACCTCGAGAGCCGGTTGGGCTCGGATGGGGCCGTGGTCGAGGCCGGCTGGGGCCGCCGGCGGTGCTCCGGGGGTGCCCGCGGGCGGCGTCCCGGAGCACCAGGCATATGCCGTGACCAGGGCCGAGGGCCCTTCGGAGGACGGGGGGATGCCCTGCCTCAGGCTCTACTTCGAGGCTGCTTGAAAACGAGTTGCCGGGATGGTGTCGTATCAAGGTGCACCCGTTCGTAGAACTAACGTACGGCGGCGACGGCCGGACCGCCGTGCACGAGGAGTCGGGAGAGGCCCTCGTCCGGGCAATGAGAGGAGACGACCTTGACGGAGTACCTGATCGCCTTCAACGATGAGTGGGTGGGTCCGCACACGGCGGAGGAGATGGGCAAGAAGGGCGTGGCCGTCCTGGCCGTCATCGAGGAGATGCGGGCCGAGGGTGTCCTGATCTCCAGCAACGGCGGGCTCGACGAGTCCACCGCGGTGTGCAGTGTCGAGTCGGTCGACGGTAAGCCCGTCTTCAGCGACGGCCCGTACGTCGAAACCAAGGAGCACCTCGGCGGCTTCGCCGTCATCGAGGTCGCTGACGACGAGGCGGCGCGGCACTGGGCCGGCAAGCTGGCAACCGCGCTCGAGTGGCCGCAGGAGGTGCACCGCTTCCCGAATCCCGGGCAGAACCGGTTCAACGGTTCTGGAGACAAGTGAGTCTGGTGCCCAGGTACCTGCTGTCCGTCTACGGACCGGCAGAGCACACCGAGTCCGGCACCTGCCCCTCTGGGAAGGCCACACCGCAGGCGTCCGCCGACGCCGGCGCCTTCACCGAGAGGCTCCGCAGGGACGGTCACTTCGTCTTCGCCGACAGCCTGGAGCCCGTGACGACCGCCACCACCGTCGACGGACAGGGCGGCAAGCCGGTCCTCACTGACGGGCCCTACCTGGAGACGGCGGAGCAACTCGACGGCTTCTGGGTCGTCGAGGCGGCGGACCTCGACGTGGCCCTGGTGCTCGCCGCCGAGGGGTCGAGAGCGTGCGGTGGCGCCGTCGAGGTGCGTCCCTTCCGCACCGAGGGATCCGATCGGACGCTGCCGCAGCCGTGAGTGGCCCCACCGTCGAGCAGGCGATCACCGGTGCCCACCGCGAGGAGTGGGCACCGGTGGTCGCCAGCCTCGCACGCCGTTTCGGCGACCTCGACATCGCCGAGGAGGCCGCGGCCGAGGCGTTCGCGGCGGCGGCGGAGCGGTGGCCGCGCGACGGCGTACCGCCCAACCCGGGCGGCTGGCTCGCCACCACCGCGACCCGCAAGGCGATCGATCGTCTCCGCCGGGAGCTGCAGCGCGACGCCAAGCACCAGGAGGCCCTGATGGTGTACGACGACACCCCTCCTGAGCCGACCGGTCCGGTCGAGGACGACCGACTCAGGCTGATCTTCACCTGCTGCCACCCCGCGCTCGCGATCGAGGCTCGGGTGGCGCTCACCCTGCGGCTGCTCGGCGGCCTCACCGTCGCCGAGATCGCGCGCACCTTCCTGGTGCAGGAGACGACGATGGCGCGACGGATCACCCGCGCCAAGACGAAGATCAAAGCCGCGCACATCCCGTACCGGGTGCCCTCGGAAGACGACATCCGCGAGCGGCTCGCCGGCGTTCTCGCAGTCGTCTACCTCATCTTCAACGAGGGCTATCTCGCCAGCGAGGGCGACGACCCGTTGCGTGTCGACCTCACCGACGAGGCGATCCGCCTCGGCCGCCTGCTCCGGACCCTCCTGCCGGACGACGGCGAGGTGGCCGGCCTGCTCGCCCTGATGCTCCTCACCGATGCCCGGCGGCCGGCGCGCGTGTCCCGTACCGGGGAACTGGTGACCCTCGACGAGCAGGACCGCGGCGCATGGGACCGCGCCCTCATCGCCGAGGGCAGAGCCCTGGTCCACGAACGGGTCAGGGCGACGGCGACCGGCGGTGACCCACCCGGGTGCTACCAGCTCCAGGCCGCCATCAACGCGGTCCACACCGATGCCCCCTCCGCCCGGGACACCGACTGGTCCACAATCGTCGCCATCTACGGCCGCATGGTGCTCCTCGACCCGTCGCCGATCGTTCGGCTCAACCGGGCGGTCGCGGTCGCCGAGGTCGACGGCCCCCTGGTCGGGCTCGCCGAGATCGACCGGCTCGCCGGGATCCTCGACGGGTACCACGCCTTCCACGCCGCTCGCGCCGACCTGCTCCGGCGAGCCGGGCGCGGTGGCGAGTCGCGGACGGCCTACGACCGGGCCATCGATCTCGCTGGCAACCCCGCGGAACGGGCCTACCTCACCCGCCGACGCGACCAGCTCGCCAGCTGACCCTTCCCGTTGGACTCGGACGGGCGACGGCAGATGGCCCTGGGGTCGACGGGTCGGCAGCGGTCGAGGTTGGCCGCGTCTGATGGGCCCGATCAACCGAAGAGGAGATGCTCATGGTGTTGCCGCAGGTGGTCTCCCGCGATCAATGGCTGACGGCCCGTAGGGCGCTCCTCGCCAGGGAGGAGCAGCTCCCCCCGCGGCATGCCGCGGTGGTCGCCGCCCGCCGTCGTCTGCCGATGGTACGGATCGAGAAGGACTACGTCTTCGAGGGCGCCCGTGGGCGGGCGACTCTGCCGGAGCTGTTCGAGGGCTGCCGTCAGCTGATCGTCTTCCACCTTATGTTCGATCCGGACTGGGACGACGCGTGCCCGAGCTGCTCGGCGTTCTCCGGCAGACTCCATCCGGGACTTCTGGCGTCGATGCGGACGCGGGACACGGCGTTCGTCGCCGTGTCCCGCGCGCCGCTGACCAAGCTCAGGGCCAGCCCGGGATGGGAGCGGTGGCATTTCCCGTGGTATTCGTCGTTCGGTAGCGACTTCAACTACGACTTCCACGCCACGTTGGACGAGCGCGTCGCCCCGGTGATGTACAACTTCGACTCCAAGGCGGAGATCCTGGCTGCCGGCTCGCCGATCGAGCTGGTCGTGAGCGAGATTCCGGTCGAGATCGTCGGCCTGAGTTGCTTCATCCAGGACAGCGGAGACGTGTTCCACACGTACTCCGCCTATGACCGCCGCGTCGAAGAGCTGAGCCAGGCCGACAGCCTGCTCGAGCTGACTGTCCTGGGCGGCCAGGCGTAACCGACGCCGGGCGGGCGTACGGCCAGGCAAGCCCGGAGATGTCACCGTGAGGCCGAATCCGAGATCGTGTGCCAGCGACCGACACAGAGATCGGAGGCCGAGCCATGCCGCGATGGAATCCCGTTCGCGTTGTCAGCTCCCTTTTTCCCAGCGAGCCGGGCCCCAAGCGCTTGTACGTGGTGGCCACGCTCATCAACACGTTCGGAAGTGGGCTGCTGATTGGAAGCCTGCCGCTGTACTACACCCGCGTCGTGGGCCTGTCCGCCGCGCAGGTCGGGCTGGGCCTGACCATCGCGCTGACCGCCGCGCTGGTGATGGCCCTCCCGCTCGGTGAACTCGCCGACAGGCGCGGCCCCGTCCAGGTGATCAGGGCCCTGCTGCTGGTGGAGACCGTGTCGATGCTGGGCATCCTCTTCATCGGCGACTTCATCAGCTTCCTCGTCGCCTCCTGTGTGCACCTGGTGGCGTCGAATGCGCTCGGGACTGTCGAGGGAGCGCTGTTGCGACGGGTGGCCGGCGACGACGCGCCCGCCTTCCGATCCTCGATCTACGCGGTCACGAATGTGGGCCTGTCGCTCGGGTTGATACCCTCCGGCATCGCGATCCAGCTCGGCACCGCCAACGCGTATCGCACGCTCATCGTCATCAACCTGCTCAGCTTCCTGGTCGCCTGGTTGGTTCTCGACAGGCTGCCGCGTTACAAGCCGATTCCGAGGCCGGCCACGGGTCCGCGCTGGATCGCCCTGCGTGACAAGCCGTACGTCACGTTCGCGCTTCTGAAGGCGTTGATGCACCCGCAGTTCTACGTCCTCACGCTGTTGCTTCCGCTCTGGGTGGTCGACAAGACGAACGCCCCGCGGTGGACCATCCCGGTGTCCCTGGCGATCAACACTGTCTTCATCATCCTGCTCCAGGTTCGCCTCGGCAGTCAGGTGCAGACGATCCGGCAGGGCGGGCTCGCCTGGCGGCGGGCCGGGCTGGCCTTCCTCCTCAGCTGTTGCGTGCTGGCCGTTGCGGCCGGGCTGCCCAGCTGGGCGGCGCTGGTGGTGGTGATCGCGGCAGTGGTGCTGCACAGCTACGGCGAGATCATGCACACGGCCGGCCTCTTCTCGGTGGCCCTGAAACTGCCTCCGCCGCACGCGCAGGCACAGTACGACGGCTTCAGCGGGATCTTCGCCGGCACCGGCAACGCGGCCGCTCCGGCGCTGCTCCTCGGTGTGGTCCTGAGCCTTGGTGTGCCCGGGCTGATCGGACTCGGCGTGTTCTTCCTCCTGCCGAGCCTGCTGATGCCGGCCGTGACGCGGTGGGGTGAGCGGACCAGGCCGAAGGCGCAGGAAGACCTCGACCTGACAGCTGTCGATGCGGTGAAGTGATCCGGACAGGCCCTGGCCGGCGCCCCACGCGCCGGGCCGGGGCCGCGGAACCGGGGCAGGGCCGGCTGGACCGACTGACCGGTCCGGCCGGCCCTGCCGTCACCGCCGTGTACGTCGACACGTACGTCTCGGCCCTGCGGCTGTCGATGTGGTTACCGTCGGGACCGCCGTCCACCAGGCGGTCGACGACATGCGGGCCGCCCGTATCGCACAGGCGGCCCGCAACAGGGTTCTTGGTCGTCGCTCTCGGACGGGTTCGTCACGCCGTCCGAAGGCTCGGCACGATGGTCGTGGCGACAATCTCGGCCAGCTCGGGCGTGACAGTGCCGACCGGCTGCGCCGGCAGCTCCCGCACCAGGTAGGAGTCCTCGTTTCGGCCGGGCACCGTGAGGGTCGAGGGCGAGTCGGACAGCACGGTCACCGCGGCTCGTCCGACGGCCGGCCCGGCCTGCGTGTCGTTCCGGCCGGCCAGCACGAAGGCCAGCCACGCGCGATACCAGACCACCAGGTCGGAGAACGCTCCCGCCGAGCCGCTGAGACCCCTGCTCGCCGCCAGGGCGTGCACCTCGTCCAGGAGGGTCCGCTCCATTCTCGACACGACGAGTTCGGGGTCCGCCGTCAGGTCCGGGGGAGTGCGGGTGGTCGGACCGAACTTGCCGAGGAACTCGCTGAACTTCCCCATCACGTGATCGTCGTCGGGCCACGTCGGGTTCACCAGAACGGCGGTGACCGGACGGGTGGCTGACAGCAGGCCCGCGACCCGCAGGGCCAGCGGCGAGGCGCTGCAGTGCCCGACGACCTGCACCTGGCCGTGGTCCGCCCCGGCGTCCAGGAGTTCGGCCACGCAGGCCGCGGCCAGCTCCGGCAGCGGAAGGTACCGGCGGTCCTCGGACAGCACACCGATGGGATCGATCTGGAACACAGCCCGGCCCCGGATCCGCTCGCTGAGCATCTCGCTCAGGCGCGGTGACATGGACATCGCCTGGAAGTCGGCTACCAGGATCGGATCGGTGTCGCCGGGGCTCAACCGCTTGAGGATCCGCTCGTCGCCCGAATGCGTCATGCCGCTCCCTCGTGCACTCGCGCCGCCGATGCGGCCGGCGGCCCCGCCCTCCGAGGGCCAATCGCCGCCCAGGGATCGGTGCCGCCAGGTCATCGCCAGCTCATGATCGACTCGACTGACCGTCGTCCAGCCAGTCTTCGCCGATGAGCCCTCGGAGCCTTGTCGGACGGTGCTCGATCGGGTCCTGCGCACGGGGCGTCAGGTCCCGGTCCCGGAGCACAGCGCAAGGTGCCCGGCCCGCCGCCATCCCCGATTCTGGCTCTGGTTCCGCCGGGACACGAGGCGAATGACGGGCCTTCGCCTGCCCGATACGGCGGCCGCCGGTACGTCAAGGCGCACGTTCCTGGCCCCACAGGGAAGGAAGAGATCGCGATGCCTGATCAGCTCGGTAACCGGGCGGTGGTACTTGGCGGGAGCCTGGCTGGCCTGCTCGCCGCCGACGTACTCGCCGGGGTCTACCCGGAAGTGGTCGTGGTGGATCGGGACGAGCTGGCCGGTGTGACGGGCCCCCGGCGCGGCGTGCCGCACGGCCGCCACGCCCACGGCCTCGTCGGCCGCGGCCAGCAGATCTTCGAGAAGCGGTTCCCCGGCCTCATGGCGGAGCTGGAGGCCGCCGGTGTCCGGCCGGGCGACTTCAGCGGTGCCATCCGCTGGTATTTCAACGGCATGCAGCTTCGCCAGGCACAGACGGGCCTGCTCTCGGTGCCCTGCACCCGGCCTGTCATCGAGCGGTTCGTACGCGGCAGGGTGGAAGCGATCAGCAATGTCCGGTTCCTCCAGCAGTACGACATCGTCGGGCTGGAGACGACCCCCGACGCGGCCCGGGTCACGGGGGTGCGCGTGCAGGCCCGCGACGGAGGTTCGGGCCCCGAGGTGCTCTCCGCCGACCTGGTCATCGACACCACCGGCCGAGGGTCACGGACGCCGGTCTGGCTGGAGGAGCTGGGCTATTCCCGGCCGACCGAGGACCGGGTGAAGGTCGATCTCGCCTACACCACGCGCCACTACCGGGTACCTCGCGATCCGTTCGGCAGCGACATCGCCATCATCGCGGCGGCGACCCCCTCACATCCGCGTGGCGCCTTCTACTACCGGCTTCCCGGGGAGGACGGCCGCGTCGAGCTGTCCCTCACCGGCGTACTCGGTGACCACCCGCCAACCGACCCCGAAGGCTTCCTCGCCTTCGTCCGGTCGCTGCCCGTGCCGGAGATCTACGAGTCGATCCGCGAGGCCGAGCCGATCGACGACCCGGTGATGTTCCGCTTCCCGGCGAGCGTCCGCCGTCGCTACGAGCGACTGTCCCGGTTCCCCGAGGGCCTGCTGGTGATGGGGGACGCGGTGTGCAGCTTCAACCCGGTGTACGCACAGGGCATGGCTGTCGCCGCCATCGAGTCCCAGGTCCTGGCCGATCAGCTCACGAAGGCCAAGGTGCCACCGGCGCGTGAGTTCTTCCAGGCGATCTCCCGCCAGATCGACTCACCCTGGGATTTCGCGGCGATCGCGGACCTCGGCTACTCGGGAGTGGAGGGCCGCCGGACCGCCAAGGTCCGCATGATCAACAGCTACGTCGCCCGGCTCCAGCGGGCGGCGGTCCACGACGAGAGCCTCACCAATGCCTTCATGAGGGTCGCCGGCCTCGTCGACGAGCCGTCGGCTCTCCTTCGCCCCGGCAGGGTTCTTCGGACGTTCCGGCAGGCCGGTGGCCGTGCGCAGGCGGCCACCGCGCCGCTCGCAGAGGCCCGTGACTAGTTTTGGAGGTGCAGGATGCGCTCATTCCGTATCGAGGTTCCGCAGTCCCAGCTCGACGATCTGAAGCAGCGGCTCGCCAACACCCGCTGGCCGGACGAGATGCCGGGGGTCGGCTGGGACCGAGGCGTACCGCTGGGGTACCTCAGGGAACTGGCCGACTACTGGCAGAGCGGCTACGACTGGCGGGCGGCCGAGGCACGCCTGAACGCGTACCCGCAGTACGTGACCGAGATCGACGGCGCGAACGTGCAGTTCATGCACATCAGGTCACCTGAACCGAACGCGTTGCCGCTCATCATGACGCACGGCTGGCCGGGCACCGTGGCGGAGTTCCTGCACGTCATCGAGCCGTTGACCGACCCCGTGAAGCACGGCGGCGACCCGTCCGACGCCTTCCACCTGGTCATCCCGTCGATCCCCGGGTATGCGTTCTCCGGCCCCACGGGACAGGTGGGCTGGGACACCGGCCGGGTGGCCGGCGCCTGGAAGGAACTGATGCGCGGCCTCGGCTACGACCGCTACGCGGTCCAGGGCGGAGACTGGGGCACGCCGATCTCGCTGCGGCTCGGCCTGGCCGACCCCGAGCACGTCGTGGGCATCCACCTCAACATGTGCGTCACCTTTCCGCCGCAGGACCCGGCGGCGATGGCCGGCCTGGACCAGGCGGACCTGGCCCGGCTGGAGTTCACCGGCCGGTTCATGCAGGACGGCACCGGCTGGCAGCGGATCCAGTCGACCCGTCCGCAGACGCTGTCGTACGCGCTTACCGACTCGCCGGTGGGGCAGCTCGCCTGGATCGCCGAGAAGTACAAGGAGTGGACGGACTCGGCGAAGGTGCCCGAGGACGCGGTGAGCCGCGACGCCATCCTCACCGCGGTGTCGATCTACTGGCTGACGGCGACCGCCGGGTCCAGCGCGCAGCTGTACTACGAGTCGAGCCACATGGACGCCGACTTCGCCAGGACCTGGGGTGGGCCGTGGCCGTTGGCGATGCCGGTAGGTGTCGCGTCGTTCCCCAAGGACGCGGTGCGGCCGATACGCCGGTTCGCCGAACAGATCATGCCGACCCTCACCCACTGGACCGAGTTCGACAAGGGCGGCCACTTCGCGGCCCTGGAGCAGCCGCAGCTGCTCGTCGGCGACATCCGCACGTTCGCCCGCTCCCTCCCACGCTGACCGCGCCGGCGCCCGGGCCACCGGCGCCCGAGCGTTCACCAGCCCAGCAGAGCAGTGTCCGATTCGGTACGACGAAAGCGAGAGACCATGACGACCAATTCCTCCCCGGTCGCCGCGCCGTCCATCTCCGGCGCCGAGCAGGCCGAGATCGCCGCCGTCCCCGCGCGGATGGTCGCGGCCTGGGCAGCGCACGACGCCGACGCGTTCGCCGACCTGTTCACCCAGGACGGCACGTTGATCCTTCCCGGCGTCTACAAGAAGGGCCGCGACGAGATCCGGGAGTTCATGTCGGCCAGCTACGCCGGCCCGTACGAGGGCACCCGGGTCACCGGTACGCCCATCGACCTCAAGCCGCTCGCGGACGGCGCCGTGGCGCTGCTGACCACGGGCGGGGTGATCGCGTCCGGTGAGACCGAACTGGCGGACCGGGACGCGATCCGGGCGTCCTGGATCCTGGTCCGGCGCGACGACAGGTGGCAGTTGGCGGTCTACCAGAACTGCCCGCGCGACTGAGCTGTCCGACGGGACGTCACTGGCGACCGGTGCTCACCAGAGCACCGGTCGCCTTTCGTGTGACCGGAGCCCGTCACCGGACCAGGTCGGTTTCACAGTGCCAGGGACCTGCCCACCGACACGTCGACCGCCTGCTCAGCTCGGCGTAGCCACAGGTCCGCGGGTCCTGACGGCCGGGGGTGCCCACACACCGCGGTATGCCGGTCCGCCTCCGCCATCCCGGGCCGCCGGCTGCCCGCCCACATGACGAAGGGTGAGTTGGGGCCGTGGCTCGCCAGCCACGGCCCCAACTCACCCGGATTCCCGGCGCGGACTCGGGGTGGGTATCCGCTACGGCGTCCCGGCAGCGGCCGCCCGACGCAGGGCTCTGTCACAGGCTGCGAGGTGGCGACCGAGGGCGTCCTCGAAACTGGTGTTCGCCGCATCGAACATCAGTTGCCTGCGGATGGCCAGCTCACGGCCGGAGAGACCGCTGACCATCTCGGCGGTGGCGGCCAGGGCCGTGTTCGGATCGTCGGTCACCTCGTCGACGAGGCCCAGGTCGACACTCTCCTGGGCGTCCAGGTGGGCACCGAACAGAATCGCTCGGCGCAGCCGGGTCCCGCCGGCCTGCTGGGCGAGTCGATAGACCGCCATGCCCGGCCAGGTGGCCTCCCCGTCAACGAACAGGGACAGCCGGATGTCCGGCGTGGCGATGCGGTAGTCAGTCGCCAGCAGGACGTCCAGGGCGAGGCCACCGCAGTCGCCGGAGGCCACAGCGACAGTCGTGACGCTGAGTCGCTCGAGCCGGCGCAGTGACCGCTCCCACTTGCTGACAAGTGCCACGTCCAGGCCGTGGGCCCAGTCCTTGCCAGGCGTCCCGGTCACCTGCACCGGAAGCATGGTGGTGGACATCTCCGACTCGGCCGCCGCGCAGATGGCCTCCACAGCGGCGACGGACTCCATCGTCAGGGGTTTCGAGCCGTCGATGCGAAGCGCCACGTCATCTCGCGCGCCGTCGGCGTCCTGCTCACCCCTGCCTCTCCGGGCGGTTTCCGCGCTCACCACTGGACCAGCGCCGTCTCGATCGTGGAACCAGGACCCATGGTCATCAGCACTCCATAATCGCCCGGGGCGGTTACTTTCTCTTGCAGGAGCCGTTCATACGAGAAAATGAACGATCCGCTTGATACGTTTCCGTAGTCACGTAGAACGCCTGTGGTGTGCCGGACCTCGTGACGGTTCAGTCCCAGGTTGACAGTCACCGCGTCGATCACCTTCTTGCCTCCGGCATGCACGAGCCAGTGCGCGATGTCGCTGCGACGCAGGCCGGTGTT
Source organism: Micromonospora sp. NPDC093244 (assembly GCF_040683695.1). Lineage (NCBI taxonomy): Bacteria > Bacillati > Actinomycetota > Actinomycetes > Micromonosporales > Micromonosporaceae > Micromonospora > Micromonospora sp. NPDC093244. Next base: position 1,063,220 of record NZ_JBFBEO010000001.1, read on the forward strand.
CGCCAGCAGGCGGTCCGCGACGATTTCCGCGTGAGCGCCGACGACGTACGGGATCTGTGGGTCGAGGAAGAAACTGAACCGGTTCTGGACGCTGTCCCAGTCGTAGCGCATGGCATCGACCGCGTCGGGAATGATGCAGCTGGCGAACTTGAGGATGCGCGGACGATCAGGTGTGCCCGCGGAGTCGCCGGCGGGGCGGCCCACCACGGCCAGCGCGGCGGCGCCGTCGCCGAACAGACTGTTCACGACCGCGGTGCGCATGGTCGAGTCCAGGACGTAGGCGGCGGAACAGGCCTCGGTGCACAACACCACGGCCAGTTCGCCCGGGTTGGCCACGGACCAGCTCGACACGACGTTCAGGGCGTTGAGACCGGCGTTGCATCCCATTCCGACGATGTCGGTCCGGCTGCAGTGCCTGTCGATGCCCAGTTCGCGGATGAGCAGGGCACTGAGCCCCGGCGTGAGAAATCCGGTGGATGTCACGCAGCACAGGTGGCGGATGTCGGAAATCGTCGCACCGGCGTCGTCCAGGCATGCCTGGAGGGCGCGCTTTCCCATGTCCACGGCGAGCTTCTTGTGCCGCCCGAGCAGGTCCGCCTGCGTCTCCGAAGACGGCGTGCCGTCCGGTGCCGGGAGCGGTAGCTCCAGGAAGCGCCGGCGGATCGCGCTGTTGAGAAAGACCGAGCGGATCTTCGGGTCGGAGATCGCGAAGGTGTCCAGTAGGTCCTGCTGGGAGTAGGACGTGGCGGACGAGGCCGTGCCCACCCCGACAATCGTGGAGTCGTACTGTGTGGGTGGGAGAATGGGAAACTCTTCTGCCAGTGTCCGATCGTATTGCCCCGGGGTGTTGGCGATGTCAACGGTCACACGCAGATCTTCCTTCCGCATCTCAGCTGCCCTGGCGTCCTTGACCAGGGCCGCATTGTGCTCGTTCTACGACAATGCGGCTTGAGCTGCAGATGCGGCATCTTTGAGATTGCCGGGCGCCCGGTGGAGATGTCGGCGCCCGCACGGTGCGGATCCCACGGCGGCCGGTGTCGCGAAAGGCGCCGGACGGCGCGCGTCAGGGCAGGCCGGCGAGGTGGTCGACGTGCTCACACCGCAGCCCAGCGGCGGTGATCACGGTGTCGCAGGACGGTGCCGGCCGGCCCGACGGGCGGGGCCGGCTGCCGCGAGCCGCATCGCGGCGCGGGTGTGTCGCGTGGTGATGCGCGGGGCTCATCGTCCGGCGCGACCGAGCGGCACGGCGCTCGGCCCGGCCGCGTCGGCGCCGCTGGGTCAGAGGCGGTAGTTGGTCTGGCTGAACGGGTCGCCCTTGGCGTGGCTGAACGCCCTGCTCGGCGTCACCTCGAAGGCCACGATCTGGGTGTCGGGCATATCCGAGACGATGGCGCCGTCCTTGATGTCGAGCTGCCAGCGGCCGTCCCAGCGACCGCGGTAGAGCTCGGCGAGCTTGCGCAGCAGAGCGTCGTCGGTGACCGGCACGGCGATCCCCTCGACGGCCACGTCGAGACCCTGCTCCCAGGCGGTGTCGCCGGCGAGCACGAGCACGTGGGGGTTGGCCTGGATGTTGGCGTACTTCACCTCGGTGCTGCCGGTGTGGAAGTAGACCTTCCCGTCGTGGAACACCGGCACCATCGGCGTCGCGTGGGGACGGCCGTCCGGTCGTACGGTCACCACCCAGGCGAGGTCCGCCGCGGCCAGCCTCGCCTCGGCCTCGGCCCACGGGACCAGCCGGCCGGCCTCATCGCTGTAGCGCCTGTCGACGCGTTCGCTCGTCGGCATCGTCAACCCTCCGAACTGGCCGCAGGATGAAAGTGGTTGGGAGACGTTAACACGATCGATTGGCTGGCACGGTCAACTCCATCGGCCGTTATGCGCGAGTCGGCGTACCTGTCGGCACCTCCGACCAACCTGACGACCGGGGTGGGGCGAGCGGTGGCTGCCGACGGTGCTGTGCGGCTCAGTCGTCGATGGCCTGGTAGATGGCGGTCCAGAAGTCGTTCCACAGCGGAAGTTTCTGATCCCCCATGTGCGCCCGCTGCATGACGACGACCATCGCCATGTCCTGGGCGGGATCGTTGTACCAGGCCGTGCCGTAGAAGCCGGGCCATCCGTAGCTGCCAACCGAGGGACCCAGGCGGGTACGGCGGGTGATGACGGCCATCCCGAAACCCCAGCCGAAATTGTCGAAATACCCGGGCTCGAATCCGGACACCGCCTTCTGCGCGGCTGTCAGATGGTCGGTCGTCATCAGGGTGACCGACGGCCGGGAGAGGACCCGCTCGCCATGGCGGGTGCCTCCGGCGAGCAGAGCCGAAGCGAAGGCGAGGTAGTCGTCGGCGGTCGAGACGAGCCCACCACCACCGCCCTCGAACGTCACCGGCCGGCTGAACCGACCGTCCGGACGGTCCTCGACGACCGCCTCGCCGGCGGGCCCGCTGTCCCGTTCGTACGCCGTCGCGAACCTGCCGAGGCTGTCACCGTCCACACTGAACCCGGTGTCCCTCATCCCCAGCGGCGCACACATCCGCTCGCGTAGGGCCTCCCCGACGGACATGCCTGTGGCCCGGGCGATGAGCGCACCCGTGGCGTCGGCGGCGGTGTCGTACATCCAGCGCTCACCCGGCTGATGGACCAGCGGCAGCGTCCCCAGGTCGCGCACCCACTCGTTGAGGTCCCGCCTGCCGATCGCGTTCAGCGCCTCGTCGATCGGAACCGTTCCCGGGTCGGCGATGATCGTGCCGGTGCCGAGGGTGAAGGTCAGCAGATCCCGCAGCGTTATCGGGCGGTTCGCCGCGACCGTGTCGTGCAGCGGCCCAGCCGGATCGGCGAGCACCCTCATGTCCGCGAGTTCCGGCAGGAGGTCGTCCACCGGGTCGTCCAGACGCAGAGTGCAATCCTCCACCAGGGTCATCGCGCACGCGGCGACGAGAGGCTTCGTCATCGACCCCAACCGAACGATCGTGTCTCCCGCCATCGGGATCCCCGCCCCGGCGCCCTGGAACGCGAGGGCTCCAGTGGCTTCGACAAGAACCTCGCCGTGGCGGGAGAGCGCCACCAGGGCGCCGGGAACGAAACCAGAGTCGACGAGACGCTCGAGCAGGTCGCGTACCCGAACCCATCGCTTCGCCGAGAACCCGCCAGCCGACACCCGCCGCCCCCTCAACTCACCCGATCGAAGACTCAGCTCGCCCGTGACGGTCTGCTCGACGGCCCCCGTTCGTGAAAGGGTCCAGCAGCGGTGACCGCGTCACCGCTGCTGGACCGGGTCGCGCGACGCGGCGGTGGCGCCGACCGCCCGCTGAGCCACCCTCGGGCGAGAGTTACCTGGTCAGTTCCGGCAGCACCTTGGTGGCGAACAGATCCATGCTCGTCCGATCGTAGGCGGCGTCGATGAATCTGGCGATCACGTACCCGACGCCGAGGTTGCCGGCCTTGGTCAGCTGCTCCACGATCTGTTCCGGTGTGCCGATCAGGCCCTCCGTCCAGTAACCGAGGAGAGCCTCGAGTTGCTTGGCCGGCAGCAGCGGCTCGTAGTGGGCCCGGACCCAGGCCAACCTGTCGGCGACGTCCTTCTCGGTCTCGCCGATTGTCACATTGAGCAGGACCGAGCGGACGATCGCGTCGAAGTCGGTGCCCACATCCTTGCAGTGCTCGGCCAGGACCTGGGACTTGTGGCTGAACCCCTCAAGCGACGCCCCGAAGTTCGTGTACTGCGCGTACTTCGCCGCGGTCCGCAGGGTCTTCTTCTCACCGGCGCCCCCGATCCACAGCGGGATCCCGCCCTCCTGCAGGGGCAGCGGCCGGCTGATCGCCCCGTCGATCTGGTAGTGCTTCCCCATCAGGGTGGCCGAGCCTGTCGTCCACATCTGCCGCATGATCTGAGCGCACTCGTCGAGCATGCCCAGCCGGTCCGCGACGCTGGGGAAGCCGTAGCCGTAACTACGCCACTCCTGCTCGTACCAGCCCGCGCCGATGCCCACGTCCAGCCGGCCGCCGGACATGACGTCGATGCAGGCCGCGACCTTTGCCAGGTAGGCCGGATTGCGGTAGCCCACGCACGTGCAGAGCTGCCCCAGCCGTACCCGTGACGTGCTGGTGGCGAAGGCCGCCATCATCGACCATGCCTCGAACGTCGACTCGTCGGACGGCGGATCGGTGATGAAGTGGTCGAACACCCAGATCGACTCGAACGGCCCGGCGTCGGCGGCCTTGGCGAGATCGAGTATCACGTCCCACTGCTTGGTCGCCGGTATGCCGGCCAGCTCGAAATCGCCACCCTGGGGGACGAACATACCGAATCGCATGCTGTGCGGGTTACTTGTCACGAAGCACGTCCTTCCTCGCGGCGCGGATGTCAGACCAGACCCGGTGAAGCGTCAGCGGACGAGCTGAAGGCGCGTGCGATCTCACCGAACTCCGCGGCCATGGAGGCGATGGTCTCCTCGTGGAAGAGGTTCCGCTTGTAGGAGACGGACCCGATGGCATCGCCCGACAGATCCTTGTTCACGTCCCACAGCGCGCCGTCCGGCACCGCGGACGCCAGCTCCTGCGACTTCAGCAGACGGGTGATCTGCACGTACCTCAGGTCACCGGGCGCGTCCACGATCGGGTTCAGGGGGACGCTCTGGAGGACCATCGCCGTCGCGTTGTCGGTCATCACCGGGCCCATGAGCTGCGGCGCCTCGTTGAAGATCTGAATGGACGGTATGTCGTGCGCGAACGCCTCGAGGCACGTCCGCCGGGTCCGCTGGAGCACCTCTTCGTACGACCTGCACCCGCTGAGGTCCGTTCGCAGCGGTACGAAGTTGTAGAGCGAACCGACTGTCTCGTCGAAGAGCCCTCCACCGCGGCCCGGCGTGAACGTCGCGATCACCACGTCCGTGGCGCCGGTCCGCCGATTGATGAGCAGTTGGTAGATCGCGGCGATGGCCATGAAGCGGCTGGCCCGGTTCGACCTGGCCACGCGGTCGACGGCCGACACCACGTCACCCGGAACCAGAAAGCGGTGCCGGGCCGTCGACTCGGCTAGACCCATCGAGCGCGGCAGGTCTGTCGGCATCGCCGTGAACAGGGCGCCGTCCAGCCGCCGGCGCCAGTACTCGCGCGCCGCCTCCGATGTGGCGACCTCACGCTCCCAGGTGCCGTACTCGCGGTACTGCGGGGCCGTTGGCAGGTCCGGAACGCTGTGCCCGGTCCGGGCGGCGTAGCGATTGGCCAGGTCCCGAATGATCACCGTCAGGGACTGTCCGTCGACGCTGATGTGATGCGCCATCAGGACCAGGACCGCGTCCCGGTCATCGAACCTGGCCAGCGTGGCGCGCAGGAACGGCGAATCGTACGCGCTTATCGTCTCCGTCTCGATCTCGTGGATCAGCGCCTCGGCCAGCTCCTCGCGGGACGCCTCGGGAACGGCGGGGAAGTCGCGGACATCCAACCGCACCGGGCTCGGCGGCAGGATTTCCTGGTACCTGTCGTCGGGCGGCCCGGCGATGCGCGTCCGGAGCGCCTCGTGCCGGGTCACGACGTCGAGCAGCGCATCGCGCAGGACGTCACTGTCGACGGGACCGCCCGTGACGCGCCACCCGGAGACCGCGTGGTTGCGGCAACCGAACGGGCCGTCGTCGCCACCCCCGTCGAAGAGGCTGTTGAACTCCTGGTTGAGAGATAGCGGGGCCACCGTGGCCGCTGCGGCCCGACCCTCGGCGTCGGTTGTGGTCACGCGTGCCTCCTGCTGGTTGCCGTCTGATGCTGAGTGGAAGCCCCGTACCCGTCGGTCCCGAGGTGTTCGTCCAGTTCGGCGACGGTCGGGAAGTCGAACAACTGGTCGATCGACAGCTCCGACCCGAGTTCCTTGTTGATGAGGTTGATCAGCCGGACGCCGTTGAGTGACTGGCCGCCGAGGTCGAAGAAGCTGTCGTCCATTCCCACCCTGGCCACGCCGAGGGCCTCCGCGAACAGCGAGCAGAGGGTCTCCTGTTGGCGGGTGCCGGGGGCCCGGTAGGCCGACGGGTTGGCGAACAGTGGTTCGGGCAGCTCCGCCGACGGTGCCTCAGTGGCTTGTGTGGCGAGCTGTTCCCGGTCGGAGCTGGATCCCATACCTTTCCCCATTCGCGATCCCGGAGCTGAAGGTCCTGTGCGGGTCCCAACGTGGCAGCCGGTTCGCCGGGACGCACCTCAGGGATTGCCCTGGGCCCGGCGAAGTCGTGGCGGGTGTCTGACGTGGGTGGGGGAGGCAACCCGAGAGGTGCGACACCGGAGAGGGTCGAGCGATCCTCGGCTTCTGGGCAACCGTTGTTGCCAGCCCTTGCCATCCCTTCGAGGAGTGGAAATGACGCAGCAAGAAGCCCTGGAGGCCTCCGATACCGCTGCTGGGTCCGGTGTTGTCGGGGACGAGAGCCCACGAGGCGAGACGGAGGTCATGGTCGAGCGCCTCTTCGCCGAGATGCTTGACGTTCCTGGCCTGCCGCGTACGGCTTCCGTATTCGATCTCGGGCTCGACTCGGTGTGGGTGACTGTCGCCTGTGCCCGGCTGGAGCAGATGACAGGGGTGCGGGTCAGGTTCACCCAGGTTTTCCGGACTCCCACCGTGGCCCAGCTCGCCGCCTGGATCGATACCAACCGAGCCCCCGCGAGAATCGAACCGGACGTCCCCGCCACGCCCTCCGCCGCCGAAGGCGACGAACTCGTGGCCATCACTCCGATCCAGGCCGAAACGGTTCCGCAGAAGATCGTCGTCGAGATCGCCTGGTGGTTCGACGGCGAGATCGACGTGGCCGCCCTGGAGCGTGCCGCAACCGATGTCCACCGCCGTCACCAGGCGTTGCACGCCCGGTATCTGCACGGTCCGGAGCTCGGCCTCGCCGAGGTGCCTGCCGATCCGGGACAGGCGGAGTTTCATCGGCTGGCCGACGAGGACAGTGACAAGGCAGCGGCCGATGCACTCAGGCGGACCCTGCGGATACCGCTGCGGGTCGACGAGGGGAAGGTCTGGCGGTGCGTGCTCGTACGCAGTGGAGAGAGCGGTCGCACCCTGTTCGGGGTGGCGGTGGACCACTCGGGCTTCGACGGTCGTTCGTGGGACATCCTGACGGCAGAACTACCTGTGGCCTACGCGGCGCGGGTGGCCGGAAAGGCGCCGCAGTGGCCGGGCCGGACGGCTTCCCTCGCCGAGATGGCCTGCGACTTCCGGCACCAGCTCGCGTCGTCGGACATCGAGGCTCAGCGTCAGTACTGGCGCGACGAACTGCATGAGCTGCCGACCTGCCAGTTCCCCGGCCGCAGCGACGGGGCCGCACAGGCAACCCCGATGCATGACGGATCGCGGTACTCGCCCGCGGGTCCTGCCGTGTTGCGCAGCTTCCAGGTACCGGAGTCGCAACTACGGTCCTGGAACGACTACGCCCGAGCCAACGGCATGCCGCCGTCCGTCGGTGTAGCCGCGGTGTACGTGGAGTCGATCGTCCGGGCGGGCGCGTTGCCGGATTTCGCGGTGATGGTGCCCATCGCGAACAACTCCGGTGAGGTGATCGACAGGACCGTCACCAACAGGGTGGGCACCATCCTGCTGCGGCCGAATGGTCCGAACCGCTCGGGTCAGCACCTCCTCGCGCGGATGCGCGGCTCGTATCAGCAGGCCATGTCCGCGCGTGACGCCCTGCTCGCCCCGAAGGATCTGGCCGACGCGCTCAGCGGCTCCGAGGGAGTGATCCCCCTCGACCGGATGGTGGCGCTGAACTACAACTCGACGCCCAGCCTCAGCCTCGGTGGCATGGACGGGGTTCTCGTGAGCGAGGGCACCGCGTTCGCCACGAAGTCCTTCTTCGTCGTCATGCTCCTGGTGACGCCGACCCCGGAGGGGCTCCACGTCGCCGTGCAGGTGCGGACCGACCTGCACGATTCCAGCCTCGTCGATGACATCAAGCAGCACTTCCTCGACATCATCAACGACGGGCCCGAGCGGCTCGAGCTGTTGACCGCGTGACGCGATCCGGGCGGCGGCCGGTCGCACCCGCACGGACCGGGTTCACCGGCGGTGGCGCCGGGACGGCATCCGCATCGGCCGCGAGCGGGTCGAGCGGCTGACGGTCGAAGGGCCGGCCGGGCGTTCGTGCGACCGGCCGGTCGATGCCGATCGTGCTCCGAACTCCACAGGAATGGGCAGCACCGCCGCGCGCCGGGAGTCCCCGCGCGGCGGTGCTGACTCGTGCGTACGCCCGGTACGGCAGCGGCCACCAGACAGCTGGTGAGGACCACCGGAGATCCTGCGACCATGGGCACGCCTGACGATCCCTCCAGGCCGTGGTGCACCGGGTCGGGATCGTCGTCGGCGCCGACTCAGGGATCGTCGTGCACCAAGGGCAGGCGGCGCGCCAGGCTCTCGCAGCGCGTCAGCGCGCCAGGGTCCTGGCGAGCCCGCGCAGGGCGACAGTGGGCAGCAGGACCGAGAGGCCGGCGTGGGTGCGCAGCGTGGACATGTCCCGCCACACCCGCTCGAGGCGCTCACCGTGCCGCAGGGCACTCGAGCCGGCCGTGGGGATGATGTACTGCCCCATCGCTTCCCAGCACAGGTTGGCGGCCTGGCGGCAGATGGCCGAGAGGCGCAGGTCCGATTCCCTGGTCGCGGCGGCCGGACCCTGGGCCGCCACGTGGTGCCACTGCTGAATCGCGTTCAGCAGGGCCGCCTCGGCGGTACTGATCATCCCGAAGGCGTCGCTGTACCAGAGTTGGTAGTCCGGGTCCTGATAGCGGGGCACCATCGGCGGCGCCAGAGTCGTCCGGTCGCGCAGCAGGTCCTCGTACGCGTCGAGCGCTCCCCGCGCCATGCCCACCGCCATGGAACAGTTGAGGAGGCTGATGAAGGCATGCAGCGTGCCACCGTACTCCGGGTTGCCGTGCAGGGTCCGCCCAGGCGTGCCCGACGTCGCGTCGTGCTCGACGATCCGTACGCCAGGTTGAGCCAGGTGGTCGGGGATGTGGCTGTTCTCCATAGTGATGCTGTGCGAACCGCTACCCCGCAGGCCCAGAAGCTGTCCCCAGTCGTCCAGCCGCACCCATTGGCGCCGCGGTGCGACGAAGAGCAGCGTCGACGGGGGGCTTCCACCTTCACCGGGCATCAGTGCGTGTGCCATGAAGTGGGTCCCGTACGGCGCCCCGGAGCAGTATGACCAGGTGCCGTTGACCGTCCAGCCGCCGCCGGCAGCGGGTACTGCGGATCCGCTGGGAACCGCGGTGCTGGGACACACGAAGTCGCCGCCGCTGAAGAGTTCCGCCTGCGCCCGCTCGTCGAACATCGTCGCGGCCATGAGCGCGTGCGAGGCCCCGAGGCTGTACATCCAGCCGGTCGAGGAGCAGCCACGTACCAGAGTCATGGCGACACGCAGGAAGGTCTCCACCCCGAATTCGTACCCACCGTAGCGACGGGGCACCAGGATCCGGTAGAAGCCGTTCCGGACGAAGCGTTCGTGGATGTCCTCGGCGTAGAAACCGCGCTCCTCAACCTCGGCCTGGCGTTCGATCAGCTCGGGGACCATCGCCTCGGCTCTCGCTATCACCTGGGCCGGGGTGAGGCCCGGCTCGGGCAGCGGGGGGAGGTCGAGTTCGGCGGTGTTCATGTTCGCGGTCATTGACCATCCATCTCTGGTGTACTGACGATCGCCGCTGGCACGGGGACGACTGGTCGCCTCCACAGGTCCACCGTCGTCCCTGACCGCCGTTGTCGACCACTTCGCGGTTGCCGGGCCACCGTCCGGAACGGTGGTGGTCGCACCACCGCTGGCCGGACGGGAGTCGTGTGAGGGCCGGGTCAGCTCATCCCGGCGACGACGGACGCCAGCAGCGACCAGTCCATCGGCGCGTCGTGGTCCAGGGCCACCAGCACGACGTCGGCCTCCGCTGCCGTCGCCCGCCACGAACGGAGCAGCTCCCCGTCGCGGCTCGCCACCCACTGTGGAGCGTGCTCGGGCGGGTGCGGTCCGCTCGGCGCGGCCGGTTCGACGGCCAGCACCTTCGGCCCCACGCCGATCCGCCCACGCACCGTCTGGGCGAACTCGGCCGCCTGTGTCACCAGTTCGCCGTACGCGGCCAGAACGGTGCCGCCCGGAGCGTCGACGGTCGCCAGCCACGCCGGCACGTCCTGTGGGCGCCCGTCGGGCACGTCGAGGACCGCCACCTTGAACCAGCGCTCGAATTCCGCCACAGCCTGCACCGGCCAGGCCGCGTCCCCCTGCAGCAGCACCAGCGCGGCCCGGTCCGTACGACCAGACCAGCGCAGCGGCGGCGCGCCGGCGGCGAGCTGCTCCTGTCGGATCCGCTGTGCCTGGTCGGCGGCGGTGGCCGCGGCCACGATGTCGTCCAGACGGAGCTGGACGCCCAACTCACGTCGTACGTGGGCGCGCAGCTTCCAGGCGTTCGGCAGGTTCCCGGCGAGCAGGCCGTAGTCCTCATCGTGGTCGACGCGTTTCCCGGTCACCGACTCCCACGCCTCGTGGACCCAGCGTGTCTCCTGGTCGCTCTCGGCGTCGTCGCGTCGCGGTGGCCTGATGCGGGAGAGGGCAGTCCGATCGATCTTGCCGGTCGCGGTCAGTGGCATCGTGCCCATCAGCGCGTACGAGGACGGCACCATGTACGCAGGCAACACCTGGCGGGCGTGCGCCGCGACCCGGCTCACCAGCTCCTGGCCGGCCCCCGGCTGTCGTGGCTGCAGGAACGCCACGATGCTTCTGCTGTCGCGGTCCCGGCCGGCCACCACAGTCGCGGCGACCGCGATGTCCGGGTGGCCGCTGAGGACGCGCTCGATCTCGTCCGGTTCGATGCGATGCCCGCGAATCTTGACCTGACGATCGTTGCGTCCCCACAGTTCCAGTCGGCCGTCGGCGCGCCACCGGGCCAGGTCACCCGTGCGGTAGAGGCGGCCGCCCTCGCCGGTCGGGTCGGGCACGAACCGCTCGGCGGTCTGCCCGGGCGCACCGACGTAACCCCGGGCCACCCCGACGCCGCCGATGTAGAGCTCGCCGACCACACCGGGTGGCACCGGCAGACCCGCGGCGTCGAGGATCCGCAGCCAGACGCCGGACAACGGACGGCCGACCGGCACGATCGACTGCTGCGGCTCCCGCGGCAGTCGTTCGCACACCGCGTACATCGAGGCCTCTGTGGGCCCATAGGTGTGCCAGAACTCCTTCGTGCAGGCGACCAGGCGGCTGGCCAGTTCGGGCGAGACGACGTCGCCGCCACACGACACGGTCAACCGCGGATCGCCCGGCCAACCCGTCGCGAACAAGATCCGCCATGTCATAGGCGTCGCCTGCATGACATCGGGTCGATGCCGTTCCAACACGGCCTGCAACTCGGCTCCGTTGCGCGCCTGGGCGCTGGTCGCCAGGATCGTCCGTCCGCCGCTGGTCAGGGCGAGGAAGGTCTCCAGCATGGCGATGTCGAAGGAGATCGTGGTCACCGCGAGCAGCGACTGTTCCGGCTGGAAGTCAAGGAGCTTCCGGGTGGCGACCAGGCAGTTCGCCAGGCCGCGGTGGGTCACCGCGACGCCCTTGGGACGGCCGGTGGACCCGGAGGTGTACAGCACGTAGGCCAGCGAGTCCGGGTGCGGCGGCCGGCGGATCGGTGCCGGTGTGGCCGCCAGCAGGTCGCCCAGCGGCACCACCGGTACGCCGAGCGCCGTCACCCGGTCGGCCGGCAGGGTGCCGTCGGTGATCACCCCTCCGCATCCGCTGTCGCTGACGATGTACGACAGGCGTTCGATGGGATGGTCCGGATCCATGGGCGCGGCGGCCAGACCGGCGCGGGCGACTCCGAGCAGGATGGCCGGTAGCTCCACACGACGGGCCACGAGAATGCCGATCGGTGTTTCCCTGGGGAGCTGGAGCGCCGTCAGCCCGGCGGCGATCCGGTCAGCCGCAGCGTCCAGGTCCGAGTAGGTCTGTGTGACGTCGGCCATCACCACTGCCGTTCGCTGGGGCGTACGCCTGATCCACCGACCGACCAGCTCGACGAGTGTGTCGTCACCGCTCGCGCCAGGGGTTGCCGCCTCCCACGTCGCGAGCCGGGCCCGGTCGGTCGGGTGGATCACGTCGAGCGCGCCGATCGGTCCGGCGGGGGACCGGACCAGCTCGTGCAGCAGGGTCGAGTAGCTGCGCCCCATCCGATCGAGGGTGTCCTTGTCGAACAGCCCGACCGCGCCTCGCCACGCCCCGACGACACGATCGTCATCGAACGTCACGTCGAATTCGAGCTCGTACGGCGAGTGCGTGACCTGTAGATCGATGTCCCTGGCCCCCATGGCGGCCCAGGTGGTGGGCCGGTCAGTCGCCGTGTCACACCGGAACCCGACCTGGACGTCGACCCCGGCGTCCCGTTCGGATCGCAGCGCCCGCGTCAGCAGCGCATTCAGCACGCCCGGATGGTCCACCGGCCGCGTCGCCGTGGTGTGCTCGGCCTGGACCGCGTCGACGACCGACGTGTGCGCGTCGAGGGCGTGGCGAAGGATCTGGATGTCCTCGGGCGTGACCTCGGTGTCGCCGGTTCGGGTGGGCGTCGGTGAGCCGATCGGGACGTCCGACTCGCCGGTCTCGCGCAGGAGAAGGACGCGCAGGGCACACCGCAGGACGGTGGCCGGGGAGACGCCTACCCGGTCGGCGAACCGTCGTACCTGCGCGGTCTGGCTCGGTTCCAGCGACCAGGGCGTCGTGATCGACCGACCGTGACTGCGCCCACGGCCACGGCTGGCGGGCCAGGCGATCGCCTGCGGTGCCGCGGTCAGGGCGCCGACGCTGTCGAGCGTGGCGGCAGCGTCGGCGACGCGGTCAGGGTAGTCCTGCTCGGTTAACGGCGTGCCGGTCGACGGCCAGGGTGGACCGGTGAGTGCCGCGGGATACCGTTCGCCCAGCTCGTCGAGCAGCCGCGCCGCTGCCGACCGGCCGCCCACCGCCGCGTGGATGGTCAGCGCCACCAGGGTGCCACCGCCCTGCACCGGATACCCGCCCACCCTGATGGCGGGCCCGTCGTCCAGGTCGAAAGGACGGCTCGCGTCGGCGGCGGCCACCGTGAGCGCGGTCGCCAACGGTCCCGGAACGCCGGCGACGAACTCGACAGGCCATCCTTCACTAGGCACCAGCAGCGGTTCTCCGTCGACGTCGCGGAAGTGACGGCGCAGCGCGGCGTGGCGACGCTGGAGATCCGCGCACGCGGCAGCCAGCGCCGCGAGGACCACGTCACCCTCCACCAGGACCGCCCGGCTGTCGTGCAGACCGCCGGCCCAGAAAGCCGTCTGTTCGCCCAGATACAGGCAGAGTTGGTTGGCTGTCGGTCGCCGCGCGGACGACGGGATGTCGTTGCTCATTGCTCCTCCTTCGCCTGCGCGCCGGTCGTCGCCGACACCGGGTGTCGTCGCCGGACCGGGCATCCGTGTCACGACCGGTCCCGCAGCCGGGCGACCGGCGCGGCCGCTCCAGCGGCGTGTCCGCGCCGAGCGCGACCGGCATGTGCCCTACAACGCGTTGACAAAGTCAGCCAACCGGGCGGTGCCCTCGACGATCTCGTCGTGCTCGAGCGCGGAACACGACAGCCGGATGCGTCGTTCGCCACCCCCGGCGAGGTGGAAGCCGCGCATGGGGGTCCAGAGGACACCGAACGTCTCCGCGGACTGCCGCAACAGCGCGTCGTCGGCCTCGACCGGGAGTTCGACCTGGACGAAGTAACCGCCTTCGGGTGCCCACCAGCGAACCCGGGCACTCCGCTGGCCGGGCTCGCCGAAGTGGTGAGCAAGCCGCTCGAGGAGGACGGCCCGGTTGCCGCGCAGATGCGCCGCCTTACGCTGGCCGAGCGCGGCGATGGAGCCCCCGTGTTGAATGAGGAGCCCGCCGATCAGGGCCTGAGCCAGCGGGGAGGTGTTCAGGGTGACCGCGTTCTTGGCGGCGGCGATCATGCTGGCCAGTCGGACCGGTGGGCCGGACGGCGACGTGACCCACTGGTCAGCCACCACGTAACCCACCCGGGCTCCCGGCACCGCGACCTTCGCGAAGGTGCCGGTGTGCACCACCCGACCCTCGCGGTCGAGCGCCTTCAGACTGGGCAGCCGGTCGTCCGAGGCGGCCGTGAAGGCATACGGATTGTCCTCGATCAGGATGAGGTCGAGGTCCGCCGCCGCCGCCAGCAGACGCTGTCGGGCGGCGAGCGAGAGCCGGCACCCCGACGGGTTCGCGAAGTCGGGGGAGACGTACAGCGCCCGCAGGCGCCGGCCGGCCGCCCGCTCCCGCTCCGACGCCGTACGGAGGGCCGCCAGGTCCGGGCCGGTGCCGTCGTCCGGCACCGGGTGGACCACTATGTCCAGCGAGTCGGCAGCTGCGACAGCGCCGACATAGGACGGATCGGGGACGGCCAGGCTGGAACCAGGCGGATGAAGGACACGCAGGGTGAGAAAGAGCGCCTCCTGGCAACCGACAGTCATCACGATCGCGTCAGGCGAGACGTCGATGGCCTCGTCCGCCCGCAGGGCGGCGGCGACCAGATCGTTGATGATCCCCTTGCTCGGGCCGTACTGGAACAGCTGTCGGCGTACCGCCTCCTCGCCGAGGCCGGCGGCCCGCCGGGCCTCGACGTAGGTGTCCAGCAGCGGACCGACGGCGATGTCCGCGAAGAACGGCTCGTAGGGGGCGCCCGGCGCGAACGAGATCGCGTCCGGGAACGCGGCCACGATCTCGTTGAGCATGGTCATCGCGGCGACCTGCCGGCTCGACACGCTGCGATGCAGGTCATCAGCGTGGAGATGCGCGCCGGTGCTCACCGTTGCCGTTGCATCCACTGTTGCTCCAACCGGTGCAGGACGTCCTGGCTGTACAACCGCTGAACCTGGACCTCGGCGAACTCGGCGAGGTAGCCGCGGAGGTGATCCTCGGGCTCCTCGAAGGCGGTGATCATGTGTCGATTGGCGAGCACGGCCGGGTTGTCCATGGCGTGCACGGCCTCGTCGATCGCGCCGTCGACCTCCTCCTCCGCCACGACGGCGTCGCACAGCAGGGCTGCGGCCGGCTCGCGGGCCCCGATCCGCCGGCCACCCAGGAGTACCTGTCGGGCCAGCCTGGGGCCGAGGACGCGGCCGAGCCGGAGGTTCGCCGCACCGGGCACGATGCCCTCACGCGCCGCCGGCAGCGTGAAGTAGGCCGTGTCCGAGCTGATCACGTAGTCGAAGGTCAGCATCAGCTGCATGCCACCGCCGATGGCGAACCCGTCGACGACCGCGATCCACGGCTTGCCGCCCCGAGCCGTCGGATCCGCCTGCTGCCGGGGATCCCACAGGCCACGCTGGATCTTGCTCAGGTAGCCCATCTCACGTTGCATGACGAAGCCCAGAAAGGGGATCTGCCCGGCGCACAGCAGGCTCAGGTTGATTCCCGAGCTGAAGACCCGACGGCCCGCGTATCTCGGGTGCTCCATGACGGCGCCCCGCAGGATGCCCACGCGTACCCCCGGATCCAGCAGAGCCAGGTCGACCGCGATCTCCAGCTGCTGGCCGAGGGGCTCGTCCTCCGCATTGAGGTACCGCTGGTTGGCGACGGTTATCTCGGCCACCCCGTCCGTGCGCCGTACCGACACCACAGGCATCTCGACCGCGCCGGTCCGTTGGAACTCCGCCAGCCGCGAACGGGCCTCGTCGGTCGGCAACCGCTGCGAGCGCAGCAGGTCGCCGCCGGCACCGGATCTGAGCAGCGCGGAGGACGCGATGCCCTGGTCGATCTCGAGGCCTTCCTTGGCGGACTGGCGGCGGCCGCGTTCCACCTCCATCTCCGCCCGGTTCGGCGTCAGGCCGGGAACGATGTCGGCCAGCAGGTACGACAGATCGGTCAAGGACAGCCGTCGCGAGCTCGCTCCGACGGCCTCGCGGTAGAGCAGCTCCGACTGATCGCGCAGAAGCCGACGCCTCGCGGTCCGGGCGCGTACCTGTGCCGAGGTGGCTCGGGCCTGCTGGTCGGGGCTGCGGTCAGCGGGATCGGGCAACGTCGACACCAGATCGGTCACGCGCGCGGCGGCATCCGTCACCTCGGCCCGTAAGCGGTCCCGCACCTGGGAGGTGGCTGGTGGAGTCACGCCGACTCGGCAGGGGTCGTGGCCAGCAGGACTGGCAACTCGTCACGGCCGTTCATGATGAACGTGCTCTGCGGCTTGATGTCCGACGCCGGAACCGCGAGGACAAGGTCGGGGAAGCGGGTGAACAGCGCGGAGACCGCGATCTCGGCCTCCACGCGGCCGAGGGCCTTGCCGATGCAGCTGTACGCGCCGTGGCCGAAGGACAGATGGTCCTTCGACGGCCGGGTGATGTCGAAGGACCCGGCGCTCGTGCCGTGGATGGCGGGATCGCGTCCGATGGCGGCGAAATTCATGAGGACCGGATCGCCCGCGCTCATCGTCACGCCGCCGAGCTGAACATCCTCGGTGGGAAACCGGAATGGCAGATGTGCCACCGGCGCCTCGACGCGAAGGGTTTCCTCGATCGCGTCCTGCCACGAGGCCTTCCCGGACCTGACCAGCTGCAACTGGTCGGGATGGGAGAGCAGGGCGAGTACCGAATTGACCACCAGGTTCGTGACGGTTTCGGTGCCGGTACCCAGCAGGAACGACAGATTGCCGATGATCTCGCCGTCGCGCAGCTCCGAACCGTCCTCCTGCTGGGCGGCGATCAGATCACTCATGAGGTCGTCCGCGGGGTGTTGGCGCCTGGCCTCCACCACCGCGGCCAGCTCCATCAGTCCCCGTTCGACACTCGCCGCGATCTCCTCGCTGGTCTTTGTCGTGTCGATCTGCGCCTCGCCGTCGCCGAGGATGGTTCCCCGGGCCGCCTCGGGAATACCTACGACATCGAAGATCACGCGGGCGGCGAGGGGGTAGGCGTACCTCGCCTTGAGGTCCACCACCGTACCGGCCGAGCTGCCCGCGAGGTCCGCCAGCAGGCTCGCAACGATCTTGTCGATCGTCGGCCGCATCGCCTCGATCCGTCGCGGCGTGAATCTCTTCGCCACAAGCGCCCGCATGCGACTGTGCGCGCTTCCGTATGTCGTGTTCATGTTGTCCATGAGCGCCCAGTCGATGAGTGGGAAGCTCGGGTCGACCTCGCCGTGGACGTACGCGGTCCAGTGCTGATGCCCGTCCTTGGACAGGCGATGGTCGCTCAGCGCCTGCCTACCAGCGTCGTAACCGGTGATCGACCACGCCCGCACACCGTTCGGGAGTTCGACCTGGGCGACTGGCCCGTGCTCGCGAATCCTCGCGTTCTCCGCATGGATATCGACACCTGAGGTGTCGATGACGACCGGAGGGGTTTCTTTCTGCATAACGCCGTCCTCGCTGCTCAGTTAGACCAGCCCTTGCGCCCGAATTGGCGGACATTCTTCGATGACGATGACATGACATTCCCACGGACACATCTTGCGGAATGCTGCCGCTGGCGCCCGGTTGCCGTTCCCGGCCTCCCGCCCACGGCCTGCCGGACCGCCCGAGTGGCCGACGGGTCCTGGACGGTGATCCGATCAGTAGGTGACGACGGCCCGGAAGCGGACATCTCCAGCGGCTACGCGGTCGACGGCCTCGGCGATCTCTTCCTTGGGAAAGACCTCGATGTGAGCCGTGACGGCACCGCTGGCCGCCAGGTCGAGGGCCTCGATGAGATAGGGCAGGCCATTGTGGGTGGCACCGAGAATTGTCTGACCCTTGGCGAAGAACTGTCGTGACGGGTCGATGGTGAAAGAGCCCGCCGGGTCAATTGTCGCGAGCACCATGCGGCCATTGACCCGAAGGCCGGAAAGGCATTCGGCGGCGGCCTCGTAGGAGGTGCCGGTGACGACGACGACGTCCGCGCCGCCGATCTTCGCGAGGCCCTCCCCGTCGGACACCACGTGGTCGGCGCCGAGCCCGCGGGCGAGTTCGGTCTTGTCCGGACTGCTGGTCACCGCCACGGTCTCGAAGCCGCAGGCCCTGCTGAACTGCACGGCCAGGTGGCCGAGGCCGCCGATGCCGAGCACGGCGACCCGCTCGTGCGGCTGCGGGTTCCCGGCCCGCAGGGCCGACCAGGACGTGTACCCGGCACACAGCAGCGGCGCGGCCATCTCGTAGGGCAGGTCGTCCGGCAGCAGCACCGTGGAGGACGCCGGCACCGCCAGATACTCGGCATGACCACCGGGCCTGGTCAGCCCGGTCATCGCGGGGGAGACACAGTTCATGCCCGTGATGCCGGTGACGGGGAGGTTGAGTCGGCAGTGGTCGCACGAGCCGCAGCCACCCTGGATCCAGGTGGCGCCGACCCGGTCGCCGACCCTGCGCGAGGTCACCCCGGCGCCTACCTCGACGACCTCACCGGCGGGCTCGTGCCCGACGATTGTCGGCTCGATCGGCGGATACGGATACGTACCGTCGGTGAGCCACACGTCGTTGCGGCACAGACCGCTCGCGTGCACGCGGATGAGCACCTCGCCTGGACCCGGCACGGGCGTGGGAACCTCGCGCAACTCCCAGGCCTGACCGACTGCGGGACACACTGATGCCAGCATCACGACGACGCCTTTCGAGTATGACCGGCCAGGAGAGCCGGCCGTTCCTGACAATGAGGGGCCGCAGCAGGACTCAGCGGCGCGGCGGGCGCTCTGAGCTGGCCGCGCCTGGTGGTCGCCCCGGGAGGCCGCCCGCTGTCCACAGCCGGCACCACGGTGCCGTGCGGCGAACGGCGGACGGCCTTCCGGGGCGGTGAGATCAGGCGCCGCCAACCGTCCAGCCACCATCGGTGGCGGTGTTCACGGTCGCGGCACGGTGACGGACGCGCCGAT
The DNA here is from genome assembly GCF_040683695.1 of Micromonospora sp. NPDC093244. Taxonomy (NCBI): domain Bacteria; kingdom Bacillati; phylum Actinomycetota; class Actinomycetes; order Micromonosporales; family Micromonosporaceae; genus Micromonospora; species Micromonospora sp. NPDC093244. Next base: position 1,082,047 of record NZ_JBFBEO010000001.1, read on the forward strand.
CAGACGAACGGCGTGTTGCTGTCCAGCCCGCAGACGATCCGGCCGTACAGCTCCAGGTTCGTCTTGGGGTGCAGGATGGCGTGCAGGTTGAGCGCCTGCACGTCCCGCTGGATGCGCTGGATCGGCACGTCCTGGTGGATGGAGGAGCCGCCGCTCGCACCCTGCAGGATGTCGACCGCCTCCTTGGCCCGCTGGCAGGCGGCGCCCAGGTCGAGTCGTACGCGAGCCCGCTCCTCGAGCGTCCAGGCCTCGCCCGCCCGGCCCTTGGTGTCGATCATGTCCGCCGCGCGGCGGGCGTGGAAGCCGACCTCGTCGATGTTGGTGATCGCCTCGGCGATCTCCAGGTGGGTGATGGGCGCCTCGGCCTGGTTCTCGTAGTTGGTGTAGGTGATCTTCCGGCCGGGCAGTCGTTCCAGGAAGGCGTCCTTCGCGGCCATGGCCAGACCGAGGGCCGGCGCGCTGATGGTGGCGCACGCGGTAGGCATGAAGGGGGCCTGGTAGATCGTCGCGTTCGCGTTCCGCTCGGACCGGTGCTGACCCTGCAGCACCGGGCCCATCTGCAGCACCCGCTCCGCCGGGATGAAGACATCCTTGGCGATCGTGGTGATGCTGCCGGAACCGCGCAGACCCGAGGTGTGCCAGTCGTCGATGATCTCCAGGTCGGCGATCGGGACCGCCACCATGACCGGTGCGAAGCCACCGTCACCGGTAGGCGTGACTGCGGCGTTCGTGTTCCAGGTGCTCTGTTGAGCGCCCGTGTTGAACGACCACTTCCCGTTGATGACGAAACCGCCGTCGGCCGGGACGGCCACGGCGCCGGGACTGAGGATCCCGCTGATCCGCACGTCAGGAGTCGCGAAGATCTCGTCCTGCACCTCGTCGGGGAACAGCCCCGTCATCCAGGTGCTGATCGACCACACCGCGACCGTCCACGCGGTTGAGCCGTCGCCGCGCCCCAGCTCCGCCAGGACGTCCACGACAGTGCCCATGTCGGACTCGTATCCGCCGTAGCGGACCGGCACCCGCATCTTCAGGATGCCCGCGTCGGTGATCGCCTCGATGACCTCGTCGTGGATCCGCCGGTTCTCCTCCATCCAGAGAGCTTTTTCCCGCAGGAGCGGGACAAGCGCGGAGGCGCGACGAACGAGCTCATCCTTGGGCGGCGCCTGGGTAATCTCCATCGAGTTTCTCCATAGCAGGTGTCCCGCTGCCGCGCTGCGTCACAGGGCCCGAGATCGGAACCAGCGGCCTTCCAGACGTTTCCAGGCCGGACGGTCCGCCGCGCCTTCCCGGTTGCTGCTCGGCCGGCCTGGCTGACCCACCTCAGTGTGGAGCAGCACCGGAGATGCCGGGGGACGGCGCGGCGGCCCAGATTCGAACACTGTCCGGCACTGACACGAGCGTTCACGGCGCCCGGCGGCCGACAACGGTCGCCTGATCCCGTCGAACCGCCCGAGCAAGATCGGAGGTGGAGTCGGGTGGCGCGGCTGCGACGCTCCCAGAGCGCTGCACGCAGCGAACCTGCACCTGCTTCCGCCTGTCGGTCAGCCAGCGCGGATCGATTCGTTCCAGCCAGGATGGGGATGACCATGGCTAATCGCTTCGACGCCGATGGTGGGAAGCCTGACGCGGGGGTACCGCCGATTCCGGCGCCCGACGGCCCGGTTCGCGGCCGGGAGCCGGCGTCGCCGCGCGAAGAGATCCTGTGCGAGCTGTTCGCACAGGTGCTGGGCGTCGACCGGGTGGGAGTCGAGGACAGCTTCTTCAATCTGGGCGGCCAGTCCCTGCGGGCCATCCGGCTGATCAGCCGCATCCGCGCGGTGTTCGGCGTGGAGGTCCCGGTCCGTGCGCTGTTCTGGAATCCGACGGTGGCGCAGTTGGCCAAGGCCATGGGGGAGGCCGGCAGTTCCCGGCCTGCGCTGGTGGCCACGTCGCGGCCCGAGCGGCTGCCACTGTCGTTCGCCCAGCGGCGGCTGTGGTTCCTGGCCCGGCTCAACGGACCGAGCTCGGTCTACAACATGCCGTTCGCCTGGCGGTTGCAGGGCCGGTTGGACGTGGACGCGCTGCGGGCGGCGCTGCACGATGTGGTCGGGCGGCACGAGTCGCTGCGTACGGTCTTCCCCGAGGTGGACGGCCAGCCGTACCAGCAGATCATCGAGGCCGCCGAGGCGACGCCGGACGTGACGGTGGTGGAGGCGGATCCGGCGACCCTGCCCAGCCTTCTCGAGCAGGCCACGCGACACGTCTTCGACCTGGCGACGGCGCTGCCGGTCCGGGCCTGGTTGTTCCGGCTGGCGCCCCAGGAGCATGTGCTGCTGCTGATGACCCACCACATCGCCTGCGACGGGTGGTCGATGGGCATCCTGATGCGCGACCTGGCCGAGGCGTACCGGGCCCGCGCGGAGGGCCAGGCGCCACGGTGGGCCGAGCTGCCCGCGCAGTACGCGGACTACACCATGTGGGAGCGTGACCTGCTCGGTGACGGCGTCCAGGCGAGCAACCTCCTGTCCGACCAGGTCGACTACTGGACCTCCGCGCTGCGGGGCCTGCCCGACGAGCTGAGGCTGCCGTACGACCGGCCGCGCCCGATCGAACCGACCGACCGTGGCGGCGCCGTCGGGATCACACTGGACGCCGGACTGCACCGTGGACTGGAGGCGCTGGCGGCCGCGCACAAGACGACGCTGTTCATGGTGCTGCATGCCGGGCTGGCGGCCCTGCTGGCGCGGTGCGGCGCGGGCACCGACATCCCGATCGGTACGCCGGTGGCCGGCCGGTCCGACGAAGCGGTCCACGACCTGGTCGGCTTCTTCGTCAACACCCTCGTGCTGCGCGCCGACCTGAGCGGCGACCCGAGCTTCACCGAGCTGCTGGCCCGCATCCGCGAGACCGACCTCGCCGCTTACAGCAACCAGGACGTGCCCTTCGAGCGCCTGGTGGAGATCCTCAACCCGGCCCGTTCGGTGTCCCGGCATTCGCTGTTCCAGGTGATGCTCATCTCCGACAACGCGGTGACCCGCCGGTGGCAGCTGCCCGGCCTGCGGATCGAGCCCGAGGCGGTCGGCCACGAGACGACGAAGTTCGACCTGTCGCTCTTCGTCCGCCCGCTGCACAACGCCGACGGCTCACCTGCGGGCATCCGTGCCACCTTCGAGTACGCCACCGACCTCTTCGACGAATCGACTGTCGAGGCCCTCGCCGAACGACTCACCCGACTGCTGCGCCAGGTCGCCGACGACCCGGCCCGGCCGGTCAGCGAGCACGAGTTGCTGGACGATGCCGAGCGGCAGCGGATCCTGCACGAGTGGAACGACACCTACCGGTCGGTGCCCGAGCACACCCTGCCGCGGCTGTTCGAGCAGCAGGCGGCCCGGACGCCGGACGCCACGGCGGTGCTCTCCGGCGGGAGCAGCCTCTCCTACGCCGCGCTCGACCACCGCGCCAACCAGCTCGCCAGGCACCTGGCCGCCGGCGGGGTCGGCCCGGAGCAGTCGGTGGCTGTCGCTCTGCCGCGCGGCGAGCTGCTGGCCGTCGCGCTGCTGGGCGTGCTCAAGGCCGGTGCCGCGTACCTGCCGGTCGATCTGGGCCGGCCCGCCGGGGAGGTCGACCTCGTCCTCGCCGACGCCCGGCCGGCGGTCCTGCTCACCGACGAGGCCACTGCCGCCGGCGTACCCACGGCGGATGGCCCCCCGGTGATGATTCTGGACGACCCCGCCACCCGCGCCGCGCTGGCGAGCGTGCCGGGGACCGCCCTCGCCGACGACGAGCGGGCCGCCGCGCTGCACCCCGACCACCCGGCGTACGTGGTCCACCCGGCCGGCCCGACGGACGCCCCCCATGGCGTCACTGTCACCCACCGCGGCGTCGTCAACTACTGCGCCTGGGCCGCCGACACCTATCGCGTCGAGGCGGGAGGCACGGCGCCGGTGGCCGTCCCTGTGTCGTCCGGCCCCGACATCAGCTCGATCCTGGTGCCGCTGCTCGCCGGGGCCACCGTCGCGCTGCTCCCGCAGGACGGCGGACCGCTGACCGCAGTCCACAACGGCGCGGCGGATCCGGTGGCGCCGGTCCGGCTCAAGCCCTCGGACCTGCGGGCGATGGCCGGGCAGGAGGACCGGGTCGTCGAGCGGCAGACGGTGCTCGTCGTCGCCGGTGAGACCCTTCCGTCGTCGCTGGCACACAACTGGTCGCGCGGCGGTGCGGAGATCCACCGCGAGTACGGACCGGAGGAGTGCACGGTCGGCTGTGTCGCGCACCGCGTTGGCGACGACAGCGGTCTCGTCGTACCGATGGGGCGTCCGATCTGGAACACGCGGGTGTTCGTGCTCGATGACCGGTTGCGGCCGGTGCCGCCGGGAGTCGACGGTGAGCTGTACGTGGCCGGTGCGCCGCTGGCCCGGGGATACCTGGGTCGGCCGGGGGCGACGGCGGAGCGGTTCGTCGCCTGCCCGTTCGGCGTGGGTGAGCGGATGTTCCGGACCGGCGATGTGGTCCGGTGGCGTCCGGACGGAACCCTGGAGTTCGCGGCGCCTGTCGAGGAGCAGACCGCACCAGCCGCGGAGGCGGATGCTGGTGACGGGGCGCCGGCCTCGCCGCAGGAGGAGATCCTGTCCGAGCTGTTCGCGCAGGTGCTCGGCGTGGACCGGGTGGGGGTCGGCGACAGCTTCTTCGACCTGGGCGGGCACTCCCTGCTGGCGGCAGTCCTCGTCGCGCGGATCACTGATCGTTTCGGTGTGGAGTTGCCCCTCAAGACCTTCTTCGCCAACCCGTCGGTCGGCGCGGTGAGCGCGCACCTGGGCGATGTCCCCAGCGGCGCGCGGGTCGGGTCGTCCGCCACGGGTGAGTAGTACCGGTACCACAGTCAATCGACAATCGTGGCTCGACCAGAGGATCTCGATGAGTGAATCCAGGGAACAGTTCGTTGACAGTGCCTATGTAGCGCCGGATGGCGAGGTGGAGCAGTCGGTCGCGCACATCATCGCTGACGTGCTCGCTGTCGACCGGGTCGGTCGTACCGACAGTTTCTATGATTTCGGTGGCACCTCGCTCGCGGCCATCAAGATCTGCGCCCGCCTCGAACAGGAGCGTGGCTGGCGGGCGGAGCCGGCCTGGCTGTTCATGAACGACGTCGTCGCGGATTTCGCCCTGCGGGTGTGGTCCGAGTCCGCGCTGGCGGCCGAGGCATGAGCGCACCGAGCAGTTCCCAGCCGCTGATCCACGAGGCCGTCGCCGCGCACGCGACGCGCGACCCCGACGCGCCCGCACTGATCTGGCAGGACCGGGCGATCAGTTACCGCACGCTGGACACGGCCGCGAACACCTACGCCGCCGACCTGGCCGACAGTGGCGTCGGGCCGGGGCAGGTCGTACCGATCCTGCTGGACCGCTCGCCGGAGATGGTGGCGCTGCAACTGGCAGTCCTCAAGACCGGCGCGGCCTACACGAATCTGGACCCGAGCTGGCCGGCGGAGCGCCAGAAACTCATCCTCGATCTCATCTCGCCGGCGGTGACGGTCACCACGGACGACAGGTGGGACGGCCGGTTCGACAGGTACCAGCCCTCGGGCGGCGGCATCGACGACGCGGCGTGGCGCGCCCGTGCGTACGACCCGGTGTCGGTGCCACCGGACTCGCCCGCGACGGTCTTCTTCACCTCCGGCACGACGGGCGTCCCCAAGGGCGTGCTGTCGCCGCACCAGGCGGTGACGCGGCTCTTCGGCCCCGAGGGCCTCGACGGCTTCGGTCCCGGCCACGCGACGCCGCAGTTCGCGGCGCTGCCCTGGGACATGTACGCGTTCGAGCTGTGGGGGCAGCTCACGACGGGCGGCACCGTGGTGCTGGTCGCGGAGAGCCACCTGTTGCCGAACACGCTGCGGCACGTCGTGTCGAGGCACGGGGTCGACACATTGTGGATCACCACCTCGGTGTTCAACCTGTTCGTCGACGTGGCGCCGGGCTGCTTCGACGGCCTTGCCCACGTCTACACGGGTGGTGAGAAGGCGTCGCCGGAGCACGTGCGGGGCTTCCTGACCCACCATCCCGACCTTCCGCTCTGGAACGCCTACGGGCCCGCCGAGAGCTGCATGATCACGACGCTGCGGCGGCTGGTGCCCGCGGACTGCGACGTGCCCGGGGGAGTGCCTGTCGGCACGCCGGTCCGGGGTACCGGCGTGGTGCTGCTCGACGAGCGCGGCACGCGCTGCGGCCCCGGTCGGGAGGGCGAGATCTGCATCGTTGGTCAGGGCCTGGCGAACGGCTACCTGGCGCAGCCGGAGTTGACCCGGGAGAAGTTCCCGACGGTCGACATCGACGGGGTCCCGGATCGGATCTACCGGACCGGCGACATGGGGGTGTGGGACGACGACGGCGTCCTGCACTACCGCGGCCGGCGCGATCGCCAGGTCAAGATCAACGGGCAGCGGATCGAACTCGCCGAGATCGAGTCGGTGGCCGGCTCGCTGCCGGACGTGCGCAACTGCGTCGCCTTCGCGGTGACCAACAGCGACGGTGTGCCGGTCCGGCTGGCGCTGGTGTACCAGGTCCCGAGATCGGAGGCCGATCCGTCCGCTCCGTCGGACGACCCCCTGCGGGTGCACGATCAACTGCGTCGGCTGTTGCCCGCGTACCTGGTGCCGCAGACCATCCGCGGCCTGACGCAGTATCCGGTGACCGCGAACGGCAAGGTCGACCGCGCGGCGCTGCACGAGATCGCCCGGATCTCGCGGCCCGCCACCCGAGTCCGGGCGGGGCGCAACGATGAGCGGTGAACTGGACGCCAACCCCGGCGCGGGCACGCGCTCGCGGATCTTCCCGATGAGCCGCGAGCAGCAGGGGCTGTGGATCGACGACGCCCTGTGGGACGGATCGTCCCGACACGTGGAAGCCTGGGTGTGCCGGATCACGGGACGACTCGACGTCGACGCGCTCGAATGGGCGCTCAGTCAGATCGTCGCTCGTCACGAGGTGCTCCGTACCCGGCTGACCGAGTGGAACGAGGAACCGGTGCAGTTGGTCACCGGCCCGGATCCGGTACGCCTGGAGAAGCTCTCCTGCCCGCCGGTGGCGCTCGACGACGAACTGGGCCGGATCGTCGGCAAACCGCTCGACCTGGGCGAGTCGCCCATGCGCTCGTGGCTGGTCCGCGTGTCCCCGGACGAGGTCGTCCTGGTGGTGCAGCTCCACCACGCGGTCATCGACGACTGGTCGCTGAACATCTTCCAGCGGGAACTGAAGCACTTCTACACCGCCCGGGTACGCGGCCTGGAGCCCGGCCTGGAGCCGCTGCCTGTGCAGGCGGGCGAACTCGCCATCGCCCAGCGGGCCGCGGGGCTGGACCCGACGAACCTCGACTACTGGCGCGAGCGGGTGCGGGACGCTCCCCGGTCGTGCACCATCCCGCCGGCCCGGCCGGTGTCCGGGGCGGCGACGGGCGACGACGAGCCACTCCCGGGCACGCTCCCGGCCTGGTGGCCGGAGTACGCCCGACGGCGGAACGCGATGGCCGGACATCACGCCTTCGAGATCAGCCCCGAACTCGGCCAGGCGGTACGCGACGCGAGCCGGGCACTGCGGACCACACCGTTCGGCGTCTTCGCGGCGGCGATGGCCGCGATGCTGTGGCAGTACGGCGAGTCCGATGAGGTGATCTTCGGGACGCCGATGTCGCTGCGCGGGTCAGCCGAGGTCGACGACGTGATCGGCGTCCTCATCGGCCTGCTGCCGATGCGGCTGGCCGTCACGGCCGACATGTCGTTCCGGGCGCTCGCCAGGGCCGCCAAGGCGGAGATCCTGGGCGCCATGCAGCATCGCGGCGTCCCGTACCCGGTGATCGTCCAGCTGGCGCGCGAGGGCACCGCCCCCGACGCGCCGCCGCCGTGCGATGTGGCGATCGTCGTCGACGACATGGAGTGGGAGCCGTTCTCGCTTCCCGACGTCACCGCGGAGGTGATCCGCCTTCCGGAGCGGTACGCCAAGTTCGCGCTACAGCTCAACCTGGTGGCCGGCCGGGACGGCGGGTACTCGGGCGAGTGGAACTACGAGGCCGAGACCTTCGACCCGGCCACCGTGGCGGAGGCGGCCGGCCGGTTCCTGTCACTGCTGGCGTACGGCGTCGCCGCGCCCGACGAGCCGCTCGGCCGGATCTCCGCCGCCGCCGGGAGCGAGCGTGCGTAGCGGCGCGGGGAGCAGCGCCGGACGGGTGCGGCCCAGAAACCAGTGGTTCCCGTTCGGGACCGGCGAGGACGCGGCGGTCCGCCTGCTGTGCCTGCCACATGCCGGCGCCGGTGCGGCGGTCTACCGGGCGTGGGGCCGCGACCTGCCGCCGGCGATCGCGGCCTGCCCCGTCCAACCGCCAGGCCGGGAGACGCGACGCTCCGAACAGCCCCTGACCTCGGCCGTGGAGATCGCCCGGCAGCTCGCGCCGGAGGTGCTCAGGACGGTACGACAGCCGTACGCCATCTTCGGCCACAGCACCGGGGCGCTCTGCGCCTTCGAGGTCGTCCGTGAGATCCGCCGTCTGGGCGGTCCCCTGCCGGTCCACCTCTTCGTGGCCGGCCGGCGTGCACCGAGCATCCCGATGATCAGGACCGAGCTGGCCGGGCTGCCGGCGGACGAGCTGGCGGTGGTGCTGCGCCGGCTGGGTGGAACGCCCGAGGAGATCCTGGCGGAGCCGGTGATGCTGGAGCTGATCCAACCGTTGCTCGTCGCCGACTTCCACGTCAACGAGATCTACAGCTACCACCCCGAACCGCGTCTGCCGGTCCCCATCACGGCGTTCGCCAGCACGCGTGACCATTTCGCGGCGCCGGAACAGGTCGCCGGCTGGGAGCGGGAAACCAGCGACAGGTACGCGCAACTCGTGCTCGACGGTGACCATTTCGCGATCTTCGAGAAGTCCCCGGCGGTGCTCGAGCGGATAGCCGCTGACCTGCGGGTGTAATCGCCGCGCGATGGCGGGCCAGCAGCGCTGACGGCGGCAATCGCGAAGGTGTGACGGATCGTACGGGACTGGAATTGTCAGTGACGGCCGCCGATGCGGTGTGCGGTCGTCGGCCCATTGCCGCTTATTTGGAGGGTCTGCGATGGATGAGCAGTACGCGCCGGACCAACGGAGAAAATCGGTCACTGTTGCGATCGTGGGCGTCGGTGTCCGGGGGCTCAGTGTTCTGGAGCGTCTCATCAGCCACGCGGCCCTCGTTGACGAGGAGTTGACGTTCGACCTGCACCTGGTCGACCCCAACCCCGCCCAGCCCCAACAGTACGACGTCCACCAGCCGGACTACCTGCTGCTCAATCACGCCTGCGCGTACGTCTCGATGTACCCGTCTCCCAGGTCCGTCTCCCAGGCGCCTCCGCTGAGCGGGCCCACCCTCTTCGACTGGGCGCGTGAACGAGGGCTGCGGGTGGCGCGGGACGGCTTCACGGTGGGCACTCAGGGGCGTCTGGTACGCCCGAACGACAATCTGCCCCGGCGGGTCTTCGGGGAGTATCTGCTGTCGTTCTACAGGCGTCTGCGGGACAACGCCCCGGAGAACGTGCGACTGATCCCGCACGTGTCCGCCGCCGCGGATCTGCGGCGAAAGGGTGACACGTCGATCCTGTCGCTCGACAACGGCGACCACATCGAGGCCGACTATGTCTTCGTGACGGTCGGCCAGCGCCCCTCCCGGCCGCCAGACGACCGGGACGGTTCGGCGGGGCGACTGATCGGCAGGCCCTACCCGCTGCCCGGGCAGCTCGCGTCCGTCCAGCCGTCGGAGACCATCGCCATCGCGGGCCTCGGTCTGACGGCGACGGACGCGATCCTCGCGTTGACCGTGGGGCGGGGCGGCAGGTTCGACCGGACTGTCACACCGGAGCGGTACGTGCCCAGCGGCCGTGAGCCGCGGATCGTCGTGTTCTCCCGGTCCGGCCTGCCGTACCGCGCGCGGCCCGCGCCGTCGTCGGTCGTGGCGTACGAGCCCGTCGCGTTCACCCGTTCGGCGATCGACAGGCTGCGGGCCGCGACGCCGCAACTGGACTTCGACAGGGACGTCCTGCCGCTGCTCATGCTCGAACTGCGGGTGGCGTACCGTCGGGCGACGATCCTCCAGCAGACCGGCACCGAGGACGCCGAGGCGTTCCTCCTGCGTGCGCGTGCCGCGGTCGCCGACGGTCGCCTGCCCGCGCTCGACGACCTGCCCGGGCCCGACGAGTTCGACCCCGAGCTGGCGTACCACGGGACCGTGACGCCGAGCGCCAAGGACCTCGCGCCGCCGGCGGACGGGGAGGCGTACCAGCGGTCGCTGGAGTCGTGGATGGCCGCCGACATCGCCCAGGCGGCCCGGGGATTCGAGGGGAGCCCGTTCAAGGCGGCGACCGAGATGTGTCGCGAGGTCCGCGACACCATCCGGTACGCGGTCGAGTTCGGGGGACTGACTGACGCGTCGCTGGACCGGTTCTACCGCTACCACGCCGAGACGATCAACCGCCTGGTGATCGGCCCGGAGGAGGAGCGGTCCGCCAACATCCTGACGCTGCTGCGGTCAGGTGTGGTGTCGATGTCCCTGGGACCGAACCCCCTGGTGAGCTGGGACGATGACAGCCGCTCCTGGGCCCTGTCCTCGACGGCGTTGCCGGACCGCCACACGGTCCACGCGGACTGGCTCTACCGGGGCTACACCGACCGCCTCAGCTCCCTGCACGACGACACGACAGTGGTCGGCGCGATGGCCAGACGGGGTGTGCTCCGGCGGTTCCGGCCCGACAGCCCGGTCGTGGCGTCGATCGACGTGGACGCGCTGGGCCATCCCGTCGCGCGGGACGGCACCCCCGCCGCCCGGATCTGGGCGTTCGGCCTGCTCTGCGAGGGCGCGACGTTCTACAACGGCTACCTCACCTCACCCGAACGCTTCGAGCGCGCACAGTCCGACGTGGACCGCGCGGTGCACGAACTCGTCGAGGACGTACGGCGTGCGGGACAGATCGTGAGCGCGTTCGAGGGAGGCACCTCGCGATGATCACCGAAACCGGACTCTGGGGTGGGACGGCCGATCCGTCCTGCGTACTCGACTCGTTCGAGCGATCGCTCGACCTCCGGCCGGCGACGCTCGCCGTCGCCGACCCGGAACACCAGCTGACCTACCGCGAGCTGGCCGCCTGGATCGCCCGCATCGGCGAGCTGCTTCGGGACGCGGGTGTCGGCCCGGGCGACACGGTCGCCGTCACCGGACGCCGGTCCGCGGCGATCGTCGCCGCGGCCTGGGCCGTCATCGGCGCGGGCGCCACCTACCTGCCGCTGGACGGCACCTTCCCGCGCCGACGCCTGGCCTACATGCTCGCCGAGAGCGGAGCCAAGGTCCTGCTGCACACGGGACCCGACCCGGAGCTGCCGGCGCCGCGCCGGGTCACGATCCCGGCGTGGAGCGAGGTGGACCCGCTGGCCGGGACCGACCTGCGGTTCGTCCGCTGCGCTCCGGAGACGCCCGTCTACGTCATCTACACCTCCGGGTCCACCGGGAACCCCAAGGGGGTGGCCCTGCCGCACAGCTGCATCGACAACATGGCGTCCTGGCAGCGGCAGCACTCGGTCCGCGAGGACCTGCGGACGGCACAGTTCGCACCGCTGAACTTCGACATCTGGTTCCAGGAGACGCTCAGCACGCTCGGCGGCGGCGGATCGCTCGTCATCATGCCCGAGGAGCTGCGGCAGGACCCGATCGAGCTGCTGGACTGGCTCGCCCGCGAGCGGATCGAACGGCTGTTCCTGCCCTGCGTCGCGCTGCACATGCTGGCGACGGCGGCGACGGCGTTCGACTCGTTGGCGAACCTCGCCCTCCGTGAGATCAACACCGCTGGCGAGCAGTTGGTCTGCACGCCGGCGATCAGGACCTTCTTCGACAGGCTGCCCGGATGCGTGCTCAACAACCACTACGGGCAGAGCGAGTCGCACACCGTGTCCGTGCACACGCTGACCGGACCGAGCAGTTCGTGGCCAGCGCTGGCACCGATCGGCCTGCCACTGCCGGGCTGCGAGGTCCTGCTGGACATCGTCGACTCCGGTGACTCGAACGTCGGTGAACTCCTCGTCGCCGGCTCGCCCCTGGCACTGGGCTACCTGAACCAGCCGACGTTGAACGCGCAGCGGTACGTGCGGATCCCGCCGACCGCGCACGGGCACACCAGGGCCTTTCGCACCGGTGACCTGGCGAGCGTGGAGAACGGGGTGCTGCACTTCCTCGGCCGTACCGACGACGAGGTGAAGATCCGTGGGTACCGGGTCAACCCGCTCGAGGTCGAGGCATGCCTGGGCAGACAGCCCGGGGTGGTGGAGGCCATCTGCGTCCCGGTGAGCCTGGGCGCCGGCTCCCGCCAACTGCGCGCCGCCGTCACCGTCACTGGCGACGCGGAGTTCGACGGGACCGCAGCGCTCGCCGCGCTCCGCGAGGAACTGCCCTGGTACTCGGTCCCACCGTCCATCTCGGTGCTGCCGTCCCTGCCACGGACGTCGAGCGGAAAGGCCGATCGTGCCGCCATCGCGCGGCTGCTGGCTCCGGCGAACCGCACCACAGCGGTAGCCGCCGACGCAGGGGAGCGATGAGACCGTGTCCGACAAACCACTGCTTCTCATCCTCGACTACCCGGGCCGGCGGCCCGAGGCGCACATCAGCGAGCTGCACCTCGACCGGTCCGGATTCGAGTGCCAGGAGGTCCTGACCTCGCCGATGCCGACCGCGCTCACGACTCCGGCGTACGCCCGCGACCTCTTCGCGCGGCTGGGGCCGGACCGCCCGGTCGCGCTGATCGCCTACTGCGCGACCGCGCCCCTGGCGGTCGCGATGGCCGCGCTCCTGGCCGGTCCCGCCGGTCCGGTGCCCATCGTGCTGCTCGACCCGCAGCGGACCCCGCCGTCGGAGATCCTGCACGAATACCACGAGGTCGTGCGGCAGGTCGAGGGTCGCGCGCCGAACGTCGAACGACCCCCGCTGCTCGACATCGAGGGGCTGCTCACCACCCCCGAGACCCTGGTGCGGCGCATCGGGGAGGACCTGCGCCTGCGGGCGAGGCTCGCGCTGGCCGCCTTCGGGTTCGGTGACGCCGACGTCAGCGGCCCGGTGGAGAACGTGGTGGGCGTGTACGTCGAGTGGCTCACCTTCCTCGTGTCGGCCCACCACGACGAGCAGCCGCCGCCGCGTGGCCCGGTCCTCCAGGTGATCTCGCAGGGCCATCCGGCCGACGCCGGCTGGCTGGGCGCGACCGACCTGCGGACCGTACGCGTCCCCTGCGACAGGCCGGAGCTGGCGGCCAACGACCAGGCGCGTGCCGCAGTGCTCGAGTTCCTGCACGGCGTCGCGCAGCCCGTACCCGCCGACGGGGGAGTGCGGGAGCGCGACGCGCAGGCCGACCCGCTCACCGACACCGAACTCGCCCTGGCCCGCATGTGGGCTGAGGTCCTGGGCGTCGACGCGGTGGGCCGTGGCGACAACTTCTTCGACCTCGGTGGCGACTCGATGCTCGCGACCAGGCTGGTGCTGTCGGCCCGTCGCACCTGGAACGTGGAGTTCAACGTCCGGGTGCTCGTCGACACCCCGGTGCTCAAGGACCTCGCCGGTCGGATCGACGTGCTTGTCGACGCCTCGACCAGCGGATCCCGTCGATGAGGGCGTCGGCAACGGGCAAGATGCCCCGCCCGCCTGCGACGCGGACGATCGATGCAGACGGCCGGTCCGCCAGTCGAGCGAAAGTGATCAACGACGAAACGAGGAGTGCTCGTGTCCAACCCGTTCGAAGACGCCGACGCTCGATATCACGTTCTGGTGAACGACGAAGCCCAGTACTCGCTGTGGCCGGCCGCTGTCGCAAGTCCCGACGGCTGGGTCGTCGTCCACGACGACGACTCCCGCTCCGCCTGCCTCGAGTACATCGAGAAGCACTGGACGGACATGCGTCCGGCAAGCCTTGTCCACTCCCAGGATGGCTGAGTGCCCAGCGGATACGGAGCCGGCCCACCGGCCGATGCCGACCGCGCACCACTGGCGTAGCGAGGCCCGATGATCTTTGACGCCGCGTACGAGATTGTCACCGACGACATCTTCCTCGACCTGGCCGGATTCGTGCCCGGGGTCGACCTGAGCCTGAAGTTGGAGGGTCTCAACCCCGCCGGGTCCATCAAACTGAAGACCGCCGTCGCGCTGATCGAGGATCTGATCGACAGATCCGGAATCGGACCTGGCGACCGGCTCATCGAATCGTCCTCCGGGAACCTCGGTATCGCACTCGGAACCGTGTGCGTCAACCGGGGGATCAGTCTCACGATCGTCGCCGATCCCAACACCAACGCGGCAGCCATCCGCACGATGCGGGCGCAGGGCACCACTGTGGTGATCGTCACCGACCGGGATGCCAACGGCGGCTTTCTGCAGACCCGGATCGACTACATCCGGTCCCAGCTCAAGCAGGACCGCAAACTGTTCTGGCCCAACCAGTACGCCAACCGGGCCAACAGTTCCGCCCACTACCGGCAGACCGCCCGGAGCATTCTCGAAGAGCTGCCCGATGTCGGCGCGGTGCTCGTCGGGGTGAGCACCTCCGGCACGCTGATGGGCTGTCTGGAGTTCTTCCGCGAGAACCGCCCGGCCACCCGGATCATCGCCGTCGACTCCGAAGGATCGATCCTCTTCGCGGATCACGGCGCCCCGCGCCTCATCCCCGGCCTGGGCGCGAGCCTCCGTCCCGAGCTGCTCGTCGACCGGGGCGACTACGAGCGGGTGGTCGTACCCGAGGTGGAGACGGTCTCGGCGTGCCACATCGTGGCGCGGCGGTACGGCCTGCTGGTCGGCGGGTCCACAGGTACGGTGCTCGCCGCGGTGCGCCGCCTGGCGCCGACGTTCCGCAACGGCGAACCGGTGGTGGCCATCTCGCCGGACACCGGCGAGCGGTACGTCGACACCATCTACTCCGAGAAGTGGGTGGCTGAGCACTTCCCGGGCATCGACTCGGTCCTGGCGCGGTGGTGAGGAGTCCGAATGTTTCAGATCGTGCCGCACGCGGTCGCCGTCGACGCGCTCGACGGCGCCCGTGACGCCGTCCTGACGGCCGTCGAGAAGGCGTATCTCGCCCACGACCGGGGCGAGACAGTCAATCCGTCCAGCCACTTCCTGCGCTTCCCGGACCGGCCGGCGAACCGCATCATCGCCCTGCCCGCCTACCTGGGCGGCGAGGTCGGGATGCCGGGGCTCAAGTGGATAAGCAGTTTCCCCGGCAACCACGACCTCGGTCTGCCCCGGGCGTCGGCGGTGCTCCTGCTCAACGACGACCGGACCGGCCGGCCCGTGGCCTGCCTCGAGTCGGCCCACATCAGCGCCGTGCGTACCGCCGCCTCGGCGGCCCTGGCGGCGCGGGCCCTGCGACCGTCGGGTGGGCCGGTCAGTCTCGGCTTCGTCGGTACGGGCGTGATCGCACGCACCATCGCCGACTACCTCAGGCACACGGCCCTTCCGGTGACCCGGTTCGTGTGCCACGATCTCGTGCCCGAGCGGGCGCAGCGGTTCGTCAGCGACGTGGAGAAGCACTGGCCGGGATCGGGCGAGGCGGTGGACCTGGACGCCGCGCTCGGCTGCGACGTGGTCGTCTTCGCCACGACCGCGGGAACGCCGTACCTGCCGGAGAGCCTGCGCTTCGCGCCGGGACAGACAGTTCTCAACGTCTCCCTGCGCGACATCCACCCGCGGACGCTGCTCGCCACGCAGAACATCGTCGACGACGTGGACCACTGCCTGCGCGCCCAGACCTCACCGCACCTGGCCGAGCAGCTGTCCGGCGGACGTGGGTTCGTGACCGGCACCCTCGCCGACGTCCTGCGGGGCAGGTGTGAGCTGAAGCCGCACGAGGCAGTCGTGTTCTCGCCGTTCGGACTCGGCGTTCTCGACATCGCGGTCGGCGCCCTGGTCCTGGACCGCGCGAAGAGCGACGCGCGCACCGTCTCGGTGACGGACTTCTTCGGGAACTGACGTGCTGGGAGGCACCTGTGGGTGAGGCACGGCTGGAGTCCGTCGCGCACGGGCACGAGACGTACACCTATGACTACGACCAGTCGCTGCTGCCCGGGCCCGACTCCGGGACCGGCATGTGGCGGTACCGGGGCCTGCTGCCCCGACCCGACGTGCCCACCCGGTATCCGCTGCCGGTGGGCGGCACGCCGTTGCGCCCCGCGCGGGGACTACGACGGCGGCTCGGCCTGCCGGGGCTGTGGCTCAAGGACGAGACCGCAGGTCCCAGCGCCTCCAACAAGGACCGGGCGACGGCTCTCGTGATCGACGAGGGGCTGCGGCTCGGCGTCGGGGTGGTCTCCACGGCGTCGACAGGTAACGCCGCCCTGTCCACCGCCATCGGCGGCGCGGCCGCCGGCGTCGCAGTCGTCATCTTCGTACCCGAGGACTGCGCGCCGGCGAAGGTCGAGCTGATGACGGCGATGGGGGCGTACGTCTTCCGGGTCCGCGAGGGCTACCGCGCCGCGTTCGAGCTGTCCCGGCGTGCCGCCGCCCACTTCGGCTGGCTGGACCGGTGCACGGGGCTGAACCCGCTCACCATCGAGGCGAAGAAGACGGCCTCCTTCGAGGTCTGGGAGCAGCTCGGGAGACGCGCGCCGGACGCGGTGGTCCTGCCCGTCGGCGACGGGGTGACGCTGATCGGCGCGGCCAAGGGCTTCCGCGAACTCGTCGCGTGCGGCGTGCTGGCGACGGTTCCCCGGATCATCGCGGTGCAGGCGCGGGACTGCGCGCCGCTTGCCGCGCGGTGGCACGGCGCCCAGGAGCCCGCCCGGTGGCCGGGCACGGTGGCCGACGGCATCGAGGTCCCCGAGCCGATGCTCGGCGACTGGGCCATCGACGAGGTCCGTCACGCCGGGGGCGACTTCGTCACGGTCAGCGATGCGGAGATCCTGGACGCGGTGGCGCTGCTGTCCGACGTGGCGCGGCTCCCGACCGAGCCGGCCGGGGCAGCCGCGGTCGCCGGTCTCTGTCGGGCGAGCGCCACGGGTCTGGTCGGCCCGGAGGAGACGGTCGTCGCCTGGGTGACAGGTGCGGATCTGCCGGCGGTGCCCGTCGAGGCCGCGCGGCCCGGCGCCGTGTTCACCATCTCGGCCAGCCTCGACGCGGTGGCCCACGCCCTGGCCGGCACATCCGTTCCAGCGGCCTGAGCCCGGCGCCGGGCGGCTGCGGCGGTGCCGCAGCCGCCGAACGGCGGCCGCTACCGCCGATCGGACAACCACTCCTGCGCCGCGGGTACGCGCTTTCGCGCCAGCGTCCCGTGCCCGTCCTCGTCGAACCACCGGGCCTCGACACCCGGGATGTGCCGGGCCAGCCATCCGCCGTGACCGGACGGCACGAACACGTCCCGCCGTCCGTACATGAGCAGGACGGGGACGGCGGCGTCGGCGACGTCGAACCCCCACGGCCGCAGCTGGGTGCCGTTGTCGTCCCACCAGCCCCGGATGCCCGACGTCAGCCCGGCGGTCCGGCAGGAGGAGTGGAACTCGTGGAACACGCCAAGCGTGTCCACCGCGTCCTCCGCCATGAACGGTGATCCGTCCGCGCCGGACATCTCGCCTGTCGACGCGAGCAGGAACTCGTCCCGGTCCTGGCTCATCTTCTTCCACGCCGCGACCGGATCGGCGAGGTACAGCTGGGTGTCCTCGACGTCGTCCCGGTACATGCCGTCGAACCAGTCGAGGCCCTCGGCCTCGAACGGCGCCATCCCGGCCAGGACGGCCGCGGCGGTCACCAGGTCGGGTAGCAGGGCGGCGCACGCCAGCGCGTGCGGACCGCCACCGGAGAAGCCCCACGTGCCGAGGCGGTCGATGTCCAGCTCGGCGCAGATCGCGCGGACATCGGCGGCGGTGTCGGCGGCGGTGCGGCCCGGCCGGGGCGAGGACCCGCCGTAGCCGGGCCTGTCGTAGCTGATCAGCCGGAGCCGGCGCGCGGTGGCGTCGCGTACCCACGGCCCGTAGAAGGCCGCTCCGCGGGAACTCGGGGTGCCGTGGTGGACCAGGATCGGCCAGCCGGCGGGGTCACCCCGCTCCTCGACAACCAGCAGCCGACCATCAGGAGTCCGTACCGTGCGCTGCATCCTGCCTCCTCACGCGGTGCGTCGCCGCAACCGCAGCCATCAGAGCACGGTGCCGCGCAGCGGCCAGCTTCCCGATTGCCCGACCTGCGCTCCTGGTGAGCAAACGCGAAGGCGCGGCCCGCCGCGCATCGCTGACACGGTGGACGTGCGCGCCCGCCCGTGACCCGCCGTGCCGGCAAGATGGAGGCTGACATGACAGCAGCACACAGTTCGAGTGACGTCGCCGAGGAACGACCGATCAAGATCAATGTCTGGCTGACGGACCCGGCCAGTTGGGCCACCAACGAGGCGGACATCGCCGTCACCGCCGCGGACGAGTTCAACGCGGCCCACCCGGAGTACCAGGTCGAGATCAACAGGTACGACTTCCGGACGATGCCCGCCGAGGTGGCCCGCGCTGCGGAGCGCGGCGAGGCGCCGGACATCGCCGAGTACCACTTCACCGCCACCCGGGGCGCCATGGACACCCTCGGGAAGGACGGGAACCCCCTGTTCACACCCGTCGAGCGCGCCATCGCGGGCCGGTCCGAGATCCTCGGTGAGGCGGTCGTGCTCGACGACATGGTGCCGGCGGCCCGCGACTACTTCCGCTACGCCGGCGAGCTGGCGGCCATCCCCCGTACGGCCTCCGGGATCGTCCTGTACGCCAACATGAACCTGCTGGCCAAGGCCGGCGTGACCGAGCCGCCGCGCACCTGGCGCGAGGTCACGGCCGCCTGCGAGGCGCTCGCCAAACTGCCGAACGGGCCCACGCACGGCATCGCCTGGCCCAACTTCTACTGGGTCTTCCTCCAGGCGGTGGCCCAGCAGGGCGGGCTGATCGCCGACCACGACAACGGCCGTTCCGGCCGGGCCGAGAAGGTCGACCTCGCCTCGACCGAGATGATGAACTACGTCCGGTGGTGGCAGGGCCTGCACCGGGACGGCCACTACCTGTACACGGGCAAGCTGCTCGACTTCCCGGGCGGTTACGAGGCGTTCGAGGAGCAGCGGATCGCACTCTTCCTCAGCTCCTCCGTGGACGCGTCGCACCTGCTGGACAGGGGCGACCGGCACGGGTTCACTGTGGCGGTGGGTCCGCTGCCGTACAACGACGAGGTTCCGTTGGCCGGCAACATGATGGGCGGGTTCGCGCTCTGGCTCGCCGCCGGTCTCAGCCCGGCCAAGCAGGACGGCGCGCTGGCGTTCATGCAGTACCTGAACCGGCCGAGCAACGCCGCCGAGTGGGCCAAGCGCCACTACCGCATCCCGATCACCCGGAAAGCGGTCGAGATCCTCCGCAAGGGCCCGTACCGCGACAATCCCCGCCTGCGCGTCGCGGGCGAGCAGCTGGAGGCCGCGGACGGGACGCCAGCGGCGCTCGGCCCTCTGCTCGGCGGGCAGGCCGGCATCATGGGCGAGATCACCAGTGCCATGCACGACGTCCTGACCGCCGGCGCCGAGCCCCACGCCAGGTTCGTCGAGGCGACCCGCCGGGCGCAGAAGCACCTCGACGCCTACAACGCGTACTGCGACGGCCCTCCCCGCCGCACCCCGGAGGACCTGGCCGTCAGCCTGTAGCCGCCGTACCGCAGTCAGCACCTGGAGGTCACGATGTCGCTCGAGCACAGTCTCGTCGGCGTACCCGGGGAACCGTGCGAGCGGTCCTGGACCTCGAAGGACGCGCTGCTGTACGCCCTCGGCGTCGGCGCCGGCCTCGACGATCCGTTGCGCGAGCTGGAGTTCACCACCGAGAACAGCGAGGGCGTCGAGCAGAAGGTGCTGCCCACCTACGGCCTGGTGATAGCGCAGATCCCACCGGCGCGCAGCATCGGTGACTTCGACCGCGCCCACCTCGTCCTCGCCGAGCAGTACGTCGAGCTTCATCGGCCGCTGCCGGTCGCCGGCACGGTGCTCACCTCGTCGACAGTCACCGGGATGTACGACAAGGGCGCCGACGCGCTGGTCCGGTTCGAGAGCGTCGCGATCGACCCCGCCACCGGTGAGCCCGTCATCACCACCCGGTCCGGCATGTTCATCCGGGGCGAGGGCGGGTTCGGCGGCGACCGCGGCAGCTCCCCGCCGTGGTCGCCGCCGGACCGGCCCCCGGACCACACGGTGGTGGAGCGCACCAGGCCGGAGCAGGCGTTGATCTACCGGCTCTCCGGTGACCGGAACCCGCTGCACGCCGACCCCCGGTTCGCCGCGCGAGGGGGATTCAGCCGACCGATCCTGCACGGCCCGTGCACCTTCGGGTTCACCGGACGCGTGCTGCTGCACGAGCTGTGCGGCTCCGACCCGGCGAACTTCGTCGCGATGTCTGGTCGGTTCACCGCTCCCGTCGTTCCGGGTGACTCACTGGTCGTCTCGATCTGGCGGGGTCACGACGGCACGGCCTTGTTCCGGACCGCCACGGGGGACGGGACCGTGGTTATCGACCGCGGCCGGATGACCTGTCGCGTCCCGTCCGGGTAGCGGGCCGTCGCGCCGGTGACCGGTACCGGCTCGCCCCGCGAGCCGGTGCCGGTCATTGTCGTCCTGGCGCCGGTCAGGCGTTGTCGAAGTGCGCCCGGATCCGCTGCCGCCACAACTCGTAGGCGGGCTCGGCGCCGGGGGAGTGCACCGCGGTGGCGTCGGCGAGTGCGACAGCCTTGTCCACGGTGAGGCCGGCCAGGGTCTGGCAGGCGGCGGTGGTGTAGTCAGGAACCAGACCGGAGTAGAAACGCGCCTTCACCGCGAACACCACGCCCAGTGCCACCTGCGGCCACTCGTCACCGGCGGCCCGCCGCAGCGCGTCCAGGCCGTCGGCGTCGCTTCCCCCGGCGAACGTCGCCGCCAGCCCCACACCGCTCCACAGATCGGGCTGGCGGTGCTCGGCGAAACGCCGCACCGCGGCGGCGACATCGGGGGCGCGACCGCCGCAGATGAACCACAACGCCCGCCCCACACCCTGGTCGACGGCGCGCAGGAAATAGTCAGGTGAACCCTCCCACGGGTAGGGCTTCGGCACCTGTTGCGCATCGATCCAGCGCGGTTTGTCGAAATAGGCCCGGTCAAATCCGTAACCGTCGACCGCGAGCCAGCTCATGGTCGGGTGGTAGGGGTCACCGGCCAGATCGGGAACGGCCTTGCTCCACAATTTCCTGGGCAGTCTGGCCATCGCGAAACCCATACCGATGTACGCGAGAAAAATGTGCGGACGCCCCGGCCCGAGGAGCAGATCGCGGGTACGGTGGCCACGCCCCATGGCGTCGAGAACGGTGAAGGCCATCGTCACCCCCTCGTAGGCGAAACCGCGCAGCTCCTCGTTCACGAGGTCCAGCCGGCGTTCCACCTCCCACTGGTCGCGGGCGTCGATCCCCCACTCGAATCCGCAGATCACGGCCTGGGGCACGGCCTCCAGGTGACGGCTGCCCGGGGAGGGCTCCGCCGGGAAGCCCCGTTTGGCGAAGGTCACGTCGGCGAGCTGAGGGGTCAGCATGAGCCTGCGCATCGATCCGAAGACAGTTGGCACCTATCCACCTTCCGGGTGACACCGACGGGTCACCCTCCATCGTGGCGCGGTAAATGCGGGACCGCTTACTCTCGGTTGCTGCCGGTCGTCCGACTTCGTCACAGTGTCGGTCATTGATGCTCGCACATTGCGATGTCATGTTTGTGGGGTGAGTTCTTCACCCATCGGGTCATGACCATGTCTCTGGAAGCTTGGGTTCCGCTCGAGGCAAGATCGAGCAACGGAAAGTCACCCGGTACGAGCCCTTGGAGCAGAGAAGTGATCAATGTAGACGAAAAGCTCGTCGTCCGACTGCTGGGCCCGGCATCCGCGTACCTGAACCACCAGCCGGTGATGCCGAGCGCGCCCAAGCAGCGGCAGATCCTCGTGCTGCTCGCGCTCAACGCCGGGCGGGTGGTCACCACGCAGACACTCGTCGAGGAGCTCTGGGGTGACCAGCCGCCGCGCAGCTTCGCCACCACACTGCAAACCTACATATTCCAGCTCAGAGCCAAGCTGACCGGAGCCGCGCGCAACCGCCAGTGGGCGAGGCGGCTGCTGGAGACCCGGCACTCCGGCTACCAGCTCGACGGGCAGCTGTGCGAGACCGACGTGGCGGAGTTCGACAACCTGGCACGCGCCGGCCGCCGCGCGGTGGACGTCGGCGACAGCACCGCCAGCTCCGACCTGCTGGGACGCGCGCTGGGCCTGTGGCGCGGGCCGGCCCTGGTGGACGTCCCGGCCGGGCGGATCCTCCGTGCGGAGGTGGCGTCGCTCGAGGAGAACAGGCTCGGCGTGGTGGAACGCCGGATCGAAGCCGACATCGCCCTCGGCCGCCACGCGGACCTGCTGGGCGAGTTGACGATGCTTGTGGCCCGGCACCCGATGCACGAGAACTTCTACGCGCTGCTGATGACCGCGTACTACCGCTGCGGGCGGGCCGGGAACGCGCTGGAGGCGTTCCGGCAGATCGGTACCGTGCTGCGCAGCGAGCTCGGAGTGGAGCCGGGCCCCCGACTGCAACGACTGCACCAGGCGATCCTCGCCGGCACACTCGACTCCGAGCCGGTCTGGCTCGCCTCGTAGACCGACAGCCGGGCGCCCCCGCCGCTACGCCGAGACCACCAGGGCAGGGCGGGACGCGGGCGCCGCGGCGCTCAGGCCTGTCGTACCCGCACCGGTAGGCCACCGCGGATCCGCAGCGACAGCATGGCCTCGGGCACCGGATCGGTCGGGCCGGCGAACTCGAACCGGAAACGACGCGCGACCATGGCCGCGATGATTGTCGCCTCGAGCATGCCGAGATGACTTCCCACGCAGACCCGTGGGCCCGCCCCAAAGGGGATGTAGGCGTACCGGTGTGCGACGGCCGGAGCGTCGGAGGCGAACCGCTCCGGCCGGAACTCGTCCGGCTCGGACCAGAAATCGCGGTGCCGGTGCAGCGTGTAGGGGCTGATCATGATGTCCGCGCCGGCGGGAACCTTGTATCCGCCGATCTCGTCCGCGGCCAGGGCAACTCTCGGCAGCCCCCAGACCGCCGGGTAGAGCCGCATCGTCTCCTGGATGACCATCGTGGTGTACGGCAGTCTGGTCAGGTCGGCGTACTCGGGTGTGCGGTCGCCGAGCACCGCGACCGCCTCGGCGCGCAGCCGCTCGGCCGCCTCCGGATGACGGCTCAGCAGGTACCAGGCCCACGACAAGGTGCTGGCCGTGGTCTCGTGCCCGGCCAGGAGCATCGTGATGATCTGGTCCCGCAGCCCGCGCCAGCGGGCGTCGGTGTCCTGTTCACGCTCGGCGACGCGGAGCAGCACCGACATGAGGTCGGACCCGTCCGTACCCGTGCCACGCTCGCGGGACGCGACGAGCGTCCGTACCGCGTCCTCGATCTGTCGTTTCGCGGCCCGGAAGCGGCGGTGGCGCGGCAGCGGCATCCACAGCGGCACCGCGCCCAGCGTGACCATCTCGAACATCGCCTGCTCCTGGGCGGCCTCGAAGGCCGATCCCAGGAAGCTCAACGGGCTCAGATCGACGTCGAGGAGAGTCCTGCCGAGCACGTCCATCGTGAGCGCCGTCATCTCCTCGGCCACGTCCACGACGGTCCCGGACCGTGACTCGAGGCGCTGGGTCAACTGGGCGCCGGCGTCGGCCACCACCCCGGTGAATCCCGCGATCCGCTCCCGGCGGAAGGCGGGGGAGATGACCCGGCGCTGACCGCGCCACGTATCGCCCTCGCTGGTGAGCAGGCCGTCGCCGAGAATCCGCCGTCGGGCCTCCGCCAGGCCCAATCCCTTGTGGTAGTTGGCGGCGTTGTCGGCGAGCACGTGCCGGGCGTGATCCGGGTGGTTGAAGAAGTAGAGGGTCTTGGGACCCATGGCGAACCGGACCACGTCGCCGTACTCGCGCGCCGCGTCGGACAGCAGGCCCAGCCGGTCGCCCCACAACTTGCGCAGCAGTCCCGGTGTCGCCCACGGCGGCGGTCCGGGGTATCTCCGCCGGCCGCCCGCGGCCCGCCGCGCCGGATTCTTCGGCGTCCGGTCGGCGCCGTTCGCGATCGTCATGTCAACTCCCGAGGTGGTCGGATCGCGAGAACCTGGGCGCGGGAAGCCCGGATGTCCGTGGCGGACGGGGTTCGGGTGCGTGTTGCCCGGCCGAACTCACGCCCGGCCCCCGGTGCCGGTGCCCCTGGCCTGGGTGGCGGGGACGACCGCGTAGACGCTCAGCGCCGATGCGAGCTGTTCCGGTACCTGCGCCGGGGTGCAGGCGCCGTTGACGTCACGGACGCACGCCACCCGCTGACGGCACCTGGCGATCAGGTCCTCCACCCCGTCGCGCACTCGCACGACGTCGAAGGCGAAGCCGATGTGGGTCTGGGTCAGCTCGTCCAGCCGCATCCGGATCGACACCTCGTCGAAGGCGGAAACCTCGCCCAGGTGTTCGCACTCGGAGTCGACCTGGCGTAGCTCCAGGTCGCCGCTGAGCTGGTCGAGCACGCCGGGAGCGTGCTCGAGCAGGAACATCTCCCGGCACCGCCCCTGCCAACGCTCGTAGTAGACGTCGTAGACACTGCCGACGAGGTTCGTCTCCTCGAAGCCGACGACGTGCCGGTACTCGTAGTACTGCTTCCTCACTGGCCGCCTCCGTCCGAGTCGTTCCTGCGGGTCTCGGCTCGCCGCAGGTTTCCTGCCACTGACCTGTGATCACGATGCGGGACTGAGGTACGCCGCTCCATCTCGGATCTTGCTCACGCAAACAGCAATCTGCGATCACTGGGAGTTGCGGCATACCGCCGGCCCCTATGGCAGCCAGCCCGAGTCGTAGGCCAACTTGACCGCCTCGACGCGGTTGCGGGCGTGCAGCTTGGTCACGACGGTCGTGAGGTAGTTGCGGACGGTCCCGACCGACAGGTGCAGCGCCGAGGCGATCTCGCCGGGATCGGCGCCCCCGGCGGTCAGCCGCAGCACCTCGTGCTCCCGGGCGGACAGCGGGTTCTGGCCGCAGTCCCACGCGGACAGGGCCAGCTGCGGGTCGATCACCCGGCGGCCCCCGGCGACGGCGCGGATCGCGTTCGCCAGGTCCTCCGGTGGGGAGTCCTTGAGCAGGAAGCCGGACACCCGGGCGGCGAGCGCCCGGCTGACCGTCCCGGACCGCCCCAGGTTCGTGAGGATGAGGGTACGACAACACGGCAGCGTGGTCCGGAGCTGCGCCGCCGCCGACAGGCCGTCCAGGCCCGGGAGGTCGACGTCGAGGACCGCGACGTCGGGTCGGTAGCTCAGCGCCGTGGAGACGATGTCCGTGCCGTTGTCGACGGCCGCCACCACCCGTAGGTCCTCCTCCAGTTCGATGAGGGCGATCAGCGCCCCGCGGACCATGGCGACATCCTCGGCGAGCAGGATCCGCAACATGCGCAACTCCCCTCAATGGACATCGTCGGCGTACGCCCGACGGACGACGAGGTGCGATCGATCCGGGGTGACCGGGCGCCGACGACCGCGTCAGCGTCGACGGCGATCTCCGCGAGCACGTGGAACCGCCCGTCGTCCCCTACCGATGCGCTCAACGTGCCGCCGACCGCCTGGAGGCGGAAGGCGAGATTCTCCAGCCCGCCGCCGTCGCGGTAGGTGGACGCGGTCCGTGGCACTCCGTCGTTGACCACGGACAGCGTGATGTGCTGGTCGGTCTGGTCGACGGCGATCCAGCAGTTCCGCGCGCTGCTGTGCCGCAGGATGTTCGTGGTCAGTTCGCGCAGGAGCATGGCCAGCACGGAGTCGACCTTGTCCGGCAGGACCGCGCAGTTCACCTCGACCTGGGCTCTCACGTTGGCGCTGGCGAACAGTGAGGCGACGGCCGCCACCTCCCGGGCCAGCGAGATGTTGCGGTAGCCGTCGGCCACCTGCCGTACCTCGGCGACAGCCTGCCGTGCCATGGCGGCAACGTCCCGCAGTTCGCCGCCCGCCGTGACCGGGTCGCTCTTCATGAGCCGCCCGGCCAACTCGGCCCGCAGCGTGATCGCGGCCAGGCTGTAGCCGAGCAGGTCGTGCAGGTCCCTGGCGAAACGCATCCTTTCTCTGATCACGGCGAGCTGTATCGCCTCGGTGTGCATGCCCTGCACGTGCCGGACCATGCGGGTGAGGCGACACGTGGCGAACATGGTCAGGCCGATGGCCAGGCTGGCGATCGTGGTGTTCTCGGCGAGCCAGAATCCCGACCCGGCAGTCATCGCGACCGCGAAAACGCTCACGATGACCGCGGTGAACAGCGCCCATGCTGCGCGCCCGGGGACCACGAGCAGCACCGACGCCGCGAGGAATCCCCCCGCTCCGGGCCAGGCCGCGCCGACGGTGAGCATCGGCAGGTAGGTGGCGAGACCCTCGACCGCCAGCATGCCCAGTCGCAGCCACGGCGGGCTCGGCGCGGTCACCGCGAGGTGACGGGCCTGGAGTACGGCAAGGACGGCGACCGCGCCCAGGCTGACGGCCACCCGCTGCGGCGGCATGGGCACTGCCAGGATGGCACTGATCTGCACCGCGAGCAGGACGCCCAGGATCACCAGCCGTAGGCGCGCCACTCCCGGCGCCACTTCTTCGCGTTGAGCCTCCTCGGCCGACGGTATGGAAATGATCGGCTTCATGGCATCTGTGATGTCATTCGGAAACCCCCGAAACCAGGTCTTCGTGGAAGGTCAGCGGCCCTTTCTGCAATTCCTTGACGACCCGCTGTTCGGCCGGCAACCTACCCGGCCGAACAGCTCGATCCGTCGTGGTGAAGGCGCTGCGGGCGTACGACGAGGTGCCCGGACCGGTGGCGTACCGGACCGGCGCCCCGGGTGCCGGAGGAGGTCGCGTCGCCGCGGCGCGCTCCGGGTGCCCCTCGGCCCTTCCGGAACGGCGGACGTGACGGCAGGGCCGTCACGCGCGCGCGGGCAGGCGCCTCGTTCCGTCGGAGCCCGACAGTCGAGTGCGTCGCCGTCAGCAGACGATGCGCGTCCACCCCAGGTCGTCGGGGATGCGGCCGTACTGGATACCGAGCAGCTCGTCACGGAGGCGCAGCGTCACCGGCCCGGGTCGACCGTCGCCGATCGTCCACTCGTCGTTCGCCCCGCGAACGTGCCCGACCGGCGCGATGACCGCCGCCGTACCGCAGGCGAAGACCTCGGTGATCACACCGGCCTCGCACTGCTTGCGCCACTGCTCGACGTTGATGCGCCCCTCGCTGCGGCCCAGGCCGAGCCGCCCGGCCAGCTGGAGCAGCGAGTCCCGGGTCACCCCCGGCAGGAGCGTGCCGGTCAGCTCGGGCGTCATGAGGGTCGGGGATCCGCCGTCGGTCGACTGTTGGACGAAGCAGAGGTTCATCCCGCCCATCTCCTCGACCCAGCTGTGCTCGACCGCGTCCAGCCAGACCACCTGGTCGCAGCCCTGCTCCACAGCCTCCCGCTGGGCGAGGAAGGCGGCGGCGTAGTTGCCGCCGGCCTTCGCGGCGCCGGTCCCCCCGGGCGCGGCGCGGGCGTACTCCTCGGACAGCCACACGGTCAGTGCCGGCGGGCCGGTGCGGGTGCTGAAGTAGGCGGATGCCGGGCAGGCGATCACGCCGAACAGGTAGCTGCGCGACGGGAGCGTGAACCCCAGCGTGGGCTCCGTCGCGATCATGAACGGGCGAAGGTACAGGCTGGTGCCGTCACCGCCGGGTACCCAGTGTCGTTCCTGCTGGACGAGCAGCTCGACGGCGCGTACGAAGGTCTCCACCGGGAGCTCCGGCATCGCCAGCCGTCGGGCGGAGGCGTTGAACCGGGCGGCGTTGCGCTCGGGACGGAAGAGCGCGATCGACCCGCCCCGCTGGCGGTACGCCTTCATGCCCTCGAAGATCTCCTGCCCGTAGTGGAAGACGGACGCGGACGGCGGCAGGGCGATGTCGTGGAAAGCCTCGAGTCGCCCATCGTGCCACCCCTGCTCTGCGTCCCATCGCAGGGTGATCATGTGGTCGGTGAACACCTTGCCGAAGACCGGTGCGGCGAGTATCGCCCTTCGGTCCACTTCGGACACGGGATTACTGCTTGGACGCACGTCAAAATCTATTATGGCTACTGCCCTCCCCCTCAGACCATATGTTGCGTGCGACCGGCGGCTCTCGTGGAAGCGACCGGTCACCAATAATTTATTCTGCGCAAATAGTTCCTGTCGTTCAGGAAACCGAAGGTTGGCTGGCAAACCAGCGCTGAACCTGACAATTTTCCTTCGGTTGGTTGGCTACGTATGGTGACGCACATTGCGACCGGATGGTCCGTTTTACACTGATCGCCTCCCTTTCTGGCCCCCCGGGTCGTATCGAACTCTCTCTACATCCATCCTAGATCGAGTGGCGTTCTTGCGTCGAGTCCCCGTGATCACCTTCCGGCCGGCCTCCACCTCCTGATCCTAGGGAAAAGGCCAGGTCAGAGCGGCGACAAGATTTTCTTGGGATCACCTCGGTGGGCGATCGACGACCGGTTCGGCGCGGAGCCGTTTCGGCGTCGCCGCAGGCCAGGGCCCCGCCCGCAGGCTTGAAACGTACGCTGACTTCCCCCATTGGCCGCCGTGTGGCGGTGTCGGGAAAATGTGGCGTCAAATAGGCACCTGTCGCTACTGTTGTGCCCATTTCTGGTCCTCTCGATATCATCGATCGGGGCCGCATCAATCCCCGCTGCCGTCCCGGCGAAGGCGTGCATCCGGTGCCGAGGTTCCCCCGATTGCCGGGTATTCGCAAAGATTCGGCAGGGCGGCGGTGAGGCCGAAAGAGGCCGCAATGGCCGGCCGTTCCGATCGTCGTCCCGGTTCGTCTCGGGCAGCTTTGTGCTCCGGTCCGACCACGATGGATCGAACGGCCCCTCTCCGGACGGCGGGGATGTCGTCAGGCCTCGCCGCCGCGGTGCGATCAGTCGGTATTTGATCACTGGATGGATGTGTTCTTCGAGGAAGCGGGTGGCTGTGGGCTCCGTGCGTGTGACGTCGCTGGACGACCCCGCTGCGGGTCGACGTCAACGCGTTGGGAAAGCTCACGACGGGTCAGGTTGTGGTGATGGTTGAGGGACCATACGGATGGCGGACACGCGTTCGGTCCGCGCGTTAGCGGGACGGTCGGAAGCCGTTGTCGCGATCGCGGCCCGCCACGCTGTGATAGCGCCAAGTGGTGACCGGTGTACCGACATAGCTGCCTGTGCCGCGCGATGAGCGCTGGGTAATGCGAGTCGGTGGCGCAGGCAGGTGATGGCGAAACGGGGCACATGGCCGACGCCAGTTGCAGGTAATGTCTACTCAGTCCGCTGACCGCCGGCACCTTCGTCGTTGCGGCCGGTGGGTCCGGCTGCCGAAGCCCTCCCCCCAGGGCTGCGGCGTCAGCCAGGCGCGGATCGTGGCCGTGCCTGGCGTTTGAGCACTGTGGACGCTGGGTCGTGACCTTCGCGCACCTCAGGCGGATGCTGCCGCGACGGGTCGGCGCGACGGCCCACCCGGGTCGTGTCCGGCGGTCGGGAGGCCCCGCCCGGCGTCCAGGCGCACGACCTGTTCGCTTCGCGGGTCGGCACCGACGTCGCCGACCACGCCGGTCACGGCGGGCGGTGGCCGTGAACCGCGTCGCGACCTGGCCTACGTGGCCACCTCGGGCCGTGCGGGTGCATGGTGGGCACGTGCGAGCCGGGCACCTCGGCGGCGACCGAATGCCTCCCTCAATCACGGCGACGCCGTCATGAAAGTTGCTGACGGATCGTTCGGGTCTTTTGGCGAAGGTCTTCAGCGGATGGGTTCCGGATAAGCTCGCCGGCAGCTCCGCCAGTCGCATCTCGCGGCGCCGTGACGATCTCGCGGGTCGGCGTGCCGGTGGTGCCCGCGACGCCGTACCAGCCGGCCATCTCGCTACTGTCTCAGGCCGTCGAGTCGGATGAGATCTCGCGCGAGAGCGACGACGTTCGTCGCCGTGTCCGAAACACACACCGGTACGACGCCGTGACCGAACTTGACCAACGCTAATGAGGCAGCGGAGAGCGTGCTCGGCCGGACTGCGAACGGCGGATCGCCGCCTGTCGCCGGTGCCGGGCAGTCATGTTCGAACAGGAACTTCCACGAGAGCATTTCACGTCCTGCACTGTCGCGGGTCGGCTCCCAATCAGGAGCGAACGACCCCGGGGATTGCCGATCCGTGCAGCAGAGTTGATCTGTTCCGACGATGACCGTCACCCATGCGATGTCCAGGGCGGCGACTTCCACCATCGGGACACGACGACCGTTTGCCACAGCGCGGGTTCGTCATGTGGCGTTCCGTAGAGGAATGGACGCGCCGGGCACCGGACGCGGTGGCGACTGACCCCATCGCGTACCTGGTGGTGGCGTCGACGGCGCTCGGCGCGGTGAGCCAGCGGGCCGCTCAGCGCAGTGCCTCCGCCACGAGGCGCGCGACGGTGGGATCGGCGAGCAGCGTCGCGCGCGGCACCCGGAGACGATGGTCCGCGACGCCGAACCCGGCGGGCAGGTCGTGGCGTTCGGACACGATGACCGTCTCCGCGCCACCCCGGGCCGCGCCCGCGCGTCCGGCGGTGACCAGGTAGCCGAGGAACGCGGAGAACCGCTCCGAAAACTCCCGGCCCACCTCGTCGTCGGCGTCCAACATCCTGCACACGGTGTGGACGACCTCGTCGTACACGGCCTGGAGGCCGCGCATCGCCTCGGCCAGCGCCGTGGGCGACTGCCTGCCGATGTCCGGCCCGAGGGTGCCGGTGAAACCCTCGGCGGCGGCGAGGGCGTCCCGGATCTCGTCGTCCGACAGCAGACCCGCGTAACCCTCCACGGACGTGGCGAAGAGGTCCTGGATCAGTGCGCCGTCGACGTCGTTGGGATCGAGCAGCACGACCGGAGGCTCGGGCAGACCGCGCGTACGCAGCAGGCCGGCCGCTTGGCGGGCCAACGTGCCGCCGGCGCAGTAGCCGAGCACCCCGCTCACCTCCAGCCCGGCGTCGGCGACGTCGTCGAGCCAGCGGTTCAGGCAGCGGTCGGGATCCGTGCCGGCGACCAGGTCACCGGTCTGCGCGGCGAACACCGTCTCCCACACCACGGGTTCCGGTGCGAGGTTGGCGACCAGGTCGCCGAAACCGGCCTCGCGTCGTCCCGGGCCGAAGTCCACGGCGAGGAGCACGCGATCGCTGGGTCCCGGGGCGAGAACCCGCCACGTGGTGTTCATCGTCATCTCGATCCGTTCGTCCGGGCAGCGGGCACGCGGGGCCCGGCGGGCACCACGTAGGCCAGCAGTTGGGTGTTACCGGACCCGTCGTCGCGGGTCACGACCACGGCGTCCTTCACGCGGGGGTGCCGGCGCAGCAGGCTGGCGATCTCGTCCACCTCGATCCGGTGACCCCGGATCTTGACCTGCGAGTCGGCCCGACCGAGGAACTCGAAGTCGCCGTCGGGGCGCAGGCGCACCAGGTCGCCGGTCCGGTAGAGGCGTTCGGCGCCGGTCTCCGGCGGTCCCTCGACGAAGCGCTGGTCCGTCAGCCCCGGACGGCCCCGGTAGCCGAGCGCCACGCCACTCCCGCCCAGGTGCAGCTCACCCACCACACCTGCCGGCAGCACCGCGCCGTCGGCGTTGAGCACCCACGCGGAGGTGTTCTGGATCGGGCGGCCGATCGGCACGACCTCGTCCTCGGGCCCCGGACGTACCCGGGCGATCAGCGACCACACAGTCGTCTCCGTCGGGCCGTACATGTTCCACACCTCGTCGGCGACCGCGCAGAGCCGGTTGGCCAGCGGGCGGGTGAGCGCCTCGCCGCCGCAGAGCGCCAGGCGCAGGCGCAGGTCCGAAGGGGCCAGCGCCAGGACGGCGTCCCAGGTCACCGGCGTCGCCTGTGCCACTGTCACCCGTTCCTCGGTGAGCAGGTCCAGCAGGCGTTGCGGGTCGCGCGCGTCGTCGGTCGACGCGAGCGCGATCCGAGCGCCGACCGTCAGGGGCAGGAACAGCTCCAACACGGAGATGTCGAAGGACGGGCTGGTCAGGGCGAGCATCACGTCGTCCTCGGTCAGGCCCGGCCGGCGCGCCATCGAGGTCAGGAAGTTCACCACCGCGCGATGCGGCACGTTGACGCCCTTGGGCTGCCCGGTGGAACCGGAGGTGTAGATGACGTACGCCGGGTCCTCGCCGTCACCCGCCGCCGGGACGCCCAGCGGCGGAGCGTCGGCGGCGTCGCCGTCGACCTCGTCCACCACGACGACTCGCGCGCCGAGGGCGGAGAAGGTGTCCGGCGCGGTCGCCGGACCGGTGACGATCACCTGCGCCTTCGCGTCGCGCAGGATGAACTCGATCCGGCGCCGGGGGTACGTCGGGTCCACCGGCAGGTACGCCGCTCCGAGCTGCCAGCTCGCCAGCATCGCGAGCAGGGCCTCCACGGACCGGTCGAGATGGACGGCGACCACGTCACCACGGGTCACCCCCTGCCGCGCCAACCGGTCGGCGAGCCGACTGACGTGCCGCCCCAGCTCGGCGTAGGTGAACCGGCGGCTCCCGCTGTGGATCGCCGGCGCGTCGGGCCGCCTGTCGATCGAGGCGCGCACCAGCTCCAGGACGCTGCGCACGTCGGGCAGGGGAGTGGACGGCGGCGCGCAGAGACGCAGCAGGTCCCCGCGCTGCTCCTCGTTCATCAGGCTGAGCCGCTCCACCGGGGTGTCCGGCGCGGCCATCCCGTCGCGGAGCAGGTTGACCACGTGGTCCAGCAGAAGGGCGGGCATGTTCTCCGCGTACAGGTCCGCGCTGACCTCCAGCTTGAGGTGCGTGCGCTGGTCGGCCCCGGGCGCCACGACCAACTCGAGATCGGTCTGGATCGTCCCGGAGTCCAGCGGCAACCGTCGACAAACCAGCTCGGGTACGTCGTCGAACGCCTCCGCCGGCCGCGAGGCGTTGTTGAACAGGACCTGGTAGACCGGGTTGTACGCCAGGCTCCGCTCGGCGCCGAGTTCGGCCACCACCGCGGTGAACGGTGGTCGACGGTGCATCATGGCGGTCAGCGTCTCGTCGCGTACCCGGGTGACCAGGTCGGCGAAGCTCGTGCCGGTGGGCAGTTGCACCCGCAGTGTCACCACGTCCATGAAGAGACCGATCAGGCCGCGCAGCTCGGCGCGGTCACGACCGGACACCGAGGTGCCGATCAGGATGTCCCGCTCCCCGCTGTGCCGGCTCAGCGTGGCCACCCACGCGGCCGACAGGACCATCGCCGGCGACACCCGCTGCCGGCGGGCGAACTCCCGCACCGCGGCGGCGTCCTCGTCGGTGAGCGACGCCTGTGCCTTGTGCGACGACAGCGTCGGACGGCTCGGGCGTGGGGCGGCCCCCGGCATGGTGAAAATGGCGGGGGCGTCGTGCAGGCGCTCCCGCCAGTAGGCGAGGTCCTCGGCCCAGGAGCCGTCCGCCGCGGTGGCTCGCTGCTCCTCGACGTGCCGCTGGTAGGTGGTCGGCAGCTCCGCCGGCCGCCACGGTTCGCCGTCGCGCAGGGCGACGTAGGCGTCGGAGAGCTCGTCGAGGAGCACGCCCAGACTCGCACCGTCCGCGACGATGTGGTGCAAAACGATCAGGAGGACGTGGTGGTCCTCAGCGATCCGGAACACGGTCATCCGCAGCAACGGCAGTTCGGAGATGTCGAACCTCGCCCCGATCTCCGCCTCGGCGAGGTCCGCCCACTCGTCGAAGGACGCCACAGGCACCACACGCAGCACGGGTGGCGCGGTGTCGTGCACGGTCACGAAGGGACGGCCGTCGCGATCGTGGAAGGTGGTACGCAGCGCCGCATGTCGCCGCACCACGGCATCGGCGGCGCGGCCGAGCACCGCCGGATCGAGCGGCCCCCGGATCTCGTACGCGAGGGTGAGGTGGTGCATCAACGTGTCCGGCAGCAGCTGCTCCAGGAGCCAGATCCGCTCCTGGCCGAACGACGGCTCGGAGGTCGACGTCACGAGTCCTGCCCTTCCGCGCCGGCCGGTCCCACGGCCGACGCCTCCCTCACCCGTGCGGCGAGCGCCGCCACGGTCGGCTGCTCGAACAGGTAGCTGGCCGGCACACCGACCCCGTACGTCCGGCGCACGTGCGCGATCACCCGCATCACCTGCAGAGAGTTGCCCCCGATCCGGAAGAAGTCGTTGTGCACGCCCACCTGGTCCCGCTTGAGCAGCTGCGCCCACAGGCCGGTCAGGTCCCGCTCCAGGTCGTCGCGGGGCGAGCCGTCGGCCCGCGTCTCGACAGTGACCGCCGGCAGGGCGTTGAGGTCCACCTTGTGGTTGGGCGTCTGCGGCAGGGCGTCAAGCGTGACGACAGCCGACGGCACCATGTAGTCGGGCAGCAGTTGACGGAGATAGTCGACCAGCTCTTCTTCCAGCACCTACATGTCCCTTTCGGCGCGAGGATCGGTGGGTTCCGGGCCGGCGGTGCCGGCGGCCGGGTCGACAGCCACGACGCGCACCTCCGCCGTGTAGCCGGCGCCGTCGGCGTCGGTCAGCCAGGTCTGGTCGAGGTCCGGCAGCATCTCCGAGACGGTGAACGTGGTCTGCCGCGCCTCCGCGGTCCGCCGTACCGCCTTGGCGAACAGGTTCACCAGCACCAGGCTTGTGAAGTCGACGAAGACCGGCTTGTCCTCGACCGGCACCTTGTAGAACGCCCGCTCCGGCAGGCCGAGTTCGGCGCGCCAGGCGCGGGCCGCCAGGAACCGGTCCGGCTCCTTCTTGATGGACGCCCAGCGCAGGTCGGCGGCGTCCACCGTCCACGACTCACGCGCGAGTACCAGCCGGTCGATCGCGATCCTGGGTCGGTGCGCGGCAGGTGGCAGCGGTTTGAACCCGTTCACGATGGCGGCGGAGAGTAGTTCGCCCACCACCTCGAGCAGGTCGAAGTGCCGGGCGCCGTCACGGGTCCGCACCTCGAGCCGGCCATCGGTGGCCCGCCGCACCACGAGGCGCGCCGCCGGCAGCGGCTCCGCCGGGGTGCCGCCGGCGTCGGGGTGCAGCGACCAGTACGTGTAGCGGGGCGACAGCAGCGCCGACGGCGGGTACGTGCGGGAGTTCACCGCCTGCCAGTGCTTGGGTGAGGACAGGTACACCCTGCGGTCGCGGTGGTCCGCCTCGTCCGCCCGGAACAGCCAGGACGGGTCCTCGTGCTGCTCGACGAAGAGGCGGCTCTCGACGGTGTTCGACGCCAGGTGCAGTTCGCCGAGGACGAGCAGGAACTCGCCGCGGGCGATCGCCTCGGGGCCGTCGGCGGCGATCATCAGGTCCGGGGCGTGGTGCACGGCTGCCGCCCAGGCGGGCTCCGGCGCGGCGAAGAGTTCGGCGACCCGCTCCGCGATGTCCTCGGCACGCACCTGGTGCGAACGCGTCTGCGGGGAGGGCGCCAGGATCTCCTGCCACCGTCGCTGGAGTCCACTGACGGCCCTCGCCACCGGTGGCGGCAGCTCACGCAGGGAGAAGAACAGCTGCGGGGTGGCCGCCGCCACGACCGCCGCCAGGGACGGTGGGGCGTCGCCGGAGCGCGCGCGTGCCAGCTCGTACGCCTGGTCGAACACCGCCCGGTACTCGCGGGTCGCCTCGGCGACGAACCAGCGGGCGCTCTGCAACAGCAGCGCCAGCGGCGGGGCCAGGGCGTCCATCACCTGGGTGCCGAAGCGGACGTCCACGTCGCGCACGGTGTCCTCGTAGAGGATGGTGCGTCCGGCGTAGGTCTGCCCCGGCCGTCGGGCCGCCTGCACGCCCGCGGACTCCTCGAACACCGCGGCGGCCTGCTCCAGCGCGACCACGAGCTTCGCCTCGTCCCCGGCCGCGGCGGCGACCGCGTCCCGGGCGTGCAGGAGGCGACCCACGCGGGACAGCACCTCCTCGCGGACCACCGGGTCGCCCACCCGTTCGAGTCGTTCGATCAACTCCCGTTCGGGGCGGGCGGAGATCGCGACCTCCAGGCCGAGGTGCAGGAGCCCTCGCTCCCGCAGCGCCACGAGCTGGTCGAGGACGTCCTGCTCGGTGTCGAGGTCTGGGTGGCCCGACCAGAGGACCTCCTCGGCCACCTCCCGGGCGGTCCTGGTGCCGTCGCTGAGGCCGACGAGTTCGGCCTCCGTCTCGGTCAGCAGGACCGGCGGTCGGCTGCTGCGGTGCAGGGTCCGGCCGACCAGGTCGAACGAGTTGACCCGGCGGGGCGGCAGCCACGGCAGCAGCTTCGGGTCCTGCTCCAACGCCCGGGCCACCGCGTCCACAGCCCACACCTCGAAGTACGTCGTACGCCGGGCGAGCAGGTCGCGGCCGGGCCGGACTCGCGTCGCGGCGTCGTCGGTGGACCAGTGCGCCCACCCCACCGGACCGAAGAAGCCGATGGTGTCGTTCTTGACGCAGTAGCGCTGCCAGTAACTGGCGATCGCCGACTCGTGGTTGCGGCCCCGGACGTTGCGCGGCTCCCCGGCGGCGGCCTTGTCGACACAGTCGGCGATGAGTGCCCTGTTCTGCCAGGCCACCGCCTCGCGGAACGCCGGGTCACGGGCGATCCGCCGGATCTGCTCCGACAGGTCGGTCGTCGCGAGGTCGTACGCGGCCTGGTAGTCGTCCCGGCTGCCCTCGCCCGACGCCAACCGGTCGGCCGCCGCCGCCAGCTCGCCACTGCTGAGGCGGCCGACCTCGGCTGCGGGGAAGCCGGCGCTGCGGAGCACCGACTGTCTCCAGATCGACCAGTCGCTGCCGCCGAGGCGGAGCAGGTGTTCGGCGGTCATCGTCCCGCCCCCAACCGGCGCAGCTCCTCCGTGAAGCTGCCGAGAGTGGAGTAGTCGAAGATGGCGCCGATGCTCAGGTCCACGCCGAAGCGGTCCCGGACCTGCGACATCAGCTCCACGGCGATCAGCGAGTCACCGCCCAGGGCGAAGAAGTCCTGGTCGTCGCTGAGGTCGACGACGCCGGTCGCCGCCGTCCACAGTTCACGTACCTGGTCGGCCAGCTCGCCGGCCGGCGGAATCGGCTCCGCGGTGGCCGGTGCCGGCGTCGGCTCGGCGGCGGGCATCTGTGGGGGCGCCGGGACGGCGGGCGCCGCCAGCGTCGACGGTTCGTGCTTGCCGTTCGCCGACCCGGGGGGCCGGGGCGCCGACACCGGCCGGGGGACCGACACCGGCCGCGGCGCTGGCACCACCTGCCGTACCCGCGTCGTGTCCGCGTCGGGCGACGACGGCTCGGGACGACCGCCGCGGAACCGGCGGACCGCCACCTGCCGGGGGGTACGCGCCGCCAGCAGGGCCATCAGCAGGTCCACACCGACCTCGGGCGGGATACCGACGCTCCCGGCGGCGGCCTCGTCCGAGCCGCGCGGTGACACCAGGGCGGCCGGGTCGGCGGCGCGGCGCATCGTGAAGCCCCGCACCTCGACCAGGACGGCGCCGTCCTCGTCGAGGACGTCGAGGTCCGCCACGATGCTGTTGGCCGGGGCGTCCGGCCGGCGGCGGATGTGACTGAAGACGCGACCCGGCAGCCGGCCGTGCACCACCGCCGAGCGGTACATGAAGGGGACGTGGATGTCGTCCCGGTCCAGGTCACGAACCGAGGTGGTGGCGGCGTCCATGAGCGTCGGGTGCACGGCGTGCTGGCGGGCCTCGTCCTGGTAGTCCTCGGGCAACGCCAGCACGAGCAGTTGGTTGTCACCGGCCGGGTCGGTCTGGACCTGGTGGTAGGTGCGCCAGCGGGGGCCCAGCGTGAACGCCTGCCGGTCGCTGCCGAACGGTGGGAGTGGGCGGTGCTCGGTCAGGGTGGCGCGCAGCGCGGCCAGGTCCACCCGGCGCGGCGCCGGGGCGTCCGGGTCGGGACGCCACGCGGCGATCCGTCCCCGTACGTGAGTCTGCACGTCGGTGGGGGAGGAGGTGGTCGGCGGCGCCGAGGAGACCGAGAACGCCCAGCTCTCACCCTCGGGGTTGAAGGCCACCTCCACCCGGCGCGGCGAGGTCAGCTCCAGCATCCGCTGGAACACGACGTCGGTCAGCTGGACCGGCTCCTCGGCCCCGTCCAGGATCTCGGCCCGGAACGCCTCGACCACCAGGTCGAGGTGTCGGGTGCCGGGCACCACAGGCACGGTGCCCAGCCGATGCTCGTCGGTCACCGGGTCGTTCTCCGCGCTCAGCACCGTCTGCCAGCTGCGGGCCGGCGTCCGGCCGGCGGAGCGGAGCATCCCGCCCGCCGCCATGCCCACGCCGTGCCAGGCAGGCCAGTCGATGCTCAGCAGGCGGTCGGCGGCGAGGGGCGTGTCGCGGACGAAGGTGTCCAGGTAGGCGTTGGCCGCGGCGTAGTCCGCGCCGCCCGGCTGGCCCTCCAGCGCGGCGCGGCTGGAGAAGCAGACGAGGAAGTCCAGCCGTGGGCGGCCGTGGAAGACCTTCTCGATGCTCAGCGCACCTGCCATCTTGGGTGCGAATGTCGCTTCGCTGTCCGCCGCGTCGGTGAACTGGACCGTGCCGGAGCCGATCCGGCCGGCCAGGTGCAGGACCCCGTTGACCGGACCCCACCGCCGGGTCACCTCGTCGACGACGCGGCCCAGTGCTTGCGTGTCGGCGATGTCGCAGCCGTGGACCTGCACCGTCGCACCGAGCGCGCCGAGTTCGTCGACCACGTCGTCCGACACCGACCCGGTCCGACCCACCAGGACGAGAGTCGGCTGCTGGCCGGTTCTCGCGAGGCCGCGGGCCACCTCGATGCCGAGTCCTCCACCGCCGCCGGTGATCAGGTACACCCCGTTGCGGCGGACGGTGGGCGACGACCCGGAGACCACCTCCAGCCGCCGTTCGGCGGGCACCCACCGCCTGTCGCCGCGCAGGGCGACGACAGGCGAGCCGTCCTGGTCCGCCAACTCCCCGGCGAGGTCGTCGTCGGTCACCCGCCCACCGAGGTCGATCAGGCGTACGGTCAGCCGGCTGTCCTCGTCGGCGATCGTCCTGACCAGCGGCGGCAACAGGGCGTGCTCCGGGCGTACCCCCTCGGCGCCGCTGATGTCGACGGCCTCGCGGGTCAGCACGACGATGCGGGCGCCGTCCGCCACCCCGGGTGCCCGGGACACCAGCCGCGCCACCTCGTGCAGCTCCCGGAAGGGCTGTTGCAGCGCGGCCGGGTCGGCGCGGTCGGCCACCTCGTCCGACAGACCCCACGCGTGCACCAGCATGAGCGGCTGCCGGCCCGCCGCCGCGACGTCCCGCAGCAGGTCCGCCAGTTCGCCCCGACGTCGTACGGGCAGGTGGAAGGAGCGCTCGGCGGAGCCGGATCCGCGATCGGCCGGAACCGGCACCACCCTGATTCCGGCCCGTTGCAGGGCGACGGTCAGCTCGCGGGCCCGGTCCTCCTCGGCCAGCAGCAGCGCGTGCGGCGCCGCGTCGTGGCCACGGTCCGCCTGGCGGGGCGCCTGCACCCAGCAGGGCACCGAGAACGGGGACTCGTCCACTGGGGTGTCGGCGGTCAACTGCTCCTCCGTCGGGTCGACTGTCGGTGGTGCCACTTCGGCGCGTTCGGTAGGGGGCGCCTCGGGCGTGGGCGAGATCGGTGCGGCGGTGGCGGCGGGCGGGTCCGCCCAGAACCGCTCCCGCTGGTACGGGTAGGCCGGCAGCGGCGTACGGATGACCTGCCGCCCCTGCCCGACCGCGTGCCAGTCCACGTCGTGTCCGTCGGTCCAGACGGCGGCGAGGGAGCGCAGGAGCGCGATCTGGTCCTCGCCGGAGTTCGGACGCCGGGCCGGCAGCGACGCCACGGCCGTGTGCCCGCCCTCGGCCAGGGCGCGGTGCGACCGGCTCAACGAGGTGAGGGTCTGGCCCGGCCCCACCTCGATCAGCAGCTGCGGCCCCTGGTCGAGCAGATGTTCCAGCGCGGGTCCGAAGAGCACGGGTTCGACGAGCTGGTCGGCCCAGAACGTCGGGTCCGTCGCCTGCCGCGCGGTCATCGTCGCGCCGGTGGCGGCCGAGACGATCGGGATTCGCGGCGGGCGCAGCGTGATGTCGGCGAAGGCGGCGCGGAACTCGTCGGCCGCCGCGCGCATGGCCTCGGTGTGGAAGGCGTGCGCGGTGCGGATCGGGCGACTGCGCAGGCCGCGTTCCCGCAGCGGGGCGGCCAGCTCCGCCAGCGCGTCGTGCGGACCGGCAAGTACGGTCTGCCGGGGCCCGTTCACCGCCGCGATCCCGACCCGCGCCGACAGCAGGCCGGCCAGCTCGTCCGCGGGCGCGGCGACGGCGAGCATCCCACCGGCCTGCATCCGCTCCATGGCCCGGGCGCGGGCCGCGACCAGCGTGACGGCGTCGGAGAGGCCGACCACCTCGGCGACGGCGGCAGCGGTGAGCTCGCCGACACTGTGGCCCAGGAGGCGGTGCGGTACGACTCCCCACGAGCGCCACAGCCGCGCCAGCGCGTACTCCACGGCGAACAGCAGTGGTTGCGCGACGGAGGTGCTCGCCAGGCGGGTGTCGTCACCCGTACGCCAGGCCTGTGCGACGTCCGCGCCGGCGGCCGAGAAGAGGTGCAGTGTCTCGTCGAGGGCCTCGGCGAAGCGTGGCTCCTGCTGGTACAGGTCCCGCACCATACCGGCGTGCTGCGCGCCCTGGCCGGGGAAGAGGAAGGCCAGTTCCCGCCGCTCTCCGGCGCCCCGGATGATCGCGTTCGGGGCGTCCGGGCCGAGCCCGGTGACCGCCTCGGCGGCGCTCTCGGCGACCAGGGCGGCCCGGTGCGGGTAGGCACGGCGGCCGTGCTGCAGGGTCGAGACGGTCGCCGCGAACGTCTTCTCGCCGTGGTCGGCCAGATGGGTCCTGATCCGCTCCTGGTAGGTGTCCCGGGCGGCGGTCGTCGCCGCCGACCAGACCAGCAGGCGGGGTCGGGTGACGGCCGGCTCGGCCACCCGCAGGGGCGCTTCCTGAAGCACCGCGTGGGCGTTGGTGCCGCCGATGCCGAGGGAGCTGACCGCGGCCAGCCGGGGCTGGTCGGGACGGCGGGGCCAGGCTGTGGGTTCGGTGGGCAGGTGGAAGGGCGAGCCGTCCAGCTCCAGCTTGGAGTTGACGGCGCTCACGTTGATGGTGGGCGCGATCTTCTCCCGCTCCAGACTGAGCACGGCACGGATGAAGGAGGTGACACCTGCCGCGTGGCCCAGGTGACCGACGTTTGCCTTGACGGAGCTGAGGGCCACCGTGCCGTCGCCCGGGTGCCCCAGCCGGCGGTACGCGGCCAGCAGGGCGGCCACCTCGATCGGGTCGCCCAGCATCGTCCCGGTGGCGTGCGCCTCGACCAGCCCGACGTGGCGTACGTCCGCCTCGGCCATCATCATGGCCTCCAGCACCACGTTGGTCTGGCCGGTGACCCCGGGGGCGGTGAAGCCGACCTTCCGGGCGCCGTCGTTGTTGACGGCTGTGGCCCGGACGACTGCCCGCACCGCGTCACCGTCGGCGAGTGCCCGGGAGAGCTTCTTGAGCACCACGACACCCACGCCGCTGCCGAAGATCGTGCCGCTGGCCGCCGCGTCGAAGGGCCGGCAGTGCCCGTCCCGGCTGAACGGTCCGTCCATCGCCCACCGGTGCCCGTGGGTCAGCGGCAGCTCGACCTCGACGCCGCCGGCCAGGGCGAGTTCGCACTCCCCGTTGCGGATGGCGGACACCGCCTGGTGGATGGCGACAAGTGAGCTGGAGCAGGCCGTCTGGACACTCATGGCCGGCCCGGTGAAGTCCAACTTGTACGACACCATGGTGGCAAGTGAGCCGAGGTTGTTCCAGGTGCCGACCGCGAGGCCGGTGATGCCGGTGGCCGCCGTCGGGTCCGGGCGCAGATACAGGTCGACGTACCGGTTGGTGCCCGCGGCGCCGAAGACCCCGACGTCGGTCACCGAGTCCGGGTCGTAGCCCGCGTTCTCCACCGCGGCGTGCGCCGTCTCCAGGAACAGCCGCAACTGCGGGTCGCTGGTGCGCGCCTCCCGAGCGGACATCCCGAACAGCGCGGCGTCGAACATGTCGAGGTGCGCGGCTTCGGCGACCGCCCGCACGTACGCGGGGTCGTCGAGGGTGGAGCGGGGAACTCCGGCGGCCAGCAGTTCGTCCTCGGACAGGAACCGGATCGACTCCCGACCCGCGCTGATGTTGCGCCAGAACTGCTCCACGTCGTCGGCGCCCGGGAACCGCCCGGCCATGCCGATCACCGCGATGGGCTCGAGTTCATCGTCCATGGCCCGACTGTCCCTTCCGCTCCTGGTTCAACTGGGTCCGGACGGCCCGGCGTCGGTCGCCGGCGCCCTGCGGTCCCGTCTCGCGCCGCAGGGGCGCCGCCGGTCCGGTGGTCGCGGACACTCCGGCGAGCAGCGTGGTGATCTGGCGAACTGTCGGATGGGCGAAGAACGCCGTCGCCGGAGGTGGATCGGGCATGGCGTCGGACAGCAGCGCGTGCACCTGAAGCAGGCGCATCGAGGTGAGCCCGGCTTCGAAGAAGTGCTCGTCGAGACCGATCCGCCGGCCGATGACCCCGGCGATCAGGTCGACCAGCCAGCGCTGGGTGTCGGTGGCCGGGGCGTCGCGCCGGGCCGACTCGTCGGTGTCAGTGGGTGCGAGGTCGGCGGGGTGGAACACCACCTTGTGGTTGGCGCTGGTGGCGAGGCGTTTGCGGACGTCGATCCGGGCCGGCACGGCGTACCCCGGCAGCTGTGACAGCAGGTACGACCGCAGCGCGAGTGGGTCGACAGTGGTGTCGGGCCGGGGGACGACCTGGAGGGCCAGGACGGGGCCGGCGGCGGTGGTGACGGTCCCGGCGACGGCCTGCGCCACCGGGCCGGCACGGCGGGCGGCGGCCTCCACCTCGGCCAGGTCCAGGCGGTGACCGTCGACGTCGATCTGACGGTCGCGCCGGCCGACGAACTGGACCCCGCCGTCCGG
Organism: Micromonospora sp. NPDC093244; assembly: GCF_040683695.1. Taxonomy (NCBI): domain Bacteria; kingdom Bacillati; phylum Actinomycetota; class Actinomycetes; order Micromonosporales; family Micromonosporaceae; genus Micromonospora; species Micromonospora sp. NPDC093244. Next base: position 1,125,003 of record NZ_JBFBEO010000001.1, read on the forward strand.
GTCGACACGACCGATGTCACCGGTCCGGAAGGTCCGCCGACCGTCGGGGCCGGTGGCGAAGCGCTCCGCCGGTCCACTGTCGTCCAGGTAACCCTCGGCGAGCAGGGGACCGGTCACCACGATCTCGCCCGGCTCGCCCGCACCGGCGTCCCGGTCGTCGTCGGTCAGGACGAGCAGTTCGGTGCCCGCGACGCCCCGCCCGTGCGGCAGCACCTCGTCGTCGGCCCACCCGGACAGCGCCTCATCGGCGGACACGCCGTGCCCCAGGACCTGGTGACAGGCGGCCAGCTGCGGGGTCTCGGTGGTGCCGTAGCCGTTGACCACGGCGGCGGGGGTGAGCTGCCGCAGGCGACGGACCAGTCCGGCGGTGAGGGGCGCGCCGCCACTGAGCACGAACCGCAGCGAGTCCAACCGGATCCCGGGCGTCGAGTGGTGCGCGGCGACGAGCAGCTCCAGCAGGCCGGGGGTGGCGTGCAGCACGGTTACCCGCTGGTCGGCGAGGAAGCGCAGCAGCGCGGCCGGGTCGGTGAGCACCGCCTCGGGAGGCACCGCGACGCTCGCCCCGACGTGCAGCGCGACGAGCAGATCGCGGAGCACCGGATCGTGACCGATCCCGCCGACCAGCGCGAACCGGTCGGCGGCGGTCGGCCGGACCGTCGCCTCGTACCAGGCGAGGGCCGCGCTCAGCAGCCGCGGACCGACCACCACTCCGGCGGGGATTCCGCCGCTGCCCGACGTGAACAGGACATGACTCGCGCCGGGCAGCGTCCGGGGTCGCGCGACGCCGCCGCGCAGCGTCGGCGGCGCGAGCGCCTGCGCGGGTACGTCGATCACGGCCGCCGGCTGGAGCTGTCCGTGCTGCTGGGCCAGGCGCGCCTCGGGCAGCGCCGCGTCGACCAGAGCGATCACCGCTCCCGCGCGCCAACCGGCGAGCAGCGCCGTCACCAGGGCGGCGCTTCGCCGGCCACGGATCTCCACCACCTGCCCCGGCGTCACGCCGGCGGCGGTCAACCGGGCACGAAGGTCCTCGACCGCGGCGTCGAGCGCGCCGTACGCCAGGGGACCCTCGACGGTGTGCAGCGCGGTGTCATCAGCCCCGCCACCCAGGGCGCGCGCGGGGGACCAGGCGTCGGCCCCGGCGTCGAACGGTGGCGGGTCCGCCAGCGGCGAACGCTCCCGCCGCGCGGCGGTGACCAGGGAGACCGCCCGTGGAGACACGTGGGCGTCGGTCAGCATCTGGTCGAGGACGAGCAGGCACTGGTCGAGAATCTCCCGGGCCAGAGCGGGCCGGACCCGGTCCGCGGCGTGGATCAGCTCGACGCGGAACCCGTCGACGCCGTCGCGGTGCAGGTACAGGTTGAGGTCGAACAGCGCGCCGTCGCCCGCCACCGGCTGCGCCCGCACCTCCAGCTCCGGGAAGCGGGGCAGCGCGGCGCTCTGCGTGAGGTCGTTGAACCAGACCTGGAACAACGGATTGCCGAGCGGACGCGCGGGCAGGTCCAGCTCGGCGAGCACGGCGTCGAAGGTCGGTGTCGCATGGGTGATGGCGCCGACGTGACGATCCCGGACATGGTGCAGCACATCGAGCAGGTCGGCGCGGCGGCCGATGTCCAGCAGCACCGGGACGGTCTCGATCAGGAAGCCGACCAGCTCATGCTCGCCCGCGGAGCGGCGGCGGCTGGCCGGCATGCCGACCACCACTTGTTCGGTGCCGCTCCAGCGGGTCAGGACGACGGCCAGGCAACCCAGCAGGAGCACCGCCGGGGTGAATCCGTGGGTACGCAGGAACCGGTCCACCCGGCCCGTACGCTCGGCGCCCAGCGCCGCCTGCTGGTGCGCGCCGCGCAGGGAGGGGACCATCGACTGGGCGACAGGCAGCTTCGGGCTCTCCCGCACCTCGGCGAGCAGGTCCCGCCAGTACCGCAGGTCGGCCTGCCAGGCGGTGCCGCCCACCAGTCGGGTCTCGGCCTCGGCGTACTCGGCGAAGCTGGGGGCGGGGGCGAAGTCGGGGGCCGCACCCGCCGAACGGGCGGCGTACGCGGTAGCGAGATCGGCCACGACGATGTCCACTGTGGCCTGGTCGGAGATGATGTGGTGCATCGAGAGCACCAGGCACGCGTCGTCGGCGTCGGCCGCGCGCAGCAGCCCGGCGCGCAGCATGGGCGCCTGGTCCATCGGGATCGTGACAGCCGACACCCGCCTGACGAACTCCTCGATCGTCGAGGGGGTCAGCGGACCGTCGGCGTCCTCGACCGTCAGCTCCGGCCGGGCGTCCTCGTCGTACCGCAGATCCGGCTCGTCGGTCACCCACGCGCGCAGCGCGTCGTGGCGCCGCACCACGTCGCGCAGGGCGGCGCGCAGCGCGGCGACCCGCACGCTGCCGCCCAGGCGGAGCGCCGTCACCACGTTGTAGGCGGCGGACTCGGGATGCAGTCGGCTGAGCACCCACAGCCGGCGCTGACTGGGGGCCAGCGGCGAGCGGTAGGGGGTTTCGTGCCGGGGCGCGGTGGACGGCGCCGGTACGGGCGAGGCCGCCGGCACGGACTGCGCCCGTGCGCGAATGTCGGTGAGGGAGGCGTTGTCGCGCATCAGCAGCGCCAGCGGGACCTCCAGGCCCAGCCGTTCCCGGGCCGCCGCCACGAACCGGAGGGCGGCGAGGGACTGCCCACCCAGCGTGAGGAAGCCCTCGGCCTCGTCCTCCTCGCTCTCCGGTGGCCCGGCCGCCTCCCACCAGAGATCGTCGAGTGACACGCCGCCAGGCGATCCATGCGGGCGGTCCGCCATCGGTAGTGCTCCGTCCGTTGAAAGCGGGTACGAGGACGCGCGGTGTCGTCGCCAGGGTGAGGTCCGTCGGCATTCCGCCGCCCTCGAATGGTGCTGACTCCCGGGAATGCGTGGCTTCTCGCCAATTGCCGCAGGGGCGAATTCCGTGCTACCGCGTCGTCGTGCCTCTTGGTCTGGCGCTGGTGTGGGCAGCAACCATGAGCAAGCGCCCCCGCAATTCCCGCGCCATCATGGACCGACGCCAACCGGTTCCGGCATCTTTCTGTCTGCGCATGGGAAAAGTCGACCGGCGCGCACTCACGCAGTTGACTGCTTTGGGTCGGGAGTGACCATGGGCATGAAATTCAGCATCTTTTATTTCGCCGATGGAGCCGAGGCGCGCGACGAGGGTCTCTACCGGCTACTCATCGACGGTGCTCGTTTCGCCGACGAGAACGGGTTCGAGGCGGTCTGGACGCCGGAGCGGCACTTCCACGCCTTCGGAGGGCCCTACGCGAACCCGTCGGTGACCGGCGCCGCCATCGCCGCGGTCACCACCCGGGTGCGGATCCGCGCCGGCAGCGTGGTGGCGCCACTGCACCATCCGCTGCGGATAGCGGAGGAGTGGTCGATGGTCGACAACCTGTCCGGCGGGCGGGTGGGGATCGCCTTCGCCCCCGGATGGAATCCTGTCGACTTCGCCTTCAGCCCCCAGGCGTACGACACCCGGGCCCGGGTGGTGGCGGAGACCGTCGAGCAGGTGCGGTCGTTCTGGGCCGGCGAGCCCGCCGCGGTGGTGGACGGCAAGGGGCAGACCCGTCAGGTGCTGCTGCATCCGCGGCCGGTGCAGAAGGAACTGCCGATCTGGCTCACGTCCGGTGGCAGTCGACAGACCTTCGAGTCCGCCGGACGGCTCGGTACGGGTCTCCTGACCCACCTGTTCGACCAGGACATCGACGAGCTGGCGGAGAAGATCGCCCTCTACCGTCGGGCGGCAAAGGAGTCGTCCGCCGAGCCGAACGTGGTGGTCATGCTGCACACCCTGCTGGGCACCTCCCGCGCGGAGGTGCGCTCGCTGGTGCGGGCGCCGATGAAGGAGTACCTGCGCAGCTCGTTGGACCTCATGTCGCGTACGTCGCTGGTGGACGAGGACCTCGATCCCGCCCTGCTCGAAGAGCTGATGGACGAGGTGCTCGAGCGGGCCTTCGAACGCTACTTCGCGCACGGCGCCCTGTTCGGGACGGTGGAGGACGGGCGGCAGCGCATCGAGGAGCTACGTGCGGCAGGTGTGGACGAGGTCGCGTGCCTCATCGACTTCGGTCTGCCCGACTCGACGGTCCTGCACGGCCTGCGTCATCTGCGGGATCTGAAGCAGTCATGCGACGAATGACGAACGCCGGGCGTGGCGGCCGTCGACGATGTGGACCTTGACGTGCACCTTGCAAAACGTTACGTTCGTTCTGCGGGGGGAGCTGATAGTCAATGAATGCCATCCATTGTTATTGTCGTCGTGACGTGGCAGAAATTGCTCCGACCAGGCCCATTGCGCATCGCGGGATCCGCGCTCTTTCGGTTATTTCGACGGAATACGAGAATCGCGTGTTAATGGCGGCGGTGGGCTCGCCGCGACGGGCATGAGGGCGGATTAGGTTGCGCCTGCCAACGACGGGGGTCCGCACGGCGCGGCCCCTTCGCCTCGTCATAGCCGCACAGGCCTCGTCCACCTACGGCAGTTTCCTCAACATGGTGGCGCTGGGGCTGTTCACACTGGACCTCACGGGATCCACAGTGCAGACCGGGCTGTTCATGGCCGTGCGTCTGGCTGCCGGGGTCGTCATGGCGCCGATCGCCGGAGTTCTCGTCGGCCGGTACACCCGGACCGGCCTGATGGTCACCGCGGACGTGGTGTCGGCCGCCATGCTCGTGCTGTTGGTCGTGGTCCCGGTGGGAGCGAAACTGGCGGTGCTCTACGGGCTCGCCGTCGTGCTCGGCGCCGGCCAGGCCCTGTGGGGTGTCGCGCTGCGCAGCGGGCTGCCCGACCTGGTCGGGCCCGAAGGGCTGGCCCGCGCCAACGCGCACCTCGTCACGGGCCGTTCGACGGCCATGCTGCTCGGCTTCGGGACCTCGGGCCTGCTGGTCACACTGCTCGGCTACCACGCCGCGTTCCTTGTCGACGCGGCCTCCTTCGCCGTGTCCGCGCTCCTGCTGACCAGGGTGGGGAGCTGGCGCCCGGCGGCCGCGCCGGCGCGCGGGCGACAGGCCGGCCACCGACCCGGCCCGCGCCTCTCGCGGGCGCTGTCCGGGCTCGCCCCGGTGGTGCTGGCGATGATCGCGGTCCGGGCCGCCGACGCCTTCGGCTCCGCGTCGCACAACGTGGGGCTACCCGTGTACGCGAGTCTGACCCACCCCGACGCGCCCGCGTCGTTCGCGGCCCTGTTCACCACGGCATGGGCGGTCGGCAGCCTCGTCGTCGGCCGCTGGTTCGCCCGCGCGTCCGGGCACCGCGACGCCGGGCGGGCCTCCCCGACGGCGTTCGGGATCGCCACCTGCGCGATGTCGACGCTGTTCATCCTCGCCTTCACCGGCCCACCGTTGTGGCTCCTGGCCGTCGTGGTGCTCATGGCCGGGATGGCGGACGGCTACGCCGAGATCGCCTACACCACCCGCCTGCAACAGGTCGATCCGTCCCGCCGGGCCCAGCTGTTCGGCCTCGCCGGCGCCGCGCAGAACGCCGGGTTCGGCCTCGGGATGGTCGTCGGCGCGTTCGCCCTCGACCAACTTCCCCCGCTCCCGGTGGTCGCCGCCGCGCACGGGCTGGCGCTCGTCGCCGCAGTCGTGTTCGTCATCGCCCACGCCCGCCCCCGGCCGCACCGACCCGCTGTACAGAAAGTCGAGGTTGCCCCGTGAACCCAGCACCGTCCGTCCGACCTCCCGCGATCAGCTCCGGCCCGGCCGTGCCGGACGATGCCGCCCACCCCCGCACCCTGGGGGAGGCGCTCGTCCGGGCGGCCCGGGACTTCCCCGGCAGCGGCATCCAGGTGGTGGACGCGGACGGACGCGAGGAGTTCCTCGACTACCCGAGCCTGCTGGCCAGGGCAGAGACGTCGTTGGCCGGTCTGCGGGCACACGGGGCGCGGGCGGGCTCGTCGGTCATCCTGCGGATCACGTCCGGCGCCGAGTACTGGCCCGTCTTCGCCGGCTGCGTGCTGGGGGGCATGATCCCGCTGACCGTGGGTGCCCTCGGCGGTTACGACGCCGACGCCCCGGGTGTGGGCGCCCTCCTGCACGCCTGGCGCCGGCTCGGGGAGCCGCTCGTCGTGGGCGGCACGGACGACCGCGAGGTGCTCGCCCGCCTGGCGGTGCGGGACCGGGTGGTGGCGGCGTCCGAGCTGACTGCCGGGGGTGACCGCCGGCAGGGGCCGTCCCTCGGCGAGGCGGGCCGGATCGAACCGGTCGACGACCCGGAGGCGGTGGCGCTGCTGCAGCTCTCCTCCGGCAGCACGGGCACCCCCAAGATCATGCCCCTGACCCACCGGGCGCTCGCCGAGAACGCCGTCGGCGCCCGGGAGATGCTCGAGATCGGCCCGAGCGACATCCTGCTCAACTGGCTGCCGTTGGACCACTCCGCGGGCCTGCTGCTCTACCACGTCGCCGGGATCTTTCTCGGGGCCAGCACCGTGCACGTCGCCACCGAGGTGGTGCTCGCCGACCCGCCGCGCTGGCTGGAGCTGATGCGGCGGCACCGGGTGACGCACAGCTGGGCACCGAACTTCGGGCTACGGCTGGTGGCCGACGCGGTCGCGCGTACGCCGGACCGGCAGTGGGACCTTCGCGACGTGCGATGCCTGGTCAGCGGCGGGGAACAGTGCCTGTCAGAGACGATCGAGGCGTTCCTGGCGGTCAGCGGGATTCCGGTGACGGCGGTGCGTCCCGCCTGGGGCATGTCGGAGACCACCACAGGCATCATCTACGCCCGCTACGCGGCGCCCGGCGCCCGGCACCGCCTCCGTACCTCGAGTCTGGACGGTGACCTGGAGTGGGCCACCGAGGACGACGCCCCGGAGACCGTCACCGAGTACCTGTCCGTCGGACGCCCCGCCCCGGGAACCACAGTGCGGATCGTCGACCACGACGGCACGGTCCTCCCCGAGGGTCGCATCGGCCGCCTCCAGATCACCTCGGCCCGGGTCACGCGCGGATACCTGGACGATCCGGAGGCGTCCCGGCTCGCGTTCCCGGGCGGAGACGACTGGCTCGACACGGGCGACCTCGCGTTCATGCGGGACGGGGAGGTCGCGATCACCGGACGCGCCAAGGATCTGATCATCCTCAACGGACAGAACCTCCCCAGCCACGAGGTCGAACGGGTGGTGGGCGAGGTGCCCGGCGTACGCGCCGGTCTGGCCGCCGCCGTGGGCGTGTCGAATCCCCGCACCGGGACCGAGGCGCTCGTGGTCTTCTACGTCCCCGACGACGACGTGCCTGTCGAACGGGTGATCCGGGGCGTCACGTCCGTGGTGGCCCGGCGTTGGCAGGTAACGCCTGAGGCGGTCGTCGCGGTGCCGGCTGACGAGTTCCCGCGTACCTCGGGCGGGAAGATCCAGCGCGCGGCGCTGCGCCGCCGCTACGTGGCCGGGGAGTTCCCCACGCCGGGCCGCGATGGCGCGGACGCCGCCGTCGCCGGCGCGCTGCCCGCCGCGCCCGGCCACGCGGAGGTACGGGCCCTGGTGGCCGACATCCTCGCCGACCTGACCGGCGCTGCGGTGGACCCCGGTGTGCCGTTCTACGAGCTGGGCGTCGGATCGGTCGAGATGGTTCGGCTCCGGTCCCGCCTGGAGCAGGCGCTGGGCCGCCGGATCTCCGCGCCCACGCTCTTCGCCCACCCCACGGTCCACGCGCTCAGCGCCCATCTCGCCGCCACGCCCGCCGCGCCGTCACCGGCGCCGATCGAGACGAAGACACGGGACCGGCGCGTCGCGGTGATCGGCATGGCCGCGCGGTTCCCCGGTGCGGACACCGTCGAGCGGTACTGGGCCAACCTGCTCGCCGGGGTGGAGAGCATCCGCTTCTTCACCCCTGACGAACTGGTGGCGGCCGGAGTTCCGCCGGAGACGGCTGCCGCTCCCGACTTCGTCGCCGCGAGCGGCACCCTCGATGACATCACAGGCTTCGACGCGGGATTCTTCGGCATCTCCGCGCGGGAGGCCGAGATGCTGGACCCGCAGCACCGACTGTTCCTCGAGACGTGCCACCACGCGTTGGAGGACGCGGGGCACCCGGGCGACGGCCCCGGTCTTCGCACCGCCGTCTACGCGGGCAGCGGGATGAACCTGTACCCGCACCACAACTACCTGCGGCACCAGCTCGGGGAGTTCACCGGGTCGGCCGATCCGGTGGCGTCGATCGGGGCGGCGCTCGGCAACCAGCCCGACTTCCTGGCCACCCGGATCTCCTACCGCCTCGGGCTGACCGGGCCGGCGATCAACGTGCAGACCGCCTGCTCGACCTCCCTGGTGGCGGTGCACCTGGCGGTGCGGTCCCTGCTCGACGGGGAGGCGGATCTGGCCGTCGCCGGCGCCGTCGCGCTGCACGTGCCGCAGGTGACCGGTTACCGGGCCACTCCCGGGTCCATCCTGTCGTCCCGCGGGCGCTGCCGGCCGTTCGACGCCGACGCCGACGGTACGGTCGGGGGCAACGGTGTCGCCGCGGTGGTCCTCAAACCGCTCGACCGCGCCCTCGCCGACGGGGACCGCATCCACGCGGTGCTCCTCGGCTCGGCTGTCAACAACGACGGCGCCAGCAAGGTCGGCTTCATCGCCCCCGGCGTGTCCGGCCAGGTCGACGTCGCCCGACGGGCGCTGGATGTCGCGGCGGTGCCGGCCGGGTCGATCGGCTACGTCGAGGCGCACGGCACCGGCACCGCCCTCGGCGATCCGGTGGAACACCACGCCCTGGCCGAGGTGTACGGCGACGCCCGACCGATCCTCGGCTCGGTCAAGGCCAACATCGGCCACCTGGACAGCTGCGCCGGCATGGCCGGTCTGATCAAGGCGGTCCTGACCGTCCGCGACGGCCGGATTCCCCCACAGATCAACTTCACCCGGCCGAACCCGGCGATCGAGCTGTCCGACGGCCCGTTCACGATCGTCACCGACCGCACCGACTGGCCGCAGGCCTCCCACCCGCGCCGGGCGGCGGTGAGCGCGCTCGGGGTGGGCGGCACGAACGCCCACCTGCTCGTCGAGCAGCCGCCGGCGCCCCGCCCGGTCGGTGGGTCCCCGGGCCAACCGGCGCCGGGACTGCTGCCCCTCTCCGCCGCCGACCCGAGCGCGCTGCGGGAACTCGCCGCCCGATACCGCGACCGGCTGCGTTCCCAGCCGGAACTGCCGATGGCGGACGTGGTCTCGACCGCCGCCCGGGCCCGCCGCCATCTGCGACACCGCCTGGTCGCCCGCGCCAACTCCACCGCCGCGCTGGCCGACGCCCTGGACGGTTACCTGAGCGGCGTCGACGACAGCAGGGTGCGGGTCGGGCAGGCCGTCGCGGAGACGCCCGGCTCGGTCGCGCTGGCCTTCCCGGGCCAGGGGGATCTCCGTGGGGTCGTCCTCGACCTCGCCGAGCGCTTCGCTGTGGTCCGACAGGTGCTCGACGAGGGGGCCGAGGCGTACCGGCGGGCGGTCGGCGGCGACCTGGTCGCCCGACTGCGCGAGCGGCCGGGCGCCGGCACCCGTCCGACCGACGTGGCGCAGCCGGCCCTCGTCGTCACAGGCGTGGCGCTCGCCGAACTGTGGCGGTCCTGGGGGCTGAACCCCGGCTGCCTCGTGGGGCACAGCGTGGGGGAGTACGCCGCACTCGTCGCCGCGGGCGCCCTGTCGCTTGCCGACGCGGTCACGCTCACCGCCCATCGTGGCCGGCTCATGCAGCAGGACATGCCGCCCGGCGCGATGCTCGCGGTGCTCGCGGACGCGGACGTCGTACGGGAGCTGGTCGCCGGAAGCGAGGTGGAGGTCGCCGCCCACAACGGTCCGAAGCAGTACGTGGTTTCCGGGCCGCCCGAGGCGGTGCGGGCGTTGGCCGTCCGCGCCGAACGGCTCGCTGCGGTGACCCGCCCGCTGTCGGTCGACCGGGCGTTCCACTCGGCGGCAGTGGAGCCGGTGCTCGACAGGTTCCGGCGCGTGGTCGAGGGGGTCACGGTACGGCCGACCCGGGTGCCGGTGGTCAGCACCGTGGACGGTCAGGTGCGGCGGGCGGGCTGGCTGCCCGACGTCGACTACCTGTGTCGCCAGGCCCGCCAGCCGGTCCTGTTCGACGCCGCGGTGCGGACCCTGCACGAGCAGGGCGTCGCGACGGTGGTGGAGGCGGGACCGGACGGTGTGCTGAGCGGGATCGCCAGGGGCGCCGGGTCGGAGCTGCGGTGGGTGCCGTCGCAGCGCAGGGAGCTGGCACCCGTCGACGGGGTCTGGCAGGCCGTCGCGGAGTTGCACGTCGGCGGAGTCGGGGTGGACTGGGCGGCGCTCACCGCCGACTGCGGCGGCCGGCGGACGTCGTTGCCGGCCTACCCCTTCCAGCGGCGGCGGTTCTGGGCCGAGAAACGAGGACCTGTGGAGCAGACCCCGCCGTCGGCGGCTGGCGTACCGGCGGAGGCCGTCGCGGCAACTCCGCCGGTCGCGCCCGACCGGGAGCGGCAGCCCGCCCCGGCGGTGGACGCGGCGCTCACGCGGGTGCTGGCCCTGACCGCCGAGCGGCTCGGCGTGGACGCCACCGAGATCGACCCGGACGAGACGTTCCTCCAGTCCGGCGCGGATTCGCTGCTCCTGATGACCATGTCCCGGGAAATCAACAACACGTTCGGCGTGCGGATGCCGGTACGCGACCTGTTCGGCGCGGTCGGCACCCCCCGCCGTCTCGCCGAGGCGGTGGTCGGCGGTGCCTCACCGGCGACGAACCCCGCCGACCCGGCGCGTCCGCCCGTCCCGTCGACCGCGCCCGTCCCGTCGACCGCGCCCGTCCCGTCGACCGCGCCGGTCCCGTCAACCGTGCCCGTCCCGTCGATCGCGCCCTCGCCGGGGCTGGTGGCAGCGGACCCGGCGACCGCGCGCGCGAACGGCACGCCCCCACCGGCGAGCGCAGGGCCACCGGCGGACGCGGCCACGCCGCTGCCCGGCCGCCCCGGGGAGGTGTCGGCCGACCTGGTCGCCGTCGTGAACCGTCAGCTCGATCTCATGCGGGACCAGCTCGCACTGCTCGGGGGAGGGGCACCGGCCCCGCCGGCCCAACCGCTGCCACCGGCGCAGCCCGCGCCCATCCCGCAGCCCGCGCCGCTCCCGCAGCCCCTGGTCGCCCCGCAGCCCGTGGTCGCTCCGCGGCCGGCGATCGCCCCGCAACCGGCGCCGGCCGACACTGTCGACTTCAGCCTCTACTTCTTCGGCGACTACGCCGAGCAGGGCCGGGACGACTCGTACGAGGTGATCCTGGACGCCGCCGAGTTCGCCGACGCGCACGACTTCCACGCCGTGTGGTTGCCGGAGCGGCACTTCCACTCGTTCGGCGGGATCTTCCCCAACCCGTCGGTGCTCGCCGCCGCCCTGGCGGTACGGACCCGCCGGTTGCGGCTCAACGCCGGGTCGGTGGTGCTGCCGCTGCACCATCCCATCCGGGTCGCCGAGGAGTGGTCCATGGTGGACCGTCTCTCCGGTGGCCGGGTCGGTCTCGGCTGCGCGCCCGGTTGGCACGCCAACGACTTCGTCTTCTACCCGGACAACTTCCGCCGCCACAAGCAGGTGATGTACGAGAACCTGGACACCGTCCGGCGGCTGTGGCGTGGCGAGGCCGTCCAGGCCCGCTCCGGCACCGGCGAGGACATCGACGTCCGGCTCTTCCCCCGTCCGGTGCAGGCCGAGCCGCCGATCTTCACGGCCATCGTCGGCAACCCGGACAGCTACCGCGAGGCCGCCCGCCGGGGCCTGGGCGTGGTGACCAACCTGATGACGCAGGACGTCGCGCGGCTGGCGGAGAACATCGCCCTGTACCGCCGCACCCGCGCCGAGCACGGGCTCGACCCCGACGCCGGACGGGTCGTGGTGCTGATGCACACGTACCTCGACGAGGACGCCGAGCGGGCCCGCGCGACGGCCTTCGAGCCGTTCTGCGCGTACCTGCGCTCGTCGTTCAGCCTGCTCGGGCAGGTGGTCAACAGTCTCGGGATGAACATCGACCTGGCCGACACCCCCGACGACGACGTCCGGTTCGTGCTCTCCCGCGCGTACGAGCGGTACTGCGACGAGCGGGCCCTCATCGGGTCGCCGGAGAGCTGCCGGCCGGTCCTGGACCAGATCCTCGCGGCGGGCGCGGACGAGATCGCCTGCTTCGTCGACTTCGGCCTGCCGGCGCAGGCGGTCCGGGACGGGCTGCCGGTCATCGACACGCTGCGCCGGGCCACCCGCCGCCGGGAGTCCCGACCCACCGCCGAGGTGGTCGACACGGCACCGTTGTCCCCGGGGCAGCGGCGGCTGTGGCTTGCCGAGCAGACCCATCCGGGCACCCCCGCGTACACCGAGGGCGCCGCGGTGCGGCTGCACGGCACGCTCGACGCGGTCGCGTTCCGCGACGCGGTGCAGGACGTCGTGGACCGGCACGCCCCGCTGCGGACCACCTACCGCGAGATCGACGGGGAGCCCCGCCAGATCGTCCACCCGCGACTGGAGGTCGCCATTCCGGTACGCGACCACGCGGGAGCCGACGAGGAGACAGTCGTACGGGAGGCGATGGCCTCGGTGAGCGGGCGTCTGTTCGACCTCGTCGAGGGCCCGTTGTTCACCTTCGAGCTGCTGCGTCTCTCCCCGACGCGGCACGTGCTGGTGATGGCGTTCCACCACCTGGCCACCGACGGCGGCTCGTACGCCGTGCTGACCCGGGAGGTGTCGGCGTGCTACCAGGCCCGGGTCGCCGGCCGTACGCCGGACCTGCCCCCGCTGCCGGTGAGCTATCCGGAACTCACGCGGGCCCGTGCCGCCGCCGACGAGCCCGACAAGCACCTCGACTACTGGCTGAACCAGCTCGACCCGCCGCCGCCGACCCTGGTCCTGCCGTCTGACCGGCAGCGGCCGGCCGTCCCGTCGGCCGCCGGTGAGAGCCTCTTCGTGGACTTCCCGGCCGACCTGGACGAGCGGATCCGACGGTTCAGCCGGGCCGAGGGGGTGACCCCGTTCAGCACGCTGCTCAGCGCGTTCGGGGTGATGCTGTTCCGGTACAGCGGCCAGCCCGACCTGGTGGTGGGCACCGGCACCAGTGGACGGGACGAGAACTCGCAGGACCTGATCGGGTTCTTCGTCAACACGGTGCCGCTGCGACTGGACCTCACCGGCGACCCCACCTTCCGGGACCTTGTCGCGCGGATCCAGGCCAGCGCGGTCGACGGGTACGACCACGTCGTCCCGTTCGACGTCCTGGTCCACGCGCTCGCCATGGACCGGCAGGTCGGACACCATCCGCTCTTCGACGTCGTCGTCGAGTACGAGAACGGCGACGAACTCTTCACGTTCGACCTGCCCGGGGTGACGGCGACGCCCCTGCGGGTCGGTCTGGACAAGGCGCCCGTCGACCTCATCGTCTACCTGTCCCACCGGGACACCGTGCACTGCCACGTCGAGTACCGGACCGAGGTGTTCGACCGCACCACCGTGCGGCGGTTCCTCGACGACGTCCAGCGGGTGCTCGACCAGGCGACCCGGCAGCCCGGTGATCCGCTGTCCCGCCTGGCGACACGCCTCGACGCGCCGGCCGGGCAGCTCAGTGGGCCGCGCACCGAACCGCTCGCCGAACGGCTGCACGACCCGTTCGTCAGGCAGGCGTCCCGCACGCCCGACGCCGTCGCGGTGGTCTGCGGCCAGACCCGGTGGACGTACCGGGAGCTGCACCGGCGGGCCGAGCTGTTGGCCCGCCGGATCGCAGCGGCCGGGGTGGGACCGGACGACGTCGTGGCGGTGCTCCTGCCCCGACGGCCCGAACTCGTCGCCGCGCAGCTCGCCGTCCTGATGGCCGGCGCCGGGTTCCTCCCCCTCGATCCGGCGCTACCGGCCGCGCGCGTCGGTGCCCTGCTGGCCGACAGCGACGCGCGGCTGCTGCTCACCACCGCCGAGGTCGACCACCCGAGGGAGGTGGCGTACGTCCTCGTGGAGGAGCCGGTGGACCCGCACCTGCCGCCGCCCTCGCGGGTGCCCGACCCCGAGCACCTCGCCTGGTGCGTGTACACCTCGGGTTCCACCGGCCGACCCAAGGGGGTCCTGGTGCCGCACCGGGCTGCCGTGGACACGGTGTCCTGGCATGTGCGGGCGCTCGCGCTCACCCCTGCCGACACGGTGGCGCACGGCCTGGGGTTGGGCTTCGACGCGAACCTCGCCGAGATCCACCCGGCTCTCGCCGCCGGCGCCACCGTCCACCTCGTCCCGGCGGAGGTCCGGTCGGACCCGGCCGCCCTGGTCGACTGGTGGTCCCGGCACGGCGTCACGGTGGCGCTGCTGCCGGCGCCCCTGGCCGAGCTGGTCTTCGCGCTACCGGATGCCGCGCCCGCCACTCTCCGGACGCTCGTCGTCGGGGGCAGCCAGCTGCGGCGTCGCCCGCCCGCCGGCTTCCCCGCGGAGGTGATCAACGCCTACGGGCCGACCGAGTGCAGCATCGTCACCACTGCCGGCCCGGTGTCGCCGGCCGGCGACGGACCCGTCGACATCGGCACCGCCGTGGACAACAGGCGGCTGCATCTGCTGGACCCCGCGGGCCTTCCGGTGCCACCGGGCGCGGTGGGGGAGTTGTACGTGAGCGGCGCCGGTGTGGCCCGCGGCTACCTGGGGCGACCCGCCGACACCGCCGCGGCGTTCGTGCCGGACCGGCACCAGCCCGGCGAGCGGATGTACCGCACCGGCGATCTCGTCAGGCTGCGCGGAGACGGCACCCTCGAGTTCGTCGGCCGGTGGGACGACCAGGTCAAGATCTCCGGGCACCGGGTGGAGCCGGGCGAGGCCGCCGCCGAACTGGCACTGTTGCCAGGTGTACGGCAGGCGGCGGTGATCGCCCGCCACGACCGGGGCGACGACCCCTACCTGGCCGCGTACGTGGTGACCGACGAGACCGACGGGCCGGCCGGCGCCCGGACCGCGCGGCTCGCCTCGCTGCTGGCCGATCGGCTCCCCGCGCATCTGATGCCGGCGGCCTGGGTGCTGCTTGACGCGCTGCCCACCACCGACACCGGCAAGGTGGACACCGCCCGCCTGCCGGCGCCGGCCGCCGCGCCCGCCGACGAGCCGCCCCGCACGAGTCAGGAACGGTTCGTCCACGATGCGTGGTGCGCTGAGCTGGGAGTGTCCCGGTTGTCGGTGGACGTCCCCTTCACCGCGGCCGGTGGCCACTCTCTCGCCGCCGTCCGTCTGGCCAACCGCCTGAGCGCGCTCGGCGAGGTCACGGTGAGCGTGCACGAGGTGCTGCGCAGCCGTGGCATCCGGGACATGGCGGCGGCCCTGTCGCCGAAGGGTGGCGACGCGGTCGTGGACCGGGCGCCGACGACGTACCAGCAGGAGCTGATGTGGCGCCGCCAGCGTCAGGCGCCCAATCCGCCGGCCGTGCACATGGCGGTGCGGATGGACCTCACCGGCCGACCCGACCTGCCCGCTCTCGGACGCGCGGTGGACGGGCTCGTCGCGAGGCACGAGGCGCTGCGGACCCGCCTGGTGGAGCGCGACGGTGAGCTGATCCAGGAGGTCCTGCCGGCGGACGGGGTGGGCCTGCCCGTGGTCGACCTCCGCGCGGACCAGGTCGACGAGTGGTGCCTACGCGTCGGACGGGAGACCTTCCCCGACGATGCCGGCCCCTGGCTCCGGACCCGACTGGCCCGGGTCGACGACGAGACCCTGGTGCTGATGCTCGTCGTGCACCACCTGAACGGCGACGGATGGTCGATGCTGCAGCTCCTCGACGAACTGGGGCGCGGGTACGCCGCCGAGCGCGGGGACGCGACGATCCCACCATCACCCCCGACCACCTACCTGGAGTACGCGCGCCGGCAGCGCGCCACGCCTGTGGCGCCTGACGTGCTCGCGTATTGGCGACGTCAGCTCGACGGCGCTCCCCGCTCGGTGGCGCTACCCACGGACCGGCCGCGGCCGGCGCGGTTGTCAGGTCACGGCGAGGAGTTCACCTTCGACGTCCCGGCCGAGTTGACCGCGCGTGTGACGCGCTTCGCCGCCCGCAGTGGCAGCACGATCTTTCCCGTGCTGGCGGCGGCCTACGCGTGCCTGATGCGCGAGCTGACCGGCAGCGGCGACATCGTGCTCGCCTGTCCCTACGCCCACCGCGACGACCGGGCCTTCGAGTCGGTGGTCGGTCTGTTCACCAGTCCTCTGCTGCTGCGGCCACCGCTTGCCGCCGCGACGTCCTTCACCGAGCTGGTGGCCGGCACCGAGCGGGCGTTCCTCGACGCGATCCGGCACCAGCCGGCGCCCCTGCCCGCGATCTACGCAGCGGTGGATCCCGAGTGGCACGCCGGTACGCCGCCGGTGGCCACCCTGCTGTTCGGGATGAATCCGGGCGTACCCGAGGTCGAGCTGCCCGGCCTGACGGTGCAGGTGACGGACCAGGGGCTCGGCTGCGCCCGCCGGGACTTCTCCATGGTCGTCACGCCGTTCGCCGACGGCCTGCGTGGCGTGGTCGAGTACTCCACCGACCTGTTCGACCGCTCGACGGTGGAGGCCTGGTGTGGGAGGTTCCTGGACCTCCTGCGCGAGAACCTCGTCGACGCCGGGCGGCAGGTGGGCCCGCAGAGCTGACCGCAGGCTGGCTGCCGCAACCCCGCCGACCTCTGATCGTTGGGCGACGAGGGGTGGGACGGAGGCGGTCGATGGCGGCGGAGCGCGGTGCCGCACTGCTGCGTCCTCCCGAGAGTTCGGGCCGGGCCACGTTCCTGGAGCTCTTCTTCGATCTGGCGTTCGTGGTGGCCCTCACCCGGGTCTCGCAACGATTCGCCGGCCTGGGCGACGACACCGGCTGGGCGCTCGCCGAGGGGTTCGCTCGTACGCTGCTGCTCTTTCTGGCGCTCTGGCTGATCTGGTCGCACACCGCCTGGATCACCAGCCGTTACGAGCCGGAGCAGCCGGTCGTCCAGGCGGTAGTGGTCGGCACCATGTTCGCCGGTCTGGTGATGGCGGTGACGTTGCCACGCGCCATGGAGGAGCGGGCGGTGCCGTTCGTGGCCGCGTACCTGGTGGTGATGGTGGTGCGGCCGCTTGTGGTCGCCGCCGCGCTGGGTGGCCATCCGCGACGGAGGGTGCCGTTGCGGCTTGCCGTGTGGGCTGCCGCGACCATGCCGCTGTGGCTGGTCGGCGCGTTGGGACCGGACCGGTTCCGACTGTCGCTGTGGGCCGTGGCCCTCGCTGTCGACTACATCGCCTGGACCCTGGGTTGGCCGCTGCCCCGGCTCGGCGCTTCGAGGATCGGCCGCTGGCGGATCGCCGGGACGCATCTGGCCGACAGGTACCAGCAGATGGTTCTCATCGCCCTGGGTGAGTCGATTCTGGTCCTCGGCACGGTTTGCGGCGGCGCCGACTACTCCGGCCTGCGGGCGGCCGCCTTCGCCCTCGCGTTCATGACAAGCGCGCTGATCTGGCGGATCTACTTCTACCGCGCCGGTCTGCTGCTGACCGAGGCCCTGGCTCGTTCGGGTACGCCCGGCCGGCTGGGCGCGATGTCGGAACGGACGCATCTGTTGATCGTCCTCAGCGTGCTTGTCACGTCGGTCGGCTACGAGTTGGTGATCGACGACCCGTTCGGACCGCCCCGGCCCAGTTGGCTCCTGTTCGTGGTCGGCGGTCCGATGCTCTTCCTCGTCGCCCGCGCGCGGCTGGAGCACGAGATCTTCGGCCGGGTCACCCGATCCCGGTTGGTCGGCCTGGCGGCGCTGCTGCTGGTCACGCCGGCGTTGGCCCGCTGGGTGCCGATGGTCGGGCTGAGCGTGGTGGCAGGCGTGCTGGCCCTGGTCGCGCTCCTGGACGCGCGGCGGAGTCGGGGACGGCCGGCGGAGGTCCCCGCCTCACCGGTCGCGGGGGAGACACCAGGGGATCGCGACTCGGAGGCCTGACCCCGTTGTCGTCACGAGCGGGTGGAGTCGCTCGCTCGGCGCTCGGTGTTGATTCGCAGCAGTCCTTCGACCCCCGACAGGAAGGTGTCGGACACCAGGGCCGGGTCGAAGAGGCATCCGGCTGCCATGGCGCCGTCGCGGAGCATGACGAAATGGCGCGCGGCGGGATCCGCCGTCTCCGGGTGGACCTGGGCCATCAGCGTGGTGAGCGTGTCCAGGAACCACCGCCGGTGGGCGATGATCTCCTGGCGTACGGGATTGTCGGCGTCCGGGTATTCCGCCGCGGCGTTGAGGAAGGCGCATCCACGGAACCCGGGGGACTGGATGTGCTGAGCGATGGAGCCGGCGATCTGCAGGAGGGGGTCGACCGCCGACTGGTTCGCGGCGATGGTCGCCTCGACCCTGCCGCGTTCCATCTCGTGGACCTCACGCAGGTAGGCGAGGATGAGGTCTTCCTTGCTCGGAAAGTGCCTGTAGAAGGTGGCCCGGGTCACCTTCGCCTCGGCGATGATCCGGTCGACGCCCACGGAGTGGATGCCCTCGGCGTAGAAGATCCGGGTCGCCGTGGACAGGAGCCGCTGTCGCGCCTCGGAGGGCCGGGTGTCGGTGTCGCCGCGTGCCATGCCACCACTTTAGCGGAAAGAACGTTCGGTCTGATGCGTCTCGCGGATGGCCGTCCGCGCTGTGCCGCAGGTCACTCAGGGAGATAGAACGGTCGGTCTTGCACAATGGCATCGGCATGGCCATGCTTGACCACGACAGAACGTTCGGTCTCCTAGGTATCCGGAAGGGTCATCGTGACCACCATTGCTTCTTCGACGGGCATGTCCCAGACCGCTGCCGCGCTGCGCCGGCTGTACTTCGTCCGCTTCGCGTTCGCCATCGTGTGGGCACTCGTGACGATCGCGACCGCCACGGAGATCAGCCCCCTCACGGTGGTGCTGTTCGTGCTCTACCCGCTGTTCGACGTGGGCGCCGCCATCTACGACCTCCGCTCGTCGCGCACCACAGGCACGCCGGCCCTGCTGTACGTGAACATCGCGGTCAGTCTGATCGCCGCCGTCGGCGTGGGTATCGCCGCCGCGTCAGGCATCCCTGCGATGCTGAGCGTGTGGGGCGCCTGGGCGGTCGTGGCCGGTCTGGTCCAGCTCGCCGTGGGCGTCACCCGTCGCCGGATGGGCGGACAATGGCCGATGATCATTAGCGGCGGCATCTCGGTGCTGGCCGGCGGGTCCTTCATCGTCGCTGCTTCCGCGGACAACCCGTCGCTGACCAACGCGGCAGGCTACGCCATCCCCGGCGCCATCTTCTTCCTCATCGCCGCCCTGCGCCTCGGCCGCGGCGCGAAGGGCAACTGACATGACCACCACCATCGAGTACGACGTCGTCGTGATCGGCGCCGGCCCGGTCGGGGAGAACGTCGCCGACCGGGTCGTGCGGGGCGGCCTGACCGCTGCCGTCGTCGAGCGGGAACTGGTGGGCGGCGAGTGCTCGTACTGGGCGTGCATGCCGACCAAGGCGTTGCTGCGCAGCGCGTCCGTCCTGCGGGCGGCGCGGCAGGTGCCGGGTGCCCGCGAGGCGGTGACGGGTGACCTGGACGTGCCGGCGGTTCTGGGTCGCCGGGACTCCTTCGCGTCGCACTGGAAGGACGACGGACAGGTGTCCTGGCTGGAGTCCGCCGGGATCGCGCTGCACCGCGGCCAGGGGCGGATCGCTTCCGCCCGGCTCGTCGAGGTGACCGGCGCCGACGGTGTCACGACGAGGTTGGCCGCGCGACACGCGGTGGTCGTCGCGACCGGGAGCAGCGCTCTCCTGCCGGATGTCCCAGGCCTTCGGGAGGCGGCGCCGTGGACCAGTCGGGAGGCGGCCTCTGCCGGGTCGGTTCCCCGCCGGCTCGCCATCATCGGTGGTGGCGTGGTGGCGGCCGAGATGGCCACCGCGTTCTCCGCCCTGGGATCCTCGGTGACGGTGCTGGCCCGCGACGGTGTGTTGCCGTCGGTGGAGCCGTTCGCGGGTGAGCTGGTCACCGAGTCGTTGCGCGCGGCAGGTGTGTCGGTACGCGTCGGCGCGGAGGCCGTCTCCGTCCACCGGAACGACAGCGGAACGGTCGACATCACCACCGCCGACGGCGGTCGGGTGGAGGCCGACGAGGTTCTCGTGGCGATCGGTCGTACGCCGAACACCCGGGACATCGGCCTGGAGAGCATCGGGCTGGAGCCGGGTGCCTGGCTGGCGGTCGACGACACATTACGCGTCGTCGGCGGCGGGGAGTGGCTGTACGCCGCGGGTGATGTGAACCGGCGGGTGCTGCTCACGCACCAGGGCAAGTACCAGGCACGCGCGGTGGGCGACGTGATCGTGGCCCGGGCGAAGGGCCAGGAGGTCCAGGACGGCAGGTGGGGCCGGCACGCGGCCACGGCCGATGAGCGTGCGGTGCCGCAGGTGATCTTCACCGACCCGGAGATCGCGTCGGTGGGACTGACCGCCGCCGCGGCCGAGGCGGCCGGACTGCGGACCCGGGTCGTGGACTACGACCTGGGCGCCGTCGCCGGATCCTCCCTGCACGCCGATGGCTACCGGGGCCACGCGCGCATGATCGTCGACGAGGACCGGAAGGTGATCGTCGGCTTCACCCTCGCCGGCCCGGACGTCGCGGAACTGATCCACGCCGCCACGATCGCCGTCGTCGGCGAGGTCCCGCTGGACCGGCTGTGGCACGCGGTCCCCGCGTACCCGACCGTCAGCGAGGTCTGGCTGCGGCTGCTGGAGACATACGGCCGTTGACGGAGGGCCATGTGCCTGCCGCCGGCTTTGCGGATCTCGCTGACAGAGAGTCAGACCGGCCTTGATACTGATGCTGCCGCGCGGCCCCCACTGCCGAAAGTGGGGGCCGGTACGCGGCCGTCAGCGAGACGCCGTCGAACACCGTCGTCCGGTCCGCGCCACCGCATTCAGCGGGCAGCCTGGGCCCCTCGAAAGGAATGCCAGATGAACGCCGCTTCTGACATGCCCACGATTGTTCTCGTACACGGCGCATTCGCCGACTCGTCGAGCTGGAACGGGGTGATCGCCCACCTCAAACGCCGGGGTTACCCGGTCATTGCCGTCGCGAACCCGCTGCGGGGCGTGCAGAAGGACGCCGCGTACGTCCGGTCTGTTGTGGACACCATATCCGGGCCGGTCGTGATGGCCGCCCATTCGTACGGCGGATCAGTGATCACCGAAGCCGCGGATGGCGCCCCCAACGTCAAGGCTCTGGTGTACATCGCGAGCATCAGCCCCGAGGTCGGGGAGAGCGTCTTCGATCTGATCGCCAAGTACCCCGGAAGTCAGCTCGGCACCTCCATCAAGATGCTGCCGATCCCCGTCGACGGCGGTGGCACGGCGATGGAGCAGTACATCGATCAAGACAAGTACCCGGCGGTGTTCGCGGCCGACGTCGACCCGGACACCGCCGCGCTGATGGCGGTGACCCAGCGACCGCCCACCGACGAGGCCCAGCAGGAGAGCGTGACAAAGACCGCCTGGAAGACGATCCCCTCCTGGACCCTGGTCACCACCCAGGACCTGGGCGTTCCGCCGGACCTGCAACGCTTCATGGCTGATCGGGCCGGGTCGACGACTGTCGAGATCGACGCGTCCCACGCTGTGGCGGTCTCGCAGCCCGGCCCGGTCGCGGACCTCATCGACACGGCCGCCCGGGCCGCCGCCCGCTGAGGCCTGTTCCCGAAGTCACCGGTGGCCGGTGAAGGCCCCGGAACGTGCCGAGGCGCCGTCAGCAGGGGCTGGCCCGGAGGGTGGGACGACTTGTCCTAGGCAACGCAGCCCCGGGCAGGAGGGACCTGGAACGGCGCCTCCCCGGACAAGCAGACCTCTTTTGCTCCGTGTGGAACCGCGATGTGGTAGAGCGACTCCACACGGAAGGATCGCAATGACGATCAACGTTCGCCACGACCACGTCGGCATCACCGTCGCGCCTGAGCACCTCGACACCACGATCGCCTGGTATGCAGAGAAGCTCGACTTCACTGTGACCCAACAGTTCCATGCCCACGGGTCGACCTTCACCTTCATGACCAACGGCGACACCAGAATCGAAATCATCTCGGCCGGGGCGGAGACGCGCAACCGCGTCCCGACGAACCTGCCGGCAAGTCATGACGTGGAGCGGCTCCACCACTTCTGCGTGGCCGTCGAAAATCTCGATGACGTCTTGGCCCAACTACTGAAGCGCGACGTGACGCCCATCGCAGGTCCGATGCATATCGATCGAATCGGCAGACGGATCGCCTTCGTCACCGACAACGTAGGCACGATCATCGAGCTGACCACCCAGGCGTGAGCTGCTCACGGTGACGCGCGGACAGCGGCGCGCAGCAGGTCCAGGGCGCCGGCGGAGGGTGAACCAGGTTCCGCCCAGTACATGTGGATCCAGTGTTCACCCGAGAGTTGGGCCACCTCGTGCAGGAGGGTCAGTTCACCAGCGACCGGATGTCGGTACCGCTTCGCCCCGGAAGACGGATCCTCGACGTCGTTCTCTTTCCACAACGCCAGAAACTCCTTGCTCGACTCGGACAGTTCGTCGACCAGTGCCCGCAGCCGCCGGTCGTGGGGAAACCGCGTCACTGAGGATCGCAGCACTCCGACGGTTTCGCGAGCAGAGCGAGCCCAATCGAGCAGGATCGTCTGAGCCGTTGGGTCCAGGAACAGCCAATGGGCGTAGAAGCGCTGCTCGAATGGCTGTTTCGAAAAGTCGGTCGTCAGTGCGCGGTGCAGCGGGTTCGAAGCGATCACGCGCGTTCCGCGGCCGACGACGATCGCCGGGATGTCCACAGCAACGAGGAGCTTCAAAACCGTCGGACGGACCGGCTCCTCGGCCAGCGACGTTTCGCGTCCGGCACCGTCTCGCACGAGCGCGTACAACTGTGACCGCTGCGCCGGGGTGAGGCGCAGAACCCGGGCTATCGAGTCGAGCACGGAATCAGACGGAGAAATGTCCCGTCCCTGCTCCAAGCGGGTGTAATAGTCGACGCTGACGCCAGCCAGCATCGCTACCTCTTCTCGGCGCAGCCCGGCGACGCGCCGCTGGCCCCCCTCGGGCAGGCCCGCCGCCGCCGGCTGCACAGCGCTGCGCCGTGCCCGCAAAAAGTCCCGCAATGCCAATTTCCGCGTCATGGCCACGACACCTCACAACATCTCGACGCAGGGCAGTTCGAGATACAAATCGCGCAAAGTCTAGTACGGCAACCGCCGCTCGGGATCTTGGCTGAGGCGCTTCGCCGGAACGGGCAGACGCCTCGGTTATCGACAAGGGCTTCCCCGATGTCGGCGGAGTTGTGGTCAGGTCCGATCCGTGCCTCCAAGCGGTCCAACTGACCATCCGCGCCGCCCGGTGACATTGCCCCGCTGGGGCAGCTCCCGATAGCAGTCACCAGTTCCGGAACACGGCCGGCGGACGGGCGACCGTCAGGGGATGAGTCGGTCGAGCAGGTCGAACCGCTCGTACGGCTGGTCGTAGTCGCCGAAATGCCCGTCGTCGCGCACGATCTGGGTGCCGCCGAGCCGCTCGAACATGGCGCGTCCCTGCCGCTCGTCGCAGCCGTACGGATCCTCGCGGGAGTTGATGAAGAAGATGTCCCGTACGTGCGACCGGATCGCGGCCCAGTCGTAGCTCTCCTGCAGGACCGGTTCTTCGCTGGCGTTGGGCCGGGTGCAGTAGCCGGCGACCAGGATCGCCTGCGCGACAGTGACATCCACCTGCTCCAGGAGCGCCAGGAGGAGCGCCGCGCCGCCGGAGTGACCCACCAGGACCGTGTCCTCGTCGAAGGTGTGCCCCGCCAGCACCTTCGGCAGGAACGTGGCGATCGGCTCGGCGTTGATGCCGGGATAGTGCGGGACCTCGACGGCGTAGCCTCGGGCCTCCAGCCGCCCCGCCAGCCAGCGGTACCAGCAAACGTCCGGATTGCCGCCGGTCCCGTGAAAAATGATCGCCCTACGCGCCATCATGCCCTCCACATCAACGTTGCCGATCCAACCACGTGATCTCCGGTGCCCATGTCACAGCGGGACCGCTGGCGTCGTCAGCGCAGGTAGGAGGTCAGCCGGTCGGCGAGCCGCCTCGGGTGGCTGAGCGGCACCGCGTGGCCTCCGTCGATCTCGTCAGGGGTGACCTGAAGCCGGTCGGCGGCCACCCGGCGCTGGAAGTCCGGGAGGAAGAACCTGTCCGTACGGCCGATGAGGACCTTCGTCGGTACGTCCGGCCAGGCGTCCAGAGGCCACGGCTCGTCGCCTTCGGCACTGACCTGGTCCCGGTTGTGCGCCGCTGCCTCCGCGACGATCTCGGCCGGCACGCCGTTGTAGAACTGCTGCTCCTCGCTGAGCCCTTCGGTGCCCTGGTAACCGGTGTTGTCCCACCAGTCTCCGGGCCTCTCGCCGGGCCTGGGAATCATCGGCGTGAGCAGGACGATCAGCCGCACCGGCAACTCGTCGGCGATCAGGGGTGCGGTGAACGCGCCGTACGAGTGGCCGACGACGACAAGGTCGCTCCGTTCGCCGATCGCGTCCACGACCGTTTCGCGGAACTCGCCGAACCCCGCCGACGGGTCCTCGATCGGCAGTTCCGGAACCACCACGTCGTGGCCGCGGTCGGTCAGCTCGGGCACCAGAAGATGCCAGTCCCACGCGCTGCCGCCACCACCGTGGATCAGAACGAATGTCGCCATGGCCGAGAGCCTCGCAGCCGGGTACGACAGCCGGCCTCGCCCGGTTCGTCGCTCCGGGCCGGTTGCCGGCCGGGACCGCTCCCGTCAGCGGCGGCCGGCGGCCAGGGCGACGAGGTACTGCCCGCCACCGGCGTCGACGCTTGCGGTCACGGGCAGGCCCGGTACCAGCCGGGAGAACCGGTCGACCAGCCAGTCCGCCGTCTCCTGGGCGTCCTTTCTGCTCGGACAGCGGGCGACCAGCTCGCGACCGCCCTTGCGTTCGAGCCGCTCGGCGACGGTGATCAGCGGTGCGGGCTCCACCACGTGCAGGCGGTCCGGCCAGGCGATGACCACCTTGACCGCTCCCTTGCGCGAGTTGCAGGCACGGTGCGCGAGCCGCTCGGTGACCTTGGCCTTCCTGTCGGCCGTACGGCTGTCGACGCTGGGACCACGCGGATCGTTCACCGAGATGTCGGCGTCGACCGGCTCGTCGCACACCCAGCAACGCCAACCGTCACGCTTGCCCACGTCATCGAGGAGACTCATCCGAGCAAACTAGCCTGTTCGGGGAGGGCGGTCCGGGATAGCCTGTGGCGCATATGGCTACCTACCGCAGCGCCTCAGTGCTTCTCGCCTCCGACGGCACCCGGACCCCCGGCACCGCCGCTCTCTTCGCCGAGCCCGCCCGCAGGGGTGGGGTCCCGCCCTGGGCAGGTGACTTCCGACCCGCCAACAACGCCGGCAACGGTCCCAAGAACGCGGTGGGCAAGACCTTCACCCTGGAGCTGCCCGACGGCAGCACCGGCAGGGTCGTGGTCCAGGGCCTCAAGAGCGGCAAGGGAGGCGTCGTGCTGGCGTTGATGGGCGAGGACGCGCCCCCCTTCTGACGCCGACGCGTGACGACCTAAAGCTGCCTCCGCCCTGGTCGAGCTGCTCAGTGGGCCGGATTCGGCGTGTGGGGCCGGCGGCCCAGCTGGTGCCAGTCGGTCTCCACGACGTCGACGCCGTAGTGCGCGGCGGCGGCGAGGATGTTCTGGAACGCCAGATCGCGCTCCTCGTCGTCGACGCCCTGCACCTGGTCGAACCGGGCGACGGCGTTGCGGACGTGAGCGGCGTCGGTAAGCGGTTCCTTGCGCTTGTCGGGAAACGCGAAGACACTCGCCGGCAGCTCGCGCTTCTCCTTCTCGGACAGGGTTCCGTGTTCCTCGTGGGGCTTCCAGGTGGACTTCATCGCCTACCGATACCCACTCGTCACCCGACAGCACCCCGTCGACCGAAAATTCCGCCGCCGCCGTCGGTGATGAGTTGTCGCGCCGGCGCCCGTCATACCTACGACAGGACGTGACGAGGCGGAAGGATGACGTGATGAGCGCGGACACACGGCTGGGAAAGCTGGGCGAGGTCGACGAGTCGGCGTTCTCGGGGCTGGCGCAGCGGCACCGGCGGGAGCTGCACGTGCACTGCTACCGGATGCTCGGGTCGTTCGAGGACGCCGAGGACACCGTGCAGGAGACGTTCCTGCGGGCGTGGCGGCGGCGGGAGACCTTCGCGGGTCGCTCGACGTTCCGGGCCTGGCTGTACCGGATCGCCACAAACGCCTGCCTGGACCTGCTCGCCAAACGCCGGCCCGAGCCCGCCACAGGCGGGGAGGTGCTGTGGCTTCAGCCGTACCCGGACCGGCTGCTCGACGAACTGGCGACGGGTGACGCGGACGAGCCGGAGGCGGTCGCCGTCGCGCGGGAGACGATCGAGCTGGCGTACCTGGTCGCCGTCCAGCACCTCGCGCCGCGCCCCCGGGCCGTGCTCATCCTGCGGGACGTGCTCGGCTGGCCGGCGAAGGAGGTCGCGGAGCTGCTCGGAGATTCGGTCAACTCCGTGAACAGCGCGTTGCAGCGGGCCCGCGCCGGGATGCGGGAGCACCTGCCCACCGAGCGGCAGGACTGGACCGGCGGCGAGGAGGACGCGGGGACGCGTGAGCTGGTACGTCGCTTCACCGACGCCAGCGTGGCAACGGACATCCCCACGCTGACCACCATGCTGCGGGACGACGTCCGCTGCTCGATGCCGCCCACCCCGGGCCTGCACGTCGGCCGCGACGCCGTGGTGAGGGACTGGACCGAGGGCGGCTTCGGGGAGATGACGGGACTGCGTGCCGTCCCCACCTCGGTCAACAGGCAACCCGCCGTCGCCTTCTACCACTGGCGCGAGCGGGAGGGGGCGTACCTGCCGCTGACCATCGACGTCCTGCGCATCACCGGCGGTGCGATCACCGAGATCACCATCTTCCACGGCGACCAGTTCCCGCGGCTCGGGCTGCCGGAGAGCCTGCCGGCACACGACACCGAGTAGTCCCCGGTGTGGACGGTCACGCTGCGCTGTGGCGCACGTGTCGCGCGGCCGAGGTGCGCGTGGCCGTCCCCTCCGGCACCACCCCTGTGCCAGATACCGAACGATGGAGGATCGACATGGACAGCACGAATGACACCGGGCTCGTCGCAGCCCCGGCGGCGGGCCGGACCGGCCACACCCGCGTCCGTGGGCTCGTCGGCGTCGGCCTCGCCGCCGCGCTCGCCGCGGTGGTGGCCACCACCCTCGCCGCCGCGCTCGCCCGGGCGGTCGGCGTCGACTTCGAGATCCCGGACGGCGGCGAGACGATCCCGCTGTCCGGCTTCGCCGTGGTGACCGGCTTCTTCTCGGTCGTCGGCATCCTCATCGCCGTCGCTCTGCTCCGGTGGAGCGCGCGCCCCGCGCAACGGTTCGTCTGGACGGCCGGCACGCTGACCGCGATCTCGCTGGTCCCGCCGGTGCTCTCCGGGGGTGACGCCGCCACCGTCACGGCCCTCGTCGCGCTGCACCTCGTGCCGGCGGCGGTGATGATCCCCGCCCTGGCGCGGGGTCTGCGCTCCCGGGCCGGTTGACGACCCCGGCCCGCGGGACCACGCGGCGCGGGCCGCCAGGTCGGTGGCCGCCGGCCAGGGTAGTTTCCAGTCATGAGTGACGACACCTTCCGCTCGGTGGAGATCGAGCGCACCAGCGTGGGGAACTACGTCGCGCGGAACGTCCGCGGCGGATCGATGTCGCTGGGCACCGGCGAGGACGCCAGCTTCACGCCCGTGGAACTCCTTCTGGCAGCCATCGGCGGCTGCACCGCGATAGACGTGGACCACATCACCAGCCGCCGGGCCGAGCCGACGCGGTTCTCCGTCGACGTCACCGGCGACAAGGTACGCGACGAGGCCGGCGGCAACCGGATGCAGAACCTCCGGGTGGAGTTCACAGTGACGTTTCCGGCGGGTCCGGACGGCGACAAGGCCCGCGAGGCGCTGCCCCGGTCGCTACAGCAGTCCCACGACCGGCTGTGCACCGTCTCCCGTACCGTCGAACTGGGCACTTCCGTCTCGATCGTCGAAGCGGGCGACGCCCCTGAGGCGTGACCGGCCGCCCCGCCCAGCGCGGGCGACGGGAGCTGGCTTGCCGTAGGTTGGTAGCGCTCGACAACACGGCCGGCCACCGTCACCGGCCGGTGAATCATCGACCACGCCACGCGTCTGCGGATGAGGGACAGGCCACGACATGACGGCGGTATCACGCCAACAGCCGACTGCTCCTGGTCCGGAGGTCGCCCGGCAGGGAGCAGAAGAGGACCTGCGGGCGCTGTTCGGGCAGTCCACGGCCCTGTTCGCGTCACTTGCCGGGCCGACGCACCTGGTGGAGTCGGCCAACCCGACGTTCTTCGCCAGCATCGGCGAGGAACGGGCACGCACTGGCGTCGCGCTCGCGGACCTGATGCCCGAACTGGCCGGCCAGGACTTCGTCGCCCTGCTGGACCAGGTCTACCGCACGGGGGAGCCGGACACCGGCCGTGACGTCCGGGTCGTCCTGGGCAGCGGGCCGTACACGCGGGAGACGTTCTTCGACGTCACCTGCGAGCCACGCCGGGACGCCGCCGGCAACGTGATCGGTGTTCGCCTGCTCGGCGTGGAGACCACCCAGGTCAAGCACGCCCAACGCCTGATGGTCAAACACCGCGCCCTGCTGGAGCAGATCGCCCGCCAGGCGCCCCTGGCCGAGGTGCTCGACGGGATGGCCCGCTGCATCGAGAACCTCGCGCCGCAGGAGGTGTTCGTCTCCGTACTCCTCGCCGATCCCGACGGCCGGCACCTCCGGCACGGCGCCGCGCCGAGCCTGCCCGACTTCTACAACAAGGCCATCGACGGGATCGCCACCGGCGAGGGTGTCGGCTCCTGCGGCACCGCCGCGCACCGGCGGGAGCCGGTCATCGTCACCGACATCGCCACCGATCCCTTCTGGAACGACTTTCGCGACCTCGCCGGCCGGGCCGGACTGGGCGCCTGCTGGTCCACGCCGATCCTGGCCCGCGACGGTGGCCTGCTGGGCACCTTCGCCATGTACCACCGCACCCCGCGCGTCCCGCAGGACGCCGATCTCGCGCTCACCCGCGTCTTCGCAGGCACCGCCGCCCTGGCCATCGAGCGGCACCACATCGAGCAGGCGAAGGCGTCGGCCGAGGCCCGCGCCAAGTCCGCCCACGACGACCTGGCCAGGGCGGTACGCGCGGAACGGGAACTGCGTGCCGAGGCCGAGCAACGCGCCGCCGCCGCAGCGGACCTCGCCGCCCGGGTACGCGCCGCCGCCGCCGCGCAGGCCGCCGCGCCGCACCCCGAGCGCTGCCAGCTCGGCGGTCCCGCCGGTTGCCTCGCTCCGGCCGAGATCAAGATCGCCGACTCGTGGGGCGACTCGGCGTGGGGCTGCCCCACCCACGTCGAGGAGGCCATCCTCAACGTGCGGTCGGTGTTCATCGCCAGCGAGGAACTCGGCGGCCTGGCGGCCTACCTCAACCGTTGACGTCTGACGGTCGCGGCTTGGGGGTGTCGGGTGCCGTCAGCCCGGCAGGCGGCCGCGCGTGGAGACGAAGTGGTACGACATGACGGCGAACGCGGGGTCACGCACCAGTCGCCGGAAGGCGTTCAGCTGGTTGGGTGACAGCCCCGCGGCGAGCAGGTCCGGCTCCAACTGGCGGGAGTTCGTCTCGTAGAGCGACGTGCCTGTCGAACCGCCGGTCCAGCTCTGCGAGTGGGTGATGGTGTCCAGGTCGGTCAGGCCGGCGAGGGCCATCTCGGTGTGCACGTCCTGCGCCCACCCCAGGTCGGCGCCGTGGTCCTCCAGGACGCCCATCATCGCGTCCATGACCTGCGCGAAAAGCTTCGCGGCGTCGTCCGTCGGTGCGGTCAGCACCCGCAGCGGCCCGGTGCAGTCGAACTCCTCCACCACGAGCCACCCGCCGGGAGCCAACGCGCGGGTGAGCGTACGCAGGACCCGTCGTCGGTCGGGGAGGTGCAGCAGCACCAGCCGGGCGTGGATCAGGTCGAACGCGTCACCGGGCGGCGGTTCGGTGCGGACGTCGTGCCTGCGTACGCGCAGGTTGCCGTCGGCCACGAGATGGGTGGGGTCGATGTCCGTGGCGAGCACCTCGCCGTCGTCGCCTACCGCGCGGGCGATCCGTCGGGCCATCGAGCCGCCGCCCGCGCCGACCTCCCAGCAGGTCGCCCCCGCACGGAGCACCGGGCGGGCGAGACGGCGCGTGGTGATCGGGTCCAGGAAGGATTCCAGTGCGTGCATCTGCGCGACGGCGTCCGGTGCGCCGTTGTCGAACGTGTACGTGTCGTCGTTGGTGTCGCTGGTCATGGGTGTCTACCTCTCGCGGAAGGTCTGGATGACTACGGGGTGTCGGCCCAGAGCCGGGGGGCGGGCCGGTTGGTCGGGGGCGCGACGGCGGTGGTGACGCTCAACATCGCGGCCACCGGGCTCGGATCGACGCGGGCCTCGGCCGTCGGTCGGTCGTAGACCACCCGGCCGTACTCCAGGACCGCCACCCGGTCCGCGACCTCGATCGCGTGCTGGAGCTGCTGCTCCACGAGCAGCACGGTCAGGCCGTCGGCGGCGAGGGCGCCGATGAGCTCGCGGACCCGGGCCGCGAGGTCGGGGGAGAGACCCTCACACGGTTCGTCGAGCAGCAGCACCCGAGGTTGGCCCAGGAGTGCGCGCGCTATCGCCAGCATCTGCTGCTCGCCGCCGGACAGCTCGCAGCCGCGGTGCCGCAGCCGTTCGGCCAGTCTCGGCAGCAGTTCCAGGATCCGGGCCACCGTCCAGCCCTCGCCGCCCGGGGTGGCGGCCCGCCACGGCGCGGCCGCCAGGACCAGGTGTTCGGCGACGGTCAACCGCGAGAAGACCCGCCTGCCCTGTGGCACGAGACCCACGCCGGACTGGGCGATGCGGTGCGGTTGCCGGCCCGCAACGTGTACGCCGCCGATCTCGATGCGACCACTTGAGGCGCGCACCAGCCCGGCGATCGTGTGCACGAGCGTGCTCTTGCCCGCGCCGTTGCGTCCCACCACGGCCTGGATGCTGCCGGGGCGTACCCGCAGGCTGACCTCGTGCAACACGGTCCCCCCGGCGTAGCCGGCGCACAGACGCTCCACACTCAGCATCAGGCCACCCCGTCGGCGTAGGCCTGCCGCACCAGCGGCGAGGTACGGATCTCGTCAGGTGTACCGGCGGCCAACCGCTGACCGTCGCGGAGCACGGTGACCGTGTCGGCGAGGGCGTACACCAGGTCCAGTCGGTGTTCGACAAGCAGTACGGCGACGGCGCGGGGCAGCGCCCGGAGCAGCTCGACCAGCCGGCCGACCTCGGTGGCGGACAGTCCGGCCGCCGGTTCGTCGAGCAGCAGCAGGCGGGGGCGACCGGCAAGGGCCATGGCGATCTCCAACTGGCGTCGTTGCCCGTGTGCGAGGTGCCCGGCAGGCACCGATGCGACGTCGGCGAGGCCCATCCGCTCCAGCAGCGGACCCGCCCGGTGTTGCGCGGCGTGCCGGCGTCCGCCGGGCCACCACCTGCGCCGCGGGATGACCCGCGGCAGCGCGGCCACCACGACGTTCTCCGTCGCGGTGAGCGTCGAGAAGACAGCCGGTCGCTGGTGTATCCGGTTGATGCCCCGTCGGGCCCGTGCCGCTGGGCCGAGCCGGCCGACGTCCCGTCCGAGGAACACCACAGCGCCGTGCTGCGGCCTGGTGGCGCCCGCGATCACGTTGAGAAGGGTCGTCTTGCCGGCTCCGTTGGGGCCGATCAGCGCGTGCCGCTGGCCGTCGTGGATGGTCAGGTCGACGCCGGCGAGCGCGGCGAGCGAGCCGTACCGCACCTGGACGTCCCGGGCGTCGAGCAGCGGCGTCATGTCCGTGGCTCCGGTGCTGCCCCGGCGTGCTCGCGGACGGTCGGCCGGTCCGGTTGGCCCGGCGGGACGTCCGTCGGGCGCGGTCTGAGCCGTGCCCGGTCGACGCCGGAGGGCAGCAGGTAGACGGTCGCCACGAACAGCGCCCCCAGCACCAGCGGCGCGTGGCCGGGCAGTACCCCGAACAGCCAGTCCCGGGCGGCGATGACGAGCGCCGCGCCCACCAGGGCGCCGCCGACCGAGGCGGTGCCCCCGATGACGACCCCGAGCAGCAGGAGCGCGGACGTGTCGAAGCCGAAGTCGGCGGGGGAGATGTACTGCTGGGCGACGACGAGCAGCGAGCCGGCGGCACCGGCGACCGCTCCGGCGGCGACGTGCGCGCCGGACACCAGCAGGGGCACCCGGTGCCCGCTGGCCCGCAGCCGCCTCTCGTCGTCGCGGCAGGCGCGCAGCAGCAGCCCGACCCTGGTGCGCAGCAGCAACAGCACCGCGCCGACAAGAGTGGCCGCGACGACAAGCGTGTACAGGTAACGCGCCTGGTCGCTGGCGAGCACCGGCAGGCCCCAGAACGGGCGGACGGCGGGTATGCCGGCCAGCCCGTCCGTGCCACCGGTCACCGCCCGCCACCGGCCGAGGACAGTCACGACGAGTTCACCGACCGCCAACGTGATCATCAGGACGATCACCCCACGGGCGCGGACGACGAGCGGCACGGTCAGCGCGGCCAGCGCCGCCCCGGCACCCGCCGCGACCGCCACCTGCACGACGCCGACGTCCGAGACCCGGCTACCGAGCACCGCGCAGGCGTAGGCGCCCGCCGCGTACGGCGCGGTCTGGCCGAGGGTCGGCATGCCCGCGACGCCGGTGAGCAGTGCCACGCTGACCCCGACCACTGCCAGCGCCAGCGTCCGGGCCAGGATCGCCGTGGTGTAGTCGTCGACCACCAGGGGCGCCACGACCAGGCCAACCAGGACGAGCACCGCGACGCCACCGCGACCCCACCGGATCACCTCGTCCCTCACGTCGTCCCCCACCTGGCGGCCAGGCCACGCGCCCGCACGGCAAGCACGGCCGCCATGGCGGCGAACAGCAGGAACGGCGCGGCGGACGGCAGCAACGCCACCCCCAACGTCTGGATCTCGCCGATCGCGAGGGCGGCCAGCAGCGTGCCCGCCGTCGACCCGAGACCACCGAGGACCACGACCACCAGGGACAGCAGGAGCACGGTGTCGGCGGTGTCCGTGCCGGGGCCGATGATCGGCGCGCCCAGGACCCCTGCAGCGCCGGCCAACGCGCCGCCGGCGGCGAGTACACCGGCACGGATCCGGGTGGGACTCACGCCCATGCAGGCGACCATCTCCGGGTCGTCGACGGCCGCCCGGACGAGCATCCCGGCCCGGGTACGCCGCACCACGAGGTAGAGCGCGGCGGAGATCACCGCCGCGACCACGATGAAGACGAGCCGGTACGCGGCGTACCGGTGGCCGGCGACCATCACCGACCCGTCCAGGGCGGCCGGCACCCGGACCCGCGGATCGTCGGGTCCGAAGCCGGCGACGAGCAGGCTGCCGCCGGCCAGAGCCACGCCGAAGGTCAGCAGCGCCTGGGTGAGGTGGTTGCCGGCGGCTACAGGTGTGAGCAGTCCGGCCAGCAGCACGCCCGTAGCGGCGGCGGCGAGCACACCGACCGCCAATGCCAGCGCCAGGCTCGTCCAGCCGCCGTCGAGCAGCGCCGCCGCCGTGTACCCACCGATCGCGTAGAGCATCCCGTGCGCCAGATTGAGGATGTTGGCGACGCCGAAGCAGAAGACCAGACCCGAGGCGGCGACGAAGACGAGCAGCCCGTAGGCGACCCCGTCCAGCGCCGGGATCAGGTACGGGTCGATCCGGTTCGGGCCGGACACCACCAGGATCACCGGCCGACGGTCGCGAGGTCACCCACGACGGTGTTGGACAGCGCCCGCCCGTCCTGACGGACCTGGCGCAGGTACCACTTCTGCACGGGTGAGTGCGTGGTGGTGGAGAACTGCCAGGTACCGCGCGGGCTGGCGATCTGACCGAGCTGAGCGATGGCCGCGTTGATGGCCTCCGGAGTCGGGTCGTCGCCGGCTGCGCCGATCGCCCGGTCCAGCACCGCCGCCGCGTCGTACGAGGCGAGCGCGTACGTGGTCGGCGAACCGTCGTGCTTGGCCTTCCACGCCGCCACGAAGGCGCGGTTCTCCGCGTTGTCCAGGTCGGGCGAGTAGTTGAGCACCGAGTAGATGTCCCGGGCCGCCTCGCCCTGCGCGTTGAGCACACCGCCCTCGGTGAGGAACCCTGCCGCGTACAGCGGGACGTCCTTGATCTCGGACTGCGCGTACTGCTTGACGAAGTCGACGGCGGCGCTGCCGGCGTAGAACGTGTAGACGGCGGCGGCGCCCGATGCCTTGATCCGGGCGAAGTACGGGGTGAAGTTCGTGGTGGCCGGGAACGGGGTGAAGGTGGTCTTGCCGTCCGCGTTGGCGAGCTTCCCGCCGATCTTGCTGAACGCGTCGGTGAAGCCGCGCAGCTCGTCCCAGCCGCCCTGGTAGTCCGGCCCGATGGCGTACACGGAACCCTTCACGTTGTCCCGGACGTGCTGGGCGATGGCTGCCCCAGGTTCGTCGGAGAGGTACGAGGTGTGCCAGACCCGGGACACGTCCTTGAGTTCCGGCCGGCCGTTGGAGCCGACGAGGGGCACCTTGGTTTCGTTGAGCAGGGGGGTGACCCCGGCCACGGAGCCACCGCCGACGATGCCGGTGAGCGCGGACACCCGGTCCTGCTTGAGCAGCTTGGTCGCCGCCGGCACGGCGGTCTGTGCGCCGTTGCCCTCGTCCGCGACGACGAGGTCGACCTGTCGACCGCCGAGCTTGCCGTCGTGGGTGTCCAGGTAGAGCTGGAAGCCGTCGCGGATCTCCGTACCGACTGCCTGGTACGTCCCGGACAGCGACGCGAGCAGTCCGATCTTTATCGATCCGCCGGCGCTCGTGCCGGGCGCGTCGTCACCGCAGGCCGAGCTGGCGGTCAGCACGGTCGCGAGCAGCGCGGCGGTGAGGGCACGGCTGCGCCAAGGGGTGGTGAAAGGCATGTCCTACTCCAGGGGAAGGGGAAGTGTGTCCGGCGTGGGGCGCCGGGGTGGTCAGCGGCTGCGGGCGAGGGCCGCGCGGGCTGCGGGGGTCAGGGCATCGCCGATGCGGTTGGCCAGCTCGGTCATCTCGTACGACACCTTGCCCACGTCGCACTCGGGCGCGGCGAGCACCAGCAACGAGGCCCCGTCGTTGAACGCCATCGAGAACATGAAGCCGCCCTCGAGCTGCGTGACGTTGGAGATCACCGCGCCGGCGTCGAAGAACGCCGCGGCGCCGCGCAGCAGGCTGACCAGACCGCTGCCGGTCGCGGCGAGCTGGTCGGCCCGGTCCGGTGGCAGGTCGCGGGTGGCGGCGACCATCAGGCCGTCGCTGGAGATCGCGATCGCATGGCTGACCTCGGTCGCGCGGGCGGCGAAGTTGTCCAGCAGCCAGCCGAGATCCTGTTGATCGGTCACGTGCTCTCCTGTCGCGTCAGTTGTTGCCGAGGTTGATCGGGGTGCGCCGTCGGGCCGCCACGCCCCGGGCGTACGCGGCCATCGCCGTGGCCACCTGGGCCGGGTCGCGGTACTCCGACCGTTGCTGTTGCTGCGGCACCGTCACGCCACCGGGCACGAGATGCCGCTGTGGTTGCCGCTTGGGCAGGCCGGACGTGGTGGTCGTGGCGACCTCCGGGGCGTGCGCGCGGGCCGCGGTGCGCCAGGCGTCGTCGGCCGGGCTGGCCCATTCCCGCCCGTCCTGCCCGTCGATGACGTCGGCGTGGAACCAGTGGTTGACCTGTTCGAAGATGAGCAGCTCCTCGGTGGGCGCGTCCCCCCGGTCCGGGGGCGGGGGAGCCGGTCGGAACACCGGCGCCGAGGGCACTGTCCGTTCGGCTGGTGGGCGTCCGGCGATGGGTTCGGGGCGCGGCTGGTACGGCGGTGGGGGGCCGGCGGTCCGGGCCGCACGCCGGGACAGGCGACCGGGGGCGAGCAGGTACTCCTCCGGTGGCAGTGACCGGATCATCGCGGCGGGCAGTGTCGCCTCGGCGAGGACGCCCCGCCGGGGGCCGCGCCGCAGTTGGACGGTGGCGCCCAGCCGGGCCGCGAGGTGACCGACGACGACGAGCCCCATCGCCCGTACGGCGGCGACGTCGATGGCAGGTGGGTGGGCCAGCAGTTCGTTGAGCTGGTCCATCCGCTGCGGGGAAAGCCCGACACCCTCGTCGCTGATCTGGATGATGACGCGGTCGCCCAGGCTCCGGCCGCTCACCCAGGTCTCGCTGCCCGGCGGCGAGTACGTCGTGGCGTTGTCCATGAGTTCGGCGAGCAGGTGTACGACCTCGTCGACGGTCTTGGCCGCCACGGCGACGTCGCCGTCGATCATGCCGAGCCGGATCCGGGCGTAGTGCTCGATCTGTGACAGCGCCGCCTGGAGCACCTGTTGCAGGGGGACGTCGTGCTGTCGTACGCGGCCGACACCGACACCGCCGAGCACCAGCAGGCTGGCGTTGATCCGTCCCATCCGGGTCGCCAGGTTGTCCAGTGTGTACAGCTGGTGTAGCCGGTCGGGGTCGGTCTCGTCCCGTTCGACCAGGTCGACCTGGGCCAGGACGGCGTCGACGAGTCGCTGTTCGCGGCGGCTCAGGTGGATGAAGATGTCTGCGGTGTTGGCGCGCATCACCGCCTGCCCGGCGGCGGTCCGGACGGCGGCCCGGTGCACGGCGCTGAACGCCTGGCCCAACTCGCCGATCTCGTCGTCGCTCGACGCGTCGAGTGCGACTGTGGACTGCTGGCGGGCCAGCTCGTCCGGGTCGACGGCGGCGCTTCCCGGCTGTTGGAGCTGGGCCACCACGGCGGGCAGCTGTTGGAATGCGACGGCGTTCGCGGCGTCCCGCAGGCGGCGCAGTCGCCGGGTGATCTGCCGGGCGACGGCCCAGGTCACCACTGCGGTGAGCACCAGTGCCAGCAGGACGCCCACCGCTTCGGCCACGGCCCGGCGGCGCTGGTCGGCGTGCGCGGCCCGGACGTCGTCGAGCACCGCGGCGTCGACGCGTGCCCGCAGGTCGGACAGGCGGGCGGCACGGGCCTGCGTGGTGGACACCCAGGCCTCGGTCGCCAGCCGCAGCGGTGTCCCGGGCTGTGCTCGGGACACGTCGTCCTGCATCCGTTGCAGCGCGAGCGCCTCCTTGCCGGTGCCGGCCTGCTCCCACCAGGTGTTCCAGTCCGGTGGGGCGAGGGCCAGGAACGACAGGCTCGACTCGGTGTAGCTCGTCCGGGCCGCGGTGATGTCCTGCTGCATGGCGGGCGTGAGTTCGCCCGCCACGACCGCGCGGAGCACGGCGACCTGCTGCTGGCCGATCGCCTCGGCCGTCTTCGACAGCGCCGCCGAGGCCCGGATCCCGTCGGCGAGCTGGGCGTTGACCACGCCGTGCGAGACGTTTTCCCGGAGGTTGATCAGGTCGGCGATGGCGATGCGGTAGCTGAAGGTCATCGCCGACACCGAGGCGTGCGCCGCGGTGCGGACCTGGGTGCGCAGCGGGGCGAGCCCGTCCAGGGCGGCGTCGATGCGGCGCAGTAGTGACTGGTTGGCGTTGGCGTCGGCGGGCAGCAGGTCACGTTGCCGGCGGTAGCGGGCGGTGGCGTCGTCGGTGGCTGCCATCTCCACACCGAACGCGTCCTGCTGCTCCGGAGCGGCGTAGGTGAGCAGGTCGGCCGCGGCGATGCGCTCGCGTTGCAGACGGTAGGCCAGGTCACCGGCCTCGGCGCCGACCTGTGCCAGGATCCGCAGGTCGTCGGCGCGGCCTGTCTGGCGCGCGCTCTCGGTGAGCGCGAGGCTGGCGAAGCCGATCACGGCGACGAGCGGTGCCGCGACGATGAGGCGCATCCGACCGGCAATCTTCCAGCCGCGCCGACGGGTCGGGTAGGGTCGGGCCTCGTGGGACCTCGTGCTCGACGCCAAGATTGACTCCCACGACTCGTCGATGACGGTCTATCCGCACCTTGCCAAATGCAAGTCCCATTCGGCCGGAACTGGCGCTCGTAGGCCAGACCTGACCGTGGTACAAACTGCCCGTACCAGCATCTGTACCCAGCGTCAGCGGGCGGTGACAGTGCGCGGCGTCACGGGATTGCGAGGTCAGCGCCGGTCGCCCCGGGGCCCTGTCGAAGCGTCGCGCTCGCGGTCGTCCGGTTCGGGTTGACCGTTGAGGACCTGGCCGATCAGCTCGCGCAGCTCGTCGATGGCGTCCACCACGGCACCGGGGTCGCTGGCGTCACGCCGACCGCGCTGACGTGGGACAGGCGGGTCCGAGCGTGCGGGTTCCGAGGATCGCGGACCGCGGCGACCGTCGGCCGCCAGCTGTTCGGCGGCGACCTGCGGCCACAGCGCCGCCAGCAGGCCGTCGGTGTCGAGTACGTCGTCGCAGCGCACCGCGAACTCGTGGCTGCCGAACCGGCGACCCGACTCCACCGCCGCGACCGTCTCCCGGCTGAACCGCACCCGATCGGCCAGCGCCCGCTGGGTCAGGCCACGTCGGAGGCGGCAGTTGCGCAGCTCCCACCGGAACCGCTCGCTGGCCGCGGGTTGAGCGGAGCTCGACGGCGATGTGTGCTCCATGCGCTCACCTTCGTGGCAACGGGGAATCGGCAGCGGACAGATCAAACCGTGTCGCTGCGCCGGGCATTCGTAGAGAGCAATTCTTAACCCAGGACGTGATGGGTGTGAAGACGTTGACCGACATGGATCGCACGGCAAAGCGTGAAAGGCGTGGGTCGGACCCCGTGCGGGCGTCGGGTCGGGGCGGGCGGAAGCAGCCGTACGACGTCTGTCCACGCCCGCGTCCGGATGCGCGACGGCACCTCCCGGTGCGTGCTCACTGTCCGCCGATGTACACCTCGGCGCTGGCCGCCTCTCGTGTCGCCGGCACGTCCGCTGGTGTCACGATGTCGATTGTCGCGCTCAACCCCTGATGGGCGCGAAACGCGACATTCGGTTTGTAGGAACGGCTGTGGCCGGGTGTCAGTCGTAGGCCGGGAATGGCCGCGGCGAGTCGGGTGAGGGCGGCCCGGGCCTCAAGTCGTGCCAGTCCCGCGCCTATGCAGAAATGTGCTCCATGGCCGAACGACAGGTGATCCCCGGCATCGGATCGGTGCGGGTCGAACCGGTCCGGATGGGCGAACACGGCGGGGTCCCGGTTGGCCGCACCGATCAGCAGCAGGCACCGCGCTCCAGCGGGAATGGTGACCTCTCCCAGCGTGACCTCCCGGCGCGTCACGCGGAGCCAGCCGTCGATGGCGGGCGCGAACCGGAGCGTCTCGGTGACGAAGGCGGGGACGAGCCCTGGGTCGGTGGCCATCGCCGACCATCGGTGCGGTGTGGACAGGGCCTGGTCGAGCGCGTGGGCGAGCAGTCCGGCAGTAGTCTCGTGGCCGGCTACCAGGAGATTGAACGCCAGGCTCGCCACCTCGGGCACCGTCAGTACGGCGTCGTCGTCGTCGCGGTAGGTCAGGGCCCGGCTGATGAAATCGTCGCCCCGGTGCCCGCTGTCCATCCGCTGGCGCACGAGATCCTGGCAGTAGTGCCAGAACTCCAGCAGGCCGCGCGCCAGACGTACCTGCTCGGCCGGGTCCGGTTGCCCCCAGATGAGAGCGATCTGACCGTCCGCCCACTGTCGGATCCGGGCGATGTCGGCGTCGGGTACGCCGAGGATGTCCAGGACCACGAGCAGGGGAAGCTCGGTGGCGAACTCGGCGACGAGGTCCACCTGGTCGCCCTGGCGGTCGACCAGCCGGGACACCAGCTGGTCGACCCGGCGGCGGACGATCGCGCCGTACTCGGCCTCGACCCGCTCGGGGGTGTTCGCGAAGGTGGCCCGCAGCGCCCGGCGGGTCCGGGGGTGCACCGGCGGGTCCGCCGCCGCCGTCGTGGGCGGCGCGTCGATCTGCGTGATCACGCTCATCGCCTCCGGGCAGACCTCGTAGACAGGTGCGAGGGTGAGGGCGTTGGCGAACGTCGAGGCGTCGCTGAGAGCCCGCCTGACGTCGGCGTGCCCGCTGATCAACCACATGCCCAGATCGTCGGCGTAGTGCACCCCGTCAGGATCGTCGAGAATGCGGCGCCACAATGCCGCCGGATCGTTGAGATAAGCTCCGGTGAACGGATTCAACCGCATGGAACGCCTCCTGATGCACGCGGCGCGAAACCGGCAGCGCGACTATTTGGCGAACCACGCCGATCGGGCCGACAATGTCACGCATCTGCCATGTCTCTTTACGGTCCGCTAATAGGCCGCGCAAGTCAAGATTGACGTACATCTAATTGATGGACGGTTATTTGCGTGCTGCAACGGATGGCTCATTCCCGGCCGGATGCAAGTTGCGAGCCGGTGCTTGCCCTGAGTTGATTCCAATGCGGCACTTCCCCCATGACCAGGAAACGACACCCGCTACGGCAGGTGACGGTGGTCGGTCACACGGAGCCGACTCAACGGAG
The DNA here is from genome assembly GCF_040683695.1 of Micromonospora sp. NPDC093244. Taxonomy (NCBI): domain Bacteria; kingdom Bacillati; phylum Actinomycetota; class Actinomycetes; order Micromonosporales; family Micromonosporaceae; genus Micromonospora; species Micromonospora sp. NPDC093244. Next base: position 1,165,412 of record NZ_JBFBEO010000001.1, read on the forward strand.
AGACGACGCGGTGACCGACGTACCTGAAGGCACGCCGATCGACCGCGGAGGTTCCGGCCCGGCCGGAACCTCCGCGGTCGTCTGTCGGCGGCGACAGCCCGCCGCTGCCTCTGCCCGGTCAGGGCGCCCAGGGTGCGGCGATGGCCCAGGTGCTGTCGGCGGCCCACAACGCCGGCGTGTTGTACGCGTCGCCGCCCGTGCCGTTGCTGAGCCAGACCTCCGAGTCGTAGTGCCGCAGGTACCTGCCCCGGAAGTTGTACGACTCCAGTGACACACCCGAGCCGGTCAGTCCGACGCGCGCGCACCAGGTGGCGTCGGCGCGCATCAGCGCCGAGCCGTCGTCAGGCGAGTTGCGCACCCGGGAGTTCTGGTGGCGCAGGTACTGCCCGGGGAAGTTGACCGACTCGAACGAGTAGCAGCCGGTACCGGCCAGGCCGGCGCGGATGGTGTACGTGGCGTCGGCCTTGAGCAGGCTGGGGCTCGCGGCGTCGACGACCTCGGTGTACGCCAGGCTGTCCTGGTGGCGCAGGTAGCGGTTGGTGTAGCCGGGCGTGGTCACCTGTAGGGACCGCCGGGTCTCGACCGGCAGGGCGACGGGTGCCGAACTGCCGATGGTCTTCGACGCGTTGATCAGGGCGGTGTTGGCGGCGCGGACCCGCGCCTGGTCCATCTTGATCACCTGGCGGTCGTAGGTGACAAAGCCGTTCAGCTCGCCCTCCAGATCGGTGATCTCGGTGTAGACCGAGGCGCTGAGCCCCTTGCCGAGCATCAGGTTCTGGCTGCCCTGCACCAGCCCGACGTACCGGTCGGTGAGCGCTGTCGAACTGGCCTGCCACTCGTACGCGAAGAAGCTGCCGTTGGGGCTGTACTCGTGGCCCGGCGTGTGCAGGCCCAGGCCGCCGAACTCACCGAGCACGGCGATCCGGCTGCTCGACGGTACGGGGGAGTCCGGCCCGAGGTAGACGTGCCAGTCGTCGATGTCGCCGTTGCCGGGGTCGCCGAGCGACTGGCAGCAGTTGTGTCCGCTGTGCGGGTTGACCAGGCGTGTCGGATCCTGGTTCTTGATGTTCTGCGCGACCCGTCGCGTGTCGGCGAGGGACCGCTCGCCCCAGCCCTCGTTGTACGGGGTGTAGGCGACCACGGCGGGCGAGCTGCGGTGCTCGTCGACGATCTCGCGTGCCTCGGCCTCGAACTGCGCCTGCTGGGCGTCGGTGGGGTTGATGTCCTGCGCGGTCAGCGACGGGATGTCCTGCCAGACCAGCAGGCCGAGCCGGTCCGCGTGGTAGAACCAGCGCTGCGGTTCGACCTTGATGTGCTTGCGGACCATGTTGAAGCCCAGGTCCTTGTGCTTCTGCAGGTCGAAGGCGAGGGCGGCGTCGGTGGGCGCGGTGTAGAGCCCGTCCGGCCAGAATCCCTGGTCGAGGGTGCCGACCTGGAACACGAACTGGCCGTTGAGCTTGGGACGCAGCACTCCGTTCACCAGGCCGGTGGTGATCTCCCGCATGCCGAAGTAGTGAGTGGTCCGGTCCACGACGGCACCTGCGCCGTTGCGGAGGGTGACCCGGAGGTTGTAGAGGAACGGATCGTCGGGCGACCAGCGGCGCGCGTTGGGCACCGGCACGCTGAAGTCGGTGAAGCCGCCGGTGGCCGTACCCACCACTGTGCTTCCGTCGAGCGCCTCGGCGAGCACGCTGTGGCCGCTCACGTTTCCGCGGGTGAAGACCCGGACCCGCAGGGTGTTGGTGGTGAGGTTCGGGTAGACGTCCACGCTGCTGATGGAGGCGGTGGGCACCGGCTCCATCCACACGGTCTGCCAGATGCCCGAGCTGGGCGTGTAGAAGATCCCGCCGGGGGTCTTGGTCTGCTTGCCGATGGCGGGCAGGCTGCCGTTCTGCCGCGTGTCCGTGGGGTCCCAGACCTTGACGACGATCTCGTTGGTCCCGGCGGTGAGCTGGGGGGTCACGTCGAAGGTGAACGCGTCGTAGCCACCGGTGTGCGCGCCGACCCGTACGCCGTTGACCCAGACGGTGCTCTGCCAGTCGACGGCGCCGAAGTGCAGCAGGGTGCGCCGACCCGACCAGTTCGCGGGGATGGTGACGGTGCGCCGGTAGAACAGGTAGTTGCGGTTGTCGTTGGCGGCCCGCCCGATGCCGGACAGGGCACTCTCCACCGGGAAGGGCACGTTCACCCGCTCGGGCAGGGTGGTGCCGAACTGCGGGGCGTCGTCGGTGGCCGACTGGCGTAGCTGCCACTCGCCGTTGAGGTTGAGCCAGTCCGGCCTGGTCATCTGGGGTCGTGGGTATTCCGGCAGTGGTGTGCCGACCAGGGCCTGGCCGGTCCAGGGGGTGGTCAGTGGCGGTGTCTTGGCCGGCGCGGCGTGTGCCGCCCGGGTTGGCGCGGCGAGAACGCCGGCGACCAGGGCGAGGATGAGCAGCAGCGGCAGGGCGGGGCGGGTGGTGACCTGACGTGTCATGCCGTCTCCGGGGGGCGAGTCGCCACGGGCGGCGGTACGGCCATGCCCGAAGCGCGTGGGTGGTGGGCGTCGGCGATATTGACATGCATCATCGTCTGTATAACGTTATAGAGCCGCGCGGGCCGCCGCGTCAATCCTTGGTCATCGATGTACCGTCGCTCATCAGTCGAATTCGTGGAGGGTCGGCGGATGGCCGTCAGCCTGAAGGACATAGCCGAACGCGCGGGCGTCTCGCTGGCCACGGTCTCGAACGTGGTGAACGGATACCGGCCGGTGGGGGAGCGGACCCGGCAGCGCGTGCAGCAGGCGGTCGACGAACTCGGGTACAGCCCCAACCTCGGCGCCCGGCACCTCCGTCGGGGGCGTACCGGTCTGATCGCCCTTGCCGTCCCGGAACTGAACAACCCTTACTTCGCCGAACTCGCCGAGATCGCCATCGCCGAGGCCGCCGGGCTCGGCTACACGCTCGTCATGGAGAACACCGCCGCGGACCGGGACGCGGAGCTGGCGCTCCTCGGCGGCTCCCGGCGGCACATCATCGACGGCCTGATCCTCAGCCCGGTGCGGATCGGTCGGGAGGAGGTCCTGTCCCGGACCGCCGACAGTCCGCTCGTGCTGATCGGCGAGGGCGTGTACGACGTACCGCACGATCACATCGCCATCGACAACGTGGCCGCCAGCCACGCGGCGATCCAGCATCTCGTGACGATCGGTCGCCGCCGGATAGCGTTCATCGGCGCCACGCCGGGTGGTGACCGGCAGTCGGCGCACCTGCGGGTACGCGGCTACCGCGAAGCCCTCGCCGCCGCCGGCCTGCCGTACCGCCCACGGCTGGTCGCCCGCACCGACGCGTTCGGCCGACCCGACGGCATGCGGGCCATGCGTGAGCTGCTCTCGCTCGGTGAGCCACCGGACGCGGTGTTCGCCTACAACGACCTGGTCGCCGTCGGCGCGCTGCGGGCGTTGGCCGAGGCCGGCCACCGGGTGCCACAGGACGTGGCGGTGGTCGGCATCGACGATATCGAGGAGGGTCGGTTCAGTACGCCGACCCTCACCACCATCGCGCCTGACAAGAGGGAGATCGGCCGTCTGGCGGTGCGCCGCCTCATCGCCCGCATCGAGGGTGCGCAGGTCGCGGCGCCGCTGACCGTGCAGACGCCGTTCCGGCTCATCCGCAGGGAGAGCACCGGCACCACGGGCGGGTGACGACTACTCCAGGTGGAACGTGGCGGAAGCCCGCTCGGCGCTCGTGCCCACCGCCTCCACATAGAGCAGCCCGTCGCGGTGACGCACGTACCGCCCCGGGTAGTTCTGCGACTCCAGCGAGAGCCCGGCGCTGTCGGCGAGGCCGGACCGGCGCTGGAAGCTCGCGTCCCCGCCGAAGAGGGACGACCCGTCGCTCCTCTCGACGTACAGGGCGAAGCCCCTGTGGCGCAGGTAGTAGCCCGGGAAGTTGGTCGACTCCAGCGACACCGTGCCGCCACCGGCGAGGCCGTTGACGATCCGGAACTGTGAGTCGGCCAGGTTGGCCACGTTCGGCTCGATCCGGGCCCGGTAGTCGTAGTGCCTGATGTAGCTGCTGGTCAGATCATGTGACCGCAGCCGTACCGGTGTGGCTCCGTCGGGCACCGGGATGCCGAAGTTCGGCGTGCCGTCGGCGTTCCAGTACACCTTCTGGAGCCTGGTCCGCCGGTTCGGGTCGTTGAGCGGATCGCCGCTGATGTCCCGGTAGTTACGGTCGTGATAGACCAGGATGTCGCTCTGCCCGTCCTCCGAGACGGTGAACGAGTTGTGGCCGGGGCCGTACTGGCCGGTCGCCGCGTTGCTGGTGAACACCGGAGTGGGGCTCTTGCTCCAGGAGGCGGCGTCGAGCAGGTTCGCGGTGGCGGCGGCGCTCAGCATCCCGAGGCAGTAGTTGGCGTCCGTTGCGCTGGCCGAGTAGGTCAGGAAGAGGCGGCCGTTGCGTTGGACCACACTGGGGCCCTCGGCGACCCGGTAGCCGCGGGTCTCCCAGTCGTACGTCGGCACGACGAGCCGGGTCACCGTGCCCGTGATCTGCCACGGGTTGGCGCCCATCCGGGCGAGGTAGACGTTGGAGTTCGTCGAGATGCCCGGCTCCTGCTGCGCCCAGGTCAGATAACGCACCCCGTTGGCCACGAAGGTCGAGGCGTCCAGGCTGAAGGTGTCCCAGGGGGTCGTGATCCGGCCGCGTTCGGTCCACGAACCGGTGAGCGGGTTCGGGTTCGCGTTCTCCAGCACGTACATCCGGATCCGCCAGACGTCGTCGGTCCGGCCCGCGGCGAAGTAGACGTACCACCTGTTGTTTATGAAATGGATCTCCGGCGCCCAGATGTGGGCGCCCATCTCCCCGCTGGTGTGCCGGGACCAGATGGTCGTCTCCGCCGCTGTGGCGAGCCCCTGCAGCGTGGTCGCCCGTCGCAGTACGAGTCGGTCGTACTGCGGCACCGTCGCGGTCATGTAGTAGTAGCCGTCGGTGTGCCTGACGATGTGCGGGTCGGCCCGTTGGTTCACCAGTGGGTTGGTGTAGGCGACCGCCGGCGCCGCGTGCGCCGGCCCGGCCACCGGGAGGCCTGCCGACACGGCGAGCACGACGAGCATCGCGGCCAGGATCGGTCGGAGGCGTCGGGGGCTGTGACGGCCGACGCGCTCCGTTCCGATGGCGCGGCGGTTGGCTGGACCGTCCGGGTGCGGTGGCATCAGTCCTCCGGAGGGTGTGGAGCGCGGGAGACGCGGTCCCAGTGTTGGCGCTAACATCGACGAAAGTCAAGATAAGGGCACGGCGACGCGCCCCGTCCGGTGTGGACGGGGCGCGTCGTCGTGTCAGCCGGGGACCGGCCGGTCCTCGTCGATGGTCGGCTCCGGGGCGGTGGCCACCTCGATGCGGGGCGACCGGTCCGGCGGCAGGTGGGCGAGGTCGGCGATCACGACGACGTCCACCTCCCCGTCGATCATCGCCTGTTCGACAGTTTCCCACGGTGCCCGGACGATCCCGTTCGATCGGTAGTCGTGCCGGCGGAGGTGGGTGAGACACGCCGCGACGGCGGGCTCCGACGGCTCGATGTCGGCGGGGATCCAGATAACGGCGATTTCCATGACTTTCTCCTGATCAACGTCGTGGACGCGGGTGGGTGATCAGGAGTTGCCGGGGCGGGGGAGGACCCCGCTCCACGGGGCGGCTGGCAGCGCGCATGTCGACGGCGGCGACAGCGCGCCCCCGCCACAGCGGCGAGCTGGGCGGCGGGTCTTCGGTGGTCGATGTCGCGGGATCGGCGCCGCTGACGCCGGTGGCCGCGGTGACGGACGCCAGCGACCGTACGAGCGCGGGCAGCCCCGGCACGGGTCGGGCGGGCGGGGTGGGCGCGGGAGTCCTGGCAGCGGCCACCCGCTTTTTCGCGGGCACACGACCCTCGCGGGCGCGGGACACCGCCGCTGTCGCGGAGGGCGCAGGCGACGACAGCGCCGCGGTACGGCCCTTGGAGGCGGACGGGACGGGTGCGGCTGTCGGTCGGGGCGACGGCCGGGTCCTGGGCGGTCTGGTCGGTACCGCGACGGGCGGCGTGACCGACGTCGGCCTCGGGGCGGTGGTCGTGGGCCGGGGAACGGCCGAGGGCAACGGGACGGCCGACGGCAGTGCGATGGCCGACGGCAGCGGGATGGGGACCGTCAGCGGCGTCTCGACCACGTCCGGCACCAGCGCCTTGATGATCTTCGGCGGGGTGGCGGCCCGCGCCGGCGGGGGACCGGCCGGCAACGGCAGCGGCTCGGCGCCGGCGGGGTCGGCGCCGACGGCCGCGCCGAGCGCCGCCGCCCCGAGGGCCGCCGCGGGCAGGCAGTACCGCAGACGCATCAGTCGAGAGCCGGTGACAGTCGGGTCAAGGGGTACGCGCACTCCGATCCACCCTGTCGGTGCCGCCCGCCGAGCACCTGCTCGTCGCCACGCCGTCGCACCCATGGGTGGTTCTTGCCCCTCGGACGCGGGGGCTACACCTCGCATCGATGTGTCCGGGCAGCGGGCGGCACCCCGGCGTGAGCAGCAAGCGACAGGCGCGAGGGCCGACGATCGCCGACAATGGCGGACGTGGCACCTGCCTTCGTCCTGCACCACCACCGCAAACCACGACCGCACTTCGACCTGCGGCTGGAGGAGAACGGTGTGCTGCGCTCCTGGGCGGTGCCTCGCGGACTGCCGGCAAGTCCCCGCGACAACAGGCTCGCGATCGCCGTACCCGACCACCACCTCGACCATCTGACCTACGAGGACGCCGACAAGTCGATCGCCGACATCGGCACCTGGGAGGAGCACGACCGCACCGACCGCAGGATGCTGTTCACGTTGCACGGCCGCACCGGCCGTCGGCGGTACGCGCTCATCCGGACCGGCGAGGGATGGCTGCTCCACCTGACGAAGGAGCAGCCACCGGACGAGCCTGGATAGAAGCGTCCCTCACACCCGCGCGGGAGCGCCCTCGGCACCGAACCACCTGGTCAACGCCATGGTGAGCGTCTCCTGATCCTCGCCGACCCACGCGACGTGCCCGTCCGGCCGCAGCAGCGCCGCTGGCACGTCCAGTTCCTCGCTCGTGTCGACGACGTGGTCGACCCGATCGGTCCAGCCGTTGACCGAGAGTCGCCCCGTCTGGTCGAGCAGGAGCCCGCTGCCGGTACGCATCAGCTCGAACAGTCGCCCCTGCTTCACCTGGACGTCGCGCAGGCGCCGCCCCAGCAGGGCGTGCCCCTCCCCGAAGTCGTACCGGACACCTATCGCCGTGATCTTCTCGATCAGGAACCTGTTGACGTCCTCGAAGTCCATGAGCTGCGCCACCAACCGTCGGACCGCCTGCGGCCCGGGCTCGTTGGTCGTCAGCTCCATCTGGGCGCGGGTGTTGTCCAGCACGTCGGCGGCCACCGGATGCCGCTCGGACTCGTAGCTGTCCAGCAGGTCGTCGGGCGCCCAGCCGGCGACTGTCGCGGCCAGCTTCCAACCCAGGTTGAACGCGTCCTGGATCCCGAGGTTGAGCCCCTGCCCGCCCATCGGCGGATGGACGTGCGCGGCGTCCCCGGCCAGAAACACCCGGCCGGCCCGGTAGCGCTCGGCCTGCCGGGTCGCGTCGCCGAAGCGCGACAGCCAGCGGGGGGAGTGCGCGCCGAAGTCGGTGCCGGCGTACCTGCGCAACTGCCTCGTGAACTCCTCGAACGTGGGCGGCACCGAGCGGTCCTCGGCCACACCCTCCGCCGGTACGACAACCCGGAACACCCCCGGTCGACCGGAGGGGCCGATACCGAACCGCTTCTCGGTCTTGCGCACCTCGGTCATCACCGCCGTGGTCTCGTCCAGAGACGCTGTCACCTCCATCTCGCCCAGCAGAGTGTCGATCGTCGACGGCTCGCCCGGGAATCCGATGCCGGCCAGTTTCCGAACCGTGCTGCGCCCACCGTCACAGCCGACGACATACCGGGCCCGGAACGTCGTAGGGGTTGCGTCCGCGACGTGCACCGTCACCCGGTCGGCGTCCTGCTCCAGCCCGACCACCGCACCACCGCGCCGGATCTCCGCGCCGACGTCGGCCGCGTGTTCGGCGAGCAGTCGGTCGGTGAGCGTCTGCGCGATGCCGAGTACGTACCCGTGGGCGGTGTCCAGGCCGGCCGGAGCGGGTTTCTCGATCCCCGCGAAGAATCCTCGAACGCCGCCGGCGGTGATCGGATACGTCTTGCCGTTCTCCAGGAACCGCTCCAGCAGGCCTCGCTGATCCAGCACCTCGATACTGCGGACGTGCAGCCCGAGCGACCGCACGAACGGCGGCGGCTCCACCTCCTTCTCCACCACGAGCACGGTGACGCCCCGCAGCCTCAATTCGCTCGCCAACATCATTCCGGTCGGCCCGCCACCGACGATGATCACGTCGAACACGCAATTCCCCATGTCTGCCGATTTTCGCGGTCGGCCGACGATTGTGCGCCACAACCGGGGTCTTGCCACAAGCCCCGGTATGCGGTATATGTTGAAAGTGGCAAGGAGTTCCCCTCCTTGCCTTTGCTGTTTCCGGGGGCCCGTGCTGTTTCCCGGGCCTGTGCTGTTCCCCGGCCCGGCCGGCCCGGCCCGGACGTGGCGCCGGAGCGCCGCGCGGGTCAGGCGACCCGGTGGGCGTGCTCGTCCGGCGTCGACGGCGGTTGCTGCTGCCAGGGGTCCCCGGTGGCGCCGTCGGCGAGGTGCCGTTCGTAGCTGCTCACCTTGGTGTCGATGAGGGCGAGACAGTCGCCCAGCTGCGCGAGTTGCTCGGTGACCCGGCGCCGATGCTCGCGGAGCAGCTGGAGTCGTTCGACCTCGTTGCCGTCGCCCTCACGGACGAGCTGGGCCAGGCGGGCGATCGTCGTGAGCGGCATGCCGGAGGCCCGGAACTTCACGCAGTTCGCCAGCCACTCGACGTCCCAGGCGCGGTAGACCCGCCTGCCTGACGCGTCACGCCGCACGTCGCTGGCCAACAGTCCCTTTCGCTCGTAGAGCCGCAGGGTGTGCACGCTCAATCCCGTACGCTGCGCCACCTGTCCGATGCTCAGGTCCCGGTCCGCCACACCGTCGACAGTAGTCAGTTGACCTAGACCTCGGTCCAGCACCTAGCGTCCGCGGCATGACCAGTCACACGACGCACACGCCGTTCGGCGCCCACAGCACGGCCGGTGACGTCCTCGCCGGAATCGACCTCACCGGCACGATCGCCGTCGTCACGGGTGGCTCGTCCGGTCTCGGTCTCGCCACGACCCTCGCCCTCGCCCGGGCCGGCGCCCGGGTCGTCGTACCGGCACGGCGGCCGGACGTCGCGCAGCGGGCGCTCGCCGGTGTGACAGGGGTCGAGGTCGACCAGCTCGACCTTGCCGACCTCGACTCGGTCCACGCGTTCGCCGAACGTTTCCTGAGCAGGCATCGTGCCCTGGACATCCTCATCACGAGCGCCGGGATCATGGCCTGCCCACTGACCCGGGTGGGCCCCGGGTGGGAGGCGCACTTCGCGACCAACCACCTCGGCCACCACGCATTGACGAACCTGCTGTGGCCGGCGCTCACCACTCCCGGTGCGGCCCGTGTCGTCTCGGTCAGCTCCGGGCGCAACCCGACCTGGCGTATCCGGTGGGACGACGTGCAGTTCGAGCGCGGCTACGACAAGTGGGAGGCGTACACCCAGTCAAAGTTCGCGAACATCCTGTTCGCGCGCCACCTCGACCTGCTCGGCAGGCCGCACGGGGTCCGCGCCTTCTCGGTCAACCCCGGCTGGATCCTCACCGGCCTGCAACGACACCTCGACGTCGAGGAGATGGTCGCCGCCGGCTGGATCGACACGCACGGGACGCCCCGACCGGGCCTGTTCAAGACCGCCGAGCAGGGCGCGGCGACGCAGGTGTGGGCCGCCACGTCACCGCAGCTCGCCGCGAACGGCGGCGAGTACTGCGTGGACTGCCGGATCGCCGGAAGCGCCCCCACCGATAGCGGTGACGCGGCCCGCCTCTGGTCGCTCTCGGCGGACCTGACAGGTCTCGACCTCATCGGCAGAGGCTGAGCGTCCTTGGCGCACCGCCAGACCGCCTGACCGTACGGAGGCCGGCGGTCGTGGGGATCGGGGCGCCGCGCCGTCGAGCGCCTGTCAGGTCCGTTTCCGGAACGGGGCGAGGGTGGCCCGGATGTGATCGGCCGCGCCCCAGTCGTCGTCGAACTGGGCGAGCACGGCGAGGTGTTGGCGCAGTTGGACGATCGGCATGCGAGCCCGCCAGTCCTCGTCGAGCGCGGTCAGCTCCGCGTAGACCTCGAAGAACCGCTGTGCCTCCGGTGGGGGCGAGGTGGACCACACGTGGGCGAGGTCGACCTCGGCCCAGGTGTAGGACACGGCCGGGTCGATGAGCGCGGGCCGTCCGTCCGGCGTGGCGAGGATGTTCTGCGCCCACAGGTCGCCGTGCGTCAGACACGCCGGCCGGTCCGGCAGCAGGTCGGGCAGCCTGTGACACAGCCGCTCCAACGCGGCCCGGTCCGCGGCGTCCAGTGCCGCCTCGACGCGAGGCTGCCCGAGCCACCGGAGCAGCCGATGCTGGGCGAAGAACGCGAAGCCGTCGTCATTCCAGGTGTTGATCTGCCGGCGGCGGCCCAGCCAGTTGTCGTGGTGCCAGCCGAAGCGGGCATGGGTCGTACCCATGTGCATACGGGCCAACTCGTGCGCGAACCGCTCCCAGAAGGCCTCGCTGCGCGGCCTGGGCTCCAGCAGGGACAGCACGAGCAGTTCGCGTTCGGCCAGGATCACCTCCGGGGTCGCCACCCTGCCCAGTTCACGCAGCGCGGCCAGCCCTTCGGCCTCCGCGACGAAGACGTCGTCGCCCGGCGCCTCGGCGAAGGCCTTGACGAACACCGGCGGCCCGTCCCGTCGCGTGGCGGTGCCGGCGAGCGCCGCGAGCCCGCCCGACGCCGGCTCCACTGTGACGATCTCCCGCATCCCCGCCCGGAGCAGGCGTTCCCGCAGCAACGTGGTCGAGCGCATCAGGATGGGTCTCCTCCGCTCCCGGGTGCCAGTGGTGGCCTCGGCGGTGCCGAGAGGCGCACCGGCCGACGAGGAGGTCACCGTATCCGGCCCACCGCCATCGTGATCACCCGACCTTGATGATCGTCTTGCCGGGCGTACGGCGGTCGCGGGCGAACGCGGCGGGCGCTTCGGCAAGTGGTCGCTCGGCACCGACGATGGGCTTGAGCCGCCCGCTCCGGACGCGCTCGGCAAGGTCGGTGAGCCGGGCGCGATCGGGTTCGACGACGAAGAAGACGGCCCGTCCGTTCCTCGGCTGCACGGTCGGTGGCGTGGCGATGGTGACGACCGTGCCGCCCGGGCGTACCAGCGCCGTCGATCGTTCGAGGATGTCCCCGCCGATGACGTCGAACACCACATCCACCTCGCCGACGTCCCGCAGGTCGTCGGCGCCCAGGTCGAGGAAGGTGTGCGCGCCCAGGGCCAGCGCGAGGTCACGGTCGCCGGCTCGTCCGGCACCGATCACGTGGGCGCCCACCTCCCGCGCGAGCTGCACGGCGATCGAGCCGACCCCGCCGGTGGCGCCGTGCACCAGGACGGTCTGACCGGTGGTGAGGCGGCCGTGGTCGAAGAGCCCCTGCCAGGCGGTCAGCCCGGAGATGGGCAGCGTGGCGGCCACGGTGTGGTCGATGTCGGCCGCGAGGGGGGCCAGGTTGCGCGCCTCCACCGCTGTGTACTCGGCAAGCGACCCGTTGCGGGCCCAGTCGGTCAGCCCGAACACCCGTTGACCCACGGTGAGGCCCGTGGTTCCGTAGCCCAGCTCGGCCACGACTCCGGACAGCTCGTGCCCGGGGATGGTGGGCGTCCGGTCCCGGCCGGCCCGATCGGTCCAGGTGGCGGGCCAGTCGAGTTCGCCGGGCGTGAACCCGGCGGCGTGCACCCGGACGATGACGTCGTTCTCCGCGGCGTGGGGATACGGCATGTCGGTGAGGGTGAGACCACTGACACCCGCGTCCCGGTCTCGCACGACTATCGCTCGCATGATCAAAACCTTTCGGGAGGTACGTCGGATCGGGTCAGCTCGGCCAGGGCGAACCGGTTATGCGCTCGACAGTCGTCACCCGTCGCAGGCCGGGGATGAAGTGCTCGAGGATGTCGGAGTTCACTGTGCCGTTGGTGGTTTCGGGGCGGCCCTTCAACCCGTCGACCGTTGCTCGCAGAAACTCGTTGGTGAAATCCCCGCGCGGATGGGCGGCCAAGATCTCGGCCAGCTGATCGCTGTCCAGTCCGTCCAGGCCGAGACCGAGCACGTCGGTCAGGACACCGAGGTACGTGGTCGCGATTTCCGGGCCCATCCGGTCGGGGATGCCAGGCGTGGTGTGCAGCGCGATCGCCGTCCAGACGGTCTCGGCGGCGGCGGCGGAGAAACCCCGGTCCAGGAGGAACCGGCGCGCATGGTCGGCGCCGTCCACCTCGAAGCGCTGCTCGACATCGGAGAAGGGCGTCAGGAGGCCGCTGTCGTGGAACATGGCCGCCAGGTAGAGCAGTTCCGGATCCGGTTTCACCCCGAGCCTGGCGGCGTGGATCAGGCCGAACAGGTAGACCCGGCGCGAGTGGTGGTAGATGAGGGAGCTGGTCGTCTCCTGGATGTGCCGTGTCGCTTCCGCGACCGCCGCTGTCTCAGGAATCTCCCACCCCGCGATGACCTCTGGCATGGTGCATGGCCCTTCCGGAACGTGCGTGGACGCTGTTTCCACGCCCATGCTGCCCACTGATCCTCGTCCGTCGCCGCCTTTGTCTGGCCAGGTTCCCCTCAGATCAGGACAGGGGGCGTGCTACCAATAGACGGTGTCCGGTGGCGCGGACGCACCCGTCCGCGCCACCGTCGCCGCCGCCACGGCGGCGGCGCCGCAGCCGGCCAGATCGAGCCCCTATAGTCGCCAGGTGAACGTGGAACGGGTCCGGCAGGCGTACTCATCGGTCGCGGAGCTCTACATCGGGCTGTTCGGCAGCCGCGAGCAGGTACACCCCGACGACCTCGCCTTCATCGGGCGGCATCTGGCGGGCCGGCCCGGCGCGGTGCTCGACCTGGGCTGCGGGCCCGGCCACCTCACCGACCACCTCCGTTCGCTGGGGGTCGACGCGAGGGGACTCGACATGGTCCCGGAGTTCATCGACCACGCCCGGGCGACGCACCCGGGTGGCAGGTACCAGCTCGGGACCATCGACACCCTCGACGTCGCCGACGGTTCCCTCTCCGGGCTCCTGGCCTGGTACTCACTGATCCACTTTCAGCCGCCGCATCTCGACGGCGTGCTCGCTCGGCTCCGGCGGGCTGTGGCCCCGGGCGGGACGGTGGTGATCGGCTTCTTCGACGCCGACGAGGTGGGCGCGTTCGACCACAAGGTCGTTACCGCCTATCGCTGGCCGGTCGACGAATTCTCCGCGCGGCTGGCGCGAGCCGGCTTCACCGAAGTGGAACGCCTTCAGCGGCCCGGCGATGACACTCAGCGGCCGCACGCAGTCATCGCGGCCACCGCGACCGCCTGAGGATCGCCGACGACGCCCCGCGTCCATCGACGTTTGTGGCACCCGAGTGTCGGGCAACACCACTCGCCATGACGAATGAACGAGTCAGGTCCGTCGGCGGCTACTTCATGCGATTTCTCGGGGGAGTGGCGGTCATCGTGGGCATTCTGGGTTTCTTCGGCACGTTGACCGAGGGCAATCTGGTCGGGTTGATCCTCAGCGTCATCTTCGTCGTCGGCGGGGCCGTCGCCCTCAAGCGCTCCGGCGGGACGCGTCGCGCGAGAGAGGTCGCGTGAGGTATCGCCTCAGGTGACGGCCGGTCGTCAGGTCGGACGGGTGGGACTGTCGTCCAGCATGTGGTTACGGGCCGGACGCCAGGTCCACCGGTGGCATCCTGGGCGGGGAGCACTGTCGCTCTCCCCGTGCCACTCGCACGGTGCGCCGACGATCGGAGCAACAGCCCATGGGTGGCTCACGCATTCTCGCGCTCGGTCACTACCAGCCGGCCGCCGTGCTCACGAACGACGACCTGGCGCGCATGGTCGACACCAGCGACGAGTGGATCCGCAGTCGGGTGGGGATCCGTACCCGCCACATCGCCGACAAGGCCGAGTCCGTCGACCTGATGGCGACCCAGGCGGCCCGGCACGCTCTGGAGAACGCCGGCGTACGGGCCGAGGACGTCGACTACGTCCTGGTCGCCACCTGCACCGCCGAGGACCGGTCGCCCAACATCGCCGCCCGGGTGGCCGCGCGGCTGGGCCTGCCGAGTCCGGCCGCGCTTGATCTCAATGTCGCCTGCGCCGGCTTCACGCACGCCCTCGCCACCGCCGACCACGCCATCCGCGCGGGAGCGGCGCGCACGGCCGTCGTCGTCGGCGCGGAGAGACTCTCCGACTGGACGGACTGGTCGGACCGGAGCACCTGCGTGCTCATCGGTGACGGTGCGGGCGCCGCGGTCCTCACCGCCGCCGAGCAGCCGGAGGTCGGGCCCGTCGTGTGGGGCTCGGTGCCGGAGATGTCCGACGCCGTCCGCATCGAGGGACGCGACGGCACGTTCCAGCAGGCGGGGCAGACGGTCTTCAGGTGGACGACGACCGCCCTTCCGCGCATCGCCATCTCGGTCTGCGAGCGTGCCGGCATCGACCCGTCGGAACTGGCGGCGATCGTCCCGCACCAGGCCAACCTGCGCATCGTCGAGCCACTGGCCCAACGGATCGGCGCCGAGAACGCGGTGATCGCCAGGGACGTCGTCGACTCGGGCAACACCTCGGCGGCAAGCATCCCGCTGGCGCTGTCCAAGATGGTCGCGCGTGGTGAGATCCCCTCCGGAGGCTGGGTGCTGCTGTTCGGCTTCGGCGGTGGCCTGTCCTACGCCGGCCAGGTGGTGCGCTGCCCCTGATCAGCCCGGCTCCGCTCGCCGCCCGGGGGCAGCGCGCGGGCCGTGCCGCGACGCTCAGAGCTGCGCGATCGCCGCTTCGGTGGCCAGGGCTATGAGGGCGTCGTCGGAGGTGGCGTCCTTCTCGTCGCGGCTGGACAGCACGACGAGGACGATCGGGGCGCGATCCGGCGGCCAGATCACGGCGATGTCGTTGCGGGTGCCGTACCCGCCGGTGCCGGTTTTGTCACCGACGATCCAGCCGTCCGGAACGCCGGCCCGGATCAGGGTGCCGCCTGTGGTGTTGCCCCTCAGCCAGCCGATGAGGGTGTCGCGGTCGGTGGGTTCGAGGGCGTCGGCGACGGCGTACGCCCGCAGGTCGTCGGCCAGTGCCGTAGGGCTGCTGGTGTCCCGCCTGTCGCCGGGCGTCGCCTCGTTGAGGCTTGTCTCGTACCGGGAAGCGTCGGTGACCGTGTCACCGATCTTCCGCAGTTCGGCCTCGAACCGCTTCGGTCCACCGAGGTGCCGCAGCAGCAGGTTGCCGGCGGTGTTGTCGCTGTACCGGACTGCGGCGTCGGCGAGGGCGCGCAACGTCATCCCGTCGGCGACGTGCCGCTCGGTGATCGGCGAGTGCGTCACCAGGTCGCTCGCCGAGTACCGCACGACCTTGTCCAGTTCCGCGTCGGTGGTCGCGTCGAGGACCTCGGCGGCGGCGAGCGCCTTGTACGTCGAGGCGTACGCGAACCGCTCGTCGGCGCGGTAGCGCACCGTCCGACCCGTGCCTGTGTCGATGGCGTGGACGCCCAGCCGTGCCCCGTACGTCTTCTCCAGCCGGGGGAAGTCCTGGCTGCGGTCGGGGGTGGGGGAGGCGCTGGCCGGTGCCTCATCACGGTTGCGTACCGGTGCCTCGGCCGGCTCGGGGACGCTGCTGCACGCGGCCAGGGCGGCCACTGCCGCCGCCGCGACGGCCGCCGTCGTCAGACGTCCTGTCGGCCCGGCGTCGGGGCGGGAACGGAACATGACCCGAAACCCCCATTTGTGCTGGTGGCTGACGCTCGCGAACAGGGAGACGGCGGCCATAGTATCGCCCCCGCCAGCCGGGGTACCTGTCAGTGAGACTGCTGATGGGAGCGGACATGACGAAGGTTCTGATGGTGTTGACCTCGCACGACCAGCTGGGGGACACCGGAAACAAGACAGGCTTTTGGTTGGAGGAGCTGGCGACGCCCTACTACCGCTTTCGGGACGCCGGATGGGACGTGACGCTCGCCTCACCCAAGGGTGGGCGGGCGCCCCTGGACCCGAAGAGCAGGGAGCCGGATTTCCAGACGGATGAGACCCGCCGGTTCGAGGCGGACGCCGAGGCGGAACGCCAGCTCGGTTCGACGGTACGGCTCGACTCGGTGTCGGTCGAGGAGTTCGACACCGTCTTCTACCCGGGCGGCCACGGCCCGCTGTGGGATCTCGCCGAGGACGACACATCTGTCGAGCTGATCGAGCGGGTCGTCGCGGCGGGCAAGCCCATCGCGCTTGTGTGCCACGCACCGGGAGTGTTGCGGCGCTGTACGACGCCAGGTGGTGAGCCGCTGGTCGCCGGACGGCGGGTCACCGGTTTCACCGACAGCGAGGAGGAGGAGATGGGCCTGACGAAGGTCGTGCCCTTCCTCGTCGAGAGTGAGTTGACCGCCAAGGGGGCGGAGTTCTCCAAGGCCGGCAACTTCGAGCCGTACGTGGTGGCCGACGGTCTGCTCGTCACCGGTCAGAATCCGGCCTCGTCGGGTCCGGCCGCGGACCAGCTGATCTCCCTGGTCGCCCGGAACGGCTGACAGCAGCGCCGCCTTCGTCCGGTGGGGCCACGACCAGTGGTCCCGCCGGACGGAGTCGCTACACCCGCCGACTGTGACATCTGATGTATGCGCGTGGCGCTATGCGTGTCGGCCCCGCCCGCCTCTGCGGCCGCCAGCGAATCTCCTCTGAATCTTCCTGGTCACTGTGCTGGGGACGACAAGGTCCACATCGATCGATCATTGCCTATCTCGCGACCCCGGTGTAACGTTCGCGAAACACATCGTATGTTTGTCCGTCGATGGGTTGCCCAGGGCCCCACACGGCGACGTCGTGTTGTGGCACCACCGAGCGGATCCACTGTGGCTCTCATTCCTGTCGCGCGCGCGGGGTGGCCGGATCGGTCACCGTTTGGAGGATCGATGTCAGACCTGACCCGACGGCAGGCCCTGAAGATGGGCGCGGCCGGCGCGGGCGGCGCCCTGCTGCCGCTACCGTGGACGGCGGTGGCCCGAGGTGAATCCGCGGCGCCTCCAGCGGTGCTGGCGGCCGGGGATCTGGCGCTCTGGTACGACGAGTCGGCCGGCACCGACTGGCTCCGGGCGCTACCGATCGGAAACGGCCGGCTCGGCGCCATGGTGTTCGGAAACGTCGACTCGGAGCGGCTACAGCTCAACGAGGACACCGTCTGGGCCGGCGGCCCGCACGATCCCAGCAACACCAGAGGCGCGGGAGCGCTGGCGGAGATCCGGCGACTGGTCTTCGCGAACCAGTGGACCCAGGCCCAGAACCTCATCAACCAGAACATGCTCGGCAATCCGGTGGGGCAGTTGGCCTACCAGACCGTCGGCAACCTCCGGCTGACCTTCCCCACCTCGGGCTCCGCCTCGCAGTACGACAGGCAACTGGACCTGACCACCGCGACCACGTCGGTGACGTACGTGATGAACGGTGTGCGTTACCAGCGTGAGGTGTTCGCGAGCGCGCCCGACCAGGTCATCGCAATGCGCCTGACCGCCGACCGGGCCGGGTCGGTCACGTTCACCGCGACCTTCGACAGCCCGCAACGGACGTCGGTCGCCAGCCCGGACGGCACCACCATCTCGCTCGACGGCGTCTCCGGCAACCAGGAGGGGATCAACGGATCGGTCCGCTTCCTCGCGCTGGCCAACGCCACAGTCAGCGGCGGCACCGTGTCCAGCTCCGGCGGCACCCTGCGGGTCACCAACGCCACAAGCGTGACCTTGTTGATCTCCATCGGCTCCAGCTACGTCAACTACCGCAACGTCGGGGGTGACTACCAGGGTCTCGCGCGGGGGCGCCTCACCGCGGCGCGGGCGAGCAGCTACGACCAGTTGCGCGGCCGGCACGTGGCCGACTACCAGGCGCTGTTCGCTCGGGTCAGCCTGGACCTGGGCCGTACCTCCGCCGCCGACCAGCCGACCGACGTGCGGATCGCCCAGCACAACAGCGTCAACGATCCGCAGTTCTCCGCGCTGCTGTTCCAGTTCGGCAGGTACCTGTTGATCTCGTCGTCGCGGCCCGGCACCCAGCCGGCCAACCTCCAGGGCATCTGGAACGACTCGTTGACCCCGTCGTGGGACTCCAAGTACACGATCAACGCCAACCTGCCGATGAACTACTGGCTGGCCAACACGACGAACCTGTCGGAGTGTCACACCCCGGTGTTCGACATGATCCGGGACCTCGCGGTCGCCGGCACCCGTACGGCCCAGGTGCAGTACGGCGCGGCGGCCGGCTGGGTCACCCACCACAACACCGACGCGTGGCGGGCCACCTCGGTGGTGGACGGCGCCTTCTGGGGCATGTGGCAGACCGGTGGAGCCTGGCTGAGCACCCTGATCTGGGACCACTACCTGTTCACCGGCGACATCGAGTTCCTGCGGGCGAACTATCCGGCGATGAAGGGTGCCGCGCAGTTCTTCCTCAACACCCTGGTGACCGAGCCGACCCTCGGCTACCTGGTGACCAACCCGTCGAACTCGCCGGAGCTGAGCCACCACACGGACGCCAGCGTCTGCGCCGGCCCCACGATGGACAACCAGATCCTGCGGGACCTGTTCGACGGCTGCGCCCGGGCCAGCGAGATCCTCGGCGTCGACGAGACGTTCCGCGCCCAGGCGCGCGCCACCCGCGACAGGCTCCCCCCGATGAAGATCGGATCTCGGGGCAACATCCAGGAATGGCTCTACGACTGGGTGGAGACCGAGCGCAACCACAGGCACATCTCCCACCTGTACGGGCTGGCCCCGAGCAACCAGATCACCAAGCGGGGTACGCCACAGTTGTTCGAGGCCGCGCGCAGGACGCTGGAGCTGCGCGGCGACGACGGCACGGGCTGGTCACTGGCCTGGAAAATCAACTTCTGGGCGCGGATGGAGGAGGGAAAGCGGGCCCACGACCTGATCCGCTATCTCGCGACCGCGGCACGCCTCGCGCCCAACATGTTCGACCTGCACCCGCCGTTCCAGATCGACGGCAACTTCGGCGCCACCGCCGGCATCGCGGAGATGCTGTTGCAGAGCCACGCCGGTGAGCTGCACGTCCTGCCGGCGCTGCCGCCGGCGTGGCCGAGCGGCCGGGTGGCCGGCCTGCGCGGCAGGGGTGGGCACACGGTCGGCATCACCTGGGCCAACGGACAGGCCACCGAGATTCTCCTGCGGCCGGACCGCGCCGGTACGGTTCGCCTCCGGTCGCGGATCCTGACCGGCACCGTCACGGTTGTCGACACCGCCGACGGCACGGCAGCCCGGACCACGCGGATCGAGAGCGACCTGATCGACGTCACAGTGCAGGCCGGACGCACCTACCGGGTCACCAGTTCCGGCGCCACCACACCGACGTTGGAGCAGAGCTTCACCAACGCGGGCATCACCAACGACACCAACACGGGCGTCGGCAACTTCGACGGCAACGGGGCCACGCTCTCCGCGCAGGCGCTGGCGCAGGCCGGCGTCACCCCGGGCAGCACGGTGAGCCGCGACGGGGTCACCTTCCGCTGGCCCAACGTCAGCCCCGGAGTCGCCGACAACGCCATCGCCTCGGGCCAGTCGATAAGCGTGACAGGCACCGGTCGTACTCTCGGGTTCCTCCTGGCCGGCACGTACGGCGCGGTGTCGGGCACCGCCGCGGTGGTCTACGCCGACGGCACCCGTCAGACGTTCACCCTGAGTTCTCCCGACTGGTACGGGGGACCGAACTCCGCTGGTACGGCGGCCATCGTGACCGCGTACCAGAACCGGCCCGGCAACCAGCGTCAGGCCACGGCCGCCTGCATCTACTACGTCGGCGTGACGTTGCAGAACAAGGCGGTGGCCCGGGTGGAGTTGCCGAACATCAGTGCCCGGCCCGCATCCGGGGTGCCGACCATGCACATCTTCGCCATCGCGGTCGGCGCCTGACGGCGTCCGTACGCACCTGCCGACCACCCGGCCCCGCGCGTGTCCCATCCGGACGCGAGCGGGGCCGGGTGGCGCTTGACGGGCGACGGACTCATCGGTGAGAGTCTATGGCGCAGAGGTTGGCACGCTGTGGGAGCCCGGTGTGTCATCGGGCAACTGTGTACGCGGGTACGGGTGCGATCGGGCCGCACCTGTTAGCGCTAACAGCGGTGCGTTCACCACCGATCCGGTCGTGGACGGACGCCGATTCTCGTGCGTGACGCGTGTGAAAAAGGCTGCGTCACCCCAGCTCAGGAGAATGCTCTATGAGGAAATCCAGAGGGGCAAACCTCGCAGCGGTGTCGGCCGGTGCCGTTCTGCTGGCCTCGACGGCTGTCGCCATGGCGGTGCCAGCGGGTGCCGCAGCCGCCGGATGCTCGGTGGACTACAGCGTGTCGTCCCAGTGGCAGGGCGGCTTCGGCGCCAACGTCACGATCACCAATCTCGGCGATCCCGTCAGTGGCTGGACCCTGACCTGGTCCTACAGCGCCGGTCAGTCCGTCCAGCAGGCGTGGAACACGTCGTTGACCCAGAGCGGCGCCGCGGTCACCGCTCGGAACGTCGACTACAACGGGGCCATCGCGACCAACGGGACAGCCTCCTTCGGCTTCAACGGCTCGTGGACCGGCAGCAACCCCGCTCCGACCAGCCTCGCGCTGAACGGGGTGGCCTGCACCGGAGACACCGGACCGACCACCCCACCCCCGACCACCCCGCCCCCGACCACCCCGCCCCCGAACGGCCCTGCGGACATCACCGTGAACAGCGCCACCAGGTACCAGACGGTCGACGGGTTCGGGGCCGCGACGCCGATCTGGGGTGGCACCTGGTCGACTGCCGAGACACAGACGCTTGTCGGGATGGGCGCCAACCAGCTCGGTCTGTCCATCGTGCGGACCGGCCTCTCACCGGTCTCCAGTGAGTGGCCGACCCAGGTGAACGCCCTGAAGACGGCGAAGACGTCGGGCTCGGGGGTGAAGATCCTCGCGTCGCCCTGGACGGCGCCGGCCGCGTGGAAGACGAACAACAGCCGGACCAACGGCGGCAAGCTGAAGACCGACTACTACGACGACTACGCCAACCACCTGAACAGCTACGTCCAGTACATGCGTAACCAGGGTGTGGCCATCGACGTCACCTCGGTGCAGAACGAGCCGGACTGGCACCCGGACTACGACTCGATGGACTGGAGCGGCACCGAACTCCGCAACTTCGTCCGTGACCAGGGCGCGAGGGTGCAGAACACCAGGCTGATGGTCGCCGAGGCGGTGAACATGAACTACGGCTTCACCGATCCGACCCTGAACGACACCACCGCCCGGAACAACATCGGCTATATCGGCGGCCACCTGTACGGCACCGAGGACTCGGGTCGGCTGAGGCCGTACTCCCTGGCCGAGCAGTACAACAAGCCGGTGTGGATGACCGAGTGGAACTACCACGAGTCCGACGGCAGCGGCTCGAACATCTGGGGCAACCCCAGCAACCTCGCCGTCTGGAACGAGACGCTCGACGACATCATGCGGACAGTGCACAAGTCGATGGAGTCGAACTGGAGCGCCTACATCTGGTGGTACGGCAAGCGGTACTACTCCTTCATCGGCGACGGTGAGGCGGCGTACGGCACCACGGCCGGCGCCCCGCTCAAGCGCGGGTACGCCTTCTCGCAGTACGCCAAGTTCGTCCGCCCCGGCTACCAGCGGGTCGCCCTGACGAAGAGTTCCAAGGCCTCACCCCTGGAGGTGACCGCCTACCAGGGCGACGGGAAGATCACCCTGGTGATCCTCAACCGGTCGAACAGCGCGGTCAACAACGCGGTGATCCAGGCGCCGCAGAACGTCACCCGGGCGGAGCACTACCTCACCTCCCAGAACGCCAACGCGGCAAGCCAGCCGACGAGCGTGAACGGAGGGCAGGCCACCGTCAACGTCGGCCCGCGCAGCATCTCCACTGTGGTGTTCACCCTCTGACGGACACGCCGGGCCGGCCGGGAGTGCGGGTGTGGCGGATCGTCCGCACCCGCACGCCCCGATCGTGGTCCCGCCGGGGCGGGAGCGGCACCTCTCCGTCCCACACTCCACAGCGATATTTAGTGAGGATCGTCGATATTGACGTGAGCCGTCGGCGGCGACAGGATCTTGGCACCACCCCCACCGTGATCCGTCTGTGAGGCGTCATGACCCGTCCCCGCCTTCCGTTCCTGCGCGCAGCCGCACGCCTGGCCGCCCTCGCCACGGCCACCGCCGGCGTGCTGCTCACCGTCGCCACACCCGCGAGCGCCGCCGTGCCCACCGGCCGCTACGTCGCTCTGGGTGACTCGTACACCTCTGCCCCGCTGGTTCCCACCCAGACCGACCTGAACTGCCTGCGGTCCAACCGCAACTACCCGTCGCTGGTGGCCACGTCCGCCGGCACCTCGTCGTTCGCCGACGTGAGCTGCTCCGGCGCCACCACGGACGACATCCTCTACGGCGGCACCGGCCAGTTGGGCATCACGCTGCCGCCGCAGCTCAGCGCGGTCACGTCGAACACCGCCCTGGTCACCGTGCAGATCGGCGGCAACGACATCGGCTTCGCCGGCATCATCGGCGACTGCGCGGAGGCCAGCCTCAGCAGCCCGCTCGGGCAGCCGTGCAAGGACCGCTACACGGCCGGAGGCGTCGACCAGTTGCAGGCCCGGATCACCGCCACGGCGCCGAAGGTGACGAGTGTGCTCCAGGGGATCCGCCGGGCCGCGCCGGGCGCGCGGGTCGTGGTGCTCGGCTACCCGGCGATCGTGCCGGACAGCGGGTACGGCTGCTGGCCCGTCGTCCCGATCGCCTACCAGGACGTGCCGTACCTGCGTGCCGTCGAGAAGTCGCTAAACGCGATGCTTGCCAACACCGCGGCCGCGAACGGCGCCACCTACGCCGACGTCTACACCCCGTCGATCGGCCGCGACGCGTGCAAGAGCAGCGGCACCCGGTGGGTCGAGGGACTCGTGCCGCAGAACGCGGCCGCCCCGTTCCACCCGAACGCCCGTGGTGAGCAGGGCATGGCCACCGCGCTGCTCGCCCGTCTCAACAGCTGACCGGACACGCGATCGCCCGAGCCGGCCCCCCTTTTTCGCGAAGGCGGGCCGGCTCGGCCGCGTCGGCGCTGGTTCGGGCGATCAGGTGGGTGCGGGCAGGCTGTCCATGAACGAGCTGACCGAGAAGACGGCCCGACCCGCACCGGCCGGCCCGTAACCGGGAGGGCTGGAGAGGCCGTGGGCGTCCATCGTCGCCCGGTAGACCTCCAGCAGGCGGACGTGGTATTCCAGCGGCGCGCCCTCGGGGTTGGCCCGTCCGAGCGGCGTGGTGGGCTCCGGGCACCAGGTGGTGAACCGGGGCGTGATCCCGCGCGACATGAAGTACTCCAGCCCTTCGGCCGTGGAGTCGATCGCCTCCTCGACGCTCGTGAAGCCGTGCGGGGCGGCCATCTCGACGCCCGCCACGAAATTCGGGATCACGTTGCGCGGGCCGAACACCTCCGCGGAGTCGAGGATCCGGCGATGCCACTCCTCCCGGCCGACGTACCGCTCCTTGCCCGGGCAGTACAACTCGAACAACCGCTTGTCCCACACCTCGTAGTTGGGGTGGTAGATGCGGATCCCGTAGTCGTGGAACCGTTGCACGTCGGCTCGGGGGAGTGCCTGTGCCACGACCTTGCCGATCCACCGCCCTGGGAACCGTTCCTCGATCGCCTGCGCGTACTGGCCGTAGAAGTCCGCCTCGGCCAGCCCGCCGACGTGCGAGGTGATGCTGCCGCCGGTGAGGGTGTACGCCTGCGAGACCCGCTCGGTGTCGTACCGGTCGATGATCTCCAGGGCCTCCAGCACCTCGTCGACGGGCTTGACGCCGGTGTAGGGACGACCCGCCTGCTTGTGCTGCCGCCAGTTGTGGTTGATGTCGCAGTACTGGCACTCCTCCTTCGCCCCGAAGTACTGGCAGACCCGGAACGCGGTCAGGTAGATGAGGTAGCCCCACTGGATGGTCGGGGCGACCTCCATCACCGACTTCCCGTTGGCGAGGGTGTGCCGGTAGTAGTTCGGCATCGGCGGTAGTCCGACGTCGGCAATCGGCTGTCCGTCCAGGAACAGCCGCAGCCGCCCGTCACTGTCGGTGCGGACGCGGTACGGAGACCCGGGATTGGTCCGGACCGAGACGACGGTCCGGCGCAGCTCGTACGGCCCACCGGTGAGAACGATCTCCTCGGGCGGCCGGCGCAGCGCGGCGGTCCCCAGTTCCGGAAGCGTCCGGTGGTCGAAGGAGAAGATGAAGTACGACTTCGGCTTGACGTCGCCGTTCTCGTTGTCGGTCAACGCCGCGTCGTCGAAGGCGAGGCCGCCACGCAGCAGGTCCTCTTTGATGACCGCCTCGCGGGGCACCTGCGGGAATCGGCTCATCAGTTCTTCGACGAGGTCGGTACGCGACGTCATGCGGGTCCCTCCGATCGGGGTGCCGGACCGGGTGGCGCGCGGCCACCCGGTTTCGACGGTTCAGCTCTGCTTGGTCTCCCAGAAGATCTTCGAGATCTCGTCGATCTTCGCGAGCAACTGCTCCGCGACGGCCGGGTCCGCAGCCCCCTTCGCGCCGCCGGCGCCGGCGAGCTTGGTGGCCTCGTTGAAGAGACCGTGCAGGTGCGGGTACTTCTCGAAGTGCGGTGCCTTGAAGTAGTCGGTCCACAGCACCCAGAGGTGGTGCTTGACCAGCTCGGCCCGCTGCTCCTTGATGATCAGCGACCGGGTGCGGAACTCCGGGTCGTCGCTGGCCTGGTACTTCTCCGCGATTGCCTTGATCGACTCGGCCTCGATACGGGCCTGGGCCGGGTCGTAGACGCCGCACGGGAGGTCACAGTGTGCGCTCACGACGGTGCGCGGGCTGAACAGGCGGGGCAGATGCATCGGAATCCCTCCAACGGCGAGCAACGTGATCCACGGCGGAGGTTAAGACCTCAACCGCGCTTCATGTCAACCTCCGTCGTCGTCGGCCCGCCGTACACCGATTGTGCGCTCCTGCTCCGGCCGTACCTGGGGGAACCGCGTGTGAGAATCGTCGCCGTGACCGACGTGACGCGGAGCGCCTGGTTCCAGGTCGACGTCACGCGGCGAGGCGGGTGATCGCCGCGACCGACAGGTCCACGTCCGCCTCCGTGGTGGTGGCGTTCGACACCGAGATGCGCATGAGTCGCCGGCCCCGCCACGTCGTACCGCCAGCCCAGCAGGTCCCGTCCGCCTGCACCGCGGCCACCACCCGGTCGGTCCGCGCGTCGTCACCGAAGTCGACAAGCACCTGGTTGAGGACCACCTCGTTGACCACCTCGAACCCGGCCGCGGTCAGACCCTCGGCGAACCGGCGGGCCAGGGCGCAGCAGCGGTCCACCAGGGCCGCGAGCCCGTCGCGCCCCAGCTCGCGCAGGCCGGCCCAGACCGCGAACCCCCTGGCGCGGCGGGAGGACTCGGCGGTGAGCTCCGCGCCCGCCGGCACGCCACCGGAACCGACGAGGTACGCGGCGCTCAAGGACATCGCCGCCGCGTGCGAGTCGGGCCGGGCGCAGAAGGCGAAGGCGGTGTCGTACGGCAGGTTGAGCCACTTGTGGCCGTCGCAGGCCCACGAGTCGGCCAGCTCCAGCCCGTCCACGAGGTGACGGGTGGCGGGACTCGCCGCGGCCCACAGGCCGAAGGCGCCGTCGATGTGCACCCAGGCGCCGTGCCGGTGTGCCAGCTCGCAGGCTTCCCGCAACTCGTCGCAGGCGCCGGTGTTCACGTTTCCGGCCTGGAGGCACACGATGGTGGGGCCCACGGGGCCGGCCCGCAGGACGTCGCCCAGTGCCCCGGGGTCGATCGCGCCGTTCGGGCCGGCCGGCACCGGCCGCACGGCGTCCAACCCGAGGCCGAGCAGGCGCAGCGACCTGTCGATGGTGGCGTGTCGCTCCGCTCCGGCGACCACCCGGACCGGCGGCGCGCCGATCAACCCGCGTCGTTCGACGTCCCAGCCCGCGTCGGCCAGCACCTGGTGCCGGGCGGCGGCGAGCCCTGCGGTGTTGGCGGCCTGTCCGCCGGTGACGAAGCCGACCGACGCGGTCGTCGGGATGGTCAGCAGTTCCTTCAGCCACGCTCCGGCGGTGGCCTCGGCCGCGATGGCGGCCGGCGAGGTGACGGCGTTGAAGGCGAGCTGGTCCCAGCCGACGGCGAGCATGTCGGCGGCGGTCGCCGCCGGTAGCGCACCACCCACCACGAAACCGAAGTAGCGCGGGCCGGCGCTGGCGACCAGGCCGGGCTCGGCCGCGGCGAGCAGGTCCGTCACCACCCGCTGCGCCGGGGTCGGTGCGGCGGGCAGCGGACCGGAGAACGCCCGTGCCAGCCCGGCCTGGTCGGGCGGCGCGACGGGCCGGTCCGGCAGCGACAGTCGGTAGTCGGCGGCGTGGTCGGCGGCCAGGCGGAACAGCTGGGTCAGGTCCTCCATCGACGCACCCTATCCCCGGTCGGGAACCGGTCGACGACCACTGTCGCGGCGAGGTGTCCGTGGCCGGGCGAGGATTTTGCGATGCTGTGGCGGTTCACCTGATGACATCACCCGATTCGAAGGGGGCACCGCGATGGCGAAGGTCATCTCCACGCTGTTCATCTCGGCCGACGGTGTGGCCGAGATCGACCCCGACTGGCACTTCCCGTACTTCGACGACAACATGGGCCGCGCGGTCGGCGAGGACTACGACGCCGCCGACGTCCTGCTCATCGGCCGCGAGACGTACGACAGCTTCGCCGGCGCCTGGCCGGACCGGGAGGCCGCCGGCGGGGAGGACGCGTCGTTCGCCAAGCAGCTCGGCGACGTACGCAAGATTGTCGTCTCCCGCCAGCCGCTGACGTTCTCCTGGCGCAACTCGGAACTGCTGGCTGGTGACCTCGTCGACGTCGTGGCCGCGTTGCGGGCCGACGCCGGCAGCAAGGGTGTCCTGATTCCCGGGTCGATCTCGGTGGTGCAGCAGCTTCTCGCCGCTGGACTGGTCGACGAGTTGCGCCTGCTGGTGCATCCGGTCGCCGCGCGCAAGGGCCGCAGGTTGTTCGACGACGGCGAGACGCCGTACCACCTGAAGGTGACGGCGACCGAGGTGTTCCCGACGGGCGTGATCCGCGTGATCTACGCGCCGACCGCGGCGCCCGGCGCCGTCGGCTACGACGAGGTCAAGGACCAGGTGCCGGCAGGAAACTGACGTCGTCGCCGTCGCCCGTCCCGGCCCGCCGGGCCCCACTGGACGGTGACGGTTCGAACCGGCCCCGCCGCTGTGCGCGACGGGGCCGGTCGGAGCTGTCCGACGCTCGCCGTTGTCAGGCGATCGTGCAGGCCGCGCCGTTGAGGGTGAACGAACCCGGCCCGGCGGTGTTGCCGGTGTGCGTGGCCTGGAAGCCGATGGTGACCGACCCGTTCGGCGGGATGCCGCCGTTGTAGGCGACGTTGCGGGCCGTCACCTGCCCGGAGGTGGGGGAGTAGGTGGCGTTCCAGCCGGAGGTGACGCTCTGCCCGCCGGGCAGGGTGAACACCAGGGACCAGCCGTTGACGGCACTCGTGCCGGTGTTGGTGATGGTGATGTTCTCGGTGAGCCCGGTGTTCCAGGCGTTGATGGCGACACTCACCCGACAGGCGCCGGAACCCGGCGGGGGCGTCGTGGGCGGGGGCGTCGTGGGCGGCGGCGTGGTGGGCGGCGGCGTCGTTGGCGGGGGCGTCGTCGTGGGCGGCGGCGTCGTGGGCGGGGCGGACAGGCCGAAGAACGCGACGGCCGCTGCGGCCATGCCGCTGGCCGGCAGGCTGTGCCCGGCACCCTGGATGCTGTACGCCTCGACCTGGACGGTGCCGCTGGAGTCGGCGTACCTGCGCCGGTTCCAGTTGACCTGCGGCGTGTCGGTGGAGGTAGGTGTCTGGCTGAGCCCGAACACGTTCGTCCACTGCTCGATGGTCTCCTGAAGGAGCGAGTACGGCACGAGCGTGTCGCTGGTGCCGTGCCACAACTGCACCCGTGGGCGGGGGCCGGTGTAGCCGGGGTAGGCCTGGCGGACCGCGTCACCCCACTGCTGCGGGGTGCGGTTCATGCTGCCGCCGGTGCACTGGCTGCTGCCGGGCGGGTAGTCCGCCGCGTTGGCGAAGCAGTTGAAGGGCACTCCCATGAACGCGGCGCCGGCCTTGAACACGTCGGGGTACAGGGCAAGCATGTGGTTGGTCATCATGCCGCCGGACGAGCTGCCGGTGGCGTAGACCCGGTCGGCGTCGGCGCCGTACTGCTGCTGCGCGTACCGGATCATGGAGATGATCGACACCGGGTCGCTGCCGCCGCCGCGACGCTTGGCGGCGTCCGACCAGGTGTCGAAGCAGTTGCCGAACCCGGCCTGCTGGGTCGCGCTCGGGTAGATCACGATGAATCCGTACCTGTCGGCCTGTGCGGCGAACTCGCTGCCGGAGTAGAAGCCGGGGCCGGACCCGCCGCAGCCGTGCATGGCCACCACGACCGCCGGCCGGGCCGGACGGGTGTCCGGCACGTAGACGTGCATGCGCATCCGGCCCGGGTTGTCGCCGAAGCTGGTGACCTCGACCAGCGACGCGGCGTACGCGGGCCGGATGGTGGGAACCATCAGGCCGGCGGCCACCAGCGACACGGCGAGGCCCAGTAGTAGCAGTTTCCTTCTGATTGTCACGGGAACGACTCCTTCGATCACCTGTGCGGGCTGGGACTGGCCGCGCGTTCCGGTCGCGGGTGTGCCCGGCCGCCCGCGTGATCGCGCATTGCCTCGTACGTGTGCATGCCCTGCCGGCTCCGTACGGGATCGCGTAGCAGATAGTGTTCCCTCAGGACGGATAAGTGTCAATCGATACGCCTCGATCAAGAGGGTGGGCGGGTCCGCCGACGTTCGGTTTAGAGTCGGGACAACGTCCCCGAGTCGAGCCCGGAGGGCCTGTGGCGAGCCCGTTCGACATCGAGGAGATATATCCGGACGACGGGGAGCACTCGCTCCGGCTGCCCCGGCGCCAGGCCGGCAACTCGCCCCAGGGCGTCGCGGTGACCCTGCTCGCCGACTACACGGTGCGGACCCGCGCCGCGCTCCCGTCCGCAGCGATCGTCGCGTTGCTCGCCGAGTCGGGGGTGACCACCGCTGGCGCGCGGACCGCGATCAGCCGGCTCTCCCGTCGGGGTGTGCTGGAGGGCAGCCGGCACGGCAGGCGCAGCTCGTACCGGCTCAGTCGTGCCGCCGCCGCCAACCTGTCCGCCGGGGCACAGTGGATCCTGACCTCCACCGCCGCGACGACGCCGTGGGACGGGTGCTGGACGACTGTCGCCTTCTCGCTGCCACAGGACCACGGCGCGCAGCGGCGGGCACTGCGTGGCCAGCTCCGGTGGCTCGGGTACGCGCCGCTGTACGACGGACTGTGGATCTCGCCGTACGAGCTGACCCCTCCGGCGCGGGAACTGCTCGGTCAGCTGTCGGCGGGCCGGGTCACCGTGTTCCGCGGCCGACAGTCCGCGCTCGACACGACAAGCCAACGCGTGCCCATCGAGGCCTGGGACATCGAGGCGATCAGCGGACACTACGAGGTGTTCCTGCGGCGGTGGACGCCCCTGCTCCCACTCGTACGGTCGGGGCGGGTCGACGGCGCCGCCGCGGTGCGGGCGCGTACCGAGGTCATGGACACCTTCCGGCGCTTTCCCATCCTCGACCCGCAGTTGCCGCTGGAACTCCTTCCGGCGAGATGGCCCCGTCGGCCGGCCCGGGAGCTGTTCGCGGCCGTCTACGACGGCCTCGCCGAGCCGGCCGAGCGGCACGTCCGAGCGGTGGTCGCGCGGTTCACCGACGGCGCGGAGCCGGGCGTCCGGGCGCACACCACCACGGACCTCGTGACGGGAGTACGCGGCGACGAGAACCCGGGACATGGCTGCCGGGACGGGACGGCCGGTTGACTATCAGCGGGCCGTCGACAGGGCATCGCGTCGGTGGTGCGCTGTGTACCTTGTGGAGACGAGGTGGCGATGGGAGGCCCGGGGTGACGTTCCGCAGCGGAGAGCTTTCGGCGACAGACCGGATCGACACCACTGTCGCGCACCCCGCCCGCAGGTACAACTACCTGCTCGGTGGCAAGGACAACTTCGCCGCCGACCGGCAGTCCGGCGACGCCCTCGCGGCCGCCATGCCCACCATCCGGCTCGCCGCCGTGGAGAACCGGATGTTCCTGCACCGTACGGTGCGGTTCCTGGCGCAGCAGGGTGTCAGCCAGTTCCTCGACATCGGGACGGGCATCCCGACCGCCGACAACACGCACGAGGTCGCCCAGGCGATCGACCCGACGGCGCGGGTCGTCTACGTCGACAACGACCCGATCGTCCTCGCCCACGCCCGTGCGCTGCTCAACAGCACGCCCGAGGGCCGCACGACCTACCTCGACGCCGACCTGCGTGACCCCGAACGGATCCTCGCCCATCCGGATCTGCGCGCCACGTTGGACCTCACCCGGCCTGTCGCGTTGATGCTGGTGGCCATCCTGCACTTCATCCGCGACGACGAGGGCCCCAGGAGCATCCTCGACCGCCTCGTCGCCGCGCTTCCGTCCGGCAGCTATGTCGTCGCCTCGCACGTGACCTGGGAATATCTGCCGCCCGAGGTGACCGCGAAACTGGAGGCGAACAACCAGGACGGCCGGTTCCAGGCCCGCACCTCCGAGCAGTTCGCGGGCCTTCTCGACGGGTTGGAGCTCGTCGAGCCCGGCATCGTCTCGGTGTCGCGGTGGCGTGCCGACGACGCGCCCCAGCCGCGGCCGTCCGTGCGGGACGTGTCGTTCAACGGCGCCGTCGCCCGGGTCAGGTGACGGGCCGCAACCGATACGCGCTCCAGCTGTCGACCGCGCGCAGGAGGGCTCCGGCGGCTGACCCGTCGCGCTCGCACCGCCCCTGTTCCGGCGGTGTCCGTCACCCGGGCAGGTCGGAGCCGCGCGCGGAGGCGATGACCCGCCCGCGTTCCGACTCGGGAAACCGGTCGAGCATGGCGCACACCTCGGCGGCGCTCACGTTCGCTCCGAACAACTCGCTGCCCGGTTCTAGCCGTACCCCGTCGGCGAGAGCACCGGCGACGACCGGGTCGAAGCCGAGCGCGTCGACGAGGGACGCCACGGCGGCGAGATCAGCGGGGTCGTCCCCGGCGATCGCGATGGCCTTGCGGCCGGCGGCTCCGGCCGGCCGCGCCTCGTCCTCGAGATCGTGGTAGCCCATGTGGTTGAACGCCTTGACGACCCGCGCGCCGGCCAGGAACGCCTGGACGATCTCACTCGACGACGTGCGCGGATCGGTCAGGTCGTCGCGGATGCCGTCGACCTCCCACCAGTAGTTCATCGCGTCGACGACGAGCTTGCCGCGCAGCGCCTCGGCGGGGATCGCCCGGTACTTGCCCAGCGGCAGGGCGAGGATGACGACATCGGCGTCGGCCACGGCGTCGGCCGATGTCGTAGCGGTCGCCCCGGGGGTGAGCACCTCGATGGTGAGGGCGATCTTCGCCGGGTCGCCGGAGCCGGCGACGAGCACCCGGTAGCCTGCGGCGAGCGCGAGCCGGGCCAGGACGGTACCCACCTTGCCGGCCCCGAGGACGGCGAGGGTCTGTGGCCGATCGTTGGCGTTCATGTCTTTCCCCTTCAGGGTGCCGGTGCGGTGGTTCAGCCGGCCAGGATGTCGCGGACCATGGGGATCACCCGGGAGCCGTAGAGCTCCACGGCACGCATCCGGGCGCTCACCGGCTGGGCTCCCGCCGTGTAGATGAGGTCGAACCGGCCGACGCCGAGGCTGCCGATGGCGCGGGCCATCCGGCGGGCCACCGTCTCCGGTGAACCGATGTACAGCGAGCCGTGCTCCACCTCGGAGTCGAACTCCTCACGACGGATCGGTGGCCAGCCCCGCAACGCGCCGATCCGGTTCCGCATGACCCGGTAGTGCGGCCAGAACACCTCTCTGGCCTCCTCGTCGGTGTCGGCGATGAAGCCGGGTGAGTGCATCCCGACCGGGTGCGCGGTGGTGCCGAGCTGGTCGGCCGCCCGCCGGTACAGGTCGATGTAGGGCGCGAACCGCTCCGGAGCGCCGCCGATGATGGCCAGCATGAGCGGGAAGCCGTACTGCGCGGTGCGGACGACGGACTGCGGCGAGCCGCCGACACCCACCCAGGTGGTGAGGTGCCCCGATTCGGTCTTCGGGAAGACGTCGGCGTCCTTGAGGGGCGCACGGAGAGTGCCGCTCCAGGTGACCGGCTTCTCGTCGAGGAGCTTCGCGAACAGCTCGATCTTCTCCTCGAACAGCGTGTCGTAGTCCGCCAGGTCGTAGCCGAACAGGGGGAACGACTCGGTGAATGAGCCGCGACCGAGGATCACCTCGGCCCGGCCGTTGGACAGCGCGTCGACTGTGGCGAAGCGTTGGAACACCCGGACCGGGTCGTCGGAGCTGAGCACCGTCACGCCGGACGAGAGCCGGATCCGCGAGGTACGCGAGGCGATGCCCGCCAGCACGGTCTCCGGCGTCGACACCGAGTACTCCGGCCGGTGGTGCTCGCCGAGGGCGATCACGTCGACGCCGAGGTCGTCGGCCAGCACCGCCTCGTCGACGACCTGACGGATCGCCGCGGCGTGGGAAACCGGCCTACCGTTGTCGTCCTGCGGTACGTCGCCGAAGGTGTCGAGGCCGAACACGAGGTCAGACATGGGTGGGCTCCTTCGCCAACAGCTCCCGGACCCGCGGCGCGACCTTGCTGCCCAGCAGCTCGATGGTGCGCGCGCGTGCCTCGGGAGGCAGGTGCATGATGTCGTATTTGAGGTCGAATCGACTCAGTCGCAGATCACGGGCCATGGTGGCGATCTTCTGGGCGACCGTCTCCGGGGACCCGACGAACAACGCTCCGTTGTCGATTTCGGCCTCGTAGCGTGCGCGGTCCGGTTTGTGGAAGCCGCGCTCCTTGGCGAGCCGCTCCACTGTCGGCTGCCAGTACCGCCACCATGTTTCCACCGCCTCCTCGTCGGTGTCCGCGACAAGGCCGAGTGAGTGCTGCCCGATCGGCTGTACGGGGTTCCCGACCTGCTTGAGTGCCTGGAGGTAGAGGTCGACATGGCCGGCGAACCGCTGTGGCCGTCCGCCGATGATCGCGAGCATGAGCGGCAGTCCGGGGTCAGGGTCCGGTCGCCGTCGGTGGCCACCTCCCCGAACGAGTTCAGCCCCAGTTCGAAGCGTTGAGCCGTCATTGTCTCCTCCTCGGCGCTCCCGCCGGTGACCCGCGGGAAGCGGCCTTCCCTGTTGACGTGTCAATGATGCTAACCTGCCGATTGACACGTCAATTCCATGGAGACTGACATGACCAGCGCCACACCCGAGCGGCGGAGGGGACGCCAGCTGCCGACCGCGGACGAGCTACGGATCTGGCGGGACTTCATCGAGACGACCGAGGCCCTGAGTTCCCAGGTCAGCACCCGCCTCCAGGCCGACTCCGCGCTCTCGCCGGGGGACTACGTGGTGCTGCTCGCCCTCAGTGAGGCGCAGGACCGGCAGATGCGTTCCTCCGCGCTGGCGGCCCACATCGGCTGGGAGCGCAGCCGGCTCTCCCACCACCTGGCTCGGATGGAGCGCCGGGGGCTCATCCGCCGCCAGGACTGCCCCACCGTTCCCCGTGGGTCGGAGGTGCTCCTCACCCCGGCCGGAGCGGACGCCTTCCGGAACTCCACCTTCCCGCACCTGCGCGCCATCCGGGAGTTGTTCGTCGACGCCCTGACGCCGGATCAGCTCCGCGCGGCCGGCGAGATCGCCGCGGCGCTGCGCGCCCACCTCGGCGCATGGGGCGAGGACTGACGGCTACGACGTCGGCGGTGATGCGGTGAACGCGCACCGCGGCAGGGGTGCGGCCAGTAGCGTGGTGATCGTCGGCCGTGACTCCCGCACCCACACCAGGAGGCCGCGATGAGCCCGAAGGCCACGCCGGGCGACGCGAGCGCGATGTCGCGTATCGAGACCCTCGACGTGAAGGTCGAGGTGGTCGTCATCCCCGTGTCGGACGTCGACAGGGCGAAGCGGTTCTACGAGAGCCTCGGGTGGCGCCTCGACAAGACGCCCCCCGGCATCGTCCAGTTCACGCCGCACGGCTCCGCGTGTTCGGTGCAGTTCGGGTCGCAGCTCACGTCGGCGACGCCCGGCTCGGCAACGGCGTACCTGGTCGTGTCCGACGTCGAGGCGACCCGCGACGCCCTGCTCGCCGTCGGCGTCGAGGTCGGCGGCGTCTTCCACGTCGGCCCGGACGGGCCGGTCGACGGGCCGGATCCCGAGCGTCGCAGCTACTTCTCCCGCGCCACGTTCCGTGACCGGACGGCAACACCTGGCTCGTGCAGGAGATCACCAACCGGCTCCCCGGACGGATCGAGGGGGGCGTGACGTCGTACACCTCGGACAGCGACCTGGCGGGCGCGCTGCGGCGCGCGGCCGCCGCCCACGGCGAGCACGAGAAGCGCACCGGTACGACCGACGACAACTGGCCCGACTGGTACGCGGCGTACATGGTGAGCGAGCAGTCGGGGGCGAAGCCGCCCGAGTGATCCGGGCCGGCGGTCAGCCGTCCTTGTCGGCGAGGTGCCACACCTCCGGCACCGGAACCCACCAGTCGTCGCTTCCCTCCGGGGCCAGCGACTCCTGGCACGGCTCGGTCAACTTCCACCACTCCTGCGTCTGCGGGTCGGCGGCGATCCGCGCCTGGTCGGCGGCGTGGTCGTCGCCCACGTACTCGTAGTAGCCGAACAGCAGGTCGTCGTGCAGGAAGATGCTGAAGTTGCGCATGTTCGCCTGCCGCAGGGTCTCCTCGACGGCGGGCCAGACGGCGGCGTGCAGCCGAAGGTAGGTCTCCCGGTGCTCCGGCCGGAGCCGGATGACCATTGCGTGTCGTCGCATCTCACGCCTCCGCGATAGTGGACAGAGGCGTCGCGCGCGCCTGGGCGCACCCGTCCCTGCCGGACGCCGCGACCATACCGACCCGTCCGATGGCCGTCGAGACGCGCGCGGCATATCGATGGCAATCGTTTGACGTATGACGTTGTGAGCGCTAACTTCTGACTCGCGGGTCGCGTGGGCCGCCGGGGGCCCGGATGCGCCGCAGCGTTACACCGGGCCGGCCGCATCCCGCCCGCACCACACCCCCCACCGTGCTGACGCCACCATCGGACGCCGGCACACACGCCAGGGCACGCGCGTGCGTCTCGCCCGTGGGTGACCCCTACCGAAGGAGTGACCATGAAGGCCATCGGTGAGGCTCGTCCCGCCTCTCCACCGAGACGTCGCTGGCGGTCGGCGTCGGCCGCGGCGGCCGCCGCGGTCCTGACCGCCGGCACGCTCGTCGCGGTCGACGCGGCGCCCGCGGCGGCGGCGACCGTGGACACCAACGCCTCGTACGTCCTGGTGAACCGCAACAGCGGCAAGGCGTTGGACCTGTACGGCTCGGCCACCAACGACGGCGCGCGGATCACGCAGTGGACGCGCAACAACGGCGCGAACCAGCAGTGGCAGTTCGTGGACTCGGGAGGCGGCTACTACCGGCTGAAGTCCCGGCACTCGGGCAAGGTCCTCGACGTGTCCAACTTCTCCACAGCCGACGGCGGCGCCATCGTGCAGTGGTCCGACCTCAACGGCACGAACCAGCAGTTCCGGCTGGCCGACTCGGACGGCGGCTACGTCCGGCTCATCAGCAGGCACAGCGGCAAGGCTGTGGAGGTGCAGGGCGCCTCCACAGCCGACGGAGCGAACGTCGTGCAGTACTCCGACTGGAACGGCGCCAACCAACAGTGGCAGCTCGTCCCGACCGGCAGCACCGAACCGCCGCCGCCGTCGGGTGGCAGCGGGTGCGGCAAGGCGCCGACGCTGGCCAGCGGCACGCACACGATCCAGAGCAACGGCAAGAGCCGGACGTTCATCCTGCGGGTGCCCGCGAACTACAACAACAGCAACCCGTACCGGCTGATCTTCGCGTTCCACTGGCGGGGCGGCACCATGCAGGACATCTCCTCCGGCGGCACCAGCGGGGCCGCGTGGTCCTACTACGGGCAGCAGGAGCAGTCGAACAACAGCGCGATCCTGGTCGCGCCGCAGGGATTCGGCAACGGCTGGGGCAACGCCGGCGGCGAGGACATCACCTTCGTCGACGACATGATCAGCCGGATCGAGAGCGGCCTGTGTGTCAACCCGCGGCAGCGGTTCGCCCTCGGCTTCAGCTGGGGTGGCGGCATGAGCTACGCCGTGGCCTGCGCGCGGGCCACCGTGTTCCGGGCCGTCGCGGTCATCTCCGGCGCGCAGATCAGCGGGTGCAGCGGCGGTACGCAGCCCATCGCCTACTTCGGGCTGCACGGCATCTCGGACAACGTCCTGAACATCTCCCAGGGGCGGGCGCTGCGCGACACGTTCGTCCGGAACAACGGTTGCACCGCCCAGAACCCGCCCGAGCCGGCGGCGGGCAGCCGGACGCACATCACGACCACCTACTCCGGCTGCCGGTCGGGTTATCCCGTGCAGTGGGCCGCGTACGACAACGGCCACATGCCCGGACCTGTGGACGGGACGTACGCCGAGAGCGGCATCACGACCTGGACCAAGGGTGAGATCTGGAGGTTCTTCTCGCAGTTCTCGTGACGTCGGTCGGCGTCAGGCGGCGGCGTCCGCTCCCGTGTGCCGGGGGGCGGGCGCCGCCGTACCGTCCGCGACGGTCAGCGCTGGAGGCGGACCGGCTTGCCCGAACCGCTGCGGCGGACCAGCCACGCCTCGGTGATGTGGGTGAACATCGCCTCGGCGGCGCCGTCCGGATCCTGTGCGGCGATGCGCTCGTAGATGCGCCGATGCCCCTTGTTGGAGGCCACGCACAGGGACCGTTCGGTCCGCCCCATGTAGCGGGCGGTGTTGATGACCTGGCTCTCCAGAGCCCGTACGACGCCGCGGGCGATGCGGTTGCCCGACGCCTGCATGATCGTGTCGTGGAAGGCCCTGTCGTGCTCGTGGTAGGTGACCTGGTCGTCGACGAGTTCGTCCATCCGGTCCACCTGGGCGCGTAGCCGCTCGACGGTCTCCGCGTCGGCGAGCCGGGCGGCGACGTTCGCCATGTCGGACTCCAGCACCCGCCGGGTGACGACGAGGTCGTCGAGGATGGCGAGGCTGTCGTCCACGGCGATGGTGGCCGCCAGGACCAGCTCGTCGAGCATGTGCCAGTCCGACTCGGGGGTGACCATGGTGCCGGCGCCCTGGCGGACCTGGACCAGCCCCTTCTCCTGAAGGATCTTCACCGCCTCCCGGACGACGGTGCGGCTGACCGAGAAGGTCTCGCAGAGGATCGGCTCGGGAGGTAGCGACGTCCCGGACGGGTGCACGCCGCGGACGATGCGCTCCACCAGTTCGGCGGTGACCGCCCTGGCGAGGTTGGCCGGTCGATGAACCCACGCCGGGGTCGCCGAGTTGTTCAGGGCTGTCTCCTGCGGTGGCGTCATGTCCCCCTCCGAACTGCTCGCCGTGGCACGACGTCCGGCTCAGTGTACGGCCGACTATTGACGTCACACGTCATACGAGTTACCTTCCCGTCAATATTGGCTCGCGGGACGCCCGCCGGCCACCCCACTTTCAGAGGTGACAACTGATGAGACAGCGAGCAATGTGGTCGGCCGTCCTCGTTGTGAGCCTGGCCTTGGCCGGCTGTGGAAGTGCCAGCGATTCGGGAAAGTCCACCAGTTCGGACGGCAAGCTGGTGGTGTGGGACTTCAAGTCCGGTGAGGCATTCGCCAAATCCTATCTGGACAAGGCGAAGGCGGACTTCAAGAAGAAGCACCCGGACGTCACTGTCGAGTTCGTCGCGCAGCCCTTCGACCAGTACTACACGTTGCTCGGCGCGGCCATCCAGTCCGGCAAGGGCCCGGACGTCATGATGTTCAACGGCGGCGGCCAGATCCGCGACCGGGTGGACGCGCTCGTACCGCTCACCGACTACGTGGCCGAGGACAAGCAGCGCCTGGCCGGCTGGGACGCGTTCACCAAGGACGGCAAGATCTACGGCGGCCCGGTGACGCTGCAGGGCTATCCCATCTACTACAACAAGGGGATCTACGAGAAGGCCGGTCTCGACCCGGCGAGCCCGGCGACCACGTGGGACAGGTTCGTCGCCGACTGCGCCGCCGTCGCCAAGGCCGGCGCCAAGTGCTTCGCCCTCGGCAACAAGGAGGGCTTCGGCATCCAGTTCTGGCTCTCCAGCCTCGGCTCGACCACCCTCACCGCCCAGGAGTACGACGCCTGGATCGCCGGTAAGCGCGACTGGAACTCGGCGAACGTGAAGCGGATCTTCCAGCTCTGGAAGGAGGCCGGCGACCGGAAGATGAACAGCGACGGGGCCAACTCGACGGCCATGTTCAACGACTCCTTCGCGTTCTTCCAGTCCGGCAAGGCCGCCCACGTCATGGGCCTCATGTCGGACGTCGGGCACTGGCAGGACTTCAACGAGTTCCTGACCCCGGAGAAGCTGGGCGTCATGAAGCCGCCGATCGTCACCGCCGGCACCACGCCGAGCCTCCCGTACGACGGGGGCATCGGCTACGCGGTGGCGAAGTGGACGAAGGACCCGAAGGTGGCCGCCGACCTGGTGCGTTCCCTGACGTCGACCGAGGCGCTCAACGCCTTCTACTCCGGCGCGGGCGCGATCGTCGCCGACACCACAGTCGACGTGTCGCAGGCCGGCCCGGCCGCCGCCACTATCGTCGGCGAACTCAAGAGCGGTAAGCCCGCCCTGCACGTGGCGCTCTCCTCGAAGACGCTCGACCTGATGGGACGCCTCTCCCAGCAGCTGCTCAGCGGCTCGATCACCGTCGACGAGGTGGTGAAGCAGTTGGCCGCTTCCGACCAGGCGGGCTGAGCACGTGCCGATCGGAAACACGCACCCGTCGGTCCGTCCGGCTCCGGCCGGGCGGGCCGGCGGGCCCGCGGTCACCTCGTCCCCCCGGCGCGGCGGCGCCCTCCGCCGTCGCGCCGGCGGCGGTTCCGGGGCCGAGCGCCTCGCCCCCTACGTCCTGGTCGCCCCGGCCGTGCTGATCATCGTCCTGCTGCGGCTCTACCCGCTGGTCCTGGGGGTCAACTTCTCCTTCACCGGCGACGGCGCGCAGAACGGGACGGCCGTCGGGCTCGGCAACTACCGGGAGCTGTTCGCCGACCCGCTGTTCCGGACCGCGCTGAGCAACGTCGGTCTGCTGGTGCTGCTGCTGCCGGTGGCGGTGGCCATCCCGGGCCTGCTCGCCACGTTCATCTACCTGCGGGTGCCCGGGCACCGCTTCTACCGCAGCGTCTACTTCTTCCCCGCCGTACTGTCCCCGGTCATCGTCGGCGCGATCTTCAACCTGCTGCTCGCCTTCGACGGCCCCCTCAACGCCGTCCTCGGGGCGGTCGGGGTCGGCCCGATCGACTGGCTCGGCGACCCGGGTGTCGCGATGTTCATGGTGGTCGGCGTGCACATCTGGGCCACCTTCGGCATGGCTCTCGTGGTGTTCCTCGCCGGGTTCGCCACCCTGGACGCCGCGCTGCTGGACGCCGCACGTGTGGACGGCGCGTCGATGCCCCAGGTCGTCTGGCACGTGATCATTCCGAGCCTCTCGCGCACCATCCAGTTCGTCTTCGTGACCACGATGATCGGGATGCTGACCTCGATGTTCGGGCTGCTCTACGTGATGACAAGCGGCGGACCGGAGGGTGCGACGTACCTGCCGGAGTTCTACATCTGGAAGCAGCAGGGCCAGATGAACAGGCCGGCTCTCGCGTCGGCCGCGTCGACGGTCCTCTTCATGATCATGCTCGTCGTGGGGCTGTTGCAGATCAAGCTGCTCGAGCGCTCCGGAAAGGAGGACTGATGCCTCGCCTCCGCCTGGGAGGGTGGCTGATCGCCATCCCCATGTCGCTGCTCGCCGTGGCGACGATCTACCCCCTGCTGTTCACCGCCAACGTCGCGATGAAGACCCGCCGGGACTACATCCTGGACCGGTTCTCCCTGACCGACACCCTGCGGTGGGAGAACATCGACACCGCCTGGAACAGCGTCGGCATGGGCCGCTACTTCGCCAACTCGCTGTTCGTGGTGACCTCGTCGGTGGTCCTGCTGCTGCTGCTCGGGTCGATGGCCGGTTTCGCCCTGAGCCAGCTGCGGTTCCGTGGCTCGTCGACGCTGTTCCTGGGATGCCTGGCCGGACTCTTCATCCCGTTCCAGGTGATCATGGTGCCGCTCGCCAGGATCATGTCCGACACCGCGCTTGTCGACACGTACCCCGGTCTGATCCTCGTCTACGTGGCGCAGTTCCTGCCCT
Organism: Micromonospora sp. NPDC093244; assembly: GCF_040683695.1. Lineage (NCBI taxonomy): Bacteria > Bacillati > Actinomycetota > Actinomycetes > Micromonosporales > Micromonosporaceae > Micromonospora > Micromonospora sp. NPDC093244. The sequence goes on from NZ_JBFBEO010000001.1 coordinate 1,205,929, forward strand.
TCACCGTCTTTCTGATGACCAGCTACTACCGGGGCATCCCGCCGGAGATCGTCGACGCCGCCCGGATCGACGGCAACACCGTGTACGGCGTGTACCGCAGGATCATGCTGCCCCTGGGCACCCCCGCGCTGCTGTCGGTCGGCATCCTCAACGCCCTGTTCTGCTGGAACGACGTCCTCATGGCGCTGGTGATGATGCCCTCGGCCGAGCACCGGACGCTGATGGTCGGGGTGACGTCCCTGCGCGGGCAGTACTCCGACAACATCCCCACCTTCGCCTCGGGCGTTCTGATCGCCGCGATACCCGTCCTGTTGGTCTACCTGCTCCTCCAGCGCCAGATCGCCGACGGCGTCGCCGCCGGTTCCACGAAGGGTTGACATGCGGATCACTGGATATCGGACACTCGCCACGGTCCAGGAATGGGGGCGGCCCGTCGGCGATGCCAACGGCGTCTTCGCCGACGGGGTGGTCCCGGTGTCGATCGTCATCGTCGAGACCGACGAGGGCATCTCGGGGGTCGGCCTCGGGCCGCACGTCGAGATCGAGCGGATCTTCGCCGCCGTCGAGGGTGAAGATCCGCGGGCGGTGACCACGCTGTACGACCGCATGCTGCGGCACACCTTCAAGGCGGGCCACGCGGGCCCGGTGTTCGGCACCATCGGCGCCATCGACACGGCCCTGTGGGACATCAAGGCGCAGGCCGTCGGGGAGCCGCTGTGGCGACTGCTGGGCGGGCGCGACAGGCGCGTACCCGCCTACGCGTCCGGCCTCGACATCGGGCTCACCGACGACGAACTCGTCGCGGAGTACGAGGTCTACGCCAGCCACGGCCTGCGGGCCGCCAAGCTCAAGGGTGGCCTCGACATCGAGCGCGACAGGCACCGCCTCGCCCTGGTCCGGGACGTGCTGACCGAGGCCGGGAACGGGCTGCGTCCGGGTCTGATGCTCGATGTGAACGAGGCGTGGACCCGCAAGCAGGCGGTCCGGCACGTGGTGGAGATCGAGCGCGCCCTGGACCTGATCTGGATCGAGGAGCCGGTCCGGCGCTGGGACGCCGAGGGCCACGCGGCGGTCGGCCGGGGGATCAACGCGTCGGTCGCCACCGGGGAGAACCTCACCGGGCTCGAACAGTACCGGCCGCTGATCGCCGCCGGCGCGGTCGACATCGTCCAGATGGCCGCCGTCTGGGGCGTCACCCACTTCCTGCGGGCATCGGCGCTGGCACACGCCCACGACCTGCCGGTCAGCCCGATCGGCAACAGCCCGATCGGGCTGCTGCACGCGGCGACATCGGTCCCGAACCACCTGACCAGCGAACTTCAGGACCTGCGCCCACCGGTCGGCGTCACAGTCGACCACCACGTCGAGGACGGCGCGTTCGTTCTCGCCGACACACCCGGACTGGGAGTCCGCGTCGACGAGGAGCGGATCCGGGCGGCCAGCCGCCGCCCGCACGCGCAGACGGCCGAGAGCCCCAACGTCCGGCCGGAACGGGCCGGGCGCCGGTTGCTGGCAGGAGTCGACGCCGTCTCCGCCCGCAAGGTCCCCGTGGTGCCGCTGAACTCGCACAACGAGGTGTCGTCCACCGCACGTCACTGACAACACGTGAGCTGACCACCCACCCGGTCGGGACGAACGGCGTTCCGACCGCCGAGTTGGAGGATCGATGAAGGCAGTCGTCTACCGGGGCGCACGAGACCTCAGGGTCGAGGAACGGGCACCGGAGGCACCGGGCCGCGGCCAGGTGCGTATCGAGGTGGCCTACACCGGGATCTGCGGCACCGACCTGCACATCTACCACGGAGACATGGACGCGCGGGTCGGCGCGTCGGCGATCATCGGGCATGAGATGTCCGGACGGATCGCGGCAGTCGGCGAGGGCGCCACAGGCTTGACCGTCGGCCAGGCCGTCACCGTCATGCCGACCCGGCCGTGCGGGGAGTGCGCCGCCTGCCGACGCGGGCTCTCCCACATCTGCCACTCCATGAACTTCCTCGGCATCGACTCACCCGGCGCCATGCAGTCCTCCTGGACGGTGCCGACGGACCTGGTCCTGCCGCTGCCCGAGGACCTGCCCCTGGACCACGCGGCGCTCGTCGAACCGGTCGCCGTCGCGGTGCACGACGTCCGCCGGGGGAACGTGAGCGCCGACGACCAGGTGGTCGTGGTGGGCGGCGGTCCGGTCGGAGTGCTCATCGCCACCGTCGCGCGGGGTCGGGGGGCGCGCGTGCTCCTCGTCGAGCCGGACCCGTTCCGCCGCGACGTGGCGGGCAGGATCGGGGTCCAGGCGGTCGATCCGACGACGACCGACGTCGTGGCACTTGTCAACGACCGGACCGACGGCGCGGGCGCCGACGTGGCGTTCGAGGTCTCCGGCTCCGCAGGCGGTGTCGCCACCGCGGTCGACGTCCTCACCACCCGGGGCCGGCTGGTGATGGTGGCGATCCACCCCAGGCCGCGCGAGGTCAACCTGCACCGGTTCTTCTGGCGCGAACTGGAGTTGCTGGGTGCCCGCCTCTACCAGCGCGACGACGTGGTGGAGGCGATCCGGTTGGTCGCGTCCGGCGCGATCCCGGCCCGGCAGCTCATCTCCCGGGTCGAGCCCGTCGAGGCGGCCGACGCCGCGTTCACTGCGTTGGAGGGTGGCGGCGTCATGAAGGTCCTGCTCGACCTGTCGGAGGGAAACCGATGACCCTGTTCGACCTGACCGGACGGACCGCCGTGGTGACCGGCGCCCGGCGCGGGATCGGGCTCGCGATGGCCGAGGCACTGGCCCTGGCCGGCGCCGACGTCATCGGGGTCTCCGCCCAGCTCGAAGCCGACGGCAGCGAGGTGCAACGCCTGGTGCGCGCGGCCGGCCGCCGGTTCACCGCCCTGCGGGCCGACCTCGCCGACCGGGCAGCCGTGCACCGGCTGAGCCGGGACCTCGCCGCCCTCGGCCCCATCGACATCCTGGTCAACAACGGAGGCACGATCGCCCGTACGCCGGCCGTCGACCATCCGGACGAGATGTGGGACCACGTGATCGAGGTCAACCTGAGCAGCCAGTTCGTGCTGAGCCGGGAGATCGGCCGGACGATGGTGGAGCGCGGCCACGGCAAGATCATCTTCACCGCGTCGCTGCTGAGTTTCCAGGGCGGCATCACAGTCCCCGGCTACGCGGCGTCCAAGTCGGGCATTGCCGGGCTCACCCGCGCGCTGGCGAACGAGTGGGCCGGCCACGGGGTGAACGTCAACGCCATCGCCCCCGGCTACATCGCCACCGACAACACCCGGGCCCTGCGCGAGGACCCGGAGCGCGAACCGGCGATCCTCGCCCGGATCCCGGCGGGACGGTGGGGTCGCGCCGACGACCTCGGTGGTGCCACGGTGTTCCTGGCGTCGGCCGCGTCGGACTACGTCAACGGGATCGTGCTGCCCGTCGACGGCGGCTGGCTCGGCAGGTGACGGGAGCGCCCCGGCCGGGCCCGGCTCCGTTGCTCGGATGCCGGCCCCGACCGGGGCGCCTTCGTCAGTGCGGTTTCGTCACACCTGGGTGAACCTCCACTGCTGGTTGCTCGCGCCTTGGCAGGTCCACTGCAGGACCCGGGCGCCGTCCGCCGTGGAGGACCCGTTGACGTCCAGGCAGAGGTTGCTCTGCACGTTGCGTACCCTGTAGACCCCGGACGTCGTCGTGGCCGTGGCGGTGAACTTCTGCTGGTTGCTGTTGTTGCAGGTGGCCTGCTGGAGGAAGGCGCCCGCCGCGGTGGAGCCGCCGATCACCTCGGCGCACTTGCCGCTGTGCACCGCCTTGAGGTAGACCGCGCCACTGCCGGCGTCCACGGCCTGCCACTTCTGGTTGTTGCCCCCGGTGGCCGCCCACTGGTTGATCTGGGCGCCGTCGGCGGTGGAGACACCGCTGACGTCCATCAGCTTGCCGCTGTGCTGCGCGGTGAGCGTCCAGGTCTTGCCCGCCACGCCGGTGCCCGTGCCGGTGCCGGGAACGCCGACCCCTGCCCCGCCGAAGGTGTGCGAGTCGAGGTCGAACCAGTTGTTCGTGCTGCCCTTGAACACCATGTACAGCGTCTGCGTCCCCGCGAGGGCGGCGACACTCACCGGCGCCGTGGACTGGTAGTTGTCCCAGCCGCCGGTGCTCGGCACGGGTGTCGTGGCCAGCAGCGTTCCGGTGGGTGAACCGGCCCGCAGCTCGATCGTGCCGCCACCGGACGGCGACGACAGCCGGTAGCTGACCGTCGAGATGCCGGACAGGCTCATCGGGCTGAACGCGATCCAGTCGTTGTTGGAGATGTCACCGACGCGCTTGGTGCTCTCCGCCGCCGCCTGGTCGACGACCCGTACGCCGGACTGGCTGCTGAAGTACTCCGACTGCTTGTGCTTCGGCTGGAGGATCGCCTGCGCGGTGCCGGTGAGCGGAGCCACGCCACCCGCACCGCCGCTGTCGGTGTACCGCGCGTTCAACACGTAGAACAGGTTGGCGCCATCGGGGTGCCCGCCGAGCAGGTCGGTGGAGATGGTGCCCGAGCAACCCGGGTACTCAGTGGTCTCGTGCGCGTGGTCGTCGTGCCCCAGCGCCGGGTTGAGGAACACCTTCGAGCAGTCGACCGTCCCGCCGTCCGGATCGGTCACGCTGATCTGGTACGGCACCTTGTCACCGAAGGTGAGCATCCCGCCATTGGTCGGGGTGGTGATGGTGACCACCGGCGCGCTGTTGCCGACGGTGATCTGGACGTTGGCGAAGCCTGTCTTACCCGTGTTGTCGGTGACCTTCAACTGCGCCGTGTAGTTGCCGTTGGAGGTGTAGACGTGCGACGGGTTGGCGGCGGTGGAGGTGGTGCCGTCGCCGAACGTCCACTGGTAACTCAGCGTGTTGCCCGGGTCCGGGTCGGCGGTGCCCGCGCTGCTGAACTGGACGGTGAGCGGCGCGCTGCCGCTGGTCGGGGTGCCGGTGGCCTTGACGATCGGCGACCGGCCGCCCTGGATGTAGTCGATCCGGTAGAGCCCGGAGTCGCTGTTGCCGCCACCGAAGTTGGTGCCCCACTCCAGCAGGTAGAGCGAGCCGTCCTTGCCGAACTCCATGTCCATCGGCTTGTTGAAGCGCGTGTTGGGCAGGAACGGGTTGGTCCTGGTCACCGCCGTCGCGGAGTCGAAGTGCACCTCCTTGATGAAGCTGCGGGACCACTCGTAGAAGAAGTGCACACCGTCGTAGTACGGCGGGAACTTGGTAGCGGACGGGTTCGCCGGGTCGTACCGGTAGACCGGCCCGCCCATCGGCGCGGAGCCGCCGGAGCCCAGCTCCGGGAAGGTCGGCGAGGTGCCGTACCCGTACCAGATGTTCGGCGCGACGATCGGCTTGAGGCTGGTCAGACCTGTGTTGTTGGGCGAGTTGTTGACCGGCGCGTTGCAGTTGAACTTCGCGCCGACGACGCCCGTGTCCGGGTTGTACGGCGCGTAGGGCTGGTTGTCACCGTGGCAGAACGGCCAGCCGTAGTTGCCGGCCGACTTGATCACGTTGAGTTCGACGAGCCCCTCGGGCCCGCGGTTGGTGGTGGGCGGGTTCCGGTCCGGCCCGTAGTCGGCCAGGTAGACCCAGCCGTTGGCCGGGTCGATCGAGAACCGGAACGGGTTGCGGAAGCCCATCGCGTAGATCTCCGGCCGGGTCTGCGCCGTACCCTGGGGGTAGAGGTTTCCGGTCGGGATGGTGTAGCCGCCGCTGGCCGAGGGCTTGACGCGCAGCAGCTTGCCGCGCAGGTCGTTGGTGTTGCCGGCGCTGCGGGCGGCGTCGAGGTTGGACTTGCCCGAGCGCCAGTCCAGCGGTGCGTAGCCCTGCCAGTTGGGGTCGAGGTTCGGCGGCGTGTCGTCTCCGGTGGCGATGTAGAGGTTGCCGTCCGGCCCGAAGTCGATGTACCCACCGGTGTGGCCGGGCTCGGGGAACGTGCGGTCGCGGTAGGCGGGGATGTCGATGATCCGGGCCTCGCTGGACAGGTTGAGCGTGTCACCGGTGAGCGTGTAGCGCGATACGCGGTTGACGTCGGTGGTGCTGCTCGCCGGCGAGTGGTACAGGTACACGTACCCGTTGCTGGCGAAGTTCGGATCCAACGCCATGCCGGTCAGGCCGTCCTCACCTCCGGTGTAGACGCTGAGCGTGGCGGCGGTGATGGTGCTGTTTGTCGAGGGCTTGAAGATCTTGACCTGTCCGCCGCGCTGGACGTAGATGACACGTCCGTCAGGTGCCACGGCCAGCGCCATCGGGTCGACTGTGTTGTCGTCGAGGGTCCTCTTCTCGAAGTTGCCCCACACCGTGCCACCGCAGTCGCCGGGGACGTTCCCGGCGGCCCACTTGACACCACCGAGGACGTGGTTGCGGAAGTTCGTCTCGCTGTACGAGTCGATGGCGTGGCCCATCGCGGTCGCCCACACGCGACCGCCGCTGACGTTGCGGCACCAGGAGATCGGGTGGTCCGGGCCCATGGCCCGGGACCCCGGGTTGTACGTCCGCTCGTCGGCGGTCACCAGGACGTGGACGTTGCCGCGCGGGTTGCTGTCGAAGTTGTACCACTCCTCGCTGCGGTTCCAGCGGTCCGGCAGGCCCGCCGTCGACGGGTGCTGCTTGTCGGCGACGATGGCGGTGCCGGGCAGCACGCCGGGGGAGTGCTCGGGCATGTGGGCGCCACCGTTGACGGTCTGGTCCCACCACGGGTACTCCGATTCGATGCCCATGTCGGTGGCGTTGTGGACGCCGACGATGCCTTTGCCGCTGGCCAGGTAGCCCTCGACGGCCTGGCGCTGGGCGGCGGAGGTCCAGACCATGCCGGAGGTCTGGAACATGATGATGACGTCGAAGGTCGCGAGGTTGGCCGGGGTGAAGACGCTGGAGTCCTCGGTCTGCACCAGCTCGAAGTTGTTGGCCGCGGCCTGCTGCTGGAACATGGAGATCCCGGCGGGGATCGAGTCGTGCCGGTAGCCGACGGTCTTGGTGAACAGCAGGGCGCGGAAGGCCGGGGCCGCCGAGGCGGGTGGCGCGAGGCCGAGCGCCAGTAACAAACCGGCGATCATCGCGATGAGCAGTGTGTTGCGACGCATGGGCGTCTCCTAGGTCGGACGGGTAACTGCGATAGCGGCCATGGGCCCCGCGCCGCGCCAGGTTGTGCCTGGACGCGCGCGAGGGCACGACTGTGGTGGTCGGTCCCTCGTGCCGTTCGCCGAAGACGGCAGTCAGAACCGGGGGACGTCACCCAGCGTGATGAAGCTCGCGGGTTTCGTCTGATGATTCACGGGGTCAGGATGAGCCAGCAATAGGTAGCTGTCAATTGATGAACGTCGCCGCCATCCTGCCCAGTGGACGGCGAGCGAGATCGACCCGCTGGCGGAGAGGCCGCCGACGGCTCTACTGTGGCCCCGTCAATCAGCCCCGGTCGAGGATTGCGGACCCCTATCCAAACATCTATCTTCATACGTGTGATGTTTCGGCGATGTCAAGGGGATGTTCGTACCGCAAGAACGTAAGTATCCGTCGATGTCTACGAAAGTTCGATGTTCAGGTCCTTGACGTGACCGTAGGGTCACATCGAATCCTGTTGATGACTACTGTCTGCGAGGGCTTTCGGGATGTCAGACCCACGGCCGGCGCCGCTGCTCACCCTCAGGGGCATCGGCAAGTCCTTCCTCGGTGTACGCGTGCTCGACGGTGTCGACCTCGACGTCGCGCCGGGCGAGGTCCACGCCGTCGTCGGGGAGAACGGCGCCGGGAAGTCCACCCTCATGAAGATCGTGTCGGGCGGGTACGCCCCCGACGGGGGGACCGTGGAACTCGACGGCGAGCCACGTGTGTTCCGTGGACCGCGCGACGCCCAGCGGGCCGGCATCGGGATCATCCACCAGGAGTTCAACCTGCTGCCGGAGCGCACCGTGGCGGAGAACGTCTACCTGGGACACGAGCCGGTCCGCCGCGGGTTGGTCGACCGCCGGGAGATGCTCGACCGCACCTCTCGGCTACTCGCCTCGATCGGGGAGACCGCCCTGCCGGCCGACGCCCGGGTGGGACGTCTCGGGGTCGCGCAGCAGCAGGTCGTCGAGATCGCCAAGGCGCTCGCCCTGGACGCGCGCCTGCTCATCATGGACGAACCCACAGCGGCGTTGGCCGACCACGAGGTCGAGCTGCTCTACGGGCTGGTGCGCCGGCTCCAGGAGCGGGGGATCGGCCTGCTGTACGTCTCGCACCGGCTCACCGAGGTCTTCGACCTGTCCACCCGGATCACGGTCCTCAAGGACGGCCGCCGCGTCACCACTGTGGACACCGTCGCGACCACCGCCGACGAGCTGGTGCGGCACATGGTCGGCCGGGAGCTGTCCAGCTACTACCCCGACCGGGCCGCGCCCGACGACATCGGCCCGGTACGGCTCAGCGTCCGCGACGCGGGGAACCGGAAGCTGCGCGACGTCGGCCTCCAGCTGCGCGCCGGCGAGGTGCTCGGCATCGGCGGCCTCCAGGGCTCCGGACGCTCGGCGCTGGCCCGCGCGCTCTTCGGCGTCTCCCCGTTCACGACCGGCGACGTCACGCTCGACGGCCTACCGGTCCGGCTCCGCTCTCCGCGCACCGCGATGCGGGCCGGCATCGCCTACGTCACCGAGGATCGCAAGGGCGAGGGGATCGTGCCCCGGCAGTCGGTGCTCGACAACGCGCTGCTCGCCAGCCGGGCTGTCTTCGCGGCCCGGTCCGGTCACGCCGCCCGCACCGCACGGGTACGGGACCTGCTCGCCGCCGTGGAGATCCGCGGCGCAGGTGACGACCAGGAGATCCGCTTCCTCTCCGGCGGCAACCAGCAGAAGGTCGTCCTGGCCCGGTGGCTCGCGCTCAACCCACGGATCCTGCTCTTCGACGAACCGACCCGCGGCATCGACGTGGGAGCGAAGTCGGCCATCCACGACCTCGTCCGCCGTCTGGCCCGAGACGGCGCGGCCGTGCTGATGATCTCGTCCGATCTTCCCGAGCTGCTGGGGATGAGCGACCGCATCGTCGTCATGCGCGACGGCCGGATCGCCGGCGAACTGCCCGCCGGCGCGAGCGAGGAGGACGTCATGGCCCTGGCCGTCGGCACCGTACGCGAGGCCGCCGCATGAGTGCCCTGTCGCTGCTGCCGGCCCGACGCCCCGTGCCGGGCGTGTTCGTGGCCCTGACCCTCACTCTCGCCATCGGCTGGCTGGTCGTCCTCGTCGACGGTGGTCAACTGTTCAACCAGTCCACGACGGTGAGCCTCCTGCACGTCGCCGCCGGCCTCGGGCTCGTCGCCGTGGGTCAGACCCTTGTCATCCTCGGCGGTTCGCTCGACCTCTCCGTGGCGTACGTGATCAGCCTCAGCACCCTTGTCGCGGCCGAGACGATGAACGGCAGCGACGGCGCGCTGCTGCCGGCGATTCTCCTGGCGCTCGGGGTCAGCGCGGCTGTGGGGCTGCTCAACGGGCTTCTGGTCACGAAATTCCGGGTCAACGCGTTCATCGCCACCCTCGGCGTCGGGCTGCTGCTCAAGGGTTACCTCGACAGCGGCTACGACGGCCCTGCCGGCACCACCTCGCCCACGCTGGTGCAGACCCTCGGCTACCAGCGGATCGGTCCGGTGCCGTTGTCGTTCCTGCTGCTGGTCGCCGTGACCGGGGCGGCCTGGTTCGCGCTCTCGCGGACCCGCTTCGGCCACCACCTGGTCGCGGTCGGCGGTGACCCGGAGGTCGCCCGGCTCTCCGGCGTCCGCAACGACCGGGTTCTCGTCGCCGCCCACGTGCTGTGCTCGCTGTGTGCCGGGCTCGCCGGGATCTACCTCGCCAGTCGGCTCGGCTCGGGCGCCCCGCGGGTGGGCACCGAGGGCCTGTACGACCTGGAGTCGATAGCCGCTGTGGTGATCGGCGGCACCGCCCTCGCCGGTGGGCGCGGCGGTGTCGTCGGCACCGTCGGAGGCGTGCTGCTGCTCGCCAGCATCGACGCCATCTTCAACCAGCTCGAGGTCGACGCCTTCTTCAAGCAGGTGATCCGGGGCGCCATCATCATCGCCGCGGTCGCCGTCTACGCCCGCCGAGCCATGCGAAAGGCGGCCTAGCCATGCAGACCGTCCAGCCCCGTACGCTGCCGCTGCGGGTGCTCCGGCTCCGGCCCGGTGGTGTCCTGCCGATCCTCGCGATCCTCGCGGTGCTGCTGGTGCTCGTCGGCATCCGGCAGCCCGACTTCCTGGCCCCGTCGTCGCTGATGTCGTTCCTCGGTCGGTCAGCGCCGATCATCCTGCTCGCTGCCGGCCAGTACTTCGTGATCGTCTCCGGCGAGTTCGACCTCTCCGTCGGCTCGCTGGTCACCGCACAGGTGGTCGTGGCCGCCCGGCTGATCGACGGCGATCCGGCGCGTACCTGGCCGGTGGTCCTGCTGCTGCTCGCCTTCGGGGCGGTGGTCGGGCTGGTCAACGGCCTGATCACGACGCGACTGCGGGTGCCGTCGTTCATCACCACACTCGGCATGTTCCTGATCCTCGTCGGCGCCGTCTACCTGTGGTCCGACGGTGCGCCGAAGGGCCAGCTCTCCGAGGAGTTCCGGCGCTTCGGCAGGCGTGCCGTCGAGGACGTGCCGGTGCTCGGCCGCCTGCCGTACGCCCTGCTGGTCCTGCTGGTCCTCGCGGCCCTCGCCGTGCTGCTCATGCGGTCCGACTTCGGCCGGACGCTCGTCGCCGTCGGCGACAACCCGCGCACCGCCGAGCTGAGCGGAGTACGCGTCTGGCGTACCCGGACCATCGCCTTCATCCTCAGCGGGCTCGCGGCGGCCGTGGCGGCGATCCTCCTGGGTGGCTACAGCGGCGTCTCGTTCCAGGCCGGCGCGGGCCTGGAGTTCGGCGCGATCACCGCGGTCGTCCTCGGCGGTGTGGCCCTGGGTGGGGGTCGCGGCTCCGTCGTCGGCGCGATGCTCGGCGCGCTGACCCTCGAACTGCTGTTCGCCCTCATGAATTTCTACGGCGTCTCCGGCGCCCTCAGGTCGACCGTCCAGGGCGCGATCATCCTGCTCGCCGTGGCGGTCTCGGCAACCCGTTCTTCGTCGAGATAAGGGGAAACCATAGTGCGACGTTCCATGGCGGCTCTGGCCGCCGTCACCCTGCTGTCCCTCGCGGCGTGCGCCACGGACGAGCCGGCGGCGGGCCCCTCGGGCAGCGCCTCCGCCGCCGCCGGGTCGGGCACCGGGGACCAGTCGAAGTTCTTCGTGCAGGCCGACTACGACGCCGAGCTCGCGTTGCTCGACGCGGCCCCGACCGGCCCGGCCGACAAGCCGTGGGAGCAGGTGCTCAACCCGACGATGGTGGACACCGCCAAGTTCAAGAAGAACGGCCCGCACAAGATCTGCTTCTCGAACGCGGCGCTCAACAACCCGTGGCGGCAGGTCGGGTTCAAGACCATGCAGGCCGAGGTCGAGGCGCAGAAGAGTCGCATCAAGGAGTTCGTGCACGTCGACGCCGAAGGCAAGGACCAGAAGCAGATCGCGGACATCAACGACCTGCTCGGCAAGGGCTGCGACGCGCTCATCGTCTCGCCGAACACCACCGCCACCCTCACCCCTGCCGTCGAGGCGGCCTGCCAGGCGGGGCTGCCGGTCGTCGTCTTCGACCGTGGTGTCAACACGAAGTGCCCCGTGACGTTCATCAACCCGATCGGCGGCTACGGCTTCGGTCACGTCGGGGCCGAGTTCGTCAGCCAGAAGATGAAGCCCGGCGGCAAGGTCCTGGCCCTGCGGATCCTGCCCGGTGTCGACGTCCTGGAGACCCGCTGGTCGGCGGCGAAGGTGGCGTTCGACAAGGCGAAGGTCGACGTCGTCGGCGTCGAGTTCACCGACGGCGACCCCGCCAAGACCAAGAAGATCGTCGACGACTACATCCAGCGGTACGGCACCATCGACGGCATCTGGATGGACGCCGGAGCCGTCGCCGTCGCCGCCGTCGAGGCGTTCCAGGACGCGGGCAAGCCCGTTCCGCCGATCAACGGCGAGGACCAGCTCGACTTCCTGAAGATCTGGAAGGACAAGAAACTCACCGCCATCGCGCCTACCTACCCGACCTACCAGTGGCGTACGCCGATCATCGCCGCGCTGCGGATCCTCGACGGCGAGCAGGTCTCCAACCCCTGGAAGCTGCCCCAGCCGACCATCACCCAGGACAACCTGGACCGGTACCTCGACCCGAACATGCCACCGCTGCACTACGCGATGTGCGGCTGCACCGACCTGCCCGGTTACCCGCAGCGCTGGAAGTAGGTTCCGGTGTACGCCATCGGCGTCAACCCCTGGGTGTGGGCCTCGCCTGTCGACGACGAGGCCCTCGCCGAGCTGATTCCCCGGATCGCGTCGTTCGGCTTCGACGCGGTCGAGCTGCCGATCGAGCAGCCCGGGGACTGGGATCCGATCCGTACCCGGGACCTGCTGGCCACGCACGGTCTCGTCGCGGCCGGGGTCTGCGCGGTCACCCCGCCGGGTCGGGACCTGGTGGACGCCACCCCGGCCGTCGTCGAGTCGACAGTCGCGTACCTCATGGGGTGTGTGGCGAGCGCGGCGGCCGTCGGGGCGCCGTGCGTCGGCGGTCCCGTGTACGCATCGGTCGGCCGCACCTGGCGGATGTCGCCAGCGGCTCGCGCGGCCTGCTACGCGGACTTCCGGCGAGCCCTGGCGCCGGTCGCCGAGCAAGCCGGCGAGCTGGGCGTGAGCATCGGTGTCGAGGCGTTGAACCGCTACGAGACGAGCGTCGTCAACACCGTCGAACAGGCCCTCGACCTGATCGACGGACTGCCACCGAACGTCGGCCTCATGATCGATACGTACCACATGAACATCGAGGAGTCCGATCCCTACGCGGCCCTCGCCGTCGCCGGCGGGCACATCAAGCACGTCCAGGTCAGCGGCACCGACCGCGGTGCTCCCGGCACCGACCACTTCGACTGGCCCCGCTTCTTCACCTTCCTGTGCAACACCGGCTACCGGGGCGCCGTCTGCATCGAGTCGTTCACGGCGGAGAACGAGACCATCGCCACCGCCGCGTCGATCTGGCGACCGTTGGCACCCTCGCAGGACCGTCTCGCCACCGACGGTCTGCGCTACCTGCGGGAGGTGCTCGCCTGATCCGCCGCCGTGCTCGGAACCCGCGCCGTCCAGACGCCGCGCCCCTCTCACGTCAGGAGAACCCTCCCGTGCCCGTCCCGTCCATCGCAACGCCACGCCGGTTGCTGGCCGGCGCGGCCGCGACAGCGTTGACCGCGCTGGTCGCGGTGACCGCCTCGGCGTCCCCGGCCCAGGCGGCCACCACCACCCTCTACGCGTCACCCGCCGGCACCGGCACCACCTGCTCGGCCAGCCAGCCGTGTTCGCTGTCCGCCGCGCAGACCGCGGTACGGGCGGTCAACAGCGCGATGTCCGGCGACATCGGGGTGGAGTTGGCGAACGGCGCGTACCGACTCTCGTCGCCGCTGCGGTTCACCGCTGCCGACTCGGGCACCAACGGCTACCAGGTGATCTGGCGGGCGGCCTCCGGCGCACGTCCGACCATCACCGGCGCCCGGGCCGTCACCGGCTGGTCGCTCGTCGACTCCGGGAAGAACATCTGGCGGGCCAACGTTCCCGCCGGGCTCGACAGCCGTCAGCTCTACGTCAACGGGGCAGTCGCCACGCGGGCGCGCACCGCCGTGAACCGGTCCGACTTCACCTTCACCACGAGCGGCATGCGGTTCAGCGCCAGCGCGCTCAGCTACCTCAACAGCCTGGGCAACCAGAACCGCGTCGAGGTGGAGAGCGTCGGCTCGTTCACCGACCGGTACTCGCCTGTGCAGAGCATCAGCGGGAACGTCCTCACCATGCAGCAGCCCGCGTGGAACAACAACACGTTCGGCTTCGACACGCTCTCCAGCCCGCACCGGGCCGGGCCGTTCTACCTGACCAACGCGTACGAGTTCCTGGACTCGCCGGGGGAGTGGTATCTGAACCCGGGCAACGGCCAGCTCAACTACATCCCGCTCGCGGGGCAGAACATGAGCACCGTCGGCGTCGAGCTGCCGCAGTTGCAGTCCCTGGTCGCCATCGGCGGCACCTACGACGCGCCGGCGCACCACATCTCGTTCAGCGGCATCACCTTCACCGGCACCAGCTGGCTCGGCCCGAGCAGCAGCAACGGCTTCGCCGACCAGCAGACCGGCGCCCACATCACCGGCACCTGGTCCCGCCCGTCCGACGCACTGACGTCCTGCCAGGCCGGCTGCCCGCAGTTCGAGGCCACCCGGCCGAACTGGAACCAGATGCCCGCCGCCGTGCAGGTCTCCGCCGCCAACACCATCACCTTCGGCGACTCCCAGTTCGTCAACCTGGGGCAGACGGCCATCGGGATCGGTAACGACGCCAACGCCCACGCCAGCGGTGTCGGCCTGGGGGCCAGCAACATCACCGTCACCCGCTCCGAGATCGCCCGCAACTCGGCCGGCGGCATCGTCGTCGGCGGCGTGCGTGCCGACGCCCACCACCCCAGCGACCAGCGGATGGTCAACCGCAACATCACCATCAGCAACAACCGGGTGCACGATCTCGGGCTGGAGTACCGGGGCGTGGTCTCGATCCTGACCACCTACGTGAACACCGCGCTGGTCTCGCACAACGAGGTCTACAACATGCCGTACACCGGCCTGTCGGTCGGCTACGGCTGGGGCGCGAACGACGCGGGCGGCAGCCAGCACTACGCGAACCGGGGCCTCTACAACTACCAGCCCCGCTACACGACGGCCACCACCGCGGCAAACAACCAGGTGATCGGCAACTACGTGCACGACGTCATGCAGCAGATGACCGACGGCGGGTGCATCTACACGCTCTCGGCGAACCCGGGCGGGACGATCAACGAGAACCACTGCCTGCGTACGAACGGCTGGTTCGGGCTCTACTTCGACGAGGGCTCCCGCTACTACACCGCCCGCAACAACGTGTTCTCCTCCACCGGCACCTGGGCCACCGCCAACTACTGGTACGCGGAGAACATGGGCAACTTCACCGTCACCAACAACTGGGCGACGAACAACAGCACGAACGTGACCAACGGCGACCGCGGCAACGTGGTCAACGGCAACGTGACGGTCAGCAACGGCAGCTGGCCGGCCGGCGCGCAGACGGTGATCAACGCGGCTGGTGTGCAGAGCGGGGGCAGCACCAACCCGCAGAACGTACAGCTCGTGGGCGTCCAGTCGGGTCGCTGTGCCGAGATCGGCGGGTCCAGCACGACGAACGGCACGCAGGCCCAGATCTGGGACTGCATCAGTGGCGCCACCAACCAGCGGTGGACCGCCACCGCCAGCCGGCAGCTCGTGGTCTACGGCACCAAGTGCCTGGACGCCTCCGGCCAGGGCACCAGCAACGGCACCGCTGTGGTCATCTGGGACTGCAACGGCCAGGCCAACCAGCAGTGGACCATCAACGCCAACGGCACGATCACCGGGGTGCAGTCGGGCCTGTGTCTGGACGCGAACGGCGCCGGGACGGCGAACGGCACCAAACTGATCCTCTGGTCCTGCAACGGCGGCGCGAACCAGCAGTGGCAGCTGCGCAGCTGAGGTAGGAGCCGGAGACCGGCAGGTCCGGGCTCGGGGGGCGCACCCCGGCCCGGACCTGTCCGGTTAGCGCCCGCCGTTCGCCCGCGTCGGTTCCACGACCAGCCCGGTCGAGGCCCGGTACCGCACGGAAACGGGGTCGGTGAGCCCTCCGGCGGCGATGGTGGTGACCGCGCGTACGTCGACCCCAGGCATGGCGGTCCGCGCCCACGTCCTCGCGCACGAGCGTCTCGGCGCTCAGTAGGACCACGGCGGCGAGAGCGGCGCCGCCCACGATGGCGGGGCCGCTGTACGGAGGTGCTGCGTCAGGTGCTCAACGGGCCCTCTTCGTCGGCCGCTTACGCGGCGGCGTCAACAGGTCGGCGATCGCCCCGATCGCGGACGGCACCAGACTGTAGTACGCCCAGACGCCGCGCTTGTCACGCTCGAGCAGGCCGGCCTCGGTGAGGATCCGGAGGTGATGGCTCACGGTCGGCTGGGAGAGGCCCAGCGGCGCGGTGAGGTCACTCACCGACGCTTCGCCCTCCGGAGCGGACTGGATCAGGCTGAGAAGTCGCAGCCGAGCCGGGTCGGCGAGTGCCTTGAGCACCCCCGCCAGTCGCTCGGCGTCGACGCGCTTGATCGGCTCGCCGACCAGCGGCGAGATAGCAGGCATATCGGTTTTCGCAGCTCCCACGTATCCCATCGTCCCACCAACACCAGGGATAGACGGGTGGAACCGCCACGAGTACCTCGAAGGCGTCATCAGGTGGTGTCCACGTCGGCCACCGGACGCGCACGGGCGACGCACTCGTCGTCACGTATCGGATCGCGAGACCTGTAGCATGCGGCGGACGACGGGCGGCGGCCGGAGCGCGTTCCGGCACGACTCGCCGCGACCGTGCCGAACCCGGCGGTCGCGGCGCCGGTGCGGCCGGGGGTCGCAGTGAGAGAGGAACCTGCTCGGCGTGTTCCAGGAACCGGACCGGAGTCAGATGACCGGCGGAGAGCCACTCAACGGGACGCGCCGCGGCGCGTCGGACACCCCCACACCGGAGGCGTGGGACGCGGAACTCGCCCGGGCGGTACGGCGGGTCGCCGTGGTCCGTACGGGGTTCTACGTCGTCGTCCTGCTTGTCGCCCTCGGTGGCCAGGTGTCCGGGGCGATGGAACGGCTCGACATGCCCTGGTACGTCGCGCTCCCCGCCGTCGGCGCGCTGGAGCTGGGCGGTGTCGTGGTGCTGGCTAACGCCGACCTGCGGCGCCGGCTCGGCGAACAGGCGATCCTGTCCCGCGTGCTGTCGGCAGCCATCGCCGTCGCCGCCGTGGCCTTCAACTGGCTCGCGCACAGCAACCATCTCGAGGGCGGCTTCTACGCCGGCATGTCCCTGCTCGGCTATCTGGTCTGGCTGATGAATACCGGGAACCAGCGGCGGGACCGGCTGCGCGCCAAGCGGCAGCTGCCGCCCACGACGCCGGCGTACGAGCCGGTCGGGCACTGGTTGCGGCACCCGTGGCTGACCCGCCGTGCCCGCTCGCTGGCCAAGGCCGACCCGGGCCTCGGGCTGTACGCGTCGCTCGACGCGGCCCGTGCGCAGATCCGCGCGGAACGGCGGCAGGCCGCGCTCAGCAAGGTGCTGCACCGCAAGATCACCCGAGCGTTGGACGCCACCACAGCCGACATCGCCGTGGCGGTGTACGACCTCGACGAGATCGCCAGGCGGCTGGCCGAGCACGCGGACTACGACGGGCTGACGGCGCTGATCGCCGCCGATCTGGCACCCGCGCGGGTGCTGGCCGGAAACCTGCCGACGAACCGCCGCCGGCGACTGTGGCGTCGCTCGGCCCAACCGGACCCGGTCGCGCTGGCGTCGGCCGTGCGGCTGCTCGCCGACGCCCCGGAGCGGTTGCTCCCCGCCGTCCCCGAGCCGGTCGTGGTCGCGGCCCCCGAGCCCGTCACGCCCCCGGTCGACGCCGACCGGGACGGGCCGCCGGCTGACCTGTTCGAGCGTCCCACGACCATCGAGCGGGTCGGCGACGGCGCCGATCGACCGACGGCACGGCGCTCCCGGGCGACACCGGACCGTGGCGGCCAGCCGGCGACCCGATCGGAGAACCCGGACCGGGCCGCCTCGACCGGCGATCAGCCCGATCCGCCCCGCGCCTCGGACTGGGCCGCGCTGCACGCGGAACTCGCCCCGCTCCTGCCGGCCGCCGCGCCGCGCCGAACGACGCGCAACACGCCGGACCGATCGGACGCCAGCCGGCCGGAGGTGCCGCCCACCACGGACGCGGGGGTGGCCGAGGCAGCGCCCGCCGCCACAGCGCCGGCTGCGGCGAACCGTAGCGCCACACCGACGGCGCGAACCGCGACCGGACGGGCCCGGGTGGCCCGCGTCGTCGACCCGGTGGGGGAGCCGGGACCGCTCGCCGCACACACCCGGGAGCTGCCCCTGGTGGTCGGGCGGGACCTGCCGGACCTCGTGGACGCCGCGGCGAGCCGCGTCACGCCACCCACCGCGTCGTCCGACCCGGCGCAGGGTGCCACCGAGCAACGACCGGCGCCGCGACCCCGGCAGCGCCGGCGCGACGACGCGGATCCGCGACCGGCCTCGGAGACCCCTCGCCGCCGCGCGAGCACCCAGTCGGCCGAGGCCGGCCGAGCCTGACACGCGGTCGGCGCGAAGGCGGGCGGGTGTGAGCGGAGGACCCGAGGGGTAGGGACAACAGCCACGACGGCCGCTCCGGCGAGATGCTGCCAGACATCTGACGGGTGGTCGCCGGCCCGTGGCCCCGACCTGCCGGCGCACGCCGGCCGACAAGGACTTCCGCGATGACGCAGCCGAGTTTGGATCCGGCCGACGCGCTGGCCGAGTTGGGCCGGATCAGGCTTGACGAGACCAGCCTCGACGACATGTTGAGCCGCACCGCCGAGCTGGCCAGCCGGAGCGTTCCCGGTGCCAGGGAGGTGTCGGTGACGCTCGTACGTGGTCGGGCGGGTTGGACTGCGGCATTCACCGGTGACCTCGCGCGTGAACTGGACGAGTGGCAGTACGAGCAGAACCGGGGCCCGTGCCTGGACGCCTCCGCCAGCGGCGACACCATCTCGGTGCCGGACATGGTCGCCGAGCAGCGCTGGCCGACCTGGGCGGCCGTGGCCCGCACCGCGGGAGCCGGGAGTTCGCTGTCGATCGGTCTGCCGATCCAGCAGTCGGTGGTGGGTGCGCTGAACGTCTACGGTGCCGCACCGAACGCCTTCGACCCGTCGGCGATCGCCGTCGCGGAGGGCTTCGCCGCGTACGCGGCGGTGGCGCTGGCCAACGCGCACCTGTACGACAGCGCCGCCACGCTCGCCGAGCAGATGCGGGAGGCGATGCGGAACCGGGCGGTGATCGAGCAGGCGAAGGGGATCATCATGGGTGAGCGCCGGTGCTCGCCGGAGGAGGCGTTCGCGCTGCTGTCGAAGATCTCCCAGGACACCAACCGTAAGGTGCGAGACGTCGCTGAGGCGCTCGCCGCGAGGGCGGCGCGGGGCGCCCGGGTATGAGGGCGAGCCCGGACCAGCGATCCGATGACCTGTCGGAGGCGCTGCTCGCCCTCGCCAGCCTGCCCGACGACTCCGCGGCGCTGCCGGTGCACCTCGGCACGATCGTCCGGCTGAGCGCGTCCGTCAGTACGCGCATTGACGCGGGTGTGGTGACGGGCGAAGGGCCGACCGTGCGGGAGCACGGGCGGCCCTTCGCCGGATGGCCTCGGGTCAGCTGTCCGAGGGCCTGCGCACGGCGTCACGGACCCGGTCGATGACGGCGAGCGCCGGACCGACGGCCAGGTTGCCCGTCGCCGACTGGGTGCCGGGATGCGGCCGGGTCGGCGCGGTCTTCTCCGCCGCCCGGACGGCGGCGGCGAGGCTCCGCAGCCGCTCGGCCGGAACGTGCTGGCGTAGCAGGGGGAATTCGTAGCGTTCCTCGTAGCGGGCGTGGGTGAGGACCGCGTCGCGCAGCAGGATGATGCCTGTGTCGAAGCCGTCGGCGTCCACACCGCCCGCGATCAACGTCCGCAGTGTCTCCTTCGCCTGCCGCTCCTCCTCGAGCCGGTCGTCGACCATGGCGTCACCGCCACCGCCCGGCAGGCCACGCGAGAGCGGATGGATGACCTCCTCCTCGGCGGTCTCGTGCGCGGCGAGCAGCTTCACCAGGTCGTCGAAGGCCTCCCGGCGGGCGTCGCCGGTGCTGCCGATGACCAGCAGGAAGAGCTGCTCGACCTGAGCGTGCTGGGCGAGCAGGAGGTCCACCACGTCCTCCTCGGGACCCGGCGTGGCAGGGATGCCGGTCTCAGGCATGGCTGCCTCCCGTGGGACGCAGCGACTCGACCGGGTGCGGCCCCTCGGTCTCGATGCGGTACTCGTCGCCGAAGCGTTCCCGGTGCATGTCGATGACCTGCTCGCTGGGCGGCTTCTGGCCGTCGTGCAGCTGCTGCTGCATCCACTCGAAGCGCTCGTGGGCCTCCCGGACGTAACCCTCACCGAGCTTGTTCACGTCGATCTGGGTGGCCAGCAGGTGCCGCAGATAGTCCTTGTTGGGCTCGAACGTCAGCGGCTCCGGCAGTCCCGCGCTGCCGACGATCTCCTCGGGCTCCCGGCCGTCGTGTCGGCGCAGCAGGTCGGCGGCCTGCTGGAGGTGGGCCAGCTCCATCTGCAGGTGCAGCTCCCAGACCGCCTTGATCCGGCTGTCGCTCTCCTGCTCGAGGAACGAGTAGTAGAGCCAGCACTCGTTGTACTCGTGGGTGAGCAGCCGCTCCCACCAGTTCTCGCCCGGGTCCAGCAGCGACTCGTAGTGGGTGACGTGCTCCTGCTCGATCAGGCTGATCTCCTGGTAGAGCTGGCGTGCGATCGGCTCCATGTACTGCGGGCCGACGTTCATGTAGTAGAACATCACCTGCTGCTCCGCCGAGAGGATCGTCAGCGCGTGCAGCTTCGAACGCGGGTCCACCGAGTTGCGGTCGTACGGGGTGCGGACCTCGTCGAAGGGGTGCCGGTGCTCGACGATGGTCGGTCGCCCCGGCATGACCTCGGTGAGACCGTTGACAATCTTCTCCGCCTTGCGCCGTTCGACCATCTCGTAGAGGTTGGCGTAGCGGTACAGGTGGTCGAAGTCCTCGAGCACGCCGAACTCGTATGCCTGCTTCAGGTACGGGTCCGGCTCGTGCCGGGCCACCCAGGCGGTGAGGTCGACAGCCACCTGCTCGTAGCCGAGCGTCGTCTCCAGGACACTGGCGACACCGGGAAGCAGCCAGTTCACCACCCGCTGTTGCTGGCTCTCCACGTACCGGACGTAGGCGAGCTGCCGGCGGACCTCCTGGTCCGGACAGTTGCGGGCGAACTGGTGCTGGAAGTTGATCGCCTCGACCTCGATGCCGTTCATGGTGATGATCCGGCAGCGGGTGTAGGGGTCGACGGCCTCGGGGTCGATGGGCTCGACGTTCAGCTCGCGCCAGTTGCGGATCTGGCTCTCCAGTGGGATCCCCTTGTGATCCAGTGGATTGAACATGTCTCTCCTCTATCTGGGGGAATACGGGCGCTGTCCGGCCGCGCGGTTCGAGGACGGTCGCACCGCTGGGCGGCGGGCAAGCCGCAGGACGACGTCAGGGAGCGCGGCGCCGCGCGGAATGGGGGCGTCGTCGAGGGCCAGGTGACGCATCACCCCGGCCGCGCCGAGGACGCGGAGCACGAACGGTGAGGGGTCACGCAGCGTGAGCCGGGCTCCGGCCGAGGTGACGAGTTGGCTTGCCTGGAGCAGGGCGGTGATGCCGTGTGCGCCGAGGAAGCGGACCGCCGACAGGTCCACAGCGATCAGGGGTACGGGTGACTGGCACAGGAACTCCACCAGCTCGGTGAGCAGGTGGGAATTGCTCATGTCGATCTCACCGGCGACGGTGATCAAACTGGTGGAGTCGTCGCGGCTCCAGGCCAGGGACATGATCGGCGTGTGCAGGCCCGGTGGCAGCTGCCGGCGATCGGGGAATGGGTCTGTCACATGCTGTCTCCGCCCTCGACGAGGGTGGCCCACCCGCCGGGCGTGTGCCGAGGCAGGGGTGACCACTGGAGGGCGCATGTCTTGACCCGACAGTCACCCTACCCGCCGTCTCCGGAGGTGAAACAGCCGGTCGTCGGGGCGGCGTGTCGCCGACGGAGGCGCGTACCCCGGCCGGGGTGATTAGCTGTGTGGATGACGACCCCGGTCTCCCTCGGTACGTGGCCGACCCCCCTGGAGCCCGCGCCGCGCCTCGCCGCCCGGGTGGGGCTGGCGGAGTTGTGGTTCAAGCGCGACGACCTCAGTGGGCTCGGCGGAGGTGGCAACAAGGTCCGCAAGCTGCGGTACACCTGCGCGGAGGCGGTGGCCCTCGGTGCCACCACGGTGATCACCTCGGGTGGGCCGCAGAGCAACCACGCGCGGCTGACCGCCGCGGCGGCCGCGCGGCTGGGCCTGGCCTGCGTGCTGGTGCTCGCCGGCCCGCCCGCTCCGCACCGGCGCGGAAACCTGCTCCTCGACGAGCTGACCGGTGCGGAGATCGTCTGGTGCGGGGACCGCCCGCTCGCCGAGGTAATGGCGGTCGAGGCCCAGAGGCGGTCGGCGTACGTCATCCCGTTCGGCGGCAGCTCGCCCGCATCGGTCCAGGGGTACGTGGACTGCGGCCGGGAGTTGCGCGCCCAGGTGCCGGACATCGACGGGGTCGAGGTCGTGGTGGCGGTCGCCTCCGGCGGCATGATGGCCGGGCTGGTCCGTGAACTGGGCGCCGAGCGGGTGATCGGCGTGGACGTCGGCGCGGTACCCGATTCCCGTGCCGCCGTCGCCGGGCTGCTCGACGGCCAGGTCGAGCCGGCCGCGTTGCGCGTCGACGGATCACAGGTCGGCGCGGGTTACGGCACGTTCACCGACTCCGCGCGGGCGGCCCTGTACGCGACCGCCCGCGAGGAGGGCGTGTTCCTGGACCCGACGTACACGGGTCGGGCGATGGCGGCGTTGCTGGAAGGCAGCTTCCCGCACGGCGACCGGGTCGTGTTCGTGCACAGCGGTGGACTGCCGGGACTCTTCGGTCATGCCGAGGTCGGGGACCTCACTCCGGCCAGTCCGACTCCTCGATGACCCGGACGAAGTCGATGTGGCGGTAACCGGGCACGCGGTGCTCGAGCACGTCGCCGTTGACCGTCCCGAACGTGGTGTCCGGTCGGTGCCGGAACCCGTCGGCGAACGCGTCGACGATGGCGCGCTTGAAGTGCGGCCGTGGGTGCGCCGCGACCACCGCGGCGATGTCGGCGGGGGACAGTTCCCGGTAGCCGATGCCGAGCACGTCCGTCTCGACGCCGGCGCTGACGAGGGCGACCTCGGGCTCCAGCCGGTGCGGCACCTCGGGCGTGGTGTGCAGGGCGATCGCCTCCCACACGAGGCGCGTCTCGGGCTCGCCGATCCCGTGTGAGCGCAGGAAACGGCGTGCCTCGTCCGCGCCGTCCAGCTCGAAGCGCTGGTCGTCGCGACGGTACCGCGCGGTCAGGCCGAGGTCGTGGAACATCGCCCCCACGTAGAGCAGCTCGGGGTCGGCCGTCAGACCGAGCCGCCGGCCCTGGAGGGTGCCGAAGACGAAGACCCGGCGGGAGTGGTGGAACAGCAGGTCGTCGGTGGCGGCCCGGACCAGGTCGGTGGCCTCGGTGGCGAGGGGCGAGTCGGGGATCTTGACCCCCGCGATTGTCTGGATCATGGATGTCCTGTCGGTCCGGGGAGCCCGTGGCGTGCTCCGGTGCGTCAAGCGTCACGCCGGGAGGCCGTCCGCGGCCCTGTCCTGTCTGCCATGCTTCCCTCAGATCGGGACACGTCGGGGAGGGGCGCACGGTGACGGACCACGCGGAACGGGCGCACCGGGTCTGTGCCCTCGTCTTCGACGGGATGAAGATGCTGGACCTGGCCGGGCCGTTCGAGGTGTTCGCGGAGGCCGCCAGGTTCGGTGCCCGGTACGAGCTGGAGGTGCGGTCCGGCGACGGCGCTCCGGTCCGCTCCTCGACCGGCCTGCGCGTCCCCGTCGACGGGGACGTCGAGTCGGCGACGGATGTCGGAACCGCCCTGGTGGTCGGCGGTGACGACCTGCCGACGACGCCGATCAGCTCCGAGCTTCGGGCCGCTGCGGTGTCGCTGTCGCGCCGCGCCTGTCGTACCGCGTCGGTCTGCACAGGCGCGTTCCTGCTGGCCGAGGCCGGCCTGCTGGACGGCCGTCGGGCCACGACGCACTGGCGGCACACACGGCTGCTCGCCGCCGCCTTTCCGCGCGTGCGGGTGGAGCCCGACGCGATCTTCGTGGAGGACGGGACGATCATCACCTCCGCGGGCGTCTCCGCCGGCATCGACCTCGCCCTGGCGCTCGTAGAGCGGGACCACGGAGAGGAGGTGGCGCGATCGGTCGCGCAGTCGCTCGTGGTGTTCCTGCAACGGCCCGGCGGCCAGTCGCAGTTCTCGCCGTCACTGACCCTGCCCCGGCCGAGCAGCCCCGTCCTACGGCAGGTGACCGACGCGGTGGCCGCCGACCCGGCCGCCGACCACTCGGTGCCGGCGCTCGCCGCCCGCGCGCATGTCAGCCCCCGGCACCTCTCCCGGATGTTCCGGCAGGAGACCCGCAGCAGCCCCGCCAAGTACGTGGAGGGTGTGCGGGTCGACGCGGCCATCCGGCTGTTGCACGCCGGGCACTCGGTCACCACCTGCGCGCAACGGGTCGGCGTCGGCAGCCCCGAGACACTGCGCCGGATGTTCCTCGCGCGGGTCGGGGTCTCGCCGAGCGCCTACCAGCAGCGGTTCCGCACGTCGACGCGCGGCGCGGCGCCGGACGACGAGGACTGACCGTTCCCCGCCCGGTCGAGCCCGGAACGCAACAGATGGAGCCCAGACCCCGCAGCGCTTCCGTGGCGGGTCGGTCCGCATCACCGACTCGACCAACTTCGCCGCGTCCACCACGACCGCCGCCGCCCTCGTGGAGGTCGAACCCGGGAGGATACGCGAGCTGCACTGGCATCCGACCACCGACGAGTGGCAGTACAACATCTCGGGCACCGGACGGATGGGCGTGTACGCGGCCCAGGCCAGCGCCCGGACGTTCGACTTCCAGGGGCGACGTCGGCTACGTACCCTTCGCCTACGGCCACTACATCGAGAACACCGGTGACGAACCTCTGGTGTTCCTGGAGATGTTCAAGCATCCCCGGTTCGAGGACATCTCGGTGATGCAGTGGATGGCGAACACACCTCACGAGATCATCGCCGACACGATCAACGTCGAGAGGTCGATCATCGACGAGCTGCCGGCCACCAAACAGACACTGATCTGACGTGGGCGGGTGCGAAACTCTCCTGGTGGTGGGGCCCGAGAGTGACCGGCTAGGGTTCCGCTGTGTTCCGCATCGTCGTGATCATCGCCGCCGTGGTGCTCGCCGTGGACCAGGCGACGAAGTTCTGGGCCGAGTCCGCGCTCTCCGACGGGCAGGCCGTCTCCCTCGTGGGTGACCTCCTGCAACTACGGCTGGTCTACAACCCGGGCGCCGCCTTCTCCATCGGCTCGTCGTACACCTGGATCTTCGGGCTGACGGCGGCCGCGGCGGTCGTCGCGGTGACGGTCGTGGCGCGACGGGTCACCTCACGTCAGTGGGCCGTGGCACTGGGGTTGGTGCTCGGCGGGGCGGCGACCCATCTGCTGGACCGCCTCTTCCGGGAGCCCGGGTTCGCCCGGGGGCACGTGGTGGACTTCATCGACTACGCCGGGTTCTTCATCGGCAACGTCGCCGACATCGCGCTCGTCGTCGGTGTCGGCATCGTCCTGCTGCTCAACCTGCGGGGCGTACCGCTGCGGGCGCCGGCAGTGCCCGACGACGCCCGCGCCGACGAGCGGGCACTGCCGAATCCCTGACGTACGCATCGGCACGGCACCAGCTGACCGGCACGTCCCACGGGTTGCCGGCGGCCGGTGAATGTTGGTGGGGGATGCTTGTCGCGTGCAGATCACGATCCTCGGCCCGCTCGCCGTCGACGGTCGACCGGTCCGGGGCGAGCGGCTGGCGGCGGTGGTGCGCGCCCTGGTCGACGCGCGTGGGCGGGCGGTCTCCACCGCGCTGCTCGTGGACGCCGTGTGGGACGGCGTCCCGCCGGACGACGCGACGGGCGCCGTCCAGGCGCTGGTGTCGCGGGCACGCCGTCTCGGGCTGCCGGTCGTCGCGGTGCCGGGTGGATACCGGCTGCCCTCCGACGAGATCACCGTCGACGTGGTCGAGGCGCGGGCGCTTGTGGAGCGGGCGAACTCCGCGCTCCGGGACGGGGATCCGTCGGCCGCCCGGGACATGGCCGACCGGGCGCGGGCGCTGTTCCCCGAGGTCCCGGATCTCGACACCACCGAGGACGCCCGCCTGTTCGCCGACGTCGCCGCGCTGCGCGCGCGGGCGGCGCTCGCCGGTGCGGCGCCCTTCGACGAGGCGGACCTGCGCCGGCTCGCCGCGCGTACCCCACCGGACGAGCCGTCGGCCGCGCTGCTGGTCCGGGTGCTCGCCGCCCAGGGCCGCGACGCCGAGGCCCTGGAGGTGATCGAGCGGCTGCGCGCCGAACTGGCCGACCGGTACGGCACCGACCCGTCGCCGGTGATCGCCGAGGTCCACCTGGCCCTGCTGCGCGGCGAACTCACCACCCCGACCGTCGTGGCGCCGCCCCGGCAGCCGGCACGGATCACGCTGCCCGCCGCGTGGCGTCGGCCACTGACCGCCCTCGTCGGGCGGGAGCGTGACGTCGAAGCCGTCGCCGACGCGCTGACCGGGACGGCGCTGGTGACGATCGTGGCGACCGGCGGCGCTGGCAAGACCCGCCTCGCCGCCGAGGTGGCGCGGCGCGCGGCGGCGGCCGGGCAGGCGGTACGGGTGATCGAGCTGGCCGGCCTGCGCTCACCCGACGAGGTGCTGCCCACGGTGCTCGCCGCGCTGGGCGGTGCGGACACGACGGCGACCGGCGGCAACCTGGGCCTGGAACGGCGCGTCCTGAGCCCGGTGCAACGGCTGCGGGCCGTGGCGCCGGACCTCGACGGGCTGCTGGTGCTCGACAACTGCGAACACATCCTGGACGCGGCGGCCACCGTCGTCGCGGACCTCGTCGCGGTGGCGTCGCCGGAGGTCGCGGTGCTCGCCACGAGCAGGGCACCGCTCGGCCTGGCCGGCGAACTGGTGCACCGGCTAACCGCCCTGCCGGACGCCGACGCGCTCGCCCTGATCGAGTCCCGGGCGCGGGCCGGAGGCGCGGTGCCGACCTGGGACGACGAACGGGCACTCGCCCTGTGTCACCGGCTCGACAACCTGCCGCTGGCGCTCGAACTGGCCGCCGCCCGGCTGCGGCACATGCCGATCGACGACGTGCTCGCCGGTCTGACCGACCGGTTCGCGCTGCTCGACGACGCGCTGCGTGGCCTGCCGGAGCGGCACGCGAGCCTGTGGGCGATGGTCGACTGGAGCCGCGAGTTGCTCGCCCCGGCCGACCGTGAGCTGCTTCAGCGGGTGGCTGTCGTCCCCGCCGCGTTCACCGCCGATCTCGCCGCCTCGGTCGCGGGAACCTCTGACGTGCGGCGCGGTCTGGCGACGCTCGTCGAACAGTCCCTGCTGACCCTGGTCCAGGGGGAGGGGCCGCCGCGCTACCGGATGCTCGAGACCGTCCGCGAGTACGGCGAAGCGCGGCTCGACGCGGCAGGTGACCGGGACCGCACCATGGCCGGACTTGTCGACTGGGCGCGGGAGCGCGCCGTCGACCTCGGCGGCCGGTTCGTCGGCCCCGGCCAGGTCGAGGCGCTCGACGAATGCGCCACCGAGCAGGACAACCTGATCGCGGCTCTGCGCTGGGCCCTCGGGCACGACGACGAACCGGCCGCGGTCGACATCGCCACCGCGCTGCTGCACCTCTGGACGGTGCGCGGCCTGCACCTCGAGGTCACCGGGTGGGCGCGGGGCCTGCTGCACGTCGACGACCCGTGGCGGCGGCGACGCTCGGCGATCCAGGGCCGGGCCGTCGACCGGCCACTGCCCGACGCCGACCGCCTCGCCTGGCTGTCCCTGCTGATCGGGGTGAATGCCGGCATCAGCGGTGAACTGCGGCTCGCCGGACTGGCCCGGCGGGTCCTGCGGAGAGTCCTGGCCGAGCGGCCCGGCGAGTTGTCGCCCCGGATGACCGCGCTCGCGTCGGCGTTGCCCGGTTTCGACGAGTCCGACCTGGACAAGAGCCTGGAGAGCGCCACTGAGATGATCGCGCACCCGGACCCGTACGTGCAGGGGCTAGGCCTCTTCGCGCGCGCGGCGGTACGCGAGAACGGCGGCATGCCACAGGCGTCGATCGCCGACGCCGAGCGGGCGTACCGCCGATTCGAGGCGGTCGGCGACCACTGGGGCATGGCCATGGCGGCCGGAGCCGTGGGGCAGTTCGTGATGCCGGCCGGGGAGGTCCGGGCGGCCGACTGGCTGGCGCGCAGCGTCCAGCACATGGAGATGATCGGGGCCACGCAGGACGCCCGGTCCATCCGGGTGCGACTGGACATGCAGCTCGCCCTGACCGGGGACGCGGAGGCCGAGCGGCGGTTGACCGAGACCGCCACCTCGGGCCAGGCCGAGCAGATGGACGCCGCGCAGGCGCATCTCGGTCTGGCGCACCTCGCCTGGCAGCGGGCCCGGTACGACGAGGCGCTCGCCCACGCCGACGGCGTGGTCCGCACACTCAGCCGGGACGTCGGGCCGCCGCCGCAGCCGCGTGCCCTGCTCCGGGTCGCGGTGGCGATGCTGTGGCTGCGAGTGGCCGAGGTGTGCCGGACTCCGGCGGACGAGGTCGATCCGCGGGTGGCCGCCCTGTTGGCTGTCGCCGCCGACGACGCGCTCGCCGCACGGGACCTGCCGGTGATCGGGGCGTGGGCGCTGGGCGGGGCGGAACTCGCCGCGTACCGGGGCGACACCGGCATCGCCCGCGAGCTGTCCGCCCTCGGGACGCGGATCGGCAGCCACGTCGAGATGTTCTTCCCGCTCGGACGCGGCGAACGGCTCGACGCCGCCCTCGGGGACGAGGAGCAGCGTGAGCCGTTGCTTGCCGCGTGGCGCGGCCGACCGGTCGCCGTCGTGGTCGCCCGCATCCGCGAGTTGATGGACGACCTGCTGGCGTAGGTCAGATCTTCCTGCGGTACGCGCGCAGCGCCAGCGGCATGAACACCGCCACGAAGCCGACGCACCAGGCGAGGGTCCACCACACGTGCGCGCCGAGCGGAGTGCCGAGGAACAGCCCGCGTACCGAATCCACCAGGTGGGTCATCGGGTTGACGTCCACGAAGGCCTGCATCCAGCCGGGCAGGGTGTCGGCGCCGACGAACACGTTCGACGCGAAGCTCAGCGGCATGATCAGCGCGAACATCAGCCCCTGCACGGCGCCCGGGGTGCGGACCTTCATCGACACGTAGACCGGCAGCCAGCTGAGGCAGAGCGCGAACAGCACCGCGAGCAGGCAGCCGGCGATCGCCCGGAACGGGTCGGTCTCGATCCGGAACCCCATCAGGTAGCCGATCGCCAGTGTCGAGACCGTGACGATCACGTACCGGACGACGTCGCCCAGGACCGCGCCGACAAGCGGCGCGGAGCGCGGGATCGGCAGCGACCGGAACCTGTCGAAGATGCCCTTGGCGATGTCGGTGTTGAGGTTGACGCCGATCGCGATGGCCCCTGTCGCGATGGTTTGCGCCAGGATCCCGGGCAGCAGGAACTGTAGGTAGTCGTGGGTGGAGCCGGCGACCGCGCCGCCGAAGACGTACACGAAGATGACGAGGAACAGCACCGGTTGCAGCGTGACGTCGACCAGGGCCTCGGGCGTACGCCAGGTCTTGATGAGACTGCGCTTGGCGAGTGCCAACGAGTGTCGTACGAGCCGGAACGGTCGTGGGTTCGGGGCGACCGTCGACAGGGCGGAACTCGCCGTGGGTGGTGCGCCGACCAGGGTGCTCATGCCGCGACCTCCGTGCGGTGGGTGGTGTCGTCCTCGGATGCCGTACGCCCGGTGAGGGTGAAGAACACCTCGTCGAGGCTCGGCAGGTGCAGGGAGAGTTCGGTGACCGCGATGCCGGCGGCGGCGAACCGCGCGACGCTCCCGGTGAGCGCCCGGTCGTCGGTGACCGGTACCGCGAGTACGCCCTTGCGGATCTCGTCGGCCTGCGCGCCGGAGCCGACCTCGGACAGGATCGCCGCGATCCGGGGCAGGTCCGCGAGGTCGGACGGCCGGACCTCCAGGGTCTGCCCGCCGACCACCCGCTTGAGCCCTTCGGGGGTGTCGTGCGCGATGACCCTCCCGTGGTCGATCACCGTGATCGAGTCGGCGAGCGCGTCGGCCTCCTCCAAATACTGGGTGGTGAGCAGCACCGTCGAGCCGTTGGCGACGAGCGACCGGACCACCTCCCACATGTCCTCGCGCTTGGCCGGGTCGAGGCCCGTCGTCGGCTCGTCCAGGAAGATCACGTCCGGTGATCCGACGAGGCTGGCGGCCAGGTCCAGCCGCCGGCGCATGCCGCCGGAGTACGTCTTCGCCGGTCGGCCGGCGGCCTCGGTCAGGTCGAACCAGTCGAGCAGTTCGGTGGCCCGCCGCCGGGCGCCGACGCGGCCCAGCTCCAGCAGCGTCCCGAACAGTTCCAGGTTCTGCCGTCCGGTCAGGTCCTCGTCGACGGAGGCGTACTGGCCGGTGAGGCCGATGCTCTGGCGGACCCGCTCGGCGTCGCGGACGACGTCGAAACCGCCGATCCGGGCGGTGCCGGAGTCCGGGGTGAGGAGCGTGGAGAGGATGCGTACGGCGGTGGTCTTTCCGGCGCCGTTGGGTCCGAGGACCCCGAGCACAGTCCCCCGGGGTACGGCGAGGTCGACGCCCTGCAACGCCCTCGTCTTCCCGAAGTTCTTCACGAGGCCCTCGGCCTCGATCACCAGGTCAGCTGTCATGTCCCACAGCCTGCGCCGGGCTCCTGACACCGCGCCGACACGGCACCGACACCCCACCGATGCGAGGGCCGCGATACGATGACGGCGGTAGAGCGCCTGCCCGCGCCCGATGTGGTGGCCCACGCCAGACCACATGCTGGGGCCAAGAGTCACCGACTCCGCGCCGTCGTGTCGATCCTCGGCGTGCCCGTACGCCGGCTGTTCGGTGCCAGTGCGTGGGGCTGCACCGGAGGGCGTCATGTCTGAGCACGATCCACGCCGTGCCCGGGGCCGTGCCCGCAAGCGCGCCATCCGGGAGCAGGCCGCTCGCGCGGGAGTCGCCTACTCGGTGGCCGCGCGGCAGATCGAGTCGGTCGGTCTGCAACCGGGGAGACCCTCTCGACGTACGGGCGGACGATCTATCCGATCGGCGGCGACCCCCACCGCCAACTGCTCGTCGAACGCCGCGAGCGGCGTTCGCTCGAGGAACGGGCGGCGGACCTGCGGCGGGGCGCCAGCCTGCCGGACGGCCGCGCCCGGCACCTCGTCGAGCGTTTCCCGCCCGGCCGGGGGCGTCCGGGTACCGGCGTGGGTCCGCTCTACCACGGTGCGGATCGCGAGGACGTGCTCGCGCTGCTGTACATCGTGGTCGCGGCCGAGTCGCCAGGGCTGCTGCCGGCGGTGGGCGACCTCGTGTGGATCGCGGAGTTGGGTGAGGAAACCGCCCTCGACATGGCGTGCGCCGACGTCGACCGGGAGGTCCGCCGGCTGCTGGACCGGGAGCCGGTGCTGCTGTGGCCGGCGGTCGAGAAGGCGTTGGCCGCCGCCGAGCGCAGCGCGGACTGGCAGATCCGCCGGTCGGCGATCCGATACGACGCGATCCTTCGCGCGACGAGGACTCCACGGGTGGGACCGGCGGGTGAGCCGTACGTGCCGGAGCCGTCGATCAGCGGAGTCCGGCAGATCCTCGACGCGCTGCTCATCGTGGCCGACGACGGCCATGCGCCGGGCACGCGGGTACGCCTGCTCGGCGAGTCGAGCGAGGCGCGGACGGCCACCATCGTGGGCGCCTGCTGGGGTCGGTCGGGTCCGCCGGAGGGCTATCTCGTCTGGCTGGACGGGGCGGGCGCGTCGGTGCCGGCGCGCCCCGACGAGCTTGTGGTGCTGGCCGACCAGGAGTCCGTGGCGCGGTGAGCCGGACTCCGCTGCGGCGGGACCGGCGGCGGTGACCCATAACCCGGGGAGTACGACCCAGAGGGGATGACCCGCAACATCCACAGCAATCAATATGATGACCGCTATCCCGATCTGGTGCGCTCACGGGGCGCGCCGTAGCGATGCGGAGGAATGCATGGTTCGCTGGCGCACCCTCACCGGCCTGTTGGCCACCGCGCTGGCCGCGGTGACCGCGGGCAGCCTCACGCTCGCGGCCCCGGCCGCCGCCGACAGCCCGATCACCCCGAACGTCGTCGGCGGCACCCGCGCCGCCCAGGGCGAGTTCCCGTTCATGGTGCGTCTCTCGATGGGCTGCGGCGGGGCGCTGTACAGCCCCCGGCTGGTGCTCACCGCGGCGCACTGCGTGGGCGCAACGGGCACCAACACCAGCATCACCGCGACCCTCGGCGTGGTCGACCTCCAGTCGTCCAGCCGGATCACCGTCCGGTCGAACTACGTCTACCGTGCCCCCGGCTACAACGGCAGTGGCCGGGACTGGGCGCTGATCCGGCTGGCCACCCCCGTCACCGGCTTGAGCACCCTGCCGATCGCCAACACGACCGCCTACGACAGCGGCACCTTCACCGTCGCCGGCTGGGGCGCCGCGCGCGAGGGCGGCAGCCAGCAGCGCTACCTGCTCAAGGCGACGGTGCCGTTCGTCAGCGACTCGACCTGCAACTCCTATTACGGCGGCGACATCATCGCCGCCCAGGAGATCTGCGCCGGGTACGCCAGCGGCGGCGTCGACACCTGCCAGGGTGACTCCGGTGGCCCGATGTTCCGCCGCGACGCCAACAACGCCTGGATCCAGGTCGGCATCGTCAGCTGGGGCAACGGCTGCGCCCGACCCAACTACCCGGGTGTCTACACCCAGGTGAGCTACTTCGCCTCGACTATCGCCTCGGCCGCCGCGAGCCTCGGCGGCTGACCCGTACGGCCCAGCGGGCGGTCCGGACCACGCGGTCCGGGCCGCCCGAGGGTCGTCACCCGGGAAAGTGCAGCGCGTCGTCGCGCAGCACCGCGTGCGCGCCGACGGTCTCGTTGACGATCTGCGTCACCCGTACGTCGACCGCCACGCTGGCCAGCGCGGCGGCGTCCGCGCGGCTGACACCGTGCGACAGTTGCAGCAGGGTGAGCATCGAGTCCAGGGCCATGAACGTGGCGTCGTCGAGGGACGCGCCGACGCCGAGCGTCAACCAGGCGTCCGGGGTACGGGCCACGGGGCCGGTGATCGGGAAGTCGTCCCGCACGTCGAAGGTCAACGTCACCTCCTCCATCGGACACTCGATCGCGGTGCCGCCGACCTCCCCGTCGCCCTGCGCGGCGTGCCCGTCCCCGACCGAGAACAGCGCGCCGTCGACCGGGATCGGCAGCAGCAGGGTGCTGCCGGCCGTCAGGTCCCTGCAGTCCAGGTTGCCGCCGTGCGGTCGGGGTGGGGTCGTCGAGTGCAGTCCCGGCTCGGCCGGCGGCATACCGAGCACCCCCATGAACGGGCGGAGCGGGATCGTGTGGCCGTGCTGGTTGCGGCCGGTCATCGTCACCGGGTCCAGCTCCCACGAGTGCACCACCTGCTCGTGCACGACGCCGTAGCGCTCGTTGAAGCCGCTTGGCCAGCCACCGGCCACTGTGGTGCCCCAGGTGCCCGGGGTGATCGCGTCGACGCGTACCTCAAGGGTCTGACCGGCGCGGGCGCCGCGCACCGCGACCGGGCCGACCAGTGCGTGGCCGTGGTCCGGCTGGCGCTGCGGGACACGGGGGCGGTCGCGGTTGTAACCGCCGGGGTACGGGCCGGCCGACCACCAGCAGTCCAGGGTGCGGTAGGTGACGGTGTCGCCGGGGTCGATGGTCAGCACCGGCGGGAAGTCGACGGAGAAGTGACCGTGCAGGGTGTCGTCGTCGGGGGTGAGGGTGTGTCGCATCTGGGCAGGCTATGCCCCGCCGTCCAGGACGTCCCGCAGTCGGGCGGCGAACTCCTCGGGCTTGCCCGCGTACCCGGACTCGCCGCCGAGGAACCCGCCGTGGTGGCTGGGGAACACCACGGCCTCCTGGCCGAGCAGCGCCGCGGTGCCCAGGGCGGTACGCGCGGTGTACGTCCCCGCCGACTCCTCGCCGACGGCGATCACGATCCGGGTCGGGGCCGCGGTGAGCACTGTGGCGTCGGGACGGTAGTCGGTGATCGCCGACGATTTCCTCGACAGCAGCGGGTCGTCGCGGGTGCCGTCGTCCTCGGCCGGCAGCCCGAACATCGCCGGGTCGGGGGCGGGCTGGGCGAAGTAGGCGTCGGTGAACTCGCCCTGCCAGGACGTCATCGCGATGAACGAGGCCATTCCCGCGCCGCGACCCTTGGCCTGGTAGGCCTCGTGGCAGCCGGCCTGGGCGCGCTCGGCGGCAGTGGCGTCGGGAAGGACCGCGTTGATCGGTGGCTCGTGGGCCACAAGCGTGGCGACGTCCTCGGGGTGGGTGGCGACCAGTTCGAGTGCGGTCACCGCGCCGCCGCTGCTGGCGAACACGTCTACCGGCCCGGCGCCGAGCGCCTCGATAAGCGCGTGCAGGTCGGCCGCCTGCTGCTGTGGAGTCTGGTCGGACCGGCCGTCCGTGCGGACGCTGCGACCCAGGCCACGCGGGTCGTAGGTGAGGACGGTGCGGTCCGTGAAGTGCGGTGCGAGCGCTCCGAAGCCCTCCGCCGTCATCGGCTGGCCGATCATGAGCAGCGGACGGTGGCCGCCGGCGGGGGGCAGTGGGCCGCGTACGTCGTAGACGAGGTCGACGCCGGGGATGGAGAGGGTGTGCGTCCGGATGTCCGTCATGCGGGTGAGACTACGTCCGGCTGCTCCCGTTCCGGAGTGCGACGGGCGCGTGGCGCGCTGTTTTCGGCGCTGGTGCGCGCCCGTGGGCCGCGGAGGTGTCCGCGCATCCGCGGCCCACGGGAGTCACGACGTCGTGGGTACCCGGTCCAGGAAGCCCAGCACCTGGGTGAGCCTCCCGTCGTCGTCGGTCACCGCGACGTCGAATCCGGCGATCGGCGCCTCGCCGTTGTCCGGTCCGAGTTCCCAGGTGAAACGGGTCTGGTTGTGGTGGGAGTCGACAGGTCCGACCAACCGGAACGTCATGCCGGGGAACTGGCTCTGCACGGCGGCGATCGTCGCGTCGATCGCGTCGCGGCCCTCGGCGACGACCATCGGGTCGACGTAGCGCCCGTCGGGGGCCCACAGGTCGTCGATGTCGCGGCGCCGCTGCGCGGGGTCGGTCTCGTTCCAGGTCGCCATGTACCGCTCGGTCAGCTTGTCGAACGTGGTCGCCATTGGTTTCTCCTCGTCAGCCGGAATGGTTGTTCCGGTGATGAGCTTTCCCGTGCCGTGGTGGGCTGTCGATTACGTCGGAGGTAATGGCCCAGGCGTCGGCACGGAACTAGGGTCGGAGAAGTGACGATCATGACCAGGACCGGGCGACCGGTGGGGGAGCTGCTCCGTGACTGGCGTCGGACCCGCGGGCTGAGTCAGCTCGACCTGTCAATCGAGGCGGGAGTGTCGGCCCGGCACCTGAGCTTCGTCGAGACCGGCCGGTCCCGGCCGAGCCCGGACCTCATCCTGCGGTTGGCGGAACAACTGGACATGCCGCTGGCCGAGCGCAACACGATGCTGCTCGCCGGCGGCTACGCGCCCGCGTACCCGAGCCACGAGCTGAGCGATCCCGAGTTGGCGCCCGTACGTGCCGCCGTCCGGCAGATCCTCGACGGGCACCGCCCGTACCCGGCGCTGCTCGTGGACCGGCACTGGCACCTCGTCGACGCGAACCCCGCCGTGGGCCTGTTCACCGCGGACGCGCGGCCCCACCTGCTCACGCCACCCGTCAACGTGTTGCGGCTCAGCCTGCATCCCGACGGCATGGCGCCGCGCATCCTCAACCTGCCCGAGTGGCGCTCCCACCTGCTCAACAGGTTGCGCCAGCAGGTCGACGTGACCAACGACCCGGTCCTGTCCGACCTGTACGAGGAACTCCTCGGCTACCCCGGTGCCGACGCCGGCACGGCACCGGTCAGCGACGCCCTGTCCCGTGTCCTCGTTCCTCTGCGCTACCGACACGACGACCGGGAACTGGCCTTTGTCAGCACCACGACCCTCTTCGGTACGCCGTTGGACGTCACCGTCGCCGGGCTGGCCGTCGAGGCGTTCTTTCCCGCCGACCCGGTGACCACCGAGGCGCTGCGCGCTCTCGCCCCGTCGTGAGCCTCACCCCTACGGATCGCGCTGGCTAGGCAGCGGCTGGCGGAGTCGGTCGTCGATGATTCCCGGCATCCGCCGCGCCACCCCCGCGAGGAGGTCCGCGACCTGGACGCGCGGGTCGTCGCGGGAGTCGACCATGAGCAGGCCGGCCAGGGGTGACACCCCGGGCGGCAGCGCGTTGGCCACCGAAGCGCCGGCCAGTGCCCGCTGGAGACGGGTCAACCGGTCGGCGGTCAGGGCGCTCTGCTCGTCGTGCGTCACCAGCACCTGCCGCCGGCCGTCGCTCCACGACAGGACCGTCTCCGCCAATGCCGGGAGCAACGGCTCCAGCGGCGGGGGGATCGACCTGTCGTCCCCGTCGAGCCGGGCCACCAGGGCCCGCACGCGACGGGGGTCGAGCCCGTCGAGGACGGCGTCCGCCGCCGTGCCGAGCCGGTGACCCAGCAGCGCGTCCCGGGCCTCGAAGAACCGCCGCGCCGTCCGGTCGACAGGCAACCGCCGCTTCATCCGGACGAGATCGACGAACGCCGACAGGAAGAGCGCCCAGTCACTCCCGGCCGAGCGGCCGGCCTCGTGCAGCACGACTGCGGTCTGATGGTGGTCGCGGGCCAGGCGGGTGCCGGCCGCGTACGACGGCTCGGTCAGCATGAGGTCGACGATCCGGGTGACGAGGAAGAACTCCTTGTCGATCAGGTGGACGTGTGCGCGACCGGTCAACGCCGCGAGGAACCACTCCAGGGCCTCGTCCGCACCCGGTCGGCGCAGGAAGTGCCCGGACTTGAACTCGTGTGGCGAGAACCGGAACCCGGACCGCAGCGCGGTGATGAGCGCGACTGCCTCGTCGACGGCCAGGTCGACACTCGCGTGCGTGATCACCGGGGCGGTCGAGTGCAGCAGGTTGGTGCCCGAGAACCCCGACTCGTCGCAGGCGATCTGCACGACCGCGCCGACCAGCGGGCCGCTCGGCGGGAGCCCGCCCTGAAGTGGCGACCGCACACCCGAACCCCCGCCCATGCCGCCATGCTCGTCCGCACACCCGCGGCGGACAAGCCGATTGTGCACGGGGGGCCTGGGATCAGCGGAGCCGGCGGATGTCGCCGTACGCCCGGTAGAAGCCACCCCGGCCGGACTCGCGGACCTCGGTCACCAGGTAGCGGGCGCCCGGCTCCCGGATGCCCTTGGGGAACTGCACGGCCCAGTCCCGCCGATAGCCGTCTGACATCACCTGCACCCGCAGCCGTCCCCGGTCGTCCAGGCACTGCACCACGACCCCGGCGCCCGAGTCGCCGGTCACCTCGACGATCGTCGGCTGCACGGTACGCGGCGTCTCGCGGGGGGCCTTGATGTCGCGCACCTGCGGCACGTCGCCGACCTGGGCTGCCCGGATCGCCGGCTCGCTGGCGTCGACGCAGGCCAGGTGACCGCCGGTGGTCACCACATAGAGCCGACCGTCGTGGTACTGCATCGAGTACGCCGAGCCGCAGCCGGTGCCGAGCTTCCACAGGCGGGTGCCGGCCGCGTCGAAGCAGTAGATCGAGGACTGGCTGTCGCCGGCGAAGACGTACTCCCCGCCCTGGGCCGTCGCGCAGGAAAAGACCGGGGCGTCGCACCGGTAGCTGCGCTCGACGCGGCCGTCCTTGGCCAGGCGTACCACCTCACGGGTGCCCGTCCCGGCGAACACGCTGCCGCGCTCCTGCCAACCGAACAGCACCGAGCCGGTCCTGGTGTGCCACAGCTCCCGGCCGGTGCGCCAGTCGAAGCCGGTCACGCCCTGCGAGTGGCCGTGGTAGAGCGCGTCGGCGTCGCAGCGCACCATCCAGGCCGAGCGGCCCCGCCCGGGACGACGCCAGAGGAACTCGTCCTCGTGGTCGATGGCGGCGATCCCGCCGTCGGCGTCCGAGACGCCGAGGACGCCGTCGTGGATGTCGAGCCAGTAGATGTCGATCTCGGGGGCGATCGCGTAGGCGACCCGGGGCACCTTGCCGGAGAGGTCGTAGACGTTGCCGTCGTCGCAGCCGGCGTAGACCCAGGCGTCGTCGGCGACTATGCATTTCACCCCGTCGGGCAGGCGGACCTGGCCGCGCACCTGCGCGTCGTGCCCGAGGGTGGTGATCACCCCGTGTTCGTTGCCGACCATGCAGTGCTCGTCGTCGAC
The DNA here is from genome assembly GCF_040683695.1 of Micromonospora sp. NPDC093244. Classification (NCBI taxonomy): domain Bacteria; kingdom Bacillati; phylum Actinomycetota; class Actinomycetes; order Micromonosporales; family Micromonosporaceae; genus Micromonospora; species Micromonospora sp. NPDC093244. Next base: position 1,244,075 of record NZ_JBFBEO010000001.1, read on the forward strand.
GAAGATGCCGAAGGCGGGCGCACCGGAGTCGTACCGCCAGAGCACTGGCGCGGTGTGCGCAGTGGACCGGGTGCTGACGATCTGCCGCCGCGAGACGCTGCGCTTCTGGCGGACGCCGGGGACCGCCGGCGCGTACCCCTTGCGGACCTTCTCTCCGATCTTCTTCGCCGCGGCCGCGCGGGCGCGGGCGTTGTCCGGGTAGGCGCTCGCCTTGACCTGCCCCTGGTCGCCGATCCGGCCGTAGCGCACGGTCAGCGTGGCGTTGTCGACCACGACCTCGTAGAACTTGTGGGCACCGTCCACTTCGGACAGTTCGAGGTAGGTCGTCTCCTGGGACATCTGGGCCTCCGAGGGGGGTTCAACTACCGGCCCGACGTGGCCGGCGCGGCGACAGTGCCCACACGCTAACCGCCACCCCCGACAAGATCCGGCGCGCCGACGGCACCCCGGGTGACTGCCTTGTATCGATGGATGTCGACTGCCATGCTGAGGCTCGGTCGTGCTCGGGAGCCAGCGCGCACCGCGTCCTCTCCGGCCCACGGGACGTACGAGGTGGCCACGCCACCCGTACCGGGCAGTCCTCGTCGGCGGCCGGACACCCGTCTGCGGCACCGGCCGCCAGTTCGGTCGCCCGGTGCCCGGCAACCACCGGAGGTACCGATGCTCCGCATGTTTCTCGCCGCCACCACCCTGGCGCTGGCCGCTTGGACACCGACGAGCAGCGCCACCGAGGCGACGCCCACGCCCACGCCGTCGGTCACGCCGACGCCGACGCCCACGATCACCTGCCCGCCGGTGCTGCCCATCACCGCCACCGTGGCCGGGGCGACCACCACGAGCCTGACCATCTCGTACTCGATCTTCTTGGGGCCGCCCTGCGGCTACGACCCGCCGATGACCGTCCAGCTCTTCGCCAGCCGGGACGATGCCATGAAGCGGCTGAACCCGGTGGCCGAAGCGGTGTCCGGGCCGGAGCGCAACGGGACCGTCACCATCGGCCGGCTGACGCCTGATACCGAGTACTGGTACCGGTTCGGCGACGTCGAGGGCCGCCGCGACCCGTACATCGTCGGTGGGCCGGCCCGCACCCTCGCCGAGTCGACCTGCCGTGCCACGGCCACCATCGACGCCCGCTGGGGCACCGGCTTCGTCGCCACGGCCACCGTCCGCAACACCGGAACCGAGTCGATCGACGCGTGGCGGGTCTCCTGGCGCTGGTCCGGGGACGAGCGCGTCCAGACGGTCTGGGGCGGTGTGGCCGACACGGCCGGCGCCGACGTCACAGTGCGCAACGCCCCGTACAACGGGACGCTGGCACCCGGCGCCGCCACGACGTTCGGGCTGCTTGTGTCGACGAGCGCGGTGCCCGACGGGCTGACGCTCACCTGCTAACGGGTGAACGACGCCGCCCCGCTTCCGCCGTCGTGGCGAGAGCGGGGCGGCGGCACATCGGTCAGGGCTTGCGGGCCACCGCGCCGTACGCGTCGATACCCTCCGCGTCGGCCGCCTCGGGGCGCCACAGCGGGATCGGCACCAGGCCGGGCTCGACCATCGTCAACCCCGAGAAGCAGCTCGCGAGGTCCTGCGGGCTGCGCAGGATGTACGGCACACCGCCGGCCTGCGCCAGCCGTTCGGCCCCGGAGACCACCGACGGGCTGGTGTTGGTGCCGTCCCACAGCACCAGGTGACTGCCCGACGGCATCGCGTCCATCGTCCGCCCGACGATCGAGCGCACCACGTCCAGATCCGGCTCGTAACCCATCACGCCCATGTACATCACGGCGATCGGCTCGTCGAAGTCGAGAGTCCGCGCCGCCTCGGCGAGGATCTTCTCCGGGTCGTGGTAGTCGGCGGGTACGTAGGTGGTGACACCCTCGGACGTCGCGCTGGACAGCAGCGCCCGGGCGTGCACGAGGACCATCGGGTCGTTGTCGACGTAGACGATCCGCGCGTCGGGAGTGATGCCCTGGGCCACGGCGTGCGTGTTCTGCATGGTGGGCAGGCCGGTGCCGATGTCCAGGAACTGCCGGATGCCGGCCTCGGCGGCCAGGTAGCGCACCGCCCGCACGAGGAACACGCGGGACTGCTGCGCCATGAGGACGATCTCGGGGTAGACCTCGGCCACGGCGTCGCCGGCCGCCCGGTCGGACTGGAAGTTGTCCTTGCCGCCCATCCAGTAGTTCCAGATCCGCGCCGCGTGCGGCACGTCGGGCTGAAGCTTCGCGGCGAGTTCGGCATCCGGGCCGGCCATGCCAGGCTCCTATCGAGGGGTCGACGAAGGGACCTACAACAGACCGGGATCGTACCCCCCGTCGTCCACTGTCGACGTCCGTGTCGAAGACGAGTTGGCGGGAACCGACCGCGGGCGAGAAGCGGCGTGAACCGGCACCCGATCTGGGCCATCCAACTCTCTGACAGATCCACCAGAGGAAGGGAACGCCCATGCGCGCAAGACTGCTCGCCGGTGTGCTGTCCGGCCTGACAATCCTCGCCGGGTGCTCGTCGCCGATCGATCGTCTCGGCGGCGACGCGGCGCCAGCGGGCTCGCCACGCGGCACCGCCACCCTGTCGCAACCCTCGGCGTCGAGTGCGCCGGTGCCCGGTGCCACCGAGCCGAGTGCTTCGACAACCGATGGTTCCAGGACGGGCACGCCGGTAGCCCGCAGCGCCACCCCGGGTGCTCCTACCCCCGGCACCCCCCGCGCGGGTGTCCAGGCGAGCGACATCCGCGAGACCGACTGGCGCAACGCCGTGATCAGCAACCTGGGCTTCTGCGGGGCGCCGGGCGAGACTGTGACCTTCCGAGACGGGTCGAACGGCTACGACATACCGTGCACGATGCTGCCCGGCGGTGCGCAGCCGGTGTACGCCGAGTTCGTGGCCGAGGAGCCGGCCAACGCGCCGTCGACGGAGGACGCACTCGTGCTCATCGAACTGGGCAGTCCCGACGCCGCACGGCAGCAGGCCCTCGTGCCGGTCCAACTCTCAGACGACGGGCGGGGTCGGTACGCGTGGCCGATCATCAAGGGGGACAGGTCCAGTTCGACCGGCGCCCAGGCCATGACGTTCCTCTCGTACCGGGTGGTGGGGCAGAGCGTGGAAGCGACAGTCCGCACGCTGGACGGGAGCACCGAGACCCGTCGGTGGCGCAAGGCCGACGGCAGCGGGAACTGGGAGCGGTACTAGCTTTGTGCGGCCTCGGAACGGTCCACGCGCAACGTACTGAGGACCTCGTCGGTGCGATCCGTCTCCCCGATCTGTTTGACCTGGACGTAGACCCCGAAGGAGCCCTCGGCCGCGACAAGGGTGACCTCGCTGAAGGAGGTGGCGGTGTCACCGCACCGCGTCCACCGCCTGACGCTGCCGCTGAGGGTGCCGATGGTGATCTCGCGGTCGGCCTGACGGATGCAACCGCTGTGGTCGGGCAGCGTCGGCCGGTCCGCGTCGGTGAGGGACCGGCTCACCCCGGCGAAAACTCCGGACGTCTGGCTGTCCACGTCGGGCCAGACCCTGAGGTCAGGCCCGACGAGCAGGCCGGGTTCGCGTCCACCGGGCAGGCCGACCACGGCCGGGTTCCAGCCGGCATCGCGCAGTTGCCTGGCCCAGTCGTCGGGAACGGCGACGGAGACGGCGCCTGTCACGTCGCTCACCCGCATCCAGCCCGGTGGCGCCGGGGGAACGGCGGACGACCCTGCCGCGAGCAGCGTCGCGGCGACGATGCCGACGGCGGCGACGAGCCGGCGGGTACGCCGCAGCAGTGGCCGGGCCGGGACCCGCTGAGCCGCGAGCAGCTCCTCAAGCGCGGAGGCGTACGCGGTCGCGGTCGGCCAGCGGCGGTCCGGATCGCGGTGCAGCGCCCGACGTACGACCCGTTCGACGGCGGCCGGTGCGCGTCGCGCCGTCACCGCAGTCTGCCCCGGCGGCAGACCTGTCACCATGTGATGGGTCAGGGCGCCGATCGCGTACACGTCGGCCCGGGCGTCCAGCCCTCCGCCTGGGACGAGCTGCTCGGGCGCCATGTAACCGGGTGTGCCCGCGACCATCGTGAACCCGGAGGCATGCGCGAGTGTCTTGGCCAGGCCCAGATCGGCGACCAGCACCCGGCCGCCGGCGGCAGCGGTATCGAAGAGGACGTTGGAGGGCTTGAGGTCGCGGTGCAGCACTCCGGTGTCGTGCAGGACGGCGACCGCCCTGGCGATGTCCACGGCGATGCGCAGCGCCTCGTACACCGGCAGCGGGCCGCCGGTCAGCCGGTCGGCGAGAGTGCCGCCGCCGGCGTACGTCATCACCAGGTACGGCCGGCCGTCGGGCAGCTCGCCGACGTCCAGCACACGGACCAGGTGATCGGAATCGGCCTGTCGCATGAACCGGGCCTCCTGGCGGAAGCGCGCCCGGATGTCGGCACGCTGCGACCAGTTGTCGGCCAGCACCTTCACGGCAACGGGGGACTGCAACTCGTCGTCGTACGCCAGCCACACGGTGGCGAACGCTCCGGAGCCGACGGAGCCTACGACGCGATACCGGCCGACCTGTGACGGGATGGACACGACCGTATTATCCGATGACCGGTACGCCGGTGACGCACGAGCGGGGGCGCGGGTGGCGGACGGGTATGGCATCGAGGACATGGCAGCAAGGGCGGCGGCCGGCGACGGCGCGGCACTCGACGAGCTACTGGCCGTGATCGGGCCGCAGGTGCTCGACCAGTGTGCGCGGTTCCTGCCCTGCCGGCAGGACGCCGAGGATGCGGCCCAGGACGCGTTGATGCAGGTGGCCCGCCACATCGGCCGGTTCGAGGGGCGGTCGCTGTTCTCGACCTGGCTGCACACGGTGGTGGCCAACTGCGCCCGCCAGACCTACCGGTCGCTGCGGCGCCGAGCAGCCGAGCGGCCGAGCGCGCTGTTGCCCGTCGCGGTGGCCGACCCCCGTACGACGAGTGTCATCGCCGGATCGCGCCTCGATCTGCTCGACGCCCTGGAGCGGTTGGAGGCCCACCGACCGGAGTTGGTGACGGCACTGGTGCTTCGTGACGTGTGCCAACTGGACTACCAGGAGATCGCCGCAGAGCTCGGCATCCCGGTCGGCACGTTGAAATCCCGCATCCATCACGCCCGCAGACACGTCCGCACGACGTTGCAGGGCGGGTGAGCGTCGCCGGTCATGCCGATCGTCAGCGGCTCGGGCGGTGACTACTGGCGCGGAACTGGCTACGGTCGGGTGCCTGCTCTCCGCCCCATTCAGGAGTGACCGCATGCCGCTCTCCCCGTCCCGGGTGTTCTCGCAGCTGACGACCGCCGAACGACCGGCGCGGACGAGCGTGGTGATGCGGCGTGCGGTGGTGCTCGGAGGCAGCATCGCCGGCCTGATGGCCGCGCGGGTGTTGAGCGACCACGCCGAGGAGGTGCTGATCGTCGAGCGTGACCCGTCCGATGCCGACGGCGGCCCACGGCCCGGCGTTCCGCAGGGCAGCCAGGTGCACGCCCTGCTGCCCGCCGGCCAGGTGCAGTTGGAGCGCTGGTTTCCCGGCTTCGCCGAGGAGGCGCTCGCGCTCGGCGCGCCGCAGCCGCCGAGCGACGGCGGCGCCCGGGCGAAGATCTTCGTGAACGGCGAGCTGGGCCTGCCGCCGGCGCCGTCCGGCGCCGGACCTGCGCTGATCACTACGCGGCCGTTCCTGGAGGCGCTGGTCCGCCGGCGGACCCTCGCCGTCGACAACATCACGATGGTGTACGGCCGGGCCGACGGCCTGGTCTTCGCCGACGGACGCGTCACCGGCGCCCGGTACGTGCCCGAGGGCGGCGCCGAGCCGGTCGTCGAGTCAGCCGACCTGGTGGTCGACGCGATGGGGCGGTCCAGCCGACTGAGCGACTGGCTGGCCGACAACGGCTGGCCCCGGCCGCCGATGCGCCGAATGCCGATCAGACTGAACTACGCGACGGCGCTGTTCAGACGCGACGAGACGGTCAGCGACGCCTGGGTGGCGGTCTACCACACCATGGCCGGCAAGGGCCGTACCGCGCGCATCGGCGGGATCAACTCAGTCGAGGGGGACCGTTGGATCATGCTGGTGGCCGGCTACGACGAGGACCGGCCCAGCCGCGACGTCGCCGATTTCGTCACCCGCTGCCGCGAGCGCTATCCGCAGATGTTCGGCGACATCGCCGAGCGGGGGGAGATGCTCGGCGGCGTGGTCACGTACCACCAGGCCGACAGCCGACGGCGTGACTTCGACAAGCTCGACCGGCTGCCGGCCGGGCTGGTCGCGGCCGGCGACGCCGTCGCGTCGTTCAACCCGGTGTACGGCCAGGGCATGACCTCCGCGACGCTGCACGCCTCCTGCCTGTCCGCGTACCTGCGCTCCGGCCCGGCACCGCACGAGCAGCCGGCGCGGGCGTACTTCGAGCAGGTCCGCGTGGTCGTCGACGCCGCCTGGCAGATCTCCACGTCGGCCGACATCGAGCTGCCGCACGTCGACGGGCCGTACCCGCCTGGTTACCGGATCACCAAATGGTTCGGTGACCTGCTGTTCCGCACGTCGCTCACCGATCCGGTGCTCAACGACCGGCTGGGTCGGGTCACCACCATGCTGGAGCATCCGGCGACCCTGAGCCGCCCCGGCACCCTGCTGCGGGCGTTGCGGCTCGGCCTGTTCCGGCCGCGTCCGGCCGCGACGGCCGTCGTCACGGCTCCTCGGTGAGGGGCCGCCGGGCGATCCCCAGCAGGTGGGTGTCCGGCCAGTCCAGCGGCCGGCCGTCGGTGTCGGTAAGCGTTGCCACCGGGGCGATCCGGTTGTCGATCACCCAGTCGTTCCGCAGCGGCGCGGACGCCGGGTCGACCTCGAATCCGGCCTCGGCCAGCAGCTCCAGCCACTCGTCGAAGCCGAGGCCGCAGAACTGCTCACGTGTCTCGGACAGCCAGTTGTCGACGTAGTCCTTGCGGGTCAGGTAGTCCATCGCCGAGCCGAGTTCGAGCCGGACGGCGCTCTCGTCGACAACCTCGTACGCGAAGGGGAACGCGAAGTCGACGGCGAACTGGTCCAGCCGCGCCCGTGTCGACAAGCCGCCGACGTACCGCCTGACCTCGCCTTCGGAGAGTTCGGCGAGGTCGTGCCGCGGGGCCGGGGGGTTGGTGCCGTCCTCGGTGGCCAGGCGCAGGACCACCTGGCGTCGCCGGTCGGCCGGTCCGCACACGTCGCTGTTGATCCAGACTCCGCCCGGCACGGTGTGGTCGTGGATGCGGCGGGCGAACTGCAACAGCGACTCACGCTGACGCCCGTACGACCAGATCTCGTGGGTCAGGGCGAAGGTGAGCGTGGTGTCCACGGAACGGTCGGCGAAGATCGCGCCGCCGAGGACGTTGCGCTGGTAGAAGTACACGTTGGCGTTGCGGAAGACGCCCTGCGCCTTCTTGTGCACGCACTCCTGGTAGAGGTGCCGGGCGACCTCGACGCCGATCAGGTCACTCTCGTGCAGCGCGGCCTCCCGGTCGGCCAGCTCCAGCACGGAACCGGCGCCACAGCCGATGTCGACGATGCGCCCGGGCTGCACGTGCCGGCGCACGGCCGTCCATTTGCGCTCGGCGGCCTCGGTGAAGGCGTCGACGTACGTCCGGTAGTCCCGGGTGGCGGTGAGACCGCCCTCGTCACCGACGAGCGGATCGTTGACCACCGACCGGACCTGCTCGACCAGGCGGTAGCGCTCGAAGACGTCGATCGTCGCCGGGTGGGCCAGTGTGCGCCAGGCCGGGTCACCCGAGGCCAGGCGGAGCAGCACGTCCCAGGGGCGTTCGGGGACGGCGTCCAGCTCAGGGTCGGCCTCGACCTGTGCGATCGGGAAGCCGATCCGCTCGTAGAGCTTCGCGACGGCGGGCGTGGAGCAGGCCACGACGGTGTCGGCGGGGGTGAGGTCGAGGCCCGTGGCGACGGCGATGGTCTTGAGGGTCACCTCGGCGAAGGCGTCGGTGGGCGCGGTGTCGAAGACCGGCACGACCAGCGAACGCAGCCCGGTCAGCGCGCTGAACCGCTCGATCGCTGCCTCGCGACGGTGGTACGGAACCGGGTTGCGCCTGGTGTTGTCGTGGTTGGCGGAGGTCACCGCCCAGACGATCGTGGTGTCGCCGGAGCGGGCGAGTCGACCGAGGTAGTCCGCCTGGAAACGGGTCAGCAGATGGTGACGGCCCGGGAAGAGCACGAACCGTGGCGGCAGGCCGATCGTGATCACCCCATGTGATGCGGAGCCGAGTGGGACGCACGAGCATAGCGAGTCGGTACCGCGCGTCGCCTGAACGGGGGAGCACCGCGGGACCTCGCCCACGGCATCATGGCGGAGTGCGGCGGCGAATGAGGCACATCCTCGCGGACCTGCGGCACCGTCGGTTCATCGACCTGTACGCCACCACAGTCGTCGCGTTCGTCTTCGCGGCGTTGCTGCTGGTCGGCGCGGATCTGCCGGACAGCGTCCGGTGGTCGCTGCTCTTCGCCGCGTTGGGATTCCTGCTGCTGCGGCTGGCGTTCGCCAACCACCGGGAGGACCGGTTCCTGGACCGCAGTGACTACGACAGGAACCCGATCACCGAGGACCTCCGCACGGCCCGGGATGTGTGGATCTTCGCCCCGGTCGGTTCGAACTTCCTCACCGAGGAGCGCTGCGACGTGCTGCGCCGGGGCCCGCTCGCGCGGGCCGACGGCACGGTCCGGATCGTGGTGTTGCAGGAATTCGACGCGGGCGACCCGATTTCGGAGCAGCTCGACGCGCTGCTCGACTTCCCGGTGCAGCGGGCCGCCGACTCGCTGCGCGAGACCAGGGCGCGGCTCGCGTCGATGCGGCAGTGGACGGTGCAGGGCACCTTCGCCTGGGGCGAGATCGGATTCAACCCCGGGTTCAGCCTGGTCGCGGTGAATCCCCACGCCGCCGGCGGGTACGCGAACGTCGAGTTCCACGGCTTCCGCAACGACGCCATCCGCTCCCGCATGCACATCCACCTCACCCGCGACGACGGCCAGTGGTACACGTACTGGCTCGACCAGTTCGAGGAGATCTGGCGCTCGACCCTCGAAACCGACGGGTCGTGACTGTGGCTGGGCCCCGCGTCGCGCCGGCCGCCGTATTCACCGGGGCGGGCATCAGCGGTGACGAGCCAGCCGCCCTGCCCCGCGGGTTCGGCCTGCGCGACGACGTGCTGGCGACGATGCACCAGGCGGCCCGCCGTCGGCTGGCCGGCCTGGTCACCGACGTGCAGCTCGAGGCCGTGCGCGCGGAGTCGTACAAACTCGAGGTGGTCCTCGGCCGGCTCTGGGGCACCGTCGGGCCGGACGCGCTGAACTGCGTCTTCGCGCTGCGGGTGAGCGTACCCAACGAGGCGCACCTGCTGGCGGCGCTGCACCTGTTGCATGGTGGCACCCACGTCACCGTCAACTTCGACGTGGGGATCGAGCTGGCGTACGACCTGATCTGCGGCCGCGCGGACCTGCCCGCCGACGCGCCGCACGACTATCACGCCGCTCTCCCGGCCTGGCGGGCGCTCGCGCCGCCCGATCCGCCGGCGCTGCTCGCGGTCTCCAGCCACGAGGAGTTCGCCGACTGGCTGCGCGCCGGTCGACCTCCCGCGCTGCTGAAGGTTCACGGCGGCCTGGACCGGCGGCAGAGCACGCTCGCCGACGTGGTGGTGGTGGACATCGAGGAACTCGCCCAGCTCACCGCCGAACGGGCGGCGGCGGTCGAAGGTCTCGGCGACGCCGATCGTCTCCTCATCACCGGGTACTCCGGCGGCGACCCGGACGTGTACGGCCCGCTGCTGGCGGCGGGCGCGCGCACGCCCACCACCTGGTGCTGCCTGAGCCTGCCCGCCGCCTCGACAGTCCCGGCGGACGCGCGCCGGCACGGTATCGACCTGGTGCAGGGGGCGCCTGACGGACTGGCGGTCACCGCGCTGCGAGGGCTCCTCGGCGGGGTTCCGCCGCCGGCCTGGCCGTCGGTACGCCTCCCGGGCGACGGCTACCAGGTGCGCTTCGAGAGGTGGAGGCGGGGACTGCGAGCGGCGCATCCGGACGAGCTGGTCGCGCAGTCCTGGGCGTGGCTGATCGCCGACATCGGCGACCTGGACGCCGCCGAGGCGATGCTCAGCGCCCTGCCCGAGGACGCGCCGGGCGCGCGGCTGCGGCACGCGGAGATCCTCTACAACCGGGCCCGCGGCGACGACCGGGTCCGAGCCGGCCGGATGTTCCGCGCTGTGGCGGCCGGCGCGGCGGACGCGGCGACCCGGCTGCACTGCCTACTGCGGCTGGGCGACATCGCGCGGGGTCGGGCGGCGCGCGACGCCAGAGGCGTACGGATCGTGTCGGACCTGGTCGAGGCGTACGCGAGGCCGGCGCACGTCATCGTCGTCACCCGCAACGGTCGCCGTCAGCCGGAGGAGGCAGGCGACGCGTACCGGGCGCTGCAGCAGACATCACTGCGCCTGCTGGAACGACTGGTGCTTGTCGCGCCACGGCCGACCTGGCCTGTCGTCGCCATCCTCTGCCGGGGCGCCGCGGTCCTGGGTGGACAGGCGGCGCGCCTGGCCCGTAACGGCAACCGCCTCGCGCTGGTCCGGCAGCATCGGGGGCTGCTGCGGGCGCTGGCCGCCCTGCTAGGGGCCCGACCCGGCCCGGTGGACGTTCGCGACGACATGCGCGCGCTACGCGCCACCTACCGGGCCGCCGACGACCTGCCCGGCGCCGCCGGTTGTGCGGTCACCCTCGCCGTGCTGGCCGCCGCCGACGGTGACCTTTCCGGAGCCCGCGCCCTGGTCGCCGAGGCCCTTCGCGACTACGTCGCCGGTCGGCCCGACGGACGGCCCCTGTTCGCCGGTGAGGCGCTTGTCGACGTCGCGACCCGACTGATCGACCGGCTCGACGGCGTCCGGCCATAACGGACAGTTGGTCTCGCCGAGGGCAACTTAGTTACCGATAGGTATTGTTCGCCGTCCGAAGATCCAGACCAGCGCCGCTACTATGACGGCAGCCTTGCACAATTGATCAAGGTTGACGCGGAGGTTCCGGTGAGCCCTTACCTTCGGAACGAGATCGTGGAAGCAATCAGGCGCGGCGACGCGATCTTCATCGTCGGCGCGGGCGTCTCTCTGCTCGCCTCGGACGGCGCGGAAAGCGCGTCGTGGAAAGGGCTGATCCGGGCCGGCGTCGACCGATCCGCCGACCTCGACCAATCCCTTTCCGGGCGGTGGCGGTCGAGCAAACTGAAGGCCCTGTCGTCCACTGCCGACAGCACCCAGATGATCAGTGTGGCGCAGGAGGTGGAACGCCACCTCAAGCAGATTCCCGGTAACCACTACGGCAAGTTTCTCGCCGAGACGGTAGGCAGCCTGCCGATGGTCCGCCGGGGCATCATCGACGTCCTGAAGGACTCGGGAGCGCCGGTCCTGACGACGAACTACGACAGCCTTCTGGAACAGGGCACCGGTCGGGACGCCGCCACCTGGCAGCGGATCTCCCATCTCCAGGACGAGATCAAGCAGCCGGGCCGATTCATCGTCCACCTGCACGGGCACTGGCGTGAGCCGGAGACGATCGTCTTCGGTTACGAAAGCTACGCACGGGTCATCGGTGACTCGGAGTCGCAGGCGATGTTGCGCGCGTTGCTGGCCACCAAGGCGATCGTCTTCGTCGGTTTCGGCCAGGGTCTGGAGGACCCGAATTTCGCAGCCCTCACGACGTGGCTGACATCCACCCTCGGGTCGAGTGGTATCGCACCCGCTGTTCTGGTCAGAAACAGGGAACTCGCGTCCGCGCAGTCCCGATTCCGGGCGCTCGGTGTGAACGCTCTGGCCTACGGCGACGCGTACGACGATCTGGAGCTGTATCTGGCCGACATCGTGCGAGAGGCCAACGCGGTCCCGACACCGGGTATCAAGGAGTTCACCTGGGAGTCGCTGGCCCCCAAACTGATGCGACTTCACCGACGTATCGCGAGGAGTTTCGCCCCCGACTTCGTGGTGGCGATGTCGGGTCCGGGAAACTTCGCTCCGGCGTACTGCCTGGCGCACTCCAGCGAGGATCCGCCGCTGCTGGCGGCGGTGACGTTTCCCCGCCGACCCGATCGCAGCCGGCACAATCTGGCGTTCGAGAAACTGGCGTCCAACGGCGGCTGGCTCCACCACGAGTCCGACAAGTGGGACGTGTTCCTTCCCAATGTGATCCGGGACTTCCCGGCGGGCTCACGCGCCCTCATCTTCGACGACCGGGTTGTGGGCGGGCGGGTGCAGCACGCGATCGCCGAGATGCTCAAGGGCTTCGGCTACGAGGTTCGCCGTGCCGCCCTGGTGGTCGATCCCCGGCAGACATCCGCAGTGGACTTTTATGAGGAGGTAGTCGATGGAGACTTCGTCTTTCCCTGGGGTGGCAAGCACGGCAGGGGTGAGCCAGCTTCTTGAGCGGGCCGAGGCCGGCCTCGCCGCGATGCAGGAGGCACAGCGGGCGTACGACGACGCGATGTGGGACATCGAGGACCCCGCCTTCGCGAAGTTGCGCCACGTCCACATCCACCTGTCGGTCACGGTCGGAAAGATCGCCAAGCTCGTCGAGCCGGCGGACCACACGAACCACCGTGGCGAGCCGGTCGAGGTCGGCGAGCTGCGTGAGTCGCTGGCGTCCGCCGTCGCGGACCTGCTCATGCACTCGGCCCAGATCGCGAACCTCGTCGACGGCGACCTGGGGGAGTTCCTGCGGAACCGGTACCGGCAGAACGCGGCGCGCTTCGCGCCCGACTCGGACTTCGCCGCGCTGTAGGCGTCGCGCTCCGGGGAGTTGGAGGCGTACGCCAGCTGACCCTGCACGGCGACGGGACCGGCACGGAGTCTTCCGTGCCGGTCCCGTCGGCCCCGGCAGTGTCGAACGCCGTTCGCCTGACGCGGCGGGCTCAGTCGTCGGCGACCGCCACCGGTTCCGAGCCGATGCAGCGCACCTTCAGCTCGTGCTCTCCGGCCGACCCCGCGAAGGTGACCTCGACGTCGTCGTCCGGCCCACGGTCGACGTCCCGGACCCGGTAGCCCTGCGCGGGCGCCCAGGAGACGAGGCGTACGCCGCCGGTGCCGCACTCTGCCACCGCCGTGCCGCCGTCGGTGGCGAACACCCGGCGGACTCCGGAACTGGTGCTGGGCGCGACGGTCCCGGTGGACGTTCCGGGCGAGGCGCCGCCCGTGGCCCCGGTCGGCGCCGCCTCGGGCGAGGCGAGCGCCCGTTCGATCTCCGCCTCGCTTCGTACCCCGCCTGGGGTGCCGGTGATGCTCTCGCCGACCAGACGGATGGCGCCCAGCCCGATCAGGGTGGCGACGGCGGCGGTGGCCACCCACCCCGCGGTCATGAGGATCGAACGACGGCCCATCACCTGACTATCCCCGATCCACAGTTGTCGCCGGCACATCCGGACGCTAAGGCACGGTTAACGTGCGCCTCGCCGCCCGCGGTAGCGGTTAGCCTGCCACCTGTGGCCCGCCTACTGCTCGTCGAGGACGACCTGACGATTCGTACCCCGCTGATCCGGGCGCTGCGCGAACGCGGGCACGCGGTGGCCGCCGCCTCGACAGCGATGACCGGCCTCCGCGACGCCCTGGACGACCGGCCCGACCTCGTCGTACTCGACCTGGGCCTACCCGACCTGGACGGACGCGAGTTGCTGCGGATGCTGCGCGCGGTCAGTTCGGTGCCGGTCATCGTGGCCACCGCCCGCGACGACGACGCCGAGATCGTCCGGGTGCTCGACGCCGGTGCCGACGACTACGTGGTCAAGCCGTTCACCGCCGCGCAGCTCGACGCCCGCGTACGGGCGGTGCTGCGGCGTGGCCCCTCCGGCACCGACGGGCAGGACCCGTCGCTCGTCGTCGGCGGGCTGCGCGTCGACCCCCGGTCCCGGCAGGTCACCCTGGACGGGGTGGCGGTCGAGCTGACGCCCCGCGAGTTCGACCTGCTGCACCACCTCGCCGGCCGTCCCGGCCAGGTGGTCACGAAACGCGAGCTGCTCACCGAGGTCTGGCAGATCCCGTACGGCGGTGCCGACAAGACAGTCGACGTGCACCTGTCCTGGCTGCGCCGCAAGCTGGGCGAGAACGCCCAGCAGCCCCGCTACCTGCACACCGTCCGTGGCGTCGGGGTACGCCTCGAAGCGCCGGCGGCGCAGCCGTGAGGGCACGCCTGGCGCTGCTGGTCGCCGCCGTGAGCGTGCTCACCCTCATCGCGTTCCTGGTGCCGCTGGCGTTGCTCGTGCGCACCGTCGCGGAGGACCGGGCCACCGTCCGGGCCACCGCCGACGCGCAGAGCCTGGTGCCGGTGGTCGGCACCGCCGACGCGGCCACCATCCGCCTCACCGTCGAGCAGCTCGCCGCCGAGTCCGGTCGACCGGTGAGCGTCTTCCTGCCCGACGGCACGGTGCTCGGCGCGCCGGCGCCGCGTACGCCCGCGGTGGCCCTGGCCGCGCGCGGGCAGAGCCTCACCGGTGAGTCGGCGGCCGGGCGGGAGGTGGTCATCGCCGTGCAGGGCAGGGCGGACGGCACCGGCGTGATCCGTACCGTGGTGCCCCGGAACGAGCTGACCGCCGGCGTGACCAGGGCGTGGCTGGTGCTGGCCCTGCTCGGTGTGCTCCTGGTCCTGATCGGGCTGGCGGTGGCCGACCGGCTGGCGCGCACCCTGGTCCGGCCGATCAGCGACCTGTCCGCCGTGTCGCACCGGTTGGCCAACGCCGAACTGGACGCCCGTGTCACACCCGCCGGCCCGGCCGAGCTGCGCGAGGTGGCCGGTGCGCTCAACCACCTGGCCGGCCGTATCCAGGTGCTCCTGGTGCAGGAACGCGAGCAGGTCGCCGACCTGTCGCACCGGTTGCGTACACCGTTGACGGCGCTGCGGTTGGAGGCGGAGTCGCTGCGCGACAGGGACGACGCGGCCCGGATCACCGCCGCCGCCGACGGACTGGAACGCGCGGTCACCGGACTGATCAGGCAGGCCCGGTGGCGTCACTCACCGGCGGTGGCGCCGGCCGGTTCGGACGCGGCGGCGATCGTCGCAGAGCGGGTCGCGTTCTGGTCGGTGCTGGCCGAGGACACCGGCCGGGCCGTCACGCTCGACCTGGCCGCCGGGCCGCTCCCCGTCGGCGTACCGGCCGACGACCTGACCGCGGCCGTCGACGCCCTGCTGGGCAACGTCTTCGCGCACACCCCCGACGGGACGCCGTTCGCGGTCCGGCTCGCCCGGGAGGCGGGGGAGGTGGTCCTCACCATCGCCGACGAGGGGCCCGGAATGCCGGACGGCGCGGTCCGGCGGGGCGCGAGCGCGGCCGGGTCCACGGGTCTCGGCCTGGACATCGCCAGGCGTGCCGCGCAGGCCGGCGGTGGTCGCCTGGAGGTGCGGACCGGCCCGCGGGGTGGGGCGCAGGTGTTGCTTCGGCTCGGCCCCCCGACGTCGCGCCCGCAGGCATAGGCGCTGCGGTGCCGGGTAGCTGGCCCCTATGGCGCGGTATACGAAACCCGAGCTCAGAGAGCAGATCAAGGAAGAGATCAAGGCTTCCGACAAGGGCGGCAGGCCGGGGCAGTGGTCGGCGCGCAAGTCACAGCTGGTCACTCAGGAGTACAAGAGGCGCGGCGGGGGATTTCTCGGCGAAAAGGACGAGCGGCAGAAGGCACTCCAGCGCTGGGGCAACGAGAAGTGGCAGACCAAGGAGGGCGACACCCGGGCCCGCAAGGACGGTACGACGAGCCGTTACCTGCCCAAGAAGGCCTGGGACGAGATGTCGGAGAGCCAGAAACGCGCCACCGACACCAAGAAGCGCGAAGCCTCCCGGACGGGCAGGCAGTACGTCGCCAACACCGGGCCCGCCAAGCGAGCACGCCGGGACGCCACCACGGCCGGCCGCATGTCGGAGATGTCGGTGGCCGAGGCCGCCAAGCTGGTCCGTGGGCTCGATACCCGGCAGCTCAGGACCGCGCTGCGCAACGAGCGCGCCAGCAAGGACCGCAAGACGCTCGTCCAGCGGCTCGAAGCGGAACTCAACAGGCGCGGCTGACGTGCCCGTCGACCGCCTTAACCCGGCCTTAGCGTCCCGACAGCGCGCTGCTATCCCGATTTGACCGATCCTCGGAGTCGACAACCGAGGAAAGGTGGACACCCCCCATGAAGCGCACCAATCTGCTTCTGGCGACGGTCGGCGGTTCGGCGGTGCTTGCGGTGGCCGGGGTCGCGCTCGGCGTCAACGCCGCGAACGGCTCGCGGACCGGCGGCACGGCACTGGCCGCGGCGACCGTCGCGCCGACGGCCACGGACGCGCCCGGGGCCAGCGGTTCGCCGTCGGCCAGCGGCACGCCCTCGGCGGGCACCCCGTCGGGTACGTCGTCGGCCGGAACGTCGTCGGCCAGCACCTCGCCGGCGGGCGGCGCCGTCGACGAGAAGCGTGCCGGCGAGATCGCGCTCGCCAAGGCCGGCGGCGGTCAGATCGTCGAGATCGAGTCCGAGCAGGAGAACGGTCGACAGGTGTGGAGCGTCGAGATCGTCGCTGGCGACACCGAGCACGAGGTGGACGTCGACCGGGACAACGGCTCGGTGGTCAAGGCCGAGCAGGAGCCGGTCGACGACGACGATGACGCCGACGACAACGACGACAACGACGACAACGACGACGACAAGGACGACGACGACAACGACGACGACTGACCGTCCGGCGCCGCCGCCCGTCACGGGGATCCCCGCGACGGGCGGCGGCTCTGGTCCGGCAGCGGGCGCGCCCGGTGCGCCGGCTTCAGATGGCGACCCGTTGCTCCTTGACCGTCGGCTGGTCCTGGTCGAACTGGGTGCGGTACAACTCCTGGTACCGACCGCCGGCGGCGAGCAGGTCGCCGTGTCGCCCACGCTCGACGATGCGTCCGTCCTCGACGACGAGGATCTGGTCGGCCGCCCGGATGGTGGAGAGTCGGTGTGCGATGACCACGCTCGTACGGCCGGTCAGGGCTTCGGCGAGAGCCTCCTGAACCGCTGCCTCGGAGGTGGAGTCGAGATGCGCCGTGGCCTCGTCGAGGATGACCACGCGCGGGCGGGCCAGCAGCAGTCGCGCGATGGTGAGCCGTTGCCGTTCCCCGCCCGACAACCGGTACCCGCGTTCACCGACGACTGTGTCCAGCCCATCGGGAAGTGTGCGGATCAGGTCGTCGAGGCGGGCCCGCCGCAGGACCTCCCACATCTCGTCCTCGGTCGCGTCCGGCCGAGCGAACGCCAGATTGGCCCGGATGCTCTCGTGGAAGAGATGCCCGTCCTGAGTGACCACACCCAGCGCCGTCCGGATCGACTCGGCCGACAGGTCGCGTACGTCGACGTCGGCGAGCCGCACCGCACCGTCCTCGACGTCGTACAGGCGGGGGACGAGCTGCGCGATCGTCGACTTGCCCGCCCCGGAGGAACCGACGAGGGCGACCATCTGCCCCGCCTCGGCGCGGAACGACACACCGTGCAGCACTTCCTCGCCGCCTCGGGCGTCGAGCTTCGCCACGTCTTCGAGAGACGCGAGCGACACCTTGTCAGCTGACGGGTAGCCGAACCGAACGTCGTCGAACTCCACAGCGACCGGCCCGTCGGGAAGCGGCCGGGCGTCGGGCCGGTCAAGGATCAGCGGCTTGATGTCGAGGATCTCGAACACCCTCTCGAAGCTCACCAGCGCGCTCATCACCTCCACCCGGGCGCTGGCCAGCGAGGTCAACGGCGCGTAGAGGCGCGACAGCAGCAGCGCCAGGGCGACCACCGTCCCGGCGTCGAGGCTGCCCCCCAGGGCGTAGAGACCGCCAAGCCCGTAGACCAAGGCCAACGCCAGCGAGCCGACGACGGTGAGCGCGGTGATGAAGACCCACTGGAGCATGGCGGTGCGGATGCCGATGTCCCGCACCCGACGCGCCCGCGCCGCGAACTCGGCCGACTCCTCGGCCGGCCGCCCGTACAGCTTGACCAGGGTCGCGCCGGGCGCGGAGAAGCGTTCCGTCATCCGCGTGCTCATGGCCGCGTTGTGCTCGGCCGCCTCCCGCTGCAACTGGGCGAGCTTCGAACCCATCCGGCGCGCCGGGAGAACGAAGATGGGCAGCAGCACGAGCGCCAGCACCGTGATCTGCCACGAGAAGCTGAGCATCACGGCCAACGTCAGCATCAACGTGACGGCGTTGCCGACCACGCTCGACAGGGTGTCGCTGAAGGCCCGCTGCGCGCCGATCACGTCGTTGTTGAGGCGGCTGACCAGCGCACCGGTGCGCGTCCGGGTGAAGAACGCCACTGGCATGCGCTGCACGTGGTCGAAGACGGCCGTCCGCAACTGGACGATGAGCCCCTCGCCGATGCTGGCGGACAGGAACCGCGTCACCATACCCAGGCCGGCTTCAGCCAGGGCGATCACCGCGATCAGCACCGCCAACCGGATCACGACGCCGCTGTCGGCGCCGTCCACGATGGCCTCCACCACCCGTCCGGCGAGGACGGGCGCCGCCACCGTGAGGACCGCCGTCACCACGCTCAGCAGCAGGAACCTGACGATCAGGGCCCGGTGCGGCCGCGCGAACTCCACAATGCGCTTCAGTGTGACGCGGGACAGTGGTCGTTCTTGCTGCGCGTTCATCGCGTGGTGCAGAGACGTCCACGCGGCAAATTCCATGCTCATGCCTTACCTCCGATACCGGAGGTTAGGACCTCACCCGCGCTTGAGGTCAAGTCACCGCGCGGGGTGCTCCAGCTCGGTGCGGATCTGACCGAACACACCTCGCGGGTCGTCGGCCTTTGTGAAGTTCACGAAGGTCACCATGCCGATCGTGTGCTGATCACTCCACACGCAGACGTCGACCGGGATGCCCGTCCCGGCCTGACCGGTGCCGCAGCCGGCCACCCCACCCAGCGGGCCCGGCGCGACCGACCCCACGTCGGTGACCTTCGGCAGCCCGGCGAAGACCTTGTCCAGTGTCGCGGTCGGGTCGGTGATCGTGCCGGACACCGCGCTGATCTGGATGACCCGCTGGTCATCGCCGGGGATGTGCAGACCACGCTCTCCGGAGTACACCTCTTCGGCCCGGACGTAGGCGGTGCCCGTCGCGCTTGTGGGCCCGGCGGCGAGCAGCTTCGTGAACTTGCCCATGGTCTGCTCAGCCTGGCCGCGGATGACCCGATCCACGGACTCGGGCCAGGTCCCCAGGAGCTTGGCTGGCTTGTCGATGCGCATCGCCGCGGCGGGAGGCGACAACTGCGTAGCCGCTGCCGCCGGGGGAGTGTCGGACTGCCCCGAACACCCGGTCGCGAACAGCAGGATCGTCGACGTCAGCGTGCCGACGATCGCTGAGCCAGTCGGCATCGTGCGCATCATGAGTTCCGTCCCCGTGGTGAGTGTCGCGCGAAAGATATCGCCGTCGGCACAGGCGCGAATCGCGTGGACCCCGCCAGCGTGACCGAGCACTCTCTCCGCTGGCCGTGCCTACGTTCGTCGGTGGTAGTGGTTGCGGCGGGGAAGTTGGTCGGGGTCGAGCCAGGCTGGCGGGATGAACTCGGGGTGGTTGTCGTCACCAAGTCGCACGGTCCAGTCGCTGTGGTGCAGGTGGCGGTGGTGGTGGCCGCAGAGCAGGACGGCGTTGTGGAGGTTGGTGGGGCCGCCATCGGCCCAATGGTGGATGTGGTGGGCGTCGCACCAGCGGGGCGGACGGTCGCAGCCGGGGAAGGCGCAGCCGCGGTCGCGTAGCACGAGCGCTCGGCGCAGGGGGCCGGTGATGAGGCGGCGTTGTCGACCGACGTCGAGGACCTGACCGGCGCCGCCGAGCACGGTGGGCAGGATTGTGGCGTCGCAGGCAAGTCGGCGCACCGTCTCCGCGGTGAGTCGGAGGCCGAGGTCGAGGGTGCCGGCGGACAGCTGCCGGGTCAGCGCGTCGTAGTTGGTGGTGATGACGATCTGAGCGGCATCGCCACCGCCGTCGGGCAGCTCGCCGGTTCGGAGAGCGAGTCGGCACACGTCGGCGAGGGCGTCGTGGCGTCGTTGCCCGGGGGAGCGGCTGTCGTCGGCTCCGGATGGGGCGGTCAGTGGGTCGATGGCGGCGCGCAGCAGGCCGGCGGTTTCGGGGTCGAGGGTGCCGGTGAGTCGAAGTCGGCCATCGGTTTGCTCGGACAGGGTCAGGTGCCGGTCGCGGGCAGCGCGGCGTGCCTCGGCGTCGAGGGCGGCTTCGGCGGTGGCGTCGGCAATGTCGGGGGCGACGTGGTCGAGGATGCGGGTGCCGAGTTTGCGCAAGTGGGTGGGGTCGAACTGGGCGGCCCAGCCGACGAGCACAGCGACTGCATTGTCGGCGGTCTCGGTGTCGGCCGACGCGCTCATGGTGTCGATGGTGTCGACGATGACCCGGGCCTGGTCCAGGCTGACGGCGCCATCGGCCAGCGCTTGTCGGATGCCGGGGTTGCCGGTGTCCAAAGCGGCGGCGAGGTCGATCAGGCGGCGGGCGGCGGGAACGGTCAGCCGCAGTCGTTCGCGGAGCCACACCGCGGTGGAGGAGGCTCCTTGGGTGCGGGCGGTGCCGCGGCCGTCGACCTCACGGATCAGGGTGAGGGTGACGGCGGCGAGTCGTTGCTGAAGGCGGTGCGCGGCGTCGAGCGCCGCGATCAGGTCATGGTCCGGGAGCGGCCACGCGGGGGCGTCGACGCAGGCAGAGATCGCATCGTCTGCCTGCGCCAACTCCTCAACCATGACCCGAGACTAGAACAGGTGTACGACAATGTCGGTCATCATGATCGATGTGCCGGCTGGTCACCGGAGACTCGTCGGCGCTGGACTCCTCCCAGGCGACGACCGGGTCAGTTCACCCGCACATCACGACGCCGACGTCGGCGCCACCGGCAGTCGTCTCCGCCACTCGCCCGGGGAGGATCCGTGCCGCCACCGTGACGACCATCGTCGCACCGCTCAACAGCAGGGGCAGAAGACGAGCGGCGGCGGCTGTCACAGGCCGGCGTGCATGGTCAGGCTCTGCCGCAGGTGCAGCTTCGGCCGGGACCCGACGACCGAGCCGACGACCTCGCCCCCGCGGAACACCAGAAGCGTCGGCAGGGACATGACGCCGTAGCGGCGCGTGGTCTGCGGATTGTCGTCGGAGTTGAGCTTGGCGATCATCATCCGGTCGCCGAACTCCCCGGCCAGCTCGACGAGGCTCTTCTCGATCATCTTGCAGGGCGGGCACCACTCGGCCCAGAAGTCCACCACCACGGGCCGGTCGCTGGCCAGCACCAGCTCGGCGAACGTGTCGTCGGTGACGGTGATCAGGGACCCGACTGTCGTTTCCTGGGGCATGTTTCCTCCCGGTGCGCGATGGCGTGGCTGAGTTGGGTGTGCAACCGCTGACGGACCGCCGTGAGTCGATCGAGGTAGTCGTCGACCTCGGCGAGCTTGCGCCGCAGCACCTGCACCGAATCCGGACAGACGTCGCCGGACGTGTTGCCCGCTCGTAGGCAGGCGACGAACGGACGGACGTCGTCGAGGCCGAAACCGACGTCGAGCAGCGCCCGGATCTCCCGGACGACCCGCAGCTCCGCCTCGTCGTACACGCGGTAGCCGTTGGCCGAGCGCCGCGGGCACACCAGTCCGTGGGCCTCGTAGTAGCGCAGGGTCCGGGTGCTCGTGCCAGCCCGTTCCGCCAGCTCACCGATCAGCATCAGACCTCCTCGACCAGCCCGTCGCGACCAGGCTAAACCTTGTCGTCAGCGTCAAGGCAAGGGTCGTACCCGGGGTTCCCCGGGCACGACTCAGGGCGCCGCTGGGCGGCGCCCTGAGCGTCTGCGCGAGGGGTCTAGCCGATGCGGAACTGCTCGCCGTAGACGGCGAACACCAGCGGCGTGTTCAGGGTGAAGTTGCCGTTGTTGAGGAACACCCGCTGGGCCGTGTCGACGCGGGAGGTGTCCGAGTGGGCCTCCTCCTTCTTCATCTCGACGACCCGCTCGTCGAGGAACGCGTTGAGCCAGGTCCGCTCGTCGCCACCCTGGGCCGGCGGCTTGGCCCGGGCCAGGGCACGGTTGCGGATCTGGCGCATGCCCTCGTACCCGTGCATGACTGCCGCGTCGTAGTAGGCGAACTGGCCGAGCGCCCGGACCTGGTCGTTCTTGCCGTCGCGTACCGACGGGTTGAAGTAGACCCGGTCCCGCTCGGCCTCCTGGGCGGCCTGGAACACCTGGTCGTTGGCCGCCGTCCGCCAGTCCCGGGGGAAGTTCGGGTCGAGGCCGGAGTGCGACGGCGTGCCGTTGACGGCGCGCAGCGCCGGCAGGTAGCCGGCCAGCACGTTGCCCGGCTTGGTGCGGGTGTACGCCTCGACGAGTTCGAGCATGTCGCCGGTGCCGGAGCAGAAGCCGATGATGCCGGCGGTGTAGCCGCGCCCGTCGCCGATGTCCTCGATGTAGGAGAACTGCGCCCGCCAGTCGAGCGAGGAGTTCTCCGCAGCCGAGACGAGCTGCATGGCGACGTCCTTCTTCGCGGGGTCGTCGAGGTTGGCGCCGGTCGGCGTGGTGGGCGGGGGAGTGGTGGGGGTGCCGCCGGGCAGGGTCCACTGTTGGTTGGTGGTGCCGCCGCAGGTCCAGATCTGCAGGCGGGCGCCGTTCGCGGTGCTGCGGTCGGTGACGTCGAGGCACTTTCCGGAGCCGGAGTTGACGAGCGCGCCGTTGCTGGCGGTCCACTTCTGCGCACCTGTGTTGTTGCAGTCGTACAGCTGCACCTTGGCGCCGTTCGCGGTCGACGCGGCGGTGACGTCGAGGCATTTGCCGAGTGCTCGGATCGAGGCGTCGGAGTTGCCGACGGTCCACGTCTGGGCCGCGCTGCCGTTGCAGTCGTAGAGCTGGACCGGCGTGCCGTTGGCCGGGTTGGCGGCCGCGACGTCGACACACTTGCCGCCGAGGCCGGTGATCGGGCCGGCGGTTGCGGCGCTGGCCGACGGCAGGCCGTAGCCGAGCCCCGCGACCGCGAGCAGCAGGGCGCCGACGGCGTAGGCGGCCGTTCTCTTGTGAACCATGGGTGTTCCTCGGGGAAGGGGCGGCGTGCCGCCGGCCGGTCGGTGGCCCGGCGCGGCGGTCCGGCCCCGGCGGGCTACCGCGAGCATCAGGAAACTGTATTAACAGATACCAGTGCGTCGATTCCTCGTCAATCGATGACCGCGAGGCGTGACGGGCCCTGTTCAGTCAGTTGATGACCCGGCGCGCGTCGTCCCCGCCCAGGTCAGGCGGGGGCGACGCGCTTGTCACTGCTCCCGGTAGGTGGCCAGGTCGAAGTCGGCGTACACGCCGTCGCCGCCGAGGTCCTGCACCCAGAGGCCGAGGAACGCCCCGGTGAAGCCCCACGCCGCGGGCTCACCGTCGATGATCAACGCGGCGTGCTCGTCGGACAGGATCGTCGCGTCCAGGTCGACGGGCAACCGCTGCCAACCGGCACCGAGGTCGTAGTCGAAACGCACCACAGGCCCGTCGAACACCGCCCGCAGGCCGACCCGGGTGACGCCGCTCGCGTCGACAGTCAGTTCGGGGTACGGGGTGCGCCGTCCGTTGTCGGAGCTGAGCAGCTCCAGCACGGTGCGCCCGTCGTCCGCCCGGGTCAGGTAGAGGTGGTGCCAGTTGAGGGTGTTGTAGTAGGCGGTGACCCCGGCGAGCTGGCGGTGGTCGACCGGGTCGAACTCGACGACGGTCTCCAGCGAACATTGGGTGGCGCCGACGCGCCGCGCGACAAGACTGGGCGCCTGCCTGCCGACCGGCGACTGTCCACCATGGATACGCAGGTGTGACGGACGCGCCCGCAGGTCCACCCAGTCCGGGGTGGCCGGCCGGCGCAACGTCGACCAGCAGTGCCCCAGCTCGGCATCGTCGAAGTGGTCGGTGGCCGGTTCCGCCGGCCACGGGTGGGTGGGCAGGTCGGGTGCGGCCACCTCGTCGGCGGGTACCCCGCCCGGCACCCGGGGCCAACCGCCGGCCGGCCAGTCGACCCGCTGGATGGCGGTCTCCCTGCCCAGCACGCAACTGCCCAGCGGGGAGTAGGGGCGGCCGACCAGGTGCGCCAGATACCACTCGCCGTCCTGCGTACGGACCAGGCTGCCGTGCCCCGCCTTCTGCAACCGCAGATCCGGCCGGCCCACAGAGGTGAGCAGTGGCCCGTCCGGATCCACCTCGTACGGCCCGAACAGGTCGCGCGAGCGCGCCACGGTCACCTGGTGCTCCCAGCTCGTGCCGCCCTCGGCGGTGATCAGCCAGTACCAGCCGTCGTGGCGGTACAGGTGCGGCCCCTCGGTCACCCCGACCGGAGTGCCGGTGAAGAGAATGCGGGGCCTCCCGACGAGTGTGCGGGTGGCCCTGTCGTACTGCTGGATCTCGATGCCGCCGAAGCGGTCCCGCCCGGGTCGCCAGTCCGCGCTCATGCTCAACAGCCAGGTGGTGCCGTCGTCGTCGTGGAACAGCGCGGCGTCGAAACCGCGGCCGTGCAGTTTCACCGGATCCGACCAGGGGCCGGCGATGTCCGGTGCGGTGACCAGGAAGTTCTGCGGGTCCCAGTAGCCACTGGCGAAGCTCGCCACGTCGCTGTAGACGAGGTGGAACTCGCCGTCGTGGTACGTCAGGTCGGGCGCCCACACCCCGTTGGAGTCGCCGCAGCCCCGCAGGTCGAGCAGGCGGCGGTCGGTGATGACACCGCCGAGGGGACGCCAGTTGACGAGGTCACGCGAGTGGTGGATCCGTACCCCCGGATACCACTCGAAGGTCGAGGTGGCCAGGTAGAAGTCGTCGCCGACGCGCAGGATCGACGGATCCGGGTGGAACCCGGCGAGGACGGGATTGCGGATCGACCGGGCAGCGGTCGCCACGTCAGCGGTGTCGGTCGACACGAAGGCTCCTCTAGGTGACTCTGAAAACTTCCGGAAACTTGCGGTCCAGGATGACTGGAAGTCCTGCCTACGCTAGCCGGTCTTCGCGCGATAGGACAGAGGGTCTTGACCGGTGGGGAAACTGCTCGTAGCGTCCCCGCCATCGATCGGTAATACCGGCGAAGCAATGAAAGTTCCGGAGATCCAGGTTCGAACCCTTGCCGGCTCGGCCGGCGTTCCGAGCAACCCGTGAGTCCCCGAAGGGATGGATCATGACAGCGCACCTTTCCCGCCGAACGCTGCTCGGCCTCGCCGGCGCCGGCGCCGGCGCCTACCTGCTCAGCGCGTGCAGTGATGGAGAGTCGGCCGACCCCAACGCTCCGCAGACCATCAACTGGTGGCACATCCAGAACACCGAACCGATGCTGCCGGTCTGGGCGGCGATGGCCAACGAGTACAAGACCGCGCACAGCAACGTCACGTTCACCATCCAGCCGCTGGAGAACGAGGCCTTCAAGGCCAAGCTCACCACCGCCACGCAGGCCGGCGACCCGCCGGACCTGTTCCAGTCCTGGGGCGGCGGCGTGCTCAAGCAGCAGGTGGACGCAGGCCTGGTCAAGGACCTCACCGACGACGTGAAGGACCTGGTCGCCGGGATCCTGCCCGCCGCCATGCAGCCGTACACGATCGACGGCAAGATCTACGGCATTCCGTTCGACATCGGCATGGTCGGGTTCTGGTACAACAAGGAGCTCTTCGCCCGCGCCGGCATCACCGAGACCCCCACCACCTGGACCGGTGTGCTCGACGCGGTCCGCAAGCTCAAGGCCGCCGGCATCACCCCGGTCGCCCTGGCCGGCAAGGACAAGTGGCCGGCCCACTTCTACTGGTCCTACCTCGCGATGCGCATCGGCGGTGTCGACGCGTTGCAGAAGGCCGTGGACAGCAAGAACTTCGACACCCCCGACCTCGTCGCCGCCGGTGAGCGGCTCAAGGAGCTCGTCGACCTGCAGCCGTTCCAGAAGGGCTTCCTCGGCGCGGAGTTCGGCTCGCCCGACGGTCAGGCCGCCACCATGGGCAACGGCAAGGCCGGCATGGAGCTGATGGGGCAATGGGCGCCGGCGGTGCAGGCGTCCAGCTCCACCAGCAAGAAGGGCCTCGGCGACAAACTCGGCTTCTTCCCGTTCCCCTCCGTGGACGGCGGCAAGGGCGCGGCGACCGAGGTCTTCGGCGGTGGCAACGGCTTCGCCGTCGGCAAGGACGCGCCGGCCGCCACCATCGACTTCCTGAAGTTCCTGCTCAGCGTCGAGAACCAGAAGCGCTCCGCGCAGACCGGCGCGGTGCTGCCCACGGTGAAGGACGCCACCTCCGCGATCAGCGACCCCAACAACAAGGCCGTCGCGGAGGCCCTGTCCAAGAACACCGGCTTCCAGCTCTACCTCGACCAGGCGTACGCGCCCGCGCTCGGGCAGCAGATCAACGACAGCGTCGCGGAGATCATCGCCGGCAAGAAGTCCCCGGCGGCGATCGTCAAGGACATCACGCAGGTGGCAAAGACCGCCTGATCGTGACCCGTCACCCGTCCGTAGCCGGCCGTAGAACCCGAGTGGAGCAGGAATGACCAGGCCATCGACCGTGTCCGACCTGAGGCGCGGCGACACGGCGACCGATCCGCCGGCACCGGGGCCGGGCACCGCGCGCAAGCGTGGCCGCCAGCCCCGGCCGGGCCGGGGCGGCGTCCTCGCCGTGTTCCTGGCGCCTGCCCTGGCGCTGTTCGTGCTGTTGGTCCTCGCCCCCATCGTGGTGGCCGCCTACGCCAGCTTCTTCAAGTGGAACGGCTTCGGCCTGCCGGAGAACTTCATCGGGTGGGACAACTACACCCGTGCCTTCGGCGACCCGACGTTCCGCGGCGACCTGTGGCGTGGCCTGATTCTGGTGGTGCTGTCCCTGGTCGTGCAGCTGCCTGCTGCGCTGGCCCTGGCCATGCTCCTCAATCAGCCGCTTCGCGGGCGGGCCGTCTATCGGCTGATCTTCTTCGCCCCGTACGTGCTCTCCGAGGTCACCACGGCCGTCCTGTTCACCCTGGTGTTCTCACCGAACCGAGGGCTGGGCGAGGGCGTCGCCCAGTGGCTGGGCGCCGACGCGGGCACCGTCTTCGCCGACCCGGACACCGTGCTCTACGCCGTCTTCCTGGTGGTGTCCTGGAAGTACTTCGGCCTCTACATGATGCTCTTCCTGGCGGCCCGGCAGGGCATCCCGAAGGAACTGCACGAGGCGGCGGTCACCGACGGTGCCACCGGCTGGCAGGCGTTCCGACACGTCACCCTGCCCCTGCTCGGCCCGACGATCCGCATCAGCATCTTCCTGTCGGTCATCGGCACCATCCAACTGTTCGACATGGTGTGGGTGCTCACCGGTGGTGGGCCGATCCACTCCTCGGAGACGCTGGCCGTCACGATGTACCAGTTCGGCTTCCGTCGCTTCGAGGTCGGTTATGCGAGCGCCATCAGCATCGTGATGTTCCTGCTGAGCCTCGTCTTCGCCCTGTTCTACCAACGCATCGTCCTGCGTCGTGACACGGCGGGCGCGATCACCACCCAGGGAGGCCAGCGATGACCGCCACGGCGAGTCGCGCCCAGCGGACCCGCAGCGTCGTGCTGCACCTCGTCTGCATCGCCGTCGGCGTGCTCATCGTCGTTCCGGTGTACTTCGGCGTGCTCGGCGGCTTCAAGGACAACGGCCAGTTGTCCACCAACCCGCTGGGCTGGCCCGACCCGTGGGTACCGAACTACTTCGAGATCCTGGGCAACGGGGTGTTCTGGCGGCAACTCGGCAACAGCCTGCTCATCGCCGTGACCAGCACCTTCATCGTCGTCGGCGCGGCGGCGATGGCCGCCTTCGTCTTCGCTCGCTACGCCTTCCGGGGCCGCGAGTTCCTGGTCACCCTGTTCGCGATCGGTCTGATGTTCCCGTTCGCGGTGGCCATCCTGCCGCTGTTCGTCCTGCTGCGCGGCATGGGGCTGCTCGACAACCCGCTCGGCGTCATCCTGCCCCAGGCCGCCTTCGGGCTGCCGATCACCATCATCATCCTGCGGCAGTTCTTCCGTACCATCCCCGCCGAGGTCGAGGAGGCCGCCGTCCTCGACGGCTGCGGCTCCTTCGGCTTCTTCTGGCGGGTCCTGCTGCCGATGGCCCGCCCCGCGCTGGCCACCGTCTCGGTGTTGGCCATCGTGACCAGCTGGAACAACTTCATGCTCCCGCTGGTCGTCTTCAGTGATCAGAGCTGGTGGACCCTGCCCGTCGGGGTCCAGGCGTTCCAGGGTCAGTACGCCGACGACACCGCACGGGTGCTCGCCTACGTCGTGCTGTCCATGCTCCCGGCGCTGGGCTTCTACGCCGTGGCCGAACGCCAACTCATCGGCGGCCTGACCGGCAGCGTCAAGGGCTGAGAACGAAGGGCGGACCGTGGGCTCCGACAACGGCCGAAATGTCACCATCGCCATGATCGCGCGGCTGGCCGGTGTTTCGGTGCCCACGGTCTCCCGGGTCATCAACGGGCGCTCCGACGTCGCCCCCGACACCCGGGAACGCGTCGAGGCCCTGCTCAACCACCACGGCTACCGCCGGCGGTCACCGGCTCGGCGCGACGACGCCGCGCTCATCGACCTGGTCTTCAACGACCTCGACAGTCCGTGGGCCGTGGAGATCATCCGTGGCGTGGAGGACGTCGCCCGCAGCAGCGGCGTCGGTACGGTGGTCTCGGCCATCCACTGGCGAATCTCCTCTGCCAAGCAGTGGCTCGACAACATGCGTACCCGATCCACCGAGGGCGTCATCTTCGTGACCTCGATGGTCAACCCGCCACTGCAGGCCGAGCTGCGCCGGCTGCACCTCCCGGTGGTCATCATCGACCCCGCCGGCGTCGACCCGCAGGAGTCGCCGACCATCGGCGCCACCAACTGGGCGGGCAGCCTCAGCGCCAACCAGTACCTGATCGGGCTCGGCCACCGCCGCATCGGGTTCATCGCCGGGCCGCCGCACCTGACGTGCAGCAGGGCCCGACTGGACGGCTACCGGGCAGCCCTCGGCGCCGCCGGCATCGCCGTCGACGACGCCCTCATCCGACCCGGCAACTTCTACCACGAGGCCGGCTACACCGCCGGTACGCAGCTACTGGCACTGCCCGACCCGCCCACCGCCATCTTCGCCGCCAGCGACCAGATGGCACTGGGCGTCTACGAGGCGGTACGCAAACGCGGCCTGCGGGTGCCCGACGACATAAGCGTCGTCGGCTTCGACGACCTGCCCGAGGTCCGCTGGTGCTCGCCCCCGCTGACCACTGTCCGCCAGCCCCTCGCCGAGATGGGCATGATGGCCGCGCGGACGGTCCTGCGGCTCGCCGGGGGAGAGCGGGTCGAGAGCCCCCGCGTCGAACTCGCCACCGAACTCGTCGAACGCGACAGCGCCGCGCCACCCCGGTCGTGACGCGCGTCAGCCGTCGCGCAGCGCGTCGTCAATTCGCTGATCGGTCGATCAGCCGTCAGCGTCGGTCGAGGCGAGACGGGCGGTGGTATGGCCATTAGACTGTGTCGATTTTCATGGCCCTGAGGCGCGGAGCATGGCTCGGGGCGCACCCCTGAGAGCGAGCAGAGGTGGCTGTGGAGTCGGGATTCCGGCGGGCCGTGTATCGGGTGCAGTGGTATGCGCCGACCGTCATTCCGGTCCTGCTCATCGGTCTGAGCATCGCCGCCGGTGGGGGTCTGCTCTTCGGGGCCTTCGTCCTGCTGAGCGCGCCTCTCGGCCTGCTGCTGGCGGTGCCTCCCGCCGTGGGCAAGCACATCGGCCGGATGCGGACCAGCGCCGACATCACGCTGTGGTACGCCGTCTGCTCGGTCGGAGTGTGGGCAGGGTGTCTGGTGTACGGGCTGGTGCTCACCACTGATGTCGTGAACGGTTCGGGGCGATTCCTTCCGGTGGCGGTCCTGGTGCTGGTCGGCGTGGTGTGGGCTGCGCAGATCGTGGCCGCCGTGCTGGCCCGCCGACGGAACCACGGAACGGGCGGTGACCCCGCTGGCCCCGACTCGCCGCAGTCGGGCTCCACGCAGGTGCAGGGGGCGGAGCAGCCGGATACCGGCTGGCGGCGGATCTGGATACAGGACGCCGTCACGACTCGGTGCCGGAGGGCGAGCCGTCAGTGAACTTCACTTCCCAGGGTCACTCGGGTCTGACGACTCGGCCGCGTAGGTCGCGTCCACCAACTCCTGAAGGTGGCGGATAACGTCGGCCTTCTGTTCGGTCTCGGGGAGTTGCGCTTCGCCGGCCTCGACCAAGCCCTCGCGCCACAGCCTGACGATCTCCCGCTGTACCGCGGCGGGCAGATCGTCGAGCCAGAGCGAACCAAGATTGTTGTCGACGATCTCCTGTAGGTGGTCGACGGCCTGCCTGTCCGAGAGACGGGAGATCAGAAACTCCAGCGTCCAGTCGAACAACCCGCCCGTCGCGGTCCAGTCGACGCCGGGTTTGAGCACGATGAGGCCAGCCATCATTTCCCCACGATGAACACTCGAGGACCGAGGCCTCGGTCCGTGATGAACTGTTCGAGCTGCGCTACCTGCGCCGGCGTGAACGTCGAAACGTCCACCGGCACCAGGTCCGCCTTTTCCAGGTGCCGCACGATCTGATACTGCAGTTGGGGCCATTGGCGGTCAAAGAACTGTGCCGGAAAGTTGCCCACCGCATCGTAGGTCCGCGCAGCCTCGTCGACCCAGTCCGCCGACGACTCCACCGGAGCGCGAGTCAGCCTCACGCCCAGTTCCTGTTCCAACCGGGCAGCTGTCTCTGCCTCGCCGGGCCGGAACTTCCCAGTCGCCGGATCCATTCCGAGGTCATGAATCCGTTGCTGCTCCATCCTCGGAGGGGCGTCGGGTGTCTCGCGACGCGGATCAGGTCCGGGGCTGTGCCGGCCCGGTGGCGGCTCGTCCCTCCGGAGCCGTCGGAGGAGCTGGTGGAGTTCTCGATGAGTCCACCGAGTTGGCGGATCATCGGAATGAGTCGGCGGAGGCTGGTCAGCAGTCCGCGGAGCAGCCGTGCGATCCGTGCGCCCCAGGACGCCACAAGTGTCGTGACCTGTTCGGCGACGAGCGGTGCGGCGAGTCCGCCGGTGGCGACGAGTTCGCCGGCGTACACGATGAGGCGGGAGACGCAGGTGGCGATGGCGTCGCGGACGAGGAGCCGGACGGCAGCGACGAGGCCGGCGGCGCCTTCGGTGATCGCGGCCAGGGTGTCGGCGCCCCGGGCGAGCCCGATGATGGCCTGTTGCTGCTCTCCAGCCCAGGTGCGGTAGGCGGGGCCGGCGGTTCCGCCCCAGGCCGCCACGTCGGTGCGGACGGCGGCGGCCAGCCCGGCGGCGTCGTCGCGTAGCGAGGCTGCGACCCGGCGCCAGGTCTGGGCGTGGGCGGTGATCTCCGCCGGGTTGCCGGCGAGCCAGTCGAGGGCTTCACTTAGCGGTTTGACGTGCTCGATGAGCCAGGCGATCCCGTACTGCAGGAGCGCGCCGACCGGGTCGGACACGAGGGCGAGGGCGTCGAGGCCGGCGCTGACCACACCGAGGGTGCCGTCGATCCAGCTCCCGGTCCGGATGCCCTGGGCGATGAGGTCGATGTCCTCGCAGATCCAGATGCCGGCCCAGGGGTTGGGACCGGTGTCGGCGGCCGTGCCGATGAGCGGGTTGACCGTCACCGGTCAGCTCCGTGGGCGGCGCAGGCGTTGTTCGGCGCGGGCGTCGGATGCCCGGTAACGGTCCGCGCTGACGCGGAGTCGGTCGGAGGTGTCGCGCGCGGACTCGGCTGCCACGCCGATGCCGGCGACCAGGGTGCGCTGAAGACCGTCCAGGAGAATGGGCATGATCGCGCAGAGCTGCCCGTACGCGTCGGCATCCAACTGGACATGCTGGCCAGCTCGACGGGCGGTGTCGACACGGTCGGCGAGGCGGTCGGTGTGACGGGCGTGCGCGGTGAGGTCGTCCGGGTCGACGTGGATGCCGTCAGCGCCGGGCATCCGGCTCGTCCTCGCTGGGGTCCATCCGCCGCCGGTAGGAGTCGATGACGGCCTGCCCGGTCGGGTCGTCGGCGCCGAGGGTTTCGACTGTCGCGTCGTCGACCCGCTTGAGGAGGTCGGCGTTGGCGGCGCGGGTGGTTACGGTGATCTGCCGGGCGGTGCGGGTGGCGGGCTGCTGGCGGATCCGTTCGTCGAGGCGCAGGTCGGTCAGCAGGCCGTTCGAGTCGACTGTCACCTCGACGGCGCCGTCGGCGCTGGTGGCGGTGCCGGTGATCGGCCGCAGTCGGGTGGAGAGGGCTCGCGCGCGGGCGGCCCGCTCGGCCAGGGACGTCTCCCATTCGTCGAGGCGGCGGTCCGCCGCGTCCAAAGCGGCATCATCGGCCCACACGTCGACCCCCCGGACATCGGCGACCATCACCGCACAATCGTCGTCACGTTACCAACCGGTGGCGCTGCGTGGTGTCCCCAGCCGGGGGCGGTCCGTCGACTCCCCGCAGATGCATAAATACTTATCATCGTCTATCGACAGACGTATGCTGTTAGCGCTAACGTGACGGACGGTCGTCGATGTCGCATCCCACGTCGGCCCACCCTGACGGGCAGTCACCCAGGGGCAGCGCACCAATTGGGGTACGTCGTACGACGACGTCTCGGTGCCGGCCGCATGGCTGTCCCGCTGCTCGGAGTCCGGGCCCGAGCAGCGGGAACCGCCGCGGCGTGACGACGCCGAGTTCGGTGCCAGCAGCCGGTGTGGTGGCTGCTCGGACCGGAGTGGGGTGCACCCCTTGAGGTCCCCGATCCGGCCGTGACATTCTTGGCCGTCGATTACAGGCCACGCGCGGGCCGACGCCGTCCACTGGGCAACCGGGATCCGACCACGGATCGCGGGGGACGGGCACCAGCGACAGGGCACCGGGGCCTGTCCGTCCACGAGTCCGCCCGCCCTGCGCGGGGCGCCCTGCCGGCCGGGCGACTCACAGTCGTTCACCGCGAAGGAAACCCCGCCATGCGCATCCCCCGAAGCCGGGCGACGGTGCTGGCGAGCCTGCTGCTCGCCGCGACCGCTCTCTCCGGCGTCACCCCATCGACCGCCAGCGCGACACCCGAACCGGCCGCCGTCGCGGTCACCGTCAACGCCCGCGCGGGACTGGCCACCGTGCCCGACACGGCGTTGGGCGTCAACCACGCCATCTGGGACCAGAACCTGGGGACCGCCGAGACGTCGGACCTGCTGCGCAACGCCGGCGTGCAGATGATGCGCTACCCCGGCGGCTCGTACGCCGACATCTACCACTGGAAGGACCACACCGCACCCGGCGGGTACGTCGCACCGAACACCGACTTCGACACCTTCATGGCCGCGGCCCGGCGGGTCGGCGCACAGCCGATGATCATCGCGAACTACGGCACCGGCACGCCCGCCGAGGCCGCCGACTGGGTGCGGTACGCCAACGTGACAAAGGGCTACGGCGCGCGGTACTGGACGGTCGGTAACGAGAACTACGGCAACGGCCACTACGGCTCGGCGTGGGAGGCGGACAACCATCCGGACAAGAGCGCCAGCCAGTACGCGCGGCTGGTCGTCGAGTACGCCGACGCCATGAAGGCGGTCGACCCGAGCATCAAGGTCGGCGCGGTGCTGACGATGCCGGGCAACTGGCCCGACGGCATCACCGCCGGCAGCGACCCGGGCCCGTGGAACCAGACGGTGCTCTCCATCGCCGGCCCGAAGATCGACTTCGTGGACGTGCACTGGTACCCCGGTGGCACCGCCGCCGAATCGCTGGCCCGCGTCAACCATCTCCCGGACGCCACCTACCTGCTCCGGCAGCAGCTCACCCGGTACGCCGGCGCGAACGCGGACCGCATCGGCATCAGCTTCACCGAGCTGAACGTCGACGCGGGCCGGACCACCCAGCCGGCGGCGCTCTTCCTGGCCGACGTCTACAGCGGGCTGCTGGAGAGCGGCGTCTTCACCGTCCAGTGGTGGAACGTGCACAACGGGCTCGGCACGGTGACGCAGGTCGCCGGCCAGACCGACTACGGCGACTTCGGGATGCTCTCCAGCGGCTCCTGCAACGAGGACGGCTCGGTCTGCGAACCGCCGCTGAACACGCCGTTCGCGCCGTACCACGGGCTGAGCATGATGAAGCTCTTCGCCAAGACCGGTGACCAGTTCGTCCGTGCGGGCACCGACGAGCCCCTGGTCACCGCACACGCCGTGCGTCGGGGCAACGGTGACCTCGCCGTGCTGCTGGTGAACAAGGACCCGGACAACGAGCACCCGGTGACCATCGACTACGCCGGGTTCACCCCGTCGGCCGTCGCGCCGACGGTGTCCACATTCACCAACGGCGCCACAGGCATCGCCACCAGCCAGTCCGGGTCGGCGACCAGCCGTACGCTGCCGGCGTACTCGTTGACCACGATCGTGCTGCGACCGGCCGGCACGTCCGCCGGGCGCCCCTCGGCCCCGGGCCAACCCACCGCGAGCGGCGTCACCGACCGCGCCGCGACGATCACCTGGCCGGCGGCCGCCCCGGGTGGCAGCCCCATCGCCAAGTACGAGGTGTACCGGCAGAACGGCGCGGTGAGCGAGCAACTGGGCGAGACCAACGCGACCTCCTTAACCGTCGGCAACCTGGTGCCGGGCAGCAGGTACACGGTCAACGTGCTGGCCCGGGACACCGCCGGTCGGGTGTCCTGGTCCTCTCCGCCGCTCACCTTCGCCACCGGAAGCCCGACCACCAGCGCGTGCACCGTCCGCTTCACCACCGCCAACGACTGGGGCAACGGCTACATCGGCGGTGTCGAGATCACCAACAACGGAACGAAGCCGATCACCGGCTGGACGCTCACCTGGACCTGGCCGACCGGATGGCAGCAGGTGAGCAGCGGCTGGAGCGCCACCTGGGAACAGGTCGGCACCGCCGTGCGGGTCACCCCGACCGACGACAACCGGCAGATCGCGGTCGGCGGCAGCGTCAGCGCGGGCTTCGTCGGCGCGTACAGCGGGCCGAACGTGCTCCCCACGGCGTTCAGCCTCAACGGCACCGTGTGCGCGACCGGCTGACGCTGCCGTCGGGTGGCCGCCCCGCCCGCTCGTCGGGCCGGTCGGCCACCCGATCGACCGGGCCGGTCCTTTCCGGTCCACGCCCGGGGGCGGGCCGCTTCGGCGATCCTGCGCCGGCGCTGCCGTTCGACGACCGCGACCGAGGCCGAGGCGTGGATCCCGGCCTGACCGACGATGGTCGTCGCAGATGTGGACAACTACCATTTCAGGGTCAAATTTTGACGGGGCCACGATAGTGAGAACCATGAGTTGGTGGCAACGGTCCCGACCTGGCTATGCGGTCGACGGTGTCGAGCCGCAGCGCGTCGACGGCTGGGACGTCTTCGACGGTGGCGCGTTGGCCGGGTCACCCGCGGTGGCCGAGGCCGCCGCGCGCCTGCCGCAGGATCCGGCGCTGGAGGACCTGCCGGGCTATCTGGCCGTCTCCACCAGGGACGGCCGGGAGTGGACCCTCAGCTTCGACGACGGCAAGCTCAGCGTCCTCGGCCTGTCCCGACCCGGCAGCGACTTCTTCGAGCAGGTGCTGACGGCCGCCCCGTGGACCGAGTCGGTCGAACGCGTCGACCGCGAGGTCTTCCTGTTCACCACGGCCGGGGTGCGGACGGCCGACGTGGTGCTGGCGCACTGCGTCGACGTGTGTGGTGAGGTCTTCCGCCGGCTCGGCGCATAGTCCCCATCACCCGCGCGCACGACGGAGCGCCCGCCCCCACCACGGGGACGGGCGCTCTGTCGTGCCAGGTCCGTCAGGCGACCACGGACCGCAGCGGCACACCGGCAGCGCGCAGCGCGCGTACCAGATCCTTCGTGAACGGGTGTTCGTCGGCCTGAAGTCCCTGCGGGTTCGGGATCACCACGTACGCCGAACCGTCCTTCACGGACGTCTGGGCGTCGGTGGCGAAGCGTCCGACGATGGCCTGCGCGCGCGGCAGGTCCGCCGACGCCACCTCGATGGTGATCGGGCGCCACCCGCCGCCCAGGTCCGCCGCCACCGGCGTGGCGGCGGCGCTGGCGCGCGCCGCGTCGGGGCCCGTCGTCCGCCGGGCGTCCGGCGCGCCCGTCGGGTAGAGCAGCGCGTTCGCCACCAGGTGCAGACCATTTTCGTTGTACGCCCGGAAGAGCGGATTGAACGCGAACAGCACCGCCCGACCCGCGCCTGTCGGCTCGTCGACGACGGCGGCCGTGCCCTTGAGGATGTCCGCGCCGACGGTGTAGCCGTTGGCCCAGAACGTGTCGTCCGTCGGGTAGGTGAGCACGTTCGTCCCGGTGGTGCTCGGGTTGAGGATCGGGTCGCTGTTGTTGAACTCGAAGTCCTCCGCCGGGCGGCCCAGGGCGACCGGGTTGTCGGTGTCCACGTCGACCCGCAGGTGCGAGCCGATCACCAGGTAGTCGGCCGGTTTGGTCTTCTCGGTGGTGGAGGTGAGGCCTGCGGCGCGGGCCAGCCGGGTGCCCTCGTTGCGCAGCCCGACGTACGTGTGGCCCTGGCCGATCCAGTCACGCAGGTTGGCCTGCCCGGCGGCGGTCAGGCCGCCGGTGGGGCTGCTGCCGTCCGGGACCAGCAGCACCGTACGCCCGGTGAACGCCTCGGTGTTGTCGTTGATGTCGGCGGTGGTGACCGGCTTCAGGTCGAGGCCCCACCGCTTGCCGAGCACGTACCGGGCCTCGCCGTGCGAGCCGGAGGTGGTGGAGATGCCGGTGCCCTGGAACAGCCCGACATCCGGAAGGCTCAGCCGGGTGCCGGTGACCCGCCCCGCCGGGGTCAGGGTGACGCCGAGCGACTCCGCCAGGTCGTCGACAGTACGGCTCACCCTGGTCGCCGCCACTGCCACCGTGTTGGTCTCCAGGTCACGCGTGAGCGGCACACCGCGGCCCAGGAGAGTGAACGTGAACTCCGCGGCGGCCGCCGAATCCAGCTTGTACGTGTACGAGCCCCACGGCCACGCCAGCCCGCTGCGGCCGCCGGAGACCGTGCGGACCAGTTGGGCCTTCGGCCGGACGGCGTCTCCCGTGTAGAGGGCGTTGACGCCCATCAGCAGCGGGTTGCTCCAGGACGACACGTCGTAGAAGTACGGGAACGGGACGTACGGATCCTCACCCATGATCGCCTGGATCCAGTGCTTCTGCGGCTGGTCCATCGGGATCCAGTACGCCCCCTTGGGCACCGTCACGTTCGTGGCGCTGCGCCCGCCGAAGATCCGCGCGGTGGGCACCCGGGTGGCCTTCTGCACCTCGTACACCTCGACGTCCATCCGGCGCAGCCGCTCGACGAGCTGGCGGACGTCGGCGAGCTGCCGATCGGGAAGCAGGAAGTACGAGCGGATGGTGACGTCCGGCACCGGGAACTGGACCTCGTTGGTGGGCTGCACCACCTCGTTCGGCTCCAGGGCGCCCGCCCTGCCCTGGGCCAGCGCGTCGGTCCAGATGTCGAAGTAGTCGCTGAGCACCTCGCGCTTGTTCGCGGCGGCCCACCCCAGCGTCGACCACTGGGTGTGGAACTGCTGCTGCACCCGGTCCGCGACAGCCGACGCGCTGCCCTTCTCGTACGTCATGCCTGCCGCGCCGAAGCCGGTCGTCGGCACGGTGTCGCCGTAGCCCATGAAGAACATGTCGTACGTGTCGTAGTTGAAGTAGCACTCGGTCGTGACTGTGTCGTCGCAGGCGCCGTTGTAGCCGAAGCCGGCCTTGTTGGCCTCGCCGATCCGGTTGATCCAGTCCACCGCCTCGCCGGCGATCTCGTGGTGGATCGGGTCGGCGTTGGGCGGGAAGAAGTACTGCCGGCCACCCATCTCGTGGGCGTCGATGAACACCTGCGGCGGGTAGCGGCGCAGCAGTTCG
This sequence comes from Micromonospora sp. NPDC093244, assembly GCF_040683695.1. Taxonomy (NCBI): domain Bacteria; kingdom Bacillati; phylum Actinomycetota; class Actinomycetes; order Micromonosporales; family Micromonosporaceae; genus Micromonospora; species Micromonospora sp. NPDC093244. The sequence continues at coordinate 1,281,885 of NZ_JBFBEO010000001.1, forward strand.
AGCTTGCCGTCGGTCTCCTGCTGGGTACGGGCGAACCAGTCCCGGTTCATGTCGAAGCCGAACTCGTTCTGCCGTCGAGTCGCGTCGCGGCCGTCCGGGTTCTGCGTCGGCACGATGATGGTGACCAGGTTGTCGTTGCGCCGCGCGACCTCGCAGGACAGGCCGGCGGCCAACTCGTACAGCGTCTTGAGGGCGGCGTCGGTGCCGCTCTTCTCGCCGCCGTGCACGTTCGCGGTGACCCAGACGATGGCCGGGCTGTCCTTCGCCGTCCGGGCGGCGGTGCGCGCGCTGGTCCGGCGCGGATCACGCAGGTCGCGTACGTCGTCGGCGATCTCGCGCAGCGCGGCCGGCCGGACGTTGCGCTCGGTGGACACCACCGCGTACGGCAGTGGCTGCCCGAGCACGCTCGTGGCCATCACGCCTGTGACGACGCGGTCCGAGGCGCTGTCGACGGCCCCGAGGTAGGTGCGGACCTCGTCGTTGGTGACGACCCGCTCCTGGCCCAGCCCGAGCGGGAAGCCGAGCACCGACTCCGGGGTGGGTACGCCGCTCAGCCGGGCGGTCGGGTCGGTGCTGCACCTCGATGGTGGGGCGGCGCTCGCGGCCGACGGGCCGCCGAGCAGGGGCGTCATGCCGAGCAGGAGCGCGACGGTGGCGGCGCTCGCCAGCCGCTTCGGGGGGAGGGTCCAGAACGGACGCGACGATGGGGCCATGTCTCGGGTTCCCTTCTTGGGGGAAAGCCTCGCAGTGGCCGGAGCCTATGGACGGGCGGACGGGGTGGTCAAGCCTCTGATCGACTTCGGTGACTGCGTGGGATGCCGGCGCCGGGATCGGCTGGCAGGATGGTGGCGTGACCCGCTGTCGTCGGGAAGGAGCGCACCGTGCCGGAGGCGATCACGCTCACGGTCAGTCCGGATCTTCCGTCCGCCGACGCACAGCGTTCGCTGGCGTCCTGGCTGCGCGCCGACGACCGGCTGCGGGACGGGGTGACACCGACGCCGCCGGAGGGGACGGCCGAGAGCGGCGCGGACGTGCTGCGGGTGGCGGTCGACGACGCGGGTGCCGCCATGATCCTGGTCCAGGCGGTCGCCGGTTGGCTGACCCATCGCCGCGACGACGTGACTGTGACACTCGGTCGGGCCGACGGTTGGTCGGCCGAGATGGACGTGCGTCAGGCCCGTGACATGGGCCAGGTGACCGCGCTCATCGCCGAAGCGGTGCGCGCGGTCACCCCCGGGTAGCGGCTACCAGGTCGTCAGACCGAGGCCTATCGTCTTGGTGAGCGTGGCGTTGTCGTCGTCGCCGTCGAGCGACCAGATCATCGCGCCACCCAGGCCGGTGCGGCGGATGTAGAGCATCTTCTGCAGGACGACCGCCGGATCGTCGTACGTCCAGAACGTCGTACCGTCGAAGAGCCAGGCGTGCCCGGCGCGCAGGTCGCGGTGCACGGTGTAGCCGTTGCCGGCCAGGGTCTTGAGCTTCTTGTAGTCCTCGTACCCGGCCTCGAAGGTGGCCGGCGCGGGCGCGGCGGCCGGCCCGAAGAGGCCGTTGCCGCCGCCGGTGACGCCGGTCCAGCCGCGACCGTAGTAGGGGATGCCCAGGACGAGCTTGTCGCGCGGCGCCCCACGGGCGATCCAGCCGTCGACGGCCACCTCGACGGAGAAGTCCGGGTTGTCCGGCGAGCCGGCCGGAACGCGCAGCGCGGACTGCTGGTTGGCCACCGCCTCCCAGCCGCCGTGGAAGTCGTACCCCTGCACTGTCGCGAAGTCCAGGTACTTGAAGATCTTGCGGCCCTCGTAGCCGGCGTCCATGGTGGCCGGGTTCGCCGGCAGGAAGGCGGTAAGCGGGTGGTGCGTGCGGGTCGTGCGCCCGTACGCGTCGAGCTGCCTGCGGAACTCGGCGAGCAGCTTGGTGAAGTTCTCTCGGTCCTGCGGGCGGATGACGTTGCCCGGCTCACCGTCCCAGTTCGGCCACTCCCAGTCCAGGTCGATCCCGTCGAAGACGCCCGCACCGGCGCCCGGGGCGCCCGGGAGATTGCCCTTGAGGTAGAGGTCGATGCAGGACGCGACGAACGCCTTGCGGGAGGCGTCGGTGAGTGCGGCGTTGGAGAAGTACGTCGACCAGCTCCACCGGCCCAGCGAGATCAGCACCTTCAGGTCGGGGTGCTTGGCCTTGAGCTTGGCGAGCTGGCCGAAGTTGCCGTTGAGCGCCTGGCCCGGGGCGTCGGCGACGCCGTCGACGCTCTCCTCGGCCGGTACGGGACGCTGGTAGTCGGCCCACGCGTCGCCCTCGCCCGGCCCACCGTCCAGGTAGCAGCGTCCGTCCTCGCTGACGTTGCCGAAGGCGTAGTTGAGGTGGGTCAGGCGGCTCGCCGCCCCGGAGGTTTCGAGCTTCTTGACCGGGAAGGCGCGGCCGTAGATGCCCCACTGGGTGAAGTAGCCGACCCGGTGGTAGCCGGCCCGGTCGGGCTTGGCGCCCGCGCTCGCGGCAGCGGGCGGAGCAGCGGTGATCAGTAGGGTCGCCAGGGCGACGACGGCTGTGAGACGGCGGTGGCGGAGTTGTCGCATCGGCACACTCCCGGAAGAATCAATCAGATTAGTAAAGTTACTTATCTGATTGATGAAGCTAAGCCGACCACACTCGACGGTCAAGAGCCGTCCGGCCACCAGGGGGAGCGACACCCTGACGCCAGCGGCCAGGGCGTCGGGTCGGCGCGCTCAGCCGACCTGGCTGTTGTCCTTGAGCGACCCCCAGCCGTGCCACCTGTCGATCTCGATGAGGGCGCTGACCCGGGCCCGCTCCCGCCGCGGGTACGCGTTGCCCGTGTAATGCCGCGACAACCTGTCGATGTCGGCGAGATCCTCGTCGGCGCGCAGCTCCGCGACGTGCCCGATGATGCTGACGTGGGTGTACCAGCCGGCCTCGTCCAGCACCGTGAGGGACACCCGGGGGTCATTGCGGACGTGCTCCAGCCGACGGCGGCTCTCGTCCATGTTCACCAGGATCCGGCCGTCCTCCCACAGGTACCAGGTGGCGGCCGACACCGGCTGACCACCGTTGCGAAGCGTGGTCATGACTGCCGGATTCGGCTTGCGCAACATCTCGACCGCGGCCTCGGGAAGCGGTGGCTTGGACATACGTTCCTCCTCGCGTCAACGGTTACCCCTGCACGTTACGCACCCGGGGGCTCAGGTGCGCTCGGATGGGCGGGGCGGGAGCCGTCACCCCCGCTCACCAGGGGCGGGATCCCCGGGTGAAGCGGCTGCAACGGCCGTCGTCCACCGCCCTCCGACGGCGTGACGGTCGGGGTCACCTCGTCGGGGACGGCTGCGGCATCGACTGCCGCCGTCGTACGGGGTGATCCGGCCTCGCTGAAGTAGCGGCTGGCGGAGAACGCTGTCAGCAGGGCGAAGACCGCCACGAGCACAAGCGCCGTGACCGCGACCCCGGCCGGCACCGAGGTGTTCGTCTCGGTGAACGTGATCAGCGCGGACGAGCCCAGCAGTGACGCGAAGGACAGTTGCGTGGCGAGACGCGCGACCCTCGTGACCGTGTCGAAGCGACCGGACGGTGCCCTGCGGAAGAACAGCCGCAGCAGGCATGCCGCCAGCAGGGTCGCGACGAGGGCGGCGATCGCCACCCAGTCGGGCCAGCCGTAGAAAGCCTTGTCGCCCTGCCGTTGCTCGAGATGGTCCCGCAGGCCGCTCCACATCAGCAGGACGAGCACCGTGGGAAGGTACGAAACGATGATGGTACGCATGAACCTGATCGCGGCGATGCTCAGCGAACGGCTCAGCGGCGCGTCCTCCTGAAGATCGCAGAGCAGAATGTAGATCGCGTATATCAGCATCGCTCCGGCAATGCTGAACCCCATTCCGGCCACTGTCTGCAAGCTCGCCACCCGCGCCGAGCCGACCGGCTCACCGGTCACCAGGGCGTAGTCGAGACTGGCCGCCACCAGCCCGATGAAGGCGCTCACCAGTGGGCCGAGGCTGCGAACGACAGTCGTCGTCGCGTTACGAGCCGTCAGCTGGGTGGTGACCAGGCCGACCACGCCTGCGAAACCGAAACCGGCGAGGACCGCCGCGAGCTGCGAGTAGTAACCGGCAACAGCCGGAAGGTCAGGCACGTCCGCCGGCGACGGAGACGGCGTCATCGAACGACCTCGGCCGTCGCGCCGACGTTGATGAGGGGTGGGGTATCGAGCACAGTTTCCTCCCGATGGGAGCGCGGCTGCACATGTCCGGGCAGCGTGTCATTTCTGGCCCGGCGACTCCCATCGGCTGAAGGTTCCGTCACATTCGATGATTCAGCAGGAGGCCTGTCCGGATCACGCGGAGCGCTTCCGACGCGACATGCCTGCTGCTAATCTGCGCCGCTTCCACTGACGGCTCGGGCGGCCGGCGCCGGCTGGCGTACCCGCTCGTGCGGGGTGGCGTTCCGCCGGAGAGGATGGGGCCATGACCGATCCCGCACTTCCCGGACGTGTAGTCGTCACGGGCGCCACCGGCAAACTCGGCCGCGCCGTCGTCGCGCACCTGCGCGGCGTGGGCGTGGACGTCCTCGCCGTCGACCGCGTCGGCGGACGTGACCCGCGTGACGTGGAGGGCGAGTTCCTGCTCGTCGACCTGACCGACTACGGGCAGGTGGTGGAGGCGTTCACCGGAGGGGCGGACGAGCACGCCGGTGGGATCGACGCGGTAGTGCACCTGGCGGCCGTACCGGCGCCCGGGTTGATGTCGAACGCGACCACGTTCGCGAACAACTCGGCAGCGACCTACAACGTCTTCGCCGCGGCCCGGGCGGCCGGGATCCGGCGGGTGGTGTGGGCGTCGAGTGAGACGGTGCTCGGGTTGCCGTTCGACACCCCGCCGCCGTATGCCCCGGTCGACGAGGAGTACGCGCCGCGCCCCGAGTCGACGTACTCGTTGAACAAGGCCCTTGAGGAGGAGATGGCGCGGCACTTCTGCCGCTGGGATCCGGAGCTGGTCATGGTGGGTCTGCGCTTCTCCAACGTGATGGACGTCGAGGACTACGCGCCGTTCCCGTCGTTCGACGCCGACCCGACGCTGCGTCGGTGGAACCTGTGGGGTTACATCGACGCCCGCGACGGGGCGCAGGCCGTCGAGCGGGCCCTCGTCCACGACCAGCCGGGCGCTGACGTCTTCATCATCGCCAACGCGGACACCGTCATGACCCGCTCCAGCGCCAGCCTGATGGCCGAGGTCTACCCGGGCGTCGAGATCCGCAAGGAACTCGGCGAACACGAGACGCTGCTCAGCATCGACAAGGCACGCCGGGTGCTGGGATACGAGCCGCAGCACTCCTGGCGTGACCATGTCTAGGCCCGGTCAGCGCGCCGCCTGGTAGGCGCGGCCGACGGCGGTCGCCTCGCTGCCCGTTCGGAAGAGCCCGCTCCGGTCCTTGTCCGTGGCGGGCAGGCCGAACCAGGCGTACCTGTGCAGCCAGGGCAGGCCGCCCAGCATCCTGGTCGCCGCGGTGAGGAACGCCGCCTGCTGCTCCTGGCTGGGGAACCGTACGCCGTTGGAGAAGTCGATCAGGGCGAACTCGGTGAGCCAGACCGGCAGCCGGTACCGGTCGTGCACCGCCTGCAGGTACGACGTGAGCTGGCTGACCGCGTTCGCGGTGGTGAAGTCGCCGCCGTACCAGTGCAGGGCGATGAAGTCGACCCGGTAGCCGCGCTGCTTCGCACCGGTCATGAAACGGTCGAGCCACTCGCCGGGCCGGTCGCCGCCCCACGCCACGGCGGGGCTGCCCAGGGCAAGGCCGGTGGCCTCCAGTTGCGGCCACAGTTCCAGCGCCTGCTCCACGCTCATGTTCGCCTGACCGCCCATGTCCGGCTCGTTGAACCCGAGGAGCTGCCGTCCGTTCGTGCTGGCCTGACGCAGATTGCTGGCGGTGACGCTCTTCGCGCCCCAGATCATCGGGACGAACTCGGCGCCCTTCGGGCTGGTGACGCCCGGGTGGGCGACGTCCCAGGTGTAGTACCAACTCGCCCCGGAGCCGGCCAGCGCCCGGTCGACCCCGTCGAAGGTCCACACCCCGACGCCCTTGCGCCTGGACGTCACCGCGGCCGCCGTCGCGGCGGCCGGGCGTCCCGCCGTGGGCTTCGCCGTCGTGGGCGTCGGGACCGCCGTCGTCGGGCTCGCGGTCGCGGCGGGACTGGTCGGTGCGGGTGGGCCGGCCGCCGCGACGGCGGGTGGCGGTGTGTCGAGCGCCTGCGCCGCCGCCGGGGCCGGCGCGGGACCGGCGGGCTGGACCACGACGATCACCACGGCCACGAGTACGGCCACCGCGACGGCGACGGCGAACGGCCACAGCAACAGCGGTCCCCGTCGGGGTTTCGCGTGGACGCCCCGGGTCGCCTTCGCGGCGTCCGACTCACCCGGGTTGGTTGCGCGCATCGTCTCGGCTCCTTCGTCAGGTGTTCTCATCCGGCCGGCGGGCTGGTGGATCAACGCCCTCCCCTCAGGAGACCGGCGGTTCGGGCCGGGATAACGGTTTCTGGTGACGTCTCGGGCTACCGTCGGCGTCCACGGTGCGGTTCGCGTCCTCGGCGGACCCGAACCGGCTCCACAACAGGGGGGACGCTCGGATGAACTGGACGTTGGAAGTGGTGGTCGTACCGGTTTCGGACGTGGACCGGGCCAAGGAGTTCTACGCCGACCGGCTCGGCTTCGTCGTGGACCACGACACGGTCATCAACGACGAGGCGCGGATCGTGCAGTTGACTCCGCCCGGCTCGGGCTGCTCGGTCGTCATCGGCAGGGGAGTGGTGCCCGACATGCCGCCCGGGTCGCTCAAGGGGCTGCAACTGGTGGTGCCCGACCTGCGGCAGGCTCGCGCCGAGCTGGTGGAACGCGGTGTCGAGGTCAGCGAGATTCAGGTCCTGGGAGCCAATTCGCGGCCGGTGCCGGACCCGTTGGACAACGTGGGATTCATCTTCTTCACCGACCCGGACGGCAACGCCTGGGGGGTGCAGCAGATCTCCAGTCGGGCCTGAGTTCTGTCCGCGTACCCGCTGAGATCGTCGGCTTCCCCGATAAAATCGCTCAAAAGGGACCAGGCGGCGAGGAGGGCTCGGGGCGATGATGCGCGCCCGGATGCGCGGCCTCGGTGACAGCCGGAGCCCGCGTTCGGCGACCGTCCTGGAACTGCTGTTCGACATCGTCTACGTGTTCGCGCTCGCCCGCCTCGCCGGGCGGGTCGCGGACGACCTGACAATCGTCCGGCACACGCTGCTGTCCGAGGCCGGCCAGACGCTGCTGTTCTTCACGGCCATGTGGATGATCTGGTCCCTGAACGCCCTGCTGGCCAGCACCTACGATCCCCGGCGTGTCGATCTCCAGGTCGTCCTGCTGGCCACCATGTTCGGCACGCTGGTACTGGCCGTCTCGTTGCCGCAGGCGTTCGGCCAGCGTGGCGTGATCTTCGCGGCCACGTACGTGATCATCCAGGTCGGCAGACCTCTCTACCTTTCGCTCGCCCTGCGGGGCCACCCGGGCCGCGCGTTCGCGATCCGGGTGCTGACCTGGCACGTGGTCTCCGGCGGGCTCTGGATCAGCGGCGGTATCAGCGGAGGCCTCGGCCGAGGCGTCTTCTGGTCCCTCGCCCTCGCCGTCGAACTCATCGGCGCGTCCACCAACTGGCCGCTGCCCCGGTTCGGCCGTGAGCCGATCAGCAGCACGGTCACCGTCTCACAGGAGCATCTCGCCGAGCGGTACAACCAGTTCTTCATGATCGCGCTCGCCGAGGTGGTGCTCGAAGCGGGCGCCGCTGTGAGCTTCCCGGGCTTCTCGTTCGAGCGGACCGTCACCCTCGTCGCCGCGTTCGTGGCGACGGTCTCGTTCTGGCGGATCTACTTCTACCATGTCGGGCCCGGTCGGCACGCGACCTCCAGCCCCACGGGGGACGGGATACGGCTGTCCCGCTGGGCGAGCTACAGCCTGCTGTTCATCGTCGGCGGCATCATCTGCACCGCCGTCGGCTTCGGCCAGGTCATCGAGGACCCGCATCCGCCCATCGACTGGGCTCTGGTGGTCATCATCTTCGGCGGTCCGGTGCTGTTCCTGCTCGGGCGCAGCTACCTGGAGGAGGCGACCCCCGCCGCGCCGCACTGCCGGATGTTGTCCATCGGCGCGCTGGCGCTGGCCGTGGCGGCGGTGCCCACCGTGTTCCTTCCGCCGGTCGCCGTGGCAGGCGCGGCGGCACTGATCCTGGCCGTGATCGCGGTCCTCGACGGGCAGGCCCACCAACGCGGCTCGGCGACCAACCCGACGCTGTGAGCCGGGGCCGACAAACCCGTCGCGGGGCCGGTATCGTGTCGGGCACGCCGTCGAGCCGGGAGGAGGTCAGAACAATGTCCGATGTTCTGCGCCCCCTCCGCGCCCCGGCGTCCACGCGGATCTGACCCGGGGCGCTCGCTTTCCGGAGGACCAAACCATGACCGACCTGGTCATCCGTCCGCTCATCGCGGGCGAGGAAAATCTGTTCGACTCGATGCCCGATCCGCTGCCGTACCTGCGTCAGGTCGCCTACGCCGACGGGATCGCCGGCGGCGGCTACCGGCCCGAGACCACCTGGGTCGCCCTGCGGGCCGGCCGGGTGGTCGCCCGGGCGGCCTGGCTCCGCCCACCGGGTGCCGTCGGCGCCCCCTGGCTGGAGCGATTCGACCTGGACGCCGAGCCAGAGGTGGGGGCCGAGCTGCTGCGCGCCGCCCACGAGGCGCTGGGCGGCCCCACCCGGTACCACGCGGCCCTGCCGGCGCACTGGCGACGCCGACCGGAGGTGCTGGCCGTGGTCCGGGCTCCGATGGAGGCGGCCCGCCTCGCCGGCCTTGTGGAACGGGGGGAACGGCTCAGGTGCTCCTGGACGGGCACGCCCCTGCCGGCGTCCTCCGGACGGTACGACTTCCGCCCGCCCGCCGACGCGGCGGAGATCAACGAGCTGGTCGCCCGGATCGCCGAGCCGGACGTGCTGACCGGGGTCGAGATCGCCCGGGCGGTCGGCGGCGTCGACCTGGCCACCGACCCGCTGGCCTGGCTGGGCGAGGCGGTGCGGGGGTGGCGCGTCGCTTCGGCGGCCGGTGAACCGGTGGGCCTGGTCGGAACGGCCGGGGACGCCTGCTACCCGCTGCTGGCCTATCTCGGCCTGCGCGACGAGGCCGCCCGACCCGAGCTCCTGGCCGAGGCGGTCCGGGTGCTCGCCGCCGGTGGCGCCCGCGAGGTGATCGCCGACGTGGACGCCCACCGGGTGTCGGTGCTGGCGGAGCTGGAACGCACCGGCTTCCGGCAACTGCGCGCGCGGGTGCTGTTCGCGCCGGCCGACGAGGGCTGACGAGTTGGGGGTGCGCCCTGTCACCAGGGCGCACCCCTGGACCGGCCACCCCCGCGTCCGCTGCCAGGATCTGACCCGTGCCGGAGATCATCGCCCTCGTCGTCTCGGCGTAGCTCTGCGCCAACTGGCGGAGTCCGAGCCGAGGCGTTCATGCCGGTCGTGTCGGCGCCGGTGGGCGGTCGAGCCGGTCGAGGCGTGCGAGGTCGGCCGTGCCGGTCCGGACGACGGCGGTGGCCATCGCGGTGGTGCCCTGGTGGACGCCGCCCTGCTGCTCGGCGGTGGCGACCCGGACGGACTGCGCGAGGTGCGCGCGCAGATGCGCGGCGAGCAGCCGCTGAAAGGGCCTGCCGGTCGCCGACCGCAGCGCGGCCAGCTCATCGGCGGTGATCATGCCGGGCATGTCGTGGCCCTCGTGTGGGTTCGTCGCCGGCGCGCCGGAGTCGGCCAGAAGCTGGTGGGACCGTGCCAGGTCGGTGCCACTGCCGGCCCGCATCTGCGCGGCCAGGCGCCGCCACGCGGGGTCGGCGGTACGGGTCGGCACCAGGTCCAGTACGGGGAGCAGCCGTTGCGCCATCGCGACCGTCAGTTGCAGCCAGGCGATGTCGGTGGCGCTGAACGGTCCGGCGGCGCCCGTGGCCGGCGCTGTGGACACCACACCCGTGGACGGTGGCGCGCTGTCGTCGGCGACAGGTGTGCCGGTGGTGCACCCGGAGACGAGCGTCACCGCCACGAGCAGCGCGATCCGGACTCGCATACCGCCTCCTTCCGCCCGAGCCGGCGGGCCCAGTCGTGACCGGACCCGCCGCCTCGGGTGCGACCGGTCGGCTCAGATCGGCCGGCCGTCGTGACCGCACTTGATGACCGGGCGGATGCAGTCCTGGACCCGGCGGGCCATCTCCGCCACCGGCCAGGCGTTGAAGAAGTCGCCGTGCATGGTGTAGCCCGGTCCGGAGGCCAACCGGAAGTGCGACGGGTCACCGCTGACCGGGTACCGCAGAACCTGGCGCAACTTCGGCACGTGCACCGGGTGGGTGCTCGGGCAGGCCTGGTTCACCGGGTACGCCAGGTGGCTCTTGTGGTCCGGGGAGTCCAGGTCCCGGCCGTTCCAGCACTGCGGGAAGTCCAGGTACGACTCCAGCATCGTGCCGGCCGGGCAGTTGACGAAGTCCTTCGACGGTGGCACCTGCCCGGCGTGCAGACAGGACCAACGGGCGATGCTGTCGTTCGGTCCGGTGGCCTTCGCGTTGCCGGCGACCAAACGAAGACCCTGCGGGAACGGCTGGGTGTTCGCGACGACGTCTGCACGGACGCCCTCACCCAGGTAGTAGAACGTGGCGATCGCCGGCTCCACCGCGACGTTGTCCCGGTACAGGGTCGGCACCCAGTACGACGAGACGTCCACCTGCGGGTTGCAGGTGGTGGGGGAGGTGACCAGGTCCGGGAGCGTGGTGTTGGCGTTCGTCACCGTGCTGCCGAAGAAGCTGTGCATGTGCGAGGCGCCGGGCAGCCGGGGAAAGACGATCGGGTCGTCCGGCAGCCGGTGGCTGTAGGTGCAGTCGGCGGGGAACTCGGCAACCCGGATGACGTTCGCGACCGGGGCGGCGTCGGCCCGGTCGGTGGCGGAGACCAGGTACGTGCCGAGCAGTGCCAGCAGGGCGCCGATCGCCGTGGCGAGGCGCAGTCGGCGGGGGATGCCGGATAGGGGTGCGGCCCTGTCCATCTTGTGACTCCTGTCGGGAGGCCGGGTCAGGGACAGCTCCGGTGCCGCCGCCGAAGACAGCGGAGTGTCCTGGCCAGACGTGGTGGTGACCTGTTGAGCCAGTAGCAAGAGAGCGCTCTCTCTCCTTGTCCAGCCTCACCGCTATGTCGATCCTTGTCAATACATGCCGCAGTTGGTGGAAATGACGACGAAGGGCCGGTCCCCGTGGTGGGGTCCGGCCCTTCGTCGTTGGGTGGTGCTCAGCTGGTGGCGTAGCCGCGGGTGGCGATCCAGTCGGCGAGGTGCTCGACGGTCACCTCGTACGAGGCGGTGTTCGGGTCGGCGGAGTCGGCGATCTTCACCGTCTGGCCGTTGTCGCGGTAGCCGACGACGCTGATGTAGTGCCCGCCCTCGAAGGAGTGCACGCCGCCGTCGGTGTCGGTGGTGGTGCCGGCGATGTTGGCGACCACGGCGCGACCCTGGTCGACGGTCTTGACGATGTCGGCGCGCAGCTTGTCGGTCTGCTTGTCGTCGGCCGCCGGGGTGCTGATCTCGACGGAGCGGTAGGCGTCGTTCTTACCGGTCTCCTTGTTCAGCACCGGGGTGATGTCGTTGATGGAGTTGGTGCCGGCCTCGGTGGTGCCCATCTCCTTGGCCATGGCGTCGACGCTGATGTCCTTGCCCTGCACACTCAGCGCGTTGCGGGCGGCGGCGGGGCCGCAGTAGTAGAAGTTCGGCTGGGCCTCGTAGCGCACGCCCAGCTGACGCTCACCGTGACCGTTGCGGTCGGTTTGCGTCTGCGCACTGGGCTTGGCGTCCGACGCGGCATACGCGGTGGTGACCGGTCCGGCGATGGCGCCACCGGTGAACGCGAGGCCGGCGGCGGTCAGTGCGGTCTTACGAATCAGATCGGTACGCATGATGGCGTGCTCCTCTGCATGTCGGGGGATACACGGCACGCCAAAGGGGATGGGCGTGCCGCACGTGCAAGGGGGGAAAGGTCTTCGCTCCCGGCGGCCCCGGGGGCCGGCGTCGGGAAGGGTGTAACGGTGCCGGGGGGCGGGTCATTCCACCCGGGCTCCCGGCTTGTGGTGCTGGGGGGTGCCCCACGACCCGAGGTCGCGGCGGCATGCCAGGTATAACGACCCCGCCCGGCCCACGATTCCGCCGCCAGGGTGGTGGCGCCGGCCACGGGACACCGACACCCAGACCCGACAGCGGCCACCACGGGCGGATCCGCCGAACCGGACAGCGCGCCCATCCGCTGCCAGACCGGATCTCCCCCGACCGCCCCCCGAACCAGGCACCCTCACCGGAGTGCGCATCGAGGCCACGGACCGCACGAGGGGCCGTGATGACCACGACCGGAGGTCCATCGCCCACCCGACACGACCCCCAAGATCCCTACAACGTCAGGGAAACTGCTGCCTCACGGCGCGGGGAGGCAGCAACTTCCCGAAACTGCGCGGATCTTGACCGGCTGGTCGGCTCGCCCGACGCGCGGGTGGGGCAGCCCGACCATGTCGGACTGCCCCACCCGTGGCGCAATGGCGAAACTCAGAACCCGAGGGCGCCCCGCCCGCCGACGACAGGCAGTCGCAGCTCACTGTCGTTCGGCGCGACCCGCAGTTCGGTGCCACCCAGCGGCAGCAGGGTGTACTCCTGGTCGGTGGAGAACACGACCACGCCGATCCGGTGGCCCGCCGGGAAGATGTAGTCCTTCGGCTCCATGGTCCACCGGTAGTCGTACAGCTTGCCCTGGCGTACCGGCGATGTCCGGTCGGCGCTCTTGCGGTTCTGCGGGTCCATCCAGCCGCGCGTCACCACTGTGGGCGCGGCGGTCGACCCGGCGGGACCGTAGTCCACCAGGTACGCGGTGAGGTTCGCGTCCGGCTTGTTGTCGATGGCCATCCGTAGCCGCATTTCGGGGCGACCGGAGAACCGGACGTCCTGCGCCAGCGCGGGGGAGAGGTACGGGAGTCGGTTGGCGCTGGCCGTGTCCGGGTTGGCCACCAGGGTGCCCGGCGGGATGGTCCGGCCCTCGTCGACGAAACGCTGCTCGACCTTGGCCTTCGGCGGCCTGCCGGTGGTCAGCGTGCCGGGTGCGGTGGTGTCGGTGGCGGCGAACCGCAGCGCGACGTCGCGCGCGCCCGGGTCGGGCCAGTTGGCGTACGTGGTGTAGGCCCGGTTCTCACGCTGGATGACGGCGGTCGGCTCGTCCATGATGCCGTTGCGCACGTTCCACAGCCAGAAGTCGAACCAGCGGTTCTCGGTCTGCTTGTACGTCCAGGTGCGGCCGTCGGGCAGGGTGACCGACGCGCTGCTGCCGGGGCCGCCGTGCCCGCCCTGGTGCAGCCAGATCTTGCGGGGTACGTCCCGCTCGGCGAGCTGGTCCCACCAGTTGGCGAAGTGCCCGGTCTTCACGTTCCAGTCGTTGAGGCCGTGCACGACGAAGACGCTCGCCTTGACGTCGCGGGCGTCGAGGTAGTCGCGGTCGCGCCAGAACGGCGAGTAGTCACCGGTGGCCCGGTCCTGCTCCTCGGTGATCTTCGCGAGTTCGTCGGCGCAGGTGCCCTCGGCCCGTGCCTGCCCGGCCGTGTACTGGGCCAGGACGTCGAGGTCCTCACCCTGGAACGTCCCGGGTGCGACGACCAGACCGTTGGCGCGGTAGTAGTCGTACCAGCTGCTGATGGCGGAGACCGGCACGATGGTCTTCAGTCCCTTGACCCCGGTGGTGGCCACCTGGTTGGGCAGCGTCCCGTTGTAGGAGACGCCGGTCATGCCGACCGCGCCGGTGGTCCAGCCGGCGGTGACCGGGGCGCCGCTCGCGTCGTACCCCTTGGCGCGGCCGTTGAGCCAGTCGATGACGGCCTTGGTGCCGAGGGTCTCGGCCTGGTCGCCGCTGGTGGGGCAGCCGTCCGAGTCGCCGGTGCCGATGCTCTGGCCGAGCACCACCGCGTACCCGCGGGGCACGTAGTAGTCGTCGAGCGAGCCGGGCAGGTTGGCCTTCGCCTGGGCGCGCTGGGCGCCCACGTCCATCGCCCGACGGCCGGAGCCGGTCAGGCCGTTCTGCGGCAGGTCGTCGACAAGCACGCTCGGGTAGGGCACCTCGTCCCAGGTGCCCTTGCGGTACGGGCTGTGCTCGAAGATGACGGGCACCTTGAAGCCCTGGGTGGCGGTTTCCCGGGGGCGGGAGATGTCGATCGCGACGCGGTCGGGTCGGCCGTCGCGGTCGCTGTCCACAGGGGTCTGGACGAACACCCGCTCCTCGATCGCGTCGGCGAGCGAGAACACCGGTTGGGTCATGCCGTCGGCGACCACGATGCCGGTGGGCGTGGTGGCCGTGGGCGGGGCCGCCGCCGCGGTGGGGGCTGCGCTGAGCACCAGGGCGCCGGACACACCGACGCTCAGTAGGGCCAGATGGCGGGGTCGACGCATGCGCGTCTCCCTTCGGTCGGGCTGGTAGCCGGGTCTCGGCAGGACGAATCGTGAAGATCCATTCGTCCGTCATGCTAGGTGCGGGTGGGCGATCCGTCGATCCCTTCGGACGGGGATACGGCTTTCGTTCATATTGGAGGCTGCCCGCCGGGCGTGGTGACAGCTACCGGGTCGCACCACCGGTCGTCACTGGCCCTCCCAGACCGCCTTCGCGCCGGAGTCGCCGGTACGGATCACGTAGTAGACGGCGACGCCTGCGGCGACCACCGACAGCACCTGCAACGCCAGGGTCAGCGGCCGACCGGGGCGTACGTCCTCGGTGGCGCGCGGCGGCACGAACCGGACCAGCGCCAACGCCACCACCGCCAACCCGATCGTGGCGTAGAGGGTGAGGTCGCCGAAGTCCTGGTGCGCCTCCAGCTTCGGCACGAACTCCGGGGTGACCCGGTTGGCGGAGCGCATCCGCTCGAAGAAGGCGTCACCTGTGACCTTCGCCAGCAGCGCGGCGAGCGGGGCGCCCAGGGCGAGCAGACCCAGCACCCACCGCGTGTGTGGCCGGATCGGTGCGACGAGCGCGTAGCCGATCGTCAGGAGAGCCAGCAGCGGCACGAACACGACCGCTGCGTGCAGGACGAGAGGGTGGGCGGGGATGCCCATGAACTCCTCGAACATCGGCGTCTCCTCGGGTGGGGTCGAGTGGACGTCGATCGTGCAGCAATCAGCTGTCGCGGCGCAACGCGGCCAGGTAGAGGGCGTCGGCGGGGATCCAGTGTCCTCAGGTCACCGCGGCCCGCACACCGAGACCGACCAGGATCATCCCGGCCAGCCGATCGAGGATGCGACGGACACCTGCCGTACGCAGCAGCCGGGCGGCGGCGCCGGCGACGACTGTCCAGCCGGCGAGCCAGCAGGTGTGCAGGGCGGCGTGGGCCGTGGCGAGCAGCACCATCGGCACGAGCACCGGTCGGCCCGGCTCGAGGAACTGTGGTGCGAGGGTGAGGTAGACGGCGGCGGCCTTGGGGTTCAGCACGTTGCCCAGCAGTCCCTGAAGGTACGGGTGGTCGACGCGCCAGGGCAGCCTCCGTGCCCGCGTCTCCGGTGGCCGCCGCGACGCCGGGGGTCGGCGGGACGCGGTCCAGAGCAGCCAGGCCCCGAGCCCGACCAGGTAGGCGGCACCTACGAGTTTGACGACCCAGAACGCCTGCGACGAGCGGAGCACGAGCGCGGCCAGGCCGGCGGCGGCGAGAATGGCGTGCACGTAGAGCCCGGTGACCGTACCCAGAATCACCCACCACCCCTGCCGCCGCCCGCCGCTGGCGACCCGCGAGACGACAAGCGTCAGGCTCGTGCCCGGCGCGGTGGTGATCGGCGCGACCGCGACGAGGAAACCGAGCACGGCGACCGTCCGCACGCTCAGACCACCACCCGGTAGTGGGTGGTGAGCAGCCCGGTGTCGTCGTACACGTGGAAGGCGACGCCGGGCGGCTGGGTCTGGGTGGTCAACGGGCCCAGGCCCTCCCAGGGCATCCGGAGGGTGGACACCACACCCGGCGCGATCCGCAGTGGACGGCCGGCGAAGGTGCTCGCCGCTGCGGTGTGGAAGTGCCCGGTCAGCACGGCGACGACCTGCGGGTGGGCACTGACCAGCTCGGCCAGCGGATCGGCCGGCACCAGCCGCATCGGGTCGATGACCGGGTGGTGCAGCACGACCGGCGGATGGTGCAGGGCGACGAACGTCGGCGTGCCCGCCGGCACCGAGCCCAGCTCGTCAGCGAGCCACGCCAGGGTCTCCTCGTCGAGGTGGCCGTGGTCCTCGCCGGGCACCGAGGAGTCGGCCAGGAGGAAGACCGCGCCGGCCACGTCGTGCCGGGTGTTGATCGGGCCGGTGCCGCCACTGTCGTCGCCGAGCAGACCCTTGCGGTACGCGGCGCGCACGTCGTGGTTGCCGGGGCAGACCAGGACCGGCAGCGGGGAGTCGAAGAGCCTCGCGGCCGTCTCGTACTCGGCGATCTCGCCGTGGTCGGCGATGTCCCCGGTGATCAGGATGGCGTCGACAGGTCGCGGCAGGGCGTGCAGATGGTCCATCACCCGGGCGGTCCGTTCGGCCGACCGGGGATGGCTGTCGAGGTGGGTGTCACTGAGATGTGCGACGACCAGCACGA
This sequence comes from Micromonospora sp. NPDC093244, assembly GCF_040683695.1. NCBI lineage: Bacteria > Bacillati > Actinomycetota > Actinomycetes > Micromonosporales > Micromonosporaceae > Micromonospora > Micromonospora sp. NPDC093244. The sequence continues at coordinate 1,298,541 of NZ_JBFBEO010000001.1, forward strand.
TGCCTCCTAATGGTTAGCTGCACGTAAAGGCATTAGGGAAGGTACGCTCGCGTCCGTCGCCCGCACAAGCCACCACGGAGAGGACGCGCATGTCCGCGCAGCTCGCGCTCGCCCTGGTCAGCACCATCCGGCACGACGGCAACGGTGGCGTCGCCGACGACCTCGCCGACGTCCCCGGCCTGACCGCCTGGCTCGCCGAGCAGGCCGAACCCCTGCGGGAGTACGCGGGCGGGTGCCCGATCCACGGCGACGAGCGGACCCGACTCGACGTGGTGGCGGTACGCCGCGCCGCCCGTACCCTCTTCGCCCGGGCGGTCCAGCCCGGCCCGCCCAGCCGGGCCGACTCGTCGGCGCTGCTGCCCCCGCAGGAGGCGGTCGACAGGCTCAACCTGGCCGCCGCCGCGATGCCGGTCCGGCCGGTGCTGACCTGGCCCGACGAGAGCGCGCCGTCCCTCACCTGGCAGGGCGAGGCGGCCGACGCGCGCCTGGCGCTCACCGCCGGGCTGGCCCGCGCCGTCGTCGAGTTCCTCGCCGACCCCACCCGGTCGGAGTTGCGCGCCTGCCCCGCGCCGCGCTGCGTCCGCTACTTCGTCAAGGACCACCCGCGTCAGGAGTGGTGCAAGCCGTCCTGCGGCAACCGGGCCCGCGTTGCCCGCCACTACCAGCGTCGTGCCACCGCCCGTTGACAGGTGCCCTCAGCTGCGGGAACGCGGCAGGCAGTCCTTCTTGTACTTCAGGCCCGAGCCGCACCAGCAGGCGTCGTTGCGCTCCGGCGGCCAGGGCACCCGGGCGCTGGGCCGCGCCGCCACCTCGGCCGCGTAGCCGGCCCGGATCTGCGGATCGGACGGGTCCCCGTCGCGGCGCCTGGCGAACGCGTCCAACCCGGCCACCGTCGCGACGAACACACCCAACCCCGTGCGGCCGGCGCTCGCCAACTGGACAAGCGCCTTCTCCAGCCGGGCGCGGTGCGCGTCCCAGTCCGGTCCGTACACGTCGGTCAGCTCGGCGTGCTCGGCGAGCAGACGGTCGAACTCGTCCCGGCGCCAGAGGAGCAGATCCGAATCGCCGCCCTGACGCTCCGACGCCCGACGGACGAGCTGGTTCTCCAGCCGGTCGGCCAGGTCGTCCTGCCGGTCGTGCGGCAGGTTGAGATTCCGGCGTACCCGATGGCGCTGTTGCAGCAGGAAGAACGCGACACCTGGCGCATCCGGCGGACCGACCTCCGGGTCGGCCGCCGTGCCGCGCTCACCGAGCAGGCTGTCGACCGCCTCGCTCAACCACGTCTCGGCGATCGACGAACGACCACCGGCGTCCAACGCCGCGCTCAGGTACGCCGGCGCGTCGGGCTGCGTGAGCAGCAGCGGACGCAGCGCCGTCAGCTCCGCCATCGCCTCGTCGTCCCGACCACCGGCCCGGAACAGGGCCCGCGCCCGCAACGCGCGCGCCACCCCGGCCCGAGGATCATCACCCGACGGGTACGCCTGCACCGCCTCGTCCGCGTACCGCAGCGCGGCATCCGGCCTGGCCCGGATCTCCGCGATCTCGGCGGCAAGCGTCAGCGCGTCACCGGCGTCGTCCGGATCCTCCAGGCGGCCCTGCTCGGCGGCCTCGGCCAGGTCGGCGGCGACGCCCAGCGGATCGGCCGTCCCGAGCACCGAGCGGCGCAGTTCAGCCAGGTCAGCCTTGGTGATCACGTCTCTCGTCGGCACGACCTCACGGTACGTCGGGGCGCTCCCGGACGGCCCGATTATGGCCATCTGCCGTCGACAGCCGCGTCACCGCACCCGGTCGATGTCGTCACGTCCGTCGAGCACGCACCAGGGGACTCGGGCGGTCAGAACTCCTCGTACACCGCCGGGTCCTGGTCCGCGAGCCGCCCGTCGGGGCGACCCAAGGCGGTGATGGCCTCCACCTCGGCGTCGGTGAGCGTGATGCCGAAGACGTCCAGGTTCTCGACCTGCCGCTGCGGGGACGCCGCCTTGGGCAGCGGGATCACCTGACGCGCCACGTGCCAGGCAAGGATGGTCTGCGCCGGGCTGACGCCGTGGGCGGACGCGATCTCCACGATCGTGGGGTGCTGTCGCAGGTCGTTGCCGTGCCCGAGCGGACTCCAACCCTGCACGAGGATCCCGTGCTCCCGGTGGTAGTCGATCGCGTCCTGCTGCGGGAAGTACGGATGCACCTCGATCTGGTTCACCACCGGAGCGACCCCGGTCTCGGCCACCAACCGGTCGATGTGCTCCGGCAGGAAGTTCGACAGGCCGATGTGCCGGACCAGGCCACGCTCGCGCGCCTCGATAAGCGCCCGCCACGCCTGCACGTACCTGTCGACGTTCGGGTTGGGCCAGTGGATCAGGTAGAGGTCGACCCGGTCGAGGCCGGTGCGGAACACACTCTCCTCGATGGTGGTCAACGCCTCGTCGAAACGGTGGTGCCGCCCCGGCAGCTTGGACGTCACGATCAACTCGTCGCGTACGCCGCCGGCAGCCCGTACGGCCCGACCCACCGCGCCCTCGTTCTCGTAGTTCACCGCCGAGTCGATCAACCGGTAGCCCGCCCGGATCGCCTGGCCGATCGCGTCGACTCCCGCCGAGCCGTTCAGCTGGTACGTGCCGAGCCCGATCGCCGGCAGGGCGGTGCCGTCAGCGGCCGTCAGGTGGGGAATCGTCATGATCGGACCCTACCCGCGGGACGTCGGCGGGGGCTCGATGCTGAACGGGTGGCCGTTACCAAGGCCCGACACCTACCTCGCGCCCGCGTGCTACGTCGTCCCGTCGCGGGGCGCACCGGAGGATCAGCGCAGGTCGTCATCGGCCGTCTCGTAGACCGTCTCGACTGGTCTGATCACATTGACGAGCGAGGCGAGATACGCCCGTGTCTCCGGATCGGTGGAGTAGACGATCGTGCCCTGCATGCCGCGGGTCAGCAGGACCTTGTAGGTGTTGCGGATCAGCAGGTCCGCTTCGGCGTCGCTGACCGACTTGCGATTACGGAACGCAGGGTCCTTCGACTCCTCGCGCCGCGTCACCAACCGACCTTCCCGGGCAACCAGGTCGGGCCCCATGATGACGCCCGACCAGTCGTACTCGAAGCCCTGTGCCGTGTAGACGCAGCCCACCTGCCCGAAGCCGTTCGGGTCGGTGGCCCAGAACGCACTGCCCGGCGCTTCCCCGACGCTGCGGTCACTTTTGACGTTCCAGGGCCGGGACCAGCCACCGACTCTTACGTCCGCCACCAGGCTGTCGTCCGGGCGCGGATCGCTCCAGGGCCAGCAGTATCCTGCGGACATCCGCGCCGTCACGCCGGATGCCTGCTTCCCGGCGAGGAAAGCCTCCAACTCGGCGGGCGACTCGGCGAGACGAAGGTCGACCCTCCCGTCACCGGTCCAGACCGACGGTTCGCCGCCGTCGAGGCCGAGCAGGTCGACAACCCACTGCTCGTATGCCTCGCTGCCACCGCAGCGGAACTGGCTGTGCAGCGACACCACCTCGACATCCAGGTTGAGCTGTTTCGCGTAGGACGAGATGACGTCCACATTGCCCAACTCGCCCGGCTTCACCACCTGGTGCTCATCGAGCAGGAAAACCGGCACCCGAGCAGCGGCGATCAACTCGTCGACCTGCGGGCGCGCCTTGTCGCGCTTCGTCTTTGGTGTGAAGCGGTTGACGGAGGTCTCCCGGATGCGGTGTGCCTCGTCGCAGAGCAGCACGTCCAGACCATTGCGCTCGGCGGACATGAAGCTGTTGAAGTAGCCGAACAGGTTCTTCAGTCGGGTCGAGCCCTTACCAGCGTATCGACGCAGGGTCTGGGTGAACGATCGTGAGCCCGTCGCGTGCATGACGGACCGGTTCTGGCGTGCCAGCTCGCCAAGCACCGAAAGGGCGATCACGCTCTTGCCGCTGCCCGGTCCACCCGACACGACCACGACCGATTTGCGGTCGGCCGACCGGGCGCGCTCCACCGCGTGCAGAACCAGCTCGTACGCCACGCGTTGCTCATCCAGCAGAGTGAAGTGCGACCGATCCTTCAGCTCCTGTGCGGCGTACCTCAGCAGGTGCCGACTGGGCCGAACAGAGCTGGTGAGGAAGCGGTCTGCGGCGCCGGCGCCTGACTTCGGAGCCAGATGGGTGCGTAGGTAGTCGTGGAACTGGCCGCGCCGCTGCTTGGTGAAGATTCGGCTCTGCTCGGTCGCCTGGCGATCGAACAGGTCGCTGATGTCGCGGTCCACGGCGTTGTGCAGGTACGCCACACCCCGCACCGGATTCCGGTCTTCTGAGAGGATGCCGAGAAAGTCCGTCAGGTACTCGCAGTAAAGCTCGACCTGAACGCCGGGATGCAGCCGCGCGCCGCGTACCCGCTCCACTGCCACAAGGTTCTCAGCGCCCTCGTAGGATTCGGCGTAGGACCACTGTTTCAACTCCACAACGACGTAGGAGTCGTCGGATGTTCTCGGATCAACTCCTGCGAGCACAACGTCGACTCGTTTGCTTGTCAGCGGGAGCTGGTACTCGACAAGCATCTCCACCTGTCCGAGACCAGCATCGACGAGATCCTGCCCCAGCACGTCAAGGCTGCGTGACCAGGCACGGCGCTCTGCCGGGCTCACATCGTGGCCGAGCTGCTCCACGATTCGGTCTACGAGCATGCCGGCGTCAGCCAGGCGCAGCAGACCATCGGCGGACGTACGGAACGCTGACAACACTTGCCCCCGGGCAGCACGAAGTGATCGTGCGCATGGGGGGCGTGTCCGGCAATCGCCGGAAGCCCGTCGTGACGCGCTCCTACGGCAAGGACTGTAGCGAAGAGATCAACTCAACGCCATGCTGACATCGTTTCTTGCTTACCGCTTTGCCGCCGAACCGCGAGCCTGTTCCACGGGATAGCGGTGCGCCGAATCGTCGAGCTTTGTCAGGGCCGCTTCGATCAGGTCGACGCCGAGCACATCGGCGAGCCTGGTCAGGTAGATCATTACGTCGCCGATCTCGGCCTTCACTCGGCTGCCGGCATCCGGGTCGTTCATGACTGCCGAGGCCTCCGCGGGCGTCAACCACTGGAATTCGGCAATCAGCTCGCCGACCTCCCCGGCGAGGGCCATGGCCAGGTTCTTGGGCGTGTGGAACTGCTGCCATTCCCGCGCTTCAGCGAATGCTCGCACGCGATCCGTCAAGTCATCCATGGCATGGAGCATCGCAGGCTGCCCAACCGGTTGGACAAACGGTAGCTGCTCGGGTGCTCAGCTTGCGCAGAGGTGCCACCGCCGGAGAGTGCGCGCGGCTAGGACCTTCAGGGTCTCCGGGACGGGACATGTTCTCGCTACGTCAACCAGCGCTGGATTGGCACCAGGCGATGGTGCCCACGCGGTCACCGGAGCGCGGCGCGTGGGAACTGCGCCTCGCCCCACTACCCGTCGCGGCGAATCACCTGGTCAGGCCGGAGCGTGATCATGGTGACGGTGCGGCCATCGGCGTCGGTGAACTCGACTTCGTAGGCGGTCGAGGGGGCACTGAAGATGTGAACAACCGTCCCCACCGCGCCTGCCGGCAGATGTTCTCCCGGAATGGCTTCCTGGAGCTCCACTACGTCATACAGCTCCACCACGTCATCCTTCCTTGGGCGGGAACGAGATGGTCACCATCCGAGGTGCGGATGCTCCGGTTTCCAGTATCCAGGCTGTCCGGACGGTGATTGTGCCACCAGGCCCGGTCAGGGGAAGGTCCACGGAGAACCGTTCGCCGAACTCGTCCGTCTTGCCGGGCAGAGGCGTGCCCCCACGCACACCTTCGCGGATTTGCTGCATGATCACGTCGGCGTCCACCGGGCCGAGGCCAGTCGCGGAGTTGATGACGCGATACTTGTTCCTGCCGACAGGATGGTCCGGGTTCATGGCGTAGGCGGTGATCTTCCTCGGGTCGACCTCGGCTTCAGTGAAGTCCGGTCGTTCGGGGTCGTTCGGGAGCTTGGTTGGTCCGGGGCCGTCAGCCCTCTGTGGGTCCGGTGACTGCTTGCGGAGTCGCCCGAGCGCCTGCTTGAGCTTGTCGATGACGTCGCCGAGTCGGCGGATCTCCGGTATCAGCCGTCGCAGGCTGGCAAGCAGTCCGCGCAGCAGTCGTGCGATCCGCGCCCCCCATGACGCAACAGTCGCGGTGACCTGCTCCACGACCAGTGGTGTGGCCAGTCCGCCCGTGGCGAGGAGTTCGGCTGCGTAGACGATGAGGCGGGAGACGCAGGCGGCGATGGCGTCGCGGACGAGGAGTCGGACGGCGGCGACGAGGCCGGCGACGCCTTCGGTGATGGCGGACATGGTGTCGGCGCCGAGCGCGAGCCCGACGATGGCTTGTTGTTGCTCGGTCGTCCAGGCGCGATAGGCGGTTGCGGCTGCTCCGCTCCAAGCAGCTACGTCGGTGCGGGCGAGGGTGGCGGCTTCCTCGCGGAGCGACGTGGCGACGTTGTGCCAGGTTTCGGCGTGTGCGGCGATCTGCGCCGGGTCGCCGGCGAGCCAGTCGAGGACTTCGCTGAGGGGTTTGACGTGTTCGATGAGCCAGGCGATGCCGTACTGGAGCAGGGCGCTGGCGGGGTCGGTGACGAAGGCGAGGGCGTCCAGACCGGCGTTGATGACGCCGAAGCTGCCGTCGATCCAACTGCCGGTGCGGATGCCCTGGGCGATCAGTTCGATGTCCTCGCAGAGCCAGATTCCGGCCCAGGCGTTGGGTGAGGTGTCGGCTGCAGCGGCGACGAGCGGATTGGGCGTCACCGGCACCGATGCGCCCCATCAACCAGCGGCATGGCGTGGCCACGGGGTGCCGTTGGGGTCCGGTGCTGGTCTGCGACTGCCCGGGCGGTGTGCGCGGAGGGATGGTGTTGAACGTCCCTGTCGAGATGGCGTTCCATTGCGGCGAACGCCGGGTGGTGCGCCCACATGCGAACCTCCCCAGGGGACTGCCACCGATCGACACCAGCAGAAGCATCGATACGTTATCAACCGGTGGCGTTGCGTGTGCAGCCTCGTTCCCTGCGTAGCTCCCCCTGACTTGACCATCAGCGAGGTCGTGCTGGGTGCCTCGTCGTGCACGGCAGGTACCGCTTCGGACGTACAGGGCCCAAAGTGGTTGTACGGCCGGGGCCCTCTCCACCGGTGGGTTGACCAGTAGGCTGGCCCTCCCTGGTCTCGCCACCTGGAGAAACGCCCATGTCCGACAGCGTCTTCGCGCAGTTCACCGCCGACGACGACCAGCTCGAAGTCGGGCTGCTCGTGCAGCCGGCGATCAACGCCGCCCTGGTGCACAACCGGGTGCCGCTGGTCCGGCATCTCACCCTGGTCAACCGGGGCGCGGTCGAGCTGGCCGACGTGACGGTGACGTTGGAGCTGCGCGGCCCGGACGGCCCGTTGACCGAGCCGTGGACGCGTACGCTCACCGCGCCGTTGCCGCCGGGGGCGAGCACGAGTTGGGCCGACTTCCGCGACTTCACGCCCGACCGGGTGCTGCTGTACCGCACCGACGAGGCGTTCCCGGTCGACTACCGCCTCATCGTCGAGACAGCCGACAACGACTTGACGTTGGTCGCCCCGTCACGGGTGCTCGCGCACAACGAGTGGTTCAACAGCCCGGCCCTGTACGACAGCCTGGCGGCCTTCGTGCAGCCGAACACCCGGGCGGTCGACGCGGTCCTGCGGGCGGCTGCCCAGATCCTGCTCGCGCGCACGGGCTCCGGCTCGTTGCAGGGCTACCAGGAGGGTTCGGAGCGGGCGGCCCTGATCGCCGGCGCGGTGTACGAGGCGTTACGCCAACTCGAGATCACCTACCAGACCCTGCCGGCGTCGTTCGAGAACACCGGCCAGAAGGTACGGACGACAGCCGCGGTGCTCGACGGCCGACTCGGAAACTGCCTCGACCTGGCTGTCACGTACGCCGCGTGTCTGGAGGCGGCGGGTCTGCACCCGCTCATCTTCATCAGCGAGGGGCACGCGTTCGGCGGCTTCCTGCTGGAGGAGGAGCGGTTGGGTTCGGCCGCGGTGACCGAGCGCAATCTGCTGATCTCGATGGTGGACTCCGGCCGGGCGGTGCCTGTGGAGTTGACACGCATCGGGCCGGGCGCGCAGTCGGCGACCTTCACCGAGGCGGTACGGGTGGGGCTCGGCCATTTCCGCGGCGACGGTGAGCGCGTGCAGGGTCTCGTCGACGTGCACCTGGCCCACCGCTCGGGGATCCGACCGCTGCCGTCAGCCGACGAACTGGTCGCGCCCGCCGCGGTCGACGCCGAGGCGACGCTGGAGACAACAGCGTCCCTCGACCTTCCGGACGGCGTCGCCGCCGCGAAGCTGCGTCAGCTCGCCGACGACGGCGACGAGGTGGTGCAGCAGTCCGACGGCTCGCCGGCCCGGATCCAACAGTGGAAGAAGTCGCTGCTCGACCTGAGCCTGCGCAACCCGCTGCTCAACCTGCCCAAGCGGGGTCGCGGCCTGGACCTGCACGTGCCGGCGGGCGCGTTGCCGTTGCTGGACGACCTGATCCACGACGGCAAGCAGGTGCAGGTCATCCCGCAGGACGACATCAGCCACGTCCACGAACTGGCCGGGGCACGTCGGGCGCAGGACCTCGACGCGGAGATCCTGACCCGGGAGCTGCGTACCGACCGGCGGGTCTACGGCGCGGTCACCGAAGCTCGGTACAAGACGGCGATGCGGGCGCTGCAGCGCGAGGCGCGCACCATGGAGCAGGAGACCGGCAGCAACTACCTCTACCTGACCATCGGCACGCTTGTGCACACGAAGACGACAGGGGGAGAAGCGTACGCGCCGCTGTTCCTCCTACCGGTACGCGTCGAGGGCGGCACCGGCCGTCGCCCGTACGCGATGGTCATCGACGGCACCGAGGTCGCCAGCCCCAACCACTGCCTGGTCGAGTGGCTGCGGGTCAAGCACGGCGTCCGGATCCCGGAGTTGGAACGGCCGGTCCTCGACGGGCACGGCATCGACATCGCCAAGACTCTCGCCGCGATCAACACCGGCCTGGTCGACAACCGGCTCGACTACCGCATCGACGAGACGGCGAGCCTGCGGCTGCTGCAGTTCTCCACCTTCCAGATGTGGCGGGACCTCACCGATCACTGGCCCCGGTTCCTGGAGAACCCGGTCGTCCGGCACCTGGTCGACTCGTCAGGTGCCACCTTCGACGACCCCGCCCGTCCCGACGACGCCGAGGTGATGGTCGACGAGGCCGAGCTGCACCTGCCGATTCCCGCCGACGGCTCGCAGATGCAGGCCATCGTGCGCGCCGAGCGCGGCCACTCCTTCGTCCTGGAGGGCCCGCCCGGCACCGGCAAGTCGCAGACGATCACCAACATGATCGCCCGGGCGGTCAGCACGGGCCGGTCGGTGCTGTTCGTCGCCGAGAAGCAGGCCGCGTTGGAGGTGGTGAAGCGCCGCCTCAGGCAGATCGGTCTCGGCCCGTTCGCCCTCGACCTGCACGGGCGCAAGCAGTCGCTCAACGCCATCCGCCAGCAGCTGCGCGACGCCCTCGACCAGCACGACCAGGGCGGTGACGGCGGGTGGACGGCCGTCGAGACCGCGTACCGGACGCGGCTCGCCCCGCTGACCGAGTACCCGGCACAGGTGCACACCACCAACCCCGTCGGAATGTCGCTCTGGTCGGCCTACGAGCAGACCCTGGCGTACGGGGACGGCCCGGTCGCACCGATCCCGTCGAGCTACCTGCACGCGCCGGCCGAGGCGCGCGCGCCTGTCGAGAAGGCCCTGCGGGAGTTCCCGGCGGCCGCACGGTCGGCACGGCTCCGAGCCGGGCACCCGTGGGCGCTCAGCGGCTGCCGCACCCTCGACGGGCTGCACGGCGCCGCGGTCACCGAGATCGCCGCCGAACTCGAACGCCTCCGTGCCGACCTCGCGGCCCACCCGCAGGTGGTGGACCTGCTGCGGACGCTGCCCGCCCCGGAGACCGTGAGCGAGTTGCAGGCAGGGGCCTGGCTCGCCGTACGCGGACTGCTGCCGGACCGGGAGACCACCGTGCGGGCCGGCGACCGCCGGTGGGACGAGGCGGTGACCCGGCTCCAGGCGGACCTGGCGGCGTTCCGTCAGGGCTTCGCCGGCGAGCTGGCGACCTTCCGGCCTGACGTGTTCGCCAACCCGGACGTGACCGCCTGGCACGCCGAGGCGCAGGAGGCGGCCAGGAAGCTGTTCGGAAAGCGAAAGCGTCGGCAGGCCGTCGTGGACCGGTTGGCGGTGCACCTCGTCGCCGGCGCGACGCTCGACGTCGACCAGGTGGAGGTCACCACCGGTCGGCTGGTGGCCGCACAGGCGCAGGCGGCCTCGCTCCAGCAGGGGATTGTCGCGGTGGGCGGGCTGTGGCTGCCGCGGTGGCAGCCCACCGACCCCAACGCGCAGGAGCGGCTGGCGGAGGCGGTCGAGGCGACCCGGGTCGGGCGAACGCTCCTGGCCCGGCACCCACAGGCCTGGGAGCTGTTCCACGACGGGTTCACCGATGTCGGTGCGGGTCTTCTCGACCGCGTCGCCTCACGGTGGCGGGCCTGGCGCGGGGTCCTGCGGTCGGCCGGGCCGGAGCTGACCCTGTGGGCCACCGGATCGCACTGGGTCGACGCGTGGCAGCGTGACGGCAGTGCCTGGTTGCACGAGCTGCGGGCCGAGGAACTGTTCCCGCTGCGCCGCTGGGCGACAGTCCTGGCGCACGCCGACGTGCTGGCCTCGGCCGGCCTCACCGACTACCGCGACCAGTTGCTGCGCGCCGAGGTGACCGCGCAGCTCGCCGAGGAGGTCTACCGACGGGGAGTCGCGACCGCGTCCCTCACCGAACGGGTACGGGCCGGCGGCCTGCAGTACTTCGACCCGGAGTTGCACGACGACGAGATCAGCCAGTTCGAGGCGGCCGCCGGTGAGCTGCGGTCCGCGTTGCCGACACAGCTGCCGGCGGTGCTGGTCCGCCGACGCCCCTTCAGCCCGACCGACAGGCGGGGCCGCTTCGCCGACTTCGCCGCCGAGCTTCGCCGCAAGCGGGGCGGGCGGTCCTTCCGGGAGTTGTTCGAGCAGTACCCGGACGCCGTGCTCGCGCTGACCCCGTGCGTGCTGGTCAGCCCGGCGTCGGCGGCGAACTTCCTGGCACCGGGGAGCCAACGCTTCGACCTCGTCATCTTCGACGAGGCGTCGCAGATCCGCGTGGCCGAGGCGATCGGCGCGATGGGTCGGGGAAGCGCCGTGGTGGTGGTCGGCGACTCCCGACAAATGCCGCCGAGCAGCATCATGCAGGCCAGCCACAGCGTCGACGAGGTCGACGAGGGCGACGGCCCGGTGCCGGAGGACCTGGAGAGCATCCTCAGCGAGGCCGTCGAATCGGGACTGCCGCAGCGCTGGCTGTCCTGGCACTACCGCAGCCACGACGAGTCGCTCATCGCCTTCTCCAACCGCTACTACTACGACAACAAGCTCTCCAGCCTCCCGTCGCCCGGCGCGGCCAGCTCGGCCGGCGTCACCTGGCGGCGTGTCGACGGCCAGTACGACCGGGGCGGCTCGCGTACCAACGAGGTCGAGGCGCGGGCGATCCTCGGGGACATCACCCGCCGGTTGCACGATCCGGCGACCGCCACCCGGTCCGTCGGCGTGGTCACCTTCAACATCCAGCAGCGGGACCTCATCCTCAACCTGCTGGAGGAGAGCAGCGACCCGGTCATCCGCGAGCACCTCTCCGGCGCGGTCGCGGAGCCGATCTTCGTGAAGAACCTGGAGAACGTGCAGGGAGACGAACGTGACGTGGTCCTGTTCTCCCTCGCCTTCTCCACCAACCCGGAGACCGGCCAGCTTCCGCTGAACTTCGGCCCGCTCAGCCAGGCCGGCGGCGAACGGCGACTCAACGTCGCCATCACCCGGGCCCGCCGCCAGGTCGTCCTGTACTCGTCGTTCGACCCGTCGGACATCGACCTGTCCCGGACCTCCGCGCTCGGCGCACAGCACCTGCGGGCGTACTGCGAGATGGCCGCGGCCGGCGTGGGTCGACTCGGTGACCTGACGGCCAGCCGGGCCGAACGGCGCAGCCGGATCCGCGACGAGGTGGCGGCGGCGCTGCGCCAGCGTGGCCACGAGGTCGGTACCTCGCACGGCCTCTCCGACTTCACAGTGGACATCGCCGTCCGCACGCCGGGGACGCCTCGGTGGCAGGTGGCCGTCATGCTCGACGGTCCGGACTGGGGTGCCCGCCCGACAGTTGCCGACCGGGACTCCGCGCCCGCGCTGCTCCGGTCGATCATGGGCTGGTCGGAGGTGGTGCGCTTCTGGCTGCCGGCGTGGATCCGCGACCGGTCGGCCCTGCTCGACCGGGTCGACGAGGCGCTCACCCGAGCCGCGGCCACCACGTCCGTCGAACCGGAGCCCGAGCCCGTGGGGGCCGAGCCGCCGCACCACGACATCGCGCCGCCGCACCACGACATGGCGCCGCCGCGCCAACGCGTCGAGCCGGCACCGGCCGAGATGCCGCAGTCGCGTCCCGCGGCCGACGAGGAGCCCGGTCCGGGTCCGTCGCCGACATCAGTCACCGCACTCGCGCCGGCGTCCGCACCGCAGGCGGTCACCGTCGCGACGACAGCACCCGACGCCATCACGGCGAGCCCGTTCGTTCCGTACGTCCCGACGCCGCTCGGTGACCAGGCCGACCTCGACCTGCTCGCCACCGACCAGCGCGTACGCGGTCTGATGCGCGACGCGCTGCACGAGATCATCGAGGCGGAGGGGCCCGTGGAACAGCACCGCCTCGCGCGCCTGGCACTCGCCCGGTTCGGTTTCCTGCGCACCCGCGAGGACCGGCGCACCGCCGTACTCGCCCTCGTCGACGCCCGCCGGCTGTACCGGCATCCGACGCTTGGCGGGTACGCCTGGCCGGACGGTGTCGACCCGCAGGCATACCGCGCGTACCGGGTCACCCAGGCCAGCAACGACAGGGCGTTCGAGGAGGTGCCGCCCGAGGAGGTCGCCAACGCCCTCGTGCACGTGCTGCAGGGCGTACCGGGCATGGACGAGGAGCGGCTGCTGCGTGCCGGCCTGGAACGGCTCGGCTACCGTCGCCGTACCGAGAAGATCGACAAGCTCCTCCGGTACGGACTGCACGTGGCCCTGACCAGCGGCCGCCTTCGCCACGACCAGGAGGGACGCCTCGCCCTGGCGGGCCGGGACGCTTAGCCGGCGCCGTTGGAGCGCTGGATGAGGTGCTGGACCCACCTGTCGAACCTGCTGCTGGCCCCGCCGAGCAGGCCGACGAGGTCCTGTTCGGTCACCACCCCACGGTCGGTAAGCGACATGATGAGGCCGCGCAGCCGTCGGTGGTCGTCCGCCTCGGAGGGTTCAGCGGGGGCGGTGCCGCCCATGTGCCGTTGCAGGTCCTGGAGGATGTCCATCATCTGCGGCAGGGTCTCGATGATCTGTGACAGGCCGGTCTCGTGTGGGCTCGACGAGCCGCGCAGGTCCTGCAGGGTGAGGGCGACCGACATCGGGGTGACGATGTCGGCGTCGTCGGTTATCGAGTCGATGGCGCGGCCCAGCTGCTCCTTGGCGGTGTGTACGCTGCGCAAATTTGTGTGGTCGACCAGGATCGTGCGCATGCCCTGTACGTCGAAGGGGAGCTGCTGGTCCTTTGCCATGAGCTGCACGAACGGTTTACGCAGTGCGTGCCGCACGGCCAGCTCGTAGAAGACGTTCGCGTTCTGGTCGGTGAGGTCCGCGATGACCAGGTCGTTCTGGATGATCCGGTCGAGCACCTGTGAGGTGATCAGGCCGGCGCGTTCGATCTCGTCACCCCGGATCGCCTGGAATCCGCGGGCCTCGACCACCGGACGGATGACGTATTCGAGGATCTGGTCGCTGCGCTCGCGGATCTCGGAGCCCTCCGGGCCGATCGGCGCGATGACGAAGCATTCGCGCCGGTTGGGTTGCTCGTTGGCGTCCCCCATGCCGCCCAGGGTAGAGGAGATCGGCAAACCTCGCTGTCAGGCCGGTCGCGCTGCGGCCCGCTCCCAGGCGCCGCGGTGCGCGGCGAGCAGGCGCGCGGCGTCGGCCGCCGCGTCGGGCTCCACGGGTTCCCGCGCCCACCTGTCGATGACAGGTGCCATGCCGTCGATGAGACGCCTGCCGACGGGGGTCAGGCGGGGCTGCGCGGCCAGCACCCGCACTGTCTCTCCGACGGCCCGGGTCCACCTGACGAACTCGACCTCGGCGTGCTGGCGGGCCGCCCGGTCGCGTTCGGCGAGCCGTTGCCGGCGCCAGAAGCCGGCCACCCCCAGGTGGGCGTACGCGCCGTGCAGGAGGCCTTCCAGCGGGCGGGGGTCGGGCCGCCACGGCGCGTAGAACGACTCGTCGGGGCCGGGCTGCACGAGCGGGAACAGGTCGGTAAGCGCGGCCAGCTTCAGGTGTTGGATCTCGTGGGCGAGGGCGACCGCCGCCGTGCGGGCGTCCGGTGGCAGGGACAGCGCCACCGCGCCGAAGCCGTGGTGGAACGTGCCGCTGCGTACCCCGGCCCGGGGTGGGTTGAGCGGCACGAGCGTCCGCAGCGCCACCGACACCTCCTCGGCGACCGCCCGGTGCTCGTCGACGAGCAGGCGCCACGCCCCGCGCAGCCGGTGCTGCCAGCGGCCGAGGTCGCGGACGGAACCGGCGATCGGATGGGCGCCCACCCCGAGCGCCACCGGCACGTGCAGCCATGTGCCGGTGTCCAGCAGCAGCCGCAGCGTGAGCCCGCCGTGGGCGGCCCGCAGCTCCGGGTAGGGCCGCCAGCGGTGGTCGGGCGTGTGGTCGTACCCGATCTCGATCCGCTCCCCGGCGCAGCGCACCTCCGCGCGCCCGCCGACGCAGCGCACGTGGGCGCGGGTCGCCGTGGGGTCGACCCGCAGGGTGCCGAGGCCGGGCAGGTCCAGCCGGCCCGGCGTGGCCGGGTCGAGCGGCACGTCCAGGTCGGCGTCCGCGCGGGCCCGCACCGCCGCGGCGGCGGCGACCGCCGCGAGCAGACCGGGGTACGCCGCGGCGCGTTCGCCCCGGCTCAGCAGCGACGCGGTGCCGAAGGCCCAGGAGGCGACCGGCGGATGGCCCCACGCCGCCTCACGCTGGCCCCGCTCCAGGCCACCGACCAGCCGGTACGCGGCCTCGACAGCCGCCCGGTCCGGATGGTCCACGCGGTGGGTGAGGACGACGAGCGCCCGGATCAGGAGCAGGTTCTTGCTGTGCTGGGCGGAGCGCAGCAGGTCGACGGCGCCCGGCCCGCCCCCGCCCGCGGCGAGGGCGTCCAGGACGGCCCCGGGCAGCCGGTGCCCGGCCGGTGTCACCGGGACACCGCCCGCAGCGCCGCCACGTCCCGGCGCAGCGTCCGGCGGATGTGGCCGATGAGCCGGTACAGGTCGGGGCAGTACACCGACGGGTTGTCGAAGCCGCTGCCGGCGCGCCACCTGTGGGTGTAGAGGCCGCCGCCGCAGACCCGGTGCAGGTCGCACGCCTGGCACTGCGCGCAGAGCCCGGGCACTCCGGCCTGCTGGGCCCGGACACCTGGTTGCTCCAGGGCGGCGTCGAAGTCGTCCCGGTCGACGTGCAGGCCGGTGCGTCCGGCGCCGGCGTGGGCGGCGCCGAGCGTGTCGTCCATCTCGATGGCCCCGTCGGTCTCCACCACCGCCACCGCGACCGGGCTGATGCCCACACCGGACAGGCGGGAGGAGCCGCCGAGCAGCAGTTGGATGATCTCGTCGAACAGCCGGACGCCTGTCGACTGCCCACCGTCGGAATACCACTCGTCGAAGACCGCGCTCAGCCAGTCCGCGTACGGGGCCTGCCGGGCGTCGGCGCTGCGACCGGCGGGTGGCGTCGACCAGGTGCCGTGCGGCAGCAGGAAGTCCACCACCGGCGGCCGGTGGGCCAGCAGACTGCGGTACGTGGCGACCGGATCGTTGCGCAGGTCGACGGTGCAGAGCAGACCGTTGAACAACCGGGGGTACGACCCGGTCAGCCGCAGCAGCGCGGCCTCGACCCGGTCGTGGCTGCCCCGGCCGTCCGGGCCTCGCCGGTGCCTGTCGTGTGCCGTGCGGTCCCCGTCGAGGCTGACGCTGACCCCCACGTCGAGCCTGTCGAACAGGCGCAGGAACGCGTCGTCGAGGCGGACGCCGTTGGTCTGCACGGTCATCCGCACGGGCACCGGGGCGGCGCCGCGCCGCAGCAGCTCGACGGCCCGTTCGACACCGGCCACCCCGGCCAGCAGCGGCTCACCGCCGTGCAGGACGACGCTGACCTGGCGTAGCTGGTGCCGGCGGGCGTGCTCGCCGATGCGTTCACCGGTGCGCGCGAGCGTCGTCGCGGACATCGTCCGGGGTCGGGAACGCCAGCGCTGGTCGGCCATCGTGTAGACGTAGCAGTGGTCGCAGGCCAGGTCGCAGCGGCTGTGCAGCTTCACCACGAACTGCCGGAAGGGAACCGGGGGGCCCGGCGGCGCGGGGCGGGCCACCGTGCCGAGTGTGGGCCGGTGGTCGCCAACGGGTCCGGGCATCAGACGCTCCGCCGTCCTGTCGGTCACCGGTCGGGCCACCTACCAAAGTGGAGCATACATCGACGTGTGACGTTCCGGGTGCCCCCGCTGACCGGCCGGCGTCGGGGTGGAGCCGTCCTAGCTGGTCCGGCCGCCGTCCGGATGTCCGCCGGGGCGGCGGCGCACGGTTATCATGAGCACACTCAGCGGATCTGGCGACCGGTCAATGTCTGGCCCGGCGGTGGGGCCGACCGGTGCGGTGCGACACGGAGACAGGCGGTGGTCGGGGATGGACACCGGAGAGGACGACCTCCACTCGGAGTTGATCGACCTGACCGAGCTGGATCTTGCCGAGCTGGACGCCATCCCGAACGGCGTCCTCGTCGCCGCGCTGGGGCGACTCGACCGCCGCGCCGCCGCCGGTGACCAGTACGCAGCCTTCGAGAGTGCCCTCGATGGCAACGACTGACCCCACGGGCGCCGCGGTGACACCGGCGACCCGCACCACCGCCCGGGCCGGGGGAGACCGATGAAGATCAACAAGGATGGGCTGGCGGGGGCCGCCACGATCGTCTCGTTCGTGTCACCCGCCGACGACACCGGCCGCAGCAGCGCGGTCGCGAACGTGGCCTGGATCCTCGCCGGCAGCGGCAAGAAGGTGCTCGCCGTCGACTGGTGCCCGAAGACCCCGAGGGTGTACGACTTCCTGCGGCCGGTCCAGGTGGACGCCGTCCCGGCGGCCCGGACGCTCGGCGACGACCTCGCCGCGGTGCTCACCCCCGCATCTGACGCCCGGCCGGCGCCCCAGTCGACGGTGATCACGCCTGTGCCGCCCGAGCAGGGCACCCTCTACCGGTACGCGGTGTCCGGCTCGACCGCCACCTTCAGCATGGTCGGTCTCGACGCCACCACCGGAGGGCCGCTCACCGGGGACGCCATCGGGATCCGACACCTGCTCCAGCAGGCCGACTACGACTACGTCCTCATCGACGCCCCGGTGGACCTGAGCGCGCCGGGGATCACCCATACCGCCGTGCTCAGCGACGTCGCGGTGGTCTGCATGCCACCTCGTCGGGTGTTCGTCCAGCAGGCGGCGAGCCTGGCCAAGGAGTTGCAGCAGCAGGCCACCGGCGGAATCCGGGTGCTCGCCGCACCGACCCTGCACGAGGTTCCCGACCCCGGGCACGGAGGGTCCCGGGACTACGTCCGGCAGGCCTTCGCCTGGCTGCTGGAGGAGCCGGCCGGCGGGGCCGCGCCGACGGGGATCCTGGAGGTGCCGGCGCACAACTACGACACGTTCGAAGACGTGCTGTCCGTGCTCGCCGACGACCCGGACGACCCGAACAGCCCGCTGAGCGCGTACGAGCGGATCGCGGGGTGGATCACCGGGGGTGAGGTCACCAGGGCGGCTCCGGTGCCGGCGCGGATCCGCCGGCGCTACCGGCACGCGGTCCAGTTGGAGCAGGCGGAGAACCTCGGCGACACGGTCGTGGCGTACGACCCGGTCGACCGACCGTGGGCGGACTGGATCGCCGGGCAGTTGCGCCGCACCGGCATCCGCTCCCACCTGCGGCCGGTACGCCCCGGCGAGCAGCCCGATGTGGACCCGGACACCACGGTGCTGGCGGTTCTGTCGCCGGATCTCGCCGAGACGGGCCTGTCCCGGCTGCGTCCGGACACCGCCGACGCCTCGGCGGAGATGCTCGGTGTCCTGGTGGCGGGGGAGTCGTGGCGGGAGCCGTTCGCCCCCGAACAGGTCGTCGACCTGCGCGGCGCCGACGGCGTCCGGGCGCAGTCGTTGCTGCTGAGCCAACTGGGTCTGATCGCCCCCGCGCCACCCGTCGGCGACCGGCGCAACGTGCCGCGCTTCCCGGGGGACCGCGGCCGGCGGGTGCGCGTGAACGTTCCTCCCCGAAACTCCTCGTTCGTGGGCCGCGACGACTATCTGGAAAAGCTGCGCGATCACCTGACCAGCGAGGACGGCCCGGTGACCCTCACCGGCGGCGCGGGGGTCGGCAAGAGCGAACTGGCCCGCGAGTTCGCCCACCGGTTCGCGTACGACTACGACGTGGTCTGGTGGATCCCGGCGCAGGACCGGGAAACCGTGCAGAACGGCCTCGGCGCGCTCGCCGACGAGATCAAGGCGGTGGACAGCACCGGGGCGGCCGAGGCGGCGTTGAAGGCGCTCGCCGCGCCCGACGGCGCTTTCCCGCGCTGGCTGCTGATCTACGACAACGCCGACGACGCGGACGTGTTGAGAGGCTTTCTGCCGCGCGACGGCGTGGGGCACGTCCTGATCACGTCGCGGGACGACGGCTCCTCCGGGCTGCCCTCCCCGCTGGAGGTCGCCGCCCTGACCGGCGACGAGAGCGTGGCCATGCTGCGCCGGGTCCTCGGTATCAGCACCGAGGACGCCCGCTCGATCGCCGTGGCGCTGGAGCACCTGCCGCTGGCCCTGCGCCTCGCGACGGCCTGGATGCGGCAGCGCACCCTGGCGTTGGAGCGCGGCGGGGTGCCCAGCCTGGAGGCGGTGAGCCAGAGTGTCCGCGAGCTGCTGGCCGCGCTGGAACGGCAGTCCGAGGAGGAGCTGGGGGAGAGCATCCCCGGGTCGCACACCTCGAGCGTGGCCCGGGTCCTGCGGATCACGCTGGCCGCGTTGCGGGCCACCCCCTTCGGGGAGCTGGCCATCCGGTTCGCCGAGCTGAGCGCCTTCCTCTCCCCGGAGGGCATCGGGCTTCCGCTGCTGCGGTCCACCTCGATGCTGACCCAGCTCGCCGCCGCCGCCGGCAGGGACGCGGACGAGTTGCTGCTCGACGCCGGCGAGGTGGACCTCGTCCTCACCGTGGGCACCCGCTTCGCGCTCTACGACGTGGACTGGGGGCACGCGTCGGCGCTGCGCATGCACCGCGCCATCCAGGTGCTGCTGCGGGGTGCCATGCCGGAGCCGAAGCGGGGCGAGCGGCACCGGCAGGTCCTGCGGGGCCTCGCCGGCTACGCACCGACGGACCCGGAGGCGGACGACAGCCGCTACGCAGGCGTCTTCGACGAGTTGCAGCAGCACCTCGTCCCCTGCGGCGCGCTGGAGTCCGACGACCGGCAGGTCCGGCACTGGGTCGTCAAGCAGATCCGTCACCTCTACCTGACCAACGACAGCGACGCCTGGCGCTCGGCGCTGCGGTTGGCCTCGGCGACCTGCAAGCGGTGGGGCGGCGGCGAGGACCTCGACCAGTTGACCATGCGGCTGTTTGTCCAGACCGCGAACCTGAACCGGGCGCTCGGCGAATACCAGGAGGCGTTGCGGCTCGACGAGCTGGTCCTGAGCGAGCAGCGCCGCCGCTACGGCCTGCGCCACTTCCGTACCCTGGTCGCCGGCCGAGGTCGCGGCGGCGACCTGCGCGGCCTCGGCCGTTTCGAAGACGCCCTGGTCGAGGACCAGGCCACCTTCGAGGGTTTTCGCTCCCTGGTCGGCGACGACCACCCGAACACCCGGATGGCGGTGAACAACCTCGGCATCTCGTTCCTGCTCACCGGTGACGCCCGGGAGGCCCTGCGGCTGGCCCGTCAGGAACGCGATCGCCGGATGCTGCTCTTCGGCCCGGAGGACCCACGGACCTGGCGGGCGTCGTGCCAGGTCGGCACGTGCGAGCGGGAGGTCGGCGAGTACGACAGGTCGCTTGCCACCCTGCGCGAGGCGCTGGCGCGGATCCACGAGCTGCCCACCGGCAGCCTGCTCGACGAGTTGCGGGTCAACCGCAGCCTCGCCGTCACCGAGCGCCGCCTCGGCCTGGCCATCTCGGCGAAGAAGCGCAGCGCGGAGACGTACCGCGGCTATGTCCAGAACCTCGGCGAGGACCACCCGCTCACCCGCGGCAGCCTGCTCAGCCTCGCGGCCGACTACTACCGGGCCGGCGACGCCGGGATCGCCGTGAAGCACGCCACGCGTTGTCTGCGCGGCTACCTGCGGAAACTGGCGTCGGAGCACCCCTTCACCGCGGTCTGTTCGGTCAACCTCGGCCTGTTCCAGCGGGGCCTGGGGGAGTTCGACCAGGCCGTCTCGTCCGGCGAGAGCGGTCTGCGCCCCCTGCGGGCGAAGCTCGGCGACGCGCACCCGTGGACGCTGGCGGCGACGACAGCCCAGGCCGGCCACCTGGCCGCACGCGGCGACCTGGACGCCGCGTTGACGACGCAGGAGGAGGCGCACGGGACCGCCCTGGGTTACCTCGGCCGCGCCCACCCGGTCACCCGGGACGCCGCCGCCAACCTCGCGGCGATCCGCGCGCTCCGCGAAGGCGCCCCCGGTGCCGGCGCACTGACCGACTCCGACATCGATGTGCCGCAGGGCTGAGGGAGAGATCAGGTGACGGATCCGGAGCTGCACGACGCCCTGGTCGAGGAGACGGCCGAGCAGGACGTCCCGGGCTTTCTGAAGAAGCGGGACCTCTGCCGGGGGCTGCTGCTCAGCGGCTGCGGCGTCTACCACGTCGCCCACTACACGAGCGGGGTCCTCGACTTCGCACTGGACCTGCTCGACCACCCGTCGGTTCCGGTTCCGGTTCCGGACGAGGAGGACGCGTCGCAACGCCGCGAGGTGTACCGCCGGGTGGGTGCGCAACTCGTCTACCGGGTCAGCGAGCTGCACCGCCGGCTGGGGGAGTTGCAGACGGGAGCGCTGATCCGGACTGTCGTGCAGACCCGTACGGGTCTGGTCTTCTGCAACTCGGTGGTCGGCAACGAGCACATCGTGGGATTCGCCGCCGTCCCCGAGGCGGACACCGGGCCGGTGGCCGACCCGAGCCGGGTCAGTGTCGTCGACCGGGCCGCCGCGCATCTCGCCGGCGACCTGCGCAGGCTGCTGCGGCAGCGGTCGCAGAACCCGGGCGGCTGGGACGGCGACGAGGAGGCGCCACCACCGGCCACCGTGCCGGACGAGTTCCGCCCCCACCACATCGGGGCGCCGTCGCCGGACGGGACGCTCACCGCGTTGCGACCGCAGGGCCTGCACTACCTGAGCCACCACCGGATGGGTGATCAGGAGTGGGCCGTCGACATCCTCGACCACCCCGACCTGGACCCGTTCTTCAACAGGGGCGTCACGGTGGCCGATCGGCGGGACCGCTACCAGCGTCTCGCCGGTGACCTGTCGCTGCTGGCCCTGCAGGTGGGTCGGGACCTGCGCCGGGCCGTGGTCGGGAACGTGACCCGGCTGGTGCTCGACGTGGAGATGGGCGCCGTCTACTACTACCACCTCTCCCCGGACGACTACCTGGTCGGTGTGACCCTCGACCAGGATTCGGTCGCCCGCGCCGACGAGGACGTGGCGGCGGTGGCGCGACTGTTCACGGCCTGAATTGTCGCGAGGATTCACGCGGTTCGAGATTGAGGTGGTCGGCCCGCGTCGATATCCTCACCTCGGATCAACGGGGGGTTCGACGCGTCGGTTGGGTGGCCGTGACCGTAGTGGCGAGATCAGCGGCCGTGGCCGCCGCCGCCCTGGCCGGCCTGGTCGTGGCCTGGGCCGGCGACGTGGACGGGCTCGAACGCGCCCCCGCGTACCTGCTCCTCGCCTCGGTCCTGCTGGCGGTGGGCCTGGTCGGCAGCACCCGCGACATCAGTCTCGCCGAGGTACGCGCCCACCTGGGCACCGTGCTGCTGGCCGTCACCGTCGGTGTGGTCGCCAAGGCCGCACTCATCGCCGGTGTGATGGTGCTGGCCTTCCGCGACCCCGCGTTCCTGGTCCTCGGCGTGGCAGTCGCCCAGATCGACCCGCTCGCCGTGGCCGCCATGAGCCGCCCCGACCGCACCTCCGCGCGGGCCCGGTCCATCCTGTCCATCTGGGCGTCCTTCGACGATCCCATCACGGTGCTGCTCACCGTCTACGTCTCCGCGTTCGCCCTGGACCTCGGCGGCGGCGACGGGGGCGCGCTCGCCGGCGCCATCAGCGACCGCCCCCTGGACCTGCTGCTCGATTTGCTCGCCAACGTGGGCCTCGCCGTGGGGGCCTGGCTGGTGTGGCGACTGCTGCGTGCCGCCGGCCTACGCGAGGACGCGCACCGCCCCCGGCTCCGTACGGCGCTCAACTGGCTGGCGGTGGCGCTGCTGATCGCCATGGTCCTGGTCGCCGCGTGGCAGTTCCTCATGCTCGGCCTGGCGATCGCCGGGCTCTTCTTCCGCCCCCGGCTCGGCCCCGTCGTCGGCCGGTCCACCCAGGCGGCGTACCTGGTCGCTACGTTCCTGCTGGGCCTGCTGCTGGTGAACGGCGTCGACATCCTGCCCGGTGTGGTGCTCGGGCTGGCGGCGGTGGCGGCGCAACTGGTGGTGTCGGTGCCGATCACCCGTGGCCTGCCCGCGACCGACCGACGGTATCTCGCCTGGGGGCAGCAGAACGGCATCACCGCGGTGATCCTCGCCCTCGTCCTGGAACGGGACTTCCCCGGCACGGTGGGGATCGTGGCGACGGCCATCGTGGTCATCAACGTCATCCACGCCCTGGCCACGGCGGTGCTCGACAGGCGTCGACCCGGCGGCCCCGGCGACACCGCGCACCGACCGGACGCCGACCCGACGCCGCTCGGCGCTCAGCCGGCGAGCAGCAGCTGACGGACCCGGCCGCCCAGCCCGTCGAAGACCGACCGCGCCTGCGACCAGGTACGCGAGTGGTCGACCGGATCCACGCCGTCCTCGCCACCGCCACCGGCGGCGGCCAACCCGCTCAGCGTGTCCAACTGGAACAGCGGCAGGTACTCGGCTATCCCGTCGTACGTCTCGCAGAGCAGATCCAACCGCTCCGGGTCCGTCGGTTGGGGATCGGCGCGGTGGCCGGCGTACCACTGCTCCACGCCCTCGCGGAACGCCTCGATGAGGCGGCGCAGGACCACCGACGTGCCCACCGCCCGCTGCACGTCCCGCGAGCGCAACAGCGACCGTAGGGCCTGGCCGCCGTCCGCGCCGCCGACGGTCGCCACGCGGTGCGGGGCGAACGCGTCCCGCAGGCGGCGCTCGAAACCGGTGAGCTGGTCCAGGGCGTCGATGGCCTCGACGAACACCCGCGCGACACGCCCCGGCAGCGGCGGCGTCGCCCCCGCCTCCGGCTGGTGCTGCGGTACGACCCCGAGCAGACCGGCCGGACGCAGCTCGCCCCGGATCTCGTCGAGCTGGTACGACAGGTGCTCGATGGAGCGCTGGGTGTTGCTCTGCTGGCGGTGGATCCGTTCGACGCGCTGGCGTACCGAGGTCAGCGCGTCCGCGCCGATCGCCTGCTCCAGCCGGCGCATCAGGGCCTTGACACTGCCCGACAGGTCCTCGGCGAAGGACTGCGGGTCGTGCACGATGGGCTCGACGCTGAACGTGCCTGCGAGTTCCGCGGCGAACTCCGTCGGCAGGTGGCCGACGACGACGAGGATCACCTCGCTGTCCGGGACGGCCGCCCGGATCGCGACGACCCGTCGGTGCAGGTCGTCGACCTCCTCCGCCTTGAGGATCGACTCGCTGAGCAGCACGCAGCAGCCCGCGTTGCGTTCCTCCACTGGTATCCAGAAGTCGACAGGCAGGTCACGCATCGACCCGAGCAGATGGTCCCGCTGGTACGACCAGCCGTCCTGGGTGAGCACCCGCCGTACGTCGGCGGCGACGTCCTGCCGGTTGGCCAAATCGAACTGGACCCGCACGACCTCGCGGACCATGACGTGGGTGACGGGTGTGCCGGCCTGGGCGGCGCGCTGGAACAGGTGGTAGCAGAGCCGGATCACCCGCCGGGGCACCCCGTCGGCGAGGTTGGCCAGGTATTCGGTGGTCTCCACGGTGAACGGCGCGAGCCGGGCCTGGCCGAACGCCCGGAGCTGGGTCTGCCTGATGAACGTGCGCACGTCCTCGCCGGTGAGCGCGGACATCCGGACGATCGGCCCGATCCGCTGGCGTACCTCGGTGCTGAGCAGGTGCAGCATGTCGGGCAGCCCGGCGATCACCAGCAGGGCACCGGCGGAGGTGAACACGCCGAGCAGCCGTTGCAGGCGGGCCATCGTCTCCGGGCCGGGGCGGCCACCCGCGGTGAGGATCTTGTCGAGCTCGTCGAGGACCAGCACGAAGCGGTCGTGCCGTCGACCGTGCAGCAGGGCCAGCACGCCCATCGCCTCGACGGCAGTGGCCTCCACGTCCGTACTGGGAGTGACGCCGGCGGCGACAAGCGCCGGGCCCGGCGGATGACCCGACAGCCAGTCCCATGCTGCGGCCTCGGTGCCCGGGTCGAGCAGCATCGCCAACGCGGTGCCGAACGCCGGGTCGGTGGTGACCTCCGCCAGGTCCGCGCGAAGCCGCTGGACGAGCTGATCGGCCGAGGAGCCGGGCAGGTAGCCGGTCACCAGCTCACGGACCGCGTCCCGGGACAGTCGGGTCAGGAACCGGCGGTGCAGTGACAGGAACGTGTCGCCCGGCGCGTCCAGGTAGATGGCCTGCCCGGCCGCTCCGGTGACCCGTCGGGCGTGGGCCAGCAGCTCGACCGCGAGATGGGTCTTGCCGGTGCCGTAGTCACCGACGAGGGCGACCACGGCGCCGTCACCGGTGCGGAGGTAGTCGTCGAGTTGGTCGGTGGCGTCGCGGACGGCGGTGGTGACCACCGTGCTCCCGCCGGTGCCCTGCTCCGTCACACGGGCCACGGCCGTCGGGGAGAAGGGATTGACCGGGCCTGCCGCCGGTGGACCTTCGACTGCGTCCATCTCCGTGATCCTCCGGTAGCTCCGGCCTGGGCGCCAGGTGTCGGGGGACCCGAGGCCGACCCGTTCCTGCGCCCCCTCCGGCCCGTCTGGCAATCGTAACCCTCGGTGGCGAGCCAGGGGGACCGGTACGCATCCACCGACTGTGTCGTTCACCTGGGAAAAGAGCCGATCAGCCGGGGTGCCGATGGTCCGGTCGGATCGACTGCGTCGAATACGATACGAGGTGGCCCGGTCCCGTGGATCGCGGCGTCGCGCGGACGAGGGAGTTGGTCGATGACGGGTCCGGTCCCCGGCGCGTACCGCCCCGCCGGGAGGGCGCTGCGGATGGTCTTCGCGGTGATCGGCCTGCTCGCGCTGGTGCTCGGCTACGTGGGCTTCGACCGGATGCTGCGGGCCGAGCCGGGCAGCGGCTACGACCTGTACGACGTCGTCTACTACGACATCCAGCTCTTCGTGCTCGGCGCGGAGCCGTTGCAGGATCCCGGCCCCTACCCGTGGCAGTTGCAGGTCGCCCGGTTCGCGGCCCCGCTGTTCACCCTGCTCGCGGTGGTGGAGGCCAGTCGGTTGCTGCTGGCCGCCGAGATCCGCCGGTTGCGCGCCCGGCGGGCTCGCGGGCACGCGGTGGTCTGCGGCGACTCCCAGTTCGCCCACATGCTCGCCGACCGGCTCTTCAGCGAGGGCGAGCGGGTGGTCGTCGTACGCGCCGAGCCGTTCGGGCCGCTGGAGTACCGGCGGCGCCGCTACCTGGGGGTCACCGGCGACCCGACGAGCCCCGAGGTGCTGCGCGGCGCCGGTCTGCCGCACGCCCACACGGTCTACGCCTGCACGGACGACGACGACCGCAACCACGCCATCGCCAACGCGGCGAGTCGGTTGATCCAGGACCGGCGGCAACCGGCCCGGGTCTACGTGCAGGTCCACGACCCGGAGATGTGCCTGTCGTTGCAGGCCCGCCGGTTGGGTGCGGCTGGTTCGAGCCGGCTGCGGCTGGACTACTTCCACGTCGACGACGTCGCCGCCCGGGCCCTGCACCGGCACCACCCCCTTCCGACCCCGACGGGTCGACCGGTCCGGATCCTCATCGCCGGCCGGGGCAGCTTCCGCCGCGCCGCGCTGGTGGCCAGCGCCCGGCACTGGCAGCTGCGCCAGGCCGAGGCGCCGCCCGGTCGGCAGGTGCCGCCACTGCGCGTCGACCTGGTGGCGCCGGACGCGACGGTCGAACTCGAGCTGGCCACCGCCCGGCACCCGTTCCTGCCGGCCGCCTGCCAGGTCCGGGCGTACGACCTGGACCTCGACGGTCTGGTCGGGTCGGGGATGCTGCGCGGTGGCTACGACCGGCTCTACGTGTGCGCGGTGGACGAACGCAACGGCCTCCAGTTGGCGCTGGACACCCCGGCGCTGTGGCAACGGGCGGAGAGCACCGTCTTCGTACCCGTGTACCGGCAGGCGGCGCTC
Source organism: Micromonospora sp. NPDC093244 (assembly GCF_040683695.1). Lineage (NCBI taxonomy): Bacteria > Bacillati > Actinomycetota > Actinomycetes > Micromonosporales > Micromonosporaceae > Micromonospora > Micromonospora sp. NPDC093244. Next base: position 1,325,212 of record NZ_JBFBEO010000001.1, read on the forward strand.
GCCGCCGCGTTCCACGGCGACCGGCGGCACGACCTGCTCGACGAGGTGCACGGCCGGCTCCAGCTCTACCCGGTGCTGACCCGGGCCTGCGACGCCCAGCTGATCGCCGAGGACCTCACCGAACGGCTGGCCCGGCAGATCCACGACAAGTACCTCCAGTCGCAGGCCGAGGCCGGCGTGCGCCGGGGTTCGGCGCCCGCCATGGTGGACTGGGCCCGCCTCCCCGAGTCGCTGCGCCGGGCCAACCGCGCCCACGTGCAGGACATCGCCGGGAAGCTGCTGAGCCTCGGTTGTGTGGTGGCGCCCCGGCACGGCACCACAGGCGGTACGGCGGATCCGGGCGCCAGCCGGGCGATCGACGACCGGATCGACGAACTGGCCCGGATGGAACACGAGCGGTGGTGCCGGGAACGGCGGGGGGAGGGCTGGGTGTACGGCGAGCCGCGCGACGACGTCCGCCGCCGGCATCCCACGCTGCGGCCCTGGGACGAGCTGCCGCCGGACGTCCAGGAGATGAACCGCAACGAGATCCGGGCGCTGCCGGAGGTGCTGTCCGACGCCGGCTTCGAGATGATCCGGCTGACCGCCGAGGGCGCCGACCCCGCCCCCGGCCCGCCCGCGCCGCCCCGGCAGAGCGGCGCAGCCGGTGAGTCCCCGCGTACGTCGGGCGGCGCGTCGGGGGAGATGATCGGCGGATGACGCTGGACCCTCGGCCGGTCCGGGTGGGGATCACCGGGCACATCAACCTGACCCCCGCCACCGAACGGCTCGTGTACGACGCGCTGCGTACCGAGCTGCGCCGGATCAGCGAGCGGCCGGTGCGGGGTGTGACCTGTCTGGCCGCGGGCGCCGACCAGGTCTTCGCGCGGGCGGTGCGTGCCACCGGCGGCGTGTACGAGGTGGTCCTGCCGGCGCCGGACTACCGAGAGCGGGCGATCCCGGTGGCGGGCCGGGCCGCCTTCGACGAACTGCTCGGCGGCGCGGTCGAGGTCGTCCACACCGGATTCCGGCACTCCGGCACGGCCGCGTACGTGGCCGCGAACCGGGAGCTGCTGCGCCGGGTGCAGCGTCTGGTGGCCGTCTGGGACGGGGAGCGCGGCTGCCACGAGGCGGCGACCGACCGTACCGTGGGCTGGGCGCGGCAGCGCGACATCCCGACGACGGTCCTGTGGCCGCCGGGTGCGCGCCGGACCGACTCGGCGGGCTGAGGACGCGGCGGGCTGAGGACGCGGCCTCTCCCGGCCGGCGCGGCCGGGTCTCACCCGGCAGGTGACGCCACCTGATGAGGGGCGTTTGCGGCAGTTACCGCACCTGGGCCGGTGGTCACGACCCATGCTGCACGGGGGACAGGAGGCGCGGCGGCCCGCAGCACGGGTCCGGACCCGGAGGGACTGACCATGTCCAAGGCCAGCGACGCCGACGGCGTCCGGGCTCGGTCGCGTTCCACGTCCGGCGCGGTACGCGTCGCGTTCGCCTTCTGGATCACCCTCGTCGGGACGACTGTGCCGACCCCGCTCTACCCGCTCTACGAGAGGCAGTTCGGCTTCTCGTCGTTGACGGTGACAGTGGTCTACGCCCTCTACGCGCTGGGGGTGGTCGTCGGACTGCTGGTGTTCGGCCGGCTCTCGGACCAGATCGGCCGTCGCCCGGTCATCCTGGCCGCGCTGATCCTCTCCGTCGCCGCCGACGCCGTCTTCCTGTTCGCCGTCGACCTCGCGATGATCATCGTGGGTCGGGTGCTCGCCGGCCTCTCGGCCGCGCTTGTCATCGGAGCGGCGACCGCCGCCCTGGCCGAGCTCATCGACCCCCGGCACCCCAAGCGTGCCGCCACCGTCTCGATCTTCGCGAATTTGGGAGGTCTCGCCGCCGGCACGCTGCTGGCCGGGGTCGTGTCGGACGTGGCACCCGAGCCGCTGCGGCTGCCCTGGGCCATCGTGCTGATCCTGGCGGTGGTCGCGATCGTCGCGCTGCGCGGGGTGCCGGAGACGGTGCGGGAGCGTTCCCCTGTGGCGATCCGGGTGCAGCGGCTGTCCGTACCGGCGAACATCCGCGGTGACTTCGTCCGTTCGGCGATCACCGGCGGTGCGGGCTTCGCCGCGCTCGGAGTGCTCACGTCGGTGACCGGGTTGTTCCTCGGCATGGTTCTGCACAGGACGTCCCACACGCTTGCCGCGCTCGTGGTCTTCCTGGCGTTCATCGGCGCGGCCTTCGGTCAGCTCCTGACCCGCGTCCTGTCGTCGCGCGCCGCGCTGGCGTACGCCTGCGCCGGTCTGGTCGTGGGGGCCGGTCTGCTCGGGTTCAGCATGTGGAGGGCGGTGCTGGCGACGCTGATGGTCAGCGCGGCGCTCATCGGGATCGCCGCCGGGGTGGCCGTCGGCGACGGCGTCGCGACGATCACGATGAGGACCGCGCCGCAGCACCAGGCCGAGGTGGTGTCGACCTTCTTCGCCATCCTCTTCGCCACGCTCGGCGTGCCAGCGGTAGGGGTGGGGCTGCTGATCCAGGCGACCGGGCTGCGTCCCGCCGGTGAGATCTTCAGCGGGGTGGTGGCGGTGCTCGCGCTGGGTGTCCTGTTCAGCCTGCTGCGCGGCGGCCGGACCCGGTCCCGGGGCTGATCGCGGGTCGGGTTCGTCTGGGGCGCGGAGGTCTTGCGGCGGTCATCGTATACAACATACGCTCCCCGAATCGCCCACTTGAGGAGCTCTCCATGACGAACCTCTCCGTCAGCGAAACGAGCCGTCTACTCCGGGCCGCGGTGGCGGTCGTCGCCGTCGCCTGCACCGTCGTCGCCTGCTCACCGGTGTCGGACGACGGGGGCGGCACCGGGTCCGGCGACAGCCGGTCGGCAGGCCAGGACTCCTTCGGTACGCCGGCCGACCCCGCCGCCGTCAAGCAGGGCGGAAAGCTGGTCATCGCCCTCTCCGCGGAGCCCGACGCGCTGGACCCGACACTCTCGCGCAGCCTCTACTCCCGGTACGTCTTCCAGGCCATGTGCCAGAAGCTCTACGACGTCAACGAGCAGGCGCAGGTCGTACCCCAGCTCGCGACCGCGCTGCCCACGACGAGCGGCGACGGGCGGACGGTCACCATCCCGCTGCGCCAGGGCGTGCGTTTCGCGGACGGGACCCCGTTCGACTCCGCCGCGGTCAAGGCCACCCTGCAACGGCACCTGACCAACGCCCGGTCGGCGCGCCGCAGCGAACTCGGCCCCATCGACGGCGTCGACACCCCCGACGCGCAGACCGTCGTCCTGCGGCTGAAGCAGCCGTTCGCGCCGCTGGTCGGCGCCCTCGCCGACCGCGCCGGCATGATCATGAGCAGCAGGGCGTTGCAGAGCCTGGGCGACGACTTCGCGTCGGCGCCGGTCTGCGTCGGCCCCTTCAAGTTCGCCAAACGGGTCCCGCAGAACTCGATCGACGTGGTGAAGGACCCGAACTACTACGAGGCCGACAAGGTCCACCTTGACGCGATCTCCTGGCGGATCCTCAGCGACGCCAGCATCCGGGCCGCCAACCTGCGCTCCGGCGACGCCCAGGTCGCCGACAGCGTCTCCACCCAGGACGTGGCGTCGCTGCGGCAGGACTCCTCGGTCTCCGTCCTGCAGTCGCAGTCCCTCGGCTACCAGGGCCTCACCATCAACGTCGGCAACGTCGACGGGGTCGGCACCGCACCCAAGCCGATCAACCGGCCGCTCGCGCAGAACGCCAAGGTCCGCCAGGCCTTCGAGCACGCCATCGACCGCAAGGCCCTCGTCGACGCCGTCTTCAACGGCGTGCACACCGCCGCCTGCTCGCCCATCTCGCCCGCCAGCCCCTTCTCGTCCCCCGAGGCCCAGACCTGCCCGGCGCACGACCCTGCCAAGGCCAAGCAACTGCTCACCGAGGCGGGCGTGCAGACGCCGTACCCGGTGACGATGCTCGCGTCGAACACACCTGACACGCTGCGCCTCGCCCAGGCACTCCAGGCGATGGTCAAGGAGGGCGGGTTCGACCTGAAGATCAACCCGGTGGAGTACTCGTCGCTCCTCGACGAACAGGACCGGGGCAACTTCGAGCTGCTGCAACTCGGGTGGAGCGGACGGATCGACCCGGACGCCAACATCACCAACTTCGTCGGCACCGGCGCGAGCCAGAACGTCTCCGGCTACAGCAACCCCCAGCTCGACACGCTGCTGACCCAGGCCCGGCAGGCCGGCGACGTCGAGGAGCGCAAGAAGCTGTACGGGCAGGCGGTCACGCTGCTCCAGCAGGACGACGCGCTCATCTACCTGTACCGGCAGCGCAACCTGACCGCCGTCGCCAAGCAGATCCAGGGTCTGCAGGTCTTCCCGGACGGCGTGATCCGGGCCGCGTTCGCCGGCTACACCAAGTAGGTCGCCGTGGCCCGATACCTGCTCACCCGCGCCTGGCAGTCGGCCCTGACCCTGCTGATGTCGACGATCGTGGTGTTCGTCGGCGTACGGGCGCTCCCCGGTGACCCGGCCCTCGCCCTGGCGGGGGAGGACCGGTCGCCGGAGGCCCTCGAGGCCATCCGCCGGCACTACGGCCTGGACCAGCCGCTGCCGGTCCAGTTCGCCCAGTACGTGGAACGCGTGGCGCAGGGCGACTTCGGTGTGTCGATCCGGACCGGCACGCCCGTCTCGTCGATGCTGACGACCGCCCTGCCGGTGACAGTCGAGCTGTCCGTCCTGGCGATCGCCATCGCCTCGCTGCTCGGCGTCGGCGCCGGGGTGCTCGCGGCGGTCCGCCGTGGCCGTCCGGCGGAGTGGTTCGCCAACGCGCTCGCCCTGATCGGACTGTCGGTGCCGCACTTCTGGCTCGGGCTGCTCGCGATCCTCTACCTGTCGGTGGCGACCGGCCTGTTCCCCGCGTCCGGGTTCGTGCCGCTGCTGGAGGACCCGGTCGACAACCTGCACCACATCGTCCTGCCGGCGGTGATCCTCGGCACCGGCCTGGCCGCCATCATCATGCGGCAGACCCGGTCGGCGATGCTCGACTCGCTCTCCTCGGACTACGTCCGCACGGCGAAGGCGAAGGGCCTACGCCCCCGCGCCGTCGTCACCAGGCACGCGCTGCGCAACAGCCTCATCGTGGTGGTGACCGTCGTGGGCCTCCAACTCGGAGGGCTGATCTCCGGCGCGGTCGTCACCGAGCAGATCTTCGGACTGCCGGGCTTCGGCAAGATGACGATCGACGCCGTGTTCCAGCGCGACTATCCGGTGATCCAGGCGGTCGTGCTGCTCACCGCGACGGCCTACATCGTGATCAACTTCTTCGTGGACCTGCTCTACTCGGTCATCGACCCCCGCATCCGGGTGACGGGAGATCCGGCATGACCGTCCTCACCGTACCGATGGCCGAGACCGACGCGGTGAGCATCACCCGCCGGACCCGCGTCCTGCGCCGGTTGCGCCGCAATCCGCTCGCCGTCGTGAGCTTCGTCGTCCTCGCACTCGCGGCCGCCGTCGCGCTGCTGTCGCCGTGGCTCGCCCCCTACTCCGTCGACCAGACCGACTTCGCCCGCACCTTCGCGCCCCCCGGGACATCCGGTCACCTGCTCGGCACCGACGACCTGGGGCGCGACGTCCTGTCCCGGATCATGCTCGGCGCTCGGGCGTCGTTGCAGGTGGGGCTGCTGGCCGTGGCCACCTCGCTTGTCATAGGCGTACCCCTCGGGCTGGCCGCCGGCTACTTCCGGGCCTGGGACGCGGTGATCTCGCGCTTCACCGACCTGCTTCTCGCGTTTCCGTTCCTGATCATGGCGGTGGGCCTCGCGGCGATCCGGGGCGCCAGCCTCGGCAACGCCGCGGTGGCCATCGGCATCGCCCAGATCCCCGGCGTGATCCGGGTGGTGCGGTCGGACACGCTGCGCCTCAAGTCGCTGGACTTCGTCGCGGCGGCCGTCGTGGACGGCGCCAGTGACCTGTGGGTGCTCGCCCGGCACATCCTGCCCAACGCGACGTCGGTGATCCTCGTGCAGGCCACTGTCGCGATCCCGGCGGCGATCCTCGGCGAGGCCGTGCTCTCCTTCCTCGGCCTCGGCATCCAACCCCCGGCCCCCAGCCTCGGCACCATGCTCGCCACCGCCCAGCAGTTCGCCGCCCGCGCGCCCTGGGCCGCCGTCCTGCCCGGCGTCGTGATCATGGGGTTGGCGCTGGCGTTCAACGTCTTCGGTGACGCCCTGCGCGACGCCCTCGACCCCAAGGGAGACAGGCGATGACCACGGCCCCCGCGAGCACCGCCACGAAGGTCCTGGAGATGCGCGACCTGTCGGTCTCCTTCCCGACCGAGACCGGCACCGTCTCGGCTGTCGACGGGGTCACCCTGGACCTGGCGGCCGGGGAGATCGTCGGGATGGTGGGCGAGTCGGGCTGCGGCAAGAGCGTCACAGGCATGAGCATCGCCGGTCTGCTCCCGGGCAGCGCCCGGGTCACCGGCTCGGCACGCCTCAACGGCACCGAGCTGGTAGGAGCCCGCGAATCCGCACTCCGTCGGGTACGCGGCCGGGAGATCGCGTACATCTTCCAGGAGCCGATGACGTCGCTGAACCCGGTGCTCACCGTCGGGCGGCAGATCGCCGAGGTGCTCCAGGTCCACGAGCGGATGTCGCGGCGGGCCGCCCACGCCCGCGGCGTGGAGCTGCTGACCCTCGTCGGCATCCCCTCCGCGGCGCACCGCGTCGACGCGTACCCCCACCAACTGTCCGGCGGCATGCGCCAACGCGTGATGATCGCGATGGCTGTCGCCTGTGGCCCGAAGGTGCTGGTGGCCGACGAACCGACCACCGCGCTCGACGTCACCGTCCAGGCCGGCATCCTCCAGGTCCTGCGGGACCTGCGGGACCGGCTCGGCACGAGCATCCTCATCATCACGCACGACCTCGGGGTGATCGCCGACATCGCCGACCGCGTCGTGGTCATGTACGCCGGCCGCGTGGTGGAACGGGCGCCGGTCACCGAGCTGTTCGCGCGCCCGTACCACCACTACACGGCCGGACTCCTGTCGGCGTCGCCGAAGCCGGGGCGACACGCCAGCACCGCGCGGCTGGCGGAGATCCCCGGTCTGGTGCCCGTCCTGTCGACCCAGCCGGACGCCTGCACGTTCGCCGACCGCTGCCCGGCGGCCGACGCGCGGTGCCGCGAGTCCGCGCCGCCGCTGGAGGTGGCGGGGGACGGGATCGACCACCTCGCGGCGTGCTGGCACCCGTGCCCGCCGCAACCCCGGGAGGCGAACCGATGACATCCCGACCGAACGCCCTGGAGATCGAGGACCTGGTGATGCACTTCGGCCCGGTCCGCGCCGTGGACGGGGTGTCCCTCACCATCGCCGCCGGCCGGGTCACGGCCCTGGTGGGAGAGAGCGGCTCGGGCAAGTCGACAGTCGGCAGGTGCGTCGTACGCCTCGTCGAACCGACGGCGGGCGTGGTCCGGATCGCCGGCACGGACGTCACCCACCTGTCCCGCCGGCAGCTGCGCCCGCACCGCGACGCGGTGTCGATCGTCTTCCAGGACCCGGCCGCCTCCCTGGACCCGCGCATGCTGGTGGGTGAGATCGTGGCCGAGCCGCTGCGGCTGGCCGGCCGGCGCGTTCCGCGGCGCGAGCGGGAGGCCCGCGTCGCTCCGCAGCTCGAACGGGTGGGCCTGCGCGCCGAGGTGGCGCGGCGTTACCCGCACGAGCTGTCCGGCGGGCAGCGCCAGCGGGTCAGCATCGCGCGGGCACTGATCTCCGAGCCGATGCTGCTCATCGCCGACGAACCCACGAGCGCGCTCGACGTGTCGGTGCAGGCCTCGGTGCTCAACCTCCTCGCCGACCTGCAACGCGACATCGGTTTCGCCTGCCTGTTCATCACCCACGACCTGTCCGCCGTCGAGTACCTGGCCGACGACATCGCCGTCATGTACCTGGGCCAGCTCGTCGAGAAGGGCTCCCGCGAGCGGATCTTCGCCCGACCCGCCCACCCCTACACGCAGGCGCTGCTGGCGGCCGCGCCGGTGGCCGACCCGGTACGCCAGCGCCAGCGCCAGCCGGTGCTGCTCGGCGACGACCTGCCGTCCGCGCTGGACCCGCCGTCCGGTTGCCGCTTCCGGACCCGGTGCCCGCTCGCGTTCGACAGGTGCGCGACAGAGGTGCCGCCGCAGGTGCCGATCGGCGACGGCATGGCAGCCTGCCACCTGGTCCAGCCGGACGGCACCGGCCCCGACGTCCGCACCGCAGATCCGAGTGAGGTGTTGTCATGACGTTCACCACCAGACCGACGTTGCAGGGCACGTTCGGCATGGTGTCCTCGACGCACTGGCTGGCCAGCCAGTCGGCCATGGGCATCCTGGAACGCGGGGGCAACGCCTTCGACGCGGCGGTGACCGCCGGGTTCGTCCTGCACGTCGTCGAGCCCCACCTCAACGGGCCGGGCGGCGAGGTGCCGGCCATCGTGGCGACCGCGCAGGACCCGACCCCGAAGGTGCTGTGCGGGCAGGGCCCGGCGCCGGCGGGTGCCACCATCGCGCACTTCCGGTCCCTCGGCATGGACCTGATCCCGGGCGCCGGGCCGCTCGCGGCTGCCGTACCCGGCGCCGTGGACGCCTGGCTCCTGCTGCTGCGCGAGCACGGCACGCTGTCCCTCGCCGAGGTGCTGGAGCCGGCCATCGGCTACGCCGCCGCCGGCCACCCCCTTGTGGGCAGGGTCGGCGACACCGTGGCGGCGGTGCGCTCGCTGTTCCAGGAGCACTGGCCCACGTCCGCCCAGCTCTGGCTGCGCGACGGCCGGCCACCGGCCGCCGGGGAGATGGTCACCAACCCGGCGTACGCCGACACCCTGCGCCGCCTCGTCGAGGCGGGACGGGCCGCCGGTCCCGACCGGGAGGCGCAGATCGAGGCGGCCCGTGGTGCCTGGAGCACGGGCTTCGTCGCCGACGCCATCGACAGGTTCAGCCGGCTGCCGTTCCAGGACTCCAGTGGACGCCCGCACGCCGGCCTGGTCACCGGCGACGACCTGGCCGCGTACTCGGCGACGTGGGAGGAGCCGGCCACCCTGGACTGGCACGGCTACTCGGTGGCGAAGACAGGCTTCTGGGGGCAGGGGCCGGTGCTGCTGGAGACGCTGTCGGTCCTCGACGCGCTCGACGATCCGGGCGCGTACGACCCGGCCACCGCGGCCGGCATCCACGCCCAGGTCGAGGCGCTCAAGCTCGCCTTCGCCGACCGGGAGGCCTGGTACGGCGACAGCGCCGACGTGCCCGCCAAGGCGCTGCTCTCACGGGAGTACGCGCGGGAGCGGGCCGCCCTGATCGGTGACCGTGCCTCGGCGGAGCTGCGTCCGGGGCGTCCCGACGGGGCGCGGCCGCGCCTCGCGGCTCACGTACGGCCGGGCGCCGGGCGTCGTGCCGACCCGGCGGACGCGACGACCGGTGAGCCGACTGTGCAGTCCGACGGGGTGACCCGGGGCGACACCTGCCACGTGGACGTGGTCGACAGGTGGGGCAACATGATCTCGGCGACCCCGAGTGGCGGCTGGTTGCAGAGTTCGCCCACCATCCCGGAGCTCGGGTTCCCGCTCGGCAGCCGCCTGCAGATGTTCTGGCTCCAGGAGGGTCTGGCGTCGTCGCTGGCGCCCGGCCGTCGGCCGCGTACGACGCTGAGCCCGACGATGGTGCACCGCGACGGTGAGCCGATCCTGGCGTGCGGCACGCCCGGTGGCGACCAGCAGGACCAGTGGCAGCTGCCGTTCCTGCTGCGTCACCTCGTCGCGGGGCAGTCCCTCCAGGAGGCGATCGACGCGCCCGCCTGGCACACGGTCAGCCTGCCTGGGTCGTTCTATCCGCGCGACATGCAGCCCGGCGTACTGGTGGTGGAGGAACGCCTCGACGACGACGTGCGGGAGGCACTGCTGTCGTACGGGCACGACGTGCGGATCTCCGACGCGTGGAGTCTCGGCCGGCTCTGCGCGGTCACCAGGGATCCGGGCACCGGCGTGCTCGCCGCCGGGGCGAACCCGCGCGGTATGCAGGGGTACGCGTGCGGTCGCTAGCGGGCGCCGTATCCGCCCTCGGCGTTCTCGTACGCCGCCGCGGAGGCCGCGTCGAGGTGGGCCAGCGCGGCCCGTTCGGCGCGGTCACCGTCGCCTGACTCGATGGCGTCGACAAGTTGGATGTGCTCGGCCCACGAGTGCGGCGCGCGTTGCTCGGCCCCCAGCCGGAAGACCCACTGGACGTGGAGGTACAGCGACTTGGCGATCGACGACAGCCAGGGGTTTCCGCTGATCTGGAGGATGCGCAGGTGCAGGGCGCTGTTCAGTTCGGCGACCCGGGGCAGGTCCTGCCGTTCGGTCGCCTCGCGGCCCTGGTCGAGCAGCGCGCGCAGGGCCGCGACGTCCGCCGCGCTCGCGCGTTCGGCGGCCAGCCGGGCGGCCAGCGCCTCCAGGCGCTCGCGGACGGCGAACATGTCCCCGATGGTGCCGCTGCTCGGCGAGGCGACGACCGCGCCCCGGCGGGGGAGGATCACCACGAAACCCTCGGCCTCGGCGACGCGCAGCGCCTCCCGGACGGGGTTGCGGGAGACGCCGAAGTCCTCCGCCAGCCGGTCTTCGGTCAGCCGCTCGCCGGGCAGGTAGTCGCCGTCGATGATGGCGGTCCGCAGCGCCGTGAGGACCTGGTCGCGTAGCGGCAGGTGCTGAGCGCCGAGCTTGTCCCGCAGGTCTTCCGCCACCTGGTCGCCTCTCCGTGATCCGTCCGGGAAAAGCGTATACGAAGAACAATTTTGGAGGACAGCGACAGTGTCGAGCACCGCGCCCCGCGTCACCAGTCCTCGCGTCGACCCCCGGGACGACGATCGTCTCCTGCGACGACGGCACGCCCTCGTCGTCCTGCTCACGTTCCTCACCGGAAGCGCCGACGCGGTCGGCTTCCTGTCCCTGGGCGGAGCCTTCTCCAGCGTCATGACAGGCAACATGGTCCTGCTCGGACTCTCGGCCGGCAGGGGCGACGCCGACCTGGCCCTGACCTCCGGATGCGCGATCGTCAGCTTCATCGTCGGCGTCCTGGCCGGCGCCCGCGTCGTCGGCTCACCACAACCGGACGATCCCGTCTGGCCCCGCAGGGTCACCTGGGCGCTCGTCCTGGAGCTGCTCGTGTTCGGTGTCTTCCTCGTCGTCTGGGTGGTCAACCTCCCCACCCACAGCGGCCGCGTCGACCTCGCCCTGCTCCTGCTGTCGGCGACGGCCCTCGGTGTGCAGAGCAGCGCCATCCAGCGCTTCGGCGTGCCCGGACTGTCCTCCACGTACCTGACCGGCACCCTCACGAGCCTCATCGCCGGTGTCGCCGCACGCAGCCCGTGGGGCGGCCTGCGGCCCAAGGCTCAGGTGCTGCTGGCCCTGATGACAGGCGCGGCGGTCGGCGCCCTGGTGGCCCTGCACCTGCCGTTGGCGGCGCCGGTGCTGCTGATCGTGCCGCTCGTGCTCGTCATCGCCCTGTCCACTCGGATCCGGGCCTGACCCCTCAGACGCCGCGCGCGAACAGCGCCAGGCGTACCCGGTTGGGGCTGCCGGTCTTGGTCATCAGGCTCGTGATGTGGGTCTTGACCGTGGTGACACCGATGTGCAGCCGGTCGGCGATCTCGGTGTTGGACAGGCCCTCGGCGACGAGCGCCAGCACGTCCCGCTCGCGGCCCGTGAGGCCTGGCGCCTGTCGCGGCGCCTCGGCGCGCGCGTCGACCGCACGCCGGACGAGGCGGCGCAGCACATCGGCGCTGAACGGACTGTCACCGACCGAGGCGCGGCGGATGCCGTCGAGCAGGTCGCCCGGGGGAGCGTCCTTGAGCAGGAACCCGCACGCCCCGGCGGTCAGCGCCGGGTAGAGGTGGTCGTCGTCGCCGAACGTGGTCAGCACCAGGACGCGGGTGGCCGGACGTTCGGCGAGGATCCGGCTGGTCGCGGTGATCCCGTCGACACCTGGCATCCGCAGGTCCATGACGACGACGTCGGGGAGCAGCCGCGCGGCGAGGGTGACCGCGTCGCGACCGTTGTCCGCCTCGCCGACCACCTCGATGTCGGGCTGGGCGTCGCAGAGCATGCGCAGCCCCGCGCGGATGAGGTGCTGGTCGTCGACCAGCAGGACGCGGATCACGCCGGCTCCGGCGTGGGCGACCCGGCGGCGGCGGTCCCACTGTCACGGGGAACCGGCGGAGCCGACGCCCCCGGGGCCAGCGTCGGAAGGACGGTATGCACCCGGAACCCCGTCCGGGTCGGGCCGGCCTCCAACCGCCCGCCGAGGACCTCGACGCGCTCGCGCATGCCGGTGATGCCGTGCCCGCCGCCGCCCGGGACCGCCGCCGGGTCACCCGCGAGCCCGTCGTCGGACACCTCCCAGTGCACAGCCCCATCCTCGACGGCGACCACGAGACGTGCCAGCGCGGACGTCCCGGCGTGCTTGGCCACGTTCGTCAACGCCTCCTGCGTCAGGCGCAGCACCGCGAGGCCCCGTACCGCGTCGATCGTGCCCACCGCCGGGTCGATGTCGGCCTCGACGGTGACGCCTGTCTGTCGGGCCCGGTCGACTGTCGCGCCCAGGGCCGCCGGCAGCGCCGACGGGTCGATGGCGGTCAGCGCCGCGTCACCGCGTACCCCGTCGGGGTCGCGCAGCACCGCGACCAGCCGGCGCAGCTCGGCCAGGGCCGCGGTGCCGGTGCCGTGCACGTCGTCGAAGACCGCGCCCACCCGGGGGTCGACGTCGGTGAGCACGTGCCGGGCCACGCCGACGCGCAGCACCATCGACGCCACGTGGTGCGCGACGACGTCGTGCAGCTCGCGGGCGATGGCGCTGCGTTCGTCGGCGCGGGCCGCGCGGCTCTCCGACTCGTGCCGCCGCTGCTCGGCGGCTGCCCGTTCGACCGCCTGCCTGCCGAGTTCCCGGTTGGCGCGGATGACCAGACCGAGCAGCACCGGCACGCCGACCTCCAGGGCCAGCCCGACGACGCCGGAGGCGACCCGGCGGGCCGGGTCGCCGATCGAATCGGTCAGGTCCACCACCACCAGCAGCGCGGTGGCCAACCAGATGACGCGGGGACGGCGGGCCCGCATGGTGACCTCGAGCAGCGCCCAGCTGGCGCCGACCTGGTTGATCGTGAAGTCGTCGACCAGCTGGACCGCGACCGCCAGCAGGGCTGCCTGCGCCACCAGGTTGACAAGCGGCCGGCGGTGCGCCAGCAGCGCCACGGCGAACGCGAGCACGGCGAGGGTCCACTGTGTCGCAGGCGGTGTGCGTGTGGAATGGGGACCGAAGAGCAGGTAGCCCACGCCGGTGAGGTCGAGCAGCACCATCCGCACGAGCGTGTCCCGCATGTCGAACACGCGCCGCGGCCACCCCACGGACGTCAGCCTAGGTGCTGCGGAACGGTCGTGGCGGCCGCCGGTGGCCGCCACCGGGTCCGGACCGCCAGGTACGCGGCGAGGCCGAGCGGTCCGAGCAGGATGGTCAGCACCAGCACCGGAGCCATGACCAGCGCCGGCACCCCCCGTTCCCGGCTGTCCAACCACGCCCACCGCCCGACGAACAGGTCGAACGCGATCATGTGCGCCCAACCCGCCGCCGCCCCGTCGGAGGTGCCCAGCAGGTCGCGCACTCCGGCCAGCGTCGGCCGCGCCACCGCCGGCAGCACCTCACCGAACGCCGGCAGCACCAGCAGCGCGTAGATCACCACGACCGGAAGCACTATCAGTGGCGAGCCGATGATCCGGGTGGTCCACGACCAGCGGGGCAGCAGGATCATCAACGCCCAGAACGGCGCGGCCACCGCGAACGTCAGGGAGAACAGCGCGGCGGTCATGCGACCAGCTCCAGTTCCGGTCGGCGTCGGCGGGCCAGCACCAGGCCGGTCGCGGTCGCCGACGCCACGACCAGGGCCGCGACCGCAGCGAGCGTGCCGGCGTCCGGGTGCAGCAGCGGCTGGCCGCGCAGTGCCTGCCAGGTCAACAGTACGGTGAGGACGCCGTACGCGCCGCCCGCGACCACCAGCAGCCGGACGCGGGTGCGCTCGTCCAGCCGCGTCGCGAACCGGCTCAGCAGAGTCGCCAGGATCGGCAGCGCCTGCAGGGCGTGCAACCCCACGAAGTGCCCGATCCGCAGGTCGCCGCCGGTGATGCTCCAGCCGACCACCGGCAGTCCCGGCCCACCGTCGGGCACGCCGACGCTGTGCGCCCCGGAGACCCCCTCGATCCCCGGGTCCTGCGTCGGCAGCGTCATCGGCACCGCCGCGAGCATCCCCAGCAGGGACAGGCCGAGCCCCCACCGGACGGCGGTCGCGGCGACCCGATCGGGGATCCGCCGGATCAACACGACGATCCCGAGGACGAGATGCGCGAGGAACAACACCATGATCGCCGCGCCCATCGCCGCGAACAGCGCGGTGTTCAGGGGAGTGCTGTCGTTGAAGTGGCTGGCCTGCCCGCGTACCACCTGACCGACGATCACCGCCATCTCGACCACCGCCACCGCGACGATGACGGTGACCGCGCCCTCGGCGATCCGGCTGCGTCGCGGCAGGAGCGAGAGCATCCAGGCGAGCGTCCCGCCGTACAGGACGAAGGACACCGCGAACTTGAGCGGCTTGAGCCAGATCGGCACTCCCGTGAGGACGCGTGGATCGACGAGAACGCCGACCGTGGCGACGACCGCGAGCACCGCCATCGCGCCGACCAGGACCATGAGTGGGCGGTTCCAGTGTGTCGCCCGGTGCAGAACGGTAGTCATGTCTGCAGATGCTCGTTGTCGTACCCGTCGGTCGCGTCCGACCCGGAGCCCCGTCCGCGACCCACGGTGGGAGGCGGCCTCCTCCCCGGGTAGGAGGCGACGAAATCTGTCGAGGCCGGGTCACGGGTGCTGGCACAATGGCCGGCCTGCCGAGCCGGACCGGGAGTGACGATGACGACCAATGAGGACCGTGTCCGCCCGAACGAGACGACAGTGCCGCTGCTGCCCTGCCCGGCGCCGCAGGAGACCCTGGCGTTCTGGCGTGCGCTCGGGTTCGAGGTGACCTACGAGCAGACCAAGCCGTACGTGTACCTGGCACTGCGGTGGAGTGGGTTCGACCTGCATTACGGCCCCGCGCCGAAGGACCTCGACCCGGCGAGGGAGCAGAGCGGCGGCTGCCTCGTCCTGGTGGACTCGGTCGCGCCGTACCACGCGGCGTTCACCGAGGCGATGCGCAGCGCCTACGGAAAGGTGCTGGTCAAGGGACTACCCCGGATCACCCGCTACCGTGCCGGCGCGTCGCGGTTCAGCATCGTCGACCCGTCCGGCAACACCATCGTCTTCATCCGCCGCGACGAGCCGCAGGACCTGGAGTACGGCGGGTCGAAGGAACTCGACGGACTGGCCCGGGTACTCGACAACGCGCGGATCCTGCGCGAGTTCAAGACCGACGACCGGGCGGCATACCGGGCGCTGGACTCGGGCATGCGTCGACGGGCCGCTGACGCTCCGGTAGTCGAGCAGGCCACGGCGCTCGCCGGGCTGATCGAACTGTCGGTCGCCCTGGGCAAGACCGATCGGGTGCCCGAATGGGGTGCCCGCCTTCGCGCGCTCACGCTGACCGAGCCGGAGCGTACGCAGGTCAGGAGCTACGTCGCCGACCCGGCCCTGCTCGAACCGTGGTGGCGGCCCGAGGAGACCTGACCCCTGGTCGCGCCGGCCCCGGTCGCTCCTCGGCCGGCACCGGTTTCCCCGTCCGTCGGTATCCTCCGCCGATGGACCTCGATGTACGCGCCGAGCTGGGCGACCCCGACTTCACCGTGGACGACGACACTCCGGTGGTGGTCGAGCGCTTCCGGCTGGTGCACGTCGTCTGAGCCTGGGTTCTCCTGGCCTTCTCGTGGCCTTCGTGGCCTCGCAGCCTTTTCGTGACCGGTGACCGGTGCCGGCCACCGCGCAGGCGGTCTTCGTTTCCGGGGCTGGCACACCGGAGAGACGCTATGGAGCTGATGTCGTAGACGAATCAGACGGTCCCGGCGCTTGCTGACGGGGCCGCCGGCACGCGATGTCACAGACGGTTCAGCTCAATGGCGTCCATCGGCCTGGGCCGGCCCGCGCCGCCCCCGATCGGTCTCTCGTCGGCCCCAGGCGTTGCGCGGTTGCCGTGGCCCCGGTCAGGGCTCGCGGCGGGTGCGTACGCGTACCAGGGCCAGCCCGGCAACCAGCAGGACACCCAGAGCAGCGGCGGCTGCTCCGACCGTCGTGAGGACTGTCAGACGGGTACCGGTGACCGGCAGGGGGGGAACAGGTCCGGCGAGGACCACGGTCGTCGAGCAGTTCGGCGTGCAGTCGGGGTCGGAGACACCCTCCGGTGGGGTGAGGGTGGCGGTGTTGGTCAGGTCACCGATGGTGCCGAACGGCACCTTGCCGGTGATGGTGTAGGTGAGTGTTCCGCCGGCCACGACGGTGACAGTGTCCTCGATGTCACCGGTGCCGGACGCGGTGCAGCTGCTACCGGCGGATGCCTCGCAGGTCCAGGTGAACCCGGCCAGTGGCGCCGGCAGCGGATCGCTGAGCGTGGCGCCGATCGCGTCGGACGGGCCGGCGTTGGTGACGGTCACCGTGAAGGTCAGCGGCGCGCCCGGCGCGTAGTGATTAGGCATCGCTGTCTTCGCGACGGTGAGGTCCACGACAGGTCCGGCGGGTGTGACGACAGTGGACTGGCAGGTCGGCGTGCAGTCGGGGTCGGTGACGCCGGCGGGTGGGGTGAGGGTTGCCGTGTTGGCCAGATCGCCCCTGGCGTCCGACGGCACCGTTCCGCTGATGGTGTAGGTCAGCGTTCCGCCGGCCAGGATGGTGACGGTGTCGGTGATGTCGCCGCTGCCGGATGCGGTGCAGGTGCTGCCGGCGGAGGCTTCGCAGGTCCAGGTGAATCCGGCCAGCGGTGCGGGCAGCGGGTCGGCCACTGTCGCCCCGACGGCGTCGGACGGTCCGCCATTGGTGACGGTCACCGTGTAGGAGAAGGGCGCACCCGGCACGTACGGATTCGGGGTTGCTGTTTTCACGACCGCGAGGTCCACGGTCCCCGCGGCGGGGGTGACGACCGTGGACTGGCAGCTCGGGGTGCAGCCCGGGTCAAACACTCCCGCCGGTGGGGTCACGGTGACCGTGTTGGTCAGGTCGCCCGTGGCGCTCGACGGCACGGTCCCCGTGGTCGTGTAGGTGAGAGTTCCCCCGCCCGCCACGGTGACGGTGTCGTCGATGCTGCCGGTGCCGGACGCGGTGCACGTGCTTCCTGCTGATGCCGTGCAGGTCCAGGTGAACCCGGACAGCGGTGCGGGCAGCGGGTCGGTGACCGTCGCGCCCACGGCGGCGGACGGGCCGCCGTTGGTCACCGTCACCGTGTAGGTCAGTGGCGTACCCGGCACGTACGGATTTGGTGTCGCTGTTTTCACGACCGCCAGATCCACCGTGGGAATGACGGTGAGGGTGGTGGAGCCGGGCGGGTTGAGCCCGATGATCGTGGGGAAGTTGCTCGCACAGCCGGGGATCGTCGAGCCGTCCGGCGCGATGCATCCGGTGTCGGTGTACGAGCCGACCACGTCGCTTGTCACCTGCACGGAGATCGTGCACGACGCCACGCCGGCGTCGATGTCGCCGGTGAAGGCGACGGAGGTGGCGCCGGCGGGCGCGGTTACGGTGGCGTCCGAGCAGGTCGTGCTGTTGACGCCGGTGGCTGTCACGTTGCCGGGAAGGTTGTCGGTGAAACTCATCCCGTTCTTGGCTTGCAGGTCGTCGGTGTTGGTGATGGTGAAGGTGAGCGCGGAGGTCTGGCCCTGCCCGATGGTGGTCGGGCTGAAGGCCTTGTCGAGTTGCGGGGTCACGTCGACGATCTGCGGAAGGTCGAACGCGACGTCGTTGCCGACTCCCGTCGCGGTTGCGTTGTAGAGGCGTACGCCAAGCGTTGGTGTGTCGACCACTGACAATTGCAGTGCCGACGACTGCAGCTTCGCTATCCATGTGTTGTTGACGATCACAGCGCCCGGATCGGTGCAGGGGCTCAGATCCTGGGCGAGCGCCGTGGGCGCCTCGTTGAGAACGAGATCGAACCGGAGGCGCGCCCGCTGCGCGCCGGGAACCGTGCAGTTCCTCTCAGCGAAGATCGCCGAGACCGCATAGAAGTGTCCGCCGATCGCCGGAATGGTATTGCTGTCGGTCTCCAGTAGGTATCCGGCGGCCTGTGCGCCTGTCAGGCTGTTGGTGTACTCGGTGAGTATCTGGTTGGTGGCTGCTTCGTCGGGGCTCTGCCCCTGAAACAACCCCATGTCGCGTGCCATCTCCTGGAGCCGACTCCATGCGGCGGAACGGCCGCACTGGTCGTTGTTCGTGACCGGCGGGCTGCCGCCGTTGGGCGGTAGCGGCGAGTCCGACCGCATGATCCAGCCGTTGCACGCGCCCGCACCGGGGCTCCACGCCGGGTCGGCGGTGTAGGTCTCGCTGTCCGCGCCGCTGCCGCCCGGCCCCGGCACATAGACCGATCCGGGCGAGCCGGTGTAGGAGCCAATGCGGATCGGTGCGGCGACCGCACTCTCGTTGGAGAAATCCTCGGTGAACACAGGCGTGCCGGGCTGCGGCGTTCCGGGGAGGCCCGGAACCGTCGCCAATGCGGGCTGGCCCGACACCACAAGGACAAGCGTCGAGGATGTCAGCAATGCGCCGACCGCCCCCAGCGCCGATGTGAACCAGCGGCGTCCCCCGCGAACCATTTTCATTTCCCCCGTTGTGCAGATTGCACTGACAGCGCTGCTTCCTCCGAACCGGGATCGACAATTTCAGAAGTGTGCAGTCCAGACCTAGTCCTGATAGGTGGTCACCCGATCGAGTGAGTCAGTGCGCAGTGAATTCACATTCCGTCAAGCGGTTCGCCGGCGGATGGTTTGCTGCGGCGGAAAGTGAGTTCGTAGGCGGGGAGAGGCGGGCATCCCGGTCACGGGCGGTCAAGCCGTGCGGCCGTGCCTGCGCGACGGTGCTCGCCGGTGGCATGGCTCTCCCGATCTGGCTGCGACCCGGCCAGCGCCTCGTCTAGTGTCGAAGCGTTCGCATTAGGTGCGATTAGTCGGGAAGGTGCTGCGATGGGGGTGCGCCGCTGGGTCCAGAGCTGGCCCCTCTACCGGCAGCTCACCGGCACGGACCCGCTCGGCCGGGGCGCTGCGGCCAAGTCCGCCGGCTCGCTGTCGCTGACCGCCCGCACCGACACCGCCGACTCGATGGCGCGCTCGGTCTGCCCGTACTGCGCCGTGGGTTGTGGGCAGCGGGTGTTCGTCAAGGACGGGCAGATCACCCAGATCGAGGGTGACCCGGACAGCCCGATCTCGCGGGGTCGGTTGTGTCCCAAGGGCTCGGCGAGCAAGAGCCTGGTGACCAGTCCGCTGCGGCAGACGACTGTCCGCTACCGCCGACCGTACGCCACGGAGTGGGAGGACCTTGACCTCGACACGGCGATGAACATGATCGCCGACCGGGTCCTGGCAGCCCGGGACGAGACCTGGGAGGACGTCGACGACGAGGGCCGACCACTCAACCGGACGCTCGGCATCTCCAGTCTGGGTGGGGCGACGCTCGACAACGAGGAGAACTACCTCATCAAGAAGTTGTTCACCGCGATGGGCGCTCTTCAGATCGAAAACCAGGCCCGTATTTGACACTCCGCCACCGTCCCCGGTCTGGGGACCAGCTTCGGTCGCGGCGGGGCCACCCAGTTCCAGCAGGACCTGTCGAACTCCGACATGATCGTCATCCAGGGTTCGAACATGGCCGAGGCGCACCCGGTGGGTTTCCAGTGGGTGATGGAGGCCAAGCGCCGCGGGGCGAAGGTCTTTCACGTCGACCCCCGGTTCACTCGGACGAGCGCTGTCGCTGACGCGTACCTGCCGATCCGGGCGGGCACGGACATCGCCCTGCTCGGTGGGGTGGTGCGGTACATCCTCGACAACGAGCTGGACTTCCGGGAGTACGTGGTCGCGTACACGAACGCCGCGACGATCGTGACCGGGGAGTACCGCGACACCGAGGATCTGCACGGCCTCTTCTCCGGCTTCAACGAGGACAACGCCAGCTACGACCAGAGCAGCTGGCAGTACGAGGGAACCGACGAGAACCCCTCAAGTGGCGACACCGAGACCCAGCGGGAAACGGCAGCCGGGTTGGAACACGAGTCGCACGGCGCGCCTGTGAACGGGCAGACCCAGCGCGACGAGACGTTGCAGGATCCGCGCTGCGTCTACCAGATCCTCAAGCGGCACTACGCCCGCTACACGCCCGAGATGGTGGAGCGGGTCTGCGGGATCCCGCAGGAGAAGTTCCTCGAACTGGCGCAGGCCTGGACGGCGAACTCGGGCCGGGAACGGACGAGCATGCTCGTCTACTCGGTGGGGTGGACGCAGCACAGCGTCGGTGTGCAGTACATCCGGACCGGAGCGATCATCCAATTGCTGCTGGGCAACATGGGTCGCCCGGGTGGCGGGGTGATGGCGCTGCGCGGACACGCCAGCATCCAGGGCTCCACCGACGTCCCCACCCTGTTCAACCTGCTGCCCGGCTACCTGCCGATGCCACACCACGCCGACCACCCCACCCTGGACGAGTGGGTGGACAGCATCCGGCACCCGGGGCAGAAGGGCTTCTGGGGCAACGCCCGCGCCTACGGGGTCAACCTGCTCAAGGCGTACTGGGGTGACGCGGCCACCTCCGAGAACGACTTCTGCTACGGCTACATGCCGCGGATGACCGGCGACCACGGTACCTACCAGCAGGTGCTCAACATGATCGACGGGAAGATCAAGGGCTACTTCCTGCTCGGGCAGAACCCGGCGGTCGGCTCCGCCCACGGCCGGGCGCAGCGGCTCGGTATGGCGAACCTGGATTGGCTGGTGGTCCGGGACCTGTTCATGATCGAAAGTGCGACGTTCTGGCAGAACGCGCCGGAGATCGAGACCGGCGAGATCGTGCCCGAGGCGTGCCGGACGGAGGTGTTCTTCCTGCCCGCCGCCTCGCACGTGGAGAAGGAGGGCAGCTTCACCCAGACGCAGCGGCTGTTGCAGTGGCGGGAGAAGGCCGTCGAGCCGCCGGGCGACGCCCGCTCCGAGCTGTGGTTCTTCTACCACCTCGGCCGCATCATCCGGGAACGGCTGGCGCAGTCGACCCGTCCCCGGGACCGGGCACTGCTCGACCTGAACTGGAACTATCCGACGCACGGTCCCACCGCGGAGCCGAGCGCCGAGTCGGTGCTGTACGAGATCAACGGATACGACGTGGCCAGCGGCCGCCCGCTGTCGAGTTACACCGAGATGAAGGACGACGGCTCCACCGCAGGCGGCTGCTGGATCTACACGGGCGTGTACGCCGACGGCGTCAACCAGGCGGCCCGGCGCAAACCGGGCGCCGAGCAGTCCCTGGTGGCGCTGGAGTGGGGCTGGGCGTGGCCGTCGAACCGCCGCATCCTGTACAACCGTGCCTCCGCCGACCCGGACGGCAACCCGTGGAGCGAGCGCAAGCGCTACGTCTGGTGGGACGCGGACAGGGGCGAGTGGACGGGCTACGACGTGCCGGACTTCGAGAAGACCAAGCCGCCGTCGTACCGGCCGCCGCCGAACACGGGTGGCGTGGCGGGCATCGCGGGCGACGACCCGTTCATCCTTCAGGGCGACGGCAAGGGCTGGTTGTTCGCGCCGAGCGGTGTCCTGGACGGGCCGCTGCCGACGCACTACGAGCCGGTGGAGTCGCCGGTGCGCAACCCGCTGTACCGCCAGCAGGCCAACCCGACCCGGAAGGTCTACACACACCCCATCAACACGCTGAACCCGAGCCCGCCGGAGGACCACAGTGACGTCTTCCCTCTCGTGTTCACTGTCAGCCGGCTCACCGAGCACCACACGGCCGGTGGGATGAGCCGTACGGTGTCGCCGCTGGCGGAGTTGCAGCCGGAGATGTTCGTCGAGGTGTCACCGGAGCTGGCCGCCGAACGCGGACTCGACCACCTCGGCTGGGCGCACCTGATCACCACCCGGGCGGCCATCGAGGCGCGGGTCCTGGTGACCGACCGCGTCACCCCGCTGCGGGTCGACGGCCGGGTCATCCACCAGGTCTGGCTGCCGTACCACTTCGGCTACGAGGGCCTGGTGACCGGCGACTCGGCGAACGACCTGTTCGGCATCACCCTGGACCCGAACGTGCTGATCCAGGAGAGCAAGGTCGGCACCTGCGACATCCGGCCCGGCCGGCGCCCGAGGGGACCGGATCTGCGGGACCTCGTGTACGACTACCGGCGGCGGTCGGGAGACCTGAGCCACCGCTATCCACCGTTGGTCACGACCGACGTCGCCGACAGCAGCAGCGACCAGGAGGGCTGACCGATGCCCCACGCCAACGCCCTGTACGGGCCGCTGGACCCGGCGCCCGACGCCGGCTATGTGGACGCGCCGCCCCGGATGGGGTTCTTCACCGACACCAGCGTGTGTATCGGGTGCAAGGCGTGTGAGGTGGCGTGCAAGGAGTGGAATCTCGTTCCGGAGAGCGGCCTGGATCTGCTGGGCATGTCGTACGACAACACGGGTGCGTTGACGGCGAACTCGTGGCGGCACGTCGCGTTCGTCGAGCAGCCCCGCACGACGGGCCAGGAGATCCCGGCGTTCGAGGGGCAACCGGACGGGCCGTCGGTCAGCGCGGCCACGGCGGCGGTCGGCGCGCGGACCGGCAGCGACACCGGAACGGTTCCGGGCCTTTTGCCCGGCTCGCCGGCCGTGGCGGCCCGCATGTCGGCCGGTCCGGAGTTTCTGGGGATGCCTGGTGCGCAGCCGCCGGGGCGGGGTTCGGGTGTGGAGGGGCGGACGGATTTCCGGTGGTTGATGATGTCGGATGTGTGCAAGCACTGCACTCATGCGGCGTGTCTGGATGTGTGTCCGACGGGGTCGTTGTTTCGGACCGAGTTCGGGACGGTGGTGGTGCAGGAGGACATCTGTAATGGGTGTGGGTACTGCATTTCGGCGTGTCCGTACGGGGTGATCGATCAGCGTAAGGGTGACGGTCGGGCGTGGAAGTGCACGTTGTGTTACGACCGGTTGGGTGCGGGGATGACGCCTGCGTGTGCGCAGGCGTGTCCGACGGAGTCGATCCAGTACGGGCCGCTCGACGAGTTGCGGGAACGGGCCGCAGCGCGAGTGGTGACGCTGCACGAGCGGGGGGTGCCCGAGGCGCGGTTGTACGGGCAGGACCCGAATGATGGTGTGGGTGGTGACGGGGCGTTCTTTCTGCTGTTGGACGAGCCCGAGGTGTACGGGTTGCCACCGGACCCGATCGTGACCACCCGTGACCTGCCGGCCATGTGGAAACGCGCAGGCCTCGCCGCGGTGACGATGGCCGCCGTCACCGTTGTCGCGTTCCTGGGCAGGCGGCCATGACCGACACGACATCGCCCGACGGGCACCGGCGGCGGGGACGCGCAGGCGGCGAACAGCTCGCCGTCCCGCCCGCCGACTTCAGCTCGTACTACGGCCGGCCGGTGCTCAAACCGCCGGTCTGGAGGTACGACATCGCGGGGTACCTCTTCACCGGCGGCCTCGCGGCAGGCGGTGCGCTGATCGGCGCCGGCGCCCAGGTGACCGGCCGTCCCGAACTGTGCACAGTGGGCCGTTGGACGGCCCTCGGCGGTGTCACCGCCAGCACGTACCTGCTGATTCACGACCTCGGGCGGCCGGACCGGTTCCACCACATGCTCCGGGTCGCGAAGCTGACCTCGCCCATGTCCGTCGGGACCTGGATCCTCGCGGCGTTCGGGCCGCTGGCCGGGGTTGCGGCTGTCGCCGAACTCGCGCCGCTGCTCCCACAGCACGGCGTGTTCGGCCTCGCCCGCCGGCTGGCGCCGCCGGTCGGCGCCGCCGCCGGCCTAGCCGCCGCCGCCGTCGCGCCGGCGCTGGCCACGTACACCGGGGTGCTGCTCGCCGACACGGCCGTGCCGTCCTGGCACGACGCCTACCCGTCGCTGCCGTTCGTCTTCGCGGGAAGCGCGCTCGCCGCCGCGTCCGGGGTCGGCCTGATCGCGGCGCCGGCCAGGCAGACCGCCCCGCTGCGGCGACTCGCCCTCGCCGCCGCGACGGTCGAGATGGCCGGCGGACGCCAGCTGGAACGGCTCGGTCTGACCGGAGAGCCGTACGCGCGTGGCCGCAGCGGCCGGCTGATCACCGCGGGGCGGGTACTGCTCGCCGTGGGCACCGCCGCCGCGCTTGTCAGTCGCCGAAGCCGGCTTCTGGCGGCGATCTCCGGCGCGGCCCTCGTGGCCTCGTCGGTGGCCACCCGGTTCGGCGTCTTCGAGGCAGGCCGCGCCTCGGCGCGCGATCCCAAGTACACGGTCGTACCCCAGCGGGAGCGACTCGAGGAGAAGAACGCGGCGGCGCCCCGATCCTGAGCGGCCGCGACGCGCCACCCGCAGGACGGGTCGCCGCCTCCGGACCTCGTCGGCGGCGACGCCACCCGCTCAGCCCGTGAACAGCTTCGCTGCGGTGATGGCGGTCTGGACGATGCCGTAGCCGAGCAGTGCCGCGACGAGCAGCCACGATATCCAGAGCCGCCCGGTCTGACTGCCGACGTGCTGCGGTACCGGGGGGTTGCTCTGCGGGCCGAGGGCGACCGGATCGGTGACGGTGGCCTTGGCCACGGGCGACGTCGATCCCCGGTCCGGCTCGTGGAACCGGTCGGGCACCGGACGCACGAGCAGGTTGGCGATGAAGCCGATGGCCAGGATGCCGACCATGGTGAACAGCGCGGGCCGGTACGACGAGGCGGTGAGGGTGCCCGGCTTGCCCTGGGTGTCGAGGATCCCGTTGACGATCAGTGGGCCGGCGACACCCGCTGCCGACCAGGCGGTCAGGATCCGGCCGTGGATGGCGCCGACCTGGAAGGTGCCGAACAGGTCGCGCAGGTACGCGGGCATGGTGGCGAAGCCGCCGCCGTAGAAGGAGATGATCGCGGCGGCGATCAGCACGAAGACTGCGGTCGCGGAGTGGCCGGCCACGGCGAGCAGCACGTACAGCACCATGCCGACGCCGAGGTACACCATGTAGATGGGCTTGCGGCCGATGAGGTCCGACGTCGTCGACCAGACGAACCGTCCCGCCATGTTGAACAGCGACAGCACTCCCACGAAACCGGCGGCCGCCGACACCGAGACGGCGGTGGACCCGTTGTCCCGGAAGAAGTCCTGGATCATCGGGCTGGCCTGCTCCAGGATGCCGATGCCGGCCGTGACGTTGCAGAACAGCACGATCCACAACAGCCAGAACGACCGGGTACGCACGGCGTTCGTCGCGGACACGCTCGCCCTGGTCACCAGCGGCCGGCTGGCGACGGTCGCCGGGTCGAACCCGGCGGGCCGCCAGTCGGGCGCCGGAACCCGGACGTTGAACGGACCGAACATCATGATCACGAAGTAGCCGATGCCGAACGTGACGAAGAGCGCCACGAGCGCGCTGCCCGACGCGACGGCCCCGGGGTTGGCGGGGTTGTAGTCCGAGTCGTAGAGCGAGAGCAGTTGGCGTGCGAGCGGGCCGGCGACCAGGGCACCGCCGCCGAAGCCCATGATGGCGAGCCCGGTGGCGAGGCCCGGCCGGTCCGGGAACCACTTGATCAGGGTCGAGACCGGCGAGATGTAGCCGATGCCGAGCCCGATGCCGCCGATGACGCCGTACCCGAGATAGAGCAGCCACAGCTGCTGGGTGGCGATGCCGAGCGCGCCGACGAGGAAGCCGACGGCCCAGAAGCACGCGGAGACGAACATCGCCCGGCGTGGCCCGTTGCGTTCCACCCACCGTCCACCCACCGCCGCCGACGAACCCAGCATGACGATGGCGATGCTGAAGATGGCACCGATCGCCGTCTGGCTGGTGTCGAAGTGCGCGATGAGGGAGTTCTTGTAGACGCTCGTCGCGTAGACCTGCCCGATGCACACGTGCACCGCCAGCGCCGCTGTCGGGATGAGCCAGCGGCTGTATCCCGGGGGAGCGACGGTGTGCCGAGGGTCGAATACCGACAGCATGGGCATCGTCCGCACCTCCTGCGGCTGAGCGGGCCGGCGGCGGGGCAGGGTTGCCCGTGCCGGTAGCTGACAGAGCGGTGCCGCCCTTAGTGGCGGCCCGGTGCCCGCCTGCGTCAGCCGTGGCCGGCTGCATTCTCACGTTACGTGGCGGCCGGTTCGCACCTCGTCGTAATGCGAAACACGGGCACGGGGACGCCGGCTCCGCAGACCGAGGGGTCGGCATCCGCTCGTAGCCTTTGCTCTGCTTCAACCGACGCAACACTTACGGCCCGAAACCATTGCGCGGCTTGAAGCAGAGCAAAGGCGGCAACGAATGCCCTCGCTGCCCGCCCGACCGGCCCGCTGGCGTGCCGGCACAGAAACGGGGGCGGGCCGACCGGCCCGCCCCCGACTGTGGTCCTTCGGCTCAGTGGATCGCGGCCTTTGCGGCCGCCTCCTCCTGGGCGCGTCGTTCGTCCCCGCTGACTGTGTGCAGCGGCTTCTCCTTGATGAACAGCACGACGATCAGCGCGAGCAGCGCGAACGGCGCGCCGACCAGGAAGAGGTCGGCGGTGGCGGTGCCGTAGACGTCCTGCACGATGCGGACCACCGGCTCGGGCAGGGTGGACAGGTCGGGCACCTCCGTGGAGCCGCCGCCGGCAGTCGCCGCCGGGCCGAGCCGCTCGGTCGTCAGCGAGGTCACCCGGCTGGCCAGGACCGCGCCCAGGGCACTGACCCCGATCGCGCCGCCCATGCTGCGGAAGAACGTCAGCACGGAGGTGGCAGCGCCGAGCTCCTGCGCCGGCACGTCGTTCTGCGCGGCGAGCACGAGGTTCTGCATGAGCATGCCGACGCCGACGCCCAGCACGGCCATGTAGACCGACAGGACGAGGACGCTGGTGTCGGCGTCGATGGTGCCCAGCAGCAGCATGCCGACGGTCATCACGGCGGCGCCGGCCACCAGGTAGGCCTTCCACCGTCCGTACTTCGTGATGAGCTGACCGGCCACCGTCGACGAGACCAGCAGACCGAAGATCATCGGGAGGCTCATGAGACCCGCGACGGTGGGCGACTTGCCGAGCGAGATCTGGAAGTACTGGGACAGGAAGACGGTGCCGCCGAACATCGCGACACCCACGAGCACGCTGGCGATCGTCGTCAGCGAGACGGTCCGGTTGCGGAAGATGTCCAGCGGGACGATCGGCTCGGCCGCCCGCGACTCGACCACGAGGGCCAGCGCCAGCAGAACCAGACCGCCGACGACCATCAGGGCCGTCCAGCCGGAGGCCCAGTCGAACTTGTTCCCGGCCAGGGACGACCAGATCAGCAGCGTGGAGACGCCCGAGGTGATGAGCAGGGCGCCCAGCCAGTCGATCTTCGCCTTGCGGCGGACGACCGGCAGGTGCAGGGTGCGCTGGAGCAGGGCGATGGAGATGATGCTGAAGGGGACGCCGATCAGGAAGCACCACCGCCAGCCCAGCCACGACGTGTCGACGAGCAGGCCACCGATCAGCGGGCCGGCGATGGTGCCGACCCCGAAGACCGCGCCGAAGATGCCGGCGTAGCGGCCCAGCTCACGCGGCGGGATCATGGCCGCCATCACGATCGTGGCCAGCGCCGTCATGCCGCCGGCGCCGATTCCCTGGACGATACGGCTGAGCAGCAGCACCTCGACGTTCGGCGTCAACCCGGCGATGAGTGAGCCCACCACGAACAGGCCCAGCGAGAGCTGGATCAGCAGCTTCTTGCTGTACAGGTCGGCCATCTTGCCCCACAGCGGCACCGTCGCGGTCATGGCGAGCAGTTCGCTGGTGACGATCCAGGTGTAGACGGTCTGGCTGCCGTTCAGGTCGGCGATGATCCGCGGCAGCGCGTTCGCCACGACGGTGGAGGCGAGGATGGACACGAACAGGCCGACCATCAGGCCGGACAGGGCCTGGAGAACCTCCCGACGCGACATACGCGTGCCGACGGCGGCGGTGTCGGCGGGCGGGACGGTTGTGGTCATTGACGCTCCCTTGTCGGGTTTGTGGCGGAGTGACTGGCCCCGCAGCTGATCTGCGGCGAGGCGGGATCCGGTGGTCAGGAGGCGGGCGGCGGGTCCGGCAGGCCGGCGGCCAGCGCGGCGAATGCCTCGTCGACGAAGTCGCGAAGCGGGCGTGTGTCGTCGCCGGCGGCCCAGCGCAGCATCGCGGTGTGGAACGCGGCGCTGGTGACGGCGGTGATCAGCGGCGGGAGGCCGTGGTCGGGCCCCACGCCGAGGCGGGTGGCGACGACCGAGACCATGGCCCGCTCGGTCGCGATGTTGCTGGACACCAGTCGAGGCAGCAGCGTGGGGTTCTGGGTGATGACCGCGAGCCGCAGCCGCCACAACTCCCGGTCGGCCTGGATCGTGTCGATCGCCTCGTCGAGGGCCAGCCGGACGGCACGCAACGCCGGTACGTGCGCGGGGACCGCCGCCAGACGTGCCACGACCGGGGTGCCGTCGAGTGCCGGATCGTCGGTGAGTGCCTCATCCTTGCAGGTGAAGTAGTTGAAGAAGGTACGCGAGGAGACGTCCGCGGCCTCGCTGATCTCCTCCACTGTCACGTGCTCCAGGCCGCGTTCGGCCACCAGTCGCAACGCGGCGGCGGTCAACGCGGCCCGGGTCTGTGCCTTCTTGCGGTCTCGACGCCCGATGGCAGCGTGGTCGGTGTCGGTCACGCGAGCGAGGCTAGGAGCAAACTTGCACAGCCTGCAAGTTTTTAGTCTGTGAAGTGATGTACCTGACCGCGGGGCACGGCCCCGGTGGTCTCCAGGATGAGCGCGGCGACCAGGTCCGGGTCGTCGCTCATCGGCACGTGCCCGCAGCCGGCCAGCGTCACCACCCGGGCCGCCGGCAACCCGGCCCGGGCGCGCTCGGCCTGGTGAACCCCGAAGATGCGGTCGCGGTCGCCCCAGCCGATCGTCACCGGCACGGACGCCTCGGCCAGCCGGAGGCAGTCGAAGCGGTAGTCGCGGGCGGCTCGGGCCACGGCGTTGAAGCCCACCGCTCGCCGCAGGGCCAGCGAGTCGCCCACCGCGCGGTCGACGTCCAACAGTGTCGGGCGGGCCATTAACGGCGCGAAGCACAACGCCCGCAGGTACGCCGACCGCAGCGCGACCCGCATGATCGGGGTGGGCAGGCGCGAGTTGGCCCGCAGCATCCTGAGGATGGCAAGCGCCCGGCGCCGCTCGGCGGGTGTGAAGAAGCCGGCGGGGGAGAAGGCGGTGGCCGACGCGACCGCGCCGGTGGCGGCGAGTTCCAGACCGATCGCCCCGCCGAGGCTGTAACCGGCCACATGCGGGCGCTCCAGCCCCCACTCGTTCAGGACGGGCAGCATCGCGGCGACGGTGGCGGCCATGTCGGCGGGCATCCCGGTGCCGGGCGCCGGCGAGTTCCCGAAGCCGGGCAGGTCGAGCGCGATCACGTCGTGGTGGGCGGTGAGTCTGTCGAACACCGGCTCCCACGCCTGGTGGCGGTGACCGATGCCGTGGATGAGCACGAGCGGTTCACCGCTGCCCGCGCGACGGAAGTGGATGCTCATCTGCGCACCTCCACCGACGACCTGCCGAAGGACCGGCCGAGCTGGCGTACCTCGTCCTCCATCTGACCGACCATCGTGCGGCCGCCGAACCTGGTGATCAGCGCGTCCGAGAGGCCGCTGAGCACCACCGGCCGCAGCGCCTGCACCAGGGCCAACGACCGTGGCACGTACACCTTGCGTCTGCGGCGTTCGATGCCGCTCAGCAGGGCGTCGACGCACTGCTCGACGGAAACCACAGTGGACAGCGGCCACGGCAACCGGCGCAGCGTGGCGTTGAACGACGCCAGGTCGGCACGGATGTCGCGGACCAGGTCGGTGTCGATCCAGATCGGGTGCGCGGTGCCGACGGTGACGCCCGCGGCGCGGGTCTCCAGGCGCAGCACGTTTGCGAACTGCTCCACGCCCGCCTTGGACGCGCAGTAGGCGGCCATGCCGGGCATCGCCGTGAAGGCGGCGGCGGAGGAGACGATCAGGACGTGACCCCGGGCGGCGGTGACGTGCGGCAGGGCCGCGCTGACCGTGCGGATCGCGCCGCAGAGGTTCACCTCGACGGTACGCACCAACGCGTCGACCGGTCCGACGGCCACGGTGCCCAGGTTCGCGATGCCCGCGTTCGCGACGACCACGTCGAGGCCGCCGAAACGGTCCACCGTGGAGGCCACCGCGGCGTCCAACGCCGCCTGGTCGGTGACGTCGCACTCGTGCCAGTGCGCGCCGAGCTCGTCGCCGAGCTGCCGGAGCCGCTCGCCCTCCAGGCCCGCCAGGGCGACCCGGGCGCCTCTGGCGACGGCCGTGCGGGCCAGTTCGGCACCGATGCCGCGTGCCGCGCCGGTGATGAAGATGGTCCGGTCCGCCAGGTCATACCGCATCGGCGTGCTCCCGTTCCGGTTCGTTGGGGCTGTGGTCGGCAGTGATGAGCCGGTGGTCGGCGGGGCGGAACCGGCGCAGGCGCATCCGGAAGCTGGTGGCGAAGCCCGGCCAGATGGTGGTGTTGCGGCCTGTGGCATCCAGGTACCAGCTCGAACAGCCGGTCTGCCAGACGGTGCCGGCCATCTTCCTGTCGATCTGTTCGGTCCAGCGTCGTTGTGCGTCCGTGGTCGGCTCGATGGCCTGCGCGCCGGTGGCCCGCAGGTGGCGCAGTGCCGCGAGCACCAGGCGCATCTGCGCCTCGATCATCAGCACCACCGAGGTGTGCCCGAGCCCGGTGTTCGGGCCGAGCAGGAAGAACAGGTTCGGGAAGCCGGCGATGGTCGTGCCCCGGTACGCGTGCATGCTCGGCGTCCAGGCCGTACCCAGGCTGCACCCGCCGCGGCCGTGGATGCGCCGTACGACGGGGGAGTCGGTGACGTGGAAGCCGGTGCCGAGGATGATCGTGTCCGCCGGGTGGTGCACGCCGTCGGAGGTGACCAGGCCGTCCGGCACGACCCGGGCGATGCCTTCGGTGACGACGTCGACGTTCGGCCGGGTGAGCGACGGCCAGTAGTCGTTCGAGATCAGGACCCGTTTGCAGCCCATCGCGTACCGGGGGGTGAGCTTGTCTCGCAGGGTCGGGTCGGCGACCTGGCGCCGCAGCGTCCGCAGGGACAGCCGCGAGGCGAGGCGGTTGACCGTCGGGTGCAGGAAGCCCAGGCCCATGGTCTCGCGGAGCAGGTAGAGCCCGGCCCGGGCGGCCCGCTGCGCGCCGGGCACGGTGCGGAACGCGGCCTGCTCGACCCGGCTGATGCGGCGCGAGCGTCTCGGCATGATCCAGGCGGGGGAGCGCTGGAACAGCGTCAGCCTCTCGACGGCCGGCTGGATCCGCGGCACGAACTGGACAGCCGACGCGCCGGTGCCGATGACCGCGACACGGCGACCGGTCAGGTCGTGGTCGTGCCGCCAGCGTGCGGAGTGGAAGACCGTGCCGGCGAATTCGTCGATGCCGGGCAGGTCGGGCGTGGCGGGCTCGCTCAGGGGGCCGGTCGCGCAGATCAGCACCCGGGCCGTGTGATCACCGCCGGAGGTCTGCAGCAGCCAGCGCTGGCGCTCGTCGTCCCAGCGTGCCTCGTGCACCTCGTGGCGCAGCCGCAGCTTCGGGCCGATCCCGAAACGGTCGACGCAGCCGCGCAGGTAGTCCCTGATCTCCGGCTGGCCGGAGAACGTGGTGGACCAGCGGGGATTGGGGGCGAAGGAGAAGGAGTAGAGGTGCGACGGGACGTCACAGGCACAGCCGGGGTAGGTGTTGTCCCGCCAGGTGCCGCCGACGTCGTCGCCCCTGTCGAAGACGAGATAGTCGGTGAAGCCGGCCCGTTGCAGGGCGATGGCCGCGCCCAGGCCGCCGAAACCGGCCCCGACGATGGCAACGTCTGTCTCCATCAGTCCTCCAGGTGTTCGGACGCGACGTCCGGTCCGGCCGGTGACGGCCAGGGCGGTTCGCCGACGCCGGTGATCCGTACGCCGCCCCACGGGTCGACCTCGGCCAGTCGGGCGGGGCGGGCCCGGTCGGCGATGCGCAGCTCGACGTCGCGGCGACCGGAGCGCAGCAGTCGTGCCACGCTCGGGTCGGGCTCGATGCGCCCACCCCAGTGGAAGCGGCCGTCGACGGGTTCCCACCGTCCGCTGAGGTGCGCCCGTACCGGGGTGCCCGCGATGCTCGCCGGGCCGTGGTAGCTCACGGCACGATCCGTTCGTGGGCGCGGGTCAGCTCGGGTGGCAGGTCGGCGCTTGCCCGGACGCCCTCGATTCCGCTCCAGAGCAGGGTGGTGAGGTAGTCGGTGAGGGCGCCGCGGCTGAGCGGCTGTCCGTGGGTGGTCCACCAGTCGCCGACCGCCTGCACGAACCCCACCAGGCCGTACGCCCAGGGCTCGGCCGGGCCGGCGTCCAGGCCGAGCGCGCGCAGCCGGTCGCCGATCACCCGGGCCAGCCCGGCTGCCACCTGCCGGCTGGTCCCGGCGACGACCTGGTGGATGCCGGGTTGCCCGGACTGGCTCATGAGGAACCGGTACAGCGCGGGCTGTGACTCGATCACGCCGAGGTACGCGTCGATCGTCGCCTCGACCAGGGCGCGTTCCTCGCGGACCTGGTCGATCGCGGGCGCGATGGCGTCGACGACCCGTGCCGCCACCACCTCGCTCACCGCGATCCAGAGCTGCGTCTTGTCGGTGAAGTAGCGGTAGAGCACCGGCTTGCTGACGCCGGCGATGGTGGCCACCTGGTCCATGTCGACCTCGGGTCCGTGCCGCAGCAGGGCCTGTACGGCGGCACCGACGAGTGCCTGTCTGCGCTGCTCGCGATGGTCGGCCCAGCGGTCCCGGCGACCGTTGCCCTTCGCTCTCGGTGCGTCGGCGCCGGACGCGTTCGGCGGGTCCGATCCATTGACATCCTTGCGCGGCGATTGCATGCTACTACTCGTAACAGTTACCGGTCGTCACGTCAATATGGAGGAACCATGGAGACGGCGGAACCCCAGGGCGCTGCGGTCGCCGAGCGGCTGCTCACCTCGTCCCTGCGGACCAGCTACGACCCCGTGGTCGAGATCGACTGGGACGCCCCGCACACCCCGGGCGCCTACTGGCTTCCGCCGCACCGCAGCAGCCTCTACGGCACCCCGCTCTGGTCCGGGCTGAGCGAGGAGCAGCGGATCGAACTCACCAAGCACGAGGTGGCCAGCGCGGCCAGCGCCGGGCTGTGGTTCGAGACGATCCTCATGCAGATGCTGATCCGGCAGTACTACGACGACGACCCGACCAGCCCTCAAGCCCAGTACGCGCTGACCGAGGTCGCCGACGAGTGCAGGCACTCGATCATGTTCGGCCGGCTCATCGAGGCGACGGGCTGCCCGGTCTACCGCGCGAACGCCGTCGACCAGTGGCTCGGCAGGTACCTCAAGGCCACCGCCAGCGGCCCCCGGATGTACGCCGCGATCCTCATCGCCGAGGAGATCCTCGACGCGTTCCAGCGCGAGATCATGGCGGACGAGTCGCTCCAGCCGCTGATCCGGATGGTCTCGCGCATCCACGTGGTCGAGGAGGCGCGGCACGTCAGGTTCGCCCGCGACGAACTGGCCCGCCAGGTCGACGCCACAGGCCCGATGGGCATGGCGTTCGCCCGGTTGCTTGTCGGTCGCGCCGCCTACACGATCGCCAACCGCCTGGTGAACCCGAAGGCGTACGCCGCGGTGGGCATCGATCCGCAGGTGGGCCGGGCGGCCGCCCGGGCCAACCCGCACTGGCGCGAGACCCTGCGCTGGTCGGCGTCGAGGGTGTACGACCACCTCGCGGGCGTCGGGCTGGTGGCCGGGCCGGGTCGGGTGCTGTGGACCCGTGCCGGGCTGATCTGATGCGCACGGGCTGCCCACATCAAGCAGGTGTCAGGCGCGGCCGATCCGGGGTTCCTGCCGGTCGGTGAGGAGCAGGCCGACGCCGCGTACCGCCTCGATCGTGGCGTTGGTGCCCAGGCTGAGCAGCTTGCGCCGCAGCCGCTTGACGAGGGACTGCACGTCCG
The DNA here is from genome assembly GCF_040683695.1 of Micromonospora sp. NPDC093244. Classification (NCBI taxonomy): domain Bacteria; kingdom Bacillati; phylum Actinomycetota; class Actinomycetes; order Micromonosporales; family Micromonosporaceae; genus Micromonospora; species Micromonospora sp. NPDC093244. The sequence goes on from NZ_JBFBEO010000001.1 coordinate 1,359,278, forward strand.
CCTTGCGCTCGCGCCCCTCGTCGTGCCAGACCGACCGGTGCAGCTCGGCGTAGCTCCAGACCCGGACCGGCTCGGCGGTCAGGCAGGCCAGCAGGTCATGTTCCAGTCGGGTCAGGTCGACCTCGCGGCCCCCGTACCGTGCGGTGCAGCGGGCCGAGTCGATGACCAGGGCGGGTTCGCTGGTCGCGGCGGGCACCGGTACGGCCGGTGGCGCGGCCGCCGTTCCGGGCGGTTGCGCCGGCGCCGCGATGAGTCGGCGCAGTTCGTCGAGATCGGACACCAGCAGCAGGGGGGCGATGCCGTCGAGGCGCTCCGCGAGCCGGATGCGCTCGGCAGGTGACGGGGTCACCGCGATCAGCAGCGGGAACGGCTCGCCAGCCGGTGCCGCCTCGTGTACCGCAGCGTCCTCGTCCTCGGCCACCACACCGCCCGGGATCGAAGGGCATCCCTGCCCAGCTCTCGTCATGGTCCTGACAATGATGGGCAGGCGCCCCGCCAGCAAGGCAACCGTTAGCGACAAGTTGCTCACGGCAAGTTCTTGATCGTCCTTTCTTCTCGATCATAGTGTCCACTCGGGCAACCGGCGTGACCCGCGCGGTGCATGGGGGAGGTCCACCATGGCCCATTTTCACCCTGGGTCGTTCTGAGGGAGGCAGCACCGATGTTCAGACGTCCACAATGGAGACGCTCGGCCAGATCACTGGTGAGCGCCGGCGCGGCGATGATCCTCGCCGCCACATGTCTGGCGAGTTTCGGCTCGGGCGCGCAGGCCGCGCCCGGCGCGATGGGCGTGGGTACCGCGCCGGGCGACAAGATCCGTCCGGACCTCGCCAAGCAGCTCCAGGCCAAGAGCGAAGGGGACTTCTGGATCCGGTTCAAGGACCGGGCGGACCTGAGCAAGGCCAGCGCCGTCAAGGACTGGGCGAAGCGGGGCACCGCCGTCGCGGACGCGCTGCGCAAGACGGCCGCCGAGAGCCAGGGCCGGGTCCGCGCCGAACTGGACGGCTCGGGGGCGAAGTACCAGACCTTCTGGGCGACCAACGCCATCAAGGTCAGCAGCGGCTCGCTGGCGATGGCGCAGAAGTTCGCCAACCACGCGGAGGTCGAGGGCCTCTACGCCCCGGTCGCCTACAAGGTTCCCGAGACCGTCAAGGGCACCGACGAGAAGACAGTGAACGCCCTGGAGTGGGGCGTGGCGAACATCAACGCCGACGACGTCTGGTCCCAGTACGGCGTCAGGGGCGAGGGCATCACCATCGCCAACATCGACACCGGGGTCCAGTTCGACCACCCGGCGCTCGTCAACTCCTACCGGGGCAACAACGGCGACGGCACGTTCGACCACAACTACAACTGGTTCGACGCCGCCGGAACGTGTTCTGCCGCCCCCTGTGACAACGATGGACACGGCACGCACACGATGGGCACCATGGCCGGATCGGCCGGTACGAACCAGATCGGTGTCGCGCCCGGGGTGAAGTGGATCGCGGCGAACGGCTGCTGCCCCAGCGACGCCGCACTCGTCGAGTCCGGCCAGTGGATGCTGGAGCCGACCGACCTCACCGGCCAGAACCCGGACGCCAGCAAGCGTCCGAACATCATCAACAACTCGTGGGGTACGCGGGACCCGTCCAACGAGCCCTTCATGGAGGACGTGACGCTGGCCTGGGCCGCCTCGGGCATCTTCGGCGTCTGGTCCAACGGCAACAGCGGGCCGGCCTGCCAGACCAGTGGTTCGCCGGGCAGCCTGGTCAGCAACTACTCGACCGGCGCGTACGACATCAACAACAACATCGCCGGGTTCTCCAGCCGGGGCGCCGGGCAGAACGGCGAGATCAAGCCCAACATCTCCGCTCCGGGCGTGAACATCCGGTCGAGCATCCCGGGCAGTGCCTACGGCAGCATCAGCGGCACCTCGATGGCCGCGCCGCACCTGGCGGGCGCGATCGCGCTGCTGTACTCGGCGGCGCCGTCGCTTGTCGGTGACGTCACCGCGACCCGGGCGCTGCTCAACGGCGCCGCGGTCGACAAGTCCGACACCCAGTGTGGCGGCACGGCGGCCGACAACAACGTCTACGGCGAGGGCCTGCTGGATGCGCTCGCGCTGCTCAACGCCGCGCCCACCGGTGACATCGGCACGCTCGCCGGCACGGTGACCGACGCGGCCACCGGCGCCCCGATCGCCGGTGCGACGCTGACGCTCACCGGCCCGACCGCCCGGGAGATCACCACCGGGGCGGACGGAAAGTTCTCGACCCAGCTCCCGACCGGCGAGTACCAGGTCGCCGTGACGGCGTTCGGCTACGACGGCGCGACCAGGACGGCCACGGTCACCGACGGCGCGACCACGACACTCACCGTCGCGCTCACGCCGGTGCCGAGCGTCAACGTCACAGGCGCCGTGACCGACGGTTCCGGGCACGGGTGGCCGCTGTACGCGAAGGTCACCGTGACGGGCGTCTCGGGCGTCTACGACTACACCACCCCGTCGAACGGCCGCTACAGCATCAAGCTGCCGGCCGGGCAGACGTACACCCTGACGTACGAGCCGCAGTACCCCGGCTACCAGACCGTCACCAAGCAGGTGGTGGTCGGTTCGGGCAACACCACCGCCAACGTCGCCGTGCCGGTGGACACCACCACCTGCACGACCGCGCCCGGCTACACCTTCGGGTCCGACGGTGAGTACGAGACCTTCGACGGCACCACCACGCCGGCCGGCTGGACGGTGGTGGACAACGCGGGCAGCGGGCAGGTCTGGAAGTTCACCGACGACGGCGGCCGGGGCAACCTGACCGGCGGCAGCGGCAACTTCGCCATGATCGACAGCGACGACTACGGAGCGGGCACCAGCCAGGACACCTCGCTGGTCAGCCCGGTGGTCGACCTGACCGCCGTCACGGCCCCGGTCATCCGCTTCAACCAGGACTTCAACCAGCTGGACGACGACACCGCCGACGTCGACCTGAGCATCGACGGTGGCGCCACCTGGACGAACGTGCTCCGCCAGGAGACCGACGTCCGGGGGCCGAGGGTGACCGAGATCCCGATCCCGCAGGCGGCGGGCAAGGCCCAGGTCCAGGTCCGTTTCCACTACTACGACGCCTCGTACGAGTGGTGGTGGGAGGTCGACAACGTCCTGATCGGCAGCCAGGTCACCTGTGTGCCGGTCGACGGTGGGCTGGTCGTCGGCAACGTCCGCGACAAGAACGACAGCAGCTACGTCAACGGCGCGACAGTCACCAGCAAGGACCGGCCGGCGGAGAAGGCCGTCACCGTGGCGACCCCGGACGACCCGGGGCTGCCCGACGGCTTCTACTGGATCTACTCGACGCTCACCGGCACCCACCCGTTCACCGCGTCGGCAGGCAACTACGTCAGCCAGACCAAGCAGGTGGACGTGGAGGCCGACTGGGCGACCGCCGCGAACTTCCAGCTCGCGGCCGGCCGGCTGTCGGTGACGCCGACGCAGCTCAGCGCGACGCTCCAGATGCCCACCGGCAAGGCCAGCAGGACGTTCACGGTGACCAACACCGGCGGCGCGCCTGTCGAGGTCGGGTTCGGTGAGCGCGACAACGGGTTCGAACTCCTGCGGGCCGACGGGTCCACCGTCACCAGGGCGCAGGTGCTCGGCGGCAGCGGTGCGCCGGAGCAGCGGCTCAAGGTCGCGACCTCGGTCGCCGCCAGGGCGTCCGGCAAGGCGGCCACCGCGGCGGTCGCCGCGGACGGACCGCAGGCCGCGCCGTGGACCGACATCACCGACTTCCCGGCGAACATCATGGACAACCGGGTGGTCAACCTGGACGGCAAGGTGTATTCGATAGGCGGTGGCGACGGAAACGCCTCCACCACGAAGAACTACGCCTACGACCCGGTCGCGCAGACCTGGACGGCGATCGCCGACCTTCCCGGCGCCCGCAACGCCCTGACCGTGGGCGTCATCGGTGGGAAGATCATCGCGACCGGCGGCTGGGGCGACGCGGGCCCCGACGCCGCCACCTGGTCGTACGACCCGGGTGCGAACACCTGGACGGAGCTGGCCGACAACCCGGCGCCGCGCGCCGCCGCCGGGCAGGCCGTCGCCGACGGCAAGCTGTACGCCATCGGCGGCTGCACCACTGCGGAATGCCTGCCGATGTCGAACAGCGTCGTGCGGTACGACCCGGCCAGCGACAGCTGGGAGACGCTCGCCAACTACCCGAAGTCGGTGGCCTTCGCCTCCTGCGGCGGGATCGACGGCGTCGTCTACTGCACGGGTGGCAATGACGGCTCCGCAGCGCAGAAGGCCAGCTACGCGTACGACCCGGGTGCCAACACCTGGACCGCCGTCGCCGACGCTCCGGTCGACAACTGGGCCAGCTCGTACGCGGTCGCCAACGGCAAGCTCCTCGTCGTCGGTGGCTCGCAGGGTGGGGCCATCAGCAACGCGGGCTTCGCCTTCGACCCGGCCGTCGGTTCGTGGTCCAACCTGCCGAACGCCAACACGGCCCGCTACCGCGGTGCTGCGGCGTGCGGCTTCTACAAGATCGGCGGCTCGTCCGGCAGTTTCAACGCCGCGCCGGACAGCGAGGTGCTGCCGGGCTTCGAGGGCTGCGCCGAGGCGGCGGCCGACGTCAGCTGGATGACCATCGACAAGTCGACGGTCACCCTCGCTCCGGGAGCGAAGGTCACGGTCACCGTCGGGATGACGGCGAACGTCGACCAGCCGGGCACGTACTCCGGTGCGGTCACGATCAGGGAGAACACGCCCTACTCGGTGGCGCCGGTCGAGGTCACCATGACGGCGAACCCTCCGAAGACGTGGGGCAAGCTGATGGGTACGGTCACCGGCACCAGCTGTCAGGGCGCGTCCGCGCCGATCGCCGGTGCGCTGGTCCAGGTCGACTCGTGGGCCATGTCGTGGACCTTCACGACCGACGCCCAGGGCCGGTACGCCCACTGGGTGGACCGCCGCAACAACCCGCTCACGATGATCGTCGCCAAGGACGGCTGGAAGCCCCAGACCCGTCAGACGAGGATCGACACCACCACGCCCACCGTGGAGAACTTCGGGTTGGCGCCCGTGCGGTGCTGACAACTGAGCGGTAGCACACCGATCCCGGCCCGCCTGGTCGTCGACCAGGCGGGCCGGACCGTGCCGGGGATCAGACGGGGGCGAGCCGGAAGCCGACCCCGCGCACCGCGTGGATCGTCGCTGTCGTGTTCAGCCGGGCGAGCTTGCGGCGTACCCGCCGGACCACCGAGTGCATGTCCGACCCGCGACCGAGGTGGCGGTTGCCCCAGACCTCGAGGTGCAGCCGCTCGTACGTCCACACCTGCCCGGGGGCGTGGACGAGGCAGAGCAGGACGTCGTGCTCCAGCCGGGTCAGGTCGATCTCCTTGTCCCGCCACCGCACCACCCGGCGGTCGGAGTCGACGATCAGGTCGGCCGGTGGTGGTGGCTGGCTCGGCGTCGCGTCGGCGAGGACGGCCCGGGCCGGGGGAGGTGCGACGGGAGGCATCTCGACCACTCCGAGGAACTCCCGCGCCTGGTCGACGTTCGACACGATCAGGAAGGCGTCGCTCCCGCCGAGCAGTCGCGCCAGTTGTCGGCGTTCGGCCGGCGAGGACGCGATGCCGATGACCAGGGAGGCGACCGGAATTCCCGGCATGTTCTCCACCCCTTCCGGTTCCAGCTCACTCCGGATGGTGTTCGCATCACCGATCGCGCACATCGATCGGCGTCTTGACCCTAGTGGTGGTGCGTCTCGGCTGGGTAAAACATAGTTGCATGTAAGCATGTAAATTGACGCCCGGCCGCGACGCCGGTGCCGGCGCAGCCGGAAACTGTGACAGAACGAAGACAATCCGCGGACGACACCGGCACCTGCCGGGACGAGCATGCTCGACATGTCCATCGGATCGTCGTACTCCGTCGGTCGGGCGACTCCCGGCCCGCCGCCGCTGCCCGACACCCGCGCGGCCGTGTCGTCGAGCCCGAGGCTGCTCGCCGCCGCCGTGTGCGCACTGCTCGGCCTGGCGCTCACCGGTGCGTTCTTCGTCTGGACGTACCCCGGTCAGTGGCTGGACGGGGTGCTCCTGCCGCGCGCGGAGCGCGGCGGCGGGTACGCGCAGCAGAGCAGCCTGCTCGACCCGGCCCGGAGCGTGCTGGCCGCGTTCGGTAGGACGACGACGCTTGCCGGCCTGCTCGGCGCGGTGCTGCTGGTGGGTTTCGTCGGCCGGCGTCTGCTGGCCGGCCTCGCGGGTGTGGGCACGGTCGTCTGCGCGGTGCTGGTCGCGGGCGCGACGAAGTCGGCGCTGCTGCGCCCGGATCTCCAGGTCGAGACCTCCACCACCCACAACAGCTTTCCCAGTGGCCACGTGGCGGCGGCGATGACCCTGCTGCTCGCGTTCCTGCTGGTCCTGCCCGCCCGGGCGCGGTGGTGGCTGGCGTTGCCGGGCGCGGCGGGTGTCACGGTGATCGCCGGTGCCACCATGATCGCGGGCTGGCACCGGTTCAGCGACGCGCTCGGCGGCGTCCTGCTGGGGGTCGCGCTGTTCTGTCTGGCCGCGGCCGTGCTGGCGGGCCGGCCCGGTGCTGTCCGGTCCGCGCCCGGTGCCGCCGGCGCGGGCGTGGTCCGGCCCGGGCTCACCGAGGGGGTGGTCGGCCTGCTCGCTCTGGGGTGCGTGCTCCTGCTGGTGGTGCCCGGCCTGCGGGCGGCGATGCCGCCCGGGGCGCTCGTCGCCGTCCTGGCGGTGGCCGTACCCGTCGTCCTGGCCGTCGGGTCGGCGGTGTACCTGCTGCGGTCGGTCGACCTCGCCCGGCCGGTGAACCGATCGACGAAAGGCTAAGACCATTCATGATGCGATACTTGGTGACATGTCCCAGGTCCTGCTGATCGAAGATCACCAGACGGTGCGTGACGGACTGCAGTTGGCGCTGACCCGTCAGGGTCACACGGTCGACGCCGTCGCCACCGGTGAGCAGGGGCTGGAACGGCTGCGCGGGAGCTCGGCCGACGTCGTGGTGCTCGACCTGATGCTTCCCGGGATGGACGGGTTCGAGGTCTGCCGCCGGATCCGCCGGCTCGGCGACCTGCCGATCATCATGCTGACCGCGCGCAACGACGACATGGACGTGGTCGCGGGCCTGGAGGCGGGGGCCGACGACTACGTGGTCAAGCCGGTGCAGGCGCGCGTCCTGGAGGCCCGCATCCGTGCGGTGCTGCGCCGGACCGCCGGCGAGTCGCGGCGCGGCGGTGGCGACCGGTCCGGGCCGGAGCAGCACGGCGCCCTGCGCATCGACCGTGCCGCGCTGGTGGTCAGCAAGGACGGGGTGCCGGTCGGCCTCGCCCCGACGGAACTGCGCCTGCTTCTCGAACTGTCCCACACCCCCGGGCAGGTGCTGAGCCGCCAGCAGTTGCTGGAGGCCGTGTGGGAACACGGATACCTCGGCGACTCGCGGCTCGTGGACGCCTGCGTGCAGCGGGTCCGCGCCAAGATCGAGGACGACTCGTCCGCGCCGGTGTACATCCAGACCGTCCGCGGCTTCGGGTACCGGTTCGGGCCGCTGTGACACGGCGGCGCTGGGCCGACGCGCGCGCGTTCGGCCTGCGGGTACGGCTGCTGCTGGCCTTCGTTCTGCTGGGCGTCACCACCACGGCCGTGGTGGCCAGCGGCAGCTACTTCCAGGCCCGGACGGTCATCCTCCAACAGGCGCAGGACGCCGCGGTGATGTCGTTGACCGACCAACTCGCCCAGCTCTACCCACTGCGTCAACTTCCGCCCACCCAGGACGATCTCGACACGCTGGCCCAGCGCCTGTCCGACCGGGAGGGGTACGCCGTGGTCGTGTACCGGGACATGCGGGCGCAGGGCACCGAAGCGCCCGACCTGATCACCCCGCAGCTGCGCCAGGCGGTCCGCGACGGCGTGGTGGCCTGGCAACGCGTCTCGGTAGGTGGCGAACCGGTGCTGCTCATCGGCACCCAGCTGGAGCTGGACCGGCCCGACGGCGCGTCGCTGCCGTCCGGCCTGGAGGTCTACTCGGTGCGCAGCCTCGCCCCCGAGCAGCAGAGCATCGACAGGCTCGCCACGTTGGCCTGGCTGACCGGCGGGCTCTCCCTCGTGCTCGCCGTCCTGTTGGCCCTGCTGGCGGCCAGGGTGTGCTGCGTCCGGTACGCGAACTGGGGCGCGCGGCGCGCAGTCTGGGCGAGGGCCGCCTGACGACGCGACTGTTGGTGCGGGGCGCCGACGAGCTGGCCGACGTGGCGCGGACCTTCAACGACACCGCGGCGACCCTGGAACGACAGGTCGGCGAGCTGCGCCGGATGGAAGCCGACGCGCGCCGTTTCGTGGCGGACGTGTCGCACGAACTCCGTACGCCGTTGGCCGCGATGACGGCGGTCACCGACGTGCTGGACCAGGAGGCCGACCGGCTGCCCGGGGACGCCGGTCGGGCCGCGCGACTGGTCAGCCAGGAGACGCAGAGCCTCACCCAGCTGGTCAACGACCTCATCGAGGTCAGCAGGTTCGACTCGGGCACCGCCCGGCTCGCTCTCGACGACGTCGACGTGGCCGCCGCGGTGACCGCGACCCTGCGGCTGCGCGGCTGGACCGACCGGGTACGCGCGGACCTGCCGCCCGGTGTCGTGGCACGCCTCGATCCCCGCCGACTGGACGTCATCGTCGCCAACCTGGTCGGCAACGCCTTCCGGCACGGCGCCGAGCCGGTGTCCCTGCTCCTGCGCGCCGAGCCGGACTGGCTCACCATCGAGGTCGCCGACGAGGGGCCGGGTCTGCGACCGGAGGTGCTGGCGCACGTCTTCGACCGCTTCTACAAGGCCGACACCGCGCGGACCCGGTCCGAGGGCAGCGGCCTCGGCCTCGCCATCGCGTGGGAGAACGCGCGACTGCACCGCGCCCCCGGGCAGCAGGGCAGCCTCACCGCCGGCAACGCCCCGAACGGCGGCGCGGTGTTCACCCTCCGGCTGCCCCGGGTGGCGGCGGACGACACCGGGGAAACCCGGTGACGGCGCGACGGGCGGTGGTCCGCCCGCTGCTCACCGGCGGACTCCTGCTCACGCTGCTCGTGGCGGGCTGCGGGGTACGGCCCAGCGAGGTCATCGAGGGCCGCCCGGCGCAGTCCGGCCCGTCCCAGGGGATCCGGCTCTACCTGCTGTGGCGCGGGCAGGTCGCGGTTGTCGTCCGTGCGGCCAAACCGGACCGAACACCGTCGCCCGAGGCGTCGCTGGCCCTGCTCCTGGCGGGTCCGAACGAGAACGAACGACGCCAGGGGTTCACCAGCGAGGTGCCGGCGGGTCTGGGCCCGGTTCCCTCCGCGCCGCCGACAGGTGCCGCACCGGGTTCCCCGGCGGCGGTGTCGGGCGGACCGGACAGCCTCACGGCGACGGTGGCGGGTCCGGTGCGTCCACTGTCGACAGACGCGGCCGACCAGATCATCTGCACGGTGGCCGACGCCGCCGCGCAGGCCGGTCAGGCGGAGTACTTCGTCCCCGTCACCATCGTCGGGTCCGACGGCGCCCGTCCGGCCCAGCCCTGCTCGATCAGGTGACCGGGACGACCGTCCCGGGTCGGGCCCGGCCGTGGTCGGCCAACGCGCCGTCGACCAGGATGTCGAGCAGGTCGGCGAACCCCAGTCCCGCCCGCTGCCAGATCTGCGGGTACTGGGACGCGGTGGTGAAGCCGGGGAAGGTGTTCACCTCGTTCACGATGGGCTCGCGCCACCCGTGCTCGGGCAGGAAGAAGTCGACGCGCAGCAGGCCCCGGCAGTCCAGGGCGTGGAAGGCACGGATCGCCCGGTCCTGGAGCACCTCGGTCGTCGCCGCGTCGAGCGGGGCGGGGATCTGGAACACGGCCCCACCGTCGTACTTCGCGTCGTAGTCGAAGAAGCCCGTCCCGCTCACCCGGATCTCCAGCGGCGGGCCGGCCTGCACCCGGCCGTCGGGGTGTTGCAGGACGGCGACGTCGATCTCCCGCCCGCGCGCTCCCTGCTCGACCAGCACCTTCGGGTCGACCGCGCGGGCCCGCTCCAGCGCGGCGGGCAGGTCCGCCCAGTCGGTCACCCTCACCACGCCCAGGCTGGAACCCGCCCGCGCCGGCTTCACGAACACCGGCAGGTCAAGCCGTCCCCGGTCGGTCGCCGTCAGATCCTCGCCGGGGCGCAGGGTCACCCCGGGGCTGACCCGCAGGCCCTCCACGGCGAGCAGCCGCTTGGTGACACCCTTGTCCATGCCGGCCGCGCTGGCGAAGACCCCGTTGCCGACGTACGGCACGCCGAGCCACTCCAGCAGCGACGCGACTGTGCCGTCCTCGCCGTAGGGGCCGTGCAGGGCCGGGAAGACCACGTCCTGGGCGCGCAGCACCCGCAGCGCGTGGGGCAGCGGCGTCGCGCGGCCGTCGACGTGCCAGCCGCCGTCGCGGCCGATGAGCACCTCGGTGACCTGGTACCTGTCACGGTCCAGCCCGGCGAGGATGCTCGCCGCCGACCGGCGGGACACCTCGTGCTCGCCGCTCTGCCCGCCGTACAGCAGTGCCAGTCGGGTTGTCATGAACTCGTTGCCCCTTCGTGGTGGTGATCGCGGGCCACCCGGGCCCCGATGCCGGTCAGGATCTCGTGCGGGTTGGTGCGGGCCCACCGGGCCCACTCGCCGACAGTCGGTGGGGTCCGCTCACCGTCGGCGGGGCCGAACACCACCACCGGATCGCCGATCGACACGGGCAGGTCCCCGGCGTCGACGACGCACTGGTCCATGGCGACGCGCCCGACGACGGGGCACCGCCGACCGCCCAGCCACACGGCGGCACGGCCCTCGGCGGCCCTGGTCAGCCCGTCGGCGTAGCCGACCGGCAGCAGCGCCAGTGTGGTCGCGGCGCCTGTCACGTACTCCGGTCCGTAGGAGACGCCGGTGCCGGCCGGCACCCGCTTGACGTTGACCACAGTGGTCCGCAGCGTCATCGCGGCGTGCAGTCCGAACGTCCCGGGACCGGTCGCGCCGAACGGGTCCACGCCGTAGAGGGCGAGCCCGATCCGGCACAGGTCGTACCGGGTGGCCGGCGCCGACAGCGCGGCCGCCGAGTTGGCCAGGTGCACCAGCTCGGGGTCGAGGCCGGCGCCACGGGCGACCCGCAGCGCCTCCTCGAAGCTCGCCACCTGCCGGGCCAGGGCGGGACTGCCCGGCACGTCCGCGTCGGCCAGGTGGGACCACACGCCGCGTACCCGGACCGTGCCCTCCACCTCGTACTTGCGGGACCAGCCGACCAGCTCGGGCCACTCGTCGCCGTCGGCCCCGTTGCGGGCCAGACCGGTGTCGGCCTTGAGCTGCACAAGCGCTGGCGCGCCCAGTCGGTGGGCGGCCGCCGCGACCGCGTGCAGGTGGGTGGTCGTCGACACGCCGACGTCGACGCCGGCGGCGATCAACGACGCGAAGTCGTCGTCGGGGCGGTGCAGCCAGCTCAGCGTCGGGGCCGTGATGCCCGCGTCGCGCAGCGCCAACGCCTCGGACACCGAGGTCACGCCCAGCCAGCCGGCGCCGGCGCGCAGGGCCGCCCGGGCGACCGGGGCCGCGCCGTGGCCGAATCCGTCGGCCTTCACCACCGCCATCAGGTCGGTGCCGGTGACCGCCGCGATGGTCCGCACGTTCCTGGCGATCGCGCCGAGGTCGACGGACGCCCGCGCCAACGCGCTCATCGGGCCGGCTCCACCCGACGAGTCCCGGGCAGGGCGAACAGCCAGCCCGCGCGTACCGCCAGCAGGCCCCGATGAAGTGCCAGACTCGTGCCGATCACGACACCGGTCAGCACGACGGGGTAGCCGAGCACGATCAGACCCTGGCCGACATCCCCCAGCCCGGAGACCGGCCCGTGCAGCAACCGGTGCAGCACCGCCAGGACGGGCATGTGGATGACGTAGACGGGCAGCGTGACCTGGCCGAGCGTGGCGAGCCGGCCGCTGAGGGTGGGCCACCGCTCCAGCCGCGCGGCGGCGGTGACACCGAACGCGACAGCCACCACGGACACCAGCGGCCACACACCCCACCACCGTTGGGCGCCGGCCACCGCCATCGCGACGAGCGCGAGACAGTAGGCGCCCGAGGTCAGGACGAGCCGACGCCGGGTGGCGGTGGCCGCCCACCGCTCGATCTGCGGCCGCAGGTACAGGCCCGCGAGGAAGAAGACCAGGTTCTGGTACAGGCCCGCCCGGTTGCCAGGCGTCTCCAGCAGGCCGGCGGCGACGACCGCGGACAGCACCCCGGCGGGTACGACCACCAGCAGGCGAGGCGCCGTACGGGTCGCCTTCGCCAGGGTGAAGTAGAGCGCCAGGGCGTACAGGTACCAGAGGTTGGAGGGCGTGACGGTGAGCTGCTCCAGCAGACCGGGGACGGACGTGGCCCGGCCGGTCGGGAAGTCCGGCGCCACGGCGAGGACCACTGTGTGGATCAGCAGCCACAGGGCGTACAGGTAGAGGAAACCGGCGACCCGGCCGCGGGCGACGACCCGCCACGGCCGCTGGACGGCGTTCGCCGCGAAGACCCCGGAGATGGTGAAGAAGAGCGGCATCCGCAGCGGCAGGAACTGCTCGCCCAACGCCCCCCACAGGCCGGGCACCGGGACGCCGACGTGCCAGTCGACCCCCAGGTAGTCCTTCACCACGACGTGCCACAGGACGACAAGGATGATGCAGAAGCCCTTCGCGGCGTCGGCCCACCGGGCCCGTTGCGGCGCTCCAGCGGCCGGCCCGGTCCCGCTGCGGCGGTGGGACCGGACTCTCGCGGCGTCGGGCCGGTCGACGGTGGCAGTCGTTCCTCGGATCACCCGACCGACGGTGTCAGCCGGATATCCGCGCGTGATCCACGAATTGTCATGAACAGGTAATGGCCGTCGCCGGGCGGCTCGGCGCGTCGTCCCGGCGGCGCGCGCCACCCACGCGGTCTCACTAGGCTCGCCTACGGAGGTGCCGAACATGAAGCTCGGGCTGCACTACTGGAACTACTCGACTCCGGCCGATCCGGCTGCCATCGCGCCGACCCTCGCCGAGGCCGCCACCATCGCCGAAGAGGCCGGGGTGGCGTCCTTCACGGTGATGGACCACTTCTTCCAGATGGAGGCGATGGCCCCGGCCGAGGAACCGATGCTGGAGGCGTACACGACGTTGGGTTTCGTGGCCGGCAGGACGCGGCGGATGACGCTGGGTGTGCTCGTCACCGGTGTGATGTACCGCTATCCGGGGCTGCTCGCCAAGACCGTGACGACCCTCGACGTGCTCTCCGGTGGTCGGGCGCGGCTCGGCATCGGGGCGTCCTGGTACGAGCGGGAGCAGCGCGGTCTGGGTGTGCCAGTGGTGCCGGTGGCCGAGCGTTTCGAGCGGCTGGAGGAGACGTTGCGCATCTGCCGGCAGATGTGGAGCGACGACGCCGGGCCGTTCGAGGGGCGGCACTACCAGCTCACCGAGACGATCAACTCGCCGCAGCCGTTGAGCCGTCCGCACCCGCCCATCATGATCGGAGGCAGTGGCGAGAAGAAGACGCTGCTGCTGGTCGCCCGGTACGCCGACGCCTGCAACCTGTTCGGTACCGGCGCGCAGGGGGTGGCGCACAAGCTGGAGGTGCTGCGGGGGCACTGTGCCGCCGAGGGCCGCGACTACGACAGCATCGAGAAGACCGTGCTGGCGTCCCGGCCGCCGTTGGAAGATCTCGACGGGTTCCTCGCCGAGGTGGCCGACTACGCGGCGCTCGGGGTGAGTGAGGTCCAGGTCACGCCGGACCGGCACCCGGTGGAGTTCGCCCAGCGGCTCGGCGACGAGGTCCTGCCTCGACTGGCCGCCATCGGTTGACGGCTGCCGGCCGGGCCGTCGGCGCAGCACCGAGGGCTGACCTCCCCAGGTGGGGGAGGTCAGCCCTCGTGTACGTCCGACGGTGTCAGGCCACCGTGGCCGGGAACCGTTCCCACACCCGGTGCGCGGCCATCAACTGCTGTACCGCGGTCAGTGCCTCGGTGCCGGAGCCCGCCGTGACGATGCCGGGAGTGCCGGCCACGCCTGCCTGCTCCAGCACCGTGACACCGGCGCCCCAGGCGCCGATCGCCTTGACGTGCCGCCAGCACTCCTCGACCAGGAGCAGCACGCGCGGGTCCACGGTCGCCGGGCCCGGCCGGCCCGCCTTGGCGTCGCGGGCCGGGATCGCGTCCGGCGCGGGTGCCGGCGCGCCGGCCAGCAGGAGCGCGTCGAACTCGACGGACCGGCCGGTGGCGAAGGTGCGCTGCACCGGCAGGCCGCCCACCATGCCGCCGTGTGGGGCGATCAGCAGCGGCACCATGCCGGCCTCGAAGATGGCCCGCTGGACCTGACCGAGGTCGTCCAGGTCACCGTCCGGGTCCACGACGATGCCCACGGTACGGCCGTCGGTGGGCCACTCCCGGCCGACCTGCGACAGCGCGGGGCTGGGCGCGACGTCGGCGAGCGGCACGGTCGGCTGCGGCGCGGGCAGGCCCAGGCCGGTGGCGACCTGCGCGCACAGCACCGGGTCGATGTTGGCCAGGCTCTGCAGCTGGCGTTCCTTGATCGCCTGGTGGTAGCACTTGCCCAGCTCGAAGGTGTACGCGCGGATGATGTGCTCCTGCTCCACGGGCGACATGCTCAGCCAGAAGAGGCGGACCTGGCTGTAGTGGTCGTCGAAGGAGGCCGGGTTGGCGCGCACCTTCGGCGCCTGTGCCACGGTCACCGGTACGTCGACGAACGCGTTCTCGGCGTCGCCGGCCGGGAACGGGTTGCCGCCGTCCAGCGAGTTCGGCCGGTACGGCGCCACGCCCGCGTGCACGGCGTGTTGGTGGAAGCCGTCGCGCAGCATGTCGTTGACGGCCGCGTGCGGCCGGTTGATCGGGATCTGCGCGAAGTTCGGTCCGCCGAGGCGGGTGAGCTGCGTGTCGAGGTACGAGAAGAGCCGGCCCTGGAGCAGCGGGTCGTTCGTGACGTCGATGCCGGGCGGCAGGTGCCCGAGGTGGAAGGCGACCTGCTCGGTCTCGGCGAAGAAGTTCGTCGGCGTCCGGTTGAGGACCAGCCGTCCGATCGGCTGCACCTCCGCCAGTTCCTCCGGCACGATCTTCGTGGGGTCCAGCAGGTCGATGTCGCCGAAGGTCTCCTCCGGGGTGTCCGGGAAGACCTGGATGCCCAGCTCCCACTCCGGGTACGCGCCGGCCTCGATGGCGTCGTAGAGGTCGCGCCTGTGGAAGTCCGGGTCGATGCCGTTGAGCATCTGCGCCTCCTCCCAGGTCAGGGAGTGCACGCCGAGCTTGGGCTTCCAGTGGAACTTGGCCAGCACCGTCTCACCGGCCGCGTTGACGAGGCGGAAGGTGTGGACGCCGAAGCCCTCCATCGTCCGGTACGAGCGGGGGATGCCCCGGTCGGACATGTTCCACATGGTGTGGTGCTGGGCCTCGGTGTGCAGCGAGACGAAGTCCCAGAACGTGTCGTGGGCGCTCTGCGCCTGGGGGATCTCGCGGTCCGGGTGCGGCTTCGCGGCGTGGATGATGTCCGGGAACTTGATCGCGTCCTGGATGAAGAAGACAGGCATGTTGTTGCCGACGAGGTCGAAGGTGCCCTCGTCGGTGTAGAACTTCGTGGCGAAGCCGCGGGTGTCGCGGACGGTGTCGGCCGACCCGCGCGAGCCGAGGACCGTGGAGAACCGGACGAAGACCTCGGTCTCGCGTCCCTTCTTCAAAAAGCCGGCCCGGGTGACGGCCTCGGCGGTGCCGTACGCGGTGAAGACACCGTGCGCGCCGGCGCCCCGGGCGTGCACCACACGCTCCGGGATGCGCTCGTGGTCGAAGTGGGTGATCTTCTCGCGCAGGTGGTGGTCCTGGAGCAGGACCGGGCCACGGGGACCGGCCTTGAGCGAGTGGTCGGTGTCGCGCAGTCGCGCACCGTTCGCGGTGGTGAGGTAGGCGCCCTGCTGACCGTTCGCGGTCGTCGGCGCGCCGGTCTCGGCGCCGGTCGGCGTACGCGTCTGCGGCGCACCCTGTTCCGGCTTCGGCGGCAGGGGGTCGTGCGGGGCCGTCGGCTCATCGATCGTCGGCGGCGCACTTCCGGGAGCGCCGGGCACCTCCGGCGTCAACGCGTCGGCGATCTTCTCTGAGGCGGTCTTCACGACGTTCTTGACAGCCTCGGCGGGCTTGCTGGAATCCACTGGACGAACCCCTCCATGGAGCGCTTACGAGCGGGCGTTTGCCCTGCTACCCCCGGGCAGGGGGTCAAAACGCAATCGATGCCGCAGGACTGGTGATTTCACCGATGCGCAGGTGGGGCGGCGCGCTCAAAACTGATGAACGTCGATATCCCTCGACCCTAGGGAGTGCCCGACGTGTCATCACCAACCACCACCCGTCCCCGTTCCTTGGCGGCGCGGCTCGGCCTGGCCGCCGCCCTGGTCGCAGGTGCCGTCCTGGCCGGCCCGACCGGCGTCGCCCAGGCCGCGGGCCCGTACGAGCGGGGCCCGGACCCGACCACCGCGATCCTGGAGGCCAGCCGCGGCCCCTTCGCCACCGCGTCGCAGAGTGTGTCCTCACTCAGCGTCACCGGCTTCGGCGGCGGCGTCATCTACTACCCGACAAGCACCAGCGAGGGCACCTTCGGCGCCATCGCCATCTCGCCCGGCTACACCGCGGCCTGGTCCAGCATCAGCTGGCTCGGACCGCGGATCGCCTCGCACGGTTTCGTGGTGATCGGCATCGAGACCAACACCCGGCTGGACCAGCCGGACAGCCGTGGCCGGCAGTTGCTCGCCGCGCTTGACTACCTCACCGAGCGCAGCTCGGTGCGCAGCCGGATCGACAGCAGCCGGCTCGCCGTGGCCGGTCACTCGATGGGCGGCGGGGGCAGCCTGGAGGCGGCCTCGGCCCGGCCGTCGTTGCAGGCCGCGGTGCCGCTGGCGCCCTGGAACCTGGACAAGAGCTGGTCCGAGTTGCAGGTGCCGACGCTGATCATCGGTGGGGAGAGCGACAGCGTCGCCCCGGTCGCAACGCACTCGGTGCCGTTCTACACGAGCATCCCGGCCTCGGCCGAGAAGGCGTACCTGGAGCTGAACGGAGCGAGCCACTTCTTCCCGCAGACGGTGAACACGCCGACGGCGCGGCAGATGGTGGCCTGGCTGAAGCGGTTCGTCGACGACGACACCCGCTACGAGCAGTTCCTCTGCCCGGGGCCGAGCGGCTCGCAGATCGAGGAGTACCGCAACACCTGCCCCAGCGCCTGACCGTGGGGTTTCGGGGCGGCCGCCGGCGGGCGGCCGCCCCGTCCGCGTCCGATCATCGAAGGTCTTGACGCAATTCCCAAGAAACGTACACTGCGAGTGTAAATAACACCCGCCACGGCAGAGGGATGGGTGATGGAGCGAGGCCTCGAACTGCACCAGATCGGCGTCCGTTTCGGCGGCCTCACCGCCCTCGACGACGTCTCGCTGCGCGTGCCACCCAACCGGGTGGTGGGCGTCATCGGTCCCAACGGCGCCGGCAAGACCACGCTGTTCAACGTGATCTGCGGTTTCGTCGCGCCGCACACCGGTTCGTTGACCCTCGACGGCCGGCCGCTGCGGCCCCGGCCGCACCGGCTGACCCGGCTCGGCATCGCCCGGACCCTGCAGGGGACCGGACTGTTCGCCGGGCTCACCGTGCTGGAGAACGTGCTGACCGGCGCCTCGCACACCGCGCGTGCGGGATTCGCTGCGGCGCTGTTCGGCCTGCCGGCCAGCGACCGCGACGAGCGACGGCTGCGCCGGGAGGCCCTGGACATCCTCGACAGCCTGGGCATCGCCGAGCACGCCGACGCCGCGCCGGGCACGCTGCCCTTCGCCGTACGCCAGCGGGTGGCCCTGGCCCGCGCGCTCGCCGCGCGGCCCCGACTGCTGTTGCTTGACGAACCCGCAGGCGGTCTCGGCGCCGACGACATCGCCGAGCTGGCCGAGCTGGTCCGCCAGTTGCCCCGCCGCGACGACGACCCGTGCGCGGTGCTGCTTGTGGAACACCACATGGACCTGGTGATGGCCGTCTGCGACGAACTGGTGGTGCTCGACTTCGGTCGGGTGATCGCCGCCGGCACCCCGGACGAGATCCGCGACGACCCGGCGGTGACCGACGCCTATCTGGGCGCCCTGGTCGAGGAGGCACTGTGAGCGCGAGGAGTGAGCCGGGTTTGCGAGCCCCGCAGTCGCGAGCGAGAAGAGGTGCCGCGTGAGCGCGCCGGATCTGCTCGTGGTGCGTGGGCTGGTGGCCGGCTACGGAGCCGCGCCGGTGCTGCGGGCCGTCGACCTCACCATCCCGGCGGGCACGATCGCCGCCGTCGTCGGCGCGAACGGCGCCGGCAAGACCACCCTGCTGCGCACGCTCTCCGGCATGATCCGCCCGAGCGCCGGTCAGGTGGTCCTGGCCGGGGAGGACCTGCGGGGTACGCCCGTGGAGCAGCTCGTCCGGCGCGGCATGGCGCACGTGCCGGAGGGGCGGGGCGTGATCAGCGAGCTGACCGTCGACGAGAACCTGCGCCTCGGCGGGCTGTGGCGGCGTGACCGGGCCGACGCGGGCCGCGCCCTCGACGAGGTGTACGAGCTGTTCGAGCCGCTCGCCCGCCGCCGCCGGCATCTCGGGCATCAGCTCTCCGGCGGCGAACGGCAGATGCTCGCGCTGGGCCGGGCGCTTGTCGGTCGGCCGAGACTGCTGCTGCTCGACGAGCCGTCGCTCGGCCTGGCGCCCCGTGTGGTCGCCCGGACGATGGCCCTGCTGCGGCAACTGCGCGACCGGACCGGCCTGACCGTGCTCCTGGTCGAGCAGAACGTCCGCAGCGCGCTCGCCGTCGCCGACCAGGGCGTCGTGATGTCCCTCGGCCGGGTCGTCGTCGCCGCCCCGGCGGCCAGGTTGCGCGACGACGTCGACCTGCGCCACGCGTACCTCGGTTTCTGACCACCACCTCGTCCCCGGAAAGGAGGACTGTTGGACCGCTTCGTCTTCCTCACCGTCGACGGCCTGTCCCGGGGCGCGGTGTACGCCGCGTTCGCGCTGGCCCTGGTGCTCATCTGGCGGGCGGCGCGGGTCGTCAACTTCGCCCAGGGCGCGATGGCTGTCGCCGCCGCGTACGTCGCCTACTCGGTGTCCGCCGCGACCGGCTCGTACTGGTTGGGCTTCGGGGTGGCGATCGTCGCCGGGCTGCTGCTGGGCGCGCTTGTGGACCGCGTCGTGATGCGGCACGTCGACCACGCGTCACCGCTCAACCCGGTGATCGTCGCGCTCGGTCTGGTGCTGCTGATCCAGGCCGTGCTGGGCATGGTGTACGGCAACGAGTTCCGCCCCGCCGAGACGCCCTTCTCGCGCTCGGCCCTCACCGTGGGCGGGGTCGCGGTGCTGTCGCCGTACGACCTGTTCGTCTTCGCCACGATCGGGGTGGTGGTCAGTGGGCTGGCCTGGATGTTCGCCCGTACCCCTGTCGGTCTGCGGATGCGCGCGGCGGCCTTCGCGCCGGAGGTGTCCCGCCTGCTCGGGGTCAACGTCGGTGGCATGTTGACGCTCGGCTGGGCGCTGGCGTCCGGGGTGGGCGCGCTGGCCGCCATGCTTGTCATCCCGACCGAGCTGGGGTTGCATCCGCACGCGATGGACCTGGTGTTCGTCTCGGCGTTCACCGCGGCGGTGGTCGGCGGGTTGGACAGTCCACCGGGGGCGGTGGTCGGAGGGCTGGTGGTGGGCCTGCTGCTCTCGTACGTCAGCGGGTACGCCGGCAGTGACCTCACGCCCCTGGCGGTGCTGGTCCTGCTGCTGGCGGTGCTGCTGGTCCGGCCCGGCGGGTTGTTCGCCCCGGTCGCGGCGAGGCGGGTGTGAGCGCCACCGGGGCGGTCCTGCCGCCGAGACACCGCCCGGCCGAGCCGGGGGGCCGACCGGCCGACCGGCGCCGTGGCTCCACGCTGCTGCGTCACCTCGCCGTCGTGCTCGCCGTCGGGGTGCTGCTGGTGGCGGTCAGCTACACGGTCGAGCCGTTCCGCAACTTCCAGCTCGCCACGGTGGCCGCCTACCTCTGCGCGACCGCCGGCCTGACCGTCCTCACCGGGCTCAACGGTCAGCTCTCGCTTGGGCACGGGGCGTTGATGGCCGTCGGGGCGTACACAGTGGCCCTGTGCCAGAACGCGTTCGCCGACCGGGGGATGACCGGCGGCTGGCTGCTGCCGTTGTCGCTGGGAGCGGCGATCGTCAGCACTGTCGCGGTAGGCGCGGTGGTCGGCGTGGCCGCTGCCCGGCTGCGCGGCCCCTACCTGGCCGGGGTCACGCTCGCCGTGGCCGTCGTCGTGCCGGCGCTGGCCGTGACCTTCGACGGTGTCCTCAACGGCGAGCAGGGCCTATCGGTGCCTGTGGAGCCGCCGCCGGCGTCGCTCGGCCCGTACTTCCCCTACGAGCGGTGGCAGCTCTGGCTGACCGGCGCGGCGACCCTGCTCGCGTTGCTGCTGCTGGCCAACCTGATCCGCAGCCGGTACGGGCGTACCTTCCGGGCGGTCCGCGACGACGAGGTGGCCGCGCGCCTCGCCGGCATCCACGTGGCCCGCACCCAGGTCCTCGCGTTCGTGGTCAGCGCCGCCACCGCCGGTCTCGGCGGCGCGCTGCTGGCGGTGCTGGCGCAGAGCGTGTCGCCCGGCGCGTTCTCGCTGACCCTGTCGCTGTTCCTGCTGATGGCAGTCGTGATCGGTGGTCTCGGTCGGCTGACCGGCGCCCTGTGGGGCGCCGTACTGCTCGTGGCCCTGCCCGATCTCACCCACTCCGCGACGGAGCTGCTCACGCTCTCGCCCGCGGTGGCCCAACGGCTGGAAGGCAACCTCCCCCTGGCGATCTTCGGACTCACCCTGATCGTCGTCATGATCGCCGCCCCCGGCGGTGTGCAGGGCCTGCTGTCTCGTCTGGGCCGGGCACTGCTGGCCCGCTGGGCGGCCCGGCGTTCCTGAGCTGTTTCCGGCCCGGCCTCGGCCGGGCGCACCACCACCACACCGTTCCCGACAGAACCGGACCGAGAAAGGTCGGTGTTCCTCATGCACCGTACGGCACAACGCGGTCTCGCGATCGCCAGCACCATAGCCCTGTTGGTCGCCGCCGCCGCTTGCAGTGACGACGGTTCCGGCCCCGGCGGGGCAGCGGTGCCGGGCGTCACCGGCACCGAGATCGTCGTCGGCACCCACATGCCGCTGACCGGGCCGGCCTCGGCCGGATACTCGAAGATCGCTCCGGCGACGAAGGCGTACTTCGACTACGTCAACGCGGCCGGCGGCGTGCACGGCCGCAAGATCACCTACAAGATCATGGACGACGGCTACAACCCGGCGAACACCCAGCAGGTGGTCCGCCAGCTCGTCCTTCAGGACAAGGTCTTCGCCATCCTCAACGGCCTCGGCACGCCGACGCACAGCGGAGTGCTCGACTTCCTCAAGAGCAACCGGGTGCCCGACCTGTTCGTCGCCTCCGGCAGCCGCAGCTGGGACCAACCGGACAAGTATCCGGGCACGTTCGGGTTCAACCCGGACTACACGGTGGAGGGCAAGATCCTCGCCAACTACGCGAAGGCGAACCTGGCCGGACAGAAGGTCTGCTTCCTCGGCCAGGACGACGACTTCGGCCGGGACAGCCTGGTCGGCGTGGAGAAGGTCCTGGGCACCGGTGCGGTGGCGGTCAAGCAGACGTACGTCACCAGCAACACCAACGTGGCGCCGCAAATCGGCGCGTTCAAGGCGGCCGGTTGCCAGGTCGTGGTGCTCGCCACGGTTCCGGGCTTCACGGCGCTGTCCATCGGCACCGCCGCGCGGCTGGGCTTCAAGCCGCAGTGGCTGGTCTCCAACGTGGGCGCCGACCACCCCACCCTTGCCAAGCAGCTCGGCGCCGCGGCGCCGCTGCTGGAGGGCATGGTCGGCACCAACTACCTGCCGATGCAGAACGACACCGCGAACCCGTGGATCCAGCTCTTCATGAAGGTCAACAAGGAGCACAACGGGGACGCGCCCTTCGACGGCAACACCGTCTACGGCATGTCGGTCGGCTACCTGTTCGTGCAGGCGCTGCTCGCCGCCGGCAAGGACCTCACCCGGGAGAAGGTGCTCGAGGCCGTGCAGAAGGGCGGCTTCCAGGGCCCCGGGCTGGTGCCGCTGCGCTTCTCCGCGAACGACCACTCCGGCTACGGCGGCCAGCGGCTGAGCCGGGTGAGTGGGGGAGTGCAGACCTACTTCGGGCCGGCGTACGAGACCGACGAGGCGGACGGCGCGGTCAAGGAGTACACCGTGGCGCCTGTCGCGCCACCCGCGAACGGGGTGCCGACCGTCTCCTGACCACCCGTACCACCGGCCGTCGACCGGGTGTGGCCGCTCGTGACCACACCCGGTCGTACGGCTGCGCGGGCCCCGGTGCGGCGGCGGGGGGCGTTGACCGAGACAGATCAGCCCTCCTACTATCCGCACCATGGCTGCAAATTTATGTCCGCGCTCCATCGTCACCGGCCGCCACCGGCTGATCATCGCGTGGCTAGACTCGGCGACGCGGCGGGAGACGCCGTGGCGGTGAGGGGGCGAAGGCGGATGGAGACGGTCGAGGCGGCGGGGCGGGTCGACGGGCGGACCGCCCGGGCGGAGCGCACCCGGGCGGCCATCGTCGAGGCGCACCTCGCGCTCATCTCCGAGGGCGACCTGCGGCCGACCGGGGAACGCATCGCCGAACGGGCCGGCATCTCGCTGCGGACGCTCTGGACCAACTTCAAGGACATGGAGACCCTGTTCGAGGCGAGCGGCGCCGAGGTGCTCCGCCAGCAGGACTCCGCCTACCGACCGATCCCACCCGGGTTGCCGCTGGCCAAGCGGGTCGACGCGTACTGCCGGCAGCGAGCCCGGCTGCTCCAGCTCATCGCGCCGTCGGCGCGGGCCGCGCAGATGCGCGAGCCGTTCTCGGAACAGTTGCGCCGCAACCGCCTCAAGCACGTCGACCGGGTCCGCGAGGAGGTCGAGCACCTGTTCGCCGCCGAGCTGGCGCGGGCCGGACGAGGGCGGGAGCAACTGCTCAACGCGTTGATGGCGGCGAGCATGTGGTCGACCTGGTCGATGCTGCGCGACGGCCTCGGGCTCGGCGTGGACGCCGCCCGCGCGGTGATGGCCCGTACGGTGGGCGCTCTGCTGGCCGAGGTGGCGGCCGACTGACCCCGGCCCCGGCCGGCCGTCGTCCCCCTCTTTCCATCCGGTTACCGATGGGTGACACTGGGACGCATGGTTACTGCATCAAGAGTGCAACTAACCGTGCTGCGTGGCCGGGACGACGAGTGCCGGACCATCCGGGGCCTGCTCGACGGCATCACCGACGGCGGCGGTTCCCTGCTGGTGCACGGTGAGCCCGGATCGGGCCGCAGCGCCCTTGTCGCTCACGCCCACCGGCACGTCGAGGGCCGCGCCACCACAGTGCTCGCCGGCACCGGGCTCGCCGAGGAGGCCGCCCTGCCGTACGCCGGGCTGCAACGCCTGCTCGACCCGCTGCTCGACCGCACCGCCGTCCTGCCCAGGGAGCAACGGCACCTGGTGCGACGGGCGTTGGGCGGGGAGGACTGCCCCGACGCCCGCCAACTCGCGCTGTCGATGGGCGTCCTCGGGTTGCTCGCCGCCGCCGCCCGGGACCGTCCGCTGCTGGTCACGATGGACGACGTCGACCTGGGTGACCCGCAGACCGGACGGGTGCTGGCCTTCGCCGCGCGCCGCCTGCGGCGCCTGCCGGTCGCCGTCCTGCTCACCGCGGACGCCGCCACCACCATCGACGGGATACCGGCGTGCCGGCTCCGGCCGCTCACCGAACGGGAGAGCGCGGCCGTCCTGGCCGACCGGCTCCGGCTGCGGCGTCAACGGCAGGGTGAGACCGCCGGCACCGACCGACTGCCCGAGCGGCCCGCCGCGCCTGTGGTCGCCGCGCTCGGCGCGATCGGCGGCGGCAACCCGCAGGCCCTGGGGGATCTCGCCGACGTGCTCACCCCGGGGCAGTGGCGGGGCGAGGAGTCACTGCCCACCGCGCCACCGACCGACGGCGCGCTGGGCCGCGCCTACCGGGCCCGGCTGGACCGGCTGCCGCCGTCCACCCGCCGACTGCTGCTGCTCGCCGCGTTGGACGAGGAGAGCGGGCCGGGCGCGCCGGCGCGGGCCGCCGCCGAGGCGCTCGCCCCGGCGGAGGTCGCCGGCCTGGTCCGCGTCGAGCCCGGCGGCGTCACGTTCCACCACCCGCTGGCCCGCGCGATGGTCGCGGCCAGCGCACCGCTCGCGGAGCGTCGGGCGGCGCACCGGCTGCTCGCCGACGCGCTCGATCCGCGTACGCGGCGTCTCCGGCGTGCGATGCACCTCGCCGCCGCGGCGGAGGGCGCCGACCCCGCTCTCGCCGCCGAGTTGGAGCAGGCCGCGGCCGACGGGGAGCGGGACTGGTCCGCCGCCTCCGCCGCGTTGTGCCGGGCCGCCGATCTCAGCGCCGACCCGGCGCACGCCGCTGCCCGCCTGCTGTCCGCCGCCCGCTACGCCTGGATCGCCGGCCGACCCGATCAGGCGCGACTGCTGCTCGACCGCCTCCGTACCGCCCCCTCGGGGGTCGTCGACGGGCGCGCCGGCCTGCTGCGCGGGGAGTTGGAGCTGCGTTGCGAGCCGGCAGCGGACGCGTCGGCGACCCTGCTCGCCGCCGCCGACTCGGTCGCCGACGCCGATCGGGCCCAGGCGTTGACCGGTCTCGTCCGCGCCGGAGAGGCCGTCTGCTTCGCCGGCGACCAGTACCGGTACGCGGAGGTCGGGCACCGGGCGGCGGCGCTGCGGCGCCCGAACGACCCGCCGGCCCTGGAGCTGATGAGCTGTCTGGTCGCCGGGGTGGCGGCGACGCTGCGGGGCGATCACGAGCGGGGCGGCCCGGCGCTGCGCCGGGCGGTGGTGCTGGGCGGCCGGTTGACCGGCCCGGCGTTGACCCCCACCGCGCTCGCCTGCGCGGCGGCCGCCGGCCTGGTGGTAGCCGTCGACGGCGCCGCGCACCGGCTCGCCGAGCGGGCCGTCGCCCTGGCCCGGGACCGGGGCGAGCTGTCCATGCTCTCCCGGGCGCTGGAACTGCGGGCGGTCGCCGAGTACTGGCTCGGACGGCACGAGACGGCGGCGGAGACCTCCCGCGAGGGGCTGCGGGTCGCCCGCGCGAGCGGTCAGACCAACGGCGCGAACGTCCACCTCGGCATGCTCGCCGTGCTGGCCGCCGTCCGGGCCGACCGCGACACGAGCCTGCGGTGGATCCGGGAGATCGGTGAGGCGCCGACACCGGGCAGCCGCCCGCACGCGCTCGCGGGGTGGGCGCTTGCGGTCCTCGACCTGGTCGACGGTCGGCACGACGAGGCGGCGACCCGACTGGCGTCGCTGGCGCGGCTGGGCACCGGACGCGGGCAGGTCCTGGTGCAGGTGATGGCCACCCCGTACCTGGTCGAGGCGGCGGCCCACCTGGCCCACCGCCCGGCGGCGACGGCCGCGCTCACCGTGTTCGACCGCTGGGCCAGCAGCACCGCCAGTCCACTGCGTCGGGCGCTGTCCGCCAGGTGTCACGCGTTGCTCGCACCCCGGGGCAGCGTGGAGGCCGACCGGGAGTTCCAGGCCGCGCTGCGGCTGCACCCGACGGAGGCCGGCGCGTTCGAACGGGCGCGTACCGAGTTGCTCTTCGGCCGGGAGCTGCGCCGCAGCCGACGCCCCCGCGACGCCCGCGGGCACCTGCACCGCGCCCGCGAGACGCTCACCCTGCTCGGGGTGGGGTGCTGGGCCGAGCAGGCCACCTCGGAGCTGCGCGCGTCCGGGGAGTCGGTAGGGCCACCGGCTCTGCCTGCGGCACGGCTGCTCACCGGCCAGCAGCTGCGGATCGCCCAGCTCGTCGCCGAGGGCGCCACCAACCGGGAGATCGCCGCCCGGATGTTCCTGTCCACCCGCACGATCGACCACCACCTGCGCAACGTGTTCCACAGGCTCGGGATCCGTTCCCGCACCGAGCTGGCGCGCGCGTTCGTGGCGGTGCCTGGTCCGGGGTCCGACCCGGACCGGTGATCATCCGCTCTGGACGCGGTAAACTATCACCGCTAGTTTATGGGCCATGGAGCTCACCCTCTCCGCCGAACAGGTGGCCGTCCGACAACTCGCCGCCGAGTTCGTCGACCGGGAGCTGGTGCCGCACGCGGCCACCTGGGACCGGCGCGAGTCGGTCGACCCGGCAGTCGTGGGCATGCTCGGCGACCTGGGCTTCCTGGGCCTGACCATCGCCGAGTCCGACGGCGGCTCCGGCGGCGACCACCTCGCGTACTGCCTCGTCCTGGAGGAGCTCGGCCGGGGCGACTCGGCCGTACGCGGCATCGTCTCGGTCTCGCTCGGCCTCGTCGCGAAGTCGATCGCCGCCCACGGCTCCGCCGCGCAGCGGGCCGAGTGGCTGCCCCGGCTCTGCGCCGGCACCGCCCTCGGATGCTTCGCGTTGACCGAGCCGGACAGCGGCTCGGACGCGGCCGCGCTGCGGACCCGAGCGGTCCGCGACGGCGACGACTGGCTGCTCACCGGCACCAAGACGTTCATCACCAACGGCACCACAGCCGACGTGGCACTCGTCTTCGCCCGCACCGGCGGCCCCGGCCACCGGGGCATCACCGCCTTCCTGGTGCCCACCGACAGCGAGGGGCTGACCCGCCGGGAGATCCACGGCAAGCTCGGCCTGCGCGGGCAGGCCACCGGCGAGCTGCGCTTCGACGAGGTACGCGTACCCGACGCGGCACGCCTCGGCGCCGAGGGCGCGGGGTTCCGCCTGGCCCTGGCCACCCTGGCCAAGGGGCGGATGTCGGTCGCCGCCGGCTGCGTCGGCATCGCCCAGGGCTGCCTCGACGCCGCTGTCGGCTACGCCGGGCAGCGGACCCAGTTCGGCAAGCCGATCGCCGGCCATCAGCTCGTGCAGCAGTTGCTCTCCGCCATCGCGGTGGACACCGCCGCCGCCCGCCTGCTGGTGTGGCGGGTCGCCGACCTGATCGACCGTGACCAGCCGTTCGCCACCGAGGCGTCGATGGCCAAACTGTTCGCCAGCGAGGCCGCCGTACGCGCGGCCAACAACGCGGTCCAGGTCTTCGGGGGGTACGGGTACATCGACGAGTACCCCGTCGGCAAGTACCTGCGCGACGCCCGGGTCGCCACCCTCTACGAGGGCACCAGTCAGATCCAGCACCTCCTCATCGGACGCGCGCTCACCGGCGTCAACGCCTTCTAGCTCGAAGGAGCCCGGAATGAGAGTCTTCACCTCCCTCGACGAGCTGGCCGCCGCGGTCGGCGAGACCCTCGGTCCCGGTCCCTGGCAGCGGATCGAGCAGAGCCGCGTCGACCTCTTCGCCGACGCCACCGACGACCACCAGTGGATCCACCTCGACCCGGTCCGGGCCGCGGGGGGACCGTTCGGCGGGACGATCGCGCACGGCTACCTCACCCTGTCGATGCTGCCGGCGCTGGCCGGAGGGCTCTACCGGGTCGAGGGGGTGGCGATGGGGGTCAACTACGGCCTGAACCGGGTGCGTTTCCCCGCCCCGGTCCGCGTCGGCGCCGCAGTCCGGGCCACCGTCACCTTCACCGAGGTGTCCCCGGTCAGCGGCGGGGTGCAGCTGGTCGCGACGGTCACCGTGGAGAGCGACGGCGGTGGCAAGCCGGTCTGCGTCGCCGAGACGGTCAGCCGGCTCTACCGAGGTACGGCGGGCTGAAAGCGGCCGTCGCCACCCCTTCGCCTGTTTCGCGGGGCAGGATGCGCTCGCTCAGTACGTCGGACGGAGCCTCGCGCCGAGCCAGCGCAGCTGACGACGGACGTGGACTGCCTCGCCGCCCTCGTGGCCGTTGAACGGGTAGACGTGAATCTCCCGCTCCGGCGGGACCGGTCGGCCGGCCGCGGCGCCGTACTGGTTGTAGGCGGCGAAGCCGGTCCTCGGCGGGCAGACGGTGTCGCGCAGACCGATCCCGAAGTGCGCCGGCGCCGTGGCACGACGCGCGAGGCTGACCGCGTCCACGTAGGACAGCGTCCGCCACACCGCCTCCTCGGCCTCCCGGTGCACGGCCAGGTAGTGGGCGATCTCGCCGTACGGCGGGACGTCGCAGAGCTGGACGGCTCGTCGCATGTCGCAGAGGAACGGGGCGGTGGACAGCACCGCCGCGAGGTCGTCCACCAGGCCGGACACGGCAAGCGCGAGTCCGCCGCCCTGACTGTTGCCGACCACG
Organism: Micromonospora sp. NPDC093244; assembly: GCF_040683695.1. NCBI lineage: Bacteria > Bacillati > Actinomycetota > Actinomycetes > Micromonosporales > Micromonosporaceae > Micromonospora > Micromonospora sp. NPDC093244. The sequence goes on from NZ_JBFBEO010000001.1 coordinate 1,387,531, forward strand.
GCGACCCGGCCCGCGTCGACCCCCGGCAGGGCGCGGACCGCCTCGACCGCCCGGACCGCGTCGGTGATCAGCCGGCGGTAGTGGTAGTCACGCGGATCGAGGATGCCCCAGGTGACAGGCCACGGGCCGCCGGGAGCGCCGTGCGGGTCGGGGGTGTCGCCGGCGCCGTACTGCCCCGCCTGGCCCCGGTTGTCCATCAGCAGGTGCGCGTACCCGGCCACCGGCCAGGTGAGCCGCTCGTGCGGTAGTCCACGGCCACGGCCGTACCCGGCGTACTCCACCACGGCGGGCAGTGGACCTCGCGCCCCTGCCGCACGGGTGTACCAGGCGCGGACCGGGTCGCCGCCGAAACCCGCGAACGTGACGTTCCAGCAGTCCAGCAGCGGCAGGTCGGTGGGCTCGGGGCGGACGTCGACGAGCACCGGTCGGGCGGCCGCCTCGGCGAGGGTGTCGCTCCAGAACTGGTCGAAGTCGTCGGGCTCGACGATCGTGGGCGAGTATCGCTCCAGGTCGTCGAGGTGCGGGGGTGGATGCGGCACGGGTCCTCACAGGGTCAGTGCGGCTGGGCGGGGGGCGCGGTGCTCTCCCGGACGACCAACTCGGTCACCAGGTCGATCCGGCTGGTCGCCGGCTCGTTGCCGCGCGCCACTTCGAGCAGCATCTGGGTGGCGATGCCGGCCATGTCGCGCAGCGGCTGGTTGATGGTGGTGAGAGGCGGGTCGGTCCAGGCCGAGACGGGCAGATTGTCGTACCCGATCACCGAAAGGTCCTCGGGCACGCGCAGGCCGCACTGCCGCGCGGCCCGGAGCACCCCCATCGCCTGGATGTCCGAGCCGGCGAAGATGGCCGTGGGCCGGTCCGCCAGCCGCAGCAGTTGCAGCCCGTGGCTGTGCCCGGCACCCGCCGAGAAGCTGCCGTAACGGGTCAGCTCGCGGTCGATCGGCACCCCTGCCTCCTCGTGCGCGGACTGGAAGCCGGCGGCGCGAGCGCGGCTGCAGAGCACGTCGGGTGGGCCGGAGATGATGGCGATCCTGCGGTGCCCCAGGTCCAGCAGGTGCCGGGCGGCGAGCAGGCCGCCGTTCCAGTTGTTGGACCCGACGGTGGGCACTGACGCCGAGGTCGCGCTGTCGGTGTCGACGACGACGAACGGGATGCCGTGGCGTCGCAGGTGCTGCTGCTGGACCTCGGCCAGGTGGGAGAGGACGAACACCACCCCCAGTGGACGGTCGGCGAGCAGCGCGTCCAGCCAGCGTGGCGGCGGTCGGTGCGCGCCGTCGAGTTGGGCGACGGACAGACCGAGCCCGGCGGCGCTTGTCACCGCCTCGACGCCGCGCAGGATCTCCATCGCCCAGCCGGTGTCGAACTCGTGGAACACGAGATCCACGCGCCCGCCGCCGGACGAGGACCGGCGGTTGCGGCGCTGGTACCGGTGGCGGTCCAGGCTCTCCTCGACCCGCGCTCTGGTGCCGGGCGCCACATCACCTCGGCCGTTGAGGACCTTGGAAACCGTCGCGACCGAGACTCCGACGTCATTGGCGATGGTCGCGATGGTGGTGGAGGCGGGTGGGTCGAGCGGGCGGTGCTCTGTCATCGCAGCCTCAACAGCATCCGAAAGTTTCGGAAGACCCTAACATGACGTGCCATTCACGCCAGCCGATCCGGCAGCCGATCCGCCCGTTCCCCGCGTCGGCGTCGTTCGCCCGCAACGGAGCGTCAGCGATCACCTGACGGAGCGCAGGAATCGACCCCACCGAGGCATCGATGAACCTCTTGACATGCCCCGACGGGGCACTTAGGTTGCCGAAAAGGTTACGCAGGTTTCCGGAAAATTTCGGATCGTGAAATGTCCGCCGCGAAGCTGGCCTCTCAGGGCGCGGATGTGGCCGGAGCTAAGGGGTCTCGGCATGAGAAGTCAGTCGCCCGTCGACAGCGGCGTCGCGCCGTGGCGCGATCCGCACCTGCCGCCTGCCGAGCGGGTCGAGGCACTCGTGTCGCTGATGTCGCTGGAGGAGAAGATCGCCCAGCTGGTCGGGGTCTGGGTCGGCGCCGAGGCGTCCGGCGAGGGCGTCGCTCCGCACCAGTCCGACATGATCGACGGTACGCCGCCCTGGGCCGAGATCATCAGGTACGGGCTCGGCCAGCTCACCCGCCCGTTCGGCACCGCGCCCGTCGACCCGGTGCTCGGCGCCCGGTCGCTTGCCGCGTCCCAGGCGCAGATCGTGGCCGCCAGTCGGTTCGGGATCCCGGCGCAGGTGCACGAGGAGTGCCTCACCGGCTTCGCCGCCTGGCGGGCCACCGTCTACCCCACCCCGCTGGGCTGGGGCGCGGCCTTCGACCCCGAACTGGTCGAGGAGATGGCCGGCCGGATCGGGCGGTCGATGCGCGCAGCGGGCGTCCACCAGGGGTTGGCGCCCGTCCTCGACGTGACCCGGGACTACCGCTGGGGCCGCACCGAGGAGACGATCGGCGAGGACCCGTACCTGGTGGGGACGACCGGGGCGGCGTACGTGCGCGGTCTGGAACGCGCAGGCGTCGTGGCCACCCTGAAACACTTCGCCGGCTACTCCGCTTCCCGGGGCGGGCGCAACCTGGCCCCCGTGCCGATGGGTCCCCGCGAGCTGGCCGACGTGATCCTGCCGCCGTTCGAGATGGCCCTGCGGCTCGGGGGCGCCCGCTCGGTGATGAACTCCTACGCCGAGATCGACGGCCTGCCCGTCGCCGCCGACGAGGAGCTGCTGACCGGTCTGCTGCGCGACGAGTGGGGCTTCACCGGCACCGTGGTCGCCGACTACTTCGCCGTGCGCTTCCTGCAGACCCTGCACGGCGTCGCCGCGGACGGCACCGACGCGGCCCGGCTCGCCCTGCGCGCCGGGATCGACGTCGAACTGCCCACAGTTGACGCCTTCGGCCCCCCGTTGGTGGCGGCGGTCCGTCGAGGGGAGGTCGACGAGACGCTGATCGACCGCGCGCTCCGCCGGGTGCTCACCCAGAAGATCGAGGTCGGCCTGCTCGACGAGGACTGGCGGGAACTGCCCGACGACGCGGCGGACCTGCGCCTCGACGACGAGACCAGCCAGGACGTCGCCGTACGCCTGGCCCGGGAATCAGTCGTCCTGCTGCGCAACACGGGCGTGCTGCCGCTGCCCGCCGGCCGGCGGGTCGCCCTGGTGGGTCCGCTCGCCGACGACCCGATGGCCCTGCTCGGCTGCTACACCTTCCCCAACCACGTCGGCGTGCACCACAGCGGGTACGGGCTCGGGCTGGACATCCCCTCGCTGCGCGACGAGTTGGCCCGCCGGGTCCCGCAGCTCACCCACGAGCCGGGTTGCGCGGTCACCGGCGAGGACACCTCGGGCATCCCGGCGGCGGTCGCCGCGGCCGCCGACGCCGACGTCTGCGTGCTCGCCGTCGGCGACCGGGCGGGCATGTTCGGCCGGGGCACCTCCGGCGAGGGCTGCGACGCCGTAGACCTGCGACTGCCGGGCGTCCAGGCCGACCTGGTCCGGGCGGTCCTTGCCACCGGCACCCCCGTCGTCCTGGTGCTGATGACCGGGCGGCCGTACGCGCTCGGTCCCGAGGTCGACGCGGCGGCCGCCGTGGTGCAGGCGTTCTTCCTCGGCCAGCGGGGCGGGCAGGCACTCGCCGAGGTGCTCACCGGCGAGGTGAATCCGTCCGGGCGCCTGCCGGTGAGCGTTCCCCGCGACGCGGGCGGACTGCCCGGCACCTACCTGATGCCGCCGCTGGGTCGCCGCAACGAGGTCTCGTCGGTCGATCCGACGCCGGCGTACCCGTTCGGCCACGGGCTGAGCTACACCACATTCGACTGGTCCGACGCCACGGTGCTGGGGCCGGCGGACGAGCAGGACCCCGCCGACCCGGCGGCCTGGCCGGTCGACGGTACGGCCCGGGTGCGGATCACCATCCGCAACACCGGCGCGCGGGCCGGCGTCGAGGTCGTGCAGCTCTACCTGCACGACCCGGTCGCGCAGACCACCCGACCGGTGGTCCGGCTGGTCGGCTTCACCAGGGTGCCGCTGGAGGCCGGCGAGGCGGCGCACGTGACCTTCGGCGTACCGGCCGACGTCGCGTCGTTCGTCGGGCTGTCCGGGCGACGCATCGTCGAACCCGGCGACGTCGAGCTGCGGTTCGGCAGGTCCAGTGGCGACGTGGCGGCCACCCTGCCGCTGCGGCTGACAGGCGTCGAGCGCCAGGTCGGCCACCAACGGGAACTGCTCACGTCGGTGCGGGTCCAGCCCCTCGTGGCCGTCCCGCACTCCGACTAGGAGGCCGAGGATGACATCGACGTTACGGCCTCCGCCGCCTGCCGCGCCCCGAGCTGCGGCGGGGTCCGCGCGCCCCGCGTCACACCCGCGGCGGCGCCGGAGCTGGCGCCAGGCCCTCCGTCGGGACTGGCAGCTCTACTCGCTGGCCGTCCTGCCGCTGCTGTTCTTCCTGATCTTCCGGTACCTGCCGATGGTCGGGAACATCATCGCGTTCCGGCGCTTCAAGCCCGGCGGCAGCATCTTCGGTGAGTACTGGGTCGGGCTGCGGTACTTCCGGATGTTCTTCATCGACCCGACGTTCTGGGAGGTCTTCACCAACACGCTGGTGCTCGGGGCGCTGACGCTGCTGTTCTGCTTCCCGCTGCCGATCGTGCTGGCGCTGCTGCTCAACGAGGTGCGCGCCCGCCGGTTCAAACGGTTCGTGCAGTCGGTGTCGTACCTGCCGCACTTCCTGTCGATCGTCATCGTGGCGGCGATGGTCACGCAGCTGACGTCCATCGACGGCGCGGCCAACCAACTGGTCCGGATGGCCGGGGGAGACCCGGTGGCGTTCCTGCAACAGCCGCAGTGGTTCCGCACCATCTACGTCTCGTCGGAGGTCTGGCAGACCGTCGGCTGGGGCACGATCCTCTACCTCGCCGCGCTCACCACGATCGACGAGGACCTCTACGAGGCGGCCCGGATCGACGGCGCCAGCCGGCTGCGGCAGACCTGGCACGTCACGCTTCCGGGGATCCGGCCGACGATGGTGACGCTGCTGATCCTCAACATCGGCAGTTTCATGGCTGTCGGGTTCGAGAAGGTCCTGCTGCTCTACAACCCGTTGACATACCCGACGGCGGATGTGGTCTCCACCTACCTGTTCCGGATGGGTTTCCAGTCCAGCAACTTCAGCTACGCGGCCGCGATCGGTCTCTTCGAGGCGGTGATCGGGCTGGTCCTGGTCCTGTCGGCGAACCTCATCTCCCGTCGCACGGTGGGCACGAGCCTGTGGTGATCCTCGGCCGGGAGGCGGACGCCCCGACGACGCGCGGGCCGGTGGACAGCCGCGGCTACCGGATCTTCCGGGTGGTCAACACGATCGTCCTGATCGGCGTCGTGATCGTGACGCTGTTCCCGTTCCTCAACATCGTGGCCCGCTCGCTCAGCGACGAGGCGTACCTCCTCGCGGGGAAGGTGAGCCTGGTCCCGCGCGGGTTCGACCTGACCGCGTACAAGCTGGTGATGTCCGACGCGATGTTCTGGACGAACTACCGCAACACGGTGGTGTACACGGTGGTCGCCACGCTCATCTCGATAGTGCTGACCACGTGCTACGCGTACGTGCTGTCCAAGCCGCAGCTCAAGGGCCGTGGCCTGCTCGTCGGCGTCGCGCTGTTCACCATGTTCTTCTCCGGCGGTCTGATTCCCAACTACGTGCTGGTGACCAGCCTGGGAATGAAGAACACCATCTGGGCGGTGGTAATCCCCAACGCGATAAGCGTGTTCAACCTGCTGGTCATGAAGGCGTTCTTCGAGAGCTTGCCGACCGAGTTGGAGGAGGCCGCCGCCGTCGACGGGCTTAACACGTACGGCATCCTGCTGCGCATCGTGCTGCCGCTGTCCAAGGCGATCATCGCGACGATGGTCCTCTTCTACGCGGTCTCCTTCTGGAACTCCTGGTTCAGCGCGTTTCTGTACTTCGACCGGCAGGAGCTGCTTCCGGTCACCGTCTACCTGCGCAACCTGATCGTCGGCGCCACCAGCGCCGAGTCGGCCGCCGCCGACGCCGACAAGGTCCAGGCGGGAGCCACGTTCCAGGCCGTGACCGTCGTGCTCACCACCCTGCCCATCCTGGCGGTCTACCCCTTCGTCCAGCGGTACTTCGTCCGCGGCGTGATGCTCGGGGCGGTCAAGGGCTGAGCGGCGCATCACCTTCCACCCCACCACCGAAAGGACGAGCCATGCTCTTCAAGCCGTGGCGTCGCGTGGCGACAGCCACCGCGGGTCTGCTCGCGCTCACAGTCATCGCCGCCTGCTCCGAGGATCCCGGCGAGTCGACTGACCTCTCCGGGAACAAGGTCGGCGCGATGGCCACCTACGGCGTCGGCGACCAGTTCAAGGCCACCGAGGCGCTGTCGTTCTCCACCCTCTACAACAACCACACCTTCTACCCGCTCAAGCAGGACTGGCTGTTCTGGTCCGAGCTGACCAAGCGGACGAACGTCACGATCGAGCCGGTCGCCGTCCCGTTGAGCGACTACGAGCAGAAGCGCAGCCTGCTGATCGGCGCCGGGGACGCCCCGCTGATCATCCCGAAGACGTACCACCCGCAGGAGAACGCGTTCGTGTCCTCCGGGGCGATCCTGCCGGTGAGTGACTACATCGATCTGATGCCCAACTTCAAGGACAAGATCGCCAAGTGGAACCTCAAGCCGGAGATCGACAACCTGCGGCAGTCCGACGGTAAGTTCTACCTGCTGCCGGGGATGCACGAGAAGCCCACGCAGGACTACACGGTCCTGATGCGGATGGACATCCTCCAGGAGCTCAACCTGGCGGTCCCGAAGACCTGGGACGACCTGTACACGGTGCTCAAGGCCATGAAGGCGAAGTACCCGAACGTCTACCCGTACTCCGACCTGTTCAGCAAGCCCAACCCGACGGGCGCCCTGCTGAACATCCTCGGCTCGGCCCACGGCACCCAGGCGGGTTGGGACTACCAGCACGCCACCTGGGACCCGGCGGCGAAGAAGTTCACCTACACCGGCGCGTCCGAGCAGTACAAGCAGATGCTCACGTACCTGCACAAGCTCGTCGCCGAGGGTCTGCTCGATCCGGAGAGCTTCACCCAGACCGACGACCAGGCCCGGCAGAAGCTCGCGAACGGCAAGTCCTTCGTGGTCACCGGCAACACGCAGACCCTTGTCAACAACCACCGGCCCGACCTGGCCAAGACCCTGCCGAACGCCAAGATGGCCAAGATCCCGCTGCCGATCGGCCCGGCCGGTGAGATCAACCCGTTCCCGCGCCTGGAGAACGGCATCATGATCTCGACGAAGGCCCGGGAGAGCAAGAACTTCGTGGCCATGATGCAGTTCATCGACTGGTTGTGGTATTCCGACGCCGGCCTGGAGTTCGCCCGCTGGGGCATCGAGGGCACCACCTTCACCAAGGACGCGTCCGGCAAGCGCACGCTCGACCCCGGCATCGACTTCCTCGGACTGCACCCGAAGGCGCCCAAGCACCTGCAGAAGGACTTCGGGTTCCACAACGGCGTCTTCGCCTACGGCGGCACCCCCGACCTGGTCCGAGGGTTCTTCTCCCCGGAGGAGCTGGAGTTCCAGAAGGTGATGGACGCCCGCAAGCCGAGGGAGGTGCCCCCGCCCGCCCCGTTGACCGACGAGGAGCGCGAGCAGGTGTCGCTCTGGGAGACCCCGCTGAAGGACTTCGTCACCCAGAACACGCTGAAGTTCGCCCTCGGCCAACGGCCCCTGAGCGAGTGGGACGCGTACGTGGCCGAGTTGAAGGCGAAGAACTCCGAGCAGTACATCGACCTGGTCAACAAGGCGTACGAGCGGTTCCAGAAGAACAACGGTTGACCTGTGGGGTCCGGTCGGGCGGCGCCCCGTCGCCCGACCGGACCCCGACGACCACGAGGACAGCGATGCGCATCACCGTTTCCGACGAGCACGCCGACGGCCGCACCGACGCCCGGCGGCACCGCGTCGAGCGCCCGCTTCGGGCCGACCCGGGACGCCGGCCGTGAGCGGCGCCGGGCACGCCTGGCGGCAGTTCGGCGACGGGCCGCTGTCCCGCACCGCCTCCCGGATCTACATCCTGCTCGTGGTCGAGCTGCTGCTCCTGCTCACCACACTGCCCGGCCTGCTCCCACTGCTCCTGCTCGGCCGTGACGCCAGCAACCTGCCGCTGGCGGCGCTCTTTCTGGTGCCGGTCGGTCCGGCAGTCGCCGCCGCCCTGTACGCGCTGCGCCACCAGCGCCCCGACCTGACCGAGCTACGCCCCGCCGCCGTGTTCTGGCGCGGGTACCGGGCCAACCTGGCCGGCGCGCTGCGGATCTGGGTGCCGACGCTGCTGTGGCTGACAGTGCTCGCCGTCAACCTCGCCTACCGGGACGCCGTCGGTATGCCGGGCTGGTGGACCGTGCCGCTGATCCTGATCGCGGTGGGTGTGACGCTCTGCGCGGCGAACGCCCTGCTGATCACCGCGCTGTTCGACTTCCGTACCCGCGACGTGCTCCGCCTGGCCGTGCACTTCCTCGTCCGTACCCCCGGTGTCACGGTGGGCAACGCCCTGCTGCTGGCCGCGGCGGCCGGCGTCACTGCGGTGTTCTCCGAGGCGGTCCTCGCGATGCTCGCCTCGGTGGCGGTCCTGGCGTTCCTGCGCGTCGGCGACCCGATGCTCCACCTGATCCGCAAGGAGTTCACCGCATGAGCCTTCCCGTCACCGCCGAGGTGCCCTTCGGGGGCGATCACGACCCCGAGGCCGGGCCGCACCCGGCGTACAGCGTCGTCGGGCGGGAGGACGGATGAAGGCCGACAAGTCCGTCGATGTGGAGCACCTGGTGTTCGTCGACGAGCCACTGGAAACCCACGAGCCGCGCGTGCACGCCGCCTGGCTGCCCCCGGAGGCGTTCCGGTCGCTGGGCGCGCGCCGCGTCCTCGTGCACGGCGAGGGCCTGCTCGTCGACACCGTCCTCGACGAGGTCTCGCGTGCCTGCGCGCGCTACGGCGGACGGGTGTGGCACTCCCCGTCGTGGGACGTCGACGTGGACCTGGTGCTCGCCCTGCGGGATGCCGGTGAGCTGCCCAATCCGGCGGTGGAGGCGGCACGGTCGGCGGGGGAGGCGGCGCTCGCCGAGATCGGCCGCGGCGAACCGCTCGGCGAGGAGGGATTCCTGCTGGCCCGCGAGGGCGAGGTGACTGTGGTGCTCGCCGACGCGCCCGCCGGCCTGCTGTACGGGCTGTTCCACGTGGTCCGGCTCTGCGCGGCGGCCTTCGACCCGGCCCGCCCGCCGGAGCGACACCGGCCGGCGCTGCGCCGGCGCATGCTGAACCACTGGGACAACGTGGCCGTGCACCCGGTGATGGGCCAGGTCGAACGGGGGTACGCGGGCGGCTCGATCTTCTGGCGCGACGGCCGTCCGCGCGGCGACCTGGCCCGGGTGCGCGCGTACGGGCGGCTGCTCGCGGCCAGCGGCGTCAACGCGATCTCGGTGAACAACGTCAACGTCGCCCGGACCGAGGCGCTGCTGCTCACCGACCGGCTCGGCGACGTGGCCGAGATCGCCGACGCGCTGCGCCCGTACGGCATCCGGGTGCACCTGTCGGTCAGCTTCGCCGCGCCTGTGCTCCTCGGCGGGCTGTCGACCGCCGACCCGCTCGACGAGGCCGTGCGCGACTGGTGGGCCGCCACCACCCGCCGGGTGTACGACCGCATCCCGGACTTCGGCGGCTACCTGGTCAAGGCCGACTCGGAGGGGCAGCCCGGCCCGTTCACGTACGGGCGCGACCACGCCGACGGGGCGAACCTGCTCGCCGAGGCCCTCGCCCCGCACGGGGGAGTGGTGCACTGGCGGGCGTTCGTCTACAACCACCACCAGGACTGGCGGGACAGGTCCACCGACCGGGCGCGGGCCGCGTACGACCATTTCACACCGCTGGACGGACGGTTCCGCGCCAACGTGGTCCTGCAGGTGAAGTACGGCCCGGTGGACTTCCAGACGCGCGAGCCTGTCTCACCGGTCCTCGCCGCGATGCCGGCGACCCGGCTGGCGCTGGAGTTGCAGGTCACCCAGGAGTACACGGGCCAGCAGCGGCACATCTGCCATCTGGGCCCCTGGTGGGGTGAGGTGCTGCGGTTCGCCCCCTGGGGGCCGGGTGGACGGACGATCGCCGATGTCGCCGTCGGGGAGGCGGGGGCCGGCGGTGGCCTGGTCGCCGTCGCCAACACCGGCGACGATCCGTTCTGGACCGGACACCCGTTGGCCCAGGCGAACCTGTACACCTTCGGCCGTCTCGCCTGGGACCCGTGGCGCGACCCGACGGAGATCCTCGGCGAGTGGATGACGCTCACCTTCCCGCCGTCGGCGACAGCCGACCCGGAACTGGTCCGGCGGACCCTGCACGAGATCATGGACGACTCGTGGCGTACCTACGAGCGGTACACCGCCCCGCTGGGCGTCGGCTTCATGGTTCACCCAGGTGACCACTACGGCCCCGACGTCGACGGGTACGAGTACTCACGGTGGGGCACCTACCACTTCGCCGACCGGGACGGCGTCGGCGTGGACCGCAGCCGCGCGTCGGGCACCGGCTTCGCCGGGCAGTACCCGCCGTACTGGGCGCAGGTGTACGAGTCGCCCCGGACCTGCCCCGACGAGGTGCTGCTCTTCTTCCACCACGTGCCGTACTCGCACGTCCTGCACAGCGGCTCGACAGTCATCCAGCACATCTACGACACGCACTTCGCGGGCGTCGAGGAGGTGGAGACGATGCGGCGCAGGTGGCAGACGCTCAACGGAATGATCGACCCGGCGGTGTACGAGCGGGTGTCCGAACGCCTCGACGAGCAGGTGCGCTGCGCCACCGAGTGGCGCGACCAGATCAACACGTACTTCTTCCGCAAGTCGGGTGTGCCGGACGCGCGGGGGCGACGCATCTACTGATCCTCCGGTCACCAGGGGTGGACGGTGCCGTCCTCCAACCTGTTCACCGGAAGGTACGCGGGCGCGTACGGATACCGTGCCGCCGCCTCCTCGTCGATGTCCACACCGAGACCGGGGGCCTCGGCGGGGTGCAGGTAGCCGTCGGCGTAGTGGTAGCCGTGCGGGAACACCTCGTCGGTCTGCGCGGTGTGCCGCATGTACTCCTGCAACCCGAAGTTGGGGATCGAGATGTCGAGTTGCAGCGCCGCGGCCATGCAGACGGGGGAGAGGTCGGTGGCCCCGTGCGAACCGCTGCGGACGTGGTGCAGCGCAGCCAGGTCGAAGATCCGGCGCAGGTGGGTGATGCCACCGGCGTGCACCACCGTCGTGCGGATGTAGTCGATGAGCTGCTCCCGGATGAGCTGGGCGGCGTCGAAGATGCTGTTGAAGACCTCGCCGACCGCCACCGGGGTGGTGGTGTGCTGCCGGATCAACCGGAAGCCCTCCTGGAGGTCGGCGGGGACCGGATCCTCCATCCAGGTCAACGCGTACGGCTCCAGGCTGCGCCCGAGCCGGGCGGCCTCGATGGGCGTGAGCCGGTGGTGCACGTCGTGCAGCAGCCGCAGGGTGGGGCCGAACTCGTCGCGGACCCGGGCGAACACCGTCGGCACGTGCGCCAGGTAGCGCTGCGTCGACCAGGTGGCCTCGCTGGGCAGCGCCGCGTCGGCCGGCTCGTAGAAGAGCTTGTCGGCGCTGACCCCGTACGTCTTCGGCAGCCCCGGGACCCCGCACTGCACCCGTACGGCCCGGTAGCCGAGGTCGACGTAGCGGGCGACCTCGACCAGCACCTCCTCGACGGTCTCGCCGTTGGCGTGGCCGTACACGGTGACGCCCTCGCGGGAACGGCCGCCGAGCAACTGGTAGACGGGTAGGCCGGCGACCTTGCCCTTGATGTCCCACAGCGCGGTGTCCACGGCGGCGATCGCGCTCATCGTGACCGGCCCTCGCCGCCAGTACGCCCCCTGGTACAGGTACTGCCAGGTGTCCTCGATGCGGGCCGGGTCCCGGCCGATCAGCAGCGGCGCCACGTGGTCGCGCAGGTACGACGCGACGGCCAGCTCCCGGCCGTTGAGGGTGGCGTCTCCGACGCCTGTGACGCCCTCGTCCGTGACGATCTTGAGGGTGACGAAGTTGCGGCCCGGACAGGTCACGATGACCCGGGCGTCGACGATCTTCACTCGATCTCCTTCGTGCCGGCGGGTCCTGTGTGGACGCGCAGGGGGTGACGCGAGGGATGTGGGAAGCCCGACACGTTTCGAGAACGCCCCGATGATAGCCCGCTCATCGATGTCCGGTCAGGGCTCCTCATGGCCAGCTCGCGCGCGATCTCACGTACCGAAAAGATTCCGGAAGTCTTGACAATCGAGTGTGCTCGATCGAAGCTGACGTGGTCACGCGAGCCGCGGTCAGGGTCGGGCGAAGGGCAGTCCTCGACTTACTCCCCTTCCATGCGCCAATTCCCCGAGGAATCGCGAACGATGACACTCAAGACAAGGCTGTTCGGCGCCCTCCTGGCGGTCCTCACGCTGGCCGCCGCCGCGCTGACGTTCGCCGCGCCGGCATCGGCGGCGACGCTGACACAGGTGACCGGCTTCGGCACCAACCCCACGAACCTCCAGATGCACCTGTACGTCCCGGACCGGGTGGCCACCCGGCCGGCCGTCCTCCTCGCTCTGCACTACTGCACCGGATCGGGCCCCGCGTTCCACTCCGGCACCCAGTACGCGTCCCTCGCCGACAGGTACGGATTCATCGTGATCTACCCGTCGGTGACCCGCAGCAGCAAGTGCTGGGACGTCGCCTCACCGCAGGCCCTGCGTCGTGGCGGCGGCAGCGACCCGGTCGGTCTCATGTCGATGGTCGACTACGTGAAGCAGCGGTACTCCGCCGACCCGGCCCGGATCTTCGCCACCGGCACCTCGTCCGGGGCGATGATGACGAACGTCATGCTCGGGGACTACCCGGACGTGTTCGCGGCGGGCGCGTCCTTCGCCGGAGTGCCGTTCGCCTGCTTCGCCACCGGGGGCACCTCGGAGTGGAACAGCGAATGCGCGAACGGGCAGCTCATCAAGACCGCACAGCAGTGGGGTGACCTGGTCCGTGGGGCGTACCCGGGTTACACAGGCCAGCGGCCACGGATGCAGATCTGGCACGGCACCAACGACGAGACACTGCGCTACCCGAACTTCGGCGAGCAGGTCAAGCAGTGGACCAACGTGCACGGGTTGAGCCAGACCCCGACGTACACCGACTCGCCGCAGTCCGGCTACACCCGCACCCGGTACGGCAGCAGCGGCCCGATGGCGCCGGTCGAGGCGATCAGCATGCAGGGGGTCACGCACAACCTGCCTGTCGACGCCGCGCAGGTGATCCGCTTCTTCGGGCTGGACGGCACCACGCCCCCGCCGACCACTCCGCCGCTCACGACCCCGCCGCCGACGACCACCCCGCCCCCGACCACCCCGCCCCCCACCACCCCGCCCCCCACCACGCCGCCGCCCACCAGTGGCGCCTGCCGGGTCGGATACACGGTCAACGTCTGGAACAACGGTCTCACCGCGAGCGTGACAATCACCAATGCCGGTACCGCCGCCGTGAACGGGTGGTCGCTGACCTTCACCCTGCCCGGTGGGCAGCGCATCACCGGCGGCTGGAACGCGCAGTACTCCCCGACCAGCGGCGCGGTGACGGCCCGCAACGTCTCCTACAACGCCACCATCGCCCCGAACACGTCTGTCGACATCGGTTTCCAGGCCACCCACGAGGGCGACACCGCAAAGCCCTCGTCGTTCGCCCTCAACGGTGCCACGTGTTCGGTCGCCTGACCCCCCTCTCCACACCACCATCACGAAGGAGTCGCACGATGAGAAACGCGAGATGGAAAGCGGTGACGAGAGCCGCCATCGCGCTGACCGGCGCCGGCACGCTCGCCGCCGGGATGGCGCTGGTGCTGACGGCACCCGCGTCGGCGGGCACCACGCTCGGCGCCTCCGCCGCGGAGAAGGGACGCTACTTCGGCACGGCGGTGGCGGCGTTCAAGCTGTCGGACAGCGCGTACACCACGATCCTGAACCGTGAGTTCAACATGGTGACGCCCGAGAACGAGATGAAGATCGACGCGACGGAGCCGCAGCAGGGCCGGTTCAGCTACAGCTCCGCCGAGCAGATCGTCAACCACGCCCGCAGCCGGGGAATGCAGGTACGCGGACACACCCTGGCCTGGCACCAGCAGCAGCCCAGTTGGATGCAGGGCATGAGCGGGAGCGCGTTGCGTCAGGCGATGCTCAACCACGTCACGCAGGTCGCGACCCACTTCCGGGGCCAGATCTACGCCTGGGACGTGGTGAACGAGGCGTTCGACGACGGCAACTCGGGCGCGCGTCGTGACTCGAACCTTCAGCGCACCGGCAACGACTGGATCGAGGCGGCGTTCCGGGCGGCGCGGGCCGCCGACCCCGACGCGAAGCTCTGCTACAACGACTACAACACCGACAACTGGACCTGGGCCAAGACCCAGGCCGTCTACAACATGGTGCGGGACTTCAAGTCCCGTGGCGTGCCGATCGACTGCGTCGGGTTCCAGTCGCACTTCAACAACGAGTCGCCCTACGTGAGCAACTACCGCACCACGCTGTCCAGCTTCGCCGCCCTCGGGGTGGACGTGCAGATCACCGAGCTGGACATCCAGGGCGCCTCGGCGACGACGTACCGCAGCGTGGTGGAGGACTGCCTCGCGGTCGCCCGCTGCAACGGCATCACGGTCTGGGGGATCCGGGACAGCGACTCGTGGCGCTCCTCGCAGACCCCTCTGCTGTTCGACAGCAACGGCCAGAAGAAGCCCGCGTACGACGCCGTGCTCGCGGCGCTGAACAACGGCACCACCCCGCCGACCACCGAACCGCCCACGACCCCGCCGCCGACCGACCCGCCCACCGACCCGCCGACGACCCCGCCTCCGGGCACGGGTGGCTGCACCGCGACGGTGACCGTGAACCAGTGGACCGGCGGCTTCGTGGCGAACGTCCGGGTGACGGCCGGCTCGTCGGCCCTCAACGGCTGGACGGTGACGGTCGCCCTGCCGTCGGGCGCGACTGTCACCAACGCCTGGAGCGCCGACCGCAGCGGCAACACAGGCACGACGAACTTCCGGAACGTGGCCTACAACGGCCAGGTCGGCGCCGGACAGTCCACGGAGTTCGGCTTCCAGGCCAACGGCACCGCAGGCACCCTGACCCCGACCTGCGCGGCGGGCTGACGTAGACACCGGCCGGTGTGGAGGGTGCCCGGAACCTCCGCGCCGGCCGGCCCACGCCCGGGGACGCCCTGAACGACCACCGACAGGCGGGAAAGACAGCGCTAGCCGTCGATGCGGCTGATGTTGCGGATCTTGTTGGACGCGTCCAGGGCGGCCACCTTGTACGCCTCGGCGAGCGTCGGGTAGTTGAACACCGCGTCGATGAGGTAGTCGATCGTGCCCCCGCAGCCGATCACCGCCTGGCCGATGTGGACGATCTCGGTGGCGGCGGTGCCGAACACGTGCACCCCCAGCAGTCGGCCGTCGTCGGGGGAGACGAGCAGCTTCAACATGCCGTACGAGTCACCCACGATCTGACCCCGGGCCAGCTCCCGATAGCGCGCGATGCCCACCTCGAACGGTGTCGAGCTGTCGGTCAGCTGCGCCTCGGTCTGCCCGACGAAACTGATCTCCGGGATCGTGTAGATGCCGATGGGTTGCAGGCCGTGCATCTCGCGGACCGGTTCGCCGCAGGCGTGCTGGGCGGCCAACCGACCCTGCTCCATCGAGGTGGACGCGAGCGCCGGAAATCCGATCACGTCACCGACGGCGTAGATGTTGTCGACCGAGGTGCGGTAGTTGGCGTCGACGCTGATCCGGCCCCGCCGGTCCGCCTCCAACCCGGCGGCGTCCAGCGCCAGGTCGTCGGTCTGGCCCTGCCGGCCCGCCGAGTACATCACCGTGTCGGCGACGATCTTCTTGCCGCTCTTGAGGATGCACAGCGCGGCCGTGTGGTGCTTCTCCACCGCGGCGACCTCCTCGCCGAAGCGGAACGCCACGGACAGGTCGCGCAGGTGGTACTTGAGCGATTCGACGACCTCGTCGTCGCAGAAGTCGAGCATCCGGTCGCGGCGTTCCACCACTGTCACCTTCGTGCCGAGTGCGGCGAACATGGACGCGTACTCCATGCCGATCACGCCGGCACCGACCACCACCATGCTGCGGGGCACGGCCTGGAGGTTGATGACGCCGTCGGAGTCGACGATGGTGCGGTCGTCGAAGTCGACGCTGTCCGGGCGGGCCGGACGGGTGCCGGCCGCGATGATGATTTTGTCGAAGGTCACTCTGGACTCGCGGCCGGAGCCGCCGTCGACCCAGATCGAGTGCGCGTCCGCGAAGCGTCCCGTTCCGGTGATCATCGCGACCCGGTTGCGGGCGAGCTGGTTGCGGATGACGTCGGTCTGGCGGGCGATCACGTGCTGGGTGCGGGCGGCCAGGTCGCTGACCGTGATCTCCTCCTTGACCCGGTAGCTGCTGCCGTACAGGTCGCGCTGGCTCAGGCCGGTCAGGTAGAGCACGGCCTCGCGAAGCGTCTTGGACGGGACCGTGCCGGTGTTGATGCACACCCCGCCGATCATGTCGCGGCGGTCCACGATGCCGACCCGCCTGCCGAGCTTGGCGGCGGCGATCGCGGCCTTCTGCCCGCCGGGCCCGGAGCCCAGCACCACCAGGTCGTAGTCATACACGAGGGTCAGCGTCGCAAGATGTCGGGGCGCGCGCCAGAGCTGGGCCGTGAGCGTTACTCTTCCGGCACCGCGCGGAGGTCGGTCACGGCGCGACCTAGCCGACGAGGCGGCGTTCCCAGGCCCAGGCGGCGATCTCGACCCGGTTACGGGCCGGCAGCTTCGTCTGCACGCTCGCCAGGTGGGTCTTGACGGTGCCGACCGCGATGAAGAGCCGGGCGGCGATCTCGGCGTTGGTCAGGCCCCGGGCCACGAGTCTCACGACGTCGAGTTCCCGTGGCGACAGTCCGGCGTCGTCGTACGCCGGAGCGGGCGAGCTGAGATGCTCCAGCAGCCGTACCGTGATGGACGGGCTGATCAGCGCGTCACCCGACACGGCCGCGCGGACCGCCTCGACCAGCAGCGCCGGCCCGGAGTCCTTGAGCAGGAAACCGCAGGCGCCGTTGGACAGCGCGGTGTGCACGTACTCGTCGAGGTCGAAGGTCGTCACCACGACGACCCGGATGGGCTCGGCGACACCCGGCCCGGCGAGCAGCCGCAGCGCCTCGAGGCCGTCGAGGCGCGGCATCCGGATGTCCAGCAGCACGACGTCCGGCCGCAGCCGCCGGGCCAGCTCGACGGCGGCGACGCCGTCGGCCGCCTCGCCGACCACCGCCATGTCCGGCTGCGCGCCGATGATCATGCCGAAGCCGGTACGGACCATCGCCTGGTCGTCAGCGACCAGCACCCGGATCACCGGGCCACCGCCGAGCGCAGCGGGAACGCGGCATCGAGCACCCAACCGCCGGCGACGCCCGGTCCGGCGGTGATCGTGCCGCCGAGGGCGCGTACCCGCTCGGTGAGGCCGATCAGGCCGAAGCCGTGCCCGCGGGCCGGCGAGGTGCGCGGGGTCGCGCCGTCGTCGGCGACGCGGACCAGCAGCCAGTCCGGGGTACGACGCACCGACACGTCCACCGCCCGCGCGTCCGGAGCGTGCTGCCGGGTGTTGGTCAGCCCCTCCATCACCACCCGGTACGCCGAGGTCGACACCTCGACCGGCAGCCCGTCCAGGTCGCCGTCGACGTGCAGCCGTGCCGGCGCGTTCGCCGTCCCGTTGAACCCGGTCAACAGCGGCACCAGGTCGGTCACTCCGGCCAGCGGGGCCAGCGGCGCGTCCGGCGGGGCATCCGGGTTGCGCAGGATCCCGACCATCCGCCGCATCGAGGCCATCGTCTCGGCACCGGCCCGCTCGATCTGCTCCAAGGCGACGATCACCCGCCGCGGGTCCTGCTCGGCGACGAACCGGGCGCCCTGCGCCTGCACCACGATGCCCGTCACGTGGTGGGCGATGAAGTCGTGCAGGTCCCTGGCGAACTCCGCGCGCTGCTCGGCTCTGACCAGCGCGATCGCCCGCTCCCGACCGGCGGCGACGACCCGCAGGTAGAGCCCCACCCCGGCGGCGCCGGCCGCCGCGAGCGCCTGGAGCAATCCGAAGATCACGAGCAGGCTGTCGGTGCCGAGGCGCAGCGGCATCGCCGCGACGGCGAGCCCGGCGGCCACCGCGGCCCCCAGAGCGGGCCGGGGTGCGCCCCAGCGCGTCACCACGAACACCACACCGATCAGCCCGGCCGACTCGGCGAGGCCCCAGGTGCGGGCGAGCAGGACGCCGCCCCCGGAGAGGAACACCATCGCCGCGGTCACGGCCAGTGAGGCCGTGGCGAGTAGCAGCGCGGCCAGCGGCAGCCGGCGGGAACCCAGCCGGTGGACCGGCAGCCAGAGCGGCACCGTCGCCACCGCCAGGCCCATCGGCACCGGCAGGAACAGGAGAGCGGTGACTCTGGGGATGTCCTGCGTGCTGGACGCGAAGTCGAAGAGGGCGAGCAGGCCAAAGGCCACCAGGCCGGCGGTCTGGGCCAGGCGTACCCACCAACGTCGAAGATCCGGCGCGCTCATGATGACCCAGCGTAGCCAGCGGCGTGTCGACGGCAGATCAGCCGAAAGACAGACCCGGCGTCGGCGATACCCGGCCCCGGACCGATGCGCCCACCCGCCGGTGGAGGCGACGCTTCCCGGGCCACATCGCAGCCACTGGAGGAACAATGACACCCCACGCCCCGCCGCGGACCACGCATGCGGCGGTCGCCGCCGTCGACCTGGTGAAGGTGTACGGCAGCGGCGACACCGCGGTCCGCGCGCTCGACGGGGTCTCGGTCGGCTTCGGCCGCGCCGAGTTCACCGCGATCATGGGCTCGTCCGGGTCCGGCAAGTCGACACTGATGCACTGCCTCGCCGGCCTGGACACGGCGACCTCCGGCCGCGTCCTGCTCGGCGGCACGGAACTCACAGGTCAGTCCGACCGGACGCTGACCCGGGTGCGCCGCGACCGGATCGGGTTCGTCTTCCAGGCGTTCAACCTGCTGCCGCAGCTCACCGCCGCGCAGAACATCACCCTGCCGCTGGACCTCGCCGGCCGGGAGCCCGACCGGCAGCTGCTGGAGCACCTGGTGCGGGTGCTGGGCCTGGGCGACCGGCTGGGCCACCGGCCCAGCGAGCTGTCCGGCGGCCAGCAGCAGCGGGTGGCGCTCGCGCGGGCGCTGGTGTCGCGGCCCGAGGTGGTCTTCGCCGACGAGCCGACAGGCAACCTCGACTCCCGATCCGGGGCGGAGGTGCTCACCATCCTGCGCGAATCGGTACGCGACCTCGGCCAGACAGTCGTCATGGTCACCCACGACCCGATCGCCGCCGCGTACGCCGACCGGGTCGTCCTGCTCGCCGACGGACGGGTCGCCGGGGAGATCGACAAGCCGGACCAGGACTCCGTTACCGACGCGCTCCGTGAACTGGCGGCCCGCGCATGAGGGCGACAGTGCTGCGTACCCAGGTGAGCGCCGCCGCCCGCCGCCCCGGCCGGCTGATCCTGACCGGCCTGGCCATCCTGGTCGCCGCGTTCGTCGTCTTCGGCACCGTGCTGGTGCAGGAGATCACCGAACGGACCGTGCGGGACAACCTCAGCGGCACGCCGGCCGCCACCGACCTGGTGATCGGTGACAACGAGCAGCCGCCACCCACCCTGGCCCAGTTGCAGCGGGCCCGGGCCGTGCCCGGTGTGGCCGAGGCGGTGGGCCGGCCGTCGGTAGGTGTCTCCTTCGGCGAGGGGTACCTCAATCTCCAGGGCGACCCCGGTGCCGGCCCGCTGGCCACGGTGCACGTGATCGAGGGCAGCTACCCGGACCAGCCAGGCGAGATCGCGATCACCCCGCGTACCGCCGAGCGGCTCGGGCTCGCGGTGGGCACCTCGACCAGCGGCACCGGCGGCGAACTCACCACGCCCGCCCGGCTCACCGTCACCGGCCTGGTCGACACCCCCGACGACGCCGGCCTGGACGCGTACGCGCCGGACAGCGCCGTGACCGCCTGGGCGCGCCTGAGCACCGTGCAGCGCATCGACGTGCGGGTGGCCCGCGGCGAGTCCGCCGATTCCGTCCGCCAACGGGTGAGCGCCGTGGTCGGCGCCGAGCAGCAGGTCCGCTCCGGGGCCGAGGTACGCGACGCCGAGGCCAACGAGGCCGCCGAGCAGGTCGGGAGGCTCTTCGTGCTGGTCGGCGTGTTCGTCGCGATCGCTGTCATCGCCGCCGCGCTGGTGGTCACCTCGACCTTCCGCATCGTCTTCGCCCAGCGGATGCGGCACCTCGCGCTGCTACGCGCGGTCGGTGCCGGGCGCGCGACCCTGGTGGGTGCGTTGACCGCCGAGGGAGCCCTGACCGGGCTCGTCGCCGGAGCCGTCGGCGTCGTCGGCGCGCTCGCCCTCGGGTACGCCCTGCCGGCGGTGTTGCGTGCGGCGGGCATGGCTGTCTCGTCGCCCGGCCTGCCGCTGGCGGCGGCGGTCGCGGTGATCGTCGGCGCCGTCGTGATCACCGTCCTGGCCGTGCTGGCGCCGGCGCTCTCCGCCTCCCGGGTCTCCCCGCTGGAGGCGCTGCGCACGGCGAGCACCACCGCCGGCCAGCGCGGTATCGGAGCGCTGCGCCTCGGCGCGGGCCTGCTGCTGGCCGTGTGCGCGGTCCTCGCGGCCATCGGGACGTGGCACCGGTTGCCCACGCCGGAGCAGGAGTCGTACGACCCGGCGATGCCTCTGCTCCTGCTGGTCGGCTCCGGCGCGCTGGCGTTCTTCGCGCTGGTGGCCCTCGGTCCGCTGCTGGTGCGGCCGGTGCTGGCCGTGGTGGGCTGGCCGCTGCGTCAGCTCGGCCCGCACGGCAGGCTGGCGGTCGGCGGGATCGGCGGTACGCCGCGCCGTGCCGCGGCCGTCTCCGTCGTGGTCGCGCTCGGGGTGACCCTGATCTCCGGGGTGGTCATCGGGGGAGCGTCGATGGGGGTGCTCGCCGACCGGGAGATGGCGCTGTCGGCGCCCACCGACTTCGAGGTCACCACGAACGGCGGGACGCTGCCGGCCTCGGTCGTGACCAGGGCCGAGACGGCACACGGGGCGCTGGCCCGGGTGGTGCCGTACCGGCGGGTCGACGGGATCACGCTGACGCGCGGCGCCGACCGGCTCGGCGACGCCGAGTCGAGTTACGCGACGAGTGATCTGGACGTGGCCGCGTTGCCGACGACCCGGAGCCTGGACGTGGCGCAGGGCTCCCTTGCCGACCGTGGGCCGGGCCGCGTCGTGCTCGGCAGCTGGGTGGCCCGTGACACAGGCCTGCGCGCCGGCGACACCGCCGCGCTCGCCCTCGGCGGCAGGACCGTCGACGTACGCGTCGCAGCGGTCCTGCCCGACCACGGCCCGCTGCACGCCGGCATCCTGGCCGACCGCGGCGACCTCGACCGGCTCGGTGTGCCCACGGCGTACACCGGTCTGCTTGCCGACGCGGCGGGTTCCGGCGAGGAGGGCCGCACGGCAGGGGTACGGGCGCTGCGGCAGGCGATCCAGGGCAGCGAGGGGGTGGGGCTTTCGGTGCTCGCCGACGAGCGGGACCGCAACGACGAGGTGCTGCGGACCCTGGTCCGGATCGCGGTAGGCCTGGTCAGCCTCACGGTGTTGATCGCGGTCGTCGGAGTGGGATCCACCACCGCGCTCTCGGTGGTGGAGCGCATCCGCGAGTCCGGTCTGCTCCGCGCGATCGGACTGTCCCGGGTGGGCCTGCGCACCATGCTGACCGCCGAAGCGGGCCTCTACGGGGTGATCGGCGCGACAATCGGTCTGCTGCTCGGCGTCCCGTACGCGTGGCTGGCGGTGCGGACGCTCGGGATCAACGCACCCCTGACCGTGCCGGTGCTGTCGCTGGTCGGGCTGTTCCTGGTGCTCGTCGCGTTGACCGCGTTGGCCGGGGTGCTGCCGGCGCGGCGGGCGGCGCGGGTCAGCCCGGTGGTGGCGCTCGGGGTGGACGGCTGAGCACGACTGTGGGTCGGCGCGCGGCGGCGCCGACCCACAGTCGTCCGGTCAGTTCGGGTTGTCGGCGTGGGTGAGCGTCTCCCAGGCGACGAAGAGGTTGTTGGTGCCGGCCGGCCGCTGCTGCAGCGTGAGGGTCTGCGTGTTGGTCATGACGTTGCCCAGCCCGTTGCTCATCGCGTTGAAGCCGACCTCGGTGATCGGGCCGAGGCCACGGGTGAGGCTGCCGCCGCAGAGCCAGGAGGGCGGCGCCTCGCCGAGCTGGTAGCGCGAGTGGAATCCGAGCGCCTGCCGCAGCCGCTCACCGACCTGGGGATAGAGATCCCGTCCCTGGGTCCGGAGGTCTCGGGGTCCTTCCGGGCGGCGAAACAACTGTAAAGTCTGTTAATCATTACAGTCATGCGCACCGATATCAATGTCTTCGCCGCAATTGCCGCCGTCAGGGATGCATTGTCGCTCCCTTGAGGACCTTGTCCACGACCGTGCGCCCCGCGTGCAGGGCCAACCCCACCAGGTCGAGCTTCTCCCGGCCGACCGCCTGCACGGCGGCCCGGTTGTCCCGGTCGTTGCCGGTGGCGAACAGCTCGGACGTGAACACCGCGAGCCGCAGCCCACGGGCGAGGGCCCGCGAGTGCGCGTTGGTCAGGGTCGCCCGGTCGCCGGCGAAGACCAGCACCGGCTGGCCGAACATCGGCAGGTACGCCGTACCGTCCGCGTCGCGGTACTCCTCGCCGAGCAGCTCCGGCTCGGCGTGCGCGATGCCACTTACCAGAAAGGCGGTGACGTTGAGTCGCTGCCAGCCGACCAAATCGTTGCGGAGCAGCACGGCGATCTTGGTGGGAAAGCGGATCGGTTCGTTCATGGCGCCGAGCCTGCCGGTGCCGGCACCCACCGGTCTTGTACGTTCTTAGCGTGGCCACCCGCCCGGCCGGCTCGCAGGTCAGCGCGTGGCGACCCGCCGTCGCCGGGGTCGCCGAGGTCTTCCACGCCCATTTCGTGGACCACGCGTACCCACGGCACGTCCACGACGTGTGGACGTTGCTGATCGTGGACGACGGCGCGGTCCGCTTCGACCTCGACCGGCACCGGCACGGCGCGCTGCGCACATCGGTCACCCTGCTGCCGCCGTACGTGCCGCACGACGGCCGCTCCGCCACGGCTAGCGGCTTTCGCAAACGGGTCCTGTACCTCGACACCTCTGCCCTCGCCCCCGACCTGGTCGGCCGGGCGGTGGACGAGCCGGACCTGGCCGATCCGCGCCTGCGGGACCGGATCCACCACCTGCACCACGTGCTCGCCACGCCTGGCGAGGAGTTCGAGGCCGAGAGCCGCCTCGCGCTCATCCTGGACCGGCTGCGCGCGCAGCTGTTCCGACGGACGTCGGTCGGCACCGTGCCGGCCGTGCCCGGCCTCGCCGACCGGCTCCGTGAGCTGCTGGACGCCCGGACCGTCGACGGCGTCACGCTGCGCGAGGCCGCCGACCTGCTGCACGCCCACCCGACCCACCTGGTCCGGACCTTCACACGCGCGCACGGGCTGCCACCACACTCGTACCTGACCGGTCGCCGGGTCGAGTTGGCGCGTCGCCTGCTCCTCGCGGGTCAGCGCCCCGCCGAGGCCGCAACGGCCGCCGGGTTCTTCGACCAGGCGCACCTGAGCCGTCACTTCCGGCGCTTTCTGGGCGTCAGCCCGGCCCGCTACCCGGCCGCGCCCCCAGGGTCGACGAGCTGATCCCGTGCACGCGGCCGAGGCCGGCCGCGTTGACCCTCCACACGGGCACTGCTCTGCCGACTCGTCGCCGGTGGGCCTCGGGCGACCCGCAGGCTGATCGCCACACCGACGATTGGTCGTAATCGCACGGCCGTTCGGATGCGGCAGCGGGCGGTCACGAAATCCGGCGGCGAACCGTCACAACTGGCGGTTACTCTGCCTCCGCGCGTCGTTGCCCCGGCACGCCGCGCCCCGCGCCTGGTCGGCGCGGCATCGCCGCCACCGCCCACCACTGGCCGGCTCATACGACATCAGGAGAGTTTGTGACACAGCAATCCGTCGCGACATCGGACAAACTCGACGCCGCGGTGCTCAAGGTGGCAGGCGTCGTGGTCCTCGGCGCGATCATGTCGATCCTCGACGTGACTGTGGTCAGCGTCGCGCTGCCCACGTTCCAGACGGAGTTCGACGCGTCCTACGCCCGCGTCGCGTGGACGATGACCGCCTACACCCTCGCCCTGGCCACCGTGATCCCGCTCAGCGGGTGGGCGGCCGACCGGTTCGGCACCAAACGCCTCTACATGGTGGCGTTGGCGCTCTTCACCATCGGCTCCGGGCTCTGCGCGACCGCCGACACGATCGGCGAGCTGATCGGCTACCGCGTGTTGCAGGGCCTCGGCGGCGGCATGCTCATGCCGCTGGGCATGACCATCATGACCCGCGCGGCCGGGCCGCACCGGATCGGCCGGCTGATGGCCGTCCTCGGCATCCCGATGCTGCTCGGGCCGATCGGCGGCCCGATCCTCGGCGGCTGGCTGATCGACACCGCGAGCTGGCACTGGATCTTCCTGATCAACCTGCCGATCGGTGTCGTGGCGCTCGTCTACGCGCAGCTCGCGCTGCCCAAGGACGCTCCCGAGCCGTCCGAGTCGTTCGACTTCGTCGGCATGCTCATGCTCTCGCCGGGCCTCGCCCTGTTCCTGTACGGGGTCTCGTCACTGCCCGAGGCGGGCACCTTCACCGAGGCCAAGGTGTGGGCCCCGATGCTGGTGGGTGGCGCACTGGTGGTGGCGTTCGTGCTCTACTCGTTCAAGCCCCGGCACCCGCTGCTCGACCTGCGGCTGTTCCGCAACCGCAACCTCACCATCGCCTCGGTGACGCTGTTCGTGTTCATCATCGCGTTCATGGGCGCCGGCCTGCTGTTCCCGAGCTACTTCCTGCAGGTGCGCGGCGAGTCCACGTTGGCCGCCGGCCTGCTGATGGCCCCCCAGGGCATCGGCGCGATGATCACCATGCCGATCGCCGGCACGCTGGCCGACCGGGTGCCGATCGGGCGTACCGTCCCGTTCGCGCTGGCCCTCATCGTGGCCGGGTTCTTCAGCTTCACCCAGGTCGACCCGCAGACCTCGTACTGGCTGCTCGGCGGGTCGCTGTTCGTGATGGGCCTCGGCATGGGCGGCACCATGATGCCGATCATGACCTCCGCGCTGCGGACGTTGCAGGCCCAGGAGGTGGCCCGGGGCTCGACGCTCGTCAACATCCTCCAGCAGATCGGCGGGTCGGTCGGCGCCGCCGTCATGTCGGTGATCCTCACCAACGAGCTGAACGGTTCCCGGCCGATCCCCGGCGCGGTGGACCCGAGCGGCAAGCCGATCACCGAGGCCGGGCTGGCCATCGCCGCCCAGCAGCGACCGGAACTGCTCCAGCAGACGCCCGTGGATCCGTCGCTCATCGAACGCGGGCTCAACTTCGCCGCCACGGCGTTCGCCCACACGTTCTGGGTCGCGTTCGCGCTCGTCGTGCTCACGTTCATCCCGGCCGCCCTGCTGCCGCGCCGGCGTCCCCCGGCGCAGCTCGACGACCAGCAGGTCGAGCAGCTCAAGACGCCCATCGCCATGCACTGAGCGTCCCGCCGCGCTCAGCTCCCCGTGCGGGCTGAGCGCGGCGGCCCGGCGTCAGCGAAGCGGGCCGTCGCCGGGTCCGTTCGGGTCGTCGACCAGGTGGATCGCTGCTTCCTCGGCGCTGGCGGCGCCCGCGTCGATCCCGGCGTCCCAGGCCACCGACTCGGCCTCGTCGTCCTCGCGGACACCCTCGTCGTAGGCGACGAGACGACCCGCGCGACCCTCGGCCTCGTACCCCCGTCGGGTCAGCTCGTCCTCGTCGTCGCCGGCCTCGGCGTACGGGTCGACGTCCGGCACCTCCTGGGCCAGGTACTGCTCCAGGGACTCCCCGGCCCGCTCCTCGGCAGGCGTGGTGCCGAACCGGTTCGCCGCCGTCCAGTGGTCCTCGGCCACGATGCCTGTGTCGAGCGGGTCGCCGACCCGGTCGTCGTCCAGCGTGTCGGAGGCGTCCAGGACGCCGTCGTCCTCGGCCACGTTCCACTCGTCGACGGAATCCATCCGCTCGGTCTGGCTCACGGCGGTCTCTCCTTCGTCACGGCGCAGCGAAGTGCCAAGCCTATGATCGTGCAACGCCGCCGCCTCCCGAGGCCTGCCCGCTGTGACGAACGGACCTCGGGCGCGGCGTACGCGTCAGCGCCGCAGCAGCTCCGCCACGGCCTCGGTGAACTCGGCGGGCTGCTCGATGTGCGCGAAGTGCCCGCTGCGCTCCAGCACCACCAGGCGCGAGTCCTTGACGCCCGCGTGCAGCTCCTCCGCGAAGCGGGACCCGCAGATGAAGTCGTACGCCCCCACGATCACCACGACCGGCACGGTGATCTCGCCGAGGTCGCCGCGCACGTCGAAGGGCGTGGGGTCCTGCGCGCCCGCCGGGGCGGACCAGACGCGCACCGCGGCCTGGAAGGGCGCGAACTCGTCCCGCCGACCCCAGAAGTCCGCGAAGTACACCGGGAGGGCCGCGCGTCCCGGCCTCGTGGCGGGCCAGCAGCACACCGAGCGCCCCAGCGTCCCCGGCCTGCGCGAGCACTACCAGATCGGCGTCACTGTGCGTCACGTGTACGTCCTCCCGCGCGTCCCGCGTCACCCTTTATGCGGGGTTCCAGGCGATTTCCGGGTGCCACCCATGCGTGCCAGCCTACGACCTGTGACTGCGCCGCCCCTACGGGCGAGGTCTCGTCGACGATCGGCACGGTCGGTGTCGGCCCGCACGGCTGAGCCGGGCACGATGAGGCGGTGCACATCGAACCGGTCGACCACTCGCCCCGACAGACGTTCTCCTGGGCGGTCCTGCGTCAACGCTGGGAGGACCTCACGTTCCTGCACTGGGCCGTCGATCCGGCACTCGTCGCACCGCTGCTGCCGCCCGGGACCCGGCCGGACACCCTGGACGGTGTCAGCTACGTCGGGCTCATCGGTTTCCGGATGGTCGGGTTGGGCCTCGGTCGCGGCCCGGGCATCCCGTACCTGGGCACGTTCTGGGAGACGAACGTGCGGCTCTACTCGGTCGACGACACCGGCCGCCGGGCTGTCGTGTTCCGCTCGCTCGACGCGTCCCGCCTCGTGCCGGTGCTTGTGGCGCGGGTGACGCTGGGTCTGCCGTACCTCTGGTCGTCGATGCGGTTGGACCGCGACGGCGACCTGCGCACCTACCGGTGCCGGCGTCGCTGGCCGGGCCCGGCGGGTACGACGAGCCGGATGGTGGTGCGGGTGGGGGAGCGGATCGACGAGCCGACGCCCCTTGAGCATTTCGTCACCGCCCGCTGGGGGCTGCACACCCGGGCGTACGGGCGCACGCTGCACCTGCCGAACTGGCATCCGCGCTGGCCGCTGCACCGGGCCGAGCTGCTGGGTCTGGACGACGAGCTGGTCGCCGCCGCCGGGCTGCCGGCGCCGGTCGGGCCGCCGGTAAGCGTGCTGTACTCGCCTGGTGTGCCTGTGGCGTTCGGTGCGCCGGTGGCGGCCCGGCCGGAGAGGGCCGGGCCGCTTGGCCCTCAGTAGCGACCGCCCTCGGGCGCGGGGAGCGCGTCCAGGTCGGCCAGGTCCTCGGCGCTGAGTCGCACGTCGCCTGCCGCGCAGTTGTCCACCAGGTACGTCGGCGTCTTGGTGCCGGGGATCGGGATGACGAGGCGGCCCTGGGCGACGACCCACGCGAGGGCGACCTGCGCGGGGCTGACCCCGGCCCGGTCGGCGATCTCGCGGACCCGCGCGACGATGGCGAGGTTGGCCCGCAACGCGTCCTGCTGGAAGCGCGGCAGGCCGCGGCGGAAGTCGTCGGCGGGCAGGTCGTCGAACGAGGTGAACCGGCCGGTGAGGAACCCCCGACCCAGCGGCGAGAACGGCAGGAAGGCGATGCCCTGCTCGGCGCAGTACGGCAACACCTCGGTCAGCGGGTCGCGGGTCCACAGCGACAGCTCCGACTGCACCGACGCCACCGGGTGGACCGCCTGGGCCCGCACGATCTGGGTCACGCTCACCTCGGACAGGCCGATCTGTCGCGCCTTGCCGGCCGCCACGACCTCCGCCATCGCGCCCCAGGACTCCTCGATGGGCACCTCCGGGTCGACCCGGTGCAGCTGGTAGAGGTCGACGTAATCGGTGCCGAGACGGCGCAGGCTGGCGTCGATCGCCGCCCGGATGTGCTCGGGACGGCCGTTGTTGCCGATCTTCGGCGAGTTGCCGGGGCCGCCGGTCGGGGACGTCGCCACCAGCCCGACCTTCGTCGCCAGGACGGCCCGTTCCCGGTGGCCGCCGGCCAGCGCCCGGCCGACCAGCTCCTCGTTGGTGTACGGCCCGTACACGTCCGACGTGTCGATCAGGGTGGCGCCCAGGTCGAGAGCCTGGTGGATGACCGAGATCGAGGTGTCGTCGTCGCGGGGGCCGCTGATGTCGTAGCCGTGGCTCATGCCCATGCACCCGAGACCGATGACGCCGACCTCGGGCCCCGCACTGCCCAGTGTGGTGGTTCGCATGCGCCCTACGCTACGACCGTTCCGCCCGCTGCGCGGTGCCGACCGGTGCCGGTCGGTATCGTCGGGCGGTGCGCGTGCGCGAGTTCACCTGGCCCGACTACGACGACGTGGCGGCACTGTGGACCGGGTCGGGACGGGACGTGCTGTCCCGCGCGGAGTTGACCGCGAAGCTGGTTCGGGATCCGCAGTTGTTCCTGGTCGCCGAGGTGGCCGACGCTGTCGTGGGAGTGGTGCTCGGCACCTACGACGGGCGCCGGGGGATGATCCTGCGGCTGGCCGTGGCTCCGGCGTACCGGCGCCGGGGCGTCGCCAGCACGCTCGTCGCCGAGGTGGAGAGGCGGCTCGCGGCGCTGGGGTGCCCCCGGGTGAACCTGCTGGTCCTGCCGGAGGACACTGCCGCGCTCCGGTTCTGGCAGGCACTGGGGTACGTGCCCCAGCCCGACGTTCTCTGCTCCAAGCCGCTCAGCCGGTAGGCGTCGAGCCGTGTTCGTCGCCGGGACGCCCGGTGGACGCCCCTAGAATCGATAGCCTTGACTGTCTGCGGTGTGGTGTCGCAGGTGGTCGGCGCGAAGGGGGTGCGGGAATTGGGACCTGACGAGCGAGGCAGGCTGTTCGAGCAGGCGCGGGAGCTGTCGCAGCGGCAGGATGCCTGGGCGGAGGCCGACCGCCTGTGGGTGCGGGTGATCGACGCCTACCGGCAGGCGGTGCGCGACCCGGGTCGGGCCGACCGCCGCGACCACCAGCAGTTGGCGCGGGCGCTGTGGCGACGCGGGATGCTGCTGTCCGCCCGTGGCCGCTCCGCCGAGGCGATGGCCCCCGGCGGTAAGGCGGTAGCCATCTTCGAGCGGGTGTACGACGCGGTGGCGGCCGAGGGTGGGAGCGTGACGGCCGCGCCCCGGGACGACGCGCTCGCGGAACTGGTCACCGCGCTCGTGGATCTCGCCGAGATCGCGTTCTCCGCAGGTCAGCCCGCCACCCGTCGGGACCTGCTGGAACGGGCGGTGGCGGTGGGTCTGACCTCGGCCGGAGACCCGCCGTCCGCCGGGCCGCGCACCCGGGAGGCGATGGGTACGGCCTACCACAACCAGGCGACGGCGCTGCTGCACCGGCACCTCACCCGGCCGTCGTCGGCGGACGGCGCCCAGGAGGCGGCGCTCGCGGCGTCGCGGGCCTGCGAACTGCGGCAGGGGCTGCTCGACCTGGCCCGCCCGCTGACCTTCTGGGAGATGGCCAACACCTACGGGGTGTACGCGCAGTGCCTGGTCCTGATCGGCGACCTCGACCGGGCGGCGATGGTGCTGGCGATGGGCAACCGGTTCGTGGAGACGCTGGGCCCGGCCGCCGAGGTGCCCGCCCAGAAGTTGCGGACCGCGACCGAGATGCTGGCCCGGGAGAGGGGCGGGACCACCCCACGTCGCTGGGGCTGGCGGCGGCGCTGACCCGCGCTTGCAAGACATAGCAGTCGATCGATACTGTGCGCGAAGGCGCCGCCCCGCCTCAGACCGTCACCGTCGATCCGAAGCGGGTTCCGCATGCGCACACTGAGACTTGTCACATCGCTGGCCGTCGCCGGCCTGCTCGTCGGAGCGGTGGCGATGACCGCCACGCCGGCCAGCGCGGCGACAGCCGCCTTCTCCGTGACGAACAACTGGGGCAGCGGCTATCAGGGCCAGGTCACCGTCACCAACGACACCTCCGCCCCGATAAGCGGTTGGCGTGTCGAGTTCGACCTGCCGGCCGGTACGACAATCAGCCAGTCGTGGAACGCGCAGCAGACGACCTCCGGCAACCACCACACCTTCGCCAACGTGTCCTGGAACGGCACCCTCGGGGTCGGCGCCTCGACGTCGTTCGGCTTCCTCGTCAACGGCTCCGGCACGCCTGTGAACTGCACGGTCAACGGCGCCTCCTGCGCCGGTGGCCCGCCGCCGACGACCCCGCCGCCCACCACCCCGCCGCCCACCACACCGCCGCCCACCACACCGCCGCCCACCACTCCGCCGCCGACCACCGGCACGCCCGTCGAGCGGTACGGACAGTTGCGCGTCTGCGGCACGACGATGTGCGACAAGAACGGCTCACGGGTGCGGCTGCGCGGCATCAGCAGCATGTGGCTCAACTGGGAGACCGCCCCGTACGCCGAGAACCTATCCGCGCTGACCTGGATGCGGGACAACTGGAACCTCCAGGTGATCCGCGCGGCGATGGGCGTCGAGCCCGCCGGGGCGTACCTGAGTGACCCGGGCAGGGCGCGGGCGCAGGTGGAGACCATCATCAACAACGCGGTCACCGCCGGCGTTTACGTGATCGTCGACTGGCACGCCCACGAGGCGCAGAACAACCAGTCCCAGGCGGTGGCGTTCTTCGGCGACCTGGCCCGCCGCTACGGGCACCTGCCAAACGTGATCTGGGAGCCGTGGAACGAGCCGCTGCAGTTCAGCTGGACCGGCGTCATCAAGCCGTACCACCAGGCGGTGGTGTCCGCGATCCGCGCCGCCGACCCGGACAACATCGTCGTGCTCGGCACGCCCACGTGGTCGCAGGACGTGGACGCGGCGGCGGCCAGCCCGGTCGCCGGCACCAACCTCATGTACACACTGCACTTCTACTCGTGCACGCACGGCGCGTCGCTGCGCGCCAAGGGTGACGCGGCGATCCGCGCCGGGCTGGCGCTGTTCGTCACCGAATGGGGCGCCAGCAACGCCGACGGCGGGCTCGACGGCCGGGCCTGCCTGCCGGAGGCGCAGTCCTGGATCGACTGGATGACGTCGAACGGCATCTCCTGGACGGCCTGGAAGCTCGACGTCGGCACGGACACCACAAACCTGCTGAGCCCCGGCGCGCCGGTGACCGGCGGATGGACCAACTACCTGCACGGCCACGCGCCGTTCGTGGTCGCCAACATGAGATGACACGGCCGCGCGCCTGATCGCCTTCAGGTCGCCGATGTCGGGGTGTCCGGGTCAATGGGATGCCCCGACATCGCCGATCCACCGGCAGCGTTTCGCGTCGACGCCCGCGGGTCAACCAACCGGCGGCCTCTCGACGCCTACCGACGCGACGAACGCCCGCCAGGCGGCAGGTGGGAAGAGCAGCGCCGGACCCCGCCGGTCCTTCGAGTCCCGCACGGGCACCACGCCGGGGAGATTGGTGGCGACCTCGACGCAGTTACCGCCGTTGTCGCCGCTGCGGGTGCTCGTGCGCCAGATGGCGTTGCTCAGATCAGTCATGCCGCATCTCCCCGATGATGGTCTTGATCATGTCGCTCGATTCTGCCTCGGGCAGCGCCAGCCTCCTCAGGCCCTGCCAGGCGTCCTCGTAGGCGCGTAGCTCGTCCGGCTTGTCGAGGTACAGCGCTCCGGTGAGGGATTCGCTGTAGACCACCGACGGCTCGGGAACCGCCCGGCCGCCGTCGCCTGCGGGAAAGTCGAGGATGACGAAGGAACCGGCTGCCGCCCCCGGGTGCGGCCCGGCGGCGAGCGGGACCACCCGCACCGACGCGTTCGGGAGTTCGGACACCTCGAGCAGGTGGGTGAGCTGCGCGGTCATCACGCTGCGACCGGAGACGACACGGCGGAGGGCTGCCTCCGAGAGCACCGCATCCAGGTGGGGAGGCTGGGGCAGACGACGCCTCAGCAACGCCTGCCGTTGCAGCCTCACCTCGACCGCCCGTTCGCGGTCCTGGGCGCTGATCCGGCTACTCGCCTGGTAGAGCGCGACGGCGTAGCTGCGGTGCTGGAGCAGTCCGGGGATCAGCGTCTCGCCGTACTCGCGCAGGCGGGAGGCGGCGGATTCCAGGCCGACGTACAGCTCGAACCAGCTCGGCACCGCGTCACCGTACGCGTGCCACCAGCCCTTGGACTTCGTCTCGACGGCCAGGCGGCGCATCGCGGCGGTCATCTCCGGCGGCACCCCGTACAGCTCGCACATCGCCTTGACGTCGAGCACCCGGACGGACCCGGTGCCGCACTCGATGCGCCAGATCTTCTGCCTGCTGTATTCCAGTGCCTCGGCGGCGGCGTCGAGTGTCACCCCTGCCTCGTTGCGGTACTGCCGCAGCAGCCGGCCGAGTTGCCGGCGCGGCACGGTCGATCCAACATCCTCGGCCATTCGCACACTCCCCGATTTCATGCCGCAACGCTGCGTCACGCCGCCCTGCAACACCTACGTGGTGCAGCGGCGAATGTCAATGCACAACAAGGGCTTCGCGGTTTACGGATGTTGCATGTGCGCTGCTGACCGTCACCGGACGACCACACGTCGACACGCCCCGGTCGGCCGCGACGAGGCCGACCCCGACGAGGCCGCTGTGTCCGAAGAGGATCAGCCGGCAGAACGGCGCGTCACCTTAACGCGCCGGAAACACCCCCGGCACCAAGCCTGGGAACGCTCGTCGGACAGTCGAGACACCGACACGCGAACCGGGGTGACCATGGCCGACAACACCACGAACGCGGCGACATTCGACGGGCCGGTGGGCCGATCCGGCAACGGCCGGGCCGTGCCCACGCCCCGCCCCGCCCCGGCCGCGCCGGTGCACGACGACGACCCGGCGGACCTCGCCACCATCGGTGTGGAGGAGGAGTTCCACGTCGTCGACAGGCACACCCGGGAACTGGTGCCCCGGGCCGGGGAGCTGCTCGACCGGCTGCCGGCCACGTCGTTCACCGCCGAGCTGCACCGCAGCGTGGTGGAGACCAACACCGAGGTCTGCCGCACCCTCGACGAGATCCGCGCCGAACTGACCCGGCTGCGCCGGTCGGCGGTCCAGGTCGCCGACCGGGCCGGGCTGGGCATCGTCGCGGCCGGCACGGTGCCGCTGCGCGCCGACGGCGACCCGAGCGTCACCCCCACCTCACGGTACCGACGGATGCTCGACGAGTACCAGATGCTCGCCCGCGAGCAGTTGATCTGCGGCGCGCAGGTGCACGTCGGAGTGTCCGACCGGGACCTGGCGGTGGCCGTCACCCGACGCGTCCAGCCGTGGCTGCCGGTGCTGCTCGCCCTGTCCACCAGCTCGCCGTACTGGATGGGTCAGGACAGCGGCTACGCAAGCGTCCGTTCGCTGGTCTGGCAGCGGTGGCCCACCGCCGGCGACCCGGGCGAGGTGACAAGTGCGGCCGACCACGAGGCGCTGGTCGCCGAGCTGATCTCCTCGGAGACCATCACCGACCCGGCCATGATCTACTTCGATGTCCGGCCGTCGGCGCACGTGCCCACCGTGGAGCTGCGGATCACCGACGCGAACGCCGACGTGGAGACGATCGTCCTGCTCACCGGGTTGTTCCGGGCGCTCGTACGGCGGGAGGTCGCCGCCCTGCGCGCCGGGGTCGAGCGCACGGCCGTCCGGCCGCCGGTGCTGCGCGCCGCCGTGTGGCGGGCCGCCCGCTCCGGACTGGAAGGTGACCTGCTGGACCTGCCCCGCTCGGCCCGGCCGGTGCCGGCCGCCGAGGCGGTCCGCCGCCTCGTGGCCGACCTGCGCCCACAGTTGGAGGCGACAGGCGACGCCGAGCAGGTCCGCGAGTTGACCCGGTACGCGCTGGAACGCGGCAGCTCCGCCGCCCGGCAGCGGCGGGCGTACGAGCGGCGCGGCCGGCTCGCCGACGTGGTCGACCTGCTGCTCGACGAGACCCGCGGCCGGGCGCGTACGCCCCTGCCCGGCGTGCCGCCACTGCCCGCGCTGTCCGCCTACGCCGATGCCGGCGACGAGGTCTTCGGGCCGGGCGGGCCGGCGCCCGCGTACCGTCCGCTGCTCGCGGCCCTGCGCACGCTCGGCGCCGCCGGCCTGCGTCGACGCGAGCACGACCGGGACGAGGAGCAGCGCGCCCGGGGCGTGACGTTCAGCGTGGCCGGCGAGGCGAGCACCAGGCTCTTCCCGGTCGACCTGGTGCCCCGGGTGGTGCCCGCCGACGACTGGCGGGTCCTGCGCACCGGCCTGGTGCAGCGCGCCCGCGCGCTCGACGCGTTCCTGCGCGACGTGTACGCCGACCGGGCCGTGGTGGCCGACGGGGTCGTGCCGGCCTGGGTGGTGGAGTCCTCCCCGGGGCTGCGCCCGACCGGGGCGCTGATGGGCCGGCGCGGTACGCGCGCCCAGGTGTCCGGAACCGATCTCGTCCGCGACCCGGACGGCGGCTGGTACGTGCTGGAGGACAACCTGCGGGTGCCCTCGGGTATCGGGTACGCCGTGCAGAACCGCCGGCTCACCCGGGCGGTGCTGCCCGAGCTGCCGGTGCCCGACGACCTGTTGCCCGCCGACGAGACACCGGCGATGCTGCGCCGGGCGCTTCTCGCCGCCGCTCCCGCCGCCGCCGGCGACCCCGCTGTCGTGGTGCTCAGCAGCGGGCCGGGCGATCCGGCCTGGTTCGAGCACAGGCTGCTCGCCGACGAGATGGGCGTGCCGCTGACCGAGAGCAGCGACCTGCTCGTGCAGGACGGCCGCGTCCACCTGGTCCGGGAGGGCCGCCGCAGCCAGGTCGACGTGATCTACCTGCGGATGGACGAGGAGGCGTTGCTGCACGCCCCGGGCGCCGACGGCGTTCCGCTGGGCTGGCCGCTGCTCGCGGCGGTGCACGCCGGGCGGCTCACGTTGGCCAACGCGCTGGGCAACGGCGTCGGCGACGACAAGGCGCTGTACGCGTACGTGCCCCGGCTCATCGAGTACTACCTGGGGGAGAAGGCGCTGCTCGGCGACGTGCCCACGTACCTGTGCGGGCTGCCCGAGCAGCGCGCCGAGGTGCTGGGCCGACTCGACGAACTGGTGCTCAAGCCGGTCGACGGGTACGGCGGCGACCGGGTGGTGATCGGCCCGCGCGCCGAGGCCGAGGAACTGGACGCCGTCCGCGAGCAGATCCTCGCCGCCCCGCACCGGTGGATCGCCCAGGAGATGGTCGCGCTCACCACGCACCCGGTCTTCGACGGCACGGCCCTCGCGCCGCGCCACGTCGACCTGCGGGCCTTCGTCTTCCTCGGCGAGACGGCCGAGGTGGCACCCGTGGCGCTGACCCGTGTCGCGCCGGCCGGCAGCATGATCGTCAACTCGTCGCGGGGCGGCGGGTCGAAGGACACCTGGCTGCTCGGCGGAACCGATCAGCCCACGGCGTAACTCACGCTTGACCCGGATGTCATCGGGACGCAACCCGGTCCGCCAAGCCTGGACCGGTCAGCGGCCCGAGCGGTCCGAGCCGATGAGAGGTGTGTGCCATGTGCGGTATCGGAGGCGAGTTCCGCCTCGACGGGGCGCCACCGGACATGGCGGCGCTGGAGCGGATGCTCCCCGTCCTGTCCTCCCGGGGCCCGGACGGCGAGGGGCGGTGGCAGCACGGCAACGCGGCGCTCGTGCACCGCCGGCTGCGCATCATCGACCTGTCCGACACCGGCGCCCAGCCGATGGTCGACACCGAGCTGGGCCTCGCCCTGGTCTTCAACGGCTGCATCTACAACTACCGGGAGCTGCGCGACGAGCTGACCACCGCCGGCTACTCCTTCCGGTCCACCTCGGACACCGAGGTGATCCTCAAGGCGTACCACAGGTGGGGGACGGCCTGCGTCGAGCGGTTCTACGGGATGTTCGCGTTCGCGCTTGTCGAGCTGGCCACGCACACCCTGGTGCTGGCCCGCGACCGGCTCGGCATTAAGCCGCTCTACCTGGCCGGGACACCGGGCCGGATCCGCT
This sequence comes from Micromonospora sp. NPDC093244, assembly GCF_040683695.1. Classification (NCBI taxonomy): domain Bacteria; kingdom Bacillati; phylum Actinomycetota; class Actinomycetes; order Micromonosporales; family Micromonosporaceae; genus Micromonospora; species Micromonospora sp. NPDC093244. The sequence continues at coordinate 1,423,891 of NZ_JBFBEO010000001.1, forward strand.
TCGCGTCGACCCTGCCGGCGCTGCTCGCCACCGGTGACGTCGACACCGACCTCGACCCGGTGGCGCTGCACCACTACATGAGCTTCCACTCGGTGGTGCCGCCACCGCGCACCATCCTGGCCGGCGTCCGGAAGCTGCCCCCGGCCACCGTGCGCGTGATCACCGCGGACGGCCGCAGCACCGACACCGTCTACTGGCGGCCGGAGTTCACCCGCGCCGCCGCGCCGGCCATGTCCGCCCAGGAGTGGCAGGAACGGATCATGGGGGCGCTGCGCACCGCCGTACGCCGCCGGATGGTCGCCGACGTGCCGGTGGGTGTGCTGCTCTCCGGCGGCCTGGACTCCAGCCTGATCGTCGCCCTGCTGGCCGAGCAGGGCCAGACCGGGCTGGCCACGTTCAGCATCGGCTTCGAGGCGGCGGCGGGGGAGAGCGGCGACGAGTTCCACTACTCCGACCTGGTGGCCCGCGAGTACGGCACCGACCACCACCAGATCCGCATCGGCGCGGCCCGGTTCGTGCCCGCCGTGCACGAGGCCATCGCGGCGATGAGCGAGCCGATGGTCAGCCACGACTGCGTGGCGTTCCACCTGCTCTCCGAGGAGGTCTCGCAGCGGATCACGGTGGTGCAGTCCGGGCAGGGCGCCGACGAAATCTTCGCCGGCTACGACTGGTACCCGCCGATGGCGAACGTGGCCCGCGCGGACGCCGTCGAGGCGTACGCCCGGGTGTTCTTCGACAGGCGGCACGACGCGCTCGCCGGGCACCTGGCGCCCGAGTGGATGCTCGACCACGACGCCAGCCTGGAGTTCGTCGCCGACCATTTCGGAGCGCCGGGCGCGGACACCGCGCTGGACGCGGCGCTGCGTCAGGACAGCCTGGTGATGCTCGTCGACGACCCGGTCAAGCGGGTCGACAACATGACGATGGCGTGGGGGCTGGAGGCCCGGGTGCCGTTCCTCGACCACGAGGTGGTCGAGCTGGCCGCCGCCTGCCCACCGGGGCTCAAGCTGGCCCGGGGCGGCAAGGGCGTGCTGAAGGCCGCGAGTCGGGGCATCGTGCCCGACGAGGTGATCGACAGGCCGAAGGGCTACTTCCCGGTGCCCGCCATCCGGCACCTGTCCGGCCCGCTGCTGGACGACGTCCGCGAGGCGTTGACCGCGCGACCGGCGCGCGAGCGGGGCCTGTTCCGCAAGGACTACCTGGAGGAGTTGCTGGAGGCGCCGAACGCCCGACGGACCACGTTGGGTTCCAACGCGCTCTGGCAGCTCGGGCTGCTGGAGCTCTGGTTGCAGCGGATCGGGGTTTAGATGAGCGTACGGATCGAGGTGCCAAGCCGGGTCCGACCCGTGCGTCACCGGCCGGCGGTGACCCTGCCCCCGGGCGAGGACTTCGCGCCCGCGCCGTCGCCGGACGGCCGGCGGGTGGCGTACGTGTCGGACCGGGCCGGAACCCCTGCCGTCTGGGTCCGCGACGTCGACGCCGCCAAGGCCGTCGCGCTGCCCTGCGGCGACGAACCGGTCCTGACGGTGAGCTGGTCCCCCGACGGGCAGTGGCTGGCCCTAGTCGTCGCGCCCGGTGGCGCGCCCCGCACGGAGCTGTGGGTGCTGCGCCCGGACGGCACGCGGCGCCGCCAGGTCGCCGGGTTCGGCCGCCGCAGCGCGACCCTTGCCTGTTGGCTGCCCGGCGGCGCGCTGATGGCGGTCACCGAGACCGCCGAGCGGGGTGCCGCCGTGCTTGTCGACGCGGGCACCGGGCACCGGCGGGTGCTCGCCGAGGACGACCTGCTCACCCTCCTGGACGTCACCCCGGACGGCGGGACCGCCCTGCTGCGCCGCGGCCCCCGCAACGCCCGCTGGCTGGAACTGCTCGACGTGGCCACCGGCGACCGGGTACGACTGTTGCCGGACACCGGCCGGGGCAGCACCGACCAGGGCTGGTTCGGCCCCGACGGGACGAGCGTGCTGGCGCGTACCGACGCGTTCTCGGAGCTGGCCGCGCTGGTGCGCGTCGATCCGACGCGACAGGCGCTGCCCCCGGCGCGGCTCGCCGCGCGGCCGGACGCCGAGCTGGAGCACGTGACGCTCAGCGCCGACCGGGGGAGCGCCGCGCTGCTGTGGAACACCTACGGCGGGCGCAGCGAGCTGAGCCTGCTCGACCTCGCCGACGGGGTGCAGCGGGCGGTGGCCGCCCCCGGGGAGGTGCTCGACGGCGCCGTCTTCGCCGCCGGCGGGGACCTGCTCTGCGTCACCGCGCAGGGGCCGGTGCAGCCCCGCGAGGTCTGGCTTGTCGATCCCGCGACAGGTACGCCACGCCCGCTGCGGCCGGACACCGGCGCCGCGCGTACGGGCGACGGCGGTGTCGCTCCGCAACTGGTCGACCTGCGTGCCCGCGACGGGTTGCCGCTGTCCGGCTGGCTGTACCGCCCGCCCGGCCCGGGCCCCTGGCCGACGGCGATCAGCCTGCACGGCGGTCCCGAGGCGCAGGAGCGTCCCGGCTACAACCCGCTGTTCCAGGCCCTCGTCGCGCAGGGCGTCGCGGTGTTCGCGCCTAACGTGCGCGGCTCGTCCGGCTTCGGCCGCTCCTTCGTCGCCGCCGACAACCTCGCCGGCCGGTACGGGGCCATCGCCGACGTGGCGGCGTGCGCCGAGCACCTGCTCGACAGCGGTGTCGCCCGGCCCGGCCAGCTCGGCTGCCTGGGCCGCTCGTACGGCGGCTACCTGGTGCTCGCGGTGCTCGTGAACTTTCCCGGCCTGTTCGCCGCCGGGGTGGCCGAGTGCGGCATCTCCGACTTCCACACGTTCTACGCCGGCACCGAGCCGTGGATCGCCGCCGCGGCCGTCAGCAAGTACGGCGATCCGGTGCGCGACGCGGAGCTGCTGCGGGACCTGTCGCCGATGACCCACATCGACCGGCTCGACGTGCCGGTGCTGCTCATCCACGGCGCGAACGACACGAACGTGCCGGCCGGGGAGTCGGCGCAGGTGGCGCGGGCCCTCGCCGCCCGGGACGAGCCGCACGGGCACCTGGTGCTCACCGGCGAGGGGCATGACTTCCTCGCCCGTGACAACGCCGCGACGGCGCGTACGGCCACCACCGCCTGGCTCACCCGGCACCTCGCCGCGCCGGCTGTCACCCGCGCCTGAGGCGTTATCCTGCGCCGGTGGACGTCACGGCGCAGGGCGAGCGGCTGGCCGCCGACCTGGGCCGGTGGCTGGCCGACCTGACGTTCGTCGACCTGGACACCGACGAGGTCACCGCGCGGGTCATCGACGCGGTGCAGCGGTGGGCGCAGGCGCAGGGCTGGCGGGTGTACCGGCGCGCGCCCAGCGTGCTGCCGCTGCCGCCGCCCCTCGAACAGCGGCACTCGGTCCTCGACGTGGCGTGCGCCCGCCCGGACGGCCCGCCCGTGGTGGTGGAGGTCGACCACACCGACCGGGCCCGTACGGTGCGGAAGCTGACCGCGGAGGCGGACGCCGGCCGGATCCCGATCTGGGTGCGCTGGGGCGTCGGGCGGTTCTCCGCGCCGCCGCCGCCGGTGCGGATGGTGACAGTCGAGGTGACCAGGCGCGCTGGCCCGGCGGGGCGTGGACGGCTGCACAGCCGTACCGGCGACCGCCCCGCGCCCGCGCACTCGACGGGCGGCGGAACGGTGGCCACGCAGGCGCTGCCGATTCCCCTTACCGACAGGCTTTCGGACCCCCGCAAGGGCACCTGAAGCGAATCGTAAGCGCGGCTCGGCAGAGTTCTGGGTGTCACCGGAGCACACGACGAACACCCAGGAGATTCCGATGCGCAAGCTCATCAACTCGACCTACATCACCCTCGACGGCGTCATCGAGAACCCGATGTGGACCGCGCCGTACTTCGACGAGGAGGCCATGGGCCTCGCCGGCGAGCAGACCGACGAGGCGGACGCGATGCTGATGGGCCGGGCCACCTACGACGGGATGTCAGTCGCCTGGCCGCAGCAGGACGAGAGCGACCCGACCACCGGCGCGGCGTACTTCAACAACGTCAAGAAGTACGTCGCCTCGACCACCCTCACCAACCCCACCTGGAACAACACGGAGGTGCTCCAGGGCGACCTGGTCGAGGCGGTCACCGCGCTCAAGGCCCGGGAGGGCAGGAACATCATCCAGTACGGCTTCGGCTCGGTCACCGCGCAGCTGATCGCGGCGGGCCTGGTGGACGAGGTCCGGTTCTGGATCCACCCCGTGCTGGAGGGCGCGGCCAGCCTGACGGTGCCGCTGACGGACTTCAAGGCGTCGTTCGACCTGGTCGACACCCGGGTGCACAAGAGCGGCGTCATCGTCGCCTCGTACCGGCCGAAGACGGCCGCCTGACCCGTCGATCAGAGCTGGGCCCGGGCCTCGCCCGGGCTCAGCTTCGTGCCCTCGTCGACAAGCGCGTCGAACCGGTCCCGCCCGAGGGTGGCCCGCACGCGTTCGGTCACCCGGTCGGTCTCGTCGCGTTCGGCCGGGGAGCAGGGCGCCCGCGCGGCGAGCCGGGCGGCGGCCGCCGCGCCGAGCAGCCGGGCCGCGACCTCCGGTACGCGCACCGCGGACGCCATCCCCTCCAGGGCGTAGATCGCGTCGCGGGGCGCGGCCATCGCCTCGGCGACCTCGAACGCCTCGACGTGCAGGGCCAGTGCGGCGTCCGCGTCACCGCCCTGCTCGACCGCGTGGCCCAGCTCGACCAGGACCGGCGGCAGGTAGAGCGCGGGCTGGGCCTCGGCGCGCCCCCGTTCGGCGAGGCGGGTCAGGTGGGTGACGGCCAGGTCGAGTTTGCCGTCGCGGCGGGCGGCCAGCCCGAGGCCCATCTCGGCGAAGACCAGAGCGCTGGGGGAGCTCTGCTCCGTGGCCAGCCGGTACGCGCGTTCGGCCAGTTCCCGGGCCTGCGGGTAGTCACGGGTCTGCACCGCCAGCCACGCCAGCCAGGACAGCTCGGTGCCGACCTGCGGCCACAGTCCCAGCTCCTCGGCCCAGCGCAGCCCTTCGGAGTGCAGGCCGGCGGCGCGTTCGTGCTCGCCGCGCATCTCGGCCAGCGCACCCGTCCACTCGGCGGCCTGGAGCCTGCCCCACCGGTCGCCGACCTGGGCGAACAGCACGGCGCTGCGGGTCGCGGCGCGTTCCAGCGTCGCCTGGTCACCCGCCACGTGTGCGATCTTGGCGCGGGAGGCGAGCACCGCGGCCTCGGTCCACGGATCGGCGGCGGCCGGCAGCAGCTCCGCCGAGAGGGTCAGGTCACTGTGGTCGATGAGCGCGTTCGCCGCGAACCAGGCGCCGCGGCCGTCCGGGTCGGCGGCCACCGCCGCGCGGACCTCGGCAGGCGCCACCGCCTCGCCCTGCACCAGCGCGAAACCGACCCGCCACGCCCCGGCGCGAGCCTCCTGCGCCGCGTCACCGGGCAGGGCGAGGGCGCGCCGCGCCTCGGTCAGCCGGCCGCGCAGGTACCAGTACCAGCTGAGCGCCACGGCCAACCGCAGCCCGCCGCCGTGGACCAGCGCGGCGCGCAGGTTCGCCGTCTCCGCGTCCAGCAGCGCCAGCCACCGCTGCTGGTCGGCGCCGCGCAGCTCCGGGTCGGCCTGCTCGGCCAACCCGGTGTAGTAGGCGGCGTGCCGCGCCCGCACGTCGTCCGCGTCGGTCAGCCGGTCCAGGCAGAACGCGGCGACCGATTCGAGCAGCCGGTAGCGCGGGGCGGCCCCGGAGTCGTCGAGCACCACAAGTGACCTGTCCACCAGCCGGGCGAGGGTGTCCAGGTCGGTGCGGCAGACCCGCTCGGCGGCCTGGAGGGTGCAGCCGTCGGGGAACACCGCCAGCCGGGCGAGCACCGCCCGGTCGGGCTCGTCCAGCAGGTCCCAGCTCCAGGCGACGACCGCGGTCAACGTCCGCTGGCGCTGCGGCACGTCCCGCTGGGAGGTGGTGAGCAGCCGGAACCTGTCGTCAAGCCGATCCACCACGCCCCGCACGCCGAGCGCGCGGACCCGGGTCGCGGCCAGCTCCAGCGCCAGCGGGAGACCGTCCAGGCGACGGCAGAGCTGCGCCACGGCCGGCGCGGTCCGCTCGTCCAGCCGGAAGCCGCGCTGCTGCGCGGCGGCGCGGGCGGCGAACAGGCGCGCCGCCGCCGAGCGCCGGACCGCGTCCAGGTCACCGTCCTCGGGCAGCGACAGCGGAGGTACCTCCCAGAGCAGCTCCCCGGTCAGGCCGAGCGGTTCGCGGCTGGTGGCCAGGACGCTCACCTCGGGCGCGTCGCGCAGCAGTCGGGAGACGAGCGCGGCCACCGGCTCGACGACGTGTTCGCAGTTGTCAAGCACGAGCAGCAGCTGCCGGTGCCGCAGGGCAGCCACGAGGTGGTCGGCTGCGGACAGGGCCGTGCCGGCGGCCTCGCGGACGTCCAGCACGCCGAGGATCTGCTCGGCGACACGCGGGTCTCCGGCCGGCAGGGGAGCCAGCTCCACCAGGTGGACGCCGTCGGGGCAGGACCGGGTGCGGGCCGCCTCGGTGGCCAGCCGGGTCTTGCCGACACCGCCCGGCCCGACAAGCGTCACCAGTCGTTGCCGGGGCAGCAGTCCGCGCAGCTCGGTCAGCGCCTCGGCCCGCCCGACCAGCTCGTCGAGCTGGGCCGGCAGGCTGTTGCGGATGATCGCTGCCTTCGGCGGCGCGCTCAGGCCGGCGTCCTGTTCGAGGATCCTGCGGTGCAACGCGACCAGCTCGGGGCTGGGATCGAGGCCCAACTCGTCCGCTAGCCGGTCGCGCAGGTCGGCGTAGCTGTCCAGCGCCTCGGACTGTCGGCCGGCCGCGTACAGCGCGCGCAGCTGCACCGCCCGCAGGCCCTCCCGCAGCGGGTGCCGGGCGACCAGCTCGGCCAGGTCGGCGGCGACCAGGTCGTGCTCACCCCGAGCCAGCCGGGCCTCGGCCAGCCGCTCGTGCGCCGCGAGGCGCTGCTCGGTCAGGCGCGTCGCCTCGGCGCGGACGAACTCGGCGTCTGCCACATCGGCGTACGCGTCGCCGCGCCACAGCGCGAGAGCCGCGGTCAGCCGGTCGACGTCGGTGCTACGGGTCAGCTCGACGAAGCGGTCCGCATCGACGCTGTCGGCCCGCAGCAGGTAGCCGGGCGGCCGTGACTCGACAAGCTCGCGGGCGCCCGGCTCGGCGTCGTTGAGCGCCTTGCGCAGCTGGGACACCCGCACCTGGAGGGCGCCGGCCGGGTTGGCGGGGGAGTCGTCGCCCCACAGGTCGTCGATCAGGCGGTCCGCCGAGACGACCTGGTTGCGGTTGGTCAGCAGGTCGGCCAGCAGCGCGCGTACCTTGGTGCCGGGCACCACCACCGGCTCGCCGGCGTCCGTGGTCACGGCGAGCGGCCCGAGCACCCCGAACTGCACGGCGGACATACTAGCGCCGGTAAGCCGACCTGAAGCGGACCGTAAGCGCGCTGGCGCACCGTGTGGGCATGGACATCTACCACGAGACGCACGGCGCGGGCGAGGGCCGGCCGCTGCTGCTGATCCACGGCGCGCTCTCCGGTATCGGTACGTCGTTCGGCACGATCCTGCCGTTGCTGGCGAAGAACCGGCGGGTGATCGCCGTGGAGTTGCAGGCCCACGGGCGCACCCCCGACGTGGACCGCCCGCTGACCGTGGAGCACTTCGCCGCCGATGTGGTGGAGGTGCTCGACCGGCTGGGCGTGGCGCGGGCGGACGTGTACGGCTGGAGCATGGGCGCGGCGGTAGCGCTGCGCCTGGGCACCCACCACGGCGAGCGGGTGGGCCGGCTCGTGCTCGCCTCGGTGAGCTACGACGACGACGGCCTGCACCCCGGACTGCTCGACGGCATCCAGGACCTGCAACCGGAGCATCTGCACGGTTCGGAGTTCCACGAGGAGTACCTGCGGACCGCGCCCGACCCGGCGGGCTGGGCCACCCTGGTCACCAAGATGAAGGTCCTCGACGCGAACCTGCCGCGCTGGACGCCCGAGCAGATCCGCGCGCTTGCCGCACCCACCATGATCGTGCTGGCCGACGCGGACATCGTCCAACCCGAACACGCGGTACGGATGTTCCGGCTGCTCGGCGGCGCGGTGCCCGGCGACCTGACGGGCCTGCCGGCCTGCCGACTGGCCATCCTGCCCGGCACCACCCACACCACGATCCCGCAGCGCGCCGACTGGCTGGCCCCGATGATCGACGAGTTCCTGGGCGACTGCGGGCCCGAGGCCTAGCGGTACCAGGGGTGTTTCGCGGCTAGTTGCTTGGGGCAATTAACTGTCGACGACATCCCCTCTGGAAGGACGGCTCCCCGTGGAGGTTTCCGGCTTCTTCGCCGCCATCATCATCGGTCTGGTCATCGGCGCGCTGGGCCGGTTGGTGGTGCCCGGCAAGCAGAACATCCCGATCTGGCTGACCCTGCTCATCGGTGTGATCGCGGCGATCCTCGGCACGCTCGTCGCAGGCGTCCTCGGCGTCGACGACACCAGCGGGATCGACTGGATCGAGCTGATCATCCAGGTCGTCTTCGCCGCTGTCGGGGTGGCGATCGCCGCCGGTGCCTACGGCCGCCGCCGGGTGCGCTGACCCCTCACAACGACCGTGCCGGCCCGCCCTCCCCAGGAGGGCGGGCCGCGCCGCGTCCGGACTGCGGACGGACGCCACCACCAGGCCCTGTTGGACATGCTGGCGCCGGTGCTGCCCGACTGAGTGCCGTCGGATCAGGAGCTTCTCGCCCGGCCGATGCGAAGTTCACCGTCTCCGGCATGGCGCGCGGCCGGTTGACCGGGTAGAAACATGTCGACCCCTTCGGCGCGACCCCACCTTCGTCCGCAGGGACCAGAGAGCGCTCTCACGCCGCCCCAGCTGCGCCTGACGACACGGTCCGGCCAGCGGAGAGGACGAACCACATGACAAGCCCGTCCCGACGTACCCTCACCCTCGCTCTGCTGGTGACAGCCGCCGTCACTATGACCAGCACCGCCGCCACCGCCGGCCGCCCCACGCCTGACACTCCCGACTTCGGCCCGAACGTGACGATCTTCGACCCGTCCATGCCGGTGGGCGAGATCCAGCGGACGCTCGACGCGGCGCACGCCCGCCAGGTCGACAACGAGATGGGCACCGAGCGGCACGCGTACCTGTTCAAGCCGGGCACGTACGGCACTGCCGAGCAGCCGTTGCAGGCCAAGGTCGGCTACTACACCGAGGTCTCCGGTCTGGGCGCCTCGCCCACCGACGTCGCGGTCAACGGCAAGCTCGAGGTGTACAACCGCTGCCTGGCCGACGGCGGCACCGGCAACTGCCTCGCGCTTGTGAACTTCTGGCGCACCCTGTCCAACCTCTCGCTCACCGTCAACGCCGCCGGCCAGGACGACTGCCGGTCGACGGCGAACTTCTGGGCGGTGTCCCAGGCGGTGTCGATGCGCCGGCTCAACATCACCGGCGGCGGTCTGTCGCTCATGGACTACTGCACGGCCGGCCCGCAGTTCGCCAGCGGCGGGTTCATCGCCGACTCGCGACTGCCGGCCACCACCAACGGTTCCCAGCAGCAGTGGCTGACCCGTAACAGTGAGGTCGCGAGCTGGTCCAACGCCGTGTGGAACCAGGTCTTCGCCGGGGTCGAGGGCGCCCCTGACGACGCCACGTTCCCCGACCCGCCGTACACCACCCTGGAGACCACCCCGGTGAGCCGGGAGAAGCCGTACCTGTTCGTCGACGGCAAGGGCCGGTACAACGTGCGGGTGCCCGCCGCGCGGCGCGACACCAGGGGCATCTCCTGGGCGGACGGCATGACGCCGGGACGGACCATCGGAATCCGCGACTTCTTCGTCGCCAAGCCGTCCGACTCCGTGCAGGTCATCAACAGTCAGCTCGCCCGGGGCAAGCACCTGCTGCTGACCCCCGGGACGTACGACATCGCCCGCAGCATCGAGGTGCGACGCCCCGACACGGTGGTGCTCGGGATCGGGCACGCCACCCTCACGGCGGTCAACGGCGCCATCCCGCTGGACGTCGCAGGTGTCCCCGGTGTGATCGTCGCCGGTGTCACGATCGACGCCGGCACCGTCGAGTCGCCAGTCCTGCTGCGGGTGGGTCGCCAGCACGGCCGCAACGCCAGCAGCGCGACCAACCCGACCACGCTGTCCGACGTGTACTTCCGGGTCGGCGGCCCGCACATCGGCCGGACCGACACCGCGCTGGAGGTCAACAGCGACAACGTGCTGATCGACCACACCTGGGTGTGGCGGGGTGACCACGGCGTCGAGGGCTTCACCGAGGGCGTCAACGGCGACACCGACCGCTGGCGTACCAACACCGGTCGGTACGGCGCCGTCATCAACGGCGACCACGTGACCGCCACCGGCCTGTTCGTCGAGCACTTCCAGCGCTACAACACGGTCTGGAACGGCGAGCACGGCACCACGATCCTGTACCAGAACGAGCTGCCGTACGACCCGCCGACGCAGGCCGACTGGATGAACGGCCCGGTCGAGGGCTTCGCCGGGTACAAGGTCGACGACCGGGTGCGGCACCACACCCTGTACGGCGGTGGCGTCTACGTCTTCAACCAGAACAACCCGTCGATCCACACCGAGAACGGGTTCGAGGTGCCGAACCGGCCGGGCGTGCGGCTGCACCACATCATGACCGTCAACCTCAGCGCCGGCACGATCGACCACGTGGTCAACGGCGTGGGTGAACCCGCCGACATGACCAAGGTGGGCGTACCGGTCTACCTCGCGCAGTACCCGACTCCGTAACCTCTCGGGGCGTCCCAGGCGGGGGTTGGAGCCGGTGCGGCTCCAACCCCCGCTGTCGTGTCCCGCTGCGCGAGAACCCACGCCCTCGCTCTTGAATTCCTACTGTGTCAGTAGGAAAATCGGAGAATGCCTGTCGGTCCGCTCCTCACCTCGCGTCGGGTCGTGGACCTGATGCGGGTGGCCTCCGAGCTCTGTCCGGGCTCCCCAGCGACCGACTGAGCACCCTCCACACCGCGTACCGCGTGGCCTGTCCGGTCACCCGGCGCCACCGTGTGCGCCCCCACGTCACTCCCCGCCGATCCGGCCTGGCCGGATCGGTTCACCCCCATTGGAGGTACGTCATGACCACCGATCAGCCACCGGCCACCCCACCAACCGCCGGGGAGTCCCGGCTCGCGTTCAACGAGGACTGGGTGGCGACCATCCTCGGCCTGGCCCTGCTGGCCCTTGTCCTGCTCGGTGCCATCCCCGCCGGGCTGGTGCCCTGATGACCGCCGACGCGACCCGGGCCGACGACACGACCCGCGCCACCGACGCTGTTGAGACGTCCCCCGACAGTGGGCCACCGGCCACCGACGACCCCGCCGCTCCGGTGGTGGTGCGCGACGGCAGGTTCTGGGCCTGGACGGCCGTGGGCCTGGTGATCGTTGTCGGTCTCGCCGCGCTCACCCGCTACCTGGAGCAGAACGTTCCCGCGTGGTCCGACGGCACCGCCGTCGAGGACATCGGGGCCGCGATCGAGTATCCGGTCTACGCCATCCTGCTGGGCCTGCTCGGTAACGCCGTCGTCACGCAGCTCGGCTGGCGGGACCGGATCGCCGCCGCGTTCCGGACCGAGTTCTTCATCAAGACCGGTCTGGTGCTGCTCGGGGCGTCGATCAATCTGGCCGTCATCGCCAGCGCCGCGGGCCCGGCCATCGCCCAGGCGATCCTGCTGATCAGCGGGGTCTTCCTGTTCACCTGGTGGCTGGCCGGCCGGTTCGGGCTCGACGGCAAGCTGCGCGCGTTGCTCGCCTCGGCGGTGTCGATCTGCGGGGTGAGCGCGGCGATCGCCGCCGCCGGCGCGGTCCGGGCCCGCCGGGAGCAGTTGGCCTACACGGCGAGTCTGGTCATCGTCTTCGCGTTGCCGTCCATCTTCATCCTGCCCTGGCTGGCCGACGTGCTCGGGCTCTCCGACGCGGTGGCGGGCGCCTGGATCGGCGGCAACATCGACACCACGGCCGCGGTCACCGCCGCCGGGGCGCTCGCCGGCGAGGAGGCGCTCCAGATCGCCAGCATCGTCAAGGTCACCCAGAACGCCCTGATGGGTGTGGTCGCGGTGGCGCTCACCGCGTACTTCACGCTGAAGGTGGAGCGGCGACCCGGCGCCGCCCGACCGGGCCTCGGCGAGCTGTGGCGGCGTTTCCCCAAGTTCGTCCTAGGCTTCATCGCAGCCTCGGTCATCGCCACCTGGTACCTCGACACGGCGGGCGCGGACGGCAAGGCCACCATCGCCATCGTCAACGACCTGCGCGTCTGGTTCCTCATCCTGGCCTTCGTCAGCATCGGCCTGGAGGTCCGGGTGGCCTCCCTGCGGGAGGCCGGCTGGCGTCCGGTCGCGGTGTTCGCCAGCGCCACCGTGTTCAACCTGGCGTTGGCGCTCGCCCTGGCGTCAGTGCTGTTCCGCGGCTTCTCGGCATGATCGGGCGCCCCGCCCCGCGACACCGAAGGGGCGGGGCGCTCGATTACTTCCGATCCTATGACGGATAATTTCATCGATCAGTCTCACTCTTGCGGGACGGTGGTCGCTGCTGCCACGATGGCCGTCAATGCCTTCCGTCCCGAAGGAGTGGTCGTCATGGCGGTCTCCCGCCGCAGGTTCGTCACGTCGGTGTTGGCCGGGTCCGCCCTCGCCGCCGCCTCCACCACCGATCTCCTCGCCCGCCCCGCGCACGCGGCCAGTCCTCCCGGCGACGTGGTCGGCAAGGTGACAGTCGGATACCAGGGCTGGTTCAGCTGCCCCGGTGACTCGGCGCCGATCGGCGGCTGGTGGCACTGGAGCCGCGACCGGTTCCAGCCGCCCTCGCCTGCCAACACCACAATCGTGTCCTGGCCGGACATGCGGGAGTACACGCGCAGCTATCCCACCGCGTACCCCAACCTCGGCAACGGTTCGCCGGCCACCCTCTTCTCGTCCTACGACCAGCAGACCGTGGACACGCACTTCCGCTGGATGCAGGAGTACGGCTGCGACACCGCCGCGCTGCAACGGTTCAACCCGACGGGCGACGAGGGCCCGACGCGCGACGCCATGACGCAGAAGGTCCGCTCGGCCGCCGAGCGCTACGGCCGCAAGTTCTACATCATGTACGACGTCACCGACTGGCTGACCATGCAGACGGACATCAAGACCGACTGGACGACGAAGATGTCCGCGTACACCGCCTCTGGCGCGTACGCCCGCCAGAACGGCAAGCCCGTCGTCTGCATCTGGGGCTTCGGCTTCAGCGAACCCAGCCGCCCCTTCACCCCGGGGCCGTGCCTGGAGGTCGTCAACTGGTTCAAGGCGCAGGGCTGCTACGTCATCGGTGGCGTGCCCACCTGGTGGCGGCAGGGCATCGAGGACTCCCGCTCCGGCTTCCTCGACGTCTACCACGCGTTCCACGCGATCTCGCCGTGGATGGTCTACCGGGCCAGGACCGTGGAGGAGCTGGACTCGTACTACGCCAACGTCAACGTCGGCGACATTGCCGACTGCGCGGCGCGTGGCATCGACTACCTGCCCTGTGTGATGCCCGGCGACCTCGCCGGGGGGCACCGCAGACACGGCGACTTCTACTGGCGGCACATCTACAACATGGTCCGGCTCGGCTCCCAGGGCCTCTACGTGTCCATGTTCGACGAGTACAACGAGGGCAACCAGATCGCCAAGACGTCCGAGACCCAGGCCACCACCCCGGCCGGCGCGAACATCCGGGCCCTGGACGAGGACGTCGTGGCCTGCTCCTCGGACTACTACCTGCGCATCACCGGCGACGGCGGGCGGATGCTCAAGGGACAGCTCGCGCTTACGGCCGTACGCCCGACGCCGCCGACACTCGGCACCCCGCCGCCGGCCACCGGGAACCTGGCCGCCGGCCGACCCACGTCGGCGAGCAGCCAGAACGGCCAGTTCGCGTCGGGGAACGCGGTGGACTCCGACGCCGGCAGCTACTGGGAGAGCGGCGGCGGCTCGTTCCCGCACTGGTGGCAGGTCGACCTCGGCGCCAGCCACCAGGTCAACAAACTCGTGCTGCGGCTGCCCGCCGGTTGGGGCGCGCGGTCCCAGACCATCACCGTGCTGGGCAGCGTGGACGGCAGCTCCTTCGCCACCATTGCCGGGGCCTCCGCGTTCGCCTTCGACCCGGCGACCGGCAACACCGTCACCCGCACGGTGCCGACCACCACGGCCCGCCACCTCCGGCTCAGCATCGCCGGCAACACCGGCTGGCCGGCGGGCCAGCTCTCCCAGGTTGAGGTGTACGCCGCCAGCGGCACCACGGACAACCCGCCGACCGCCCCGAGCGGCCTCACGGTGACCGGCCGGACGGCGAGCAGCGTGTCCCTGGCCTGGACGGCGTCGACCGACGACAACGGGGTGACCGGCTACCAGGTGCGCCAGGGCGGCGGCACGGTGGTCAGCACGGTCACGGGCACCACGGCGACCGTGAGCGGGCTCAGCCCGTCCACCGCGTACACCTTCACCGTCATCGCGCGCGACGCCGCCGGCAACACCTCGGCGGCCTCGAACGCGGTCACCGTCACCACCGACGCCCCGGCCAACGCCGACCTGGCCCGGGGGCGCTCCACAAGCGAGAGCAGCCACGTCCAGAGCTACGGCTCGGGCAACGTGGTCGACGGCGACGCGAACAGCTACTGGGAGAGCGCCAACAACGCCTTCCCCCAGTGGGTGCAGGTCGACCTGGGCGCGACGCGCACGGTCGGGCGGGTGGCGCTGAAGCTGCCGCCGTCGTCGGCCTGGGCCGCCCGCACGCAGACCCTAACCGTGCAGGGCAGCACCGACGGTGCCAGCTTCGGCACGCTTATCGGGTCGTCGGCGCGCACGTTCGACCTGTCGACGGGTAACCAGGTGTCGCTGACCTTCAGCGCCGCGCAGACCCGCTACGTGCGCATCACCGTGACCGGTAACACCGGCTGGCCGGCCGGGCAACTGGCGGCACTGGAGGTGTACGCCAGCTGACCGGGCGTGGGGCGGCCGCTCATCCCGTGAAGCCCCTGGCCACAAGGAGTTTGTTGTTCTCCAACCTGTCTGCTCGACGCCGCGCGGATTTACCTGCACGCAGGTGATCTGCGCGGGGCGGCGCGAGTCGCCCTCAGTCGTGAGGGCTGAGGAAGTCGGTGATGAGAGTGGCGAGCTCCTGTGGGCGTTCGGCGACCATCGCGTGGCTGGCGCCGGCGAGGTGCCGCACCCGCAGAGACGGGTTGTCCACAGTGGCAAGCCGTTCGGCGGTGACCTGGCGGTACGCCTCGTACAGGCCGTGGAACGGCTGTTGTTCGGGCAGGTCCTCGGTGGCGAGGACGAGCAGCAGCGGGCAGCGGGCGTCGCGGTAGGCGGGCGTCAGGTCGAGGGAGTCCATGGCGTCCCGGAGCTGCCGGGTGAGGGCCGGGGCGGGCCGCAGCCGGCTGCTGCCGTCGTCGCCGGGCACGAGGTTGCGTTCGAAGGCCGCCACCCAGTCGTCGGGTGCGGCGCCGTAGCGCTGGGCCATGGCCCGCTGCCCCGCAAGCATGGCGGCCACCTGTTCGGCGGTTAGCGGTTCGGCAAGCATCGCGGCCATCCCGTCGAAGACGGCCCGCAGCTTGGCCAGCTCGGTCTCGGCCTGCTCCGGATCCAGCCCGGAGAGCTGGTCCGGACGGTTCGGCGGCGGATTGCCGTCGAAGCTGACGGCACCGGGGCACTCCGGGTGACGCTGCGCCCAGAGGGTGGCGAGCATGCCGCCCAGAGAAACGCCGACCACCGCTGGGGAGACGAGACCGAGGTGGTCGGTGACGGCGGCCAGGTCGGCCAGGACGTCGTCCCAGCGCCACGGGCCGTCCCCGGACCGGCCGTGACCACGCAGATCGACGGTGACCACCCGGTGGGTCGGGCGCAGGTGTTCGGCGAGGGTGGCCATCTGGGCGAGGTTGCCGCCGGCGCCGTGAAGGAGCAGCAGCGGTTGTCCGGGTCCACCGAAGTCGCGGACCGCGATGGGTACGGTCCCGGAGTCGACAAAGGTCTCAGGCACGTCGGGTTCCTTCGTTGAGCAGTCGGTCGCGTACGGAGGCGGAGCGCACGCCGCCTTCGGGGTGGCGGGCGAGCTTGTCGCGGGAGACCAGGTCGTGGACGCCCTGGCGGGTGATCCCGAGCATGGCCCCGGCCACCGCATACGACACGGACTCGGCGGTCGGGTGGCCGACCCGTCGCGCGACGGCCTGGCCGAAAGGACTGCGCCACCAATCGATGGGCGGGTCGAACGGTCCGTCCCCCGGGTAGAGGGTGGAAATCGCGCGCATGACCACGCCGACGGCGGCCCGGTCGTCGCCGCTGACGATCGTGGTGGCCCAGGACCGGGCCCGCTCCCGGATGACGGCGCGCAGCGGGTCGATGGCGTCGTGGCCGTCGACCAGGATTTCGAGGGGGTCGAGCAGGCGGATGTCGATCAACCGGATGAGATGCTCGGTCAGGTCCTCGTCGGTTGGCGCCATGCTGCCTCCTCCGCTACTTGACGCCCATCGTCAAGTACTTGACGTCGAGTGTCAAGCACGATGGCGTGAGCACGGTGGGCGGTACTGTCGACAGGCGACCGGGCAACAGATTTGCTCACCCCAACACTGGAGGTTCCATGCCCAAGGGCTACTGGGTCAGCGCCTACCGCACCATTTCCGACCCGGAGAAGCTGGCTGCCTACAACGCGCTGGCCGGCCCGGCCGTTGCGGCCGGGGGCGGTCGGGTCCTGGTCCGTGGCGGTCGGGTCGTGGCGCATGACGCCGGCATCGCCGAGCGGACCATCCTGATCGAGTTCGACAGCTTCGAGCAGGCCGTCACGGCGTACGAGAGTGCGGCCTACCAGGAGGCGCTTGTCGCCCTCTCCGACGGCGTCGAGCGCGACTTCCGCATCGTCGAGGGCATCGACTGACCGACCGCGATGTCGGCGCGGGCGCCCAGCCTGCCTGGCCCAAATCGGTTGTTCACTCGGGCATGGGCCCGGTCGAGACCGGCCGCATCGAGGCGGACCGAGGTCCGGTGGCGGCCGTTGGCGCGTACTCTCATCGCGGTGTCGCCCGCGCGTCCCAGGGGCCGGCCGGCGTGGCGCCACAGGCGACGCTCGTCGACCTCAGCCGCTGACGGACGAGCGCCGCCGCAGGTCGTCCGCCGGGTCGATCACCCGCACCGCGCGCGGCACCGGCCCCCGCTGCTGCCACTCCCGCGGGTAGCCCAGCGAGACCTCCTCGAAGCGCACCCCGTCGTGGAACGTGGTGCGCGGGATGTGCAGGTGCCCGTAGACAACTGTGGACGCCCCGAACCGCAGGTGCCAGTCGCTGGTGCGCACCGTGCCGCACCACTGCGCGAACAGCGGGTACCGCAGCACGTCGGTGGGCTCGCGCACCAGCGGGTAGTGGTTGACAAGCACGGTCGGCAGCTCCGGGTCACGCTCGGCCAGCCGCCGTTCGGTCTGGGTGACCCGGGCGGCGCACCACGCCTCGCGGCTCGGGTACGGGTCGGGGTGCAGCAGCACCTCGTCGGTGCACACCACCCCTGCCTCGTACGCCAGCTCCAGCGACTCCTGCTGGGTGCGCGCCTCGGGCACCCGGAACGTGTAGTCGTACAGCACGAAGAGCGGGGCGATCGTGGCCGGGCCGCCCACGCCGTCCCACACCGGATAGGGATCCTCAGGGGTGACGACGCCCAACCGCCTGCACATCGCCACCAGTTCGCGGTAGCGGGCCTCGCCGCGCAGTGCCACCGGGTCGCCCGGGGGTGTCCACAACTCGTGGTTGCCGGGCGCCCAGACGACCTTCGCGAACCGGCTGCTCAGCACCGCCAGCGCCCACTCGATGTCGGCGAACCGCTCGCCCACGTCGCCGGGCACCAGCAGCCAGTCGTCGTCGTGGCCCGGGCGGAGTTCCTGGACGAACGCCCGGTTCTCCGGATGGCCGACGTGCAGGTCGCTGACGGCCCGGAGCCGGGGCGGATCACTCACGACCCCGAGAGTAGGCGGTCCGGGCGCGATCGGCACACCTCCGTCCTGCCGTGACCACCGTCGCAGGGCCGATGCGAGAAGGGGCGCCCGGTCGTCAGGCGACAGGGGTGGGTGGCGTCCATGACCGGCATATCCGCCGACCCGGCGGGAAAGCGGCAGGCGTCCGACAGCCCGAACCGGAGCAGGAGACGAACATGCCTTTCATCACCGTGGGTACGGAAAACTCCGCGCCCATCGACCTGTACTACGAGGACCACGGATCCGGTAAGCCGGTGGTGCTGATCCATGGTTTCCCGTTCAACGGGGCGACCTGGGAGAAGGAGACCACGGCGCTGCTCAACGCCGGATACCGGACGATCACCTACGATCGGCGCGGTTTCGGCAACTCCGCCCAGCCGACGTTCGGGTACGACTACAACACGTTCGCCGCGGACCTGGACGTGCTGATGACCGAGCTGGACCTCAACGACGTGACCCTGATCGGTCACTCGATGGGCACCGGTGAGGTCGTCCGCTACCTGGGCAACTACGGCTCGCAGCGGGTCAGCCGGGCGGTGCTGCTCAGTCCGTTGCAGCCCATGCTGGCCAAGGCCAAGGACAACCCGGAGGGTGTCGAAAGGAGCCTGTTCAAGGGCTTCCAGGACGCCATCATCAAGGACCGCTTCGCCTACCTGACGTCGTTCTGTGACGCGTTCTTCAACCCGGATCAGAACATGGGCAAGCGGGTCAGCGAGGAGGCGTACCGGGCGCACTGGCAGATCGGCGCCATGGCCTCCGCCAAGGGCACCCACGACAGCGTGGACGCCTGGCAGGAGGACTTCCGCCAGGACCTGCCGAAGATCAACATTCCGGTGCTGATCGTGCAGGGTGACCAGGACCGGGTGCTGCCCTACCCGGTGACCGGTCAGCGACTCGGACCGATGATGCCGACCGGCCAGCTCATCACGCTCAAGGGCGCGCCGCACGGCATCCCGTGGACCCACGCCGAGGACGTCAACAAGGCGATCATGGACTTCATGAAGCAGCCGGCCAAGGCTCGCGCCTGACCCGTACGGGTAGCCGATCGGACGCCGGCGCCATCACGGCGCCGCGACACCCGGCCCCCGGTTCGCACCGGGGCCGGGTGTCGTCGGCATTCAGGGCCTGCGGGCGACCACCGCGCCGTTGGCGCCGGGCGCGTCGAACGGTACCGTCCGCACGTCGACGAAGCCGGCGTCGGTGAGCCAGGCGGTGTACTCGGCGCCCGAGTAGTTCCGGCCGCCCTCGGTCTCGACGAGCATGTTCATCCCCATCAGGGCGGCCTCCGGTGGGCCTGTGCGTTCGTCGTTGAGCAGCAGTTCGCAGACGACTATCGCCCCGCCCGCCGGCAGCGCCGCATGGCACCGGGCCAGCAGCGCCCGGTTCGTCGGCTCGTCCCAGTCGTGCAGGATCATGCTGAGCAGGATGACGTCGTGCCCGTCCGGCAGCGCCGGGTCGGCAAGGAAGTCCCCGGCCACCGCGTCGATCCGTCCGCTCAGGTTGGCCTCCGCGATGCGCTCGCGCGCCCGTACGCACACGTGCGGCAGGTCCAGGACGGTCGCCCGCAGCTCCGGCAGGCGGCGGCAGAACTCGATCGGGAACGCGCCGGCCCCGCCCCCCACGTCGAGCAGCCGCCGGTGTGCGGAGAAGTCGTACGCGTCGGCCAACGCGCTGGCGGTGAAGCTCGACGTGGAGAACATCGCGTCCCAGAACTGCGCGAGCATCTCCGGGTCGGCGGTGTCGAACATCGACTGTTGGGCCTCCGGGTCCCAGGTCAGCGGCCGGTCCGTGCGCAGCGCCTCACCGATCCGGTGCCAGGGCAGGTAGGTGCGCAGGTCCGAGTAGCGGACCTGCGCGCCGAAGTAGTACGGGCGACCCTCGACCAGGAACTGCTCGGCCAACTCGGTGTTGCGGTAGCCGTCGCCGGACCTCTCCAGCAGCCCCAGCGAGGCGCTGGCGGCCAGCAGCAGGTCCGCCGGTCGGTCCGGCAGCCCGAACTCGGCGGAGGCCTGCTCGACGGTCATCGTCCGGCCGCCGGCGAGCCGGGTGAACAGACCGAGTTCGACGCCTACCGCGAGGGTCTTGAACCCCCACACACCGGCCACCAGGCGCATGAGGGGAGTGGGAGTGATCATGCCGACATGAAAGCACAGTTTGGACACTTCCACGATGGACTGTCAGGCCCGGATCAGCGTCACCAACCCCGCTGCCACCAGCACCCCGGCCCAGAGCCGGTCCACGTTGAACCAGGCCCGACGCAGCACACCGACTCCGAACACCTGATAGACCAGCATCGCGATGACCAGGGCCGTGCCGAGCATGGCCACGGTGTGCACCCCGGCCGCCGCGAGGCCGGACAGCGCACCCACCGGCGCGGCGGCCAGGTGCCCGGAGTGCCCCCCGGGCACCGGCTCGGCCACCAGCACCGGCAGGAGCATCAGCCCGGCGCCGTGCGCCGACGACATGAGGAACGACCAGCCGGCGAGCTGCGCCGCGGACAGCCGCATCCCGGCCCACCGGAAGTGGCGCTCGGAGAGCAGCCGCCACAGCCCGAACGCGACAAGCAGCACGCCGCCGGCCACCGCCAGGGCGGTGCTCGCCGTCACCGACCGGGTCGCCGTCACCAGCGCGGCGACGATCCCCACCGACGCGAGGTGCCCCACCGCGATCGGCGGCAGCGAGCGCAGCAGGGCCGACCGGCTGCGCTCCTGCAATCCCCGGGCGACCGCGAACAGCCAGCCCATCGCCGGGTTCAGGCCGTGGAACGCGCCGAGCGCCGCGAGCGTCACCACTGTCGCGACGGTCACGGAAAGCAGTACGAGTCGGAGGACGCGTCCCCGCCCTGCAACCGGGTCTGGTGCACCCGAAGACCCCGGAACTCCTCGCCGTGCGGGAAGAACCGCGCATCGGGGGTGAGCCCTCCGGCGTCGACGTCCACGTCGAGTTTCGCCAGCCAGGCACCCACCCCGTCGGGGTAGAACTGGTCGTCCCACGAGCCGTAGAGGGAGTTGCTGACGTAGACCCGCCGCCCGTCCCGGCTCACCTCGACCATCTGCGGTCCACCGGCCAGCGCCTCGTCGGGCGCGGACGGGTGCGCCGTACGGCGGACGATCCCACCAAGGCGCACCGAGCCGGTCTGCACCGGGTGCAGCGGGTCGCTGACGTCGTACTGGCGCAGCTCGCCGGTGCCCCAGCAGGACACGTAGAGGAACCTGTCGTCCACCGACAGGTCGATGTCGGTCACCAGTGGTGGCACCGCGCCGAACGGCTTGAGCAGGTCGGGCAGGTCCGCCGGGTCGGCCGGCTCGGCCGGGATGTCGATCACCTTGGTGACCGCCCAGGCGTCGCCGTCGCGGTGCCACAGCCAGACCGAGGCGGACAGGTCCTCGACACTGATCACCACCCCGACGAAGCCGTACGACCTCGACGGGTCGTGCGCCGGGCGCAGCTCCAGCGGCATCTGGTACTGGTCGCCGAGATCGACCCGCTGGACGTGTCGACGTTTCGCGAGGTCCCAGAAGTGGATGGCGTGCCCGTACCGCCGGCCCAGCAGCAGCTCGCCGATGATGCCGTCCTCGATCATCGACGGGGTGCCCCACTCGCTTGTGACAAGCACGTCCTGGGTGAGATGCCACCACACGTCGTACGCCAGGAACTGCGGGCCCCGGTCGGCCTCCCACGCCCCGCGTACCTCGAAGGTGGTGTGGTCGAGGATCGCGATGCCGCCGGGCCCCTCCTCGCCGTCGGCGCCGCCGAGGGCGGAGAGGTAGATGCCGTCCGGCCCACAGTGCACGGTGTGTGGCCGGGAGTAGCCGGCCCGCTTCGCCAGCTCCTCCGGGCCGATCACCTTGACGACCTGCGGCTGGCGCGGGTCGGGCTGGGTGTCGAGCACGTGGATCCGCGACGACCGCAGGCCGGGCACGATCAGGTAGCGCCGCTCGACGTGCGGGTGCGGGGCGGTCGGGCAGAGCGCGCTGCTGCACGCGTTCCAGCCCAAGTGGTGCAGCTCGTCACCGACGTACGGCAGGTCGGTCCAGCCGACGACACGGCCGTAGTCGGGGGAGTCGGGGTCGGTGTCCAGCACCACGATGGCGTCCGGGCGGCTGGCGGTGCGGTCGAAGGCCGCCACGTAGGCGAGCTTCTCCACAGGTGCGGTCACCGCGTCGCGGGGCGACGGGTAGAAGGTGGGGTCGGGGGTCCAGCGGGTCATCGCGTCTCCGCTCGTCAGGTGGTGGGAACGCCGAGCCGGTCGAGCAGGTGGCGGCGCAGCGCGCCGAAGGCCGGGTCGTCAGGAGTACGGGTGGGGGCCAGGTCCACGGGCAGGTCCGCGGCGATGCGGCAGTCGTCGAGCAGCAGGATCCGGTCGGCGAGCAGCAGTGCCTCCTCCACGTCGTGGGTGACCAGCAGGGCGGCGAAGCCGTGCTCGGCGCGTAGGCGGCGCAGCAGGATCTGCATCCGCAGCCTGGTGAGCGCGTCGAGGGCGCCGAACGGTTCGTCGAGCAGCAGCAGGTCCGGTTCGCGGACCAGCGCCCGCGCCACGGCCACGCGTTGCGCCTGCCCGCCGGACAGTTCGGCAGGCCAGGCGCGGTGCCGGTCGGCGAGCCCGACCTCGGCCAGTGCCCGGTGGATCCGTCCGGTGGCGTCCGCACCGGACAGCCCCAGCCCGACGTTGTCGGCCACCCGTTTCCACGGCAGCAGCCGGTGTTCCTGGAAGACAACGGCTGCGGTGCCGTGCACGACGACCGTCCCGCTGGCCTCGCCGTCCAGGCCGGCGAGGATCCGCAGGAGGGTGCTCTTGCCCGAGCCGCTGCCGCCCAGCAGGGCGACGACCTCGCCGCGGGCGATGCTCAGGTCGACACCGGCGAGCACGACCGTCGGCCCGAACGCCCGGCGCACCGCGTGGGCGGTGAGCACCGGCGCGGTGCCGTTCAGGTGGCCCGCAGTCCGCGACGCCATGTCAACATCCTCCTCTCCAGGACACGCAGCGCACTGTCGGATATCAGCCCGAGCAGCGCGTAGACGAGCAGGCCGAGCACCACCACATCGGTCTGGCTGAACTCCCGTGCCTCCATCATCAGAAAGCCGATCCCGGTCTGGGCGTTCACCTGCTCGCCGACGACGAGGCTGAGCCAGGCCGCCCCGATCGCCAGCCGGAGCCCGAGGAAGAGGGACGGCAGCGCGCCGGGCAGCACCACGTGGCGCAGGCGGGCGGCCTGCCCCAGGCCGCAGGTGCGGGCCGCCTCCACCAGCCGCTCGTCGATGTCCCGGATGCCGGCGTACGTGTTGAAGTAGATGGGGAAGAACGCGCCGAGGGCCACCAGGCTGATCTTGAGTGATTCGCCGATGCCGACCCAGATGATCAGCAGCGGGACGAGGCCGAGGTGCGGCAGCATCCGGGCCATCTGCACAGGCGGGTCGACCAGGTCGTCGCCGAGTCGCAGCAGCCCTGCCACGGTGCCCAGGATCAGCGCCAGGACACCGCCGACAAGCAGTCCCGCGCCGGCGCGGGTGAGGGAGTCCAGCAGATGCACGGCGAGGGTGCCGTCGCGGGTCAGCCGCCAGCCGGTGGCCAGGACGGCGCTGGGCGCCGGCAGCTTCTCGGGCGCCAGCAGCCCGGTCCGCGCGGCCACCTCCCAGCCCAGGATCAGCGCCACCGGGCTGACGAGCCGCCACCACCGGCGGGTCGGGCGCTGGCGGACGGGGACCACCGGGACGACCGAAGCGACCTCGCCGGGCGGCTCGGCGAGCGTCGTACGGCTCACTGGAAGACCTCACTGAACCGGCTGTCCACCCGGGACCGGAGGTCGACCGGCCCGGGGATGAGCCCCAGGGCGATGAAGCTGTCGGTGATCGCCTGGAGTTCGTCGCCGATGGCCGTGGTGACCGGGGCCAGCGGCCTGGCACTGCGGTCCAGGGCGCGAGCGGTGACGTCCTGCGCGATCTTCAACTCCGGCGCGAGGGTGGCGGCCCGCTCCTCGGGGTGGGCGATGCCCCAGTCGGTCACCTCGCGGTAGCTCTTGAGGAAGGACCGGATCTCGTCCGAGCGCTTCGCGACGGCGTCGGGGCTGGCCAGCACGTACTCGCGGTTGCTGGCCAGGCCCGTGGCGTCGGCGAGCACCTGGACCCCCGGCTGCTCGGCCAGGGCGAAGTACGGGTCCCAGATGACCCAGGCGTCGACCTGGCCGCTGTCGAAGGCGGGCCGGCCCTCGGCGGGCTTGAGGTACTTGACCTGGATGTCCTTGAGGGTCATGTGGTTCGCCTCCAGCAGCCGGACCAGCAGCCAGTGCACATTGGAGCCCTTGTTGAGGGCGACCGTCCGGCCCTTGAGGTCGGCGAAGCTGCGAAAGCCCCGGTCGGCCTTGACCAGCACGGCCTCACCCTGCGGGATCGGCGCCGAGGTGCCGATGACGGAGAACGGGATCTTCCCGGCGGCGGCGAAGACCGGTGGCGCCTCGCCGACCTGCCCGATGTCGATGGAGCCGGCCTTGAGCGCCTCGGTGAGCGCCGGGCCGCTCTCGAACAGCGACCACTCGACGTCCGGCGTGGCGCCGCGCGCCTTGACCAGGCTCAGCCCGCCGAAGCGCTGGTACCCGATCCGGAGCTTTCCCGTGTCGCCCGCGGCGCCGGCGGACCCGCCGCAGGCGCTCACGGCTGCCGTGGCGAGCAGAGCGACTGCCGTCAGCGCGGCAGTGACCAGTCGACGGCGGTACGGGGGAGGGCTGATCGAGGGGGTGCGCATGGCGGCTCCTTGGTCGAACGGTGGGCCGGGCCGCGTTGACCGGCGTGACTGCGTGGGCGGTAGCCTACTAACCCGATAGGTTTTATGGGTAGGCTGTCGGCGGGATCGTCCCACCCCTCAGGAGGCGCCCGCCTCGCCGCGCGCGCCGACCGCCCCGCCGACGGAAAGAGCCCCCGATGACCCTCACCTTCCACTGGTTCCTGCCCACCAACGGCGACAGCCGGGACATCGTCGGCGGCGGCCACGGCGTACCGACCGGGGCCGCCGGAGGCGCCCGCCCGGCCAGCGTGGCGTACCTCGGGCAGATCGCCCGCACCGCCGAGCAGCTCGGCTTCGTCGGCGCGCTCACCCCGACCGGCGCCTGGTGCGAGGACGCCTGGCTGAGCACGGCGATGCTCACCGAGGTCACCGAGCGCCTCAAGTTCCTGGTCGCGTTCCGGCCCGGCCTGCTGGCGCCCACCCTCGCCGCCCAGATGGCCTCCACCTTCCAGCGGCTGTCCCGAGGTCGACTGCTGCTCAACGTGGTCACCGGCGGCGAGTCGCAGGAGCAGCGGGCGTACGGCGACTTCCTGGACAAGGACGCCCGGTACGCGCGAGCCGACGAGTTCCTGCACGTGGTACGCGCGCTGTGGCGGGGCGAGACGGTCGACCACGCGGGCACCCACGTGCGCGTCGAGCAGGCGCGACTGCACCGGCTACCCGAGCCGGTGCCGCCCGTCTACTTCGGTGGCTCGTCCACCGCCGCCCTGCCGGTGGCGGTGCGCCACAGCGACGTCTACCTCACCTGGGGCGAGCCGCCGGCCCAGGTCGCCGACAAGGTCAACCGGGTCCGCGCGTTGGCGGCCGACGCCGGACGCGAGATGCGCTTCGGCATCCGGCTGCACGTCATCGCCCGGGACACCGCCGAGCAGGCGTGGACGCAGGCCCGCCGCCTGCTCGACGGCATCGCCGAGGCCGACATCCAGGCCGTGCAGGACGGACTGCGCCGCAGCGAGTCCGAGGGGCAGCGCCGGATGCTCGACCTGCACGGCGGCTCCCGCGACCGTCTGGAGGTCGCGCCCAACCTGTGGGCCGGCGTCGGGCTGGTCCGCGGTGGGGCCGGCACCGCCCTGGTCGGCAGCCACAGCGAGATCGCCGACCGGATCGCCGAGTACCACGCGCTCGGGATCGACGAGTTCATCCTCTCCGGCTATCCCCACCTGGAGGAGGCGTACTGGTTCGGCGAGGGTGTGCTGCCGATCCTGCGTGACCGTGGCCTGTGGCGGCACCCCGACGGCCGGTCGGGGTCTACGGGGCAGGTCGACATCCCCTTCGCCGGGGTGCCGACGCGGGAGCCCGCAGCGGCCCGCTGACCGGGCCGCACGCCACGACTCAGCCGGGCCGGCCGGCCAACCTCCGCCGGCTCACCCGGCGGGCGGCGACGCTGACAAGCGTGCTGCCTGCCGCCATCGCGACAAGCACCAGACCCGCGCCGACCGGCCACAGCCCACTGTCGTCGGTCGACGCGGCCCGCCATGACCAGGCTGCCGTGAAGGCCACAGTCATCACCGGCGCCACCAGCCACGGGCTGAGCCGGGTACCGGCGAGCGCGGCCAGCAGCACTAGCGTCAGCACACAGCCGACCACCTGCCACGGCGCGTACGGGCCGCTCGTCGCGTCGGTCTGCGCGTCGACCGTGTACCCGGTGTCCCAGCTCAGCCAGAGCAGCCACACCCCGACCGTGGCCGCCGCCAGGAACAGAACACCGAGCAGTGCCCGCGTACCCCTCGTCGCCGTCATCCGGCGATCATGCCTCGCGTTCCGGCGTGCCGGAATGGCGGCCGGCCTGTTGCCCGGCCGGTGACGATCCTCTACGGTCGGCTCAAGCGGTGGGCGGTGCGGTCCGCATCCGACCGGACACCGCCGGATGCCCGTCGCGCGGGCCGGGATGGTGGAGTCCCGGAACGCCCCGTCAGCGGCGAGCCCGGCGGTCGTGTGACTCCAGCTCGTCTTCCGGGTGTTGCCGCCCGGCGTGGCTCCGTGCGGAGCCGACGGCGAGCCGGGCACGCCGATCCCCACCGGGAGAGCCCGTGTTCCTCAGCCCGCACGAGCAGGACCGCCTGCTCGTCCACGTCGCGGCAGATGTCGCCCGCGCCCGCCGCGAACGCGGCCTGCGCCTCAACTATCCCGAAGCCGTCGCGGTGATCACCGCGTTCCTGCTCGAAGGGGCCCGCGACGGCCGGTCCGTCGTCGACCTGATGTCGGCCGGTCGGACCGTGCTCGGCCGTGACGACGTCCAGGACGGCATCCCCGAGCTGCTGAGGGAGGTGCAGGTGGAGGCGACCTTCCCGGACGGCACCAAGTTGGTGACTGTGCACCACCCCATCCCGTGATCCCGGGGGAGATCCTGCCGGCCGCCGGCCCGGTCGAGATCAACGCGGGCCGGCCGGTGACGACGCTCGTCGTGGTCAACACCGCCGACCGGCCGGTGCAGGTGGGCTCGCACTATCACTTCGCCGAGACCAATCCGGGCCTGTCGTTCGATCGGGACGCCGCGTGGGGACAGCGTCTCGCGGTGCCGGCCGGCACCTCGGTCCGGTTCGAACCGGGAGTCAGCCGCACCGTCGACCTCGTCCCGCTCGGTGGCGCGCGCGTCGTGCCGGGCCTGCGCGCGGAGTGCGCCGGGCCACTGGACACCCCGACGACCGACGGGCCGGCGCGGTGAGCGCCGTGCGGCGCGACCGCTACATCGACCTGTACGGACCCACCGTCGGTGACCGGATCCGGCTGGCCGACACGAACCTGCTGATCGAGGTGGAGACCGACCACTGCGTGGGCGGCGACGAGGTGGTCTTCGGCGGCGGGAAGGTGATCCGCGAGTCGATGGGGCAGTCCCGCGCCACCCGCGCCGAGGGCGCGTTGGACACCGTCATCACCGGCGCCGTCGTGCTCGACCACTGGGGCGTGGTCAAGGCCGACGTTGGGCTGCGCGACGGACGCGTCGTCGCGCTGGGCCGCGCGGGCAACCCGGACACCATGCCCGGCGTCCATCCCGACCTGGTCATCGGCCCGGCCACCGAGGTGATCGCCGGCAACGGCCGGATCCTCACCGCCGGGGCTGTCGACACCCACGTGCACTTCATCTGCCCGCAGATCGTCACCGAGGCGCTGGCCAGTGGCATCACCACCCTCGTCGGCGGCGGCACCGGGCCGGCCGAGGGGACGCGGGCCACCACCGTCACCCCGAACGCCTGGCATTTGGCCCGCATGCACGAGGCCCTGGACACGCTGCCGGTGAACGTGCTGCTGCTCGGCAAGGGCAACACGGTGTCCAGCGAGGCGCTGTGGGAGCAGCTGCGCGCCGGTGCGGGCGGCTTCAAACTGCACGAGGACTGGGGCACCACACCTGCCGCGATCGACGCCTGCCTGCGGGTGGCCGACGCGTCAGGGGTGCAGGTCTCCATCCACACCGACACGCTCAACGAGGCCGGATTCGTGGCCGACACCCTGCGCGCGATCGGCGGCCGGGCCATCCACTCGTACCACACCGAGGGCGCGGGAGGCGGGCACGCGCCGGACATCATCACCGTGGCCGGTGAGCCGAACGTGCTGCCGTCGTCGACAAACCCGACCCGGCCGTACACCGCCAACACCCTCGCCGAGCACCTGGACATGCTGATGGTCTGCCACCACCTCAACCCGTCCGTGCCGGAGGACCTGGCGTTCGCCGAGAGCCGGATCCGACCGTCCACGATGGCCGCCGAGGACCTGCTGCACGACCTCGGCGCCATCTCCATCATCGGCTCCGACGCGCAGGCGATGGGCCGGGTCGGCGAGGTGATCCTGCGGACCTGGCAGAGCGCGCACGTGATGAAGGACCGGGTGGGCGCCCTGCCGGGCGACGGCCCCGCCGACAACCACCGGGCCCGGCGGTACGTGGCCAAATACACGATCTGCGCGGCGATGGCCAACGGGCTGGAACGGGAGATCGGCTCGGTCGAACCGGGCAAGCTCGCCGACCTGGTGCTCTGGGACCCGGCGTTCTTCGGCGTACGACCGCACCTGGTGCTCAAGGGCGGCATGATCGCGTACGCCCAGATGGGTGACGCGAACACCTCGATCCCGACCCCGCAGCCGACTCTGCCGCGGCCGATGTTCGGCGCGTACGGCGTCGCGGCGGCGGCCACCAGCCTGGCCTTCGTGGCGCCGGCTGCCCTGGACGCCGGGCTGCGCCTGGACGTGCGACGCCGCGTGGTGCCGGTGACGGACGTACGGTCGCGGGGCAAGGCCGACCTGCCGGAGAACAACGCCATGCCGCGGATCGAGGTGGACCCGGACACGTTCACCGTCCGAATCGACGGGCAGGTGGTGGAGCCGGACCCGGTGACCAAGCTGCCGATGGCGCAGCGGTACTTCCTGTTCTGATGACGACGTCCAGCCTGATGCTGCTGCTGGCCGACGGGCGCTTCCCGGCCGGGGCGCACGCGCACTCCGGCGGTCTGGAGGCGGCCGTCGCCGCCGGCCGGGTCACCGATCTGGCCTCGCTGGAGGCGTTCCTGGCCGGACGGCTGGCCACCGCCGGTCTGGTCGGTGCGGCGTTCGCGGCGGCGGCGCACCGGGCGGCGGTGGCCGTCGACGCGGCCGAACCGGGTCCGTCCCGACCGGCCGCGCTGGCCCGGCTCGACGCCGAGCTGGACGCCCGGACCGCCGCGCCCGCGCTGCGGGCGGTCTCCCGCCGGCAGGGTCGTGCCCTGCTGCGCGCGGGACGGGAGATCTGGCCGGACACGCCGTTCGACGACCTGCCCACCGAGCCCGGGGGAGCGCACCAGCCGCTGGTGCTCGGGCTGCTCTGCGCCGCCGCCGGACTGAGCCGCTCCGACACCGCCACGGTCGCCGCGTACGCCACGGTGACCGGGGCCGCCAGTGCCGGTGTACGCCTGCTCGGCCTCGACCCGTACCGGGTCCAGGCCCTGCTTGTCGGCCTTGCCGACGCCTGCGACGGCACCGCCGCCGACGCGGCCCGCGCCGCCGACGACCCACCGGAGCGGCTGCCTGCCGCCGCCGCCCCGCTTGCCGACATCCACGCCGAAGTCCATGCCACCTGGGAGGTGCGTCTCTTTGCGTCCTGACACCGTCGTGCCCACGACCGACCCGACCCCACCGCCATCGCCCGCCGCGCCGCACGACGAGACCGTTCCCCACACCCATCCCGAGCCGGGGGTGGACCCGCATCCGCCGTTGGCGCGCGCCGGCCGGGCCCTGCGGGTCGGCATCGGCGGGCCGGTCGGGTCGGGCAAGACCGCCCTGGTGGCGGCGCTGTGCCGGGCCTTCGCCGACGAGCTGCGGCTCGGGGTGGTGACCAACGACATCTACACGACCGAGGACGCCGACTTCCTGAGGCGGGCCGGCGTGCTGGACCCCGCCCGGATCCGCGCGGTGGAGACCGGCTGCTGCCCGCACACGGCGATCCGCGACGACATCGGCGCGAACCTGGACGCCGTGGACGAGCTGGCCGAGGCGGTCGGTCCGCTGGACCTGGTGCTTGTGGAGAGCGGCGGGGACAACCTGACCGCCACCTTCAGCCGTGGGCTGGTCGACAGGCAGATCTTCGTGGTCGACGTGGCGGGCGGGGACAAGGTGCCCCGCAAGGGCGGGCCGGGCGTCACCGCCGCCGACCTCCTGGTGATCAACAAAACCGACCTGGCGCCCATGGTCGGCGCGGATCTGGGGGTGATGGACCGCGACGCGCGGGCCCGGCGTGGTGACCTCCCGACCATCTTCCTGTCCATCGTGGGAGACCCCACGGCGACGTCGGTCGCGGACTGGATCCGGCACGAGCTGGCTCACCACGCCGCCCTGCACCCTCTGGCCGCCCCGGTCGGCCCAACCTGATGCGGGCGCTCGCCCGCCTCGTCGCCCGGGCCGACGGTCGGGGCGGCACCGCCCTTGTCGAGCTGCGCGGCGAAACGCCGTTGCTGCTGCGCCAGACCCCGGCCGACCGTGGTGTCGCCACTGTGTACATCGTCGGCGGGGCGGCCGGCCCGATCGCCGGGGACGACGTGCGCCTGGAGATCGAGGTGGGTCCGGGCGCGGCGGTCCGGGTGCACAGCGTCGCCGCGTCGATAGCCCTGCCGGGTCGCGTGGGCGCCGTGTCCCGGATGGCGGTGCGGGCGGTGGTGCACGCGGGCGCCACGCTGCACTGGCTTCCGGAACAGGTGGTCGCGGCGGCCGGCTGCGCGCACCTCGCCGAGTCGCGCGTCGAGCTGGCCGCCGGCGCGCGCCTGCGCTGGCGCGACGAGCTGATCTGCGGCAGGTACGGCGAGACGCCCGGCGGGGCCGTCATGCACACCCACGTCGACTACGCGGGCCGACCACTGCTGCGCCAGTCGCTTGCCGTCGGGCCGCACGCGCCCGGCTGGGCCGGCCCCGCCGTGCTCGGCGGCGCGCCGGCCGCCGGCTCGCTGCTGCTGGTGGACCCGTCACGACCGGCCGAACCCGCGATCGCCGACGGCAGCGTCGCCCGGCTGCCGCTGGCCGGCGGTCCGGCGACGCTGTGGACCGCCACCGCCCCCGACGCGCACACCCTGCGCGCCCACCTCACCGTGCCTGGAGGTGCCGCAGCCGTTGTTGGCGGTCTTCGTCCCTGACGGGCGGGCGGGCCCCTATTCTCGAGAGAAACCCACCCACCGCAGCGATTCGCCGTTCGCATGACGGCTCACAGGAGGCCGTGATGAGTGGCGACGACCGGCCCGAGGGCATCAGCCCGACAGCGGTGCAGGGCGCGCCAGGGCTGTGGCGTGTCGACCTCCAGCGACACGACCTCAGCATCCCGGGACGCGAGGTCGTCCAGAGCCGGGTGGAGTTCACTCCGGACTCGCCGCCGTTCAAGCACTTCCACCCCGGCGAAGAGATCATCTGCGTCCTCCAGGGCTCCCTGGAGTACACGCTCGAAGGTCAGCCGCCCGTGGTGTGCAACGCCGGTGACGCGCTGACCGTGCCGTACGGCGTCCACCACCAGGCACGCAACGTCGGCAGCGGCATCGCCGTCGAGTTGGCCACGTACGTCGTGGAGAAGGGTAAGCCGCTGCTCACCAAGGTGGAGTGAACCAGCTCGGGACGCCGTCAGCGGCGTGAACCTGTCGCGTCGGCACTGTCGCGATTGCGGGCCGGGTCGAGGCGGGCCACCAGATAGTCGAGCTGGTCGACCAGGTCGGGCGGGACGCCCAGCTCGGCGAGGCTTTCCCGGACCCGCGCGTCGACCCGCTGGTGCTCGCTGCGGCCCCGGATCGTGAGGTACGCGCGGATCCGGCGGCGGTCGAACGGGTCGACCCGACGAAAGACGAGGTTGCTGTCCACGAGCTGGTCGACCAGTTTGGTGAGCGTGCCCGGCGGCAACGACGCCTCGGCGGACACCTCGCTCATCGGATGGCCCTGGCCGTCGGCGAGCAGGCAGAGCACCCGCCACGCCTCGACGGTCAGCCCGGCCTCGGCCAGTACGACACCCAGCCGGCGGGAGAGCAGCCGTTCGGCGCGGGTGAGCGAGCGCAGCAGGTCCGCTGGCGCCCCGGGCACGTCTGACATGGAACTCCCTGGTCCGGTGGCGCTGCCATCGTAGCGAGTCGTCCCGGTCCGTGGTGAGCTCTGGTCTTCCGTGGTGGGCCGGGCAATCATGTGCTCATGTCCGAGCCGGCGCCTGCGTGGCTCACCGTCGACCGGGGCGTGGTCAGCATCGCGCTCGTCTATCCGATGCGCGGCCCGGCGGGGATGTTCGGTCCCACCTGTGAACTGTGCGCCCAGCTCGCGGTCGAGGAGATCAACAGGTGCGGCGGGGTGCTCGGCCGGGAGGTGCGGCTGGTGCCGGTCGACGGCGGTGCCCCGCCCGCCGAGGTGGCAGCCGAGGTCGAGGCGCTTGTCTCGCTCGGGGCCGTGCAGGGGGTGACCGGCTGGCACATCTCCTCGGTACGGCAGGCGCTGGCGCCCCGGGTCGCGCACCGCGTCCCGTACGTCTACACGGCCCTGTACGAGGGCGGTGAGCGGACCGAGGGGGTGTACCTGACGAGCGAGACGCCGGACGCCCAGTTGTGGCCGGCCATGCGGCTGCTCGCCGGGGAGCAGGGGGTGCGTCGCTGGTTCCTGGTCGGCAACGACTACGTGTGGCCCCGCCGCACCGCCCGGGCAGCCCACAGGTACGCGTTGCGCGCGGGCGGGCGGGTGGTGGGTCAGGCGTTCCTGCCGTTGGAGGCGCACGACTTCGACGAGGTGCTGCGGCGCATCGAGCGCAGCGAGGCGGACGCGGTGGTGATGCTGCTGGTGGGTGCGGACGCGGTGCGGTTCAACAGGGCGTTCGCCCGCGCCGGTCTGGACCAGCGCTGTCTGCGGTTGAGCACGCTCATGGACGAGAACATGCTGCTGGCCAGCGGCGCCGGCGCGACCCGCCGGCTGTACAGCACGGCGGGCTTCTTCGCCGGCCTGGTGACACAGGAGAACCTGGACTTCCACGGCGAGTTCGCCAGTCGGTTCGGAGTGGAGGCGCCGCCGCTGGGCAGCCTGGGGGAGTCCTGTTACGAGGGAGTCATGCTGCTCGCGGCGCTGATCGGGCAGGCTCGCACGCTCGACGTACGGGCCATCGAGACGGCTGCGGACACGGTGGCGTACCACGGGCCGCGGGGGCGGCTGCGGCTGCGACGCCGGCACGTGCGTCAGCGCATCTACCTCGCCGAGGCGGACGGTCTCGACTTCCGGGTGCTCGCGCAGCTCTGACCGGCGGCCGGCCCGGGCCGACCCTTGACAGTCGCACCGGCGGCGACCCTAAGATGCTTCCTGCGTGAAGTATCTGCCCCGGGGGGCGGATGCTCATCATTCCGCGTCCGTGGTCGGCGAATCGCGCGCCGACCAATGTGGCGGCAATTCTCTCCGACGATTCCACAACGGTCGGCACCGTCTTTCCTCGACGGTGCCGACCGTTTCCTCGTGGGTGTGCGGGACACGGTGGGAAACAGTCAATTAAGGGCCGGGAAACACGAACGCAACGATGCCGGTCGACGCTTTGCCTGCCCGTACCCGATGCGGTGCCGTGGTGGCGTCCACCCGTCGACCGCGGCATCGCCGACAGTTCCAACGGACCGCACCGACCGTCCATTCGCCACTTGAGCGCACCGCAGGGAGAATAGATGTCACTGTTCCGGGGCCGCCGCATCCTGGCGGGTGCCATGACCCTCATCGCCGCGGCCGCGATGACCGCGTGCGGCAGCAAGACCACCGACGAGGGCGGCGCGGCGGGCGTCAGCGCGGACGTCTCCAGCGACACCGTCAAGGTGGGCCTGCTCAACTCGCTGTCGGGGACCATGGCGATCAGCGAGGTCACCGTCCGCGACTCCATCATGCTGGCCGTCGAGGAGATCAACGCGGCGGGTGGTGTCCTCGGCAGGAAGATCCAACCGGTAGGTGAGGACGGGGCCTCGGACTGGCCCACCTTCGCCGAGAAGGCCGAGAAGCTCATCTCCGAGGACCGGGTCGCCGCCGTCTTCGGCTGCTGGACCTCGGCCAGCCGCAAGGCCGTCAAGCCGGTGTTCGAGAAGAACAAGGCGCTGCTGTTCTATCCGGTGCAGTACGAGGGCCTGGAACAGTCGCCCTACATCTTCTACACCGGAGCGACGACGAACCAGCAGATCGTTCCCGGGCTCGACTACCTCAAATCACAGGGGGTGAAGTCGGTCTATCTGGTCGGCAGTGACTACGTCTTTCCCCGGACAGCCAACAAAATCATCAAGGCGTACGCGACGGCGAACGGGATGACCGTACGGGGCGAGGATTACGCGCCGCTCGGGTCGACCGAGTTCGGCACGATCGTCAACAAGGTCAAATCGTCAGGCGCGGACGCCGTCTTCAACACCCTCAACGGCGACAGCAACGTGGCGTTCTTCAAGGAGTACAAGTCGGCCGGGCTGAGCGCCACCGCGATGCCTGTGGTGTCCGTGTCGATCGCCGAGGAGGAGGTCAAGGGCATCGGCACCCAGTACCTCCAGGGCCAGTTGACCGCCTGGAACTACTACCAGACCACGCCGGGCGCGGCGAACTCGAAGTTCGTGGCCGCGTACAAGGCGAAGTACGGCGCCGACAAGCCGACGAGCGACCCGATGGAGGCCGCCTACGTCGGTGTGTACCTGTGGAAGGCGATGGTGGAGAAGGCCGGCGCCTTCGACGTGGAGAAGGTCCGCGCCGCCTCGGACGGGATCACCTTCGACGCGCCGGAGGGCCTGGTCACCGTCGACGGGGAGACGCAGCACATCGCCAAGACCGCCCGGATCGGCAAGATCGGCGCGGACGGGCTGATCACCGAGGTGTGGAACTCCGGCAAGCCGGTCCAGCCCGACCCGTACCTGAAGACCTATCCGTGGGCGAGCGGCCTGAGCTGACGACGCCGGCCCGGGCGGGACGCGTCACCGCGCGTACCGCCCGGGCCACCCGACCAGCAGTACGGAGTACCCACCGTGACAGTCCTCTTCGGCCAACTCTTCACAGGCATCAGCATCGGCGCGGTGCTGCTGCTCATCGCGCTCGGGCTGGCGCTGACGTTCGGCCAGATGAACGTGATCAACATGGCGCACGGTGAGTTCATCATGGCCGGCGCGTACACCACCTACGTCCTGCAACAGAGCATCACCGGGGCCGGGTTGTCGCTGCTGGTGGCGCTGCCGGTGGCGTTCGTGGTCGCCGGCGCGATGGGCGTGCTGTTGGAGGTCCTGCTCATCCGCCGGCTCTACGCCCGACCGCTGGACACCCTGCTGGTCACGTGGGGTGTGTCCCTGATGCTGCAACAACTGGCCCGGGACGTGTTCGGTAGCCCGAACGTGCAGACCCGCGCGCCGGAGGTGCTCACCGGCAACGTGGAGCTGCCCGGTGGGCTGACCATCGCCACCAACCGGCTGTTCATCCTGGCCCTGGCGTTGGCCGCCGTCGCGGCGCTCACCCTGGCGCTGCGGCTCACCCCACTGGGGCGGCGTATCCGCGCGGTGGTGCAGAACCGCGACCTCGCCGCCGTCTCCGGCATCGCCACCTCCCGGATCGACCGGACGACCTTCTTCGTCGGCTCCGGCCTGGCCGGGCTCGCCGGGGTGGCGCTCACCCTGCTCGGCCCGATCGGCCCGACCATGGGCACCAACCTGATCATCGACGCCTTCCTGGTCGTCGTGGTCGGTGGGATCGGGCAACTCAAGGGCAGCGTGCTCGTCGCCTTCGCCCTCGGTGTGCTCCAGGCCACCGGGGAGTACCTCACCACCCTCAGCGTCGCCAAGGTGATCGTCTTCGTGGCGATCGTCGCGTTCCTCCAGTGGCGACCTCAGGGCCTGTTCACCCTGCGGACCAGGAGCCTCGCATGACCGCCGTGACACCCGCGCCGCCCGGCACCACCGCCCGTGCCGCGTCACCCGGCGACCCACCCCCGGGTCGGCCCGCGGCCCGTTCGCGGCTGCGGGCGGCGGCCGGGTTCGCGTTCGGCGCGGCGCTGCTGTTCGCCGTCGCCCCGCTGGTGCTGTCGGACTTCCGGCTGGCCCTGCTCGCCAAGTACCTCTGCGTCGCCATGGTGGCGGTCGGCATCGGGATCGCCTGGGGTCGGGGCGGCATGCTCACCCTCGGCCAGGGCGTCTTCTTCGGCCTCGGTGGCTACGCGATGGCCATGCACCTCAAGCTCGCCGACGCGGGTCCCGGTGGGATGCCCGACTTCATGCAGCTGTACGGGCAGCTCGACGAACTGCCGCTGTGGTGGCGGCCGTTCGCCAGCCCGTGGTTCGCGCTGCCCGCCACGGTGCTGCTGCCGATGGCGGTCGCCTTCGGGCTCGGCTCGCTGGTGTTCCGTCGCCGGGTCCGGGGGGCGTACTTCGCCATTCTCAGCCAGGCCCTCGCCGCCGCGATGGTGATCCTGCTGATCGGGCAGCAGGGCACCACGGGAGGCACCAACGGGCTCACCGACATCAAGGGCTTCTTCGGGTACGACCTGGACGATCCGGTCAACAAGCGGATGGTCTACCTCATCATCGCCGGCGCACTGCTGGCCCTGCTCGCGTTGGCCCGCCAACTCATCCACAGCCGCTACGGCGAACTGCTGGTGGCGGTCCGCGACGGCGAGGAGCGGGTCCGTTTCCTCGGCTACGACCCGGCGTCGGTCAAGCTCGTCGCGTACGTCGTGGCGGCAGGTATGGCGGGGTTGGCCGGGGCGCTGTTCGTGCCGGCGGTGGGCATCATCTCGCCCGCGCTGATCGGCATCGTCCCGTCGATCGAGTTCGTCATCGGCGTCGCGGTGGGTGGCCGGGCGACACTGCTCGGGCCGGTACTCGGCGCGGTCGCGGTGGCCTGGGCGCGTACCGCTCTGTCGGAGCGTTTCCCGGGCACCTGGACGTACCTTCAGGGGTTGCTCTTCGTGGTGGTCGTCGCGTTCCTGCCCGGCGGCCTGGCGTCGCTGTGGGCGCTGGCCCGGCGACGCGCCGGGCGGACGGAGGTGCCGGCGGCATGAGCGAACGCACCGAGCGCAGCGAGGGCCGTGAGCGCATGCCCAGCCAGCACGGCATGAGCGAACGCACCGAGCGCAGCGAGGGCCGTGAGCGCATGCCCAGCCAGCACGGCATGAGCGACGGGCGGCTGGACGGGTTGTCCGTCCGCGACGTGCGGGTCAGCTTCGACGGCTTCACCGCCGTCGACGGCGTCTCGTTGGAGGTGCCTGCCGGTGACATCCGGTTCCTGATCGGGCCGAACGGCGCCGGCAAGACGACACTCGTCGACGCGATCACCGGGCTGGTCCGGGCCACCGGTTCGGTCCGCTTCGGGGACCACGAGCTGCTGGGTCGCCCGGTGCACCGGATCAGCAGGCTCGGCGTCGGACGCACGTTCCAGACGTCGTCGGTCTTCGAGGAGCTGTCGGTGGTGCAGAACCTCGACATCGCGGCGGGCGCCCGACGCGGCTGGGCGACCCTGGCCCGTCGCCGACGGGGTGTGCCCGCCGAGGTGGCTGCCGCGCTGGAGACCATCGGATTGGCCGCGCGCGCCGAGCAGCTCGCCGGGACGCTCGCGCACGGCCAGAAGCAGTGGCTGGAGATCGGCATGCTGCTGGTGCAGGACGCGCGGCTGCTGCTGCTCGACGAGCCGGTCGCCGGGATGAGCCACGAGGAGCGCGACGCGACAGGCGCCCTGCTGGAGACGGTGAGCCGGGACCGCACGGTGGTGGTGATCGAGCACGACATGGACTTCCTGCGCCGGTTCGCGCGCAGCGTCACGGTGCTGCACGCCGGTCGGGTGCTCAGCGAGGGCACCGTGGCGCAGGTCCAGGCGGACCCGCGCGTTCAGGAGGTCTACCTTGGCCACCCGGTCGACGCCGGGTCGGCCCCCACGGCTCTGGAGGCATGATGCTGACGCTGCGCGGGGTGCACGCCGGGTACGGGCGCTCCCGGGTGCTGCACGAGGTCGACCTCGCCGTCCCGCCGGACGGGGTGGCCGCGGTGCTGGGGCACAACGGCGCCGGCAAGAGCACCCTGTTGCGGGTCGCCGCCGGGCTGCTGCGCCCGAGCGCCGGCGTCGTCGAGCTGGACGGCGAGGACGTCACCCGCCTCGGGCCGCACGAACGGGTGGCGCGTGGGATGGCGTACGTCCCGCAGGGGCAGCAGTGCTTCCCGCACCTGACCGCCGCGGAGAACCTGCGGCTGGTCGCCGACGGCAGGCGCGACGGTGCGGTGGCCACGGCGGAGGCGCTTGATCTGTTCCCGGCGCTGCGCCCGCTGCTGCGGCGCCGGGCCGGTCTGCTCTCCGGCGGTCAGCGCCAGCAGTTGGCCATCGCCCGCGCCCTGATCACCCGCCCGCGGCTGCTGATGCTCGACGAGCCGACCGAGGGCATCCAGCCGTCGGTGGTCACCGAGATCCAGGAGCGGATCGTCGAGCTGACCCGGCAGCCCGGCTTCAGCGTGCTGCTCGTCGAGCAGCACCTGGGTTTCGCGTTGCGGGTGGCCGGTCGCTACCACGTGCTGGAGTCCGGTCGGGTCACCTCGCGCGGCGACGGCGGTGTCACGGCCGAACGCGAGGTCCGGGCGGCCCTGGCGGTCTGAGCCGCGACCCGGCGGACCTCTCGACCGTGCCCGGCGCCGGTGTCCACCGACCGGCCCCGGAAAACCCGGTCCGGTTCGTAGAATCCCTGCCATGCCGGAGATCGTCGAGTTGCTGGCCTCGCCCGTGCACCGCTTCCTGGGCCGGCCCGCCGACGGCCCGGCCCCGGCCCCGCCCGGCGAACTGGTCGACGTGGTCCGCATCCGGTCCGGCCTCGGCATCGTCGGCGACCGCTACTTCGGCCAGCCGGCGCACCGCGACGCGAGCGTGACAGTCATCGCCCAGGAGTCCCTGCCAGCGGGTGTCGGTCTCGCGGAGGTCCGCCGCAACATCCTGACCAGCGGCATCGCCGTGGACGAGCTGATCGGCAGGGTTCTGGTGCTGGACTCCGGAGACGGCCCGGTCAGCCTGCGGGTCAACCGCGCCGCGCGGCCGTGCGCCTGGATGGACGTCACAGTCGGCCCGGGGGCGTGGAAGGCGCTACGCACCACAGGCGGCATCAGGTGCACGCCCCTGGACGACGGCACCCTGCGCGTCGGTCCGGTCGACA
Organism: Micromonospora sp. NPDC093244; assembly: GCF_040683695.1. Classification (NCBI taxonomy): domain Bacteria; kingdom Bacillati; phylum Actinomycetota; class Actinomycetes; order Micromonosporales; family Micromonosporaceae; genus Micromonospora; species Micromonospora sp. NPDC093244. Next base: position 1,463,225 of record NZ_JBFBEO010000001.1, read on the forward strand.
TCACCGTCGGGCCGGTGCGCGCGTGAGCCGTCCGGGGACAGCGCAGGATCATCCGGAGGTGGTGGAATGACTCCCGAGCTGCGTCAGCTCATCGGGGAACTGCGGGCCGACCTGGTCGAGGACGAGCCGGCGAGCCTGGAGTACGCCCACTTCGGCGAGGGTGCCGCTATCGACTCGGTGCCCGCGGGCCTCCCGGCCGACCTGCGGGACCTGCTGCTGGTGGCCGACGGCCTGCGGGCTGGCCGGGTCGAGCTGGCGTCCACGTCGACCCTCGCCGGCATCCAGTACCACCTCGACTACGCGCCGGACTTCTCGGCCATCCCCGATGACCGGGCGGGTTGGTTGGTGATCGGCACCTGCGGCGACGACCCGATCTTCCTGGACCGCGGCACCGGCGCCGTCTGGTACTTCCCGCCGACCGGCACCGAGTGGTTCATGTCGGACGCGTTCGAGGAACTGGCCCCCGACCTCGGTTCCTTCGTGGATTACCACGTGCTCGGCCCGGGCTACGCCGAGCTGACCCCGGCGGACGACAGGTGGTTCGCGTTCCTCGACGAGCAGGGCCTGCTCGACGACGAGGAGGACGAGACCCCGTGACGGCGGTCAGACCGGACTGATGTGCGCGGCGAGGACCCGCCAGCCGTGCGGGTCGTCGTGGACCCAGGTCCGGGTGTAGCGCAGGCGTGCCGACATCCGCACCCCGTCGAACACGCCTGCCACCCGGCCCAGGAAGAACGTCGCCCCGGTCGAGCCGACCACGAGCAGGTCCAACTCCTCCTCCACCAACTCCTCGATCACCGAGGTGCGGTTCCGGTACGCGGCCAGGTCGTCCTCCTTGCGGTACACGCGGCCGTCCGGACCGATGGCGAGCAACTGGTCGACGAGCAACTGGTCGAGGGCTGCGACGTCACCGGCCCGTTGGGCGGCCTGAAGGGTGCGCTCGGCATCGAGCAGCTCCGCCTCGCGTTCACTGTCCGGCATGGGCCGTCCTCCCGATCGGGTCCACCCGGGGCCATCGTCCGACCGGGCTGTCCGCATTGTGGCAGCAGGACGGCCCGCCCACGTGCGGATCGCGGGCGCGTCGCCGCCGGACGCTCCGCCCCCGCCGACCCGGTAGACGTTCCCGGTCGGAGCACTAGGCTGCTGGCGTGACTGACCGAGGCGCGCGGGCCGCCGACCCGGCGCCCCGCGTCGAGGACGTCGTCCGGGAGGTCCTCGCGGTCGTCCCGGCCGGGTGCAGCTGGCTGCGGCCGGTGCGCGACGCCGGGGTGGTCGCCGACTTCCGGATCGAGGCCACCAGCGGGCAGGACATCTACGGCCGCGGGGTCGGCCGGGTCGGCCTTCTGCTCAGCGAGCTGTACCCGAGGATGGTCGACGGTCCACTCTGGCAGCTGTACCAGGAGGTGCTCGCCACCGGAACGCCCGGCCGGCTTGCCGACTTCCGGTACGCGGAGGAGAGCGCGGGCGTCGTCGCCGAGTCGCTGTTCGACGTGCGGGTGGACCGGGTGCTCGGTGGGCTGCTGGTCGCCTGGCGCCGGCTGGACGAGGACCAGCGGAGGGTGGCGCGTACCGAGCTGTTGGGCAGCCTCGGCTGGGCCGAGTACGACCTGGCCAGCGGGGTCAGCGAGTGGTCACCGGGGATGTACCGGATCTTCGAGCGGGACCCGTCGCTCGGTCCGCTGTCCCGGGCCGAGCAGGCGGCGGCCATGCTCCCCGACGACCAGATGTTGGGCGAGGTGGCCTGGCAGACGCTGGACAGTGGGGCGTCCTCCGATGTCACGGTCCGGTTCCAGGCGCCGAGTTCGGTGAAGTACCTGCGGATCCTCTCCGACGCCTCCCGGGACGCGGCCGGCGCACCGTTGAAGATCCACGCCGTGGTGCAGGACGTGACCGCGCGGGTGGATTCACGGACCGCCATCGAGCAGCTCAGCGACCAGCTCCGGACCCGGGAGACCACTGCGCTCGCCGAGCACCGGCTGGCCGGACAGTTGCAGAACCTGATCCAGCCGGTGCCCCGCGACGTGTTCGGGCTGGCCGGCCTGGAGGCGATGGTCACCTACCAGCCGGCGGAGAGCGCGGCCCGCGTGGGCGGGGACTGGTACCACGCGCAGACCCTGCCGGACGGCACCGTCGTGCTCGCCGTCGGCGACGTCGCCGGTCACGGGCTCGACGCGGCAAGCGGGATGGCGCACCTGCGCTTCGCCCTGGTGGCCTGGCTGTCCATCGGCATCCACGACCCGGCGGAGCTGGTCGGCCACCTCGACCGTCTGTGCGGGCAGCTCGCGATCACCGCGACCGCGGTCGTCGCCGTCTACGACCCGGCGACCCGGGAGCTGTGCTGGGCACGCGCCGGGCACCTGGCGCCGCTGCTGTCCCGCGCCGGCGAAACCGGCCCGCTCGACCTCCCGCCGGGTCTGCTGCTCGGCGCCGACGCCGGCGCCGCGTACGGGGTGCGTGCGGCACGCCTGCGCCCCGGTGACCTGGTGCTGTTCTACACCGACGGGCTGGTGGAGCGGCGGGTGCCCGCCGACGCCCCGCTGGAGCAGGTGGTGGTGACGCTGTCCGCGTTCACCGCCGGGCCGGGGGAGCCGGCCCTCGGCCGACTGCGGGAGCTGCTGCACCACCCCAACCCGGACGACGACACCTGCACCCTGGCCGTGCGCGTCCTGCCCTGACCCGACCACCCGGCCGGGTCACAGCTCCAAGCGGATCCGTACGACGGTGCCCTCCGGCGCGCCGAACAACGCCACCTCGTCGCAGACCTGCTCCACGATGGCGAGGCCGCGCCCCCGTACCGCCTCGGCGGCCGGCATGGGCCGACCGAGCGCGCGCGCCGGTCCCTGGTCGATGACGTCGCAGACCAGGTGGCCCGCCTCGGTCCAGAGCCGGACCTGGCCGCCGCCGGTCGTGTGCTGCAGCGTGTTGGTCGCCAGCTCACTCACGGCCAGCGCCAGCAGCTCCGTTCGGTGCGGTGCCAGACCGCGGGCCGACGCGCCGGCGCAGACGAACGCGCGCAACGCCCGCAGATCCGTCGCCACCTGGTACGACATGGTTTCCGTGACAGGGGCGGACGCGTCCCGCTCGGTCACGATCTCTCGCCGGTCGGCCGGCATCAGCCGGCCACCTGCTCGTCGGCGGGTGGGCTCAGCAGCTCGCCCACGCCTGTGATGTCCAGCACCTCGGCGACCGCGCCGTCGGCGTTGACCACGTAGAGCCGCCTACCGTCGCCGCGCGCGGACTGGTGGGCGGTCACCAGGGTGTGCAGGCCTGTGGAGTCCAGGAACCGCAACCCGCCCACGTCGACCACGACGACCGGCGCGCCGCGCACCGCCGAGGCCAGCACGGCGGTCAGCTCGTCCCGGGCGGCCAGGTCGCACTCGCCGGTCAGGGTGACCACGATCCGCCCGGGTGCGGTGGACGTCCGGGCCTCGAAGTGGGGCATCGGGCAGCAACACCCTTCCTGGTAACGACGGCCGTTGTCGGCACATCATGCCACCCCCCACCCGACAGACCGTGTCGTCCGTTCGGCGGTGATCAACAACGGTCCGTTCCCGACCGTCCGGCCGGTCGGCGGCGGGTCAGGGCGCGGCGTCGATGGCGATCGACTCGCTCAGGTCGCGGCCACCTGGAACAGCCGGTGACCATCCAGACCCGCGACAACGCCGTCTCCTCTGGTGGGGTGCACGAACCTACGGGCGGATGTCCAGCGCGCCGATCAGGCCGTCGCGCAGCGTGAACCGGTACCGCAGCTCGACCGGGCTGCCGGGAAAGGTGCCGCTCACCCGGACGAGGACCTGGTACGAGTCGCCCGCCTGCGGCGTCACCCGCAACGGCTCGGCCGTGTACGAGTACGCGTCCATCGACTTCTGTCGCCACGCGCGGATCGAGGCCCGCCCCTCGTACAGCCGGTCCTCGTCGGCCACGCTCGCCGTGTCGGCGAAGCACGCCACGAAGGCGTCCAGGTCGGCGTCGTCGACGGCTCGGAAGTACCTGTCGAGCACCTCGGGCAGGTCGACCGCCATCTGCTCCTCCTGCGCCGCGGGCCACTCTCGGGCGGCCGCTGTTTCCCGGTCCACCCCACCGTACGAGACCGGGTCGGAGCCGTGCGGAGCAACGAACAGAACGCGCCTGGTTTGCCGCTGGTCGACCCGGGTAGCCACGCGTTTCCGGAACGAGAGGCGGGGGCATGGCCGAGCTGACGTTCGTCGAGAAGGTTGCCGCACGGGCGGGTGTGTCGCCGCAGCAGGCGCGCCCGCTGACCGAGGCGGTCCTTCGCACCCTCACCGAGCGGCTCAGCGGCGGAGAGGCCGCCGCGCTCGCCCCCCACCTGGCCCCCGAGCTGAGCCCGCTGCTGGTCAAGGCCGCCGAGGCGCCCGACGCGTTCGGGTTCGACGAGTTCCTGCGCCGGGTGGCCGACCGCGCCGGCGTCGACCGGTCCGCCGCCGAGCGCGGCACCCGGGCCGTGCTCCAGACCATGCACCGGGTGGTCGGGCACCGGGAGTTCGAGGACGCGCTGTCCCAACTCCCGGCGGACCTGCGGGCGTTGTCCCAGCCGCTGCCGCACGGCCCCTGACCACGCGTCGGGTCGACCGCCGTGGGCGGGGCCCGGCCGTCGACCGGCTGGACCCCGCCGTCGGCTCTAGCTGGCGTTGACCACCCACTTCTGGTGCGCGCCACCGGAGTTGGTGCCGATCTGGATCTGGGTGCCGTCGGCGGTGCCCGCGCCGGCTGCCTCCAGGACCTTGCCCGACTGCGGGTTGCGGATCGACCCGTCGGCCTGCGGTTGCCACACCTGCGCGCCGGTGCCGTTGCACGTCCACAACTGCACCTTGGTGCCGTCGGCGGTGCCCGCGTTGTCGATGTCCAGGCACTTGCCGAGGACCCGGTAGGTGTCACCGACGCGGCTCCACGACTGGGCGCCGGTGCCGTTGCACGTCCAGAGCTGGATCTTCGTACCGTCGGCGGTGCCGGCGTTGTCGACGTCCAGGCACTTGCCACCGACACCCGTGATGCTGCCCGCAGCACCGCTGGCGCTCGCGTACACCTCCAGTTCGTAGATCCGGGCTGCCGGGTCGGTGGTGCTGGTCGGCGCGGTGATGGCCAGCCGGACGTGGCGGGTGCCCGCAGCGACGACGTCGTGCGTGGTGGTGCTCGCCGTGTTGCCGGTCACCGTGGCCCGGGTGGTCCAGGTCGTGCCGTCGGGGCTGGACGCGATCGTGAAGTCCCTGGTGTTCCAGGCGGTGTTCTCACCGCCCGCGCCGGCGTGCTTGACCACCACCCGGTTCACCGCGTACGGGGCGCCCAGGTCGACCTGGAGGTACTTCGTGGTGCCCTTGGAGCACCACTTGTCGCCGTTGCCGCCGGAGACGCTGCCGTTGACGGCCTTGGCCGGGCTCTCCGTCGTCGAGCAGGAGCTGTCCGCGGTGGCCGCCTTGTTGAGCGCCAGGTTGGTCCCGCCACCGGGCGGCGGGGTGACGCCCGGGATGGCGTTGAGCGTGTACCACGCCTCGGTGCTCCACAGTGACTGGCCGCTGGTGGAGGTGAACGGGCGCGGCGAGCGCAGGTGGACCACCCGGCCGGCCTTGCGGCCGTCGACCGCGAGGGTGACCTTCCTGCCGTCGGCCGAGAGGGTGGCCGAGGTGACGGTCAACGTCTCCTCGTCGATCTTCGGGCCGCCGTAGCTCGACGTCGCCACGTACCGCCATTGCTTGATCTTGTAGTGCGCGGCCAGGTCGGCTGCCGTCTCCGCCGACACGGGCTGGGTGTACTCCACCTCGAACCCGGCGGTGGTGGCCCGCATGGCGAGCATCTCGAACGCCGTGGTGCTGTTCGGCGTGAGCTTCTGCAGGCCGTACGACAGTTTGCCGGTCTGGCCCCAGTTGCCGCCCGCGCCGAGCCCGCCGACGTAGATCGCGCCGTCCGGACCGACGTTGACCTCGGAGACGCCCGCCTCCAGACCCTGGGTGAGCCGGAACAGGGCGCCCTGGTACTCGCCGTTGACCTTCTCCACGTACGCCCGCTGGAGGCCGCCGTAGGTGACGTCGCCGATGACGAACTGGCCGGCGTAGCGGCCGCTGGTCAGGTACATCGGAGTGCTTGGCGAGTTGGCGATCTCGTTCTGCGGCATCCAGAGCACCGGCGCGGTGACCGGGTTGGCGTCGAACGGGCCCGCCGGGTTGGTGTAGTGGTTGAAGAAACGGCCCTGCTTGACGTGCAGCAGCTTGGACGACGGCAGCCAGCCACCCTGGTTGTCGGTGACGAAGAGGCCACCCTCCGGACCCCATCCGATGCCGTGCGGGGTGCGCAGGCCGCCGGCGACGTAGCTGACCGCGCCGGTGTCCTTGTTGACCTTGAGGGTGGTGCCCCGGTTGACGGCGGGCTGCGGGTTGGTGGTCGCGCCACCGGAGTTGATCGACACCGACAGGTTCAGGTAGAAGAACCCGTCCTGGTAGAGCAGGCCGAACGCGAACTCGTGGAAGTTCCCGCCGTACGGCCAGGTGGCCACCGTGTCCAGACGTTCGGCCACCTCGTCACCTGTGGTGCTCACCAGCCGGGTCAACCGCTGCTTCTCCGAAACGTAGACCACCCCGTCGACGACCTTGAGCCCCATCGGCTCCTTGAGGCCACCGGCGATCTTCTTGGTGGTCACCGCGCCCGGGGTCGTCGCCCCGCCGGTGTTGCCGAGGATCCACACCTCGCCGTCCTGGGACGTGCCGGACTGGTCGCTGCCGCCCCAGGTCGAGATGACCAGCCGGCCGTCGGGCAGCCAGTCCATGCCGGTCACCTTCGGCTGGAAGCCGCTGGGCCGCAGGTCGGTAAGCGTGTAGCCGGGGTGCACGCCGGTCAGCGGCAGGCCGTCGCCGGGGGAGTCGGTGACGCCCTCGCACTCCTTGCGACCCGGCGCGGTCACCCGCACCACGCCCGCGTCGGTGCTCAGCACCGAGTTCGGTACGACCACGAAGGACGACGAGCCGGGCGTGCGCCACTCCAGGGTGATCTGCTGCCCACCGTCGCGCTCGAAGTGGTCGATGCGCAGCGGGTGCAGACCGGCGGCGAGGGTGACGGTGCCCTCCTTGGGCGGGGTGGCGCCGTGCAGGCCGTCGTGGTTGATCACCACGCTGTTGTCGATCGCCAGCTTGGACCCGTCGTCGCTGCTGAGGCGGAACGTGTAGCTGCCGGCCTGGGTGATGGTGATGTTGCCGAGCACCTGCGAGACGAAGTAGTTGTCGAAGCCGAAGTCGGCTGTCGACGTCCAGTTGATCGTGGACATCAGCTTGTCCACGTTCGGGGTCTGCGCGGGCTTGAGAGTGCAGATCTCGGAGAGCGGCACCTGTACGTCGAAGACGCGCAGGGTGACGCCCGGTTCCTGCTCGGGGGCGGCGCTGGCCGGGGCGGCCCAGAGGCCGCCGGCGAGGACGAGTGCCAGCGCACCCAGGAGGGGACTGCGGAGTCGGCGTAGCAGCCGTGTGCCCATCGTTCCTCCAGGAGGGATCGGAGTGTCCGACGGCCGGCGTGCGAAGCAGTGGTGTGAGGCGGTGGCCGCCGGCCCGGCTCCGAAACGTCCTCGACGCCGACGAGTGACGATCCGGAAAAACCGGGGTTGATGGGTCGAGACATTAAGGGGTTTCGATTGCGCTGTCCATGGCTTCGCGTCGATACATCAAAAGTTCCACATGTTCGTACGAAAGTCGGGGCCGGACGCGCCGAACCGTCAGGTGTGTCGGGTGGGCTGTCGGGCGGTTCTAGCGCCGGCCCCGGCGAGCCGGGTTACGGCTCGTGACGCCCTTGCGACCCGTGGCGTCGCCAGGCCGGCGGGCGGCGTCGCCAGGCCGGCGGGCGGTGCCGGCGGGCCGACGGGCGGCGCCGGTCGACCGGGCGGAGGCGGGCTTGCGCCGGGCGGCCACCACGACGATCGCGCCGACGACGAGCACCACGCCGGCGGGGAGCAGCCAGGGCGGCAGGCCATCGTCCGCCGGGGGAGCGGGAGGCCCGGCCACCGGCGCGCCGGTCGTCGCCGGTGCGGCTGTCGCGGCCGAGTGGTCGCCCTCGGCCAGCGCCAGCAGCGCCGGCTCCGGCCCGTTCGTGGGCGCCGACCAACCGGCCGGCGCGGCCGTGCCCCGGCCCTGGTAGTCGAACGTGACCTCGCCCCGCACCGCCTCGCCGTCGGAGGCGACGGAGAGGTAGCTGGCGGTGTAGCGGCCCTTCGCCGGCCAGTGCGCCACGGTCACCATGGCCGGGAAGCCTGTGTGGTACAGCCGGGGCTCGAACACGCCGTTGACCATGAAGTACTCGGTGACCGGCTTGTCCAGCCGCTTCGGCTCACCGAACGACCAGCCGTTGTCCACACGCGACCCGTTCGGCCCGGTGATGGTGAAGTGCGCGTTCGGGGCCGGCTTCTCGGTGAAGTACAACGCCAGCTGGGTCAGCGGCTCGCGTACCACGGTGCCGGTCAGCGGGGTGGACGTCGCCAGCTGGCCGTGCGCGGACGCCGGAGCGGCGGGCAGTGCCAACGACACCACGGCCGTCGCGGCCACCCCGGCCGCGACCCGGCTCAGGACCCTACGCACAGTGACCAGCCTCGATCGCATTCGTTCATCATGGTCATTTCCCAGTCGCCGAACAAGACGTAGAGTTCTCATCCCCGACGATCGGTTCCACCCCCGTCCCCCTCGCGTCGTTCGGAGTCCGCCCGTGCCCGTCCGTACCTCCGCTCTCCGTACCTCCGCCGCTCTCGCCGCCGGCCTGCTCGCCACACTGCTCGCCGCCGGTTGCGGGGAGAGCGACGACCCGTCCGTGGCGACCTCCTCGACGCCGACGACGGCCGCCGCGTCGCCGAGCGCCACCACCGCGGCGGCCAGTCCGACACCTGCCGCCACCGCCAGCATCCCGAGCGCGGACGTTGAGATCATCTTGCGGATCACCAAGCGGCGGGTCGATCCGCCGACCGGCCGGGTCACCGTCGCCAAGGGCGAGCTGGTCCGGATCACCGTCACCTCCGACGTGCCTGACGAGCTGCACGTGCACGGGTACGACCTGGGCGCCCGACTGCCGGCCGGCACCCCCGGCTCGGTCGAGTTCCGCGCCGACAAGACCGGGCTGTTCGAGGTGGAGACGCACGAGAGCGAGCTGGTGCTGGTCCAGCTCGTCGTCCGCTGAGCGCAATGACCGCCACTCCCACGCTGCTGGCGCACGGCGTCGGCGGCCGGCAGGACCTGCCGATCACGCTGCCGCAACTCGTCGTCGCCGCCGCGCTGACCCTCGTCGTCACGTTCCTCGCGCTCGGTCTGCTCTGGCGTGAGCCGCGACTGGACCGGGACGCGACAGGTGGCCGCCCGGTGCCCCGATGGCTGGCCGGCCTCGTCGACGCGCCCGCGTTCCGGTGGGTGCTGCGCGGCCTCGGCCTGCTCGCCGCCGCCTGGTTCTGCGTGGGTCTGCTGGCCGGGCCGGACACCGCCGACAACCCGACGGCCGGGGCGCTCTACGTGCTGCTCTGGGTCGGGCTGGCACCCGTGTCGCTGCTGCTCGGGCCGGTCTGGCGGGCCGTCAACCCGCTGCGGACCCTGCACCTGCTCGCCACGCTCGCCGCCCGACGCGATGCACGGCGCGGCATCCGGGAGCTGCCGGCCGGCGTCGGGATCTGGCCGGCCGCCGGAACCCTGTTCGGGTTCGTCTGGCTGGAGCTAGTCGCACCCGACCGGGCCGCCCTGCCGGTGATCACCGTCTGGCTGGCCGCGTACGCGACGGTCATGCTGGTCGGGGCCGCGCTGTTCGGCGCCGGATGGTTCGACCGGGCCGACCCGTTCGAGACGTACAGCACGCTCATCGGTCAGCTCGCGCCGATCGGCCGCGCCGACGACGGCGTGCTGGTGTGGCGCAACCCCCTCGACGGCATCGCCGGGATGCGACCCCGTCCCGGGCTGGTCGCCGTGGTGGTCGTCCTGCTCGGCTCCACGATGTACGACAGCCTCTCCAACGCGCCCGGTTGGCTGCGCTTCAGTCAGGAGAACGGGCTGCCCCCGGTGGTCACCGGCAGCACCGGGCTGGTCCTTGTCATCGGTGCCGTCGCCGTCGCGTACCTCGCCGCCACCGGGGCCGCGGCCCGGATCGGCCGCGCCGGCCCCGCCGAGGCCCGTGCCGTACCCGGCGAGATCGCCCACTCCATCGTGCCGATCGCGGTCGGGTACGTCGTGGCGCACTACTACTCGCTGCTGATCCTGGAGGGCCAGCGCACCGTCGCGCTGCTGTCCGATCCCCTCGGCACCGGCGCGAACTGGCTCGGCACGGCCGGTTGGCAGCCGCACACCGGGCTGGTCACGCCCTCCGGGGTCGCCACCCTCCAGATCACCGTGATCATCCTCGGGCACCTGCTCGGCACCCTGCTCGCCCACGATCGCGCCCTGTACCTGTTCCCCAGGGCCCGTGCCGTCGCCGGCCAGCTGCCGCTGCTGGCGTTGATGGTCGCCTACACCGTCGCCGGACTGCTGCTGCTCTACGCGGGGTGACCCGACGCGGTTCCGGCAGGTGCGTCACGATGGCTCGTGGACTCCGATCTTCAGCAGTATCTCGACGACCTGGTCGCCGCCGCCCGGGACGTGCTCGGCACCGAGCTGGTCGGCGCGTACGCGGCCGGGTCGGTGGGGCTCGGCGCGTACCAGGCCAGGCGCAGCGACGTCGACGTGGCGCTTGTCAGCGCCGGTCCGCTGACCGAGGAGGCGAAGCGGGCGCTGGTGGGGCGGCTGCGGCACGAGTCGCTGCCCTGCCCGGCGCGCGGGCTGGAACTTGTCGTCTACCGCCGCGCGGTGGCGGCGTCGGGCACCCCGGAGCCGGGTTTCGAGGTCGAGCTGAACACCGGGGCGACGATGCCGTTCCGGTGCACGCTGGACCCCGCCGACCGGCCCGCCACCGACGGCCGCTTCTGGTACGGACTGGACCGCAGCATCCTGCACCAGAGCGGCCTGCCGCTGCTCGGGCCACCGGCGGGGGAGGTCTTCGCCGACCCGGCCCCGGCCGACCTGCGTCGACTGATCATCGAGGCGCTGTCCTGGTGGCTCGCGTTGCCGACCCAGCCGGACGACCGGCAGGCGCCGGGCGCCGAGGACGCCGTGCTCGGCGCCTGCCGATCGCTGGTGCGCCACCGCGACGGTGTCTGGCTGGCGAAGGTCGCCGCCGGGCGGCGACTCGTCGACGGCGGCGACGCATCCGAGGTGGTCCGCCGGGCGATCGCGGCGCGACACGGTGGACCACCGCCGACCGGAGGTCAGGCTCGCGCCTTCCAGCGGCGGGTCCGCGACGAGATCGCCGGTACGTGAGGCAGGCGTCCGTCACCGCACCGGGCCGGCGGGTCGCCGCCGGCGCACGACGACCCGCCCAGCCTGCCAGCTCCGCCGACCCGTCGAGCCGGTTCCGCGCGGAATCCGCCCTGCTCACCGCCGACGCGGCAGGCGGTCAGTGCCGGGCCGTGCCGTTCTCGCTGACCGGCTGGCCGAACGCCAGGAACGGCACCGGCGTCGGTACGTCGGTGCCGATGTGCCGCGGGTAGGTCGGCCGGGCGTCGGCGGGTGGCGCGGAGGCCTCCGGCTCGTCGGCGGCGTCCGAACCACCGGGCTCGGCAATGACGTCGCCCTCGACCGGCTGCTCGACGGGCGCCCGCTCGGCCACGTGTTGCGCGGCGCGCTCGTGCTCGTCGACCTGCTGCTCGGCGCGGGCCTGGTCGGGCGTGGGTTGCTCGGCGCGGGCCTGGTCGGGCGTGGACTGCTCGGCGCGCGCCTGGTCGGCCGGGGGCTGCTCGACGGCGGGGCGGTCCAGGCTGATCAGGTTGGCGCCCTGCCGCTCCGGCACCGACCGGTCGGAGGTGGCCCGGTCGGCGTGGGAACGCGTGCCCACCATCGGGTACTCGGCGGTCTCCGTCCCGCCGGCCGCCGCGGCCATCACCGCTGCGGCGGCCAGGTCGGCCACCCGCTTGGCCTCCCTCTGCACCCGGGCGCGTACCTCCTTGGCGTGCCGCTCGGCGGAGTCGCCGGCACGCCGGGCCTCCTCCAGCCGGGCGCTCTCGGCGGTGAGGTCCCGGCGGACCTCGTTGAGCCGCTGCTGCATCCGGGACAGCTCGTTCTCCAGCGTCTCGCCCTCCTCGCGGATCTCGGCGAGCTGCTGACCGGCGGTGTCCAGTTCGGCGTTCAGCGCCGCGGCCTCCTGCCGACGCTCCCCGATCTCCTGCTGCAACGCGGCGAGCTGCTCCTGGTGGCTGGCGGCCTGCTCGTCGGCCCGGTTGCGCAGCTCGGTCACGTGCTGCTGCGCCTCAGCAAGCAACTCGGCGATCTGCTGCTCGGTGGCGCTGCGCTGCTCGGCCAGCTCCTGCTCGGCGGCGGCCCGCTGCTCGGCGATCTCCTGCTCGGCGGCGGTCCGCCGTTCGTTGACCTCCCGCTCCACGCCGGCCTGCCACTGCGCCATCTCCTGCTGGTTCTTGGCCCGGGCCGCCTGAAGCTCCTGCTGGATCTGCGTACGTGCCGACTTCATCAACGCGTCGGCGGCCACCCGGGTCTGGTTGAGCTGCTGCGCGCTCTGCTCGGTGATCCGCTTCGCCTCGTGCTGGGCGCGCTCGTGCGCGGTCTCACCGTCGACGCGCAGCTGCTCCGCGTGCTCGCGGATCGCTGTCAGCTCGGCCTCGGCCAGGGTGCGCCGCTCCTCGTGGGCCTGCTCCTGCTCGGCGCGTCGGTTCGCCAGCTCCTCGGCGAGGTCCTGGCGGGCCTGAGCGGCGCGTTCGCGGGTGTCGACCAGGATCCGCTCCGACTCGGTACGCAGCTCGTTGGCCCGGTCGGTGGCCGTTTCGATGATCATCGCGGCCTGCTTCTCGGCGAGAGCCATTATCTCGCCGACCATCGGGCCCAGATCCTGGAACGAGGCCCGGTCCACCTGCACCGGCTGCTCCTGGAGCTCGGCCAGCTCGGCGCGCAGGCGCTGCACCTCGGCGGTCAGTTCGCGGACCCGCACGGCCGAGCGCCCGTGTTCCTTACTGAGCATGGTGAGCTGGCCGTCGAGCTGCTCCAGGTGCCTGTCCACCTGGCGTTTGTCGTAGCCGCGCAGGGCGAGCTCGAAGGTTGGCCGAGAGGCCGCATCGTCGCGTACTGCGAGCGGCTCAGCGCCGATGGACATGCACGATCCTCCGTACGATCGGGCGCCAGGGGGCCGGCGGTCCGTGAGTGTGGCGCAACGCTACCGCCGCGCCCACCCCCGTGCGAAGCCCCGCCCCCGCCTCCCCACGCGACCCCGGCCCCCGCCTTCGTCGATCGTGGACGGGTGGTGCCCGGAAGGTCGCGGTCCGCCGGCTTTGTCACCCGACCCCCCTTGACGATCGACGCACGTGGCGGTGGGAATCAGCGGCGGCGGGCCACCAGAACCGCGTCGTGCAGGGTGACCGGGTTGCCCTCCGGGTCGGTGGCGGCGCGCGGGCGGGCCTCGGCGGTCACGATCTCCCAACGGGACGGGTCCAGGGAGGCGGCGACGTCCTCGGCGGTGTACATCATGTCCGGCAGGTGCATCCGCCGCGCCGACGTCCACAGGTCCGACGGGTGGTGCCCGACGATGAGCAGGATGCCTCCCGCGGCCACCGCGGCGGCCAGCCGGTCGAACAGCTCCCGCCGCTGCTCCGGAGGCAGGTGCATGAACTGCGCCGACACCAGGTCGTACGCGTCCTCGGCCGGCGGCTTGTCGCGCAGGTCGGCGTGCGTGAACTCGATCCGGTCGCCGACCCCGACGGTGTCGGCGTGCTCGGCGGCGCGGGCCAACGCCGTGGTCGAGATGTCCACGGCGGTGACTCGCCAGCCCTGCTCGGCCAGCCACACCGCGTCCGCGCCCTCGCCGCTGCCCACGTCGAGTGCGCGACCGGGGGGCAGATCGGCGGCCTCGGCGACCAGTTGCGGGTTCGGTCGTCCGCTCCACACCGCCGGCTTGGACAGGTAACGCTCCTCCCAGGCCGGCTCCTCGAACGCCGTGGCCACCATCTCCCGGTAGGCGCTCACCGCCGCGCGGGTGTCCTCGGCGATCAGGTCCGCGTTGATCGCCGCGCCGGCGGTGAGGCCGGCCGCGGCGGACGCGATGACCTGGCCACGGATGTCGGCCACGTTGCCCGCCACCCAGACTCCCGCGACGGTCGTCGCGCCTGTGGCGTCGGCCGGGATCTGGGTGCCGACGACGTGCCCGCCCATCGTCACCTCCTCCGGCGCCAGGCCCAGAGGGACCAACAGGTCGGCGCGGGGAACCGTCCGGCTCGCGACCACTACCGCGTCGAGCGCCACCACCCGGCCGTCCGCGAGGCGTACGCCGGACAGCGCGTCCCCTGTCACCTCCAGTCCGGCGACCGGTCCCGGCACCACGGCGATGCTCCGCGCGGCGAGCCGCTCGGCGGTCTCCTCGTCGGGTGCGGGGGCGTCGTGCAGCAGGAGCAGCACGTGTGAGCTCCACTGTCGCCACATCTCGGCCTGGTGCACACCCATGGGCCCGGTCGCCAGCACGCCGATCCGCCGGTCCTGCACCTCCCAGCCGTGGCAGTACGGGCAGTGCAGCACGTCGCGGCCCCACCGCCGGGCCAGTCCGGGGACGTCGGGCAGTTCGTCGGTCAGTCCGGTCGCCACCAGCAGCCGGCGGGCCCGTACGGCGCTCCCGTCGTCGAGGGTGAGCAGGAACCCGTCGCCGTCGCGGGTGGCGGTCCGCACCTCGCCGGTGCGGAACCGACCGCCGTACCCGGCCACCTCGCCCCGCCCGATGGCGAGCAGCTCGCCCGGTGGGGTGCCCTCGCGTCCGAGGTAGTTGTGGACGTGGCCGGCCGGCGCGTTACGCGGCTCGCCGGAGTCGACCACCAGCACCGATCTGCGGGCCCGGCTCAGGGCCAGCGCCCCGCTGAGCCCGGCGGCGCCGCCGCCCACCACCACCACGTCATATGTCTCGTCCACGGGTTTCTCCCTCTGTCGGTCGGTTCCGCCCCACCATCCGTCGCGGCCGAACCGATGGCAACTATCCTTGCCGTTATGGCAAACGACGACTCCGCCGCGCTGGCCGCCGTCGGCCCCCGGCTGCGGGCCCTGCGCCACCGGCGCGGGACCACGCTGACCCAGCTCGCCGAGCTGACCGGCATCTCGGTGAGCACCCTGTCCCGGCTGGAGTCCGGCAGCCGCAAGCCCACCCTGGAGCTGCTGCTCCCGCTGGCCCGGGCCTACCAGGTGGCGCTTGACGAGTTGGTGGACGCCCCGGCCACCGGCGACCCCCGCGTACGCCCCAAACCGATCGTCCGGCACGGCATCACGTTCCTGCCGCTGACCCGCCGACCGGGCGGCCTCCAGGCGTTCAAGGCGATCTTCCCGACGGACGCGCCCACCGGCGACCGGACCCAGCAGACCCACGAGGGCTACGAGTGGCTCTACGTGCTCTCCGGCCGGCTCCGGCTGCTGCTCGGCGACCGCGACCTGACGCTCGACCCGGGCGAGGTGGCCGAGTTCGACACCCGCGTCCCGCACCGCATCCTCAACTCCGGCCCCGGGGCCGCCGAGGCCCTCGTCCTCTTCGGCCCGCAGGGCGAACGGCTGCACGTGCGCGCCCGCCCCGCGAACGCCGAGCAGCGGTAGGCGCGCCGGAGGGCGTCACCGGCGTCGTGGTGTGACGAGTCCCGACTCGTACGCCCACACGACCAGCTGGGCGCGGTCGCGGCAGTGCAGCTTCGCCATCGCCCGGTTGACGTGGGTCTTGGCGGTCAACGGGCTGATCACCATCCGCTTGGCGATCTCGTCATTGGTCAGTCCCCGGGCGACGAGTTCGACGATCTCCTGTTCGCGGGCGGTCAGCACCTCGCGTCCGGCCGCCGGCTCGGCAGGCGGCGGGCCGGTCACGAACTCGCTGATGAGCGTCCGGGTGACGGCCGGGGCGAGCAGCGCGTCGCCGCGGGCCACGACGGCGACGGCCCGCAACAGGTCGGCGGGGTCGGCGTCCTTGAGCAGGAAACCGCTGGCGCCCGCCCGGAGCGCGGCGAACACGTAGGAGTCGAGCCCGTAGTTGGTGAGGATGAGGACGCGGACGGCGGCGAGGTCGGGATCGGCGGCGATGCGCCGGGTGGCGTCGATGCCGTCGAGCCCCGGCATCTGCACGTCCATGAGCACGACGTCCGGGCGCAGGCGTCGCGACAGGTGCACCGCCGAGGTGCCGTCGGTGGCTTCGCCGACGACCTCCAGGTCGTCCTCGGCGTCCAGGAGTGCCCGGAATCCGGCCCGCATCAGCGCTTGGTCGTCGGCGAGCAGGACCCGGATCACGCCGCGCCGTCCACCGGGAACGTCGCCCGTACCGCGAATCCGTTGTCGTCGCGGGCGGCGGCCCGCAGGGTGCCACCCAGCCCGGTCACCCGTTCCCGCATGCCCCGCAGGCCGACGCCCGGCGTGGGGGTCCGGTCCGGCGACGCCTGGCCGTCGTCGGTGACCGAGACGGTCAGCTCCGCCGCTGCGTACTCGACGTGGATCTGCGCGGTGGCGGGGCCGGCGTGGCGGGCCACGTTGGTCAGGGCCTCCTGGACGACGCGGTACGCGGCCTGGTCGACCTCGGCGGGCAACTCGCGTGGCTGACCGGTGACCGTCACCCGCACCGGTACGCCGGCCGCCCGGGTCCGCTCGGCGAGTTCGTCCACCAGGCCCAGCCCCACGCCGTCCCCGTCGGTGGGGGAGCGCAGGACGTCGAGAGTGGTACGCAGCTCCCGCATGGCGGCGCTGCTGGCCTCCTGGATCGCCAGCAGCGTGGCCGACGGTTCCTCGCCGTGCTTGCGGGCCAGGTGCACGGCGATCCCGGCCTGCACCTTGATTACCGAGATGCTGTGGGTCAGCGAGTCGTGCAGGTCCCGGGCGATGCGCAGGCGCTCCTCGCCGGCGCGACGCAACGCCATCTCCTCGCGGGTGCGCTCGGCCTCGACGGCCCGCTGCTCGACCTGCTCCAGGTACGCCCGGCGCTGCCTCGCGACGAGCCCTGCGACGTTTGCCGCCACGAACCAGCCCAGCAGGAGAGCGGTGCGCTCGACGATCAGCTGACCGGGCCGGTCGGCGGGGGCGACCGAGATGTCGCGGGCCAGGAAGCCGCCGAGGAAGACGACGCTGGCGACCGCGGCGGCCGACCGGTGCCCCCGCCAGGCGGCGATGTAGACCGCGCCGAGGACGGGGAACGCGGCGGACACTCCGGGGTGGACCCGGACGTGCAGGGCCAGCATGGCGGCGGTCACCACGCCCAGCGCCAGCACCGGGTGCCGCCGGCACACCGCCAGGGCTCCCGCCATGGCCAGGACCAGGACGACGTCGAGCGTACGGATCGTCGCCGCGTCCGGCGCGAGCGCGGCGTTGCCGAGCAGGAGGCCGCCGAGGGCGAGGCCGCTGAGGGCGTACGGCAGGTCGCGGCGCATGTGTCGAACTGTAGAACGGGCAGTCGCCGGGGAGCATCCACCGCCCGTGGTAGGAGGACGTACCGCGGGCGCGGTACCGGCGACCTCGCAGGTGTCTGCGGCGGCACGACGTTTTCCCGGCCCGTCGCGGCGAGCATCGAGCCCATGACATACCGCTTCTTCACCCCCGCTCCGGCGAAGGCCGCGACAGGTCTGACCGCTGAGGTCTACCGGCAGTTGTCTGACGACTTCCTCGGGCCGGCGCCGACGTTCCAGGCACTCGCGGCCGTACCGGAGGTGCTGGCGGCCACCTGGGCGCTGATGCGCGAGGCCCTGCTCGCCGGGGACGTGTCCCGGGTCGACCGCGAGCTCGTCGCGTCGGCGGTGTCCCGGGCCAACCGCTGCCCGTTCTGCGTGGACGCCCACGTGATGCTGCTGCACGCGCTGGGCGAGCACGAACTGGCCGAGACCGTCGCCCGGGGTGGGACGCCAGCCGAGCCGAGGCACGCCGAGCTGATCGCCTGGGCCGAGGCCAGCCGCAGCCCGACAACCACCGGCTGGACCAGCAGGTACGCCCCCGAGGTCACCGGCACCCTGCTCGCCTTCCACTTCATCAACCGGGTCGTCTCGGCGCTGCTCGACGCCGATCTGCTGCCCGGCGGGCTGCAACGCTCCTCAGTGGTGCGCTCGGTCGCGGGCCGGCTCTACGCCCGCACGGCCCGGGGGCCGAAGGAGCCCGGACGCAGCCTCCCGCTGCTCGACGTCGGTACGACGGAACCACCGGCCTGGGCGGGGGAGAGCCCTGTCGGCGTCGCGTACGCGGCGCTGAGGAACGCCGCCACCGGGTGCGGGGACCTGCTGGGCGACGTGGCGCGCCAGACCGTCACGGCCACCGTGCGCTGGGAGGACGGGCGGTACCCGGCCCGGCCGTCGGACTGGGCGGTCGACCTGGTCCGGGACGTACCCGGCAACGACCGCGTGGGGACCCGGATCGCGTTGCTCGCGGCGTTCGCGCCCAGCGCGATCAGTGTGGGCGACGTCGCGCTGTGGCGGCTCTCCCATCCGCAGGACGCCGACCTCGTGCGGCTCGTCGCGTACGGGGCGATCACCGCCACCGACCACGTCGCCCGGGCCCTGACCTCGGCGCACCTCTAGGAGGTCAGCATGCGCAAGGCATTCGTCATCGTCAGCATCCTTTTGCTCGTCTCGTTCGCCCTGCAGTTCGTGTTCGCCGCCGTGGGCGGGTTCACGAAACCCGGTGGCGACGGCGCGTACGCCCTGCACAGCGTCAACGGCATGGCGGTGATCCCCGTCCTCACAGTGTTCACCGCCCTGTTCGCCGCGCTGGCGAGGGCACCGGGCCGGATCATCGGACTGGCGGTCCTGCCGATCGGGCTCGTCGTCGTGCAGGCGCTCATCGCCATGCTCGCGAACGCGTCCACCGACGCCGCCGGCGCCAGCACGCCGCTCGGCCTGACGATCGGCGGGCTGCACGCGGTCAACGGAATCGTCGCGGTGCACGTCGTGGTCGGCGTGCTGAGGGCCGCGCGACGGCTGGACCGACCGGAGCCGGCCGTCGCCCCCGTGCCCGTGCGCGAGGGAGAGCCGGCATGACCACCGGTTCGCTGCTCGCGGCTGATCTCGTGATCGCGGTCCTGGCGGCCGCCGGATTCCTGGGCGGTGGCGCGGCGTCCGCCGCGCGGCGCCGCCCGCTCGCGCTGGGGCTGGCGGTCTTCGCGCTGCTCGCCACACTCGCCCGGGCGGTCACGATCACCGCGCTCGCCCGCGCCGGTTGGTGGTTCGCGGCGGAGAAGGTGCTCATCGCCGGCCCCCTGTCGCTCGCGGCGGTGGCAGTCGCCGGGCCGCGGCTGCCGCGGGCCCCGGGCGACATCCGGTCCGTCGCGGTTGCGCTCCTGTTCGCCGGGTACGCCCAGAGCAGCGCCCTGCTCGTGACGCTCCTGCACGGCTATCCCGCGTCGGCGGGCGTGGGACTGCTGGCCCTCGCCGGTGTGCTGGCGGCAACGGCGCTCTCCTGGCTCGCCCTGGGCGCGCGCCCGTCCCGGACGGTGTCCCGGGTGGGCCTCGGGATGGCTGCCGCAGCGCTGGTCACCGGAACCGGTCTGGTGGTCGCCCCGGCCGCCGCGCCAGGCGTACCCCACGATCATGGATATGGGGATGCGCGGACCATCGGCGAACCGACCAGGCGGTTCACCCTGACGGCCGCGACCGCCACGGTCCGGGCGGGCGGCCGGGACGTCGCGGCGTGGGCGTTCAACGCGCAGGTCCCCGGGCCGGAGCTGACGGCCACCGTCGGCGACGTCATCGAGGTGACCCTGCGCAACCGGGACATCGCCCGGGGCGTCACGCTGCACTGGCACGGGTACGACGTGCCGAACAGCCAGGACGGGGTGCCCGGCGTGACCCAGTCGGCGGTCCGGCCCGGGCAGGAGTTCGTCTACCGGTTCCGAGCCGATCAGGTCGGCACGTACTGGTACCACACGCATTCGGCCTCCGACGTCGGCGTGCGGATGGGCCTCTACGGTGTCCTGGTGGTACGCCAGGCGCCTGTGACAGGCGTCGACGTCACGGTGCCGGTGCACACCCTGGCCGGTGTGGCGCTACCCGAGCCGAGAACCGAGCCGGTCGAGGCGGGCGTGCCCGTGCGGCTGCGACTGGTCAACACCGACAGCACGACCCACAGGTACGCCCTGGCCGGGACACCGTTCCGGGTCGCCGCGATCGACGGATCCGACCTGCGGGGCCCGACCCCGCTCGTGGACACCGCCCTGCTGATCCCGGCCGGGGGTCGCTACGACCTGGTGTTCACCGCGCCCGCCACGCCTGTGGCGTTGTTCGTCGACGGACGGGCCGTCCACTCGACCGGGCCGGTGTCGGCGACGACCGCCGCCTGGCCGGTGCTGGACCCGCTCACCTACGGTGCCAGCTCTGCGGCGCCGTGGTCCCGGTTCGACAGACGGTTCACCCTCGTCCTCGACCGCGGCCTGGACCTACACGGGTTGCTTCCGCGCTACGCCCACACCGTCAACGGCGCGGCCGACCCGGACATCCCGCCGCAGGTCGTACGCCTCGGTGAGGCCGTGACGTTCACTATCGTCAACCGGTCCCAGACCATGCACCCGTGGCACCTGCACGGCCACCACGTCCTCGTGCTGTCCCGCAACGGCAGGCCGGCGACCGGCAGTCCGTTGTGGTGGGACTCCTTCGACGTACGCCCCGGCGACGTGTGGGAGGTGGCGTTCCGGGCGGACAACCCCGGAGTGTGGGCCAACCACTGCCACAACCTGGCGCACGCCGAAGCCGGGATGATCCTGCACCTGATGTACTCGTGATCCTCCTTCCACGGGTACGCGGGGAGCCTCCGGCGCGATGCCGGAGGCGCCCCGGTGTGCCCGGTCAGTTGAGGGCGTAGATCTCCGCGGCGGTGGTCCACGGGTTGCCGTTGACCTCGCTCAGGGCGCGCAGCCGCAGGTACTGCCCGGTCTTCGCGGTGAACCGGACCTCCTTCTGGCTGGCGTTGTTGGCGAAGGTGCCCGTGGCCACGGCCGTTCCCCAGTTGACGCCGTCGGTGCTGACGTAGACCTCGTACTGGCCGATGCGTCCGTTGGCCGCGCCGGAGCCGCCGTCCTGCCGGGGCAGGTAGCGGATACCGGAGACGGAGTAGCTGGCACCGAGATTGATCTGGATCTCGTGGGGCATCGGGGCGTTGCCGCCGGTGTACTTCGTGTGCCAGATCGTGCTGAGGTTTCCGTCGAAGGCGTTGGTAGCAGCGCCGTTCTCGGCGGTCGTCTCCTGGCTGTCCACGTACTTCAGAGACCATCCGGTACGCGGGATGACGCCGGCGCTGGGCACGCAGACCGTGCTCAGCTGGTGTGCGCCCCGGTCGGGACGGCACCCCTGGGTGACCGCGCCGCCGAAGTAGTCCCGGCTGCCGGGGTTGGTCATGGCCTGGCCATTGGCCAGTGCCGGGGAGCCGGTGCGGAGCCGGTAGCCGCCGGCGTCACTGATCGAGGTGGCGGTGCCAGGCGCGACGAACAGCGGATCGGCCGTGATCTTGTTCGGGTCGGTGGGCTCACCGGCCGGGTGCTGGCCGTAGAACACGTTGGAGTCGAACAACAACGCGCCGGCGTTGTAGGTGGCCTGGGTCGTGCTCACGTAGAAGATGTTGTTGTAGAACTCCGCGTTGGCGCCTGTCGAGCCGTTGCTGTTGTTGATGATCTGGGCTGCCTGGCCGACGTAGAAGACGTTGTTGTAGATCTTCGTGTTGGTGAGCTTGCCGCACACGAGGTCGAAGATCTGGCCGCGGTCGTTCTGGCTGATGTTGTAGCGCACGATGTTGTCTTTGGTGGTGGAACCCCCGCCGTTGCACAGCAGGATGAAGCCGCCCTCGTTGTCGTGGCTGTAGTTGTACTGGTAGATGGTGCGGATGTTGCCCTCGTCCAGGTCGAAGCCCTGCCCGTCGCAGGTGCTCCGACCGCCGCTGACCTCGTTGAACTGGAACAGGGCGTCGTTGATGTTCCAGCCCCAGATGCCTGCGGCGCACTGCGCGGGCTCGCGGACCCGGAAGCCGTCGACCCGGTTGTTCTCGACAAGGGCGCTCTGCGTGTGGTGCACGTCGATGGCGTCGCCGCCGATGTCGGTGACCGTGTTGCCGCGTACGACGACGCGGGTCTGCGGCAGCCAGTTGCCGCAGGTCGAGCCGCAGTTGGGGTTGGCCAGCTCGGGCCGGACCATCCAGCGGGTCCAGAAGTGGATGCCGTAGCGGTCGACGGTGCTTATCGTGTTGTTGTTGATCAGCACGTCGTCGAACTTCGTCTGCGTGGTGTAGCCCAGAACCTCGAAGAAGATGCCGGCGCTGGCGTCGTCGTCCTTCTTGGTCTGGTTGCCGTTGACGTCGTGCACGCTCAGGCCGGTCACCCGGTAGTAGGTGCCGGTGCCGGAGTTCTCGCGGATGATGTGCACGCCCCGGCGGGTGGCGATCGCCGACCCCTTGTTGGAGATGTCCAGGTTGCGGATCTCCCAGTACTGCTGGTTGTAGAGCTTCACGACGTCGACGACCGCGCCGTTGCCGGCCAGCACCGGCTTGGCTCCGCTGCCGTAGGCGTCGATGACGATCGGTGCGCCGGAAGCGCCCGAGCCCTTGGGGAAGAGCTGCTTGTTGGCGCACGTGGTACCCCGCCGGATCAGGATCTGATCTCCGGCGGCGAACGTCCTGGCGTTGACCGGCGTGAAGCTGTTCCAGGGGCTGGCCTGGGTGCCGCTGCCCGACGTGCTCGCGGAGCAGTCGACGTAGTAGTTCGTCGCGGCTGCCGCGGCGGGGGGCGCGGCGACCAGTATGGCGGTGGCTAGCGTGGTCAGAGCCACAAACGAGGACCTGAACAAGCGCATCGAGAGTCCTAACCGTGGGGGTGGTCGGGGGAGCGGTTCACTTGCGTGTAGCTGTCCTGCGCGTACGACCGGGAGGTGTCGCCAGCGACGGACCCGGGGGACCGCGGGCTCGTCGGCCGGCGCCGGCCCGGTTCACCGGAACTTTCGGTTGTAGTCCGCGAGAAGACCGATCAGGACGGCGAGCGCCACGAGCATGATCGCGAGGCTTCCCCAGCCGACCGTGGGCCGGACGACCACCACCGTGACGACGCAGGCGAGCGCGACCAGAATCCGGGCGACGACGAGCACTACGACACGCGTCGGTTCCTTCATGACATCCCTTTCTCGGGCCTCAGCCCTTGACGCCGCCGGCGGCCATGCCCTGGATCAGGCGGCGCTGGATCAGCGCGTACAGGAGCAGCACCGGCACGATGACGATGACCATGCCGGCGTAGAGCCGCCCGGGGTCCGCGGCCGCCTTCTGCGCGGCCATCAGGTTGAGCAGGCCGACCTGCAACGTCTTGCCCTCACCGGGCAGCAGCGTCAGCGCGATGATGAAGTCGTTCCAGTACGCCAGGAAGTTGAACAGGATCACCGTGGTGACCGCCGGACGGGCCATCGGCAGCATCACCCGCGTCATGATCCGGAAGCGGGACGCCCCGTCCAGCAGCGCCGCCTCCTCGAAGTCCCCCGGGATCGACCTGAAGTACGCGCTCAACAGGTAGATCGTGAACGGGATCGAGGTCGCCGCGTAGACAACCGAGAGCATCGCCGGGTTGTCGAGGAAGAACCCGTCCGGGAACACGTCGACAAGCGCGCGGTCCCAGTCGACGAGCATCAGGAAGATCGGCACCACGATGTAGTTCACGTTGACGAAGAGCCCGGCAAGCAACGCCAGCTCGACGATGCTCTTGCCACGGAACTCGTACCTGGCGACGACGTACGCCGCCGGCACCGAGACGGCCAGCACGAAGACCAGGCCGAGGACTGTGACAAGCACCGACGTGGCGAAGTAGCGGCCCATGTTCGCGCCGCCGAACGCGTCGACGTAGTTCTGCAGGTGCAGGCCCTCGGGCAGGGTCCAGGGGCTGCCGAAGAACTCGCTCTTGCGCTTCAGCGAGGCCACCAGCACCCAGGCGACGGGGATCACGATGAGCACTGTGATGCCGCCGACGAGCAGGTGGGTGAGGCCCCGGCCGGGCCGCGGACCGGATTTGTTGATCGTGGTCATGGGAGTGTCCTCTAGAACTGGAGGGGCTCACGCCGGGTCGCGCGGCTCACCAGGAGCGACACGAGGAACGAGAAAGCGAAGATCACCACGCCGATGGCCATGCCGTAGCCGTAGGCCGAGTTCGTGTAGGCCTGCTTGTACATGTAGCTGAGCAGCACCTCGGAGGCGCCGTCCGGACCGCCACCTGTCATCGCCCGGACCAGCACGAAACTGAGGTTGACCGCGCTGAGGATGAAGAACGTCAGCGTCGTGCGGAGGTTCTGCCAGATCAGCGGCAGTGTGACGGCGAAGAACTGCCGAGCGGCCGACGCGCCGTCGAGCGCCGAGGCCTCGTACAGCTCCTCCGGGATGCTCGCCATGCTCGACATGTAGATGACCATGTAGTAGCCCAGCGACTGCCACAGCATCGCGATCGCGACCGAGTAGAGCACCAGCTTCTGGTCACCCAGCCACACCCGTTGCAGGCCGTCCAGCGACAGCAGCCGGAGTGTGCCGTTGAGCAGGCCGTTCTCCTGGTCGTAGACGGCCGAGAAGATGGCCGCGATGACCACTACCGACAGCACGTTCGGGACGTAGAGCACGAACCGGTAGAGGGTGTGGCCGCGCAGCTTCTGCCGGGTCATGACGGCCGCGAGGAACAGGCCCATCCCCATCGTCACCACTGTCACGACCACGAGCAGTGCGACGGTGTTCTGGAACGCGCGCAGGAACTGCTCGTCGTCGAGGAGCTTGCTGAAGTTGTCCAGGCCGACGAACCGCATCTGCGTCGAGAAGCCGCTCCAGGTGTAGAGCGACATCCGGAACACGTTCACCGTCGGCCAGATCATGAACAGGGCGAACAGCGCCAGCGCCGGTAGCAGACAGGCGGCGACGAACCGGCCGTCGCCGCGCCGGCCGCGCGCGGCGGTACCGCGCGTCGACGCCGGGGATCGACCGGACGCCCGCTTGCTGGCGCCCGGGGTTGGTGGAGTGAGGGTCGTCGTCACCGTGACCAGTCCTTGGCTCTCGCAGGGGGAGGGAACGGCGGCAGCCCGGTTTCCGGGCTGCCGCCGGGCGTCACTTGCCCGCCTGCCGCAACTTCTCGCTGGCGTCGTTCAGCGCGGTCTGCCACTGGTCGACGGTCTTGTCGCCGCTGATGATGCTGTTCGCGGTGTCGAAGAGCGCGCCCTTGATGTTCACGCCCTCTACCGGCGCGGTGCTGGCGAAGCCACCGACCAGGGCGGTGATGCTCGGGTCCTCGTAGAGCTGGTAGAACGGGGCGATCTCGGCGGGCAGCGTCGCGGCGATGCCCTTGATCGGCTGGATCGCGTTGGCCTTGGCGAAGATGCCGGCGGCCTCGTCGGAGTAGAGGTACGCGACGAAGTCCTTCGCGGCGTCCTTGTTCTTCGCGTCGCTCGGCACCCAGACCGACTCGACGATCGTGGTCAGGTAGCGCTTGCCACCGGCGGAGACCGCCGGCAGCGGGGCCATCGCCCACTCGAAGCCCGAGGCGCGCGGCGCGTCCTTCATCTCGCCGACGACCCACGTGCCGTTCGGCATGAAGAGGGTCTTGTTGTCGAGCAGAGACTGCTGGTTCTTGGTGAAGTCCTGCTCGTTCGCGTACCCGACCGTGGTCTTCGCCGCGTAGCTCAGCAGCTTGGCGGTGATGTCCAGGACCTGGCGCGCCTGGGCGGTCTTCCAGACACCCTCGGAGTACGTCATGGCGTCCTTGTAGAACTGCTCACCGCCGACGTCCGCGAGCAGCGCGAAGAAGAACGAGTCCAGGTAGCCCGCGGTCGGGTACGTGAACAGCGCGATGCCCTCGGCCTTGGCGGCGTCGCCGAGCTTGAACATGTCGTCCCAGCTGGTGGGGACCTGCCAACCCTTCTGCGCGAAGAGGCCCTTGTTGTAGACCAGCCCGGTCGGCGCGTAGTACATCGGCATCAGGTAGGTCTTGTCGTCGTTGTACGGGTTGGTGCTCAGGTTGCCGACGATCCCGTCGGCGAGCTTGGCCCGCACTGTGGACTGTTCGCCCGGGACGGTCATGTCCAGGACGCCTGTGAGGTCCTCCAGCGCCCTGTCCTTGACAAGCGTCTCGGCGAGCGCGGCCTTGCGGCCCTGGGGCAGCACCACGACGTCGGGGAACTTGCCGGCCTTCATGTTGGGGCTGATCTCGTCCTCGAGGGTCTTCGAGAGCTGCAGCTGCACATCCACGTCGGGGTGCTTCGCCTTGTAGGCGTCGACGACCTGGACGTACATGTCGCGGCCGTAACCACCCTCGAAGGCCGCGATCTTCAGCGTCTTCCTGCCGTCGGCGTCGTCGCCGCCTCCGGAACAGCCGGCGAGCAGGCTCAGCGCTGTCGCCGCGGCGACCGCTAGGACGATTGGTCTTCTCAACATGGGGGGTCCTCCATGGGCGGTGCGCACGGCGGTGCGGGATTGAGCGGCGTGGACGGGGCATGGCATAGGCCCACAAGATCGCGGGCGGGGCCAATGCGTTGTTACTGTGGCACCCGTAACATGAGCCGTCAAGAACGATGTGCCGACAGCGCCGACAGCGCCGAGGGGGTCGGGGGGTCAGCGGGACCGCGGCGCGGCGGTCGACTCCCGGACGATGAGGCTCGGCTGCGCCACCGATTCCCCGGCGTCCTCGGTGCCCAGCAGGAGCGCGACGGCGGCGGCCCCGGAGCTGTAGAAGTCCTGGCGGACGGTGGTGAGCGGCGGGTGGCAGTACGCCGCCAGCTCGATGTCGTCCACGCTCACGATCGACACGTCCGCGGGCACCGACCGCCCACGCTCCCGCAGCGCCCTGATCACCCCGAACGCCATCTCGTCGCTGGCCACGAAGATGGCCGTGACCTCGGGAATCATCGCGAGGATCTGCCCCTGGCGGTAACCGGACTCGGGCGACCAGTCGCCCTCCAGCGGCGGCGGCGCGTCGATCCCGGCGGCCCTCAGGCACTCCTGCCAGCCCTGCCGGCGCTGACGGGCCTCGATCCACTCGTCCGGCCCGGCCACGTGCCACACCTGGCGGTGCCCGGAGTCGAGCAGGTGCTGGGTGGCCATGCGCCCGGCCTCGTGCTGGTCGATGCCCAGCACCCGGGCGCCTGTGGTGCGTGAGCCGTCCACCGTGACCGTGGGGATGTCCCTGGTGATGTCCTCCATCCGCTGGGTCACGGAGATCAGCGGGACCGCGATGATGATGCCGTCGACGCCCTGGTCGGACAGCTTGAGCAGGGACTTCTCCATCATGGCGGTGTCCAGCTCGGCAATCGTCGCGATGCTCACCGAGTACCCCGCCTGCCCGGCCGCCGCCTCCACCCCGGCGGTCACCGCCGAGCGCGAGTAGTAACCGCCGGACTGGAGCAGGACCAGGCCGAGCGTGAAGCTGCGGCCGGACGACAGCAGCCGGGGGGCGCCGTTGTACCGGTACCGGAGCTGCTCGACGGCGGTGAGCACGCGCCGGCGGGTCTCGGCGTTGACGTTCGGCGAGTCGCGCAGGGTGCGGGACACCGTCTGCGCCGACACGCCGGCGGCGCGTGCCACGTCAGCCATGCTCGGCTGCTTGCCACGCATCGTCGCCTCGGTCATCCGTGCCGCCCTCCTGGAAACCTGTACTGGCGCATCCTATCGGCATTGTTAGGAATGGCACGGGTAACATAGGCTGCCGCCATGATCGAGACGACCCGGCGGGGCAGCGCGACAGCGCCGCCGACGAGACCCTCTCCCGCGCTCGGCTGGCACGACCGCCAGCTCTACCGGCACGGGGTCCCGCACCGCATCCTGTCCGGCGCCCTGCACTACTTCCGGGTCCACCCCGAGTTGTGGCGCGACCGGATCCGGCGGCTGGCCGACCTGGGTCTGAACACCCTCGACACGTACGTGCCCTGGAACTTCCACCAACCGCACGCGGACCGCGCACCCCGCTTCGACGGCTGGCGTGACCTGGAGGCGTTCATCGCGCTCGCCGGCGAGGAGGGCCTCGACGTCGTCCTGCGGCCCGGCCCGTACATCTGCGCGGAATGGTCGAACGGTGGACTGCCGGCCTGGCTCACCGCCCGCGACGTGGCCCTGCGCACCTCCGACCCGGCGTTCACCGAGCCGGTCGAGCGGTGGTTCGACCACCTCATCCCCCGCATCGCGCGCCAGCAGACGCACGCCGGCGGACCGGTCGTGGCGGTACAGGTCGAGAACGAGTACGGCAGCTACGGCGACGACGAGGCGTACCTGCGCTGGAACCGCGCCGCCCTGCTCGACCGCGGCATCACCGAACTGCTGTTCACCGCCGACGGTCCCACCGAGCTGATGCACGACGCGGGTACGGTGCCCGGAACGCTCGCCGCCGCCACCCTCGGCTCGAAGCCCGAGGCCGCCCGTGCCCTGTTCGCCGAGCGCCGGCCCGACGAACCGTTCGTGGTCGCCGAGTACTGGAACGGCTGGTTCGACCACTGGGGCGAGCGGCACCACGTCCGCGCCGTGGACAGCGCCGTCCGCACTCTCGACGCCATCATCGCCGAGAGCGGAAGCGTCAGCCTCTACATGGCGCACGGCGGCACCAACTTCGGGCTGTGGGCCGGCGCGAACGCCGAACGAGGCCTGCTGCAACCCACAATCACCAGCTACGACTCGGACGCGCCCATCGCCGAGGACGGGACACTCACCGCGAAGTTCCACGCCATGCGCCGGGCACTTGGCGCCACCGGGCCACTGCGGGTGGCCGAGCGGATGCCTGTCCTCGCGCCGGCGCGGGTGCCGTTGACCCACCACGCCGACCTGATCGCCGGCCTGCGCGCCGTACCGGCACCGGAGTCGACAGGGCCACGGCCGGCCACCTTCGAACAGCTCGGCCTGGACGCCGGGATGGTGCTGCTCACCGCTCACCCGAAGATCCCGCCGGGCGGGCACACGATCGTCCTGACCGACGTCCGTGACCGGGCCGTCGTCTTCGCCGACGGTGTACCGATCGGAGTGGCAGACGGTGAGCGTCCGGAGCTACCGATCCACGGCACCGGGGCGACGGTGCGCCTGGAGATCCTTGTGGAGAACCTGGGCCGCATCAACTACGGCCCCCTTGTCGGACAGCACAAGGGCCTGCTCGGTCCGGTGCTCGTCGATCGCCGGATGGTGCACGGTTGGACCAGCTCGCCGATCGCCCTGACCGAGTGGACACCTGACGACCTGCGCCGTGCGACAGGCGCAGGACCGGCCAGCACCGGCGCCGGTTTCGCCGTCGCGACGGTACGCCTCGACGAGCCCGCCGACACCTTCCTGGCCCTGCCCGGCTCCGCGCACGGCCTGGTCTGGGTCAACGGGTTCCTGCTCGGCCGCTACTGGGACATCGGCCCGCAGGTCACCCTGTACTGCCCGGCGCCACTGCTGCGCAGCGGCGAGAACACGGTGATCGTCCTGGAGACCGACCGACTCGGCTCCGTCCTGGAGCTGCGCGACCGGCCCGAGTTGGGCCCCACCGAGGAGTACGTCGAGGAGTTCGACTGACCGACAGGCGGGCGTACGGTGCCGCGCGTTCAGCCCGGTCGCGGCACCGAACCGCCCTCCGTGCCTCGGGGCGTGGTCATTCCCCGGCCCCCTTCTCGGCGGCCGGGGCGTCCCGGATCGCGAGCGCGGCCTGGATCAGCGCGGCGTGGGTAAGCGTCTGGGGGTAGTTGCCGAGGAACGCCCCGGTCTCCGGGTCCACCTCTTCGCCGTAGAGGCCGAGCGGGTTGGCGCGTCCGAGCAGTTCCCGGAACAACTCGACAGCCTCGGCGCGTCGTCCGGTGTGCGCGAGGGCCTGCACGAGCCAGAACGAGCAGGGCAGGAACGCGCCCTCGGAGCCGGGGAGACCGTCGCGCCCCGGCGGATAGCGGTAGCGGGCCACCGGCGGAGAGCCGGTCGCGAATGGCGTCGACAGTGCCGCGTACCCGGTCCGACCCGATGTCGTCGACACCCAGCAACGGCAGGACGAGCAGAGCCGCGTCCAGCTCGGGCGAGCCGTAGCTGCGGACGTAGCTTGCCTGCGACGGGTCGAACGCCCGGAGCCGGACATCGGTGGCGATGGCATCGCGGGCGCGCTGCCACCGGCGGCGTCGTCGCTCGGAGAGCCGGTGGGTGTCGGCGATGCGCAGGGCACGGTCGACGGCGAGCCAGCCCATGAGCTTGGAGTGCACATGCTGAACGGGTTCGCGCACCTCCCAGATGCCGGCATCGGGCTCGGGCCACCGTCGGGCGACCAGATCGGCGAAGCCGCGTACCGCCCGCCACGTCTCCGAGTTCAGTCGGTGGCCCGCCCGTACGAGCACCCACGCGGCATCGACCACCCAGCCGTAGCCGTCGAGCTGGTGCTGCTCGGCGGCGCCGTTGCCGACGCGTACCGGCACGCTGTCGAGGTAACCACGCCAGCCGGGCAGCTCCCGCTCTCGCGGCACGTGGCGGCCGTCAAGTGTGAACAGCGCCGGCAGGCGTGGTCGCTGTAGCCGGCTGGCATGCAGCAACCAGGCGAGGAACCCGTTGGCCTCGTCGAGTTTGCCGACGCCGAGAAAGGCGTTGACACCGATGCTGGCGTCCCGCGGCCAGACGTAGCGGTAGTCCCAGTTGCGCTCCCCGCCGGGATCCTCAGGCAACGAGGTCGTCGGCGCGGCCACCGGTGCCTGCGAGGGCGAATAGGTCAACAGCCGCAGGGTCAGCAGGCTGCGCACGACGCTCTCCCGGAACGGCAGCGAGGCGTCGATGCCCGCCGCCCAGCGTCGCCACCTGTCCTCGTCGGCGAGGAGAAGCTCCCAGGCCGCGGCCGGCGCGACGTGGACCAGCGGTTCCCGATGGGCGATGGCCAGCACCAGGGTGACCGGATTGCCCGGCGTGACGGTGAGCGCGGTGGGCGTACCCGGCTCGACGGTGATGTCGGTTGCGCAGCCCAGGGACACCGCGAGGGACCCCCACTCACACACGAGGTCCCGGCCCCGGCGCTGGACCCTCGGTCGGCGGCGCCGGTCGCCGAGCCGGGGGTCGAAATCCACAACGGCGTCGACCGGGCCTCCGTCGGCCGACAGGCGTCGCACGAGCACAGTCGTGGGCAGCAGCCGTCCGGCGAGTTCGGCCACCATGCCCTCGGTCAGGGTGAGGCGGCTGCCGTCCACCGCCCACGTCGTCTCCAGCGTGGCGCTGTGCCGCCGGTAGCGCCGTTCGACGACCGGGGTGGGCGCGGCGGGGCCGACCCGGAAGGCCCCCGCCGCCGGCCCACCGACCAGCCGGCCGAACAGGGGGTCGCCGTCGAAACGGGGTACGCAGAGCCAGTCGATCCCGCCGTCACCGGCGACGAGGGCAGCGGTACGGGTGTCACTCAGCAGTCCGTAGTCGGCGATCGGCGTCGGAGGCCGCTGCGGGGTCTCCGGGACGGTGGTCATCGCGAACCTCGGCCGCCGCGGGTCAACGAGCCTGGAGAAGCAGCCCGAGGACCACCCCGTAGATGACGTGGACGACAACCGTGACAGCCGGGGTCTGCACGCCGTAGTTGAGGGCGAACAGGCCGGGCGGCTCCAGCGTGGCGGTGCTGGCCGGCCCGGCCCGGTGCGACGCCATACGGGGATGGACACCTGGCAGCAGGGGCAGGAGCACGGTCAGCGCTATCGCCACGTGCAGCGTGCCGAGCAGCCCACCGATCCACCAGTCGGCGCGACGCAACAAGGCGAACACGGCGGCGTACCCCAGAGCGAAGCCCTGACCGGCGGTGAGGTGGATGAAGAACCCGACGACCCGAGCCCGGTCGGGATCCTCGGTGATGATGGTCCCGAGCACCAGGGGAAGATCGAGACGGGTGAGCCCGGCCATCTGAGCGCTGATCATCGTCGCGGTCAGCGCCGCGGTGGCGACGATCCCGAACAGCGCCCATCCCGCCCAGTCCATCTCAGCGGGGGCCGGCGTCGTCGGCCGGCCGCGTGTGACGGGCGCGTGCGGGTGAGCCTGCCGGCACCTGTCGAACGAGCGTGGCGCCGCCCGCCCGTACGCGGCAAGGCCAACTGACCCCGGACATCGCACGCCTTCCGGCTAGCACGGGAGAGGCTGGTACGGCGCCGTCCGTGGCGCGATTGCTCGCTCGGCTCTGCGCCACGGTGTCGCCGGGACCTACCTTAGGCGCACGACACCCGCCGGACTGACGGTTCGCCGGACAGGGGTGGCGAACGACGATGACCGGGCCCCGGTCGCCCCGCCGTGGGGGCGGTGCGTCCGGGGCCCGACAGGCCGGTCAGGTGCGCCTGCGGCGACGCTTCAGCAGGAGGAATCCCACGCCGGCCGCCAGGAGGGCGGCACCGCCCCCGGCGGCGAGCGGCAGGGCGGTCGAGCGTTCGCCGACGGCGGCGAGGTCCCCGGAGTCGACAGCGGAGACCGCCGTGGATTCGTCGGTCACGGCTTCGGTGTCGGCGCTGGCGCTCGCGCTGGGCGTGGGGGTGGCGGCGCTGGGGGTGGGGGTCGCTGACTTCGAGGGGGCCGCGTCGATGGCGGAGAGCGAATCGCCGTTGAGCGCGACCTTGACCTTGGCCTGGCCGCCGCCGGAGGAGACGACGGCGACGGACACCTTGCTCGCCTTGTCCGTCAGTTTCGTGATGGCGTCCGTGTTGCTCGGCGCGTTGTTGGCGGCCGTCTTGTTCTCCACGGTGGTGTCGATGAGGGAAGAGGCGCCGTAGGAACCCTTGGGGACGCGGTAGGCGTGCACGCCCTCGATCTTCGCGTCGAAGTTGCCGGCCGCGTGGCGGTACTCGATGACGAGCCGGTCGCCGCCCAGCGCGATGTCCAGGGCGCGGGTTCCGCTGCCCTTGCCGTGCAGGGAGCGCAGCGTGTAGGTGCCTGACTTGGTGACCTTGAGAGACGCCCCGCCGGAGAGCCATCCGGCGCGGATCAGTTCGGGCGCGGAGAAGCCGGATGCCCGGTAGCCGGCGCCCATGATGCTCTTGTAGCTGGAGCCTTCCGACTTGCAGGCGCCCAGGTTGCCGCCGGTGCACAGGAGGCGACCCTGGTGTCCGAAGCCCAGGTTGTGCCCCAGTTCGTGGCCGACGACGTCGATGCCACTGGCGGTGCCGTACAGGTTGATCCAGGTGGTCGGGCCGGGCAGGGTGGCGAGGCCGGCCCAGGGGCAGTTCGTCTTCTGCGCCGGGAAGACGATGGAGAGGCTCTCGTAGTCCTTGCCCGCGACCAGACCCCGCTTGGTGAGCTCCTCCCTGGTCAACTGGTTGATCTTGCTCTGCGGGCAGCCGGCGGCGCTCAGGTTCAGCTTGATCGGGCCGAGGAACTGTTCCTTGACGGCGGGCACCAGCGTGTACTGCCCGCGCGACACCTCCGACAGGAACGACGCGGCCGAATCGCTCTTCGCCCCGAAGTAGGTGTCCGGCGTGGACGCCTTCACCTTCTCCGGGAACTCGAAGGACGCGTCGCTGAACTCCACCAGGACGGGGAGGATCTTCCTCTTCACCGGTGCGGCGGCGGCCGGGGTACCGGGGAGCGTGGCGGTGGCCAGCACGGCGATGCCTGTGGCCAGAGCGATGCGGCCGAGGGCAGACAGCTTCATGGGGTCCTGTTCCTTCAAGGGGGATGCCGGCGGTCAGGGACGCCGGTGTCCGTGACAGTGCCGTTTCGCCTGGATATCCATCGTGGAGTGGCAGGGGAGGGCAGCCAGATCAGGTGCCAGCTATCCGGACATCCAATGTCTGATGTCGTATGACCGTAGGGGGCGTCAATATCTGCGTCAAGTGCTCGCCGAGAACGGCGGCGGCTATCGTGCACGGCGTGACGCACGAACGTGAGCTGGTCTCACCTGTCGACCTGTGCCAACCGGACGGGCGGCTCAACCCGGCAGCGGTGGGCTGGAGCCGCCGCCCGCTGCACACCGCGAACCTGCGCGGCTGGGGCCGGACCAAGCGGTGGGAGTACTGGGGCATCGTGACCCCACGGCACATCGTCGGGCTGGTCGCCTCGTCGCTCGACTACGCAGGTGTGCACAGCGTCTACGTGCTCGACCGGGACAGCGGCACCGAGACCAAGGCCGAGGCGGTGGTGCCGCTGGCGCGCGCAGCGGTGCTACCGCCACGGTGCGGCGTGGGCGAGGCGGGCGCGCGGGGCGGTGACCTGGCGATCCGGATCACCCAGCGGCCGGACGGCACCGCCATCTCGGCGAGCGCCCCCGGCGTACGACTGGAGGTGGACGTGCCGTTGCCGGCCGGCCACGAGTCGCTCGGCGTGGTCGTGCCGTGGAGCCCCACGCGATTCCAGTACACGGTGAAGGACCTCGGCCGCCCGGTCCTCGGCACGCTGGAGCTGCACGGCCAGACGTACGAGATCGGTGGACCTGACGCGTTCGCCGTGCTGGACCACGGTCGCGGCAGGTGGCCGTACTCGATCACGTGGAACTGGGCCGCCGGCGCGGCGCCGGGACGGGCGATCCAGCTCGGCGGCAAGTGGACCGACGGCACCGGCGTCACCGAGAACGGCCTGTTCGTCGACGGCCGCCTGCACAAGATCGGTGAGGAGCTGCGCTGGACCTACGACCGGTCGGACTGGCTGCGCCCCTGGCGGATCAGCGGGGAACGGGTCCAGGTCGAGTTCCAGCCGTTCCACGAGAAGGTGGGCCGCACCAACCTGGGTGTGGTGGCGAACGAGACGCACCAGTGTTTCGGGCACTTCTCCGGCTGGGCGACGACCGACGACGGGACGACTGTGAGCCTCGACGGGCTCGTCGGCTGGGCCGAGGAGGCCCGCAACCGCTGGTAGTGGCGCCTGTCGAGGTCAGCGAGGAGCGGCGATCGGCGGCGTCGACGGTCCGAAGGTGGTCAGGAACCGGTCCCGGAAGGTGTCCATCGGCCACCTCGGGGCGTCCGGTCCCGGGCGCAACCCGGGCTGCCAGCCCCAGCCCGACACCCGGTCCAGTACCGCCGGGTCGCGCGCGACGATGGTGATCGGCACGTCCCGGCTGGCCCCCTCGCCGGTGACCACAGGCGCGGGCTGGTGGTCACCGAGGAAGACGAGCACCAGGTCGTCGTCCCCGTAGGTCCGCACGTAGGAGATCAACGTCTCCAGGGAGTACGCGATGGCCTGGCGGTAGCCGGCCCGGGCCCGGCCGGTGTCGTCGGCGTCGCCGTCGTCCCGGGCCGCCTGGTCGCGGTACACCGAGCCGTCACCCACCTGGTCCCAGCCGATCATCCGGGGCACCGCCGTCCACGGCGAGTGACTGGAGATCAGCGGGATCTCCGCCATGACCGGTCGGTCCGCGTCGGCGCGTACCGTCCGCTGGAAGAACGACAACGTGTACTGGTCGGGCATCGGCGCGTAGCTGAACTTCGGCCCCCGGTAGCCCATCGCCTCGGCGTCGTAGTAGCGGTCGTACGAGAAGAAGCCCTGCTCCGGCCAGGGTTGGGTGGCGGCCGGCAGCACCCCGACGGTCTGCCAGCCGGCCCGGCGGAACGCGCCGTTGAGGGTGAGCCGGTCGCTGGCCAGCAGGCTGCGGTGCCGTTGCTCGTTGTCCGTCCACAACCCCGACAGCAGCGTGTCGTGCGCCAGCCAACTGCCGCCGCCGAAGGTGGGGGAGGTGAGAAAGCCGCTGCGGGCCTGGTATCCGGCGGCGCGCAGCCGCTCGGTCCCACCGTCGAGCACCGGGTTGACCTGCGGCGCCAGCTCCGGATCCTCAATGGCGTCGCGGCCGTAGCTCTCCACGAACGCGAGGACGACGTCCTTGCCGCGCAGCCCGGTGAGCAGGCGGTCACCAGGGACGTCCTGGAACGGGTCGGCGGCGATCTGGGCGGTGAACCGTTCGCGGTCCCGCAGTCGCGCGTCCACCTGCTCGGCGTGCGCGCCGACAAGCGCGGTGACCCCGGTGTCGGCCACCGGCACGCCCGGAACGATCCGCACGCCCACCACGGCGCAGACCACCCAGCCGACGGTAAGCGCCGCCACCACCCGGGTCGCGGCCCGCTCGTGCTGGACCAGCAGCGCCGCCACCCGCCGCAGCGCCACTGTCGTCAGCAGCAGCAGCACGCCGATCAGCACCACCGCGCCGACGGCAGCGCCCACCGCGCCGGCCCGGCCGGCCGAGTCCCTGACGAAGCCGAACGCGTCGTCCAGCAGCAGCCAGTCCAGCACCAGGTCGAACGGCCGGTCCAGGGTCGTGCGGAAGCCCAGGTCGGCGAGCTTGACGACGGCCAGCAGGCCCAGCAGCGGCCCGACCACGGCCACCACCACCCGCCGGGGTCGCGCCGGGAGCGCCAGCAGCAGCGCGGCGACCAGCAACCCCTCCAGGGGGATGCGCAGCAACGCGCCGGGCGTCAGCTCGCCGAGCCGGGCCGGACCGGCGAGCACGGCGTACACCAACCCCACCGCCAGCACCGCGCCCACCGCGCGCCGCGCACGGCCGCGCCCCACCTGCGACACCCCTGGGGTACGCGGGGACGCGTCGCCGGCCACAGCGGAGCGCGGGCGCAGCCGGCCGACCATCCGGCGCAGCCGGGCGGGAAGGGTCATCACAGCCTCCAGTCGGAGTGGACCGTACCGCCCGGGCGGACCGCCATCGCGCGCACCGGCAGCAGCGGCGGCACGACGACAGGCGTGTGCCCACCCGAGGGCAGCAGCGGCAACGCCACCGGAGCGATGGCCAGCGGCGCGACGACGGTCGTGGGGGCCGCGACGGAGACCGACGCCTGGCGGAGCCGCCGGGCCGCCGGACGGTGCCGCCACCGCCACGCCACGTCCCGGCCGAACGACTCGATGAGCAGCGCCAACGCCACCACCAGCACCAGCGTCGTCCACGGCTCCGGCAGCACCCGGGCCGCCGCTACGGTCAGCAGGACGCCCTGCGCGGCGGCCACCACCTTGCGCCAGAAACGCGGCGGCAGCGGACCGTCCAACCACGGCAGCACAGGCATCGCGGCGACGAACGCGTACCGCATCGCGCCGATGGCCAGCACCCACCCGCCCTGCGAGGACGCGACGTACCCGCTGAGCACCAGGATGAGGAACGCGTCGACCTCCATGTCGAAGCGGGCGCCGAGCGCGCTCACCGTGCCCGTGCTCCTGGCCACCCGGCCGTCGACCGCGTCCAGGAGCAGCGCCACAGCGCTCACCGCCACCAGCAGCGGCACCGGCGTGGGCCGACCGAACGAGTCCGCCACCAGCGCGGTGACCGCGCCCACCAGGACGCCCCGGGTCAGCGTGACCCGGTCGGCGGGGCCGAGTCGCGACGCGCCGGCGCGGCCCAGCCCCCGACTCAACGCGAGGCAGGTGACCACCGCGTAGGCCGACCCGACCAGCCAGCCGGCACCACCCAGCCCCACCGTGGTGGCCAGCGCCGCCAGCACGGCCAGTTGAGCGCTCAGCCCGATCACCGGACCACTTCGAACTGTGGGCACCGTACCTCCGTGTTTATGATCGACGACCCCGACAGGGAACACGGAAACCAGGTCCGTTCGGTTCGACAGGGACAAAAAGGTGAGGTGCGCGACGGTGATCCGCGAGGCGTACGCCTGCTGGGTGCGCGAACCCGGCGTGGCCGAGATCCGGCAGGTGTCGCTGCCCACGCCGGGCCCCGACGAGGTGCTGGTACGGGCGCGCTACTCAGGCGTCAGCAGGGGCACCGAGACGCTTGTCTTCGCCGGTCGGGTGCCCCCCGACCAGTACGCGGCGATGCGCGCGCCCTTCCAGGAGGGCGACTTCCCCGGGCCGGTGAAGTACGGCTACCTCAGCGTCGGCGTGGTCGAGCAGGGGCCGGTGGAGCTGCTCGGGCGCACGGTCTTCTGCCTGCACCCGCACCAGAGCGCGTACGTCGTGCCGGCAAGCGCCGTGGTGCCCGTGCCGGACGACGTGCCGCCTGCCCGGGCCGTACTCGCCGGCACCGTGGAGACCGCAGTGAACGCGCTGTGGGACGCCGCGCCGCTGGTCGGCGACCGGGTCAGCGTCGTCGGCGCCGGCATGGTGGGCTGCTGCGTGGCCGCGCTGCTCGCCCGGTTCCCCGGCGTGCAGGTCGAGCTGGTCGACACCGACGCGCGCCGCGCCGGGGTCGCCGGGGCGTTGGGCGTCGGGTTCGCCAGGCCCGCCGACGCGACAGGCGACCGGGACCTCGTCGTACACGCCAGCGCCACCGCCGCCGGGCTGCAACAGTCACTGGACCTGCTCGCGCCCGAGGGCACGGTGATCGAGCTGAGCTGGTACGGCGACCGCCAGGTGCAGGTGTCGCTGGGCGGGGCGTTCCACTCCGGACGACTCACCGTACGCAGCAGTCAGGTCGGCATGGTGGCGCCCGCGCGACGGGGGCGGCGCAGCTACTCCGACCGGCTGGCGCTCGCCCTGGACCTGCTCGACGATCCGGCCTTCGACGCGCTGATCACCGGCGCGTCGCGGTTCGCGGACCTGCCCGGCGTCCTCGCCGACCTCAGTACGGGCGACCTGCCCGCCCTCTGCCACCTCATCACCTACGACGACGGGGAGTGACCGTGTTCAGCGTGACCGTTCGGGATCACATGATGATCGCCCACAGTTTCCGGGGCGAGGTGTTCGGCCCGGCCCAGCGCCTGCACGGCGCGACGTTCGTGGTCGACGCTACGTTCCGCAGGCCCGACCTGGACGCCGACGGCATCGTGGTCGACATCGGCCTGGCCACCGAGCAGCTGCGGACGGTGCTCGGCGAGCTGACGTACCGCAACCTCGACGACGAGGAGGCGTTCGCCGGGGTGAACACCACCACCGAGGTGCTGGCCCGCACCATCGCCGACTGGCTGGCCGAGCGGGCGCACGCCGGCCAGCTGGGCGCGGGCGCGCGCGAGCTGACCGGCATCACCGTCACCCTGCACGAGTCACACATCGCCTGGGCCAGCTACGAGCGGTCCCTGTGATCGTCGCGGGCCGGACGGCGCCCACCGGCGGGCCGGGCACGACCGGCCGTACGGTGCACGTCGTCCTGCCCGGCGACATCGACGATCCGGCCACGCCCAGCGGCGGCAACGCGTACGACAGGCGGGTCTGCGCGGGGCTCGGCGAGCAGGGCTGGCCGGTGCGCGAACACCCGGTCCCCGGGGCGTGGCCACACCCCGGTCCGGCCGACCTGGCGCGGCTGGCCGGGCTGCTCGCCGCCCTGCCGGACGACGCGGTCGTGCTGCTCGACGGTCTGATCGCCTCCACCGTGCCGGACCTGCTCGCCCCGCACGCCCGGCGGTTGCGCCTCGTCGTCCTCGTGCACCTGCCGCTCGACGACGAGGCAGAGGCCCGCGCGCTGGCCACCGCACGGGCCGTGGTCACCACGAGCGAGTGGACCCGCCGGGCTCTGGTGGCCCGCCACCCGTTGCTGGCCGACCGGATCACGGCCGCGCCACCGGGCGTGACACCGGCGCCGCCCGCGCCTGGCTCCGCCGCCGGTGACCGGCTGCTGTGCGTCGCGGCGGTCACCAGGCACAAGGGACACGACGTACTCGTCGACGCGCTGTCCACCCTCGCCGGGTCGCCCTGGACGCTTGTCTGCGCGGGCACCCTGGACCGGGAGCCGGATCTCGTGCACCGGCTGCGCGCGCGGCTGGCCGGCGCGGGCCTCACCGAGCGGGTCCGGCTGGCCGGACCGCTGACCGGTGCGGCGCTGGACGCCGCGTACGCCGCCGCCGACCTGCTGGTGCTGCCGTCGCGCGGCGAGACGTACGGCATGGTCGTCACCGAGGCGCTGGCCCGGGGTCTGCCGGTGCTGGGCACCGAGGTCGGTGGCCTGCCGGAGGCGCTCGGTCACGCCCCCGACGGTGACCTGCCAGGGCTGCTGGTCGCCCCGGACGACCCGGCGGCGCTGGCCGGCGCGCTGGCCCGGTGGCTGGCCGACGACGCCCTGCGCGCCCGGCTGCGGCGCGCCGCCCTGGCCCGACGCGACACCCTGACCGACTGGCCGGTGACGATCGCGTCGCTGGCCGCCGTGCTGGAGGAGGTGGCGGCATGACCGTCCAGGAGACCATGCCGTTCGCCGACTGGCTGCGGCTGCGCGAGCCCGCCGACGCGGCGGCCCGCGCCGAGGACCTGCTGGATGCCGTCCGGGCGCGGCTCGCCGGCGACCGCCCGGCTGTGGTCCACGACCTGGGCAGCGGCACCGGCTCGATGAGCCGCTGGTTGGCCGCCCGGCTACCCGGCCCGCAGCACTGGATTCTGCACGACCGCGACGCCGACCTGCTGGCCCGAGCCGCCGAGGGCATGACCGGCGTGGCCTCCGCCGACGGTGCCCCGGTCACCGTCAGCACCCGCTGCGGGGACCTCACCCGGTTGACCGCCGCCGACCTGGCCGACGGCTCGCTGGTCACCGCGTCCGCGCTGCTGGACATGCTCACCGCCGAGGAGGTCGACCGGGTGGTGGCCGCCTGCGTCGGCCGGCCCACCCTGTTCGCGGTCTCCGTGACCGGGCGGGTCCGGCTCACCCCGGGCGACCCGCTGGACGAGGCGGTGCAGGACGCGTTCAACGACCACCAGCGTCGTACCGTCGACGGCCGCCGGCTGCTCGGACCGGACGCCGCCGCCGTCACCGCCGCCGCGTTCGCGCGCCGGGGTGTCCAGGTGTGGGAACGCCCCAGCCCGTGGCGGCTCGGCCCCGAACACGCCGACCTGGCCGCCGAATGGTTCCGTGGCTGGCTCGGCGCGGCCCGCGCCCAGCGTCCCGACCTCACCGGCCCGACCCTGGCGTACGCCGAGCGCCGACTGGCCGACGCGGCGGCGGGCCGGCTCACCGTCCTGGTCGAGCACCTCGACCTGCTCGCGGACGGATGAACTGATCTCGCCCTGGGTACGTGGACTAGGGCAAGTGGACGATCTTCATAGGGAGGCCGGCGCCGATGGTCTGGGCCTGGGCACGAGTGGTCGGCGGGGTGGGTCTGCTCGCCGTCCTGCTGTGGCAGGTGGGTGGCGGCCCGTTCCTCGCCGGGGTACGCCTGATCGACGCGCCCGCACTGGCCGCGGCGCTGGTCATCGGCGTGCTCACCACGGTCTGCGCGGCCTGGCGGTGGAGCCTCGTCGCCGGTGGCCTGGGCGTACGGCTGCCGTTGGCGACGGCTGTCGCGCACTGCTACCGGGCCGTCTTTCTCAACGCCACCCTGCCCGGCGGGGTGCTCGGCGACGTGCACCGGGCGGTGCGCCACGGCCGCGACGCGGGCGACGTCAGCAGGGGCATCCGCGCGGTCGTCTGGGAGCGCACCGCCGGCCAGGTCGTCCTCGTGGGCGTGGCGCTCGTGGTGCTCGCCGCGTTCCCGTCGCCGGTGCGGTCGTACCTGCCGGTCGCCGCCGCGCTGCTTGTCGTCGCGGGACTGGCAGCCGTGCTTGCGGCGCGGGCCCTGCCGGACGGCGGCCGGTCGCGGTGGGTGCGGGCGCTGCGGACCGCCGTGAACGACGTACGGGCCGGGCTGCTGGCCCGGCGCACCTGGTTCGGGGTGGTGGTCGCCTCCGCCGTGATGGTGGCCGGTCACCTGGCCACCTTCCTGGTGGCGGCGCGGACCGCAGGTGCGGACGCCCCGCTGTCCCGGCTGCTGCCGTTGACTCTGCTCGCCCTGCTGGCCATGGGGCTGCCACTGAACATCGCCGGGTTCGGGCCACGCGAGGGGGTTGCCGCGTGGGCTTTCGGGGCGGCGGGCCTCAGCGCCGCCCAGGGTGTCGCCACCGCCACCGTCTACGGGGCGCTGGTGCTGGTCGCGAGCCTTCCCGGCGCCGCCGTGCTGCTGACGCGGCGGACCCGGATTCCCCGCACCCGGGAAGTCACGTCCGGCGATGACTGTTGAGCCGGTTGTGAGACGGTACGCGTCGCCGTGGGACGGTGACGCCGGACAAAGGAGTCCCATGCCCGAAGCACTGCCCGTCGCCACGATCCGTACGCAGGTCACGGTGCCGCTGGTGTTCCCGGACGGCTACGCCACGACCGTGCGGGTGTTCACCTTCAAGGGCCTTGTGGACGGGCGGGAGCACCTCGCTCTCGGCCTCGGCGACTGGGCGGGCGCGCTGGACCGTCTCGCCGCCGGCGGCGAAGCCCCCCTGGTGCGCCCGCACAGCGAATGCCTGACCGGCGACGTGTTCGGCAGCCAGCGCTGCGACTGCGGTCCGCAGTTGCGCGAGGCGGTGCAGCGGATCACCGAGACCGGCGGGTTCCTGCTCTACCTGCGCCAGGAGGGCCGGGGCATCGGCCTGTACGCCAAACTCGACGCGTACGCCCTGCAGGACGCCGGCCTGGACACCTACCAGGCGAACGTCGCGCTGGGCCGGGGCGAGGACGAGCGGGACTACAGCGCCGCCGCGCAGATGCTTGTCACCCTGGGCGTACCCCGGATCCGGCTGCTCAGCAGCAACCCGGACAAGGCCGAGCAGCTGACCCGCCTCGGCGTGGACGTCGCCGAGCGCGTACCCACAAGCGTCTTCCTCTCCCCGGCCAACGCCGGATACCTGGCGGCGAAGGCGGCCAAGGCGGCGCAGACGGAGGCGGCCGAGGCCCTCGCGGGCCTGACGTCCGAGCGGCCCGACGTCCCGTGAGCGGCCGGCCGGCGCGGCCGTACGTGCTGCTGAGTTGCGCCACCTCGATCGACGGGTACATCGACGACTCGTCCGAGCAGCGGCTGCTGCTGTCCAACGAGGACGACCTGGACCGTGTCGACGCGGTCCGGGCCAGCTGCGACGCGATCCTGGTCGGTGCCGGCACGGTCCGGCGGGACGATCCCCGGTTGCTGGTGCGCTCCGCCGTACGCCGGGCGGAGCGGGTGGCCGGTGGCCGGCCGGCCTCACCCGTGAAGGTCACGTTGACCGCGCGGGGTGACCTCGACCCGACCGCCCGGTTCTTCACTGCCGGGGACGCAACCCGGCTCGTCTACTGCGCCACGTCGGCGCTGGACAAGACCAGGGAACGGCTGGAGCGGGCGGCCACCATCGTCGACGCGGGCGAGCCGATCGACCCGGCCTGGCTGGTGGCCGACCTCGCGGCGCGGGGCGTACGGCGGCTCATGGTGGAGGGCGGCGGGACGGTGCACGCCCAGTTCCTCACCGCCGGCCTCGCCGACGAGTTGCACCTGGTGGTGGCCCCGTTCTTCGTCGGCGACGGCCGGGCGCCCCGCTTCGTCGGCGAGGGGAGCTTCCCGTGGCACGCGGGCCACCGCGCCCGGCTGGCCGAGGTCCGGCAGATCGGCGACGTGGTCCTGCTGCGCTACGCGCTGTCCGACCGCTTCGGCGAGGCCTGACGACGCCGCAGGAGGTACGTGACCGCGCTGAGTCCGAACAGCGCCGCGCTGAGCAGGATCCACCGCATCAGGTACGGCCGCTGGTCCTGACCGGTGGCCGCCAGGTGGGTGGTCTCGCCCAGGCGCAGGATGCCCGGGGAGTAGACGAGGAACAGCAGGGCGCTGCCGAGCGCCGGCGCCCGGAGGTGGTTGAGCAGTGTGACCCGGCCGCGTGCCACCGCGCGCAGCAGGCGGTCGACTGCCGCGTAGACCGGGAAGAGCACCAGGTCGTGGGCGATGACCGCGCCGAGGAACCACAGCAGCATCCGGCCGGCGGTCGCCTCGTGGGCCACCCGCAGCGCCACCCAGCCGGCCAGCACGAGGGCCGCGGTCACCACGACGAGGTGCCAGGGCGCGGCGCCGTAGCGGTCGCGCATCCGGTCAGCCCGGTCAGCCATCGGCCCGGCCCTGGAAGTCGATCTCGGCGACCCACTTCGTGCAGTGCACTCCGGGCAGGGCCGGCACGATGACCCGGGCCGGGTAGCCGTGGTCGGGGGAGAGGTCGACGCCGTTGACCCGCAGGGCGAGCAGTGCGTCCGGGTCGAGGACCTGGTTGGACGCGAGTACCGCCGTGCGGAACAGTCCGGCCTGCTCCAGCGACGACATCCGCGCCGAGGCCGGGTCGGGGACGCCGGCCCGGGCGGCCAGGTCCCGCAGCCGTACGCCGGTCCAGGTCTGCCGGGTCGACCAACCCTCCACGCACGAGATCGGCAGCGCGGCGGTGTGCTGCGCCATGGCCAGCAGCGCCGACCGGTCCAGGGTCACCGTCCGGCCGCCGCCGCGCAGGGTGAGCCGCCACCCGGCCCCGGTCTGCTCCGGGCGTACGCCTGCGGCGGCGACCGTGCGGTTGACCGGGAAGCCGTTCGGTCCCGGGCCGGGCTGCCGGCCCCGGGGCAGCAGCAGCGCGGTGCGGCGCAGCGGACCGTCCAGGCTCTGCCCGATGGTGAGGACGGCCAGCAGCAGCGCCCCGCCGCCGACCAGGCCGACCGCGCCGCGTCTGCTGACGGTTGCCGGCCCGGGTTCGGTGGCGACCAGCCCGTCCGGGTCGGGTGGCTCGGGTCGGGTCGCGGCAGGTGAGGTCCGCAGCTGCGCGCCGAACGGTCGGGACCGCAGCGCGGTCACCAGCCGGGGGAACTTGATGACCACGTGCGCCACGAACGCCCCGGTGAAGATCCAGGCGCCGAAGTAGTGGGCGGTGTAGAAGTCGAAGCCGAACCCGTACGAGTACTGGATGTTGAGCAGGCCGGTGGCGATCTGGAAGAGGATGCCGCCGACCAGCAGCAGCAGGGTGAGCCGTTCCAGCGCCTGGGCCAGCGAGCGGACCGGCGGCCAGTCGAACAGCTTCGGCAGCACCGACCACAGCTTGCCCAGCACCACAGGGATGAGCACGATCCCGAGCGTCACGTGCAGACCCTGGGTGACCCGGAACAGCCAGGACGGCCGCGTCGGCCAGTCGAAGGCGGGCAGCCGCAGCCAGCCCACGTCGGTGGGGAACGCCTGGTCGAACTGGGGACCGTAGGCGGCGTAGTCGAGCAGCCCCGTGATGATCACCAGGGGCAGCGCGACGAGGAGCGCCGTGCCGTACACCGCGGTGAGCCAGGGGCCG
This sequence comes from Micromonospora sp. NPDC093244, assembly GCF_040683695.1. NCBI lineage: Bacteria > Bacillati > Actinomycetota > Actinomycetes > Micromonosporales > Micromonosporaceae > Micromonospora > Micromonospora sp. NPDC093244. The sequence goes on from NZ_JBFBEO010000001.1 coordinate 1,508,056, forward strand.
CGCAGCGGACTGCGCCAGCTCCGCTCGATCGTGTCCACCCCAGGTGGTTTCGGAGGCACCGCCGCTCCTTCCTGACCGCCGTGGTCGGCGGTGGGACGCACTGCGGGCAGGCTAAACCGCGCGGGTACGGCCCGGTCGGGTTTGCCGCATTACCGAACGCTTACCGCACCGGCAGCTGTTGTGAACTCCTTACGGGTCGGGCGAACGGGCCCGCGGGGCGTCCCTCCCGCCCTACCGTGACCGGAATGCGGGTACTGGTCACCGGCGCGGCCGGGTTCATCGGATCGCAGGTCGTCGACCTGCTCGTCGAGCGGGGCCACGAGGTGGTGGCGCTGGACGCGCTGCTGCCCCAGGCGCACGGCGGGGAACTGCCCGTCTGGTCGCGCGGGCATGACGTGGTGCGCGGCGACGTGCGCGACGGCCCTCTGCTGGACCGGCTGCTCTCCGGGGTGGACGCGGTCTGCCACCAGGCGGCGATGGTCGGGCACGGCCTGGACCCGTCGGACGCCCCCGACTACGTCACGCACAACGACTACGGCACGGCGGTGCTGCTGGCGGCGATGCACCGCTCCGGGATCGGCCGGCTGGTGCTGGCCAGCTCGATGGTGGTGTACGGCGAGGGGCGTTACATGTGCGCCGCGCACGGCCCGGTACGCCCCGCGCCCCGGCGGCCCGAGGACGTGGCGGTCGGCCGGTACGACCCGACCTGCCCGCACTGCGACAGCGGCCTTGACCCGGCGCTGGTGCCCGAGGACGCTCCCCTGGAACCACGCAGCACGTACGCCGCGAGCAAACTCGCCCAGGAGCACCTGGCGGCGGCGTGGGCGCGGCAGACCGGCGGCGGGGTGTGGGCGTTGCGCTACCACAACGTCTACGGTCCCCGGATGCCCCGCGACACCCCGTACGCGGGGGTGGCGTCGATCTTCCGGTCGGCGCTGGCCGCCGGCGAGGCGCCCCGGGTGTTGGAGGACGGCCGGCAGCGACGCGACTTCGTGCACGTCACCGACGTGGCGCGGGCCAACCTGCTGGCTCTGACGACCACCGCGCCGCCGGCCACGCTCACACCCGTGAACGTCTGCTCGGGAGAACCGCACACAGTCGGCGAGCTGGCGGTGACCCTCGCCGAGGCGATGGGCGGCCCGGCCCCGCAGGTGGTCGGCGGCGCCCGGGCGGCCGACGTGCGGCACGTGGTGGCCGACCCGACCCGCGCCGCCGTCCTGCTCGGCTACACGGCCCGGGTCGGTTTCGCCGAGGGGGTGGCCGGCTTCGCCACCGACCCGCTGCGCGAACCCGCCGCCGTCGCCCCGGTCTGATGCCGTTCGCCGTGGCGGTACCGGGATGCGCGCGGAGCTAGGACACCGTCCAGATCAGGTGGTTGACGGCCAGCGCGGTGACCGCCTGCGCGGCCAGCCACCAGCGCCGTGATCCCGCCGGAAGGTGAGCGGTGGCTACCAGCAGCCACACGACGAACGGTAGCCAGATCCGCTCCACCTCGGCCTTGCTGAGCCCGGACAGGTCCGCCCCGAGCACCGCGACAACCGCCGCCAGCGGCAGCAGCACGGTCGGACCGGCGGCCCGGGCGGTCGCGACCACGCGGGCCGGCAGCCGTCCGACGGCCCCGGTCCACCCCGCACGGGCAGCCAGCGTCACCCGGCGCAGCGCCGGCCCGAGCACCGGCCCGGCGCTGAGCAGCAGCGCCGCCAGGTTGGCCCACACCCAGTAGGCGTACGGGCGGTCGGCGGCCCAGCCCTGGTAGTACCGCTCGACGACCAGCTGGTAGCCGACCCACCACTGGAAGCCCGCCGCGACGAAGACGGCAGTCACGGCGGCCACGCCGGCGCCGGCGGCGAGCAGGGCACCCCACCGGTGGGTACGACGCAGCGCCAGCACGGTCAGCGCCAGCACCCCGACCAGCAGAAACCCGTACGACAGGTGCAGCGCGAAGCCGAGCGCGACGCCACCGGCCGCGGCGGTGACCCGGCCGCGTACCGCCACCAGGGCCAGCCCGGCGGCGACGACGGCGGCGAAGATCCCGTCGGCGGAGGCGCCCACCCAGACCGCGCCGGGCAGCAGCACCAGGAACGGGACGACCGCGCGGGCGGCGTCGGCCGCGCCGAGAGCCCGCAGCGTCACCGGCACCGACACCGCCACCGTGGCGCCGAGCAGCACGCACGCCAGCGCGGCGGCGGTGCCCCCGCCGAGGCCGACCCGGTCCAGCCCGACGAAGATCAGCAGCGCGCCCGGGGGATGGCCGGCGGTGTGGGTGGACCAGGAGTCCGGTTGGAAGTCCACGATCCGGTTGGTGAATCCGGCAAGCATCGCCGGGACGTCGGTGACCCGTGGAACCTCGTGCAGGTACTCGGCCTGCGGCGTCAGCCGCTGCGCCAGGCCCGCCGACCAGCCGTCCACCAGGGCCAGCGACAGCGTCCACGCCACCGCCGTCAGCCACGCGACGACCAGCAGGAGACCCCAGCGGGCCGTGCGGGCCCACTGCGCGCCCCAGCCCACCACCCCGACCGCGATCAGCAGCGCGACCGAGCTGCCCCAGCCGACGTGCGGACGCCACGTCCCGTACAGCGGGGCGGCGTCGGCGTGCAGGCCGGCGCCGCGCGCGTTCAGCACCGCGCCCACCACCACGGCCGCGGCGAGCAGCGCCGCCTCCACGCCCAGCACCAGCAGGTCCCCCGGACGGCGGCGGGTAGGCGTCCGCCCGGGGGCGGTGGGGGAGGCGGTGGTCGAGGTCATGACCACCGGACGGTACGGCGACAGCCGACCCGCGCGCCGTGGAACCGCCGGCCCGTCACCGGACGGTAAGAAATGTCCAGGTGGTAAGGGTTCGGTAAGCACATTCCGGCCTCCGCCCACCGGGTGCCGTCCTAGCGTCGGCGGTATGGCGACTCAGATCGACGTGGTGCTGCCCTGCCTGGACGAGGCGGCCGCGCTGCCCGGTGTGCTCACCGCGCTGCCGCGCGGCTACCGGGCCATCGTTGTGGACAACGGCTCCCGCGACGGCTCGCCCGAGGTGGCGGCCCGGCACGGCGCGCGGGTGGTCCACGAGTCCCGCCGTGGCTACGGCGCGGCGGTGCACGCAGGCCTGGAGGCCGCCGACGGCGACCTGGTGTGCGTCCTGGACGCCGACGGCTCGTTCGACCCGGCCGAGCTGCCCGCGCTGGTGGCGCCCGTCGCGGCCGGTGTCGCGGACCTCAGCGTCGGCCGGCGGCGACCGGTGGGCGCCGGGGTGTGGCCGTGGCACGCCCGCGTCGGCACCGCGCTCGTCGCCGCGCTGCTGCGCCGCCGGGGCGTACCCCTGCGGGACCTCAGCCCGATCCGGGTGGCCCGCCGCGACGCGCTGCTCTCCCTCGGGGTCACCGACCGGGCCTTCGGCTACCCCCTCGAACTGCTGATCCGGGCCGCCGCCGCCGGTTGGCGGATCCACGAACTGGACGTCACCTACGCGCCCCGGGCCGCCGGCACCCGCTCCAAGGTGTCCGGTTCGGTCCGGGGCACCCTGCGCGCCACCCGCGACTTCGCCGGCGTGCTGCGGACCGTGGACGGCTCCCGGTGACAGTCCTGCTGGTGGTCGCGAAGGCGCCGCTGCCCGGTGCGGTGAAGACCCGGCTCTGCCCGCCGGCCACGGTCGAGCAGGCGGCCCGGATCGCCGCAGCCGCGCTGCGCGACACCCTGGACGCCGTCCGCGCCACGCCCGACGTCACTCCGGTGCTGGCCTGCGCGGGCCGGCTGACCCAGGCCCAGGACGCCGCCGCGTTGGCCGCGGCGCTGATCGGCTGGGACGTGCTGGACCAGCGGGGCACCGGACTCGGTGACCGGCTCGCCAACGCGTACGCCGAGGTGGCCGAGGCGTACCCGGGTCGGCCGGTGCTCCAGATCGGGATGGACACCCCGCAGCTGACCCCGGCCCGCCTGACCGCTGCCGTACGCCGGTTGCGTACCGCCGACGCGGTCCTCGGTCGGGCCGCCGACGGCGGCTGGTGGTCGCTGGGGTTGCGCGACCCGCGACACGCGGGCGTGCTGCGCGACGTGCCGATGTCGACACCGCACACCGGCCGGGACACCTGGGCCGCGTTGGGCGGGCGAGGACTACGCACCGCGCCGCTGCCGGTGCTGCGCGACGTCGACGAGTGGCCCGACGCCCTCGCCGTGGCGGTGCAGGCGCCCGGGGGCCGGTTCGCCAGGCAGGTCGCGGCGGTCCGGCTCGCCCTGGTGCCGGGCGGCCGGCGGTGAACCCGGTCGACACGGCCGCGCGGGTCGCCGAGTCGACGGGAAACGCCGGCGCGGACGGCTTCGCCGCCGTCCTCGCCGACGGGGCGGCCGACGGGCGGTGGCTGGTGGACGGCGACGGCGTGCGCAGACCACTGCCGGTGGCCCGCTGGCACGGCGACGCCGAGCCGGCTGTCGCCGCGCTTGTCGGCCGCTGCGCCGGGCCGACGCTGGACCTCGGCTGCGGGCCGGGCCGGCTCACCGTCGCGCTGACCCGGGCGGGCCGCACGACTGTCGGCGTGGACGTGTCGGCCACTGCCGTGCGGCTCACCCGCGCCCGTGGTGCGGTGGCGCTGCACCGTGACCTGTTCGACCCGCTGCCCGGCGAGGGCCGGTGGGCGCACGCGGTGCTCATCGACGGCAACATCGGCATCGGCGGTGAGCCGATCGAACTGCTGCGCCGGTGCCGGGAACTGCTCGACTCCGGGGGCACGGTCCTGGTCGAGCTGGAGCCGCCCGGGGCCGGGCTGTGGCAGGGTCAGGCCCGGGTGGCCGCCGCGCACGGGACCGGCCGGCTGCTGCTGGGCCCGGCGTTCCGGTGGGCCCGCCTCGACGTACGCGCCGTCCACCCGGTGGCCGAAGCGGCGGGGCTCGCGGTGCGGCAGGTGTTCCGGCGGGGGCGGCGCTGGTTCGGCGAGCTGACGCCCGGCCGATGACGACAGGTCAGGCGACCGGAAGGTGGACCACGAAACGGCAGCCACCGACGACGTTCTGCACGTCCACCCGGCCGCCGTGCGCCTCGACCAGCCCCCGGACGATCGCCAGCCCAAGCCCGCCGGAGCCCTCCCCGCCCGGGTCGGGCGTGCGGGCCGGCTCGCCCCGGAACGCCACGTCGAACAGCAGGGGCAGGTCGTCCTCCGGGATGCCGCCGCAGGTGTCGGCGACCGCCAACCAGGCGGCGTCGCGTTCGCGCCCGGCGTCCACCCGGACGGTGCCGTCACTCGGGGTGTAGCGCACCGCGTTGAGCAGCAGATTGCCCACCACCCGGGCCAGTTCGGGCTCGCTGGCCCGCACGGTGGGCCACCCCGACTCGGCGGCCACCAGGCGGATGCGCCTGGCCTCGGCCAGCGGCGCGGTGCCGGACAACGCGTCGGAGACCACCTCACCCAACGGAACCGCCGACATCGTCAGCCGCAACGCCCCGGCGTTGATCCGGGACAGCTCGAACAGGTCGTCGACGAGACGTGTCATCCGGTCGGTCTGCGTACGGATGCGCCTGTGGTACTCGGCGACCGTCGCCGGGTCGTCGACCACCCGGTCCTCCAGCGCCTCGGCCATCGCCCGCAGCCCGGCCAGCGGCGTGCGCAGGTCGTGCGACACCCAGGCCACCAGGTCCCGGCGGCCCTTCTCGACCCGCCGCTCCCGGTCCCGGGCCTGGTCGGCCCAGACCGCGGCCGTGGCCAGCCGCCGCCCGAAGTACCAGCCGACGGCGAGACTCACCGACGCCGCGGCGGCCACGGTGAGCAGGACGACCTGGAGGTCGTGCGGGGACAGGAACATCGCCCGGGCGACCACCACGACACCGGCCACCACTGCGCCGACGGTGATCGTGAGCAGGACGCAGACGTGCACGGTGATCGAATGGTCGCGCAGCAACCGCAGTGTCAACGCCCCGAGCAGACCCACGCCGAGAGCCGCCGCGAGCGCCGCCGCGAAGATCAGCGCCAGGTCACGCATCGGCCGGCTCGTACCGGTAGCCCACGCCCCAGACCGTGACGATCCGGCGCGGCTCGGCCGGGTCGTCCTCGATCTTCTCCCGCAGCCGCCGCACGTGGACGGTCACCGTGGACTCGTCCCCGAACGTCCAGCCCCACACCCGTTGCAGCAACTCGGTGCGGCGAAATGCCCGCCTCGGGTGCCGCATCAGGTGCGCCAGCAGGTCGAACTCCCGGACCGTCAGGGCCAGCTCGCGGCCGTGCAGCCTGGCGATCCGCGGCCCCGTCGCGACCTCCAACCCCGCGTCGGCGAACAGTTCGGCAGCCGGCCCGGCCGGTTCGCCGGCCCGGCGCAGCACGGAACCGACGCGCAACACCAGCTCCCGCGGGGAGAACGGCTTGCCCAGGTAGTCGTCAGCGCCCAGTTGCAGGCCGAGCACCCGGTCGGCCTCGTCGCCGCGCGCGGTCAACATGATGATGGGTACGCCGTCCGGCCGCTCGCGCAGCCGCCGGCACACCTGCAACCCGTCCAGCCCGGGCAGCATCAGATCCAGCACCACGAGGTGCGGCGGCTTGTCCCGGACGGCCTCCAGGGCGGCCAGCCCGTCCCCGACGTGGCTCACGTCGTACCCGGCGTGCTCCAGATATCGGCAGACCACGTCGCTGACGGTCCCGTCGTCGTCGACCACGAGCACCCGCTGCGCCACCGGCCACCTCCCCGGCCAGCCTAGCCAGCACCGGCGAGGGCGAGGACAGCACAGATCTTGCGAACCTCTTACGTTCCGCCGCTCGATAGGGTGGCCGTCGTGCCGGAACTCGTGACCATCACAGCGGACAATGTCGAGGCCGCGTGCCAGCTGGCCGTCCGACCGGACCAGGAGAGGTTCGTGTCCCCTGTCGCCTGGTCCCTCGCGGAGGCGTACGCGCAGCCGGAGGTCGCCTGGCCCCGTCTGATCGTCGAGGGCGACGAGATCGTCGGCTTCCTGATGGGCTTCTTCGACATCGTCTGGGACCCGGCCCGCCCGGACGACAGGCGCTCGGGTCTGTGGCGGCTGAACATCGCCGCGGACCACCAGGGTCGAGGGTACGGGCGCTTCGCGGTGCGGGCCGTCGACGCCGAGGCGCGGGCACGGGGACACGACCGCGTGTACACGACGTGGGAACCGGGGCCGGACGGTCCTGAGGGTTTCTACCTGAAGCTCGGGTTCCGCCCGACCGGGGAGACCAGCGGTGGCCAGACCGTGGGAGTGCGACGACTGACCGAGTGATCAGCCGGGCGGCGCGGCCTGCGTACGATGCGGGGTCGAGTTTTCCTCGTCGCGGCGGAGGTAGCGGTAGATGGCAGCCCAGCACGAGGGTTTCGCCCTCGGCGTCGACCTCGGTACGTCCAACACGGTCGCGGTGCTGCGCTGGCCGGACGGGCGGACCCGTCCGCTGCTGATGGACGGTCAGCCGGTCAGTCCGTCCGCCGTGTACGCCGACCCGGACGGCACCCTGCACGTCGGCTGGGACGCGCGACGGTTGGCGCTCACCGATCCGGCCCGGCTCGAACCGAACCCGAAACGTCGGGTCGACGAGCCGACCGTGCCGCTGGGTGACCGCTCGTACCCGCCGGCGGATCTTCTCGCCGCGGTGCTCGCGGCGGTGGCGCGGGCCGCGGTCGGCGCCGTCGGTTTCCTGCCGCCGGCCGTGTTGACCTGCCCGGCCGCCTGGGACTCGGCGCGGCGGCAGGTGCTCGCGGACGCGCTGCTGCGGGCGGGCTGGCCGCAGATCGCCGAGCACACCATGGCCGGGCCGACCCCGCCGGGCACCCGGTTGCTGCGCGAGCCGGTGGCCGCGGCCCGCTACTACACGCAGGTGCTGCACCGGCCGGTGCCGGTCGGCGGCGCGATCGCGGTGTTCGACTTCGGCGGCGGGACGCTCGACGTCGCGGTGCTGCGCAACGAGGGCGCCGACCCGTGGGGTGACTCCGGGTTCAGCGTGGTCGCCGACGGCGGGCTGCCCGATCTGGGCGGCCTGGACCTCGACGCCGCGCTGGTGCGGCGGGTCGGGGAACTGGTCGGTGAACGGTACGCCGCGCAGTGGGCCCGGCTGGTCGAGCCGGCGGACGCGGCGCAGCGCCGCGACCAGGTCCGGCTGTGGGACGAGGTACGGGGTGCGAAGGAGACGCTGTCCCGTTCGATGGTGGCGCCGGTCGCGGTGCCGGGGGTGCCCGACGCGGTGCAGCTGACCCGGTCCGACGTGGAGCGCGTCGCCACACCGTTGCTGCGCCGGGCTGTGGACCGCGCCCGGGAGGTGACCGCCGCCGCCGGGCTGCGTCCGGACCAGCTCGCCGGGTTGTTCCTGGTCGGTGGTTCGTCGCGGATCCCGCTCGTGGCCCGGATGCTGCACACCGAGCTGGGGGTGGCGCCGACGGTGCTGGACCAGCCGGAGCTGCCGGTGGCCGAGGGCGCGCTCACCGATCTACCCCTGCGTCCGGCGCAGCCCGCGTACGCCGGACCGCCCGTCGCCGCGCCACCGCCCGCTCCGGTGCCCGGCACGCCGCCCGGGCCGCCGTGGCCGGGTTCGCCTCCACCGGCGGCTGCGCCGGCGGGCGGTGGGCCGCCTTGGCGGCGCGCGCGGTGGATGGTGCCCGCGGCGGTGCTCGCCCTCGCCGCCGTGGTGACCGCGACGACGCTGTACCTCACCCGGGACCGCTACCCGGGCCTGGAGTTCGGGCCGCTGCGCGAGCTGTCCCGCCCGGCGGCCGGCAGCGAGCGGCCGGACGCCATGTGGACGGCGGTGCTCGGCGACCGGGCGTACCTCGGCCACCCGCTGCCCGACGACCGGCTGGAGGTGGTGGCCGTCGACGCCGGCACCGGCGACGAGCTGTGGCGCAGGGCGACCGACGTCACCGCCGGCGACTGGAAGGCACTTGTCGCCCTGCCCGGCGCGGTCGCGGTCCTCGCCGACGCCCCGGGCGACAGCACTCCCCGGCCGCTTGCCGTCCTCGACGGCCGTTCGGGCGCCCAGCGCTGGCAGCGGTCGGTCCGGGGCGACGACGACATCTTCTTCTCCGACGACACGGCGGTGCTTGTCGACCGGGCCGCCAACCGGCTGGTCGGTCTGCGTCTGCGCGACGGCGACGAGGCGTGGACCACGCTCAGTCCCACCGACCAGTACGGCGGCGTCCGTACCGTCGTGCGACAGGTCGGCACCGACGAGGCGGCCGGCGGCCCGGCGTTCCTCGACGGCGCGCCCCGCGACCCGTGGGCGGGCAAGGGACGCCGACTCGTGCAGGTCGGCGCGGACCGCTCGGTGCGGCTGCTCGACATGGCCTCCGGTGCCGTCCTGCGCCAGTGGGGCAGCGTCGCCGACCTCGACGACCTGGTGGTGGCCCACGAGGACCGCATGTACGTGGCCGCGAACGACACCGGGTACCAGTTGCTGTCGTACGACCTGGGCTCCGACGCCGAGCCGGTGGTCCTCTTCCGGTCCGGGGACGACGAGTACCGCCCGAAGGAGTTGGTGGCCTGCGGCGAGCGGCGGGTGTGCCTGGTGCAGGTGCCGGGCGGTCAGGCCGAGCGGACCGAGGTGGTGGCGGCGACCGAGGGTGAGCGTGCGATTCGCTGGTCCGCCCCGGGCGTGACAGGCGTGATCCCGCTGGGTGAGCGGCTGCTCGCCCAGCGGGAGTACCCGAAGCCCGCAGTGACCATCTTCGACGCCGCCGGCAAGCCCGTGCTGCGCGACAGGGGTGGCGTGGCGGCCCGACTCGACGCCGGCAACCTGCTGGTGTTCGCCACGGCCCCCAGCACCGTCGCGGACAACCGGGTGCTGGCCGGCGTGTGGGCCGGGTCCGGCGACGTCGACGAGCTGGGTGAACTCCAGGACGTCCGCAGCGCGTCGTGCTCGTGGAACACCCGGGTCATCGCCTGCGGCGCGGACAAGGACTTCGTGCTGTACCGCTTCGCCGACGAGTGACCGGGCGGGGTCAGGCTCGGACGATCGACGTGCCGTCGACAGTGATCGGGATCTCGGTGAGCCCCCGGGTCGCGGGGCCGCCGAGGCGGGCGCCGTCGGCTACCGCGAAGGTGGAGTTGTGCGCCGGGCAGGTGATCACCCCGTCGCTTGGCGCGCCGACCCGTACGCCCTGGTGCGGGCAGGTCGTGTCGTACGCCCTGAACGTGCCGGCCTCCGGTTGCACGACCAGGACGCCGCTGCTCACCGTTCCTCCGCCCACCGGTACGTCGGCGGTGCGGGCCAGCACGGTTCCGGGAGTGGCGGCCGCCTGACCGGTCGGGCCGTCACCGGCGCCGCAGGCGCTGAGCAGCCCGGCGGCGCCGACCGCGCCGGCCCCGGTGAGCAGGGCCCGCCGACTCAGGCACCAGCGGTTGTCGCGGAGGAAGTCCTGCCCGTCGTACACAGTCGTCGCCTCTCTCGTCGCGGCCCGGGCCGCCGTCGCCCGGGCTCGCCGGACCAGCCTGCCCCACCGCCCTGAACGCGCGATGCGAGCGGGCTGGACGGTGCCTGGGTGCGCGCGGCGGGCGGCCCGTACGATGCTCCGGTGATTCTTCGGGGTACGGTCCGCGCCGATCGTCCGCTGGTGGTGCTCGCCGTGGGGGAGGAGGCCCGCTACCTCCCACCGGATCTGCCGGTGCTGCTCACCGGCATGGGCAAGGTCAACGCCGCCAGCGCGGTGTCGGCGGTGCTGGCCGCCGGGCCGCGCCCCAGCCTGCTGCTCAACCTGGGTACGGCCGGTGCGCTGCGCCCCGGGTGGGCGGGCATCCACGAGGTCGCCACCGTGCTCCAGCACGACCTGGACACGGCCCTGCTGCGCACGCTCACCGGCGAGACCTGCGGGGCGCCGCTCACGCTGGCCGCCGAGGGGGCCGTGCTGGCCACCGGCGACACGTTCGTGGCCGACGACGACGCGCGGGACCGGCTGGCCGAGCGCGCCGACCTGGTCGACATGGAGGGGTACGCGGTGGCGTGGGCCGCCGCGCAGGCAGGCGTGCCCTGCCGGCTGGTCAAGCAGGTGAGCGACGAGGCGGGCGACGGCGCCGCCCGGACCTGGAAGGAGTCGGTGGACGCGTGCGCCCGGGACCTCGCCGACTGGGCCGCTAGACACGTCGCCTGACCGTCGCGGTCAGCCGGCGGGCCGGGGTCCGAGGCCTCGCCTGGTCTCCCGACGGTCGCTGCGGGGGACCAGGACGTGCGCGGCCAGGGCGAAAGCGACGATCGCGGTGACGAGTACCGGTGGCCAGCCACCGGCCCAGGGCAGCAGCAGCAGGGGCAACAGTTGCCAGGCCATTCGTCCCCACGGCACGCGGCCGGACAGCAGGTAGGCGAACAGTGCCCGACCGAGCACGAACACCAGCGGCCCGCCGATGATCAACATCAGCCACCGCGCCGGGGTCGACCCGGTCGGACGGTCGACGACCAGGTCGACGGAGGCCGCCGTGACGGCCACGCCGACCAGCAGCACCAGATGGGTGTACGGGGCGATCCGCGTGGACCGGCCGGGCACCGACGCGGCGGCGGTCTCCAGCAGCTCGCCGGCACGGTAGACGTAGATCTGCCAGAGCAGCAGCATGATGACGAACGCGCAGAGCAGGGCGGTGATCCGGAGACTGTCGAATTCGCTGCGGCTGAGTTCCAGGGTGGGCACCAGGATGATGTCGCCGAGGGCCAGGATGACGAACTGCTGGTACCGCTCGCCGAGGTGTGCGGTGGTCCGGTCGTACTGGTCCAGGGGCACCCGGCCCAGCCACGGCGTGGGGTAGCGCGCCGCCGCGGAGAGCAGGTCGATAGCGATCGCGATGGTCCAGATCCACCAACGGTCGGCGTCGGTAGCCGCGCCGATGATCCAGAGGACGCCGGACACCAGGAACCAGAACAGGAACCGGGTGGCTCGCGCCATGGCCGATCGGTGGTGCTGCCGGTACAACGTGCCGACCAGGACGACGCCGCGCACCACGTGGGTGCCGACGTAGGCGAGCGCGAAGGTCGCCGCCTGCCCTGGGGTGATCATCGGCAGTGCGGCGGCCATCCCGACCGATCCGACCATGGCGACCATGAGGATCAGCTGGATGGGGCGCTGCTGCGGGTCGTAGAACTCGGTGGTGGTGGAGGTGACCGACCAGGTCCACCAGATGGCGACGAGCATCAGCGCCACCGACCCGCTGCGGGGCCACGACATGTCGTCGGCGAGGAGCTTGGAGGTCTGCGCGAGCGCGGCCACGAAGACCACGTCGAAGAGCAGCTCCAGCAGCGTCGCCCGGGTCGAGCCGTCCAGGCGGCGTACCAGCGCCGGGGTACCTCTGGTGGTCATGCCCGGCCTCCCGCCGCGTCCTCCGGAATTATCGGCGGCGTCGGCGGCACCCGTCCGAGGATCGGCGATTCCCGCAGGTGCGACGCCGGCGCGAGGTTGCCACGGCGCCGGCCTCGGGGCGATGCTTGCTGCATCCACATATCTCGATCTCTGCGGAGGTTCGGATGCGCCGCTCCCCGCTCGTCGCCCTCGCCCTGACCGTCCTCGTCCTCGTCGCGCCCGGCACCGCGCAGGCCGGCGTCCCCGACCGGTCCACCGCCGAGCCCGCCCTCGTGCTGGCCGCGGTCCGTACGGCGGGCACCGCCTGGGGCCTCGACCCGGCCACCGGCCGGATGACCCTCACCGTCGACGACACCGTCGCCCCCGCCGACCGGGCGGCCCTGCGGGCGGCGGCCGACCGGGCCGGCGCGCTGCTGCGCCACGAACCCGGAACGCTGCGGACCCTGATCGCCGCCGGCCAGGGCATCTACGGCAGCGGCAGGCGTTGCTCGCTCGGCGCGAACGTGCGCAGCGGCAGCACCTACTACGTGATCACCGCCGGGCACTGCACCGCCGCCGTCAGCTCCTGGTACGCCGACAGCGCGCAGACCACCGTGCTCGGCACCCACACCGGCACCAGCTTCCCGAGCAACGACTACGGGCTGATCCGCTACACCGGCCGCATCGCCCATCCCAGCGCCGTCTACACCTATCCCGGACTGCTCACGATCTACGGCGCCGGCAACGCGTACGTGGGTCAGGCGGTGTGCCGCAGCGGCGTCACGACCGGGGTGCGCTGCGGCACCGTCACCGGGCTCAACCAGACGGTCAACTACGCCGAGGGCGCGGTCTACGGCCTGATCCGCACCAACATCTGCGCCGAACCGGGAGACAGCGGCGGCCCGCTGTACGTGGCGTCCACCGGCACCATCATCGGCATCCTCTCCGGTGGCAGCGGCAACTGCACCTCCGGCGGCACCAGCTACTACCAGCCGATAACGGAGGTGCTCGCCGCGTACGGGCTGACCCTGCCCTGATCCCCGCGGGACGCCTTGCCCGCCGCGCGCGGCACGTCCTAGGCTCGGTGGCGCCCCGGCCCCCTGCCCGTGAGGACGTGCGCCCCCATGCCATCGGACCTTCGGCCCGACCGTCCGAGTGGCCCGGCCAGCCCGGTGTCGGTCGAGGTGGCGGCGGTGGGGGAGACAATGGTGGTGCTCTGCCCCGCCCCCGGTGTGCCACTTCAGGACGCCGAACGGGTCGCCGTCTCGGTCGGCGGCGCGGAGTCCAACGTGGCCGGTTACCTGGCCCGGCTCGGGCACCTGGCGACCTGGGTGAGCCGGGTCGGCGACGACCCGTTCGGCAGGGCCGTCGTCCGGCACGTCGCCGCCGCCGGCGTACGCGTGGACTCCGTACGGGTCGACCCGGGTGCCCCCACCGGTCTGTACGTGAAGGACCCAGGCCCGGCCGGCACCGCCGTGCACTACTACCGGGCCGGTTCGGCGGCCTCCCGGATGGACACCGGCACGCTCGCCGACCCCCTGCTGGCCGGCGCCCGGGTGCTGCACCTGACCGGGATCACCCCGGCGCTCTCGGCCACCTGCCGGGCACTGACCGAGCACGCGGTGACCGACCGACCGCTGCCGGGCGCGCTTGTCAGCTTCGACGTCAACCACCGGGCCCGCCTCTGGCCGGTCGACGAGGCCGCGCCGGTGCTGCGTGACCTCGCCGACCGCAGCGACCTCGTCTTCGTCGGCCAGGACGAGGCGTACGCCCTGTGGGACACCGCCGACCCGACGGCCGTACGCCGGCTGCTGCCCGGCCCGGGGACAGTGGTGGTCAAGGACGGCGCGGTGGGCGCCACCGCGCTGTGCCGTGACGCCGAGCCGGTCTTCGTGCCGGCACCCCGGGTGAACGTGGTGGAGCCGGTCGGGGCCGGGGACGCGTTCGCCGGTGGCTACCTGGCCGGGCTGCTGCGCGGCCTCGACCTGACGGGGCGGCTGCGCCTCGGTCATCTCGTCGCCGCGCAGGCGTTGGGCAGCATCGGCGACAACGTCCCGCTGCCGCAGTGGTCGTGGTTCGAGCGCCTGCTCGACGCCCCCGACGACGCCTGGTCACCTCTGGATCTGACCTCGGATGGAGTGGACCATGACTACAACGGACTTTGAGCAGATCTTCGGCGGCGCTCGGGTGATGGCGATCCTGCGCGGCCTGCCGGTGGCCGAGACCGTCCGGCTCGCCGTACGCGCCTGGGATCTCGGCATCGACGTGGTGGAGGTCCCGGTGGCCACTGCCGACGCGGTGCCGGCGCTGCGCGCCGCGGTCGAGGCCGGTGCCGAGCGTGGCCGGATCGTCGGGGCCGGCACGGTCCTCGACGGTGGGCAGGTCGCGGCGGCGGCCGACGCGGGGGCCGCGTTCACCGTGGCACCCGGTCTCGACCTCGCCGTCGCGGACGCCGCAGCCGCGCGCGGCCTACCGCACCTTCCCGGTGTGGCCACCCCGACCGAGGCGCAGCAGGCGCTGCGGCACGGCCTCACCTGGCTCAAGGCGTTCCCGGCGATCTCCCTCGGGCCGGCCTGGTTCCGGGCGATCGCCGGCCCCCTGCCGCAGTTGCGCTTCGTCGCCACCGGCGGCCTCGACGCGGGCAACGCCGCCGCGTTCCTCGACGCTGGCGTACGGGTGGCGGCCGTGGGCTCGGCCCTGTCCGACCCCACCCAGCTCGACGCGCTGGCCAAGCTGGCGACGCACCCGCGCTGAGCCGCCGACCGCGCCGTTCCGGCCGGCGGCGGTCCGGTGCGGTCAGCCGGTGGTCGCCGGCCGGTCGAGGAAGAGCAGCCGGGCGCGTTTCTCCGGCAGGTCGATCAGCGGTCCGGTCCGGAACCCGGCGCGCAGGAACCGGTTGACGGCGCGGTCGTTGCGGGCGTCGGGTTCCATCACGACCCGCAGCCGGTCCGTGTCGGCGAGGACGAAGTCGAGGATCGCGCCGAACAGCGTGCCGGTGAAGCCGTGCTCGACCGCCACCGGCGGCCCGATGAGCAGGTGCACGCCGATGTCGCCGGGGCGTACGTCGTAGCAGTCGCCGACCGGGTCGGCCTCGGGCTGGTAGGTCTGCGCCAGCGCGACCGGTACGCCGTCGCGGTGCACCAGGTACGCGTGGTGGGTGTCTAGCGAGTCGAGGTACGCGTAGATTTCCCGCACCCGCTCGCGGCTGGCGTCCCGCATCCCCCAGAATCGGGCCCGCTCCTGGGTGACCCAGGCGTGCAGCAGGTCCACGTCCTCGTCCGGCCGCACGGGGCGGATGGTGACCACACCGAATCCGTCGACGTCGCGCCGGTGGTGGTGTCGATCAGTGATCATGCGTCTCCTCCACGAGGTGATCCCAGTCGGTGACGACCGGCAGCAGTTCGCCGGCCAGCCAGGCGTCGCTCTGGTCGTCGTGGTGCGGGTCGTCGGGCACCCCGCAGGCGCCCAGCGGGACCACCCAGCGGCTGTCCTCGCGCCGCGCCAGGTCCCAGACGAACCGGGCGGCCGGCCCCCGGAAGCACCTGTGGGTGACCCCGGGCACGCTCGAGGTGGCGAGTACGCAGTCGTGGTCGCCGTCGAGCCCGGGCCCCGGGCCGGCCTGCGGGTCGGGCAGCGCCCGCCACGGCGCCAGCCGGTGCAGGTCCCCCCAGCGCGTGGACCCGTCCGCCGTGCCGGCGACCTCCGCGAGAGCCGCGCCGACAAGCGCGGCGATGTCCACGTCGGGCAGCCGGGTGCCGTCGAGCAGATGCTCCAGCGCGTAGCCGACCCGCGGCGTCAGCGCCAGCCACGGCGCGAACACCTCCGGGTACGCGGGCGGCTCCGCCACCGCCGCGAGGGCCGGGTGGGCGGCGATCCGGCGTACGACAGCCGCGCGCAGCGTGGCGAAGTCGGCGGCGTCGGTGCTGTCGGCGGCCATCCGGCGGTCCCAGCGCAGCAGCCGGTCGCGCAGCGCGGTGGCGTCCGGGTCGAGCCCGGTCAGTCCGGCGAGCACCGCCAGCAGTGGGCCGGCCGAGGCCAGGTGCGTGTCGGTGTGCACGGTTGCCATCCGGTCGGCAGTCCAGTCCCCGTCGGCGGCGAGCAACTCGGCGATCCGGCGCGCGCGGTGCGGCGGCGCGAACTCGACGCCGAGCGGCGCCGACAGGCCGCGTTCGTTCGCCATCACCGCCTGCCCGGTCACCTCGGCGCGGGGCATCGGCGCGTACCAGCCCTGCCAGGCGTGCCGCTCCTCCCAGGCGGGGACCACCCGGCGGCCGTTGTCCGGATGCCGTACCGGCACCGCTCCCGCCACCCGGTGCAGCAGCCCACCGGCGGTGTCCGCCGCCTGCACCACGTTGACCGGCTCGACCCAGTGCCGCAGCGCCCGGTCCACATCGGCCACCGTACGGGCGCGCAGCAGCTCCGGCAGGGCGGCGAAGCCCAGTTCGGCGCGGACCCGTGGCGGGTAGCGCAGGCTCAGCGCGGTGGGCTCGTCCGGCCCGCCGGCGATCACCGGACCCCTGTCGGTCTCCAGCACCTCCACCTCGACCGGCGATGCCCCGGCAACCTCGACCGTCTCGACGTGCCGGTGCGCCGGCCGCCAGCCGTCCGGGCCGAGCGCCCGTACGCCGGGGCCGTCGCGGCGCAGCCGCTCGGCGTACACGTCCTGGTAGTCGGCCATCGCGTTGGTGATCGCCCACGCCACCGCGCCGGTGTGGCCGAAGTGGGCGATGCCCGGCACTCCCGGCACCGCCAGGCCGACCACGTCGTACTCCGGGCAGGCCAGCCGGATCTGCTGGTAGACGCCCGGGTCCTCGATGAACCGGTGCGGGTCGCCGGCGAGAAGCGCCGCGCCGGTGCCGGTGCGTCCGGCGGCGAGCAGCCAGCCGTTGCTGCCGGCCACGGCCGGCCCGTCGGTGGCGAACATCTCCGTCGCGTCCGGGCCGAGCCGCTGCGCCACGTACGTCCGCCAGAGCTTGCCCGGGAACCCGGCGAACATGATGTGGTGGCCCAGCCAGACCGCGAGCGGCGTCCACGGCTCCCACCGGCCCGGTGCCAGCCCGGTGGCGGCGAACTCCGGCGCCCGGGCGGCCCCGGCGGCCAGGCCGGCGTTCACCCCTGCCGCGTACGCGCCCACCCACTCGGCGGTCGCCGTGTCCAGGGCGGCGTGGCAGCGGCGGGCGGTGTCGTCGAGGCGTACCTGCCGGGCGAACAGGTCCCAGGCGAGCGCGTCGGGGCCGAGGAAGGCGGCGCTGGTGCCCTGCGACCTGTGCCGTTCCACCTCGATCTGCCACGCCCGGTCGTACGCGGTCACCCGGCCCTGCTCGGCCGCAAGGGTCAGCGCGTCGTCGGCGCGCAGGTGCGGCACGCCCCACCGGTCGCGGAACCGGCGCGTGCTCACGCCGGCTCGGTGGCTCGGCGGCGGGCGGCGGGGACGACGAGGGGTGTGCCGGTCTCCGGGTCGTCGATCACCCGGCAGGGCAGCCCGAACACCTCGTGGACCAGGTCGGCGGTGACCACCGTCGCCGGGTCGCCGGCGGCCACCACCCGGCCGTCGCGCATGGCGATGAGGTGGGTGGCGTAGCGGGCCGCGTGGTTCAGGTCGTGCAGCACCGCGACGAGGGTGCGGCCCTGCTCCTCGTGCAGTCGGGCGCAGAGGTCCAGGATCTCGATCTGGTGGGCGATGTCCAGGTAGGTGGTCGGCTCGTCGAGCAGCAGCAGCGGGGTCTGCTGGGCCAGCGCCATGGCCAGCCACACCCGCTGCCGCTGCCCACCGGACAACTCGTCGACGAGCCGGTCGGCGAGGTCGTCGACCCCTGTTGCGGCCATCGACTCCTGGACCACCCGCTCGTCCTCGCGGGACCACTGCCGCAGCAGCCCCTGGTGGGGGTAGCGGCCCCGGGCGACCAGCTCGGCGACGCTGATGCCGTCCGGCGCGATCGACGACTGCGGCAGCAGGCCGAGGGTACGGGCCACGGTGCGGGCGGACTGGTCGTGGATGTCCCGCCCGTCCAGCAGCACCGCGCCGGCGTTCGGGCGCAGCATCCGCGACAGCGCGCGCAGCAGCGTCGACTTGCCGCACGCGTTCGGACCGATGATCACCGTGAACGACTGGTCCGGAATGGCAACTGTCAGGTTCTCGGCGATGACGCGCCTGTCGTAGGCGAGCGTCAGCGCGGTGCCGCCGAGCCGGGTGCTGCCGGGGTGCATCTGTGCTCCTTCGAGGGGATCGCGGGTGGTCACAGTCGACCCGCCCGCCGTTCGACGGCCAGCAGCCAGACCAGGTAGCCGCCGCCGATCACTCCGGTCACGACGCCGACCGGGAGTTGGTGCCCGGTGAACGCGCGTTGGGCCAGCAGGTCGGCGCCGACCAGCAACGCCGCGCCGACCGCCATCGACGGCAGCAGGTTGGGGCCGGGTGCCCGGGTCAGCCGTTTGGTGACGTGCGGCGCCACGAGCGCCACGAACGACACCGGCCCGGCGGCGGCCGCCGCGAACGACACGAGCAGCACCGCCGAGGCGAGCAGCACCAGACGCAGCCGGACGACCGGTACGCCGAGGGCGCTCGCGGTGTCGTCACCCAGTTCCATCATCCGCAGCGCCGCCGCGCAGCCGACCAGGACAACAGGCGCCAGCACGGCCGTGACGGCGAGCAGCGGGCCGGCGTTGGCCCAGCCGCGCCCATCCAGGCTGCCGGTGAGCCAGAGTACGGCGCGAGCGGCGTCCATCAGTGGCGCCCGGGTCAGCAGGTAGCCGTTGACGCCGGTGAGGATCGCGGCGACGCCGATACCGACGAGGATGAGCCGGTAGCCGTGCACGCCGCGTCGCCAGGCGAGCGCGTAGATCACCAGGCCGGTGGCGAGCCCACCGACGACCGCCGCGCCCGCGAGGGCGAGGCTGCTGCCGCCGAGGACGACGACCACCAGCGCGCCTGTCGACGCGCCCTGGGTGAAGCCGAGGATGTCGGGGCTGCCCAGCGGGTTGCGGACGAGGGACTGGAAGATCGTGCCGGCCAACGCCAGCGCCGCGCCGACCAGCAGGGCGGTGACCAGCCGGGGCAGCCGCAGTTCGGTCACGATGAACTGCTCCGCCGGGCTGCCGCCGCCGGTCAGGGTGCGCAGCACGTCGGCCGGGCCGATCGGGTAGTCGCCGCTGCCGATGGCGACCAGGCCGAGCCCGGCCGCGAGCAGGGTTGCGCCTGCGCCGACGGCCAGCGCCCGGGGGCGGAACCGCACTGACAAACCGCCTGGGGTACGGAGAACGCTCACGGGTGTGCCACCCGCGATCGGCTGACCAGCCAGAGGAAGAGCGGGCCGCCGAGCACGGCTGTCACCATGCCGACCTGGAGCTCACCGGGGCGGCCCAGCACCCGGCCGAGCACGTCCGCGCCGAGCAGCAGCGCCGGCGCGAGCACCGCGCAGTAGGGCAGCAGCCAGCGCAGGTCGGGACCGGTCAGGGCGCGTACGAGGTGCGGCACCAGCAGTCCGACGAACACGATCGGGCCGCAGGCGGCGGTGGCCGCGCCGCAGAGCAGGGTGACCGCGACGATCACGGCGGCGCGGATCAGCGCCGGTCGGGCACCCAGGGCGCGTGCCGTGTCGTCGCCGAGCGCGAGGGCGTTCAGCGGTCGCGCGGCGGCCAGGGCCACCAGCAGGCCGGCCAGGATGAACGGCGCGACCCGGGTCACCGTCGCCGCGTCCGCGCTGGCCAGCGAGCCGACCGTCCAGAACCGCAGCCGGTCCAGCGAGGCGGCGTCGAGCAGCATGACCGCGCTCACGAACGAGTAGAGGGTGGCGTTCAGGGCCGCCCCGGCCAGTGCGAGGCGGGCGGGGGTGGCGCCGCGTCCGCCGCCCACGGCGTAGACCAGGGCGGTGACCACGGCCGCGCCGAGCAGCGCGA
The DNA here is from genome assembly GCF_040683695.1 of Micromonospora sp. NPDC093244. NCBI lineage: Bacteria > Bacillati > Actinomycetota > Actinomycetes > Micromonosporales > Micromonosporaceae > Micromonospora > Micromonospora sp. NPDC093244. The sequence goes on from NZ_JBFBEO010000001.1 coordinate 1,528,174, forward strand.
ACCAGACGTACCCGCCGATGGCGGTGACGCCCAGGAAGGCGGCGGCGGTGGCGACGGCGGCGGACGCGCCGGCGTTGATGCCGAGCAGCCCGGGGTCGGCCAGGGGGTTGCGGGTGAGGGCCTGCATCACCGCGCCGGCCACGCCGAGCGCCGTGCCGGCGAGGAGCCCGAGCAGGGTACGCGGCAGGCGCATCCGGTGCACCACCGCGTACTCGGTGGCGTCGCGGTCCAGCAGACCGGACCAGACGTCGGCGAGCGGTAGCGACTTCGCGCCGACCGCGATGCTGAGCAGCAGGATCACGCCGAGCAGCGCCACGGCGCCGAGGAGCCCGGCGGCGCGGGCCGCCCGGCGCCGCACCGGGGGAGGGGCCGTGGACCTCGTCGGCACGGGTGGTGCCGCTCTGGTGACGGTGGGTGTGGCGTCCAGTGTGGGCTCCGGGGTGTGGCGACACGGCGTACCGCTGTTGACAATGACCGAGGTTAGGCTAACCTAACCCCGCTGTCCTGGTCGACCCCGACCCTCCCTTGATCGAAAGACGACACCATGCCCGATGCACTGTCCTCCCGTCGCCTCTCTCGTCGTGGCCTGCTGGCCGCTGGCGGCGCCGCCACGCTTGCCGCCCTGCTCGCCGGCTGCGGTAAGGACGATGCCGCCAAACCCGCCACCAGCAACGGCGGTGGCCCCTGGTCGTTCACCGACGACCGCGGCAAGAAGATCGAGGCAGCGGCCCGCCCGGCCCGGGTGGTGGCCTTCACCGGCGTGGCGGCGGCTCTTGTCGATTTCGGTCTCGACAAGCAGCTCGTCGGCGTGTTCGGCGAGACCAAGCGCACCGACGGGACCGTCGACCCGCAGGCGGGGGACCTGAACGTCGAAGCCGTGGAGATCATCGGCAACGTGTGGGGCGAGTTCAGCCTGGAGAAGTACGCGGCGCTGCGCCCCGAGCTGCTGGTCACCCACATGTACGACCCGGATGCCCTCTGGTACGTGCCGGACGAGAGCAAGGACAAGATCCTGCCGCTCGCGCCGAGCGTGGCCGTCACCACCGCCCGGGTGCCGATGACCAAGCCGATCGAGCGGTACGCCGCGCTTGCCGAGTCGCTCGGCGCGGACCTCTCGGCGAAGAAGGTCACCGACGCGAAGACCCGCTTCGACGCCGCCGCCGAGGCGGTCCGCCAGGCGGTCAAGGCCAACCCCGGCATCAAGGTGATGGCCTGCTCCGGCAGCCCCGACCTGTTCTACGTCTCCAACCCGAAGGTCAGCACCGACCTCATGTACTTCGCCGAGCTGGGCGTGGACATCGTCGTTCCGACCAAGCTCGAAGCCGGCGACTACTTCGAGGCGCTGAGCTGGGAGAACACCGGCAAGTTCCCGGCCGACCTGATCCTGCTGGACAACCGCAGCACGGCGCTTCAGCCCAAGGACCTCGCCGCCAAGCCGACCTGGCAGCAACTGCCGGCGGTCAAGGCCAACCAGGTCACCCCGTGGGACGCGGTGCCCCGCTTCTCGTACGCCGGTGCCGCGCCGTTGCTGGAGAACCTCGCCACCGCCATCCGGAACGCGAAGAAGGTCAGCTGACGCCCGGAGTGAACTCCGCCGCCGGTCATCGGCGGCACGGAGTCGCTGCGGTGGCCGCCTGAGCAGCGACCCCATCGACGGCAGCACGACCCCCGGCGCGACAACGCGCCGGGGGTGGGTTCCGGCTGCCCATCGCCGAGAACGTGGAGGACATCCGTGACCGTGCCGACGTACCCCGTCGAGACCACCGCGCCGCCACCGGCGCCGGCGACCGCCCCGGCTGCGCAGCTGCTGAACCAGGGCTCCGTCGAGCAGTACCGACAGGCGATCGCCGCCGGCGTCGACCGGGTCGCCCGCCGGGTGGCCGACGTGGACCGTCCCGGCACCGGCGTGACACCCGCCGACCTGGCGCCGCTTGTCGACAGTGTCGACCTGGACCGACCGCTCGGTGAGGCCGGCGCCGCCCTGGACGAGCTGGAGGACGTCTACCTGCGCGACGCCGTCTGGTTCCACCACCCCCGTTACCTCGCCCACCTCAACTGCCCGGTGGTCATCCCGGCGCTGCTCGGCGAGGCAGTGCTCACCGCGGTCAACTCCTCCCTGGACACCTGGGACCAGAGCGCCGGAGCCACCCTCATCGAGCGCCGGCTGATCGACTGGACCGCCCGACGGATCGGCCTCGGCCCGGACGCCGACGGGGTGTTCACAAGCGGCGGCAGCCAGTCCAACCTCCAGGCGCTGCTGCTGGCCCGGGAGGAGGCGTGCGTCGACGCCCTCGCCCCGGCGGCCCGCGCCGAGCTGCTGCCCCGGCTGCGGGTGCTCACCTCGGCGGCCGGTCACTTCAGCGTGCAGAAGTCCGCCAAGCTGCTCGGGCTCTCCCCGGACGCGGTGATCGCCCTCCCCACCGACGCCGGGCGGCGGATCCGCCCCAGCGCGGTCCGCGAGGAGATCGCCAGGTGCCGGCAGGCCGGGCTGGTGGTGATGGCCGTCGTCGGCACCGCCGGCACCACCGACTTCGGCTCCATCGACCCGCTCGCCGAGCTGGCCGGGATCTGCGCGGCGGCCGGCGTGTGGCTGCACGTGGACGCCGCGTACGGCTGCGGTCTGCTCGTCTCGCCGACGCGCCGGCACCTGCTCGACGGCATCGAGCGGGCCGACTCGGTGACCGTCGACTACCACAAGTCGTTCTTCCAGCCGGTCAGCTCCAGCGCGCTGCTGGTCCGCGACCGGCGGGTGCTGCGGCACGCCACCTACCACGCCGACTACCTCAACCCGGCGCGGATGGTGGAGCAGCGCATCCCCAACCAGGTCGACAAGAGCCTGCAGACCACCCGCCGCTTCGACGCGCTCAAGCTCTGGCTGACGCTGCGGGTGATGGGCCCGGACGCGCTCGGCACGCTCTTCGACGAGGTGGTCGACCGGGCCGCCGACGCGTGGCGGCTGGTCGACGAGGACCCCCGCTTCGAGGTGGTCACCCGCTCACAGTTGAGCACAGTGGTGTTCCGCTACCTGCCCACCGGCCCGGGCCGCGACCTGGCCGACGCCGCCAACCTGCACGCCCGCGAGGCCCTGGCGGCGTCCGGCCTCGCCGTGGTCGCCGGCACCCGCGTGGACGGCAGGCACTTTCTCAAGTTCACCCTGCTCAACCCCGCCACGACAGTCGACGACATCGGCCACGTGCTGGACCTGATCGCCGGCCACGCCGGGCGGTACGTGCGCGACCACGTCGCGGCCGACCTGACCTGCCCCGTCGGCTGACCCCGAACCCGCGCCTGGAGAAGAAGATGTCCACCCACGACTTCGTCGCCATCGGCCTCGGCCCGTACAACCTGGGTCTGGCCTGCCTCACCGCGCCGATCGACGAGCTTGACGGCGTGTTCCTGGAGGCCCGCCCGAGCCTCGCCTGGCACCCCGGCATGCTGCTGGAGTCGGCCCGGTTGCAGACCCCGTTCATCGCCGACCTGGTCAGCCTCGCCGACCCGACCTCGCCGTACTCGTTCCTCAACTACCTCAAGGAGATCGGCCGGCTCTACCCGTTCTACATCCGGGAGAGCTTCTACCCGCTGCGCAGCGAGTACGACGCGTACTGCCGGTGGGCGGCGGCGAAGGTGCCGAACCTGCGCTTCGGTCAGACGGTGACCACAGTGGAGTTCGACGCGGCCGACGACAGGTACGTGGTACGGGCCAGCACCGGCGAGTCCGAGAGCGTCGAGTACCGGGCCCGGCACCTGGTGCTCGGCACCGGCACCCCGCCGCACCTGCCCGACGCCGTCGCCGGCCTGCCCGGCGACGCCGTGCACAACTCGCGCTACCTGGAACACCGGGACGCGCTGCGCACCAGGCGGAGCATCACGGTGGTCGGCAGCGGGCAGAGCGCCGCCGAGATCTACCACGACCTGCTCGGGGACATCGACAGGTACGGCTACCAGCTGAACTGGGTGACCCGCTCGCCGCGGTTCTTCCCGCTCGAATACACGAAGCTGACGCTGGAGATGACCTCACCGGACTACGTGGACTACTTCCACGCGCTGCCCGAGGTGACCCGTTACCGGCTGGAGGCCGAACAGAAGGGCCTGTTCAAGGGGATCAACGCGGACCTGATCAACGACATCTTCGACCAGCTCTACGCGCACAGTGTCAACGGGCCGGTGAACACGCGGCTGCTCACCAACACCGAGCTGGTCGGCGCCGAGCACCGGGACGGCGCGTACGCGCTGCGCCTGCGTCAGGTGGAGCAGGAACGCGACTTCACCCTGCGGACCGAGGGACTGGTGCTGGCCACCGGCTACCGCTACCGGGTGCCGGAGTTCCTCGCACCGGTGGCCGACCGGATCCGCTGGGACTCCCACGGCCGCTTCGATGTGGCCCGCAACTACAGCATCGACCACGACGGGCGGGGGATCTTCCTGCAGAACGCGGGCACCCACACGCACAGCATCACCTCGCCGGATCTGGGCATGGGCGCGTACCGCAACTCCTGGATCATCCGTGAGCTGCTCGGCCGGGAGCACTACCCGATCGAGAAGAGCATCACCTTCCAGGAGTTCGGGGTGACGTCGTGACGGGCGTCTTCACCCGCGTCGACGACCGGCTCGGCGAGTTCGCGCTGCGAACGCTCGACCCGGACGCCGACGCCGCGCTGCTGCACGGCTGGGTGACCCACCCGAAGGCGTCGTTTTGGCTCATGCAGGACGCCGACGAGGCCGAGGTGGCGAAGGAGTACCGGCGGATCGCCGCGCACCCGCACCACGACGCGTACCTGGGCCTGTGGCGGGGGAGTCCGGCGTTCCTGGCGGAGCGCTACGACCCGGCGTACGTCGAGCTGGTCGGCCGGTACGACCACCAGCCCGGCGACGTGGGCATGCACTTCCTCTGCGCGCCCGTCGACACTCCGGTGCACGGCTTCACCCGCGCGGTGCTCACCACTGTCATGGCGTGGCTCTTCGCCGACCCCGCCACGGCGCGGGTGGTGGTCGAGCCCGACGTGCGCAACACCGCCGTGCACGCGTTGAACGCCGCCGTCGGCTTCGAGGTCGTCGGCCCGATCGCCAAGCCCGAGAAGGACGCCCTGCTCAGCGTCTGCACCCGCGCCCAGTTCCACGCCGCCCTCACAAACCTCGAAGGAGCCCAGGCGTGACCGTCACCGCCGTCCCGACCCCCGCCGTCGCCGACCCGGTCGGGCATCTCACCCCGCGGCGCTGGGCCCGGGCGAACCGGCTGCTGGTCCGCAAGGCGCTCGCCGAGTTCACCCACGAACGGCTGCTCGCCCCGGAGCCGGTCCCGGGCGACGACGACCGGCAGTGGTACGAGGTCCGCAGCGACGACGGCGCGGTCACCTACCGGTTCGCGGCCCGGGTGCTGGCCCTGGCGCACTGGCAGATCGACGCGGACAGCATCACCAGGCACCGCGACGGCGTGTCGCTGCCGCTGGACGCGGTGGACCTGATCGTCGAGCTGCGCGGCTCCCTCGGGCTCTCCGCGCGGGTGCTGCCGGTCTACCTGGAGGAGATCACCTCCACCCTCGCCGGCACCGCGTACAAGCTGGCGCGGTCCGCGTCGAGCGCCGCCGAGCTGGCCGGCGCGGACTTCCAGACCATCGAGACGTCGATGACCGAGGGGCATCCCTGCTTCGTGGCCAACAACGGCCGGCTCGGCTTCGGCGTCGACGAGTACCACAGGTACGCCCCGGAGGCCGCCGAGGCGGTACGGCTGGAGTGGCTGGCCGCGCACCGGGACCACTCGACGTTCAGCAGTGCCGCCGACCTCGACTACGACACGCTCATCGAGAGCGAACTGGACGCGGAGACCAGGGCCCGGTTCGCGGCCACGATGGCAGGCCTCGGCCTGGATCTGGCCGACTACCACCTGATCCCGGCGCACCCGTGGCAGTGGTGGAACAAGCTGGCCGTCACCTTCGCCGGTGAGCTGGCCGAGCGTCGGCTCGTGCACCTCGGCCCCGGCCCGGACGCGTACCTCGCGCAGCAGTCCATCCGCACCTTCTTCAACGTCACCGAGCCGCGCCGGCACTACGTGAAGACCGCGTTGTCGGTGCTGAACATGGGCTTCATGCGGGGGCTGTCCGCCGCGTACATGGCCGCCACGCCCGCCATCAACGACTGGCTGGCCGACCTGATCGCCGGTGACGAGGTGCTGACCGGAACCGGGTTGACGGTCATCCGGGAGCGGGCGGCGGTCGGCTACCGGCACCGGCAGTACGAGGCGGCCACCGAGCGCACCTCCCCGTACCGCAAGATGCTTGCCGCCCTGTGGCGCGAGAGCCCGGTGCCCGACCTGGCGCCGGGGGAGCGGCTGTCCACCATGGCCGCGCTGCTGCACGTGGACCACGACGGCGGTTCGCTGGCGGCGGCCCTGATCGACAGGTCCGGGCTGCCGGCCGAGGTGTGGCTGCGCCGTTACCTGGACGCGTACCTGACCCCGCTGCTGCACAGCTTCTACGCCCACGACCTGGCCTTCATGCCGCACGGCGAGAACGTCATCCTGGTCCTCGACGAGCGGGACACGGTCGTACGGGTGATCTTCAAGGACATCGCCGAGGAGATCGCGGTGATGAGCGCCGACGTCGAGCTGCCGGAGGCGGTGCAGCGGATCCGTGTCGACGTGCCCGACGACACGAAGCTGCTGAGCATCTTCACCGACGTGGTGGACTGCTTCCTGCGGCACCTCAACGCGGTGCTTGTCGAGGCCGGCGTGCTCGGCGAGGACGACTTCTGGCGTACGGTCGCCGCCTGCGCGGCCGACTACTTCGACCGGGTGCCGCACCTGGCGGACCGGGTCCGGCACTACGACCTGTTCGCGCCGGAGTTCACGCTCTCCTGCCTGAACCGGCTCCAGTTGCGCGACAACCAGCAGATGGTCGATCTGGCCGACCCGTCGGCCTCGCTCCAGTTCGTCGGCACCCTGACCAATCCGCTGGCCGCGTACGCCCCGACCGTCAGGTGACAGGGCCGGCGGCAGCGGGTGAGATGGGGGTATGGGCTTCCTGCGTACCGCGAGTCTGTTCGCCGCCACCCTGACCACCGGTCTAACCGCCGGCCTGTTCACCGCGTTCGCCTACGCGGTGATGCCCGGTCTCGGTCGCGCCGACGACCGGACACTCGTGCTCGCCATGCGGCGGATCAACGAGTCCATCCTGAACGGATGGTTCGCGCTCTGTTTCGGGGGCGCGCTGGTGTTCACGCTGCTGGCGGCGGGGCTGCACCTGGGTGACGGGCAGCGGGCGGTGCTGCCGTGGATCGTGGCCGGGCTGGTGTCGTACCTGGTGGTCCTCGGCCTCACGGCGGTCGTCAACGTGCCGCTCAACAACGCGTTGGCCCGGGCCGGCGACGCCGACCCGGCCGCGGCGCGGGCCGGCTTCGAGCGACGGTGGGTACGCGCCAACGTCGTGCGCGCCGTCGCCTCGACGGCCGCGTTCGGGCTGCTCGCCTGGGCGTTTGTGGAGGCCGGCCGACAGTCGCACTGAGGTGCGCTGTTATCGATAACATCCATCCGGCAAAATCACCACCTTGAATGCCTGGGGTCTCTGGCCGTAACATGCCGGACACGATGTGAACGCTAACGTTCGCCTCGAACCGTCCCGCCGAGCCCGCCTCGCCCGGCTGTGCTGCCCGTGGAGGTTCCATGTCCCCCCTGCCCATCAGCCGGCGCCGTGTGCTGCAAGCCGCCGGTGCCACAGCAGTCATGTCCGCGACCGGAGCGACGGTGCTCGGCCCGAGCCCGGCCTCGGCGGCCGTGGTCCCGCCGGTCCGCGCGGACATCGGTGTCTCGGCGTACCCCTTCGACCCGGGTGAGGTACGGCTCACCACCGGCCGGTGGATGGACAACCAGAACCGGACCCTGAGCTACCTGCGCTTCGTCGACGTCGACCGGCTGCTCTACAACTTCCGGGCCAACCACCGGCTGTCCACGAACGGCGCCGCCACCAACGGAGGCTGGGACGCGCCGAACTTTCCGTTCCGCACCCACATGCAGGGGCACTTCCTGAGCGCCTGGGCGTACGCGTACGCGGTGCTCGGCGACACCACCTGCCGGGACAAGGCGAACTACATGGTGGCCGAGCTGGCCAAGTGCCAGGCCAACAACGCGGCGGCCGGGTTCGGCACCGGCTACCTCTCCGGCTTCCCGGAGTCCGACTTCACCGCGCTCGAGGCGCGGACGCTGTCAAACGGCAACGTGCCGTACTACTGCATCCACAAGACCCTCGCCGGGCTGCTCGACGTCTGGCGTCACACCGGCAGCACGCAGGCTCGCGACGTGCTCCTGCGGCTCGCCGGCTGGGTGGACACCCGCACGTCCCGACTGAGTTCCAGCCAGATGCAGTCCATGCTGGGCACCGAGTTCGGTGGCATGAACGACGTGCTGACCGACATCTACCAGCAGACCGGCGACGCCCGGTGGCTCGCCACCGCGCAGCGGTTCGACCACGCCGCCGTGTTCAATCCCCTGGCGGCGAACCAGGACCAGCTCTCCGGCCTGCACGCCAACACCCAGGTGCCCAAGTGGATCGGCGCCGCCCGCGAGTTCAAGGCCACCGGGACGACCCGCTACCGGGACATCGCCAGCAACGCGTGGAACATCACCGTGGGCGCGCACACCTATGTCATCGGCGGCAACAGCCAGGCCGAGCACTTCCGGGCGCCCAACGCCATCGCCGGGTACCTCAGCAACGACACCTGCGAGCAGTGCAACACCTTCAACATGCTCAAGCTGACCCGGGAGCTGTGGCTGCTCGACCCGAACCGGACCGACTACTTCGACTTCTACGAGCGCGCACTGATCAACCATCTGATCGGCGGTCAGAACCCGGCCGACAGCCACGGTCACATCACCTACTTCACCCCGCTGCGCCCGGGTGGGCGGCGGGGCGTGGGTCCGGCCTGGGGCGGCGGCACCTGGAGTACGGACTACAACTCGTTCTGGTGCTGTCAGGGCACCGGCCTGGAGATCAACACGAGGTTGATGGACTCCATCTACTTCCGCAACGGCACCACGCTGACCGTGAACCTGTTCGCGCCGTCGGTGCTGACCTGGTCGGAGCGCGGCATCACTGTCACGCAGAGCACCAGCTACCCGGTAAGCGACACCAGCACCCTCACCCTGTCCGGCACGATGAGCGGCTCGTGGAGTGTCCGGGTCCGCATCCCGGCGTGGACGAGTGGCGCGACGGTGAGCGTCAACGGTGTCGTGCAGACCGTCACCACCACCCCGGGCAGTTATGCCACGATCACCCGGACCTGGGCGTCCGGCGACACCATCACTGTGCGCCTGCCGATGCGGGTCGTGACGCAGCCCGCCAATGACAACCCTGGCGTCGCGGCCGTCACGTACGGCCCGACTGTGCTGTGCGGCAACTACGGCAACACGTCGCTGAGCGCGCTCCCGTCGCTGAACGTCTCGTCGATCGCCCGGACCAGCACCAGCACGTTGGCGTTCACCGCCACGGCGAACGGCTCCACTGTGAACCTCGCGCCGTTCTACGACGCCCACGGCTACAACTACACCGTCTACTGGAGTGTCAGCGGCAGCAGCGGTGGCGCCAGCCACCGACTGGTGAACGTGGGCACCGGCCTGGTGCTCGGCATCCAGAACATGTCTACCGCCGACGGCGGGCTGGCCGTGCAGTGGGGTGACAGTGGCACCGCCGACCACAACTGGGTAGTGGTGACCGACGGCGCTGCGGTCAGGTTCCGCAACGTCAACAGCGGGAAGGTCCTCGGGGTGGAGAACATGTCCACCGCCGACAACGCCCGCGTCCTGCAGTGGGCGGACAACGGCACCGCCGACCACAGGTGGACGCTTGTGGACAACGGCGACGGCACCTACCGGATCCGCAACGTCAACAGCGGCAAGCTGCTCGGCATCCTGAACGGCTCCACCGCGTGGGGCGCGCAGGCCGTCCAGGATCCGGACAACGGCAGCGCGGACAACAGGTGGAGGCTCGTGCCGAACGCCTAGGGCGCAGCGGCTCCGGCCTGGCTCAGCTGACCGTCCCCGCGCTGCGGAAGGCGCGGGCCAGCTGAGCCAGGTCGAAGCCCTCGAAGTGCGCGAGGAACCGCCTGCGGATGGCGGCCAGGTGGCTGGGCCAGGACTCCTCGAGGCGGGCGAAGCCGGCGTTGGTGAGGACGGCGTTCCAGCCGCGGGCGTCCTGCTCGCACCGCTCCCGCTTCACCAGGCCCTGCTTCTCCAGCCGGATGATCGTGCGGGTCATGCCGCTGAGCGAGAGGTGGCAGAGCGCGGCCAGCTCGTGCATGCGCATCCGCCGGTCCGGCGCCTCGGAGAGGTTCATCAGGGCGATGTACTCGGTGAGCGGCAGTCGCCGGTCACTGATCATGTCGCCGTCGATCGTGCGGGGCAGCACGTGCATCACCTGGCCGAGGGCGCGTACCAGTGCCTCTTCGTCAGGTGTGAGCGGTTTGGGACGCTCTGGGGGAGTGCTGACCATGCGCCTCAGCGTAGTTGCTTGATCTGTCAAATGCCCACTCTCGGTGTGGGGACAACCACATCAGAGCTATTTGCTTGACCAAGCAATGACCCGCTAGCGTCGGCGCGTCCGCCAGAACCACTCCTGAAAGGCGCCACCATGATCAGGATCGGCATCATCCTCGGCAGCACCCGCCCCGGGCGCAACGGCGAGGCTGTCGCCCGCTGGGTCCTCGAGGTCGCCAAGCAGCGCTCCGACGCGGAGTACGAGCTGATCGACCTGCTGGACTACCAGCTGCCGCACCTCGACGAGGCGTACCCGCCGTCGATGGGCCAGTACACCAAGCCGCACACGCTCAAGTGGGCCGAGACGATCGCCTCGTACGACGGGTTCGTCATGGTGACCCCCGAGTACAACCACTCCACCTCGGGCGCCCTGAAGAACGCCATCGACTTCCTCTACGGCGAGTGGAACAACAAGGCCGTCGGGTTCGTCAGCTACGGCTCGGTGGGCGGGGCGCGTGCCGTCGAGCACCTGCGCCTGATCGCCGGGGAGCTCCAGATGGCCGACGTGCGGTCCCAGGTCGCCCTGTCGCTCTTCACCGACTTCGAGAACTTCAGCGTCTTCAAGCCCAACACGTTCCACGAGGACGCGCTGAACACCACACTCGACCAGGTGGTCGCCTGGAGCGGCGCGCTCGCTCCGCTGCGCAAGCGCTGACCCGAGCGGATCCGGAGCCGGTCGCGGGAATCCCTCCCGTGGCCGGCTCGGCCCGCCAGGGGCCGTGCGCTGGGGGACGGCGTACTAACCTCGGCGCCATGAGCCGACCTGCCGGCACCGGCCGACCGTCGCTGTGGCGGGACCGCACCTTCGGCACGTACTGGATCGCGCAGTCGCTCTCGGCGGCCGGTGACGCGTTCGCCTACCTGGCGGTGCCGCTGCTGGTGCTCCAGGCGACCGGGTCGGTGGCGCGGATGGGTCTGCTCACCGCCGTCGCGGGCGCCGCGTCCGTCGTGGCCGGCATCTTCGGCGGGGTGCTCGTCGACAGGTACGACCGCCGCGCCCTGATGATCGCGGCGGACCTGGCCCGGCTGATGCTGTACGCCCTGGTGCCGCTGGCGTGGCTCGCCGGCCCGCAGGTGTGGCTGCTCTTCGTCGTGCTGCCGATCTGCGAGGCGGCGGGCATGGTGTTCCAGGTCGCCGCGGTGACGGCGGTGCGCAACCTCGTCGACTCCGACCGGATCACCGAGGCCAACGGCCGGTTGCAGGCGACGTACGCGGCGATGGCCGTGCTGGGGCCGCTGCTCGCCGGTGTGGTGTCGGCCCGCTTCGGCCCGGCGACAGCCATCGCCGTCAACGCGGGAAGCTTCGCGCTGTCCGCGGCCGGTCTGTGGCTGATCCGACTGCGGCCCGTCGAGGTCGGCGACGACGTCACGGCCGTGCGTCAGCGCCCGCTTGCCGAGTTCCTGGCGGGGGCGCGGTTCCTGTGGCGACAGCCCGTGCTCCGGGCGCTGACCGTGCTGCTGTCGGTGTTCATCTTCCTCACCTACGGCTTCACCGACGTGTTGATCTATCACGTCACGCACGACCTCGGCGGTTCCGAGGGCACCGTCGGCACGGTGCTCGGGGTGGCGGCCCTGGGAACGGTGGCCGGCGCGTTGCTGGTGGCCCCACTGCGTCGCCGGCGCGGCTTCGGCGTCACCTGGATCAGCGCGCACACGATCTGCGGGTGCGCGGTGGCCGGCGTGGGCGTCGCGACGAGCGTCCCGGCGGTCACCGCGCTGACCGCGGTGTACCTGTGCTGCCTCAGCATCGGCGGGATCTGCTCGATGTCGCTGCGCCAGGAGATCACCCCTGACCACCTGCTCGGTCGGGTCACCTCGGCGTTCTGGAGCACGCACTACTCGCTGGGGCCGGCAGGTGCGGCGGTGCTGACCTGGTCCGCCGGCAGGTACGGAGTCCAGGCCGTGATGCTCGCGGCGGGCGCCGGGTGCCTGCTGGTCGCCGTCGGTGGGTTGTTCACACCGATCCGCCGCGCCGGCGCGGAGCCGACCAGCGGCCACCGGGTGCTCCGTCCCGCGCCGGCCGGCGGCTCGACCGGTTGAGACGAGCCCCGCTCAGAACTCCAGGTACATGACGTGCAGGCCGACCCGGCCGAGGGTGGGGTGGCGGAACGCGCCGGGCACCGTACCGACCACCTCGAAGCCCTCCCGCCGGTAGATGTCGACCGCCGACCGGTTGCTCTGCGCCACGGCGTTGAACTGCATGCCGGCGTACCCCCGGGCGCGAGCCCAGGCCAGCGCGTCGCGGCACAGCGCGGTGCCCACGCCCCGCCCGCGCGCGTCGGCGGCCACCATGAAACTCGCTGTGGACACGTGCGCGCCGGGCCCGGGGCGGTTGGTGCCCATCTTCGCGGTGCCGAGGACCCTCCCGCCGTCGACCGCGACGACCGTCCGACCCGGCGGGGACTCCACCCACATGGCGTACGACTGCTCGGCGGTCATCTCGGGGTCGTAGGTGAACGTCTCCTGTGCCCGGATCACCTCCTGGATGACCGGCCACACCTGCGCCCAGTCCTGGTCGACGAACTCCCGAATCAGCACCGGGCGAGGTTAGGGCCCCGCACGAGGCTCGGACAATCCGTTTACGGCAGGTGCATCCGTGGGGCGTACCCGGTGCGAAGCATGGGTCGTGACGAGACGTCACGGATCCGTCGCTTCGACGAAAGGCCCGCTGATGAAGATCGCACGACTCGCCGCCAGGATGGCGGTGGGCGCCATGGCCACCGCGCTGGCCACCACGGCCGTCGCCGTGCCGGCCGCCTCGGCGACCGGTAAGGCCAAGCCGCTCGGCACGACGTCCCTCGCCCAGGTGCTCACGAAGGACACCAGCGGCTTCGACCGCAACTCGCGTGACTTCGACGTGCTGACCGCGGCCGTGCTGGCCGTGCTGGAGGCCAAGCCGAACTCGCCGGTCAAGGTTCTGACCGACGGCACCGTCGCGCTTACCGCGTTCATCCCCACCGACGCGGCCTTCCAGCAGTTGGTACGCGAGATCACCGATTCCACGAAGCTGCCGAGTGAGAGCGCCGCGTTCGCGGCGGTCGCCGGTCTGGGCATCGACACCGTGGAGAACGTCCTGCTCTACCACGTGGTGCCGGGCGCGACGATCGACCGCAACACGGCGGTCCGCGCCGACGGCACGGACCTGACCACCGCGCTCGGCGCGACCATCGAGGTCGACGTGCGCACGTACCTGTTCTTCTTCCGGCAGGTGCGGCTGGTCGACGCGGACACCAACGACCGCAACGCCCGCGTGGTCAGCTTCGACGTCAACAAGGGCAACCGGCAGATCGCGCACGCCGTGGACCGGGTGCTGCGCCCGATCGACCTGCCCTGAGCAGGGACGGGCGGCGTCCGGCCTCGCGCCGGGCGCCGCCCGCGTCGGTCGTCAGACCGGACCGAGCGCGGTGATCTCCTCGTCGAGCAGGGCCGTCAGCCGCTCATGGCGCCCCGGGTGGCTGCCCGGGGTCATGCCACGGCTGGGCATCTCCACGGTCATCAGTAGGTACAGGTGCAGCCGGTACAGCGCGAGGCGGCGCCGCGCCGAGTCGTCCAGGACCAGCGGTTCGGCGCTGGCGGCCCGGTAACCCTCCAGCAGGGGATGGTCCGGCTCGTCCTCGACGCGGCGGAACAGCCGTGGCGAGACCAGGTCCAGCAACGGGTCCCCGTAGAGGTACCGTTCGCCGTCGACCAGGCCACGCAGCCGCAACCTGCCGCTCTCGTCGGGCTCGGCCAGCACGTTGCCGTCCCAGCAGTCGAAGTGCAGCAGAGCAGGGCGGCGTACCTCGTCCAGCACGTCGGCGTGCCGCCGCACCAGGGCGTGCAGGTCGTCCCCGGTGACGGGCAACCGGACGTTCCAGTCGGCCGCGTCGGCGAGCAGCTCGTCGAGCATCGCGGTGAACGCCGCCCGCCACGTCGCCCCGCCGGCCCGCCCACCGTCGTAGCCGAACCGGTCGCCGGTGACCCGGTGCAGCGCGGCGAGGGCCACTCCGAGGTCGTACCGCGCCGGGCCGTCGTCGACATCATGCCCGGACAACTCGGACAGGGAACGGCCGGGCAGCATCGCGGTGACAAGCCACTCGCCGTACGCCGGATCGCTGCCGTGGTGCAGCACCGCGGGTACGGGCACCTGCGGCGCCCGCTCGGCGACCAGCCGGAAGTATCGGGACTCGGCCGCGCAGAGCCCTCGTTCGTAGCGCAGCAGCGGCGTTCCGGCAGGTGGGGCCACCTTGAGCACCACCCGACGGCCGTCGTCGAGCGAGGCCCACCACACGGTGGCGTACCCGCCGCCGGTGAGCGGGCCCGCCTCGACGACCCGGGACCGTGGGCCGAACGACGCGCGGACCAGGTACGCCACGTCGTCGGTCGTGAGGGGACGCTGGGTCGGGCTGACCACTGTCATGACGCCGTGTCGGCCCGCCGCGCCCGGGGCGCCGGCCTGCTCGTCGGACGGGCGGCGGGGCCCGTGGTGTCCCGGCGGACCAGCTCGGCGGGCAGCACCTCGACCCGGGGGGACAGCGTCTCCGCGCCGAGCACCAGCGACATCGCCCGTACCCCCATGTCGACAAGGGGCAGCCGCACGGTGGTCAACGGCGGGGTGACGTCCCGGGCGATCGGCATGTCGTCGAAGCCGATCACGGAGACCCGCTGCGGCACGGGCAGCGACCGGGCCCGCAGGGTGGCGAGCGCGCCGATGGCCATCGAGTCGTTGAGCGCCACGATCGCGGTCAGCTCGGGGTCGGCGTCCAGGAGGCGGGCGGTGGCCTCCGCGCCGCCGTCGCGGTCGAACTCGGCGTACCGGATCCGCCGCTCGGGCAGGTCCCGGCCCTGTTCGCCGAGGGCCTGGCGGAGCCCGGCCAGCCGGTCGGTCGTGGTGGTGAGGATGCGTGGGCCGGCGACCACGCCGATCGCCAGGTGCCCCAGCTCGCACAGCTCCCGGCCGGCCAGGTAGCCGCCGGTCCGGTTGTCGGGCATCACCGCGTCGCCGGAGTGCTCGTGCCGGCCGATCACCGCGACCCGCCCACCTGTCGCCTCGTACGCGGCGAGCTTCTCGTTGAGCTGCCTGGTGAACGCCTCGTCGTGGTAGCCGGAGCCGGCGAGGATCAGCGCCGCCACCTGGTGGCCGCGCAGCAGCTCCACGTACTCCAGTTCGCGGTCGGGGTCGCGGTAGCTGTTGCAGATCATCAGCAACCGGCCCTGGTCGGTGGCGACGCGTTGCAGGCCACGGGTGATCTCGGCGAAGTACGGGTCGGAGACGTCGTGCACGATCACGCCGACGGCGCTGCGGTGCGAGCGGGCCAGCAGTTGGGCGTGCGCGTTCGGCACGTACTGCAACTCGGCGACGGCGGCCAGCACCCGTTCGCGCAGCTCGTCGGTGACCGGTTTGCTGCTGCCGTTGATCACGCGGGAGGCGGTGGCGGGTGAGACACCCGCGCGTCGCGCCACGTCGGACAGGGTCGCCATGGCCGCCCCCTCGTTCTGTTGACGGCTTTTCGCCGTGCCGGCTAGCGTCACGGTACCGCAGTGAAAGCCCTTTCCCGCAGGGCGGCCCGGCCGTGTCCGATCGCCTCGCGGTACGCCGGCCCGATCCTCTCGCCGCGCTGCCCGGCGGCATCGGGGTGTCCCGGCTGCGGGTCTACGACACGGCTGACCGTCCCGCAGGGGTTGTCGCGCCGGCGGCGCAAACACATCGAGGAAAGGCCTTGCCTGGTTTTCGGGTGCCGCCTACGCTCCAGGAAAGCGTTTGCCTGATCGCCGATCGGCCCGGCCCGATCATCCGCACCTTTGCGGTCGAGCTGCCGACGCACCGCGACTACGCGCAGGTGATGTCGGATCCCCGCTTCGACCGACTCGCCACCGACCTGCGCGGGTTGCTCGGCAGCGCGGCCGCCAACCACTGAGGACGCGGGATCGGCACGACCAGCACGACGGAAGGACCACCATGACCCGCAGGTCGATCGGCATCATCGTCAACGGCGTGACCGGAAGGATGGGTTACCGGCAGCACCTCGTACGCTCGCTGCTGGCCATCCGCGAGTCCGGCGGCGTGACGCTGACCGACGGCACGACCATCTGGCCGGAACCGGTCCTGGTCGGGCGCAACGAGACGAAGCTCCGCGAGCTGGCCGAGCGGCACGGCCTGACCGACTGGACCACCGACCTGACGTCGGCGCTGGCCCGCGACGACGTCGAGATCTACTTCGACGCCCAGGTCACCCAGCAGCGGGAGAAGGCCATCCGGCAGGCCATCGAGGCCGGCAAGCACATCTACACGGAGAAGCCCCTCGCCGAGGACACGGCCGCCGCGCTCGACCTCGCCCGGGCTGCCGACGCGGCGGGCGTCCGCACCGGGGTCGTGCAGGACAAGCTCTTCCTGCCGGGGCTGCGCAAGATCAAGCGGCTCGTCGACGGGGGCTTCTTCGGCCAGATCCTGTCGGTGCGCGGGGAGTTCGGCTACTGGGTCTTCGAGGGCGACTGGCAGCCGGCGCAGCGTCCGTCGTGGAACTACCGGGCCGAGGACGGCGGCGGGATCGTGGTGGACATGTTCCCGCACTGGCACTACGTGCTGGAGGAGCTGTTCGGCCGGGTGAACGCCGTGTCCTGCGTCATCGCCACGCACGTGCCCGAGCGGGTGGACGAGGCCGGCAGCACGTACGCGGCCACCGCCGACGACGCCGCGTACGCCGTCTTCGAACTCGACGGCGGGGTGATCGCGCAGATCAACTCGTCCTGGACGGTGCGGGTGTACCGCGACGAGCTTGTGGAGTTCCAGGTCGACGGCACCGAAGGCAGCGCGGTGGCCGGCCTGCGCACCTGCCGGGTGCAGCACCGGGCGGTCACCCCGAAGCCGGTGTGGAACCCGGACCTGCCCCTCACCGAGGACTTCCGCGCCCAGTGGACCGAGGTGCCCGACAACGAGGAGTTCGACAACGGCTTCAAGGTGCAGTGGGAGGCGTACCTGCGGCACGTCGTGGCCGGCGAGCCGTTCCGGTGGGACTTCCTGGCCGGCGCGCGCGGCGTGCAGCTCGCCGAACTGGGGCTGCGCGCGGCCCGCGACGGCGTCCGCGTCGAGGTGCCGGAGCTGCGGGCGTGAGCGCCGCCGAGGTCGTACTGCCCGGAGGGCGGCGTCACCTGCTGACCGGGGGCGGTGGGTTCGCCAGGCCGTCGACGCCCGCGACCAGTCGCGTCGCGTACGCCGCCGCGCACGTGGTCGCCGACCCGGGCGCCGAGAATGCGCCGGGCGCCCCGGCGGCCGTGGACTGGGACACCACGCTCGCGTTCCGGCGGCACCTGTGGTCGTACGGGCTGGGGGTTGCCGAGGCGATGGACACCGCCCAGCGGGGGATGGGGCTGGACTACCCGGCGACCAGGGAACTGATCGGGCGCAGCGCCGCCGAGGCCCGCGCGGTGGGCGGCCGGATCGTCGCCGGTGTCGGCACCGACCAGCTGCCGGCCGGCCCGGCAACCCTTGCCGCGGTGACCGCGGCGTACGCCGAACAGCTCGACGACGTGGGCGCGGCAGGCGCCCGGCCGGTGCTCATGTGCAGCCGGCACCTGGCCGCCGCGGCGCGCGGCCCCGAGGACTACCTGCGGGTGTACGACGAGCTGCTGAGCGCCGCCGACGAACCTGTGGTGCTGCACTGGCTGGGCCCGATGTTCGACCCGGCGCTCACCGGCTACTGGGGCGCGGTCGACCTGGACCTGGCCGCCGACACGGTGGTCGAGCTGATCAAGGCGCACCAGTCACGGGTCGACGGCATCAAGGTGTCGCTGCTGGACGCCGACCGGGAGGTCGCGTTGCGCCGTCGGCTGCCGGCCGGGGTGCGGCTCTACACAGGCGACGACTTCCACTACCCGGAGCTGATCCGGGGCGACGAGGTGGGCCACTCCGACGCGCTGCTCGGGGTGTTCGCGGCCATCGCGCCGGCCGCCGCCGCCGCGCTGGCCGCCCTGGATCGGGCAGACGTGGCGGCGTACGACGAGATCTTCGCGCCCACCGTGCCGCTGGCCCGGCACCTGTTCGCGGCGCCGACCTGGCACTACAAGACGGGGATCGTGTTCCTGGCCTGGCTGGCCGGGCACCAGGACCACTTCACCATGGTCGGCGGCGCGCAGTCCGGCCGGTCTCCGGCGCACCTCGCCACCCTGCTCACCCTTGCCGACGCGGCCGGGTTGCTGCCCGACGCCGAGCTGGCCGCCGCCCGCGCCCGAGCCTTGTTCACGGTGGCGGGGGTGGAGCAGTGAGCCTCGCGCGGTTCTCGTTCAACCAGGCCACCGCCCAGCGCTGGCCGCTGCCCGAGGTGGTGGCCGGCTGCGTGGCGGCAGGTGTGCCGGGCATCGGCCTGTGGCGGGAGCCGGTGGCCGGGTACGGGCTGGCCCGCTCGGCGAAACTGGTCCGCGACGCCGGCCTCACCGTCACCTCGCTGTGCCGGGGCGGCTTCTTCTCCGCCGACGACTGGCGTGCGGAGAACCTGCGGGCCGTCGAGGAGGCGGCCACCCTGGGCGCCCCGGAGCTGGTGCTGGTCTCCGGCGGGCTGCCGGCCGGCAGCCGGGACGTCGACGGCGCCCGACGTCGGGTCGCCGACGCGATAGGCGAGCTGGCCCCCCACGCGGCGGCGGCCGGGGTACGACTGGCCATCGAGCCCCTGCACCCGATGTTCGCCGCCGACCGCTGCGTCATCGCGACCCTCGGCCAGGCGTTGGACATCGCCGAGCGGTTCGACCCGGCGGTGGTCGGCGTGGTCGTCGACGCGTACCACGTCTGGTGGGACGACACGGTTTACGCGCAGATCGCACGGGCCGGCGCGCGCATCGCCGCGTTCCAGGTCTGCGACTGGGTGACCCCGCTGCCGGAGGGGGTGCTGCTCGGTCGGGCGCTGCCCGGCGAGGGGTGCATCGAGTTGCGCCGGCTGCGCGAGGCGGTGGACGCGGCCGGTTACGCCGGGCCGATCGAGGTGGAGGTGTTCTCCGCCGAGGTGTGGGCGCGTCCGGGCGCGGAGGTGCTGGACGCGTCGGTCGCCGGCTACCTGCGCCACGTCGTCTGAGCGACAGTCGGACGGCGGGCCCCGCGGCGGGGCCGCGCCGCGCGGACCGTGCCCGCCTGGTGCCTGGTGCCTGGTGCCGGGTGCCGGATGCCGCCGGCGGTGCTCGCGGTGACCTGTGCGCTCGCCGGGGTGGATTCCGCCCCGCTGCTGGGGTTGCTGCTCGCGGGGCGTGCACGGCGCTCTGGCGGCGCCGCCTCACCGGTCTGCGGAATCGCCTACGACCATCGCCCAAACCTGAAAACCCTTTCGGATCAGGTCAGGCGACCGTCCGGTCACACGTGAATGTCGAGGTGGCTCGAGCCTGGACCGGCCGGTCGCCGCCGCCGTCTCTCCCGCCCGTGCCACCGGCCCGCGCCGTCGCCGCCTCCATCGAGAAACCCACGTCGATATCTCCGATCACGAACCCCGAGGTGGGACCACATCGTGCCCGGCGATCAGTCACGCCGTGCCGCCGTGCCGCCTCCGTTCGCCCGATGACCTGCGCCGACAGGGGCTCCGAACGGATCGCGCCGACGGCCGTGCCGGGCACGCCAGACACCGGAAAGCGGGGTAGCGCGGCCCAGAACGATCATGCAATGCTGGCCGCCCTTCCAGACCCGGATCGGGCACCGCCACCTGTGGCGGTGCCCTGATTCGTCGTGCGCTAGCCCGGAAAGGTGCAGATCGCCATGCCAAGTCTGATCATGCAGGTTGTCGCGCACGAGGACGACGACCTGCTGTTCATGAACCCCGACGTGAGCGCGAGCATCGCGGCCGGCGTTCCCAGCGTCACCGTGTACCTGAGCGCCGGCAACCTCACCGGCACCGGCACCACCGACGCGCAGCGGACCCGCAACCGGCAGCGGGGGGTCCAGGACGCCTACGCCCGCATGGCCGGCGTGACGACCATCGCCCCGGGTCAGGCCGACTGGCGGGGGGACCTGCTCACGATCGCGGGTAGGCAGGTGGAGCGCTACCGGTTGACCGCCCGCCCCGACGTGGCGCTTGTGTTTCTCAACCTGCACGACGGCCAGTTGGCCAACATCTACAGCGGGACGACAGACACGTCCGTCATTCCGGAGACCGGGGTGGTGACCACGTCGTTCTCCTACAAGCGGGCCGACGTCACAGCCGTGCTCAGTGGCCTGCTCGCGACGTACCAGCCGACGGTGCTGCGGTTTCAGGACCTCGACCCCGATGTCCGGTACGGCCCGCAGGAACACCCCGACCACCGCGCGACGGTCCGCTTCATCACCGATGCGGCCACGTCGTCGTCGAGTAAGGCGATCCAGGTCAGCTACCGGGACTACGAGATCAGCCAGTCCGTGGCCAACCTGTCGGCCGCGGCGGTCGCCGACAAGACCGCCACGCTCAGCCTGTACGCGAACTACGACGTGAAGTACGCACCGAACAACTGGCCGGCCCGGGCGTACCGCAGGTGGGCTCGGGGGACCGCCTGGGTCAATCGCAACGCGGACGGACGGCTCCAGACGTTCGTCGTCCGCAACGGGGTCGTCCACACCCAGTGGCAGACCGTTACCGGCAGCTGGTCGGCGCCCCTCGCCATGAATGGGGCCGGCGGTCCGCTCGCGCCGACCCTCGCCGTGGGCAGCAACGCCGACGGCCGCCTCGAGATCTTCGCCCGCCGCCTCTCGGACCACCACATCGTCACCACCTTCCAGACCCAGCCGAACGGCGGCTGGCTCACGTCGTGGGTGGATTTCGGCAGCCCCAACGCGGGATTGAGCAACGCCGACCAGATCGGCGTCCCGACGGTCAGTCGGAACGCGGACGGCCGGATGCAGATCTTCCTGAAGAACGGCGGCGGAGGGCTCAGCGCCAAGGCCCAGACCAGCGCCAACGGCAGCTGGGGCGGCTGGACCGACCTGCGGGGCACGGACGCGCAGGACGCCATCGCCGCGATTCTCAACCCGAACGGCCGGATCGAGGTGTTCGCCGCCACCAGGACCGGAGTCCTGCACTGGGCACAGACCCAGCCCAACGGAGCTTTCGCCCTCAACACCCTTCCGACCCCCGCTCCCGCGAGCTCGCCGCAGGTGGCCATCGGAGCGGACAACCTCCTGCGGCTGGCCTACCGGCTGGAGAGCAGCGCGGAGGTGGCGATCTTCCGCCAGGTGTCGTCAGGCGGCACGTTCGACGCGACGCCGACGATCGTGACCGGCCCGACGGGAACGGGTGAGGTGGCGATCGTCAGCAACCCGTCCGACGGCAACGCGCCGGTCACCCTCTTCGCGCTGGGCTCGGACACGGCGGTGAGCGTGAACATGGAGTCGACATCGGGCGGCTCGTACGACGACGCCTGGACCCCGCTGGACGGTCCGACCATCGACTTCGCCGCCGCGGTGGACGCCGCCGGCCTGATCAACGTCTTCCGCATCGGTGTGGACGGTCTGGTCAACGCCAGCCGCCAGGACAGCGTCGGCGGGCGCACGTTCGATTCCTGGCAACCGCTTCCCGCGTAGCTCCCCGGCATCCGGCCAGCCCGGCCGGCGTCGGGAGCGACGTACCGAAAGAACCCTGGAGCGCCCGCTCCGGGGATGCCACCGACTGCCCGGGGCACGGGCACGATTCGCACGGGGGAACGCACAATGCGTCGTCGCAGCTTCGTTCTGACGTCTGCCATGACCGGTGTCGGATGGAAGATCCCACTGCGGGAGCCGACGCCTTCGCAGCCCGCCGGGCCGGCCTCCGCGACGGCCGTCCCGGAGTCCGCCTCGACACCTGGCGCCTTCGGTCGGGCCGGGGTCTTCGTCCGTCGCGCCGAGATCCGGCATCCGACCCCCGACACGCAGCGGCAGGCGGCCCAGCCGATGCCGCGCCTGCAGGGCATCCGTCTGGCGGACAACCGTGGCGCCGGCTACGTCCGGTCGGTCCTCGACTTCGCCCTGCCCGGTCCGGCGACTGCCGCCCCTGCCGCGCTGGCATCGCTGCGCTTCTACACGGTGCTGGCCGACCCTGACCCGCAGCTGCGGCGTCCGATCGTCGACGCGCCGTACACCGTGCACCTGGAGGTCGGGCGCAGCGACACCATCCTTGGGCAGCGGCCTGTGCCGCAGCGGGACCCGTTGGTGCTCAACACCGCGGTCTGGCACGCCGAGGGCATGTGCTTCGTCCAGTTCGGACTCGCCCGGCCGGTGAAGTTCCGGGTGACCGAGAAGGGTGATCAGCTGCTCGTCGACTTCCAGGCCTGACGGGCCCTCGCCGGGGCGTACGCCCTGCTCCGGCCGCGCCGTAAGAAAGTGATCTAGGCGCGGCTGACACATCGTGATCTTATGTGCACCAGCGATCCGTAACACCGCGCAAATCGTCGATTAACCATCGACGGCTTAGGTGGGGGAGCGCTCCCACTGGCGGATCGCGATCGATGAGGGCAGCTCCACAGGGAGCAGGCGGAAGGAGCCTCGTGGCTAACGGCACGAGCGGGAACAGGCTGCGAAGACTGGCGTTACCGGCGCTGGTCGTCGCCATGATCACCGGCACAACCGGTGTAGCGGGACCGGCGTCGGCGGCCCCCGGAGACGGGCCGCCCCACAACGGCGTGGGCTACTTCTCCGGCGGGTCCGACCGGAAGGTCACCCTGACCGACGGGGCGGACCGTCGCCCCGACAGCGAGCGCGCGGACAGCCCGAAGGCTGCCGTCGACGCGACCGGAACGGGCGTGTACGTCGTCCAACTGGCCGAGGAACCACTCACCACGTACGTCGGCGGGACCTCGGGGCTGACGCGGACCCGGCCGACGCCCGGCAACCGCCTGGACGTCACGTCGGGGCCGGCGCAGGCGTACCGCCGACACCTCGACGCCCAGCGGACCGCCGTCGCCGGCGCGGTAGGTGTGCAGGTCAAGGCCGCGTACACCACCGCCTTCAACGGGTTCTCGGCGAAGCTGACAGCCCAGCAGGCGACCGCGTTGCGGGCGGACAAGCGTGTCCGTGCCGTCACCGCCGCGCAGGCCCTCGGCACCCGCTCGAAGGCGCCACTCGCGCCTGCCCCCGGCACCTCGGCCCCCGCCACCACGGCCGGGGCCGACCCGACGACGGCCGAGGGCGCGGCCAAGCCGGCCAAGCCGGCCAAGCCCGGCCCCGCCACCGGTGCGGGCATGGTGATCGGCGTCCTGGACACCGGCATCTGGCCGGAGAGCGCGTCGTTCGCCAGGAAGATGCCCGCCCCCGCCGGCTGGCGCGGCACCTGCCAGACCGGCGTCGCGTTCGTGGCCGAGCACTGCAACGGCAAGATCGTCGGCGCCCGGTACTTCGCCGACACGTGGCTCGCCGGCGGCGGCTCCGTACCCGAGGGCGAGGTGCTGTCCGCCCGCGACATGGCCGGGCACGGTACGCACACCGCGTCCACGGCGGCCGGTCTGCCGATCTCGGACGTCACCATCGACGGCCGGCGCTTCGACCCGATCTCCGGGGTGGCACCGGACGCCCAGATCGCCGTCTACAAGGTGCTCTGGGGCGGTATGGGCTACGACGCCGACATCATCGCCGGCATCGACGCCGCCGTCGCCGACGGCGTGCAGGTCCTGAACTTCTCGATCGGCTCGGAGCTCGGCGACTGGGAGGCGAACACCCCCATCGGCATCGCCTTCCTCAACGCCACCCTGTCCGGGGTCTTCGTGGCGGCGTCGGCCGGGAACACAGGCATCGTGAGCGGTGCCATCAGCAACGCGGCGCCGTGGGTGACCACTGTCGGCGCGGCGGTGACGCACCTCGACGAGGCGACGGTCAAGCTGGGTGACGGCACGAAGCTGGTCGGTGGCTCGCTCGACGCGTTGCCCGGTGGTGCCTCGCGCGCGATGGTCTTCGGCGAGCGGGCCGGATCACCGGATCTGGGCGCGGTGTACTGCGAACCGGGCAGCCTCGACCCCGCCAAGATCAAGGGCAAGGTGGTCGCCTGCGCGCTGTCCGACACGTTCGGCTCCGCCGCCGAGGTCAAGGAGAAGGGCGGCGCCGCGATGGTGCTGTTCGACCCGGTCGGCAACTACCGGGTCAACTCGATCTACAACTTCCCTGTGGTGTACCTGCCGACCGAGAAGCAGGCCGGCATCCTCTTCAACTACCTGATGCGCCACCCCGCCGACGCGACTGTGTCCCTGCGCAGCGGCGGTGACGGCTCCAGCGTCCCCGGCGTACCAAGCGTCGCGGACTTCTCCTCCACCGGACCGGACAAGGTGACCTTCGGCGTCTTCAAGCCGGACCTGGTCGCGCCGGGGTCGGACATCATCGCCGCGGTGTCACCGGCGGGCAACTTCGGGCGGCAGTACGACGCGTACTCGGGCACCTCGATGGCCTCGCCGTACGTGGCCGGCGCGGCGGCGATCCTGCGCGCCACGCACCCGGAGTGGTCGCCGGGCGCGGTCGCCTCGGCGCTGCGGACCACCGCCACCGACACCGTCGGCACCAGCAGCCCTCTGGACCAGGGCAGCGGCTTCATCAACCTCGCCCGGGCCAAGGACCCCGGACTGGTCATCGAGCCGACGGCGGCGGAGCTGACCGAGTTCAGCGAGACGGCCGCACCCGACGGCAAGGAACTCAACCTGCCGGCCATCTCGCTGCGCGAGTACGACGGGACCCGTCCGGTGACCGTCACCCGCACCCTGACCAACGTGGGCAGGGAGCGGGAGACCTACCGGTCGGCGGTGTCCGGCCTGGCCGGCATGAAGGTCACCGTCACGCCCGCGTCGGTGACGCTGGCGCCGGGCAGGTCCGTCACGGTGACCATCACGCTGCGCCGGGGGAGCGCGCCCTTCGACCGGTACGTGACCGGGTCGATCACCTGGAAGGGCAGGGCGCACAACGCCCGGATCCCGGTCGCCGCCCGCCCGTGGGGGATCAGCCCCCGGCCTTACGGGGACGACGGCGAGGAGTTCGGCCGGATGACAAGCGGCTCCTTCGGCATGATCCAGCCGGGCTTCACCGGGCCGCTCGCGGGTCGCAGCACCGGCTACACGCCGGTGCGGCGCACGTCGTACTCGATGCCGGCAGGCGTCTACGGCGGCGTGTTCGACCCGAGCGCCTCCGGCGTGAAGAAGGTCGACTTCACCGTGCCGGCGAACACCGCAGGCATCATCGTCGAGGCCGACACCGAAGACCCGAACACGAACCTCGACCTGTACCTCTACAAGGGCGACACCCTGGTCTACAGCAGTGACAGGTACTGGACCAGCCTGGAGCAGGCGTACAAGTTCCTGCCCGAGCCGGGGCGCTACACCGCGTACGTGTTCGCGCAGGTGCCCGGTGCCCCGGTCGTCGACTTCGAACTGCGGCACACCATCATCGGTCGCAACGCGACGTATTCGCCCGCCACGTTGACGCTACCGCCGACGACGGAGCGCGGTCAGAGCGTCAACTTCACGTTGAAGCCGAACGGGCCACTGGCCGAGGGCGACTTCTGGGCGTACACCGAGTGGCGCACCAACGGCACGGTCATCCCCGGCAACCTCGTCTCCACCCAGCAGAGTGCCTGGCAGTAGTACATGAGAAAACGCGGGGCGGTGCCGTCGGGCACCGCCCCGCGTTTGTCAGCGCTGCCAGGCGTCGATGCTCTTCACACCGTCGCGCACGGTGCGGTCCAGGATGGCGGGGTTGCCGCTGCTGCCTTCCCAGCCCTGGTCGTCGAACACGGTGACGACTCCGTCGACCCGCGCCACGGCGATCTGGCTGGAGGCGTCGCCGCCGGTCCGCTCGCCGTTGAGGCTCGTCTCCGCCCACGCGCGGGACACCAGCAACGCCTCGTCACCGACACCCGGCAACACCTGGCTCTTGACCGCTACCGGGTTGTCGCCCTGGTCGTACGAGGGGCACGCCTTCACCGCGTCGCGGAGGCGTTGCAGGTAGGCCACGGCGCCGTCACCGTCGAAGGTGAAGATGGTCTGGTGGATCATGCCCTGCGGCACGTTGGTGTCCGGCTCGCCGGCCTTCTTGTAGGTGACGGTCATCGCCGCGCTCGCGGTGACCTGCCGGCCACCGGTGCCGAACTCGTTGCCGCACAGCTTCGGTAGGGCCTCGGCGACGGGCGTCGTGCGCCGGGGCGACTTGCGCAGCTCGGCGGGCAGCTCGACGAAGGCCGACGTCGGAATGGTCGTCGGCGCGCCGGGGCTCGCGGACGGCTGGTCCGTCTGGCTCGGGGTGGCCGTCGCCGTCGTCGCTGTCGTCGGCGACGAGGTCGACGACACCGCGTCGGTCCCCGCGTCGCCCGCCGTGCACGCACTGCCCAGCGTGACGGTGCCGAGCAACGGCAGGACGATGGCGAGCACCCGCGGCGCTCGGATGGTCGGTGGCGGTGTGTGCCGGTTCATCA
This sequence comes from Micromonospora sp. NPDC093244, assembly GCF_040683695.1. NCBI lineage: Bacteria > Bacillati > Actinomycetota > Actinomycetes > Micromonosporales > Micromonosporaceae > Micromonospora > Micromonospora sp. NPDC093244. The sequence goes on from NZ_JBFBEO010000001.1 coordinate 1,555,033, forward strand.
TTTCCCCCTCGCCTCTGCCCGACCAGTGCCCCCCGCCCGCCCAACGGAAACGCGTGCACGACGGTGACGGGCGGGCGGACGACCGCCCGCCCGTCACCGGCCCGTGATCAGGTGACAGCGACGGTCAGGTTGATCGAGCGGGTCTCTCCGCTGGTGCAGGTGGCCTTGCGGGGGTAACTGTGACTCGTCGACCGCAGCGTCGCGCCGTGGGTGATCGCGCTGTTGACGCCGAAGTCCCACGCGTAGTCGGTGATGCTCTGCCCGGACGGCGCTGCGGCGGTGGCGCGCCAATTCCTGCCCGGGGCCTCCCGCATGCCTCAGGTTCTTCGGCTGCTCCTACCGTGTCGCCTCCCGACGCCAGGTCTCGGCGAGGAGGCCGTAGGTGTAACCGTCCACCCAGCCCCGCTCAGCGTGCCAGGAATCGCCGACGCCGTGCTGCTCACGACGCATCCCGACCTTCTCGAGGATGCGCACCGAGGCGAGATTGTCCGCGAAGCAGCCGGCGGTGATCCTCCGGACGCCCAGCTGGCCGAACGCATGCGCCACCATCGCGGTGACCGCCTCTGTCGCGTAGCCGTGGCCGCCGTAGGCGGGATCGAACACATAGCCGAGCCGGGCCTCGGTCCGCGATGGCATGCCGGGTTGGCCCATGCCGTCGACGACGTCGAGCGAGACCGTTCCGATCACCACACCGTCGAGCGTGACCGCCATGCTGTGGTCGTCGGGGTCCGCCGCCGCGCGTTGCCACGCCGCGCGGAAGGAAGCCGGGTCGACCCGCGTACGGAGTAGCCAGCGCGTGACCTGCGGCAGATTGCGGTACTCCAGGATCCGGTCGACGTCCTCGTCCCGCACCGGACGGAGCTCCAGGCGTTCGGTGCGTACGGCGGTTTTCTCCATGAGGCGGCACGCTAGCCGACGCGCCCCTGCGGGACGCCCGATTATCGGGCCGTCAGGAGTCTGCTCGGATCTCCCAGGCTGGTCGTTGGGGCTCGTCGTTGTGCACGACGATGTCGGCGTGATCGGTCGGGTGGGCCGTGGCGAAGTAGAGCTGTTGGGAGGGGATGTAGCGCTCGCGCCAGCGCCGTTCGACGTCGGGCCGGCGTTCCCAGACCAGCGCGCGCTCAACTGTCCTGTCGAGCGTGGTCGACACGAAGACGCGCAGGTCCCACCTGTCGATCAGTTCCGGGCGCAGGAGGAAGACGCCGTCGAAGAGCAGAACGGCGTCGGCGGGGGCGGTCGTGACCGGCGGGGACAGGACGCCGTCCGTCGTGTGGTCGTAGACAGCGGGTTGGAAGCGCCGGTCTCCGCCCGGGCCGAGCGGGTCGAGCAGGACCCGGTTCAGCGCGTCGCGGTCGTGGGTGTCGTGGTAGCAGCCCTCGGCCGAGTACTCGCCGCGCGGATAGCGCTGCGCCCTGGGGAAGAGGAAATCGTCGACGGTCGCCCGGATGACGTCGCGGCCCCGTTGCCGCAGGACGAATGCCAGTTCGTCGGCGAGGGTGGTCTTGCCTGTCGCTGGCGGTCCGTCGACGGCGACCCGCGTCGGGTGGGCGACCGCGACGCTTGCGACCGCGTCGGCGAGGCGGCGCAGCATCTCGTCGCGGGTGCCGTGCTCCATGTCCTGCCCCGTCCTTGCCTGGCGAAGGGACGCTGTGTCCGGCGGCACGGCGCCTCAGGTGGTGGACGCCGGTTCGGCGGGCCGGCGCGTGAAGAAGCGGACGATGTCGTCCGCCGCGGTGGGGGACAGCATCATCGCCTGCACCCGTGCGGACATCTCGGCGATCGGGTGGATCCGGGCGAACATCGCGTCCTCGTACGTCCGGATCGCCGCGTCCGGATCGGCAGGGTCGGCGGCGAGTCGGGCGGCGAGTTCGGCGGCGTCGAGCATGGCCTGGTTGGCGCCCTCGCCGACCGGCGCCATGAGGTGCGCGGCGTCGCCGATGAGCGTGACACCCGGCCGGCTGGACCAGCGCGTGTCGGTGGGCGTCGCCTCGATCGCGCGCGGCGTCGGCGGGCTGTCGGCGGCCTCGATGAGCGCGGTGAGGCGGGGGTCCCAGCCGGCGAAGATGTCCAGCAGCGCGGACTTGTCACGGAGGGCGTCGAGGGGGTGGTCGCCCGCGCGCAGCGAGATCCCGACGCGGAGGCTGCCGTCGCCGAGGCGCTGCGCGGAGAGTATCTGGTTCACGCCGACGGCCCACAGGTTTCCGGGGCCGACCAGGTCGGCGAGGTGGGGGTGCCGGCGGTCGACGTCGCTGACGGCCAGCTCCACCACAGTGGACACCGGGGAGAGTGGGACGTCGACGAGCAGCGGTCGGACGATCGAGCGTGCGCCGTCCGCGCCGACGAGGATGTCGCAGTCGCTCCGGTGGCCGCCCTGGAACGTCAGCTCCCAACCTCCGGCAGGTCGCGGGGTCGCCGCGACGAGCCGGCGCTGCCAGACGACCGTGTCGCCCGGGAGGGAGTCGAGCAGGAGGTCCCGCAGCGCGCTGCGGTCGATCTCGGGACGCCCGGAGAACGATCCTGGTTGCGGCTCGTGGTGCACCAGGACCCGGCCGTTCGGGTCGAGGATGCGGTGCTCCTCGCCCTCGGGCCGTGCCTGCGACCGGAAACTGTCGGCGAGGCCCGCCTCGGCCAGGGCCCGTTGCCCGGACTCCGGGTGCAGGTCGAGCGTGCCGCCCTGCGACCGGGCGGTCCGGTCCGCGTCGCGCTCGTACACCACTGAGCCGATGCCGTGGAGGTGCAGGACCCGCGCCAACGTCAGCCCGCCAACTCCGCCACCGGCGATCGCGATTCGCATCTTCGTCCCCTTGCCGTACACTGTATTGGTGGATACACCGTACGGTAGCGCGGCGTTGCCCGTCTGGGAACGGCCCGAGCCCCAGCCGCGGGCGGTTCCGGTGCCGCTGAGCCGCGAGAAGATCGCCGCGGCGGCGATCCGGCTCGCCGACGCGCACGGCCTCGACGGGCTGTCGATCCGCAAGATCGCCAAAGAGCTCGGGGTCGGCCCGATGCGGCTGTACGACTATGTGCTCAACAGGTCCGAGCTGCTCGACCTCATGGTCGACGTCGTCTACGCCCGGATAGCCGAGGTCGACCAGCACCAGGAGTGGCGGGCCACGGTGCTGGCCATCGCCCACGCGACCCGCCGCGCCGCCCTCGACCACGAGTGGTTCTCCGACCTGCTCGGCGCACGGCCGCATCTGGGTCCTCACGCGCTCGCCGTGGGCGAGGCGACCGCGGCGGCGCTGAGCCGGTCACCCCGGGTGCGCGACGTCGGCGATCTTCAGCGGGCACTGGGCGCCCTCAACGGCTTCCTCGTCGGGGCGATCCGCAGGGAGGTCACCGAGCGTCGCACCGCCCGCTCCACAGGCACCGACGAGGCCGCCTGGCAGGCCAGCCTCGGCCCCTACCTCACCCGCATGCTGGAGACCGGCAGGTATCCCACAGTCGCCCGGCTGGTCATCGACGGCGCGCACCTCGATGCCGAGGAGACCTTCAGCCACAACCTGACCACCGTCCTGGACGGTGTCACCGGCGGATGACCGGCGGGCGTTCGTCGCAACCCGGATCGGCCGTCGCCGCCCAGGAGGGACGCCAGGTGTCCGGCGGGAGCGGTGGCAGGCCCCGCAGGTGCGCGATGACGGCCCGCAGACCGGGGTGCGGATTCGCGCGCGGCAGGAGGAGTGAGAGCGGGTAGGCGAGCGTCGGGCCCACGATGGGGATGCGGCGCAGGTCGTGGCCTGCCGGCCACAGGTACCTGTCGCGCGAGCCGACGAGGGTCGCCACGTCGGCGGAGTCCGCGAGGACGTCCAGCAGCACCTCGTCGCCGAAGTGCGGCCCGGCCGCGTCGACGCGCAGGTCGAAGTGGGTGACGAGCTGGTCGTAGAAGTCCGCCCACTCGCTGCGCGGCGCGATACCGGGCACCCAGATCCGGTGCCGGCGCAGCTGGGCGGGTGTCAGCGTCCGTGCGGAGGCGAGCGGGTGTCGCGGGCCGACGAGGAGTTCCAGCGGGGAGTCGAACGCGTGGATCATCCGTACGTCGCGCGGCAGCGTGGCCCTGTCGGTCACCGAGCGGAACGACGCGTCGACCTCGCAGGCCTGGACCGCGGCGACCGCCGCGCGCGGGTCGTCGACGCGCAGGGTCACCACGTCGAGGGCGGTTTCCGGGTGCGCGCGCCAGAAGTCGTGCAGGACCACGGCCTGCGCGGACCGCAGGCCGAGAACGTCGATCCGCAGGGCCCGCGAGCCCGGCCGGATCGCGGCGATGGCGCGGTCGGCCCCCGCCACGACGGCCCGGGCGTGCGCGAGGAAAGCCTGGCCGTCGAGCGTCAGCTCGACCCCTCGGGCGGTACGGGTGAACAGCCGCACGCCGAGTTCGCGTTCGAGAGCGGCGACCCGCTTCGACACGGCCTGCTGCGTCACGCCCAGCTCGTCGGCCGCGTGTCGCAGTTGCCCGAGTTCCGCCGCGCGGACGAACGACCGCACCCCCTCGGTATCCACCTGCCCATTATGCGAACGCACAACCGATGGTTGTGGCTCGCCGGCCTGGCGGTTGTTTGACCTGCGGCGGGTGCGCCAGGTGTGCTGCGCAGGCCCGGACATCGGTTGTGGCGAGGGGGTCGCATGCGCGTACGGTTGGGCCCCGACTGCGGGTGGCTGTGGTCGGCGTACGCGATCAGCACCTACGGCACGTGGATCGCCTTCGGAGCGTTCCCGCTGATCGCGGTGAACGTGCTGGGCTCGCCGGCGTTCGCCGTGTCGCTCCTGGACGCGGCAGGGCTCGCCGTCTCGGCGACTGTCGCCGTCGCGCTCGGGCCGTGGGTCGAGCACCGGGCCAAACGGCCGGTGATGATCGTGATGGACCTCACCCGGTTCGCCGCGATGGCGAGCGTGCCCGTCGCGTACGCCCTGGGTCTGCTCTCCTACGGCCACCTGCTTGTCGTCTCGGTCATCTCCGGGACGGCGGGCATCACCTTCGCCGCCGCGTCCGGCGCGTACCTGAAACACCTCGTCCGCCGCGACCACCTCCTGGTGGCGAACGGGCGGTTCGAGGGCACGAGCTGGGTGGCGACCGCTGCCGGTCCGCCCCTCGGTGGCGCGCTCGTCGGACTGCTCGGACCGGTCGTCACCGTCCTGGCCGACGCCCTGAGCTACCTGCTGTCCGCGATCGCGGTCGGACGCGTCGGCGGAGGTGACGTCGCGGCGCCCCGGGACCGGGTCACCCGGCTGCGCGCCGTCGACCTTCTGCGGGGCTGGCGTTTCATCCTCGGCGACCGCGTCCTGCGGGGCCTGTTCCTCAACTCGATAGTGGTCGGTGGCCTCATCATGGCCACCGCTCCGCTGCTGGCCGTCCTCCTGCTGGGCGAGTACCACCTCCCGGCCTGGCAGTACGGTCTCGCCTTCGGCGTTCCGGCGCTCGGCGGCTTCGTGGGCGCGCGGCTGTCCGCGCGTCTGGTGGCCCGCCACGGTCGGCACCGGGTCATGATCGTCTCCGGTTGGCTGCGGTCGCTCTTCCCACTCGGTCTGGCGTTCGTCGGCCCCGGCATCCCCGGCCTCGTCACGTTGATCCTCGTCGAGGGCCTGCTGATCACCTGCATGGGCATCTTCAACCCGGTCTCCGCCACCGAACGCCTGCACCGCATTCCCGCCGACCACACCGCGCGGATCCTCAGCACGTGGAGCGCCACGGGCAAACTCCTGCAGGCCGTCCTGATGGTGATCTGGGGTGTTCTGGCCACCCTCACCAGCCCGCTGGCCGCCATCACCATGTCCGGCGTCCTCCTGCTCGCCACCCCGCTCCTGCTGCCCGGACGGACACACTGGTCCGCCCCCGAGCCGGCCTCACCCGCCCAGGACGTCCGGGTCGCCTGACCCACGGCGACGCACCGCGTGCCGCAGACTGTGCAGATGTCCGACGTGACGACCCCTCCCCGGCACACGTCGCCGCTCGGGGCGCCGACCTCCCTGCCCCTGCGAACCGAGCAGCCCACGGGTGCGCGTCAGCCTGGCGACGAGCGCCGGTAGGGCCGGCCGGCCGAACGAGGACTTCGTCGGTGCTGTTCCGGGCGCTGTCGTGCTGCTGGACGGCGCCGGCATCCCGGGCGCCGAAGCGCTCTGCTCCCACGGCGTCGTCTGGTACACGCGTCGCCTCGGCGGCACGCTGCTCGGCCACCTGTCCCGCGACGACGGACGGGACCTCGGGGCCATCCTCGCCGCCGCCATCGGCGAGACCGCCGCCGAGCACGCCGACACCTGCGACATCGCGGACCCCGCCAGCCCGCAGTCCACTGTCGCGCTGGTCCGCGTCCGCCGGGGACGTCTGGACCATCTCCTGCTCGCGGACTCCTTCCTCGTCCTCGACCACTCCCGCGCCGGCCCGCTGGTGATCACCGACGAGCGTGAGGTGAGCGCCAGGCGCGAGTGCGCGGCACCCCTGGACGGCGTCGCGCCGGGAACACCTGAGTACGACCGCGTCCACGCCTCCTGCGTCGCCGCGCTGCGGGCGCGGCGCAACAGGCCAGGTGGTTACTGGATCGCGAAGGACGACAGGCGTGCCGCGCGGGAGGCGGTGACCGGCAGCAGCTCCCTCGCCGACCTGAACGCTGTGGCGTTGGTCAGCAACGGCGCCAGCCGCGTCGTCGACCCGTACGGCCTCACCGACTGGCCCGGCCTCCTGGAACAGCTGCGCGCCGGCGGGCCGGCCGGCGTCATCGCCCGCGTCCGGCAGGCCGAAGCCCGGGATCCCGGCGCTCAGGTCCCGGACGACGCCACAGTCGCCCACTGCACGCACCTGCGTCACTAGGGCTGGGCGACGGACGGCCTTCGGTTCGAGTCACTCCAGCGCGGCCACCTTGCGCAGCAGCACCGAGCGTTCGCGCTGGTTGGCGCAGAGCCCGGCCGCCAGCTCCAGTTCGGCGCGCGCCTCCGATCGCCGCCCGAGCCGTACCAGCAGTTCCCCGCGTACCGTCGGAACCAGATGCGAACCGGGGAGCCGGTCCGCGGCGACCAGGTCGTCCACGATGGCCAGGGCGGACGCCGGATGAGAGGCCATCGCCACGGCCACCGCCCGGTTGAGCTCGACCACCGGCGAGGGCGCGACCCGGCCGAGCGCCTCGTAGAGCGCCACGATCCGGTCCCAGTCGGTCTCCTCGGCCGAGGGTGCCGACGCGTGGGTGGCGGCGATCGCGGCCTGCAGGCCGTACGGGCCGAGGCCGCGGGTCGACGCCCGGGCCAGCGCGGCCAGCCCACGGCGGATCGCCGCGACGTCCCACAGTCGGCGATCCTGGTCCTCCAGCAGGATCGGTGAGCCGTCCGGGGCGGTCCGGGCCGGGAAGCGGGCGGCCGTCAGCTCGCACAGCGCGAGCAGGCCGTGCACCTCCGGCTCGTCCGGCTGGAGGGCGGCAAGCGTGCGGGTCAGCCGGATCGCCTCGGACGCGAGGTCGGGGCGCAGCAGGTTGTCGCCCGACGTGGCAGTCGACCCCTCGGTGAAGATCACGTACAGGACGCTGAGCACGCCGCCCAACCGCTCCCGGCGCTCGCCTGCGGCCGGCGGTTCGAACGGCACGCCGGCCGCCGCGATCGTCTTCTTGCCTCGCGTGATGCGGGCCTGCACGGTGGGCACCGGCACGAGGAACGCCCGGGCGATCTCCTCGCTGGACAGGCCGCCGACCACGCGCAGGGTCAGCGCCACCCGGGCGTCGCGGGAGAGCACCGGGTGGCAGCTGACGAACATCAGGGCCAGGACGTCGTCGTCGATCCGGTCCGGGTCGATGTCGTCGTCGACCGCCGGGTCGGCCGCCAGCAGTGCGTACCGGTCCCGCAGGGCGGTCCGGCGACGGATCGCGTCGATCGCCCGGCGGCGGGCCGTGGCCATCAGCCAGCCGGCCGGATTGGCCGGGGCGGCCAGCGGCCAGGACACCAGCGCGTCGGCTACCGCCTCCTGGGCCGCGTCCTCGGCAAGGCCGAAGTCGCCGGTGAACCGGGTCAAGGCGGCGACGATCCGCGCCGACTCGGCCCGCCAGACGGCCTCGACGTCGGCCGTACCCATCAGACCTGGCCGTTGCTCTCGTTGAGCCGCGGCACCTCGTCGGCCTCGGCCACCCGACGGACCTCGAGCTTGGTCCCGCGGATCGCCGGGAACCGTCGGGCCCAGTCGACCGCCTCCTGCTGCGAGGCGACGTCGAGCAGGAAGTAGCCGCCGAACAGTTCCCTCGTCTCTCCGTACGGCCCGTCGGTGACAACCGGGGTCTCGCCGCTGAAGTCGACGACGACGCCCCGGGCCGGATCGTCCAGCCCCTCGGCTGCCAGCAGGACGCCCGCTTTGATCATCTCTTCGATGTACCGGCCGGTCGTGGCCATCGCCTCGTCGATCGACGCCATCACCGCCGCGTTCGACTCGTCGGTGCCCCGCATGATCAGCATGAATTTCGGCATCGCGTTCTCCTCGTCCGGCGGGGCCGCCTCTCAGCCCTCGCACCGTACGTCGAACGAGCGGGCCGCGGATCGACACGACGCTCGGGAAATCTCCCGCCGTGACGCAGCCGCTTCCTCGGGCCGGCGGTCCGGGCGGTCGAGGCGTACCCTCGGAGGTGTTGTTGAACATGTTCAAATAGAGTCTCCGATGTGGAGGGACCGTGAAGGTCGTCATTCCCGGTGGGACCGGACAGGTCGGCACGATCCTCGATCGGGCGTTGACCGCGGCGGGCCACGATGTCGTGCTGTTGACGCGCTCACCCCGGGGCCCACGTCAGGTCCGCTGGGACGGCGTAACCCCTGGTCCCTGGGTCGAGCAGATCGACGGCAGCGATGTGGTCATCAACCTGGCCGGGCGCAGTGTGAGCTGCCGGTACACGCCGGCGAACCTCGACGCCATGATGTGCTCGCGGGTCGAGTCGACACGGGTGGTGGGCGACGCCATCGCCGCGGCGGCCCGGCCACCCCGGGTGTGGTTGCAGATGAGCACCGCGACGATCTACGCCCACCGCTTCGACGCGGCAAACGACGAGTACGACGGTCTGATCGGCGGTGGCGAGGACGGGGTGCCCGGCTACTGGGGCTACAGCGTCGAGATCGCCCAGAACTGGGAGGCCGCTCAGGAGCGGGCGGCGACCCCCGACACGCGAAAGGTCGCGTTGCGCTCGGCCATGGTGATGAGCCCCGGCCGGGGTGGGGTGTTCGACGTGCTGAGCTGGCTCGCCCGACTCGGACTCGGCGGACCGGTGGCGGGCGGCCGGCAGTACGTCTCGTGGATCCACGACCTCGACTTCGTCCGGGCCGTGGAGTTCCTGATCGACCGCGACGACCTGAGCGGCGCGGTGAACCTCGCCGCCCCCGGCGCGTTGCCGCAGGGCGAGTTCATGCGGGAGCTGCGCTCGGCGTGGCGGGTGCCGGTCGGCCTGCCGGCCACCAGGTGGATGGCCGAGATGGGCGCGTTCGTGCTCCGGTCGGACACCGAACTGCTGTTCAAGAGCCGGCGGGTCGCCCCGGCTCGGCTCTCCGACGCCGGGTTCGCCTTCGACCATCCGCGGTGGCCGGCCGCGGCGACGGACCTGGCGACACGGCGCCGGCGAGGCTGATCGCGAGTCGATCGGCCGAGGCCCCGGTCACGCCAGCGGCACCTGCGCCGACCGGCCGCCGTCGCCGGCGGGGCGTACACCCTCGGGGACGGTGATCGGGGCGGCGACGATCCGGCTGGGCAGCACCGGCGCGTCCCGGCCCGTGCCGCGCCGGCCGTCGCCGCCGGACGACTGCTCGTGGTAGTCCTGCTCCACGTTCACCGACCAGACGTCGTGCGTACTGCCGGTGGCGATGTTCTCCGCCGTGAGCATCGCGGTCAGCATCGAGTGGTCCTGGTTGTTGTAGCGGTGCATGCCGTTGCGGCCCACCGGGTGCACGTTCGGCACCGCCTCGGCCAGCCACGCGCGGATCACGTCGACGTTGTGCTGGTAGCTCTCGTCGTACACCGGGTAGGCCTTCGGCATGCGCACGACGTAGCCGGCCTCCACCACGCCGGGCTGGACCAGACCCAACCGCTCCAGCTCCGCGGTGGCCAGGGCCACCAGGTCGGCGTCGGGGGTACGCCACATCTCGTCGTCCTCGAACACGAAGTACTCCAGGCCCAGGCAGGTGCGACCGTCCTTGACGAGGTACGGCGACCAGGACCCGAAGTTCTGGATCCGTCCCACCCGTACCCCCGGGTCGTGCACGTAGATCCAGTTGTCGGGGAAGGAGAACTCCGCGGGCACCACGAGCGCGACGGTCAGGAAGTCGCGGTAGCGCAGGTCGGCGGCGCAGGCCAGCACCTCCGGCGGCGCCGGCGGGCGCAGCGCGGTCACCAGCTCCGAGATCGGCATGGACGAGATCACGTGGTCGGCCGGTTCGGTGCGCTGCCCGCCCGCCCCGTCGACAGTCACGCTTATCGCCCGCCGCCGCTCCGGGTCGCGGTGCACGGCGGTCACCCAGGTGCCTGTCGACAGCCGCCCGCCGCGCTTGCGGACCTGTTCGGCGCAGCGTTCCCACATCATCCCCGGCCCGTACTTCGGGTACTGGAACTCCTCGATCAGGCTTGTCACGTCGGTGCGGCGGCCGCCGGGCAGCAGCGCGTTGCGGATCGCCGTGGCAAGCGACAGGTTCTTGATCCGCTGCGCGGCCCAGTCGGCCTGCAACCGGTCCGCCGGCATGCCCCAGACCTTCTCGGTGTACGTCTTGAAGAAGATCGAGTACAGCCGCCACCCGAACCGGGCCGACACCCAGCCCTCGAAGTGCGACTGGTCCCGGGGTGGTCGCAGCCGGGCCCGCGCGTACGAGCCCAGGCAGCGGACCGCCTCCGGCAGTCCCAGGTTGCGCAGCGCGTTCATCGCGCTGAGCGGGTAGTTGAACAGCGCGCCCCGGTAGAAGATCCGGCTCATCCGGGGCCGGGTCAGGAAGTCCTCGTCGGGCAGGATCTCGTGCCAGAACGCCTCGACCCGGGGCACCTTCGTGAAGAACCGGTGCCCGCCGATGTCGAACCGCCACCCGTCGCGCTCCACGGTCCGGCTGATGCCGCCGACCACCTCGTCCGCCTCGAACACCTGGACCGACCGGCCGTGCCGCAGCAGCTCGTACGCCGCCGTGAGCCCCGCCGGCCCCGCACCGATGACCACCGTGCCGTGCTGCTCGCTCATGCCGCCGTACTCCCTGATCACCTGCAATGGTTGAGGCGCGGCGCGTACCCGTTCTGCCCGGAATGTCACCTCGGGGTCGTGGCGTTTCCGCTCCGGCGGGGTGCGCGGCGGCGTACAACGAAAAGGGCGGCACCCCCACGCGGCGGGTGGGTCGGGGAAGCGGGGCGGATGCGCGGGTGGCGACGTGGCGCGGCGGCACTGGCCTCCCGGCTGGCCGGCGCCGGGCGGGCCGGGGCGCGGCTCGCCCGCCGCGTCCCGCAGCCCTGGCCGTACGTGATCGCACTGTTCGTCGGCGCGAAGGTGCTGCTCACGCTGCTCGGGCTGCTGGTGCTGCACGCCTGGGACGGCATTCCCGGCGCACCGCCCGCCGACGAGGCGCTGATGTGGGCACAGCAGCGGGAGGTCTCCGGGCACCGGTGGATCTCCTTCTGGTTCGCCTGGGACGCGCTGCTCTACCTGCGGCTGAGCGAGCTGCCACTGAGCGGGCCGTGGCGGGATTTCGGCTTCCCGCTGCTGTACCCGTTCCTGGCCCGGCCGGTAGGCGCGCTGCTCGGCGGCAACAACGCCCTGGCCCTGCTGCTGATCAGCAACGTCGCGTTCCTGCTGGCCCTCGCCTACGGCTACCGGTTGGCCGAGCTGCTGCTCGGCGACGTGGACGCGGCCCGCCGGTTCACCAGGTACCTGGTGCTGCTGCCCACCGCGTTCCTGTTCCAGGCCGCGCTCACCGAGTCGCTGTTCGTCTGCCTCGCGCTGGCCGCCTTCTACCACGCCGAACGGCGGCAGTGGCTGCTCGTCGGTGTGCTCGGCTACTTCCTGGCGATGAGCCGGTCGGTCGGCCTGCTCGTCGTGCTGCCGCTGGCCCTGGTGCTGCTGCGCCAGCACGACTGGCGGCTCGGCCCGCGCGCCCTGCTCGGCTACCTGCGGACCGGGTGGCCGTTGCTGCTGCTGCCCGCCGGATGGTTCACCTTCATGGCGTACTGCCGGTGGCGGGGCGGGGACTGGTTCGCCTACCAGCACGCCCAGCGGACCGGGTGGGGGATCGAGGTGCAGAACCCGGTGCCGGTGCTGCTCGACGGCCTGGCCGGGGAGCCACGCGACGCCGCGCGGGTGTGGTTCGCCGTGGCCGTGCTGGCCGTGCTGGCCGCCGGCTTCCGCCGCCGGGAGCTGGCCTACCTGGTGTACGGCGTCCTCATGGTGCTGGTGCCGCTGTCGATGGGTCCGGCGGTCTACAAGAGCCTGCTGCGGTACCTGCTGGCAGCCTTCCCGGTGGCACTGGTGCTGGCCCGCTGGTCCCGCCGCGCCGGCGTCGACGTGTGGCTGACGGCGGCGCTCGCCGTGACACAGGGCGCGTTGTTCGTCCTCTGGCTCACCTACTGGACCCACATGATCATCTGATTGGGACCGCCGCCGGGCGGGCAGGATGAGCGGATGACCGAGCCACGGGTACGCCTCGACGACCTGGGCGCCTGGCTGATCAAGGGCAACGCCGACCTGGTCGACCTCACCGGCCGGTTCGCCCGCGATCCCCTGGTGACGAGCTGGTGCGTACGCCCCGGCTACCGCGCCCGCCTGATGCGCGCCGGGCAGCCGGTGGTCTTCTGGGCCAGCGGCAGCCGCGGCCGACTGCCGTACGGGGTGTGGGGCGTCGGCCGGGTCACCGGGGAGGCCGAGCCGGGCCCGCCGGGGCAGCAGTGGTCGGTGCCACTGGAGCTGCCCATCCTCGCCGAACGGGACCGGGTGCCCCGGGCGCTGCTGCGCGCCGACGACCGGCTCGCCGCCCTGGAGGTGTTCCGCCAGCCGCAGGCCGCCAACCCGTCGTATCTGACAGTTGCCCAGTTCGCCGCCCTGCGTACCCACCTGCCGGCCTGAGACCGCCCCGGCCGGCACCCGACCTCCGCCCTGTGCGAGCCTGCTACCCGTCGTCGCACACGCACCTTCGGGGGAGGCCCGGTGTTCGCCCTGCCGCTGACCGAGGACGTCGAACTGCGCCCGCTGGACCCGTGGCGGGCCGAGGAGTTCCTCGCCAACCTGGACCGGGCCCGCGAGCACATCAGCCCGTGGGTCGCGTCCTCCTTCGTCGCCACCGACCTGCCGTCGGCCCGTGCGGTGTTGCAGCGGTACGCCGAGCGCTGGGCCAACGACAGCGGCGGCATCTGGGGCCTGTGGTGGCGCGGCACGCTTGTCGGCGGCGTCATGTTCGTCTCGTTCGACGCGACCCTGGGGGTCTGCGAGGTCGGCTGCTGGGTGGAGCCGGCGGCGCAGGGCAGGGGCATCGTCGCGCCGGCGGTCCGCCGGATCATCGACTGGGCGGTCCGCGAGCGCGGCATCCAGCGCGTGGAGTGGCGTACCAACGCCGACAACACCCGCAGCAAGGCCCTCGCCAGCCGGCTCGGCCTGCGCCTGGACGGCACGCTGCGCCAGCTGTACCCGGGCCCGCGGGGACGCATCGACCTGGAGGTCTGGTCGGTGCTGGCGGACGAATGGCTGGCCGCGCCCACCGCCTCGTCACCCACCGTCCACTGACGACAGCGAATTTCTGTCGTACCCGCGCGGCACCATGCATCCATGGCCGTCCCCGCGCTCACCCCACACCCCGACCCGCCGCGTTCCGTGCCGCTGCGTGAGGCGCGCACCCGGTTCAGTCAGCTCGTCGCGCTGGCCGAGCTGACCGACGCGGTAACCGTCGTCACCCGCGACGGCGATCCACGCCCGGTCGCCGCGATCGTTCCCGCCGCGGCCGCCCGCAGCGGCGCACAGGCCCGCGCCGACGCCGACCGCCTCGCCGCGGTCACCGCCGGTTGGGCCCGCCGCCTCGACGAGCAGCACCGCCGCAGCAGCCAGCGGCACGCCGCCGAGCTGGGCGCGGTCCGCACCGCGCTCGCCGAGGTGTGGGCCGAGCTGGACCGTCGGGTCGTCCCCGGCAGCGACCCGGCGCTGGCCCGGCTGCGCGCCGCGCACAACGACCTGCTCGCCGACTGACAGGCGTCCGTCCCGCCGTCAGGCGGTGGCCGGGTAGGCGTGCGTCTCGGTCGCCTTGAGCGCCACCCAGACCCGCTGACCGGGGGTCAGCCGTAGCTGGGCGGCGGCCGCCGGCGTCACGTCCGCCGCCACCCCGATCGGCCCGTCCAACTGCACCCGCACGTTGTCGCCGTGCCGCTGCACGCCGACGACGGTGCCTGCCCAGGTGTTGCGAGGGCTGCCCTCGGGCCGGGCCCGATGCAGGGCCACCGACGCCGGACGGAACGCCACGAACGCCTCGCCCGCCAACCGGTCCGCGACGGCGAGCGTCAGATCCGGCGCGACGCGTACCTCGTGCCCGTCGGCAAGCCCCCGGTAGAGGTTCAACCCGACGAGTCGAGCGACGTAGTCGGTACGCGGACGGGCCGTGACGCTCGGCCCGTCACCCTCCTGCACCACCCGTCCCCCCTCCACGATGACCAGCCGGTCGGCCAGCGCGAGCGCGTCGAGCGGATCGTGGGTGACCAGCACCGTCGCACCCGGGTGGGCGGCCAGGTGCCTGTGCAGTTCCGCGCGGGTGTCCAACCGGGTGCGGGCGTCCAGCGCCGCGAGCGGTTCGTCCAGCAGCAGCAACGCCGGCGCCACGGCCAGCGCGCGGGCCAACGCCACCCGCTGCGACTGACCGCCGGACAGCTGCCGGGGCCGACGCGACGCCTGATCGGCCAGCCCCACCCGATCCAGCCAGTCCCGGGCCGTGGCCCGCGCGGCGCGTCTGTCGACGCCGTGCCGGCGCGGCCCGAAGGCCACGTTGTCGAGTGCGCTCAGGTGCGGAAACAGCAGGTAGTCCTGGAAGACCACGCCCACCGACCGCCGTTCGGTGGGCACCCAGCCGCCGGTCGTCGGCCGGTCCAGGTCGGTGCCGTCGAGCGTGACGTGCCCGGCCGAGAGGGCGTGCAGCCCGGCCAGCGCGCGCAGCGCTGTGGTCTTGCCTGCGCCGTTCGGGCCGAGCAGCGCGACCACCTCGCCGGGCGCGACCCGCAGCGGGACGTCGAGCCGGAAGGCGCCCCGGTCGACGATGATCCGGGCGTCCAGCAGCGGACTGCTCATGCGCTCGTCATCCAGCGGTCCCGCAGGGCCACCAGGATGCCCACCGACACGACGAGCAGCACCAGACTGAGCACGATCGCGGACTCCAGGTCGGTCTCCAACGCCAGGTACACGGCGAGCGGCATGGTCTGCGTCCGACCGGGATAGTTGCCGGCGAACGTGATGGTGGCGCCGAACTCGCCGAGAGCCCGCGCCCAGCAGAGCACCGCCCCGGCGGCCAGCCCCGGCGCCACAAGCGGCAGCGTGACATGGGTGAAGGTGGTCCACCGGCCGGCGCCCAGCGTGGCCGCCGCCTCCTCGTAGCGGTGGTCCGCCGCCCGGAGCGCGCCCTCCACCGCGATGACGAGGAACGGCATGGCGACGAACGACTCGGCAAGCACCACACCGGCGGTGGTGAACGGCAGCGTGACGCCGAACGTGGCGTCCAGCCAGCCACCGAGCAGCCCGCGCCTGCCGAAGACCAGCAGCAGCGCCACGCCACCCACCACGGGCGGCAGCACCAGCGGCACGGTGACCAGGGCGCGGACCAGACGCCGGCCGGGGAACTCGACACGCGCCAGCAGCCACGCCAGTGGCACCCCGAGCAGCAGACAGAACGCGGTGGCCAGCGTCGCGGTCTGCACCGACAACCGCAGCGCGGTCAGCGCGCCCGGCTCGGTGAGCCGCTGCGGCAACGTCGCCCACGGCGCCCGGAGCACCAGCCCGGTCAGCGGCAGGACGAGAAAGAGCAACCCCAACCCGGCCGGGATCAGCAACGCCGCCGGAACGCGTCCCCGCCGCCGGGGCACGACGGTGCCGAGGGCCCGACTCACGGCGCCTGGAAGCCGGCCTCGGCGAGGACCGCCTGGGCCGGCGCCGAGCGGACGTACGCGACGAAGGTGCGGGCGCCGGCCCTGTTCGGCGCGTCCTTCAGCGCGACGATCGGGTAGTCGTTGACCGCCCGCGCCGACTCGGGAAACTCGACACCCGTCACGTCGGCGCTCGCCGCCCGCGCGTCCGTGCGGTAGACCAGGGCCGCGTCGACCTCACCGAGCTTCACCTTGGCCAGCGCGCCCCTGACGTCCTGCTCCAGGGTCACCGGGGTCAGCGTGACGCCTGCCGCGTCGAGGGCCGACCGCGCCGCCGCGCCGCAGGGCACCTGGCCGGCGCAGAGCGCCACCTTCACCCCCGGGCGGGTCAGGTCGGCCAGCCCGGTGACCCCGGCCGGGTTGCCCCGGGGCACCGCGATCACCAGTTGGTTGCGCGCGAAGACGCTCGGAGTGCCGTCGGCGTTGCCGGCCTCGGTCACCGTCGACATGTTCTTCGGCGCTGCCGAGGCGAAGACGTCCGCCGGCGCGCCCTGGTTGATCTGGTTGGCCAGGGCGGAGCTGCCGGCCAGGTTGAGGGTGACCGTGGTGCCCGGGTTGGCGGCCTCGAACTCCCTGCCGATCCGGGTGAACGACTCCGTCAGCGACGCGGCGGCGAACACCGTCACCGTGCCGGTGACCCGACCATCCGGGACCGCGCCGTCAGCTCCCCGATCGTCGCCACCGCCGCAGCCGGCCGCCGCCAGCACGGCGAACGCCGCCACGGCGGCCAGGCGCGTCCGCCCACTCGGCCCGGTCATTCCCCGGCCCCCGGCCTGGCCGGTGCGGCCCGCTCCACAAGCACCGTGGTCGACTTGATGACCGCGACCGCCACCGAACCCACCCGCAGGTCCAGGTCGTCGACGGCCTCCCGGCTCATCAACGACACCACCCGGAACGGGCCGGCCTGGATGTCGACCTGTGCCATCACCGTGTCCTTACGGACGTCCACGACGATGCCGCGCAGCCGGTTGCGGGCGGAGGAGAACTTGGCGCCCGCGTCCGGGTCGGCGGCCTGGGCGCGGGCGAAGGCGGCCAGGTCGACGCCCTTGATGATCCGATGACCGTGGCCGTCGCGGCCGGCGGGCAGCCGCCCCGCGTCCACCCAGCGGCGGATCGTGTCGGCGCTGACCCCGAGCACCTCGGCCGCCGCGCCGATCCGGAAAGTCGTCACCGGCTCACCCTAACCTGGCATCCGCAAGGCCAACAGACCCAACAGGCCAGCATCCACACAGGTGACCGCATGATTATCCTGGCACCTGCGTCCCGCTCGCATGATCGTGCTCGATCCAGGATCCAGTGGTGACAGCGTGTCGCTGAGGCCGCCGACAGCGCTCCCCGTCGACAGCCGGCGGGTCAGGGGCGGCGGGGGTGGCCCTTGAGGTGTCGACCCAGCTCGCGGGCGATCTCGCGGTTCGCGTCCCGCTCGGCGAGCGTCTGCCGCTTGTCGTAGGAGCGCTTGCCCTTGGCCAGGGCCAGCTCGACCTTGGCGTACCCGTTCTCGAAGTACATCGACAGCGGCACCAGTGTCACACCGCCCTCGCGGACCTTGTCCAGGATCCGGTCGATCTCCGCGCGGTGCAGCAGCAGCTTGCGGTTGCGCCGGGGAGCGTGGTTCGTCCACGTGCCGTACGCGTACTCGGCGATGTGCAGGCCGTACAGCACGATCTCGCCGTCACGTTCGTGCGCGAACGCGTCCACCAGCGAGGCCCGCCCCTCGCGCAGCGACTTCACCTCGGTGCCGACAAGCACGATGCCCGCCTCGTAGGTGCGCAGCACCGTGTACTCGTGCCGGGCCTTCTTGTTCGAGGCGATCAACCGGCGCTCGGGCTGCTTGGACGGGCTCACCCGGCGACGATATCCGCCCCGGCGTCAGCCGGTCACCGGGCGGTCGTGCGCAGCCGCGCCGTCAACTCCCGTACCGCGTCGGCGAACGCCTCCTGCGACTCGCACGGCCAGTGCCCCATGATCGGCGGCGGCACACTGTCGCTGGGCGGCGCCACCACATCCTCCGGGTCGACCAACCGGCGGTCGACGCTCGCCGCAGGCCCGGTCAGGTTCTCGACCTCGCCCGGCCGGTGCGACGCGAAGATCCAGCCGCCGATCGGGTCGGTGTCCCGCCACAGGTTGAGCCACCGCCAGCCGACCCGCTCACCGATCGCCCGCAACGCCGCGTCGTCGGCGTACGCGGGGAACAGCCGCGAGTACAGCCGACCCAGGGGAGACCCGTAGGTCAGCAACGCGACCCGGTCGGTGATCCGGGGCGGCAGTTGCAGCACCGTCGCGGCGAGCAGCACCGAGCCGTGACTGTGCCCGGCGAGCAGGACCCGATGACCCTGCTCGACCAGGTAGGAGATCCGCTTGGCCAGCTCCGGCACTGCCCGCTCGGCGTAGCAGGGCGGCGCGAAGGGGTGTGCGCCGCGGGGCCAGAAGGTGCCCAGGTCCCACAGCACGCCCACGTACCGGCGGAACCCGGCCGTCCGGTACGCGAAGAGACCACCGACGACCAGCCAGAGGAGAAGCCCGGCGATCAGGTAGCTGCCCGAGTCGATCAGGAAGCTGACCATCTTCTCGGGCACCCCGACGAAGCGCTGCGCGATGTCACCGGGGTAGAGCTGGAGCAGCCCGAGCACGCTCGTGGCCAGACCGAGCGCGGCCAGCGCGGCGTACACCACCGAGAGCGGCTCCAGCCGTTCGGTGAACCGGGCGCGGGCCACGGCCTGCTCCACCCGCCGCAGCCGGTCCGCCGCCTCCGGCGGCGCGTGCGGGAAGTCGGCGGCCACGATCGCCCGAGCGGCCCGCCGTCGCCCCGGCGCGGTCAGCACGGTCAGTGCGGCGGCCACCACCAGGGCGCTCAGCACGGCGAGGAGAAAACCGAAGATCGCCCACGTGTACGGCAGGGGAGGGCTGGTGGCCATCCGGTCCGCGGTCGTCCCCTCGCGGTCGAGCAGGTCCGCGACCCGGTAGACCAGTTCCGCGGCGAAGGCCACGGCGAGGCCGGCGGCGATGGTGACGAAGACAGGTGCACCCAGCGCCCGTATCGCCGCCTTGCGCTGCCCGTCGCCGCGCCGCCAGAGCACCTCCACGGCCAGGGCGGCGACAAGCACGGTCTGGCTCACGAACAGCCAGGCCACGAGCGCGCCGTAGCCGGGCAGCGCGCCGCGCTGCGGCCATGGAGCCGGACTGACGACGACGTGCACGATCACCAGGATGGTGAGGCCGCAGGCGATCGTGCGCAGCCCCCGGGTGGCGCCGTCCACGCCCGGCGCCGCCCCCGGCCGGTCGATGTTCGGCACCACACTCAGGAGGAGCACACAGGCCACCAGTACCGCCCCGGTGGCCACCACCAGCACCACCATCACCCGCGAGGCGTGCTGGCTGGCCCGCGCCGTCAGCAGGCTGGCGTCGAGCGTGGCGAACGCCGCCGCCACGTGCACCGACCGCAGCCGTCCCACCAGGGGTGCGCCGTCCCACTGACCGACGGCGCTCAGCCGGTGCTTCGAGGCCCGCGGTGGGGCGTTGGTCCGGAACGCGTCGAACTGGTGGCTGGGTCGGGCGCCCAGCCACCAGACGAGTCCGATGGCGGCGACCGGCACCAGTGCCAGCACGCCCAGGCGGACACCGACCGGACGCCCGCCGAGCCAGGACAGGGAACTCCGGCCGGCCAGGCACGACGGCATGCCCATGCAACGCCAGGCGATCAGGTCCAGCGCCACCCCGACGATGGAGAGCACGTAGAGCATGGTGAGGGTGAGGGCGAGCACGCGACACAGCGCCATGAAGCCGTACTTCGCCGACGGGTTCGCCGGGCGCATCCAGAGCGCCACGTTGCACAGCATGAACGGCAGCAGGAACACCAGCGACAGCGTCCGCGCGGCCGTGCCGGACGGCAGGTCACTCCAGCGGTACGCCTCGAGCGTCACCCCGTCCGTCCCGGTCGAGTCGGGGTAACCCGGACGCGGCCGGTAGAACCCGCCGCTGCGGTCACCGGCGACCTGGTGCACGTACGGCCGGTTCAACACCCGGTCCGCACCGGCCCCGGAGACACCGTGCACGCGCAGCTCCACGATCCTGTCCGTCGTCGTCGGTCCGGTCGGCGCCGAGTCCGCCATGGGCCCCCCGAGGTGTGCGCGGCAACCAGGCGGGTCGTCGGCCGCCCGCGCGGCTCCGCGGCTTACCCGGGTTGACGCTGATCAACCGTGCGTCGCGCGCCACGCGATGGTGCGGCGCACACGCCGCAGGTGGTTTCATGGGCGCCATGGCAAACCCGGTGATCCTGACCGTCGACGACGACCCTGTGGTGTCCCGGGCCGTGGCTCGGGACATCAGGCGCCGCTACGGCGACCGCTACCGGGTGCTGCGCGCCGCCTCCGGCCCGGAGGCGTTGGACGCGCTGCGCGAGGTGAAGCTGCGCGGCGAACAGGTGGCGCTGCTGCTGGCCGACCACCGGATGCCGGAGATGACAGGCGTCGAGTTCCTGGAAGCGGCGATGGACATCTTCCCGGCCGCCCGCCGGGTGCTGCTCACGGCGTACACGGACACCGACGCCGCGATCGAGGCGATCAACGTGGTCGACCTGGACCACTACCTGCTCAAGCCCTGGCACCCGCCGGAGGAGAAGCTGTACCCGGTGGTGGACACCCTGCTGGAGGCGTGGTCGGTCACCCCGGACGCGGCGAGCGCCGAGATCCGGGTCGTCGGGCACCGCTGGTCCGCCCCGTCGTTCAAGGTCCGTGACTTCCTGGCCCGCAACCTGGTGCCGTACCGGTGGCTGCTGGCCGACGACCCGGAGGGGGCACGGCTGCTCGACGCCGCCGGCGCCACCGAGGCGGACGTGCCGCTTGTGGTGACCGCCGAGGGCAAGGCGCTCGTCGCACCCAGCGAGGCCGAACTTGCCACCCTTGCCGGATTGACCGTGGTGCCGGCGTCGGACTTCTACGACCTGGTGGTGATCGGCGGCGGGCCGGCCGGCCTGGGCTCGGCGGTGTACGGCGCCTCGGAGGGGCTGCGTACGGTGCTCGTCGAGCGCCGCGCCACCGGCGGGCAGGCCGGTCAGAGCAGCCGGATCGAGAACTACCTGGGTTTCCCCGACGGCGTCTCCGGCGCGCAGCTGACCGACCGGGCCCGGCGGCAGGCGGTGAAGTTCGGCGCCGAGCTGCTCAGCGCCCGGGAGGTGATCGGGCTCAGCGAGGCGGGCGGCGCCCGGCTGCTGCGCTTCGGCGACGGCACCGAGATCGCCGCACACACGGTGGTGCTGGCCACCGGCGTCTCGTACCGGGTGCTCGACGCGCCCGGGTTGGCCGACTTCACCGGCCGGGGCGTCTTCTACGGCGCCGCCGCGACGGAGGCGCCGAGCTGCGTCGACCAGGACGTCTACATCGTGGGCGGGGCCAACTCGGCGGGCCAGGCCGCGGTGCACTTCTCCAGGTACGCCGCCCGGGTGCACCTGCTGATCCGCGGCGCGGACCTGACCGCGTCGATGTCGCGGTACCTGATCGACCAGCTGGAGCGGATCGACCGGATCACCGTGCACCCGCACACGGCGGTGACCGGCGCGGCGGGGGAGGGGCACCTGCAACAGCTCACCCTCTGCGACACCCGTACCGGCCAGTCCCGCTCGGTGGACACGTCCTGGCTTTTCATCTTCATCGGGGCGGAGCCCCGCACCGACTGGCTCGACGGTGTTCTGGTCCGCGACGGGCGCGGGTTCATCGTCACCGGCCCGGATCTGCTGGCCGGGGGGAGGCGGCCGCCCGGCTGGTCGCTGTCGCGTGACCCGTACCACCTGGAGACGAGCGTGCCTGGGGTGTTCGCCGCCGGTGACGTGCGGGCCGAGTCGGTCAAGCGGGTCGCCTCGGCCGTCGGCGAGGGCGCGATGGCCGTCTCTCTCGTGCACCGCTATTTGGAGGCCCAGTGAGTGCGAGGAGTGAGCCGGGTTTGCGAGCCCCGCAGTCGCGTACGAAGGAGGTCCAGTGAGCGGTCAGTCGGACCGGTTGACGCCGGCGCAGCTGCGTACCCTGTTCCTGTTCGAAGCTCTGGACGACGGTCAGCTCGACTGGCTGGCCGAGCGTGGCCGCGTCGAGCAGCGTGGCGGCGGCACCCTCGTGTACGGCGAGGGTGAGCCGGCGACGTGCTTCTTCGTGCTGCTGCGGGGTGCGGTGGCCCTGAGTCGGCAGGTGCGCGGCGACGATGTGGAGGTTTCCCGGACCGACCAGCGTGGCGTGTACGGCGGGGCCACCCAGGCGTACCTGGGCGACCAGGTCGATCAGACCTACCGCAACAGCCTGCGGGCGGTGACCGACGCGGATTTCTTCGTGCTGCCGGCGGAGGACTTCGCCTATGCCCTGCGGACCTGGTTCCCGATGCCCATGCACCTGTTGGAGGGGCTGTTCTTCGGCATGCGGGACTCGCAGACCATCGTGGGGGAGCGGGAGCGGCTGCTGGCTCTCGGTTCGCTCTCGGCGGGGCTGACCCACGAGCTGAACAATCCGGCGGCGGCGGCGGTGCGGGCCACCTCGGTGCTGCGTGACCGGGTCGCCGGTATGCGTCACAAACTCGCCATGATCGCTGACGGTCGGCTCGACGGCAGCGCCCTGCACGGCCTGGTCGCGTTCCAGGAGGAGGCTGTCGCCCGGGTGGCCACCGCGCCGACGTTGACTCCGATGGCCACCGCCGACGCCGAGGACGCGCTCACCGACTGGCTGGAGGAGCGCGGCGTAACGGACGCCTGGGACCTGGCGCCGATACTGGTCGGGGGTGGCATCGACGCGGCCTTCCTGGCGCGGATGAAGGCGGCGGTCGGTCCGGCCGACCTGGAGGCGGCGGTGCGGTGGCTCACCTACACGGTGGACACCGAGCTGCTGATGCGGGAGATCGGCGACGCGGTCACCCGGATCTCCGGCCTGGTGGGGGCCGCCAAGCAGTACTCGCAGTTGGACCGTGCGCCGCACCGGGTGGTGGACGTGCACGATCTGCTCGACGCCACCCTGGTGATGTTCAAGGGCAAGATCCCCGCCGAGGTCAAGCTGGTCCGGGAGTACGACCGGAGCCTGCCGCCGGTTCCGGCGTACGCGGCCGAGCTGAACCAGGTGTGGACCAACCTGATCGACAATGCGCTGGGTGCGATGGGGGAGAAGGGCGTGTTGACCGTCCGCACCGGACGCGTCGACGACCTGCTGACTGTGGAGATCACCGACACCGGGCCGGGCATTCCGCCGGAGGTGCGTCCGCGCATCTTCGAACCGTTCTTCACCACCAAGCCGGTCGGCTCGGGCACGGGGCTGGGGCTGGACATCTCGTACCGGATCGTGGTGCACAAGCATCACGGCGACATCCGGGTGGAGACCGAGCCCGGGCGCACGACGTTCCGGGTGCTGCTCCCGGTCGCCGGGGGCGCACCGGACGCGCCGCACGACGCGCCGATCACCTAGAGACAGCGCCTGGTTGCTGGCAGTAGTCTCGGCGCGATCGTGATGCCCGCCCCCGAGGAGGGTCCGTGGAGTCGATGGCCCGCCAGCGCACCCCCGTCGAGGACGACGCCAACCCGGACGATCCACCGGACACGATGCTCCCGGAGCTGGAGGATCGCGAGTGGCTGCACCACGCCCAGGAGTTCGCGCACACCAGCTTCTGGGCGGTGGCCCGCCGGCTGCCCCGGCTGGTCCGCGAGGCGGTCGGGCTGGCCTGGTCCACCAACCGCCGCGACACGGTCACCTCGATCGGCCTGAACATCGCGGCCGGGGTGATGACCACGTTCGGCCTGCTCGCCACGACGAGCGTGCTGCGGGAGCTGTTCGCCGCCGGTCCCACCCCGGACCGCGTCCGATCGGCCCTGCCGGCGCTGATCGTGGCCGCGTCGGCGGTGTCGGCGCGGGGCGGCCTCACCATCGCGGCGGGCTGGGCGCAGGCACGGCTGACCCCGCAGATCAACTACCAGGTGGAGCTGCGGCTGTTCGAGGCCACCACGGCGGTGGACCTCGCCGCGTTCGACGACGCCGGTTTCGCCGAGGAGATGGACCGCGCCCGTGACCGGGGGATGGCCGAGGCCGCGTGGATCGTCGACCACACGGTCAACCTGGTCACCGGCGTGGTCGGGATGCTCGCCACCGCCGTCGCGGTGACAGTCATCCAGCCGTTGCTGCTGCCGTGCCTGCTGCTCGCGGCGGTGCCCCAGGCGGCCACCGCGGTACGGATGGCCCGCCGGGAGTACCTGGCGATGCTGGCCCGGATCACCAGGCGCCGCCGGATGTGGATGCTGGCCCACCTGATGGCGAACAGGCGTACCGCGGCCGAGGTGCGCGCGTACCAGATGCGCGACTTCCTGCTCGCCGAGTACCGCGGGGTGATGGCCGTCGAAACCCGGGCCGAGCTGCGGCTGGTCCGTTCGCAGACCGGCACCCGGGTCGTCGGGGCGACGATGGCGGGGCTCGCCACCTTCGGGGTGTACGCAGTCCTCGGCGGGCTGCTGCTGGCCGGGATGGTCGCCCTGGCCGCCGCCGCGACCGCCCTGCTCGCCCTGCAGTCCGCGCGCACCAGCATGGGCGTCGCGGTGGTCGCCACCAACTCGCTGTACGAGGACGCCCTCTACTACCAGGACTACCGGGACTTCCTGGCTCGTGCCCACGCCCGGGTGCCGGTCGGCGGCGACCTGTCGACGGACGGTGTCGACGTGATCGAGCTGGACGAGGTGAGCCTGCGCTACCCGGACACCGACACCCCGGCGGTGGACCGGGTCAGCCTCACCATCCGGCGGGGCGAGGTGGTGGCGCTCGTCGGCGAGAACGGCTCGGGCAAGACCACCCTGGCCAAACTGATCGCGGGGTTGTACCAGCCGACCGGCGGGGTGATCCGGTGGGACGGCGTGGACGCCGCCGAACTGGACCCGCGTGCCCTCGGCGCGCAGGTGGCCGTGATGACCCAGGAGTGGTGGAAGTTCCCGTTCACCGCCGGGCAGAACATCCGCGTCGGCCGGCACGACCGTCCGCCGGACCGACCCGGCCCGAGCGTGCAGGAGGCGGCCGGGGCGGCAGCCGCCCACGACATGATCGTCGGCCTGCCGCACGGCTACGACACGCTGCTCGACCGGGAGTTCAAGGACGGCCACGAGCTGTCCGGTGGCCAGTGGCAACGATTGGTCGCCGCGCGCGGCCTCTACCGCGACGCGGCCCTGCTGATCTGCGACGAGCCGTCGGCCGCCCTGGACGCCCGCGCGGAGCACGCCCTGTTCCAGCACCTGCGCCGTCACCCAGACCGGGCGGTCGTGCTGATCACCCACCGGCTGGCGAACGTGCGGCACGCCGACCGGATCTTCGTGCTCGACCAGGGACGCCTCATCCAGCAGGGCAGCCACGACGAGCTGATGGCCGCCGGCGGCCTCTACCGCGAGCTGTTCGAGCTGCAGGCCGCCGGCTACCGGGCCGGGACCGACGAGGCAGTGCCCCGCTGACCCGTGGCCGTGCTGATGTCGGGCGGGATCAGGCCGGGTGGTCGGGGCGCAGGAAGTCGGCCAGGACCCGGGTGTGGGTGGAGAACGCCAGCTCGACCGGGTCGGTGAGCACCAACCACTCGGTCGCCTCGTCGGTGGGCGCCGAGGGCGGCAGATCCTCCGCCACCTGCTCGGGCAGCACCCCGAAGACCATCATGGTGCCGCCCGCCGGTGCGCCGTGCACCGCGAACAGGCGCGCGTCCCCGGCGGCGGCCACCAGCCCGGTCTCTTCGCGCAGCTCCCGCACGAGCGCGTCGGACCACTCCTCGCCGTACTCGATGAAGCCGCCGGGCAGCGCGAGCTGCCCACGGGCGGGTTCGATGTCCCGGCGGACCACCACCACGCCCAGGCCGGTGGCGGTGCGGACCGGCAGCACCGCCACCGCGACGGGCAGGGGGTTGCGCCAGACGGTCTCGCCGCAGACCGCGCAGACCCGCGGCCACCCGGCTGCCGCCGGGTAGGCCGCGCCGCAGTAGGAGCAGTGTGAGTACGGCGTACCGGTCATGCCCCAGCACGTTACCCGGCCGGCGGCGGCGCCTCAGGCGGCCGGCGCCCCGGTGTAGAAGGCGGTCGTGCGCTCGGCGGCGGCCCGCGCCTGGTCGGGGTCGGTGCCGGCGGCGACGCTGGCCTCGCCCCACAGTCGGCTGCTCAGCTCCATGGCCCGCCGGCCCTCGTCGGAGGCGACCCATTCGGCGCTGTCCTCAGGGCGGACGCCGCTGCCGTCGCCGGACAGGTGGGTGGCCAGGCCGAGCAGCCCCAGGTCCCAGCCGACGCCGACGGCACCGGGCCCGAACTGGGCCCAGCGGTCCTGGTCGACGTGGGCGATGTGGTCCAGTTCGAAGCGGGTCCGCTCCTCGTCGACCGGGGTGAGTCGTACCTCGATCCAGCTCACCTCGCCGCCGAACTCCCAGGTGGCGGTGAAGCCGTGCGGCGGGTCGCAGCTCTGCACGGTGCCCCCGGCGTTGCCCTCCAGCTGGTACGTGCCGTGCAGTCGCAGGTCGCCGCTGATCGGCAGGAACCAGCGCGGGATGCGCTCGGCGTTGGTGCAGGCGTCCCACAGGTCGTCGAGCGTCGCCTGGTAGGTCTGGCTGATCGTGGCCACCCGGGCCTCGCCGGCCTCCAGGGTGCGGTTGCCGACCTTCCGCTGGACGGCGTTGATCTGCTCGGTCGCGTCGAACATCAGGTGTTCCTCTCGTCGGGTGGGTCGGCGGGCCCGCGCAGCCGACGCTCGCGTCGGCCCCGGGCCAGCTCGGTGGCGAGTGCCGCCAGGGGTGGGGTCCAGAACCGGCGGAAGTGCTCCAGCCAGCCGTCGACCTCGCGCAGTGGGCGCGGGTCGACCGCGTACAGCCGCCGGGTGCCTTCCGGTCGTACGGTGGCGAATCCGTTGTCCCGCAACACCTTCAGGTGCTGGGACACGGCGGGCTGGGAGATGCCGAACTCGTCGCGGATGACAGCGCTCACCGCGCCGGCGGTCTGCTCACCGTCGGCGAGCAGTTCCAGGATGCGGCGCCGGACGGGGTCGCCCAGCACGTCGAAGGCGTGCACGACGACAGTTGTATCACCGCTGGCTTATTTAAGCCAAATCTGAAACTCCGACGAGCTTGTCCAGTCGGATCGGCAGGTCCCGGATCCGGACGCCCGTGGCGTGGTACACCGCGTTGGCGACCGCCGCGGCGGCGCCCACGATGCCGATCTCGCCGATACCCTTCACCCCGGCCGGGTTCAGCTCACCGTCGTGCTCGTCCAGCCAGTACGCCTCGATGGACTCCACGTCCGCGCAGCCGGTGATGTGGTACGTGGCCAGGTCGTGGTTGACCCAGTCGCCGTAGCGTTCGTCGAGCAGACCCTCCTCGTGCAACGCCATCGACAGCCCCATCGTCATGCCCCCGATGAGCTGGCTGCGGGCCGTCGTCGGATTGACCACCCGGCCCGCCGCGAACACCCCGAGCATCCGGTTGAGCCGTACCTCGCCTGTGGTCGCGTCCACCCGGACCTCGGCGAACTGCGCCCCGTACGCGTACCGCGGCAGGCCGGGCTGTCCGCCGACCTCCTCGGAGGTGTCCGCCTCGGCGCTCACCTCGGCATCGGTCGGCACGCCGTCGCGCAGCTTCCCGCGCAGCGCCTGGCAGGCCCGGATCACCGCCCAGCTCCAACTCGCGGTGCCCATCGAGCCGCCGGCCACCGGCGCGTTCGGCAGATCGCTGTCGCCGATGCTGATCCCGACCCGTTCCGGCGGCACCCCCAGCGCGTCGGCGGCCACCTGCCACAGCGCCGTCCGGGCGCCGGTGCCGATGTCGGTGGCGTTGATGCGGACGTGGAAACCGCCGTCTGGCCTCGCGGTGGCCGTGGCGCAGGACGGCCTGGCGCGGGCCGGGTAGCTCGACCCGGCCACGCCGGACCCGATGAGCCAGCGCCCGTCGCGCCGCGCCCGGGGCGCGGGATCCCGGTCGGCCCACCCGAACCGCTGGGCCCCCTCGCGCAGGCAGGCCGCCAGGTGCCGGCTGGTGAACGGGCGCCCCTGATCGGGGTCGACAGCCGTGTCGTTGCGGATGCGCAGCTCCACCGGGTCGATACCGACGGCGACGGCCAGTTCGTCCATCGCCGACTCCAGGGCGTACGCACCGGGACACTCGCCAGGCGCCCGCATCCAGAACGGCGTCGGCACGTCGAGACGGACCAGCCGGTGGGTGGTGCGACGGTGCGGTGCGGCGTACATGCTGCGGGTGTAGACGGCGGTCTGCTCGGCGAACTCCAGGATGGTCGAGGACTGGCTCATCGCGTCGTGGCAGATCGCGGTGAGCCGCCCGTCGGCGTCGGCCGCGAGGCGGACACGCTGGATGGTGGGGGTGCGGTAGCCGACCGGCCCGAACAGCTGCTGGCGGGTCAACGCCAGCTTGACCGGACGGTCCACGTGCCGGGCGGCGAGGGCGGCCAGCACCACCGACGCCTTCGCGTACCCCTTGCTGCCGAAGCCGCCGCCGACGTGCTCGGTGACCACCCGCACCGACTCCCGGGGCAGCTCGAACAACTCGGCCAGCGCCGCCCGCACCGACGACGCGCCCTGGTTGGAGTCGTGCACCAGCAGCCGCCCGTCCTGCCACCGCGCCGTGGTGGCGTGCGGCTCCATCGGGTTGTTGTGGTACGCAGGCGTCCGGTAGGTGGCGTCCACGCGCACCGGGGCGGCCGCGTACCCGGCGTCGAAGTCGCCCTCCTCGGCGTCGGTCGGATAGCTGGGGTTGACGTGGTCCGGCTTGTAGAGGCCCGGATGGTCCTCGGTGAGCACCGTGCTGTGCGGTCCGGCGTCGTAGTCGATCCGCACCAGCCGGGCGCCCTCCCGGGCCGCCTCCAGACTGGTGGCCACCACGACGGCGATCAGCTCCCCCCGGTAGTGCACAGTCGGTTCCTGGAGCAGCCACAGGTCCGCCTCCAGGCCGGGCGCGAGCCGGGGCGCGTTGCCGTGGTGCACCACGGCCAGCACGCCTGGCGACGCCAGCGCCTCCGCCGTGTCGACCCGCGTGATCCGGCCCCGCACCACGGCCGAGGGCACCGCCCAGCCGTAGGTGACACCGTCGACGGGGTACTCCACCGCGTACCGGGCCGTGCCCGTGACCTTCTCCCGTCCCTCCAGGCGGGGGTACGCCCGGCCGACCGCGTCGGTGCTCACGACGACGCCAGTTCGGTGAGCACCCGTACGGTGATGGACCGGGTCAGCGGCAGCTTGAAGCCGTTGTGCCGCAGGGGACGCGCCTCGGCCAGCTCGGCGTCGGCGGCCGCCGCGGCCAGCTCCGCGCTGAACTGTCGACCGCGTAGCTCCTCCTCGGCCCGGTACGCCCGCCAGGGCCGGTGGGCCACCGCCCCGTACGCCAGCCGCACGTCGCGGACCACCCCGCCGTCCAGGTCCAGCACGGCGGCCACCGAGCCGGCGGCGAAGGCGAACGACGCCCGGTCGCGCACCTTCAGGTACGCCGAACGGCGCGCGGCCGGCAGCGCCGGCAACCGCACGGCAGTGATGAGCGTGCCGCGGGCGAGGGTGGTCTCCCGCTCCGGATGGGTGCCGGGTGAGCGGTGCAGGGCGGCGAGCGGGACGTCCCGTGGGCCGTCGGTGTCGTGCACCTCCACCACCGCGTCCAGCGCGGCGAGGGCCACCGCGAGGTCCGACGGGTGGGTGGCGACGCACTGCTCGGACCAGTCCAGCACCGCCAGGTCGCGGTTCTGGCCGTGCACGGCCGCGCATCCGCTGCCCGGGTCGCGTTTGTTGCACGCCTTGCCGGTGTCCTGGAAGTACACGCAGCGGGTGCGCTGCAACAGGTTGCCGCCGGTGGTGGCCAGGTTGCGCAGCTGCCCGGAGGCGGCGGCGAGCAGGGCGCGGGCCAGCACCGGGTAGTCGCGGCGGACCGCCGGGTGGGCGGCGAGGTCGCTGTTGCGCACCGTCGCGCCGATCCGCAGTCCGCCGTCGGGCAGCTCCTCGACGGTGTCCAGCGGCAGCCGGGTCACGTCCACCAGCACGTCGGGGCGCTGCACCCCGAGCTTCATCAGGTCGACGAGGTTCGTCCCGCCGGCCAGGTACGCCGCCTGCGGCTCGGCCGCGAGCACGGCGACCGCCTCCGCCACGTCGGCGGGCCGGTGGTAGCGAAAGGGCCTCACCGCGCGGCCGCCGTTGCCCGGACGGCCGCGACGATGTGCGGGTACGCGGCGCAGCGGCACAGGTTGCCGGCCATCCGTTCACGGATCTCCGCGTCGGTCAGCTCCGGCGGCGCGGCCAGGTCCTCGGTGACGGCGCTGGGCCAGCCCCGGTCGATCTCGTCGAGCATTCCCCGGGCGGAGCAGAGCTGCCCGGGGGTGCAGTAGCCGCACTGGAACGCGTCCTGCGCGATGAACGCGGCCTGCAACGGTGACAGCTCGTCCGGCCCGGCCAGCCCTTCCACGGTGACCACCGACCGGCCGTCCAGGGTGACGGCGAAGATCAGGCAGCTCTTCACCCGGCGCCCGTCGAGCAGGACCGTGCAGGAGCCGCACTGGCCGTGGTCGCAGCCCTTCTTCGCCCCGGTCAGGTCGAGGTGCTCGCGCAGCGTGTCGAGCAGCGTGGTGCGGTTGTCGAGCGTCACCTCGCGGGGGACGCCGTTGACGTCGAACGCCACCCGGGACGAGTGCCGCTCGTCGGTGGTCGTCGCGTTCTCCGGTCCGGCCTGCACCGGCCCAGACTAGCTTTGTCGGTATATCGCGGGGCGAATAACGCAAAGCACTCTGGACGGGAGGTGAGGCGGGTGACCGCCGGGCTGCTGCTGGCCGCCGGCGCCGGACGGCGGTACGGCTGCCCGAAGGCCCTCGTGGAGTTCGACGGCGAGCCCCTGCTGCGGCGGGCCGTCCGGCTGTTGAGCGACGGCGGGTGCGTACCCGTGCACGTGGTGCTCGGCGCGGGCGCCGACGAGGTGCCCGACGTGCCCGGCGCGGTGCCGGTACGCCACGACGGCTGGGCAGAGGGCCTTGGCTCGTCGCTGCGCCGGGGCCTGGCCTCGCTGGGCGCGGACGTGCCGGCCGCGGTCGTGGCCCTGGTGGACCAGCCGCTGCTCAGTCCGGTCGCGGTGCGCCGGGTGCGCACGGCCCACGCCGGCGGAGCGGTCGTCGCGGTCGCCACCTACGCGGGCCGGCCGGGGCACCCGGTCCTGCTCGGTCGAGAGGCCTGGCCGCTGCTGGACCGGTACGCCGTCGGCGACCGGGGCGCCCGCGACCTGCTGCGCGACCATCCGGACCTGGTGGTCGAGGTGCCCTGCGACGACGTCGGCTCCCCGGTCGACGTGGACACACCGGCCGACCTGCTGCGGCTACGGGCCCTCAGTGACGGGTGAGCCAGCGGGGCAGCCCCTCGCTGGTCACGGCGTGATAGGTGATCATGATGATGACGGCGATCAGACCGAGCAGCGGGTTGACGAACCAGCCGAGCAGGCCGCCCAGCCCGTACAGCACCAGCCCGGTGATCGGTCGCAGGCGCTGCCGGCGCGCGAAGTCGGGGGTGATCCGGCGGTGCAGCAGCGCCGGGTGACGGTGCAGGTAGCTGAAGAACACCAGCCAGGGGGCCGACATCAGCGCGGCGCTCAGCGCGTACAGGGCCACGGCCGCGCGCTGGTCGTTGGTGTCGCCGTGGGTGAACGCCGACGCCAGCACCGCCGTGGGAAACGGAATGATCACCGCGCCGAAGAGGACGCCGAGGTTGATCCAGCTCAGCGTGAGGGTGGTGCCGCGGATCAGCCGCAGCAGGGCGTGGTGGTTGAGCCAGAGCACGCCGACGTAGACGAAGGACACCACGAAGGCCAGGTACGAGGCGCCCTCGCCGAGCAGGCCGTCCAGCAGCTCGCCCTCGTGGTACTCCGGCACCCGCAGATCGATGACCAGCAACGTGATGACGATGGCGAAGACGCCGTCGCTGAAGGCCGTCATCCGGTCGGTGCCGGACACCCTTGCTCCGGCGTCGGGCTGCTCGATCTCGTCGGGTGCTGCGGACATTGCCGCAGGCTAGCCACTGCGGACGGCGGTCGGCGGCGTTTCGTCCGATCCGGACGGGAGCGGCCGCCCGGGTCACCCCGGGCGGCCGGCCGGACGGCCCCCGTCTCACGCCACCGGCGCGGCCGTCCCGGTCGTCCCGGCGAGAGCCTGGTGGGCGCGGATCAGCTCGGCGTAGCGCAGACCGCTGGCCTTCACCGTCCGGCGCTGCGTGGCGTAGTCGACGTGCACCAGCCCGAAGCGCTTGTCGTAGCCGTAC
Source organism: Micromonospora sp. NPDC093244 (assembly GCF_040683695.1). Lineage (NCBI taxonomy): Bacteria > Bacillati > Actinomycetota > Actinomycetes > Micromonosporales > Micromonosporaceae > Micromonospora > Micromonospora sp. NPDC093244. The sequence continues at coordinate 1,587,343 of NZ_JBFBEO010000001.1, forward strand.
GCCCACTCGAAGTTGTCGAGCAGCGACCAGACGAAGTAACCGTCCAGCGGCACGCCCCTCGCCACCGCCGCCGCGCAGGCCGCCAGGTGCTGCTCCAGGTGGTCGGTGCGCTCCTTGTCCTCCACGGCGCCCTCGGCGGTGACCTCGTCCGGCCACGCCGAACCGCTCTCGGTGACGATGATCCGGCCCGGCCGGTACTCCTCGTGCACGTCGACGAGCAGCCGCTCCAGGCCCGCCGGGTACACCTCCCAGCCCATCGCGGTCTCCACCGAGCCGGGCACCGGCACCTGCTTCGCGAACGGCGCCGGACCTGTCGGATCGTCGACCACCAGCTGACGGAAGTAGTAGTTCACCCCGAGGAAGTCCGTCGGCGTGGCGATCACCGCCAGGTCGTCGCCGCGTACCGGCGGCTCGACCCCGTAGGTGGCGATCATGTCGGCGGGGTAGCCGCGCCCGTGGATCGGGTCCAGCCACCACCTGTTGACGTGCCCGTCTGCCCGCCGCGCCGCCGCGACGTCCTCGGGGCGGTCGGTGGCCGGCTCGATCGGGCTGAGGTTGAGCACCAGGCCCACCGAAGCCGGGCGGGCGGCGTTGGCACGGATCGCCTGGGTCGCCAGGCCGTGCCCGAGCAGCACGTGGTGCGAGGTGTGCACCGCGCGGGTCAGGTCCCGCTCGCCGGGGGCCATGTTGCCCTCCAGGTGCCCGATCCAGGACACGCAGAGCGGCTCGTTGACCGTGCACCAGTCGGCCACCCGGTCGCCGAGACGGTCGGCGACCACCGCCGCGTAGTCGGCGAACGCCTCGGCGGTTGCCCGCTCCGGCCAGCCACCCCGATCCTGGAGGATCTGTGGCAGGTCCCAGTGGTAGAGGGTGACGAACGGCCGGATCCCGTCGGTGAGCAGCGTGTCGACGAGCCGGTCGTAGAAGTCCAGCCCGGCGGCGTTGACCCGCCCGACGCCGTCGGGCATCACCCGGGGCCAGGCCACCGAGAACCGGTACGCGTCCACGCCGAGCCGGCGCAGCAGCGCCAGGTCCTCCGGCCACCTGTGGTAGTGGTCGCACGCCACCGCGCCGGTGTCGCCGTTGTCGACAGTGCCGGGGGTCGCCGAGAAGGTGTCCCAGATGGACGGCGACCGGCCGTCGACGTCGACGGCCCCCTCGATCTGGTACGCCGCGGTGGCCACCCCCCAGAGGAAGTCGGGTGGCAGGTTGGACAGGTCGGGCACGGGACGGTTCTCCTCTGGGGTTGGATGGCTCACTTGACCGCGCCGGCGGTGAGGCCGGCGACGAAGTACCGCTGAAGGGCCAGGAATCCGGCGACGACCGGGATGCTGACCACGAGCGAGGCGGCCATGATCTGGTTCCAGTAGACGTTGAACTGGGTGGAGTAGCCCTGCAGGCCGACGGCCAGGGTGCGGCTGCCCTCGTCGGTCATCACCGAGGCGAAGAGCACCTCACCCCAGGCGGTCATGAACGCGTACACGGTGACCGCGACGACGCCCGGCACGGCGGCCGGCAGGATGACCCGGAACAGGATGCGCAGCGGCCCGGCCCCGTCGACCTGCGCCGCCTCGTCCAGCCCCCGGGGGATCGAGTCGAAGTAGCCGACAAGCATCCAGATCGAGAACGGCAGCGAGAACGTCAGGTACGTGATGATCAGGCCGGTACGACTGGCGTACAGCTCGATGCCTGTCGCGTTGCCCAGGTTGACGTAGATGAGGAACAGCGGCAGCAGGAACAGGATGCCGGGGAACATCTGGGTGGACAGCACCGTCACCGAGAAGACCCCCCGACCCCGGAACCGGTACCGGCTGACCGCGAACGCGGCGAAGATGGCCACCGCCACCGAGCAGATCGCCGCGATGCTCGACACCACGAGGCTGTTCACCAGGTACCGGGCCAGCGGCACTGTGCTCCACATGTCGACGAACGGTTGCAGGGTGGGTCGACTGGGCCACCAGGTGAAGCCGTTCTGCACGTCCTGCAACGGTTTCGCAGCCGAGGTGACCATCACGTACAGCGGGATGACGACGAAGAGGGTGAGCAGGGTCAGCACGATGCGCCGGCCCCAGCGCTCACCGGCGGTCTCACGCATGGTCGTCCCTCCGACGGTTGGTGATCAGCAGGTACGCGGCCGAGACGACGAGCAGGAACAGCAGCAGTGCCACCGACATGGCCGAGCCGGAGCCGAAGTCCCAGGTCTTGAAGGAACTGCGGTAGATGTGGATGGAGATCAGGTCGGCCTGCTCCGGGGCGGAACCGCCGAACAGCACGAACGGCGTGTTGAAGTCGTTGAACGTCCACAGGAACAGCACCAGCAGCAGCACCAGGTTCACCGGCCGCAGCATCGGCAGGGTGACCGAGCGCAGCCGGCGCCAGAAACCGGCGCCGTCGATGGCGGCGGCCTCGTACAGCTCGCCCGGCACGTTCTGCAGGCCGGCCATCAGGCACAGGAACGCGAACGGCCAGTTGCGCCACACCGACACCACGAGCAGCGAGGCGAAGCTGTTGTCGCCGATCAGCCAGAACGGCCGTTCGTTGAGCAGGCCGAGCTGGTCCACGAGGACGTGGTTGACCAGGCCGGTGTCGCGTTGCAGCAGGAAGCTCCAGGTGATCACCGCGGCGTAGACCGGCAGCGCGTACGGGGTGAGGAACAGCGCCCGCAGCAGGGCCCGTCCCCGGAACGGTCGTTGCAGCACCACCGCCGCCGAGATGCCGAGAAGCCAGGCGAACCCGACCGACAGCAGGCTGTACGCCAGGGTGATCCAGAACGAGTGCAGCAGTTCCTTGCCGGCGGCGCTGTTGATGTCGAGCGTCGCCCGGTAGTTGTCCCACCCGACGAAGGGTGCGGTGGACCAGTCGCGGATGTGGAACTGGGTCAGCTCCAGCAGGCTCATCCAGACGCCGACCACCATCGGGATCACGTGGACGGCGAGTTCCAGCACGACGGCCGGTGCGAGCAGCAGGTACGGCAGGAGTGAGCGGCGCGGGCCGCGGGGCCGGCGGGCCGGCTCCCGGGCGGGTGTCCCGGCCCGGGGTTCGCGCCGGCCGGCGTCCGGCGCGGTGGTGCTGGTTGCCATCGGGGTCCTCTCGGAGGCGGTGGCCGTGGCCGGGCTCGACGCCCGACCACGGCCACCTGTGACGCCTGGGTCAGCGCATCTTCTGCTGCGCCTCGGTCAGCTTGGCCTTCACCGATGCCTCGGTGACCGGCTTGCCGCTGGCCGCGTCGGCGAACAGCTCCTTCATCGCGGTGCCGACCAGGGTCTCGAATGTGCTCTCCTCGGGCACCTGCGGCAGCGGCGCCGCGGTGGTGACCAGGGTCTCCTGGATGGTCTTCTGCTCCGGGGCGGTGAACGCCGGGTCGGAGCCCGCGGTCTTGACCGCCGGCAGCGAGCCGTACGTCTTGTTGAGGATCGTCTGCTCCTCGTCGCTGGTCATGAACTTCACGAAGCTCAGCGCGCCGTCCTTGTTCTTGGTGTGCTTGAAGACCGCCATGTTGATCCCGGCGACCATGCTGTTGACCTTCTTGCCGCCGGCCGGCGGGCTGGCCAGGAACGGCACCGGGGCCACCCCGTACGCGTCGGCGGGCATGTTCTGCGTCTTGAGGTTGGAGCCGGCGGACTGCCAGAGCAGCATGGCGGCCTTGCCGTTGGCGAAGTCGGAGACCGACTGGTTCTGCGCGTACTCGGCGTTGCTCGGGTTGGTGATCTTGTCTGCGGCCATGAAGTCGATGTAGCGCTTGATGGCCGAGACGTTCTGCGGCGTGTCGAAGGTCGGCTTGCCGGCCGAGTCGAACCACTCGCCGCCGTACTGCTGGCTGAAGGTGAAGGCGTGGTGGGCGTTCTCCGACGGGTTGGCCCCCTCGATCGCGAGGCCCCACTTGCCGCCGGTGGAGAGCTTCTTGCCGTACTCGGCGACCTGCTCCCAGGTGGTCGGCGGCGCGGTGATGCCCGCGTCGGCGAACATCTTCTTGTTGTAGTACAGGCTGTACGCCATGCTGTAAAGCGGCACGGCGGCCGGCGGCTCGCCGGGGGCGCCGGCGGCGGCGAGCGCTGCGGGGACGATCCGGTCCTTGCCGCCCACGGCCTGCAGGGTGGCGTCGTCGAACTCGACGAGCGCGCCGGTGGCCTGCAACGACGCCGACCAGGTGTTGCCGATGTTGACCACGTCCGGGCCCTTGCCGGAGGTGGCGGCGGCCAGCAGGCGGTTGAGCAGGTCCGACCAGGGGACCACCTCGACGGTGACCTTGATCCCGGTCTGCTTCTCGAACTTGTCCAGCTCCGGCTGGAGGATGGTCTTGTCCGCCTCCAGGCTGGCGCCCTGGTTGCTTGCCCAGTAGGTGAGCGTCTTGGGCGATGCGGCGGAGTCGTCGCCGGAGCCGCCGCAGGCGGTGAGCGATGCGGCTGCCAGTACGGCGGCGGTGAATATCCCGAGGTGTCGTCTCGACACGGTCTGCCCTTCCGGTGCGTGGTGGGGGTCCGCCGGCCTTCGTCACCGATAGGGGTGGGCGACGGGCGGCCGGCCGCGGACAGGGTTCGGGGGTGCGCCGTCGGGGTCCGTCGGCGTTTCCCGGGAGTTACATCACGGCTTAATTTATGTCGTCATTAAAGTTGCTGGTCGGTGGGTCGTCAAGCACGGGGCGGTTACAGTCGCCTCGAACGGCCGACGGGAACGAGGTGACGAGTGGAGCTGGCGCGTGCCACCAACCGCAGCGTGCGGCTGCGCAACAGGTCCGCCCTGCTGACCAGGCTCTTCCTCGACGGTCCGCTCACCCGCCAGGACCTGGTGCGCAGCACCGGGCTCAGCCAGCCGGCGGTGAGCAACGTGGTGGCCGACCTGATCGACGAGGGGTTGGTCGCCGAGGCGGGAGCCGCCGAGTCCGACGGTGGCCGGCCCAGCATGCTGCTGCGGATCGCGCCCCGCTTCGCGTTCGTGGTCGGCGTGGACGTCGGCGAGACCCGGGTCCGCGTCGAGCTGTTCGACTTCGCGATGACCCTGCTGGCCAGCATCGAGTACCCGCTCGACCCGGCGCGGACCGAGCCGGACGTCGTGGCCGGGCACGTGCTGGCCGGCATCGACGCGGTGACCGGGGAGGCCGGCGTGGCCCCTGCCGACGTGCTCGGCGTCGGCATCGGTGTCTCCGGTGTCGTCGAGCAGGGCGTCGAGGCTGTCGTGCACGCCCAGGCCCTCGGCTGGGACCGGGTGCCGCTGGAGCGCCTGATCAGCGCGGGCACCGACCTGCCGCTGCACATCGACAACGGCGCGAAGACCCTCGGTCAGGCCGAGATGTGGTTCGGCGCCGGGCGCGGTGCCCGGCACGCCGTCTTCGCGCTTGTCGGCTCCGGCGTTGGCGCGTCGGTGGTGACGAACGGCGCCACCTACCGGGGGGCGTCCAGCAGCGCGGGGGAGTGGGGACACACCACGCTGGTGTACGGCGGCCGGGCCTGCCGGTGCGGTGCCCGTGGCTGCCTGGAGGCGTACGTGGGCGCCGAGGCGATCATCGAGCGCTACCGGGAGGCGCGTCGGGGGCGAGCGGTGCCGGGCGAGGACGAGGAGTCCCAGCTCGCCGCCCTGGTGGCCGCCGCCGGCACCTCGGCCACCGCCCGGCGGGTGCTTGACGAGACAGCCGGCTACCTGGGCGCCGGGGTGGCCAACCTGATCAACCTGTTCAACCCGCAGCGGGTGGTGCTCGGTGGCTGGGCGGCGATGGCGCTGGGCGACCTGCTGCCGGCCGTGCGGGAGGCGGCCGGTCGGCAGGCGCTGCGCCAGCCGTACGAGCAGGCGTCGATCGAGCTGTGCCGGCTCGGCGTGGACGCGGTGGCGCTGGGGGCGGCGACCCTCCCGATCGCCCGCTTCCTCACCGAGGGTGGCGTCCGCCGCTGAGCGGGAGCGACCGCGCGGCCGGCCAGCAAATTACACAAAAAAGCATCCTCGGGATAAATAACAAAGTTATAGATCGATGTCTTGACGTCGTCGCAATCTCGCCGCAACACTCCTACGAAAGCGCTCTCCGACCCGCGACGCCGCATCGGCGGCACCACCCACGGCGCCACGGGGCGAGCCGATCCCACCCGCGCGGCACCCCCGTAACCCCTAGCGACAGGCGATGTCATGACATCTCGTGCTACATCCGTACGTCCGCGCCCCCAGCGTCCCGTCCGGCACCTGCTCGTCGGGCTCACCGTGGCACTGGTCGCGGCGCTCACGCCGACCGGCGGCACCACCCCGGCGCAGGCCGCCCCCACCCTGCTCTCCCAGGGCCGTCCCGCCACCGCCTCGTCCACCGAGAACGCCGGCACCCCGGCCGCCGCCGCGGTCGACGGCAACACCGGCACCCGCTGGGCCAGCGCCTTCAGCGACCCGCAGTGGCTCCAGGTCGACCTGGGCGCGCGGGCCACCATCAGCCAGGTCAACCTGCTCTGGGAGGGCGCCTACGGGCGGGCCTTCCAGCTCCAGACCTCCGACGACGGCGCCACCTGGACCACCATCTACTCGACCACCACCGGCGCCGGCGGCACGCAGAACCTCACAGTCACCGGCGCCGGCCGGTACGTGCGGATGTACGGCACCGCCCGGGGCACCGGCTACGGCTACTCGCTCTGGGAGTTCCAGGTGTACGGCGAGACCGGCGGTAGCACGCCCACCTGCGGCAGCACCAACGTCGCGCAGGGCAGCCCGGCCACCGCCTCGTCCACACAGGACGCGGGCCTCGCGGCGTCCGCCGCCGTCGACGGCAACCCGGGCACCCGCTGGGCCAGCGCCGCCAGCGACCCGCAGTGGCTGCGCGTCGACCTCGGCAGCACCCGCACCATCTGTCGGGTGACGCTCACCTGGGAGGCCGCGTACGCCCGGTCCTTCCAGCTCCAGACCTCGGCCGACGGGACCACCTGGACCACGATCTACTCGACCACCACCGGCACCGGCGGCACGCAGAACCTCACCGTCAGCGGCAGTGGCCGTTACCTGCGGATGTACGGCACCGCCCGGGGCACCACGTACGGCTACTCGCTGTGGGAGCTGGCGGTGAACACCACGGGCGGCACCACTGAGCCCCCGGTCGGCACCACCGACCCGTACAACCCGAACCTCGGGTCGAACACGTTCGTCTTCGACCCCAGCACGCCGACCTCGACCCTCCAGAGTCGACTGGACACCCTCTTCACCCAGCAGGAGACCAACCAGTTCGGCCCGCAGCGGTACGCCGTGCTGTTCAAGCCGGGCACCTACACGGCCGACGTCAACCTCGGCTTCTTCACCCAGGTCGCAGGCCTCGGCATGAGCCCCGACGACGTCAACCTCAACGGCCACGTCCGCACCGAGGCGTTCTGGATGGGCGGCAACGCCACCCAGAACTTCTGGCGGGCCGCCGAGAACCTCTCGGTCACCCTGCCCGCCGGGCAGACCGTGGAACGCTGGGCGGTGTCCCAGGCCGCCCCGTACCGGCGGATGCACCTGCGCGGCGCGCAGAACCAGATCCAGCTCTGGAACGGTGGGGACGGCTGGTCCAGTGGCGGTCTGCTGGCCGACACCCGTGTCGACGGCCTGGTCGTCTCCGGCTCGCAGCAGCAGTGGTACTCGCGCAACAGCGAGTTCGGCAACGGCTGGACCGGCTCGGTGTGGAACATGGTCTTCCAGGGCGTCGTCGGCGCTCCGGCGCCGAGCTTCCCCAACCCGTCGCACACAGTCATCGCGCAGACCCCGCAGGTCCGCGAGAAGCCGTTCCTGTACGTCGACGGCAGCGGTGAGTACCGCGTCTTCGTGCCGGCGCTGCGCACCAACTCCACGGGCACGAGCTGGTACAACAAGACCCCGGCCGGCTCGTCCATCTCGCTGTCGCAGTTCTACGTCGTCCAGCCCGGCACCAGCGCCGCCACCATCAACGCGGCCCTCGCCCAGGGACGGCACCTGCTCTTCACCCCGGGCGTGCACCACGTCACCGAGCCGATCCAGGTCAACCGGGCCGACACGGTCATCCTCGGCCTGGGCCTGGCCACCATCCAGGCCGACAACGGCAGCGTCGGGATGCGGGTGGCCGACGTGGACGGCGTCAAGGTCGCCGGGCTGATGTTCGAGGCCGGCACCACGAACTCGCCGGTGCTCATGGAGGTCGGGCCGTCCGGGTCGGCCGCGAGCCACGCCAGCAACCCGACGTCGCTGCACGACGTGTTCTTCCGCATCGGCGGACCCCACGTCGGCAAGGCCACCAACACGTTGACCGTCAACAGCGACAACGTGATCGGCGACCACATGTGGCTGTGGCGGGCCGACCACGCGGCCAGCGGCGTGCCCACCGGGTGGACGCTGAACACCGCCGACACCGGGCTCACCGTCAACGGCGACAACGTCACCATGTACGGCCTCTTCGTCGAGCACTACCAGAAGTACCAGACCATCTGGAACGGCAACGGCGGCCGGACGTACTTCTACCAGAACGAACTGCCGTACGACCCGCCCAACCAGGCGGCCTGGATGAACGGGTCGACCCGGGGGTACGCCGCGTACAAGGTTGCCGACTCGGTGACCAGCCACCAGGCGTTCGGACTGGGCAGCTACAGCTACTTCAACGTCAACCCCGCGGTGGTCGAGGAGCGGTCGTTCGAGGTGCCCGTCAACCCGAACGTGCGCTTCACGAACATGGTCACCGTCTCGCTCGGTGGCGTCGGCACCATCAACCGGGTGATCAACAACGCCGGTGGCACCGCGAACGCGGCCAACCAGACGGTGTACCTGACCACCTACCCCTGACCCGGGCGCCCGCGCCGACCCGATCGTCCCACGGACCGGGTCGGCGCGTGTCGCACCGAGGGCCGAGCCGGCCCGGTCCCGCCGAGACCGGGCCGGCCTCGGTCGTGCCGGTCACCGCGTCAGCACCTCGGACGCCGCCCGCTCACCGGCGCGCACCGCGCCCGACCACGACCACCCGGATGCCGTCGGCCACACCGGCTTCTACCCGCAACCGTGGCGGGTATGGCTGGCGGCCGCGGCACCGCCACCACCGGGCTGGGCCGGCCGCCGAGAATTTTCCACAGACGTGTCGATTCGGGCGGCGGCCGATCGTGTGGAGGATGAGAGGTCGGCGACGGGCCGGCCGCCCACGAGGAGGACCGATGACGTTGTACCTGCTCAGCCTTCACCAGCCGCAGGGCGAGCTGCCACCGGACCCGGAGTTCCTGGCCGGGGTGATGCGCCAGCTCGGCGAGCTGCGCGACGAGTTGGCGTCCACCGGGTCGTGGGTCTTCGGGCAGGGCCTGCACGGCCCGGAGACGGCCACCGTGCTGCGCCCCCGCGACGGCGAGGTCCTCATCACCGACGGGCCGTTCGTGGAGGGCAAGGAGTACCTGGGCGGCATCACCATCATCGACGTGCCGGACCTGGACGCCGCGCTGCACTGGGGTCGCCGCTACGCGCTGGCCACCACCCTGCCGATCGAGGTCCGCCCCTTCCAGGGTGGGGCCGGGAACTGACAGTGCCCGACGTGGATGCGGTGTTCCGCGCGGAGTACGGCCGCGCGGTCGCCGTCCTGGTGCGCCTCCTCGGCGACATCGACCTTGCCGAGGAGGCCGTCCAGGACGCCTTCACCGTGGCGGTGGCGCAGTGGCCGCGAACCGGCCCGCCGCCCAGCCCCGCCGGGTGGATCATCACCACGGCCCGGAACCGGGCCATCGACAGGCGGCGCCGGGAGGCGAACCGGGCCGACCGGCACACCCAGGCGGCACTGCTGTACGCCGCCGACCCACCCGGCGAGGAGGGACCGGTGCGCGACGACCGGCTACGTCTGATCTTCACCTGCTGCCATCCGGCGCTCGCCCCGACCGCCCGGGTCGCCCTCACCCTGCGCCTGCTCGGCGGCCTGAGCACCGCCGAGATCGCCCGCGCCTTCCTGGTGCCCGAGCCGACGATGGCGCAGCGGCTGGTCCGCGCCAAATCGAAGATCCGCAACGCGGGCATCCCGTACCGGGTGCCCCGCGACGCCGACCTGCCCGACCGGCTGCACGCCGTCCTCGCGGTGCTCTACCTGATCTTCAACGAGGGGCACACGGCCAGCGGCGGACGGCACCTGGTCCGCGCCGAGCTGTGCGCCGAGGCGATCCGTCTGGCCCGCCTGCTCGTCGAGCTGATGCCCGACGAGCCGGAGGCGCTCGGCCTGCTCGCGCTGATGCTGCTCACCGAATCCCGCCGTCCGGCGCGGACCACCGCCGAGGGCGACCTGGTGCCGCTACCCGAGCAGGACCGAGGCCTGTGGGACACCGCCCTGAGCACCGAGGGCCGGACGCTGGTACGCCGCTGCCTGCGTCGGGCCCGGCCCGGCCCGTACCAGATCCAGGCCGCGATCGCCGCCGTGCACAGCGTCGCCGAGCGCGCCGCCGACACCGACTGGGCGCAGATCCTCGCGCTGTACGACCAGCTCACGGTGGCTGCCCCCGGCCCGGTGGTGGCGCTGAACCGGGCCGTCGCGCTCGCCGAGGTGGCAGGCGTGGCGGTCGCGCTGGCCGAGGTGGACCGCCTCGACCTGGCCGGCTACCACGTGTACCACGCGGTCCGCGCCGACCTGCTGGCCCGGCTCGGCCGCAGCGGGGAGGCCGTCGAGGCGTACCGGACAGCTGCCGCCCGGACGGACAACGCGGCCGAACGGGCCTTCCTCACCGCTCGCGCGGCGGCCCTGGTGGGGGTCTGAGCGCGTTTGCCGCGCGGGCGGCCGGGAAACCGAGGCGCCGCCGCAGCAGTGGATGGGGGAGGGGACATGGCGTACCGCTCGACCGTCGTCGCCACCGTGCCGGACCTGTCCACCCTCACGCTCGGCGTCGAGGAGGAGTACCTGCTGATCGACCCGGACAGCGGCCGGAACCTGCCGGTGGCCGACCAGGTGCTCGCCGCACTGCGTGGGCCAGCCCGCGACCAGAGCCGCCAGGAGTTCCGGCACAGCATGGTGGAGATGGTCACCCCGGTCTGCGCCGACCTCACCGAACTGCGCGCGCACCTGGTGACGCTGCGCCGCTCCGCCGTCGAGGCCGCCCGGTCGGCCGGCGCGCGACTGGTGGCGGTGGGCGCCACCCCGCTGGCCGAGCCGCACCGGACGGTGCCCGACGAGCCGCGCTACCACGCGATGTCGCGCCGGTACGGGCCGGTGGCGCACGACCCGGCGGTCTGTGGCTGCCACGTGCACGTCGGGCTGCCCGACCGGGAGCTGGCCGTGCAGGTCTGCAACCACCTACGGGTGTGGCTGCCCGTGGTGCAGGCGATCACCACCAACTCGCCGCTGCACGACGGGTACGACACCGGTCACGCCAGCTGGCGGTCGATGCAGCTGGAACGCTGGCCCAGCATCGGACCGACGCCGTACTTCGACTCCGCCGCCGACTACGACCGCACCGTGAACGAGCTGATCGCCGCCGGCATCATGCTCGACGCCGCGATGGTCTACTGGTACGCCCGGCCGTCGTCGGCGTATCCGACGGTGGAGGTGCGCGTCGGCGACGTCTGCCCGGACGTGGACGACGCGGTGCTCGTCGCCGCGCTGGTCCGGTCCCTCGTCGCGACCCTCGCCGACGACGTACGCGCCGGCGTGACCGCCCCGCCCGTACGGGACTGTCTGGTCGCCGCGGCGCACTGGCGGGCCGCCCACGACGGCCTCGACGGCGACCTCATCGACCTGCGCGCCGGCGGCGCCCGGCCCGCCTGGGACCTGGTCGACGACCTGATGGCGATGATCGCGCCCGCCCTGCTGCGCCACGGCGACCTGGGGTACGTGCTGGCGCAACTGGCCCGGCTGCGGCGCGACGGCACCGGCGCGACCCGGCAGCGTCGGGTGCTGGAGCGCACCGGCGACCTGCGTGCCGTCATCGACGACCTCGCCGCCCGCACCGCCGCCGGCTGACCTTCCCGGCGCTCAGCGGATGTCGTGGGTCTGGAGCCACAGCTCCAGCAGACCCAGCTGCCACAACTTGTTGCTGCCTGCCGCCGCCTCGGCCCGGTCCGGCTCGGCGAGCAACCGCGCCACGTACTCGCTGCGGAACAGCCCGCGCTCGCGGGCCGCCGGTGCCTGCAACGCCTCGGCAACCAGCTCGCGGACGGGACCGTCCACGTTGCGCAGCGCCGGCACCGGGAAGTAGCCCTTCGGCCGGTCGATCACCTCGGCCGGCAGGACCTCCCGGGCGACCTCCTTGAGGACGCCCTTGCCGCCCTGGGCGACCTTGTGCTCCGGCGGGCAGTGCGCCGCGAGGGTCACCAGGTCCTGGTCGAGGAACGGGGTGCGCACCTCCAGGCCCCACGCCATGCTCATGCTGTCCACCCTCTTGACCGGGTCGTCGGGCAGCATCAGGTGGGTGTCCAGGCGCAGCACGGCGTCCAGCGCCGTCTGCGCCCCGGGCGCGGCGAGGTGTTCGGTGAGCAGGTCCCGGCTGGCGTCGTGCTCCAGCGCGTACGCCGGGCCGACGATGCGGCGCAGCTCGTCGTGGTCCCGGTCGAAGAACGCGGCGGCGAACGTCTCGGCGGCGCTGTGCCGGGGTGCCTCGACCAGCGGCTGGTGGTAGCCGTAGCCGGCGAACACCTCGTCGGCGCCCTGCCCCGACTGGGCCACCTTCACGTGCCGCGCCACCTGCTCGGACAGCAGGTGGAAGGCGACCACGTCGTGGCTGCCCATCGGCTCGGTCATCGCCAGCACGGCACGGCGTACGGCGGGCACCAGGTCGTCGTCGGCGAGCCGGATCCGGTGGTGGTCGGTGTCGTACGCGCGGGCCACCAGGTCGGAGTAGTGGAACTCGTCGCCGGACTCGTCGCCCCGGCTGTCGAAGCCGATGCTGAAGGTGCGCAGGTGCTCCTGGCCGGCCTCGGCGAGCAGTGCCACGATGAGGCTGGAGTCCAGCCCGCCGGAGAGCAGCACCCCCACCGGCACGTCGGCGACCAGCCGTCGGCGTACCGAGGTGCGCAGGGCCTCCCCGACGGCGTCCCGCCATTCGGCGGCGTCCATCCCCGCGTCGGCGGGCTCGCGGACGTAGTCGGGCCGCCAGTACACCTCCTCGCGGCTGCGCCCGTCCGCCTCGATCACCCGCAGGGTGGCCGGCGGCAGCTTGCGGACGCCGCGCAGCACTGTCCTCGGCGCGGGGACGATGGAGTGCCAGGACAGGTAGTGGTGCAGGGCTACCGGGTCGATGCCGGTGTCCACGTCGCCGGCACGCAGCAGCGCGGGCAGGGTGGAGGCGAATCGCAGCCGCCCGGGTGTCTCGGCGAGGTAGAGCGGTTTGATGCCGAGCCGGTCGCGGGCCAGGACGAGGCGCCGCCGGTTCCGGTCGACGAGGCCGATCGCGAACATGCCGACCAGGTGGTCGACGAACCGCTCACCCCAGTGCGCGTACGCCACCAGGATCACCTCGGTGTCGCTGGTGGATCCGAAGGTGTAGCCGGCGTTCTGGAGCTCCTCGCGCAGTTCCGGGTAGTTGTAGACACACCCGTTGAAGACCAGCGCCAGGCCCAGGTCGTCGCGGACCATGGGCTGCCCGCCCGCGTCGGACAGGTCGATGATGGTGAGCCGGCGGTGCCCGAGGGTCACCCAGCCGTCGGTGAACAGCCCCTCGTCGTCCGGGCCGCGCGAGCGCATCGCCTCGGTCATCCGGGTGACCGCCGCCGCGTCGGGTGGCCGGCCGTCGAACCGCGCCTCTCCGCTGATCCCGCACATCAGGTGGGGTGGTGGTGGTTCAGGGCAGACATGAGCGCCTCCTGTCGCGTCTCCCCGGCTGGTGGTGGCGGGGGTCCGGCGGACGAACGGGGCGGCTGGCTACCCGCGCGTGGCGCGGTTATGCGCGAAGGGTGCGCAGGATGCGGGCCAGTTCGGCGCGGTCGGCGTCGGGCAGGTGGCCGAAGAAGCGGTCGGCCTCGGCTCGGCGGGCGGCCCGGATGGCGGTGCTGATCCGGTCGCCCTCCTCGGTGAGGGCGACCAGGGTCGCCCGCCGGTCGGCCGGGTCGGGTCGACGCTCGACGAGCCCTCGGGCCTGGAGGTCGTCGATGACCTCGGTGGCCGAGCGGGGCGCGATGCGCAGGTGCTCGGCGAGGGTGCCGGGGCGTACCTCGCCGTGTCGGGCCAGCACGCCGAGGGCCCGGGACTGGCTGGGCGTGACGTCCCAGGGCGCCAGCGAATCGCGCGTCTGACGGCGCAGACGGGACGCGACGGCCCAGAACGTCTCCGCCAGGCTCTCGTCGTCCGCGCTGTCGGCGGTGTCCCCGATCACGGGAATACGGTAGCAGCCGATCCGGTTGTACCCTCATGTTGAGGTAACCTCAGCATGTCTCCCACGAAAGGCAGTGCCCCTTTGGAACCCACCCCCATGGGCCGCGACCGCGGCCACCGCACCGTCAGCGACGAAGAGAAGACGCAGGCCCGCCAGGTGTCCCTGCGCCGCATCGGCCGCCTGTTCACCCCCCACCGACCCGCGCTTGCGGCCGTCACCGCGATCATCGTGCTCTCCTCGATCATCGCGATGGCCAGTCCGTTCCTGCTGCGAGAAACGATCGACACTGCCCTTCCGCAGGGCGACGTGACACTGCTGGTCTGGCTTGTCCTCGGCATGGTCGCCGTCGCGGCGGTGACCTCCGCCCTCGGCGTCGTGCAGACCTGGATCTCCACCCAGGTCGGGCAGCGGGTCATGCACCGGCTGCGCACCGACGTCTTCAGCCACCTCCAGCGCCAGTCGCTCGGCTTCTTCACCCGCACCCGCACCGGCGAGGTGCAGTCCCGGATCACCAACGACATCGGCGGCATGCAGTCGGTGGTCACCTCCACCGCCACCGCCGTCGCGGCCAACCTCACCACAGTTTTCGCCACCGCCGTCGCCATGATCGCCCTGTCCTGGCAGCTCTCCCTGGTCTCCCTCGTCGTGCTCCCACCGGCCATCTGGCTCACCCGCCGGGTCGCCCGGATGCGCCGCGAGATCACCGCCCAGCGCCAGCGCGAACTCGCCGACCTCAACGTCACGGTCGAGGAGGGCCTGTCGATAAGCGGCGTACAGCTCGCCAAGACCCTCGGCACCGGCCCCGCGCTCATCGACCGGTTCACCGTCTCGTCGGAGCGCCTTGTCGACCTGGAGTTGCGCAGCGAGCTTGCCGGCCGCTGGCGGATGGCCTCGATGAGCATCATCTTCGCCGCCGTACCCGCGGTCATCTACCTCGCCGCCGGCCTGCCCGGCGCCGCCGGCACGCTGAGCATCGGCACCCTCGTCGCCTTCACGGCCCTGCAGGGTGGGCTGTTCCGACCGCTGATGGGCCTGCTCAACGTGGGCGTCTCGCTCACCGCGTCGCTGGCGCTGTTCGCCCGGATCTTCGAATACCTCGACCTGCCGGTCGACGTGGCCGACCCCGCCGAGCCGGTCCGCATCGACCCCACCCGGGTCCGCGGGCACCTGCGACTGGAGGACGTCACCTTCGGCTACCCGGGCAGCGACACCGCCGCGCTCGCCGGGATCACCCTCGACGTCCCCGCCGGCACCAGCCTCGCCCTGGTCGGCGAGACCGGCTCGGGCAAGAGCACCCTCGCCGGGCTGATCAGCCGGCTGCACGACCCGAACGCCGGCCGGGTCACCATCGACGGTGTCGACCTGCGGGACCTGCGCCTGGCCGACCTGGCCTCCATCGTCGGCGTGGTCAGCCAGGAGACGTACCTGCTGCACACGACGGTGCGGGAGAACCTGCGCTACGCCCGCCCGGACGCCACCGACGCCGAGATCGAGGACGCGGCCCGCGCCGCCCAGATCCACGACCTCATCGCCGGGCTTCCCGACGGGTACGACACGGTCGTCGGCTCGCGCGGCCACCGGTTCTCCGGCGGGGAGAAGCAACGCCTGGCCATCGCCCGTACGCTGCTGCGTGACCCGCGCGTCCTGGTCCTCGACGAGGCCACCAGCGCGCTGGACACCGAGACCGAACGCGCCGTGCAACGGGCCTTCGACGCGCTCGCGCAGGGGCGTACCACGATCACCATCGCCCACCGGCTGTCCACCGTCCGCGACGCCGACCAGATCGCGGTGCTCGACCACGGCCGGATCGTCGAATCCGGCGACCACGACAGCCTGCTGAACCGCAACGGCCGCTACGCCACACTCGCGGCCTGAACCGGCTTCGCCCTCTTGATCGTGCGTCGCCGGCGAGTACGAGGAGAACAACGCGGTGGCGAGGTGACAGGCTCAGTACATGGAGAGTGTTCTGACGCAGTTGCCCGCCCTGCTGGGCGTGTTGGTCGGCACCATCGGCACCATGGTTGCCACCACGGTTACCGAGCGTGGCCGCTGGCGGCGGAGCCAGACGGTCCGCTGGGACGAGCGGCGGCTGGACGCGTACGCCGACTTCACCCGAGCGGTCAAGGAGATCCATCTGCTCTCCCTGGGGATGTTGAGCGGTCACCGCCCCGGCTCCCGTACCCCCATCCTGGACCGCGAGGACGGGCTGGCCCGGTTGGTCGAGGCGGACGTGCGCCATACCCTGACCTGGGAGGCGGTCTTGCTGCTCGGTGACTCGGCCACGGTACGAGCGGCCTCCGCCTGGCGGCGCGCCGTACGGAACCTGGAGCAGGCGGCGCGGAGTCTGCCGGATCCACCGGACAACCTCGCAGCCATGGTCCAGCAGGCCGACGAGACCCGCGACGACTTCTACCAGGCAGCGCGGAGCAGCCTCGGCGTACGCGGCGGGACCGTCGAGCAGTTTCGGCGTCCAGCCGAGGGTCGGATCCCGACGGCACGGAACTGAGCAGTGTGGAAGTGACACGAGCGGATCGCTCGCCGTTCATCGGCCGGCTGCAATGATGGGCCACGGCGACCGTCTGGGGCGTCTCTTCCCGGTGACGTCGAAACGACCACAGTCATGCCGTGCTTCGGTGCTCGCCTGGCCTGGCCCGGTGACCTCCTCTGCAGAGGTTTCAGGAGCGAGCGTTCAACGGCGGGCTCGGGGCCGGCGGCCGCGCCCTGCCTGAGTCGGCGTGACGGGTACGGCGGGTCGGAGTCCAGCGAGTTGCACGAAGACCTCTCGCTTGGCTGTCGCGTCGCCGCGACTGTTGAGTACGTAGCCGGTCAACCAGACCCAGCCCTGGTATGTCGGCTGGTCCGACACGGAGACGACGCGGAACGTCAGCGCACGATCCCCGGCGAACTGCACCGAGGCCCGGCCGTCGATGACGAGCAGGTCGCCAGGGGACGGACGCGCGGTCACCAGGGGCCGGGCGGTCGGCACTCTCGCGCGTGCATGCGCTGCCAGTCCCGTAGTGCCCGTCCGAGCCGGTCGTTCTCCCGGCTGAGCAGCCGTACCGTCTCGTTCAGCGTGCTCAGCTCGTCGGCCACGCGGGCCTGGAACTCGCGTACCTCATCCGGGTCGACGCCGCGCCGACGCGCGGCGAACTCGCGGGTCCGCACCTCGTACGGCGTCAACCGGGCCGGGTAGCCGCCAGTGTGGGGCTGGCTTCCTCGATACACCTGAGCCACGACGGTCCTGTCTGCGGGAGGGTCAGTCCGGAGGGTCGGGACGGGCACACGCACCCGCCCCGACCGAGGGGATGCCCCTGCACCTTGTTGCCACGCAAGGGGAGGGGCGCACCTCAACTTAGCTGTCCCAGTCACCCTAGTCAAACGATGAGTTGTTGTGGGGTGTCGTTGCGTGATCGAATTGGCGTGCCACGCAGGGGGAGTCATGCCAATTACCGCCGACTACATCCGCATCGCCGATGAGATCGTCGCTGACATCAGAGCGAAGAAGCTCAAGCCGGGTGACAAGCTGCCCTCAATTGCGCAGCTCGCGACCACCTACAAGGTCAGCCCGTCCACCGTCAAGCAGGTCTACGTGCGACTGGAGGCGCTCCGCGTCATCTGGCGGCACCAGGGCAAGGGCGTCTTCGTCAACGACCCGAAGCTCTGGATGCGCGAGCCGTAAATCGCGGACCGGGACTCCCGCCGGGCGTTGGGCTTCCGGCGTGACGGTCTCTCCTCGCATTCGCGCGGTGACGAACGGGATTGACATAGATCGCTTGGCATCCCATGGTCGATGGATCATCACTCCGTCGAAGGGCCGCAGGATGGTCAGCAGCGAACACCGGTACGTCATCGTCGGCGCGGGACCTGCCGGACTCCAACTGAGCTACTACCTCCAGCAGCAGGGTGCCGACTACCTGACCCTGGAGCGCGGCGACCAGCCCGGTGACTTCTTCCGGCGGTTCCCTCGACACCGCCGGCTCATCTCGCTGAACAAGGTCCACACCGACAGCGACGATCCGGAGATCCGCCTGCGCTGGGACTGGAACTCGCTGCTCAACGACGACCCGGACCTGCTGTTCCCGCGATTCAGCAAGGAGTACCTGCCGGGCGCCGACGACCTGGTCCGCTACCTCGCCGAGTTCCAACGCGTGCACCAGCTCAACATCCGCTTCGGTACGACAGTCGAGCGGATCACCCGTACCGACGACGGTTTCACGGTGAGCACCGACCAGGGGGAGGTGCGGGCGCGCTGCCTCGTCGTCGCGACCGGCTGGGGCAAGCCGTTCGTGCCGGCCATCAAGGGCATCGACCACGCCATCGGGTACGAGGACATGGTCGTCGACCCCGCCGCGTACGAGGACCAGCGTGTGCTGATCATCGGCAAGGGCAACTCCGCCTTCGAGACCGCGTCGTCCATCCTCGGCCGGGCGTCCATGGTGCACCTCGCCAGCCGGCAGCCCCTGCGCCTGGCCTGGAACACCAAACACCCGGGCGACGTGCGGGGCCAGTACGGCGCGATCCTCGACAGCTACCAGTTCAAGACCCTGCACTCGGTGCTGGACTGCACCATCGACGAGATCCGACCCGTCGACGGGCGGTTCCGGGTGTCGATCACGTACACCCACGCGCAGGGTGAGACCGCCGAACTCGACTACCACACGGTCCTGAGGTGCACCGGTTTCCGGATGGACACGAGCCTGTTCGACGAGACGGCCCGCCCGGACATGGTGCGCGACGGCCGGATGCCGGGGCTACGCCCCGACTGGCAGTCCAGCAACGTCGACGACCTGTACTTCGCCGGCACCATCGCCCAGGCCCGGGACGTCAAGCACGCGTCGTCGCCCTTCATCGACGGCTTCCGGTACAACCTGCGCACGTTCACCCGGATCCTGCGGGAGCGGTACGACGGCGTGCCGCTGTCGTACACGACGACGCCCGCCGACGCCGCGTCGCTTGCCAAGCTGATGCTGGACCGCGTCAACTGGTCCTCGGCGCTGTGGACCCAGTTCGAATACCTGTGTGACGTCTTCGTCCGCGACGACGCGACGGGCGACTTCCACCACTACGAGGACCTGCCTGAGGACTACGCCGTGGAGCGCTTCGCGGACGCGACCCAGTGGTACACCCTGGCGTTGCGCTGGGGCCGCGACGACTACGGCGACGTCTTCGCCATCGAGCGGCACCCGACCCCCGACCGGGCCCGGGAGAGCGCCTTCATCCATCCGGTGATCAGGCGCTACCGGGGCGCCGAGCTGCTCGCCGAGCAGCACCTGCTGGAGGACCTGCTGGCCGAGTGGCGCCGCCCGGACCGGCACGTCGAGCCGCTTGTCGAGTTCCTGGACGCGGACCTCACCAGCGCACCATGACCTCGTCGAGGGGTTTGCGGGTCAGGTCCGGGACGTGGGCGTGCGGCGCGGGATACCCGACGGGCATCACCACGTAGGGGCGCTCCTCCGGCGGCCGCTCACACACCTCGTTGAGGAACCGCATCGGGCTGGGCGTGTGGGTAAGCGTGACCAGACCGGCGTGGTGCAGCGCGGTGATCAGCAGGCCGACAGCGATCCCGACGGACTCCTTGACGTAGTACGGCTTCGGACTGTTGGGGCCCTGGTGCACCTCGAACACGACGATGACCGCCGGTGCGGTCTCCAGGAACGGCTTGCGCCAGTCGGTGCCGAGCCCGGCGATCGCACCGAGCCACTCCTTCGACGCACGGCGGTCGTAGAACTCCCGTTCCTCGGCCTCCGCGGCCTCGCGGAGCCGGCGCTTGCGGGCCGGGTCGGTGAGCACGACGAACCGCCACGGCTGGATGTTGGCGCCGCTGGGCGCGGTCGACGCGGCCCGGATTGCTGCCTCGACCACCCCGTCGGGCAGCGGATCGTTGGCGAAGTCCCGCACCGAACGGCGCTGCGCCATCCGGTCGGCGAACGCCTCCACCTCGCGCACCATCTCCGCCGGAGGCCGTCGCCGGTGCCGGATGGGGACCGTGGGTAGCAGGTCCGCGTCGTTCACCTGTGGCCTCCCTGATCGGGTGTGCCGGGTCCACGGCGGGGCCGCCCGGCCGCCTCCAGCATCCCGGAGAACGGGCCGCCTGTCCTTACGCCCGCGTGCTCTCTTCGCCCGTCAGCACACCAGGCGCGGTCCAGGCGGCGATGTCGTCGACCACGTCGGTCAGTCGTCCGCGCCGTGCCGCGGCGGCCCGCTGACGCGTCGCGCCGTCACCGTCCGCCGTCAGCCCCTTGCGCCAGGCCTCCACCCGCTCACGGTCGCCCGCCTCGTCCAGCGCCGGTCCGGCGCGCTCGACAAGCCGATCGGCGAGGACCGCCGCCGGCAGCAGTCGGCCGGTGCCGACGTCCACGCCGTGGCCGCCCATCCCGTCGCGGGCGGCCCGCCAGTACGCGAGCCGCATCAGCTCCGCGCTCAACTCCGGCCCCTCGTCGCCCCTGTCGACAGCCTCCCCGGCGACGACCACCAGGGCGCGCACCAGGGCGGCGAGCGCCGCCGACTCGACGGACGTCAGGGGTACGTCGGCGACCCGTACCTCGATCGTGGGGTGGGTCCTGGACAGGCGTAGATCCCAGAAGATCGTGCCGTGGTCGACCAGCGCGCCCGCGTCGAGCAGCATGTCCACGTGGTCGTCGTACTCCCGCGCGGACAGCAGGAACGGCGGCGGACCGGCCACCGGCCAGCGCCCCCACGTGACGGTCCGCCAACTCGCGTAGCCCGTGTCGCGCTCGGACCAGTAGGGCGAGTTGGCCGTCAGGGCCACGAACACCGGCAGGTGCTGGCGCAGGTGGTTGCCGATCAGCACGGCGCGATCCCGGTCGGGCTCCTGCACGTGGACGTGTACGGCGCAGATCGCCACCTCGTCGTGCAGCCCTCGGAAGGTGGCGGTGCCCCGGTCCTGGCGCGGGCCCTCCGTGATCGGCGGCGGCACGGCACAGCCGAGCACCGGCGAGCCGCTGGCGATCACCCGCAGGCCCGCCGAGCGGGCCGCGCCCTGCACGGCGGCGCGACCGTCGGCGAGCTGCGCCGAGAGGTCGTCGACACTCAGGCACGGGTCGGTGCGCGTCTCCACCTGGAGCTTGGTGATCTCACCACCCACCCGGTCGCCGAGCGTCGGGCGGGCGCCGTCCACGACAGTCGCCGCCTGCGGCACGACCTCGCCCCGGTCGGCGTCGACAACGAGGAACTCCTCCTCCACACCGAGCAGGGGAATGGACGATCCCGAACGCTGTCCCGTAGTCATGCCGACGATGACCCCTCGCTGCCGGTCGTTCGCCGGCAGTGAGCACGTTACGGGATCTCGTCGATGGGTCGCGATCCGAAATACTCCATGGTGGACAGCGCCTCGACGAGCCCGGCCAGCAGCGCCGTCCGCTCGGGCATCCGGTCCAGGCAGACGTACTCCTCGGCGGAGTGCGCTCCGCCGCCGACCGCGCCCAGGCCGTCCAGGGTCGGTACGCCCAACGCGGCGGTGAAGTTGCCGTCGGACGCGCCGGCGGCGTACGCGCCGACGAGGCCCGGGATGCCGAGCTGGCCGGCGATCGACTGGGCCAGTTCCAGCAGCGGCCGCGACAGCTCCGCGGACATCGGATAGCGGTTGATCCCGCCCTGCACGTCGAGCGTCGCCTCGGGCAGGAACGGCACCAGCTCACGGATGGCGTTGTCGACGCGTTCGAGCTCGTCACTGGTCCAGGCCCGCACGTCCACCGCCAGGCTGGCGCGCTCGGGCACCGTGTTCGTCGTCGTGCCGGAACAGAGCAGCGTCGGGGTGACCGAGGTGCCACCGCTGTCCGCCGCGCCGAGCGCGCCCAGCGAGAGCACCTGATGGGCGACCTCGACCGTGGCGTTGACCCCGCGCTGCGGTTCCACACCCGCGTGCGCGGCGCGACCGGAGACGATCAGGCGGTAGACCGAACCACCCTTGCGGGCGACCTTCACGTGCCCGTCCGGGGTGGCGGCCTCCAGGACGAGAACCGCGCCCGACCGCCGCGCCTCCCGTTCGATAAGCGGCCGTGACGTGACGGACCCGGACTCCTCGTCGCAGGTGAGCAGCACACCGACAGTCGAGGTGTCGCCGACCAGGCGCAGCGCCGTGAACATCTGCACGATGCCGGCCTTCATGTCGCACACGCCCGGCCCGGTCGCCATATTCCCACTGACGGTGAACGGCCGGGACCCGATCGTCCCGACCGGGAACACGGTGTCGAAGTGGCCGAGCAGCAGCACCCGCTGGTCGACGGCCGGCCACAGCAGGTGTGGCAGGCCGTCCACCACGACCCGACGGGCCGGCCGGCCGAGCACCTCCTGCCCCCAGCGGGCGAGCAGGTCGGCACAGGACTCCAGATGGGGCAACGAGCCAGGTGCCGACTCGCGTGCGACGAGCGTGCCCAGCCGGTCGACCATGTCGGTGTGGAGCCGCTCAGCGGCGTTCAGCAGGCTGCGTGGGTGATCCATCGGTCCCTCCGACTGCACGGCTGATGGGGCTGGCCAGGCATCTCCATCGACAGTCGCAGAGGGAACGGACAGCGGTCACCCTCGACCGTGCTCAGGCTGCCGGAGGTCGCGCCGCCGCCCCGTAACCGACCTCGATGATCCGGCGGGTCGTCTCGGCGTACGCGTCCTGACCGGTCGGCGCGAAGGTCCCCAGACCGTCGACGTACCTGTTGAACATGCAGAACGCGGCGGCGATCAGAACCGTGTCGTGGATCTCCACGTCGGTGGCACCCTGGGCGCGGGCGCTCTCGACCAGCTCGGCAGTGACGTTCCGGCCGCTGATCTGCACCGCGCCCGCGATGCGCAGCAGCGCCCGCAGCTTGGCTGAGATCGGAGCGCTGTCAAGGTCCGCGCGTACCTGGTCGACGAGGTGCATGCCCTCGTCGAGCTGCGCCGCCGCGAACGCCGAGTGCGACGCGCAGCAGAACGTGCACTCGTTACGCCCGGACACGTACGCCGCGATCAGCTCCCGCTCACCTGCCGGAAGCGAGTTCGGGGAACGCAACAGCACCTCGGCCAGCTCGTTGAGCGGCTTCGCGGTCTCCGGACGGTACATCATCGGACCGCTGATGCCGGGAAACTGCTTCTCGTCGACCCCGAGATCGATGTGCGCCATGTGACATGTCCTCCAACCGATGACCGGGCCCCGACCGGACGACGCCTCAACGCGGGCGACTGTCCGATGGAGACGGCGCGGCAGACGCCGTGCGGCCACGATCTCATCCCGTACGCCGTTCGGGTTCCTTCCTTCGTGCTCTTTTCATCGATCGGCCGACATGTCCGTCGCGCAAGGGCGTTGGGGCGTCGCCCGAGTGCACCTGGGCGGATCTCCGGCCCTGACCGTGGTACGCCATCGGGCGGGCGCGTAGCACACCCGGACCGGAGTTGGGTCGTCGTCCACAGGTGCTTTCGCTGTCCACAGCGGCCCAACCTGCGACAGCGTGCGGCGGCAAGGTGGGCCGGTGGACGCTTGCCTGCAATCCCTGCTCGATCGGAGCGGTGGCCTGGCCGTGAGACAGGACGTTCTCCGAGTGGCGCCGCCATGGACACTTCAGGGCGCTTGTCGGTCTGGTCGGCTGCTCCGGCTCCTTCCGGAGGTGTTCGTCGACGCCGCGCTCGTTCGCGATGCCGATAGCGAGCTGCCGATTCTCGCGCGGGTCGAGCCGGAGTTGGCTCGCCGCGCTGTGCTGGTGTACGGAGGCGGACGCGGCGCGCTCAGCCGACTGACCGCCCTCGACGTGTGGGGCCTGCGCCGTCAGCCACCGGGGGAGCCGTTGCATCTCGACCTGCCCGTAGGGTCGGGCTTACGTGGTCGGCCGCACCTGCTGGTGCGTCACCGCGCCGGTTTCACGGTTGGGCCACCGGACGCGGTGGTTCGGGGAGGAATGCCTGTCACCCGGCTCGACCGGACGTTGGTGGACTGTTGGCCGCTGTTGCCGGCGGTCGACCGGCCGGGACTGGTGATCCGCGTGGTCAACGATCGCCTGACCACGCCGCAGCGTCTCGTCGCCGCACTCGCGGAGGTGCCGAGATTGACCGGCCGGGCGGCGATGCGGGGTTTGCTCGACCGGCTCGCCGCCGGCTGCCGCAGCCCGTTGGAGATCTGGGGCCACGACCACGTCTTCATCGGCCCGGGCATGCCCGCGTTCGCTCGGCAGGCGCGGGTACGGGTCGGTGCTCGGACGATCTACCTCGACATGTTCGCCGAGACCGAGCGGGTCGACATCGAGTTGGACGGCGCAACAAGCCACGGGAACCCCGCGGAACGCGAGATCGACCTGCGCCGCGACGCCTTGCTCGCCACCGTCGGGATCCTCGTCGTTCGGTTCAGCCACCGGCGGCTCCTGACCGACCCTGCCCAGGTCCGCCAGGAGACCCGCGCCATTCTCGCCAACCGCCGCCCTCGCCCATGATCACTTGATGCTCTGTAGCTGCGCACGGCTCCGCACAACTACCCAGCATCAAGTGATCATGAAACGGGGGGCGTGGGTGTGGCGGGGTGTTCGTTGTGGTGGTGGAGCAGTTCGGTGATCCATCGTGCGGCTTCGCGCTGGGTGCTGAGCAGGTGGTTGCGGGCGTCGGCCACCTCTCGGTCGTCGGCGTCGTCGGTCAGGATGGCCACCCATCGTCGACTCAACTCCTCGGCGTACCGGGCTCTGCGCATCTGCTCGTCGAACTGGTACTCCAGCTTCACCATCCGGTCGACGTGCGGCTGGAGCGCCGGCATGATGCGGTCGTCGAGTCGGACGGCGGCGTCGGGCCGGCAGGTGACGGTGATTTCGCCCCGCCGGTAGGTCCACTCCGGATCCTCGGCGAGGGCCTGCTGCAACGCCACCTCCAGGTCGCCCGCCCGGTGTGGTGGCAGGTCCCGGGCGGCGTCGGCGGCGAGCCGGGTCAGCCGTTGGATCGCGTGGGGCTGGAAGTACTGCACGTACCAGCTCAGCACCTCGGAGCGCAGGCTCGCTGGCGACGACCAGGCGAACGTGGCGCGGACGTGGAACGAGTACACGTAGCCTCGGGCCGGGACGGTGATCAGCCGGGGCGCGTCGCGTTGTTCGACGAGGGGGCCGGACGGCGACGGGTCGGCCCCGGACCCCACGGGAGCCTCGTCCTGGAGAGCCGCGACCAGCCGGTCCCAGCTTCGCGCCCACCACCGCCACCCACGGACGCTCACGTCGCGGACGACGGCGAGCCCGCGTACGCCCCGCTGCCGCCACTGGTCCGCGGGTCTCGGCCTCCCATCGGGGGCGTCCGTCATGGCACCCCTCCATGGTCACGGATCCGCACGTCACGCTAACAACAGGTGACCGATATGCCCGCCGCCACGCCGCACGGCGGGGTCGCCCGCGTGACCTTCTCGTCCCCTGCAACCGGTCGCCGGAGCGCACAATGAGGCGATGATGCTGGGGCTGTCGGTGACCGGGTGAGCAGACTGCGGACCGGGCGGCGGGTGGCGACGGTGGTCGGCTTGGTCACCGTGCTGGCGGTGGTGATCGCGATGCTCCCCGGGCGTCGGGGCTGGTTCGACGTCGGGGTCTACCACGGTGCGGTCGGGCACTGGGTTAGCGGCGGCGACCTGTACGCCTGGAGCACCCACAACGGGTACGGCTTCACCTATCCGCCGTTCGCCGCGGTCAGCATGTCACCGATGGCGGCGCTGGCCTGGTATCCGACGATCGTGGCGCATCTGCTGCTCACCGTGCTGGCCGTCGCGTTCCTGCTGCGCCTGCTGGTGGACCCGCTGGCGCGACGACACGGCTGGAGCCGCTGGTACGCGCTCGCGTTGACGTGCTGCCTGCTCGCGGGGCTGAACCCGGTCCGGGACACCGTGGGCTTCGGGCAGGTCAACCTGCTGCTGGTGGCGCTCGTCTATGCGGACCTGTGGCTGCTGGAGCGGGGCAGTCGGCTGGCCGGCATCGGCACCGGGCTGGCAACGGCGGTGAAGCTCACCCCGGCGGTCTTCGTCGGGTACCTGCTGGTCACCGGGAGGTGGCGGGCGGCGGGTACGGCCGTGGCCAGCGCCGTCGGCGCCACAGTCCTCGCGGTGGTGCTCGCCCCGCGGGCCAGCCGGACGTTCTTCACCCAGACGCTGTGGGACACCGACCGGATCGGGCGGTTGGAGAACGTGGCGAACCAGTCGCTGCTCGGCCTGGTGGCCCGGCTCGACCCGGCGCACCCGGACCGGCGACTGTGGCTGGTGCTGGCGGTCGCCGTGTTGGCGGTGTGGGTGATGCGGGTGCGCCGGGCCGTGCGGCTGGACGACGAGCATGCCGGTTTCGCGTTGACAGGTGTCGCCGCGTGCCTGCTCAGCCCGATCACCTGGGTGCATCACCTGGTGTGGCTGGCGCCGGGGCTGGTGGTGCTCGTCGCGTCGACGCTGCCCTGGCCGCCGGTGGACCGGGCGGCGCGTTGGCGGCTGGGCGGCGTCGCTGCCGCGTACGTGGTGCTGTGCAGCGGGCTGGTTTGGATGTTCAGCAGCGGCTGGGCCGGGCCTGTGGGTTTCGTCGGCGCGAACGCGTACCTGTGGGTGAGTGTCGGAATGCTCGTGCTCCTGCCGGTGGGACGGGCCGCGGGGGCGGATCATCAGGGGTTCACCGAGCATTGTGGAGGCGTTGTGCCGCGAAGGGGTGTCGCCGTCGACCGCCAACGGTGAGACTGGGTCCGATCCGACAGTCACGCGGATCGATGGATTGGATGGTCTGGAGGCAACCTGTGTCCACCCCCGTGTCCCCGCTGGCCACGCTCGGCGCGATCCGCCGGCGTACCACCACCGTCGCCCTGCTCCTCGCCATGGTCGCCGCCGCGCTGGTCGGCCCGTCCGTGGTGGCCCCCCGGCTGACCGACTCCGCCTCGGCGGCGGTCTACAGCTCGTGCACCGTCAGCCGCTGCGCGGACGCCCGCACCGCCCGCTCGGGATGGTCCGCCAAGGGCTTCCCCACGAGTCGGGGCTGGTATTCCTGGAGCGGAGGGTTGTCCAACTTCGCCGGCGGCCGGTTCTACAACTACGAGGGACAACTGCCCACCAACGCCACCTACTACGAGTACGACGTCTACCCGCGTACCCAGGGCGCGGCCCGCGACGCGTACCGGATCGTGGTGAACCGCAGCACCGGCGCCACCTGGTTCTCGCCCAACCACTACACCGACTTCTACCGGCTCTGAGCGAGCGGCGGCCGGCCGGTCCGGGAGGTACATGATGGTCGACGAGGACGAGAACCTGACCGGCGCGACGGTGCTGGTCGGGGCGGCGGCCCGGACCCGGCGGGCGCTGTTCGCCGCGCTGGCCGAGGCGCTGGCGCTGCCGGCCCACCTGGGGAGCACCTGGGACGCCCTCGCCGACGTGCTCCGGGACCGGCTGGACGCCGGGCCGCTCACCCTGCTGGTCACCGACGCCGGTCAGCTCCTCGCCGACGAGCCCGCCGATCAGTACACCCTGCTGCTCGCCGTGCTCGACGACCTCGCCGCCACCGCCCCGCACCCCCTGCGCGTCGTCCTGCGCGACGCCCCTCCCGCCATGGGCTGACCGTCAGTTGTCACCGATGCCGTGACGGCGGTCGAGGAGCGACGGCGCGCTTCGCGCGGTCGACCCGGTCGCCTGTGGCGCCGGGAAGCGTATGACTCTGCGGTATGAATATGACTGTGAGGTATACCGCTTTCAGAGGAGCCCGGTCCCCGGGACCGGGCCGAGCTGAGCGGCTCACCGCGCGGGGCAGGTACGGCGGGGCGGAGTGGCGGGGCGTCAGTTCGGGGCGGGCTGATCCAGGATCGCGCTGAACCGCTCCTCGGCCAGGTCTAGCTGGCCGAAGATGTGCCGCTTCACCGCCGCCGACAGCGGGGTGTCCGGCCGGCCGATCAGATCGCGGAACAGCGGCACCAGCGGCCGGTACTTACGGGCCGAGGAGACGACCTTCGGCCCGGTCGTGTGGATCACCCCGACGCCGTTGTCGGTGAAGTCCGACACCTTGATCACCCGAGCCCACGGCTCCCGCTCCAGGCTGACAGCCAGGTGTTCCCGGTACTGCTCGTTGCGGTCGCGCTCCGGGTCGTACACCGGATTGGTGACGGCGGCGACAAGCGTGGCCACCCGCGGCCCGAACCGCGCGGCCAGTGCGGCCAGCGCGGCCCTGGTCTGGTCGGTGCCGGCGGCACCGTCCGCCAGCTCGGCCGGATGGTCCTCCACCGAGTCGTGCAGCAGACCGGCGACGATCACGTCCACGTCCCGCACCTGGTAGTGGTGCATCAACCGGATGGCCACCCGCAGGAGGTGGTTGAGGTACGGCTCGCGCACCCGACGATCGTCGCGGTGCAGGTCGCCCGCGAGGTCAAGGGCTGCGGTGAGCCTCGCGCGGGCCTCGGCGTCGAACTGCTGGATCTCCAACCGGAAGCGCTCCAGCAGACCCGGCTCACCGTGGATCTCGGTGATCGCGTGCATCGGCATGCTGCCCAGGTGCGGCGGGAAGTCCATCCGTCACTTATAGCCGATCATCACCGTGTCGGCGGCCCCGGCACGACAGGTCGGCTGTTCACATCGCCAGCCGGTCGGCGGCGGCGATCGGGCCGACCACGATGCGTCCAGCGAACCGTCGCGCACCCGGCACGGCCGGCCGAAGGGGACCGGCCGGTCAGTGGTGGCGGTTCGGGCCGCTGTCGGTCAGGTCGGCGCGGTACGCGGGCACCGCCCACGGCACACCCAGTTCGCTGGGCAGCGCCCCCTGCTCGGCGGACCGGCGCAGCACGTCCACGACGCCCCGCAGGTGGCGGACCCGATCGCCGCCGTCGCCCACACCGACGACCAGGTCGCCGTCGAGCAGTCGTGGCTCCGGCGCGGCCCGCAACGCGTCAAGCAGCGCGGTGAACGGGGCGGTACGGGCCAGCGGCGCGATGAGCGGCACCCCGAGCGGATCGGCCCGGTGCGCGAGCAGGTTCTCCAGCAGACCCTGCCGGCCGGGGACCCGGCGGGTCACCACGTCCCCGGGCAGCCGCAGCCGGTCGGTCGGGTACTCCAGCACCGCCCGCCCCCCGGTGCCGGTCACCACCACCTCACCTGCCACGAACTCCTCGGCGGCAAGGGTGACCGCGGCGAGCACCGCAGGGCCGGCGCGGAACCGGACCCGCAGCACCGCGGTGTCCTCCACCTCGATGGGTCGGACCCGGTAGCGCTCCACCTCGATCGCGACCGGCCAGGGCGGCGCCCCACCGAGCGACTCGGCGACGGCGAGGCACTGCATCACCGCGTGCGCCAACGGGTTGGCCAGTGCGCCGTCCAGCACCGGCCGCCCGTTCAGGGTGCGCCGGCCGGCCCAGGAGGAACGGGCGTAGTAGGCGTCCGGGCGCTGCCAGGCGGCGACTGTCGCGATCCCGGTGACCGTGCCGAGACGGCCGGCGGCAAGTGCGTCGGTCAACGCGGTCAGCGCCGCCGAACCGAGCGCCTGGAAACCGACCTGGGCCACCCGACGGGCGGTGGTCAACGCCCAGGTCAGCTCGTCGTGCTCGGCCAGGGACAGCACCGGCGGTTTCTCCAGCAGCAGGTCCGCGCCGGCGGTGAGGGCGTCGCGGGCGATCGGCAGGTGCGTGTGCGGCGGGGTGCAGATGACCACCACCTGCGGCCGGGTGGCGGCGAGCATCGCCCGGTGGTCGGTGAACACCTGGACCCCGGGCGGCAGTGGCGCCTCCGGGTCGTCCCGCACCGGCTCGACGTCGACGAGCGCGACCAGACGCAACAGGCCGCCGGCGTGCAACGGCGCGATCACGCGTCGGTGCCACCGGCCGTGCCCGTTCGCCCCGATCACCGCCACCCGCGTCGGCTCCCCGTTCACCGGGCACCGACCGGCGGGAGCTGCCCGTTCACCTGACACCGGCCAGGGTGGCCTCGACGCCGTGGCGTGCCAGGGCGGTCAGCCAGGCGGTCACCTCGGCGCGTACCTCGTCGTCGCCGGCCACCTCGGCCGGGATGACCTCGCGCAGCGCGAACACCGCGTCCACCGCGCCGGCCGGGCTCTGCGCGCCGGAGTCCAGCGCGGCCCGGATCGGCCCGGCGAGAGGGTCCTGGAAGGGCAGCGGCCGGCCGTCGTCGGCGTACCCCAGCGCGAAGCGCAACCAGGCCGCCACGACAAGCGCGCCCCAGCGCGCGGACCGGCCGGCCGCGCGCAGGTCGGCGATGGTGTGCAGGACCCGCTGCGGCAACTTCTGCGAGCCGTCCATCGCGACCTGAAGGGTGCGGTGGTGGATCGCCGGGTTGCCGAACCGGGCGAGGGCCTGCTCGCCGTAGTCGACCACCCGCACCCCGTCGGGCGGCGTGAAACTGGGCGCGACGTCCTCGGCGATCAGGCGGCGCAGCACGTCGGTCAGGTGCGGGATCTCCAGGGCGTCGGCGATGGTCTCCCGGCCGGCCAGGGCCCCCAGGTACGCCACGGCCGAGTGCACCCCGTTGAGGCCGCGCAGCTTCAACCGCTCCCACGGGCCGGCGTCGTCGGTGAGGACCGCTCCGGCGTGCTCCCAACCCGGCCGTCCGCCCGGGAAGTCGTCCTCGATGACCCACTGCGCGTACGGCTCGGCGGCCACCGCCGCCAGGTCGGTCACACCCAGCGCCCGGCGGGCCGCGTCGATGGTGTCGGGGGTGCTGGCCGGCACGATGCGGTCCACCATGGTCCCCGGGCAGGTGACGTTGCCGGCGACCCAGTCGAGCAGCCCGGCGGGCACACCTGCCGCGCGGCCGACCGCCTGGTCCACCAGACCCCGCAGCCGGCGACCGTTGGCGGGCAGGTTGTCGCAGCTCACCAGGGCCAGCGGTCCGGCGTCCGCGGCGGCCCGGGCGGCCAGCCCCCGCAGCAGCAGCCCCGGCACGGTGGTCGGCGGGCGGCCACCGGCCAGGTCCGCGGCGAGTGCCGGATCCGGGGACAGCTGGCCGGTCACCGGGTCGAGCTGGTACGCCTTCTCGGTGACGGTGAGCGTCACCACCCGCACCGCCGGGTCGGCGAGCAGCGCCACCACCGCGTCCGGGTCGCTGGCCGCGTGGCGTACGCCGCTCAGCGCGCCGACCACCCGCGTCGTGCTGCCGGCCGCCGAGAGGGTGCTGACGCTGAACAGGTTGTCCTGCCCGGCGAGGGCCTCCACCAGCGCCGTGCTGCGCGGGGCGACCGCCACGATGCCCCAGTCGCCGCCGACCGCACCCATCGCCGCCTCGGTGTAGACGGCCTGGTGCGCGCGGTGGAACGCGCCCAACCCCAGGTGGACGACGCCGGCCGGCACGGTGCCCGGCCGGATCAGCGGGCGGGCCTCGACGGGCAGCTGGCGCAGCACACCCAGGCCGAGCCGGGAGGCGCCGCCGGTCACCGCCACGCCGGACCGTCCGGGAAGCGGAACTCGGCGACCGACGCCTGCTTCATGGTGGCGCTGTAGCCGGGCTGCTCCGGCAGCAGGTACCTGCCACCGCGGGTACGCACCGGGTCGACGAAGTGCTCGTGTAGGTGGTCGACGTACTCGATCATCCGTCCGTCCAGGCTGGCGCCCACCCGCAGGTAGTCGAAGATGGCCAGGTGCTGGACGTACTCGCAGAGCCCGACCCCGCCGGCGTGCGGGCAGACCGGCACCCCGAACTTGGCCGCGAGCAGCAACTCGGCGAGTACCTCGTTGACGCCGCCGACCCGGCACGCGTCGACCTGCATCACGCCTATCGCCTCGGCCTGGAGCAACTGCTTGAAGATCACCCGGTTGGCGGCGACCTCGCCGGTGGCCACCCGGCACCGGCCGCCGGTCAGCTCGGTGACCGCGCGGGCGATCCGGGCGTGGCCCAGGATGTCGTCGGCGTGCGTCGGCTCCTCGATCCAGTACGGGTCGACCTCCGCGAGGGCGGTCATCGCGGTGATCGCCTCGTCGACGTCCCAGACCTGGTTGGCGTCCATCATCAGCAGCGCGTCGGGGCCGATCTCGGAGCGGATGATCCGTGCCCGGCGACTGTCGTCGGCGAGCGGGCCGCCGACCTTCATCTTCATCGCCCGCCAGCCGTCGTCGTACGCCCGCCGGGTCAGCGCCCGCACCTTGTCGTCCGGGTAGCCGAGCCAGCCCACCGAGGTGGTGTACGACGGGAAGCCGTCGCGCTCCAGCGTGGCCAGCCGGTCGGCCAGCCCGTCGCGTCCCTTGTCGAGGATGGCCGCCGCCTCGTCGGCTGTGAGCGCGTCGGTGATGTGGTGGAAGTCGACGCTGGCGACGAGCTCGTCGGTGGGCAGTTCGGCGAGGAACCGCCACATCGGTTTGCCGGCCACCGTGGCCCGCAGGTCCCACACCGCGTTGACCAGAGCGCCGGTCGCCATGTGGATGACGCCCTTCTCCGGGCCCAGCCAGCGCAGCTGCACGTCGGCGCTGAGCGACCGCCAGAACGCCACAGGTTCGGCCGCGATCTCTTCGATCGTGCGTCCCCGTACGTGGTGGGCCAGGGCGCGCACCGCCGCGCAGGTGATCTCGTTGCCCCGGCCGTTGGTGAACGTGAACCCCGCGCCGACCGGGCCGGCGTCGGTGCCCAGCTCGACGTACGTCGCCGAGTAGTCACCCCGGTTGATGGCGTCGGAGCCGTCACCCCGGGCGGCGGTCGGGAACCGCACGTCGTGCACGTCGACGGACGTGATGGTCGTGGTCACTTGTTGTCGCCTCCGAAGTTGAAGACCCGCTTGGGCAGCCGGTACGCCAGGTCGACGATGGTCTCGGCGGCCTCGTCCATCGGCAGCCGGTGCTCGGCGACGAGCCGGGCCAGGAAGCCGGCGTCCACCCGGCGGGCCACGTCGTGGCGGACCGGGATTGAGCAGAACGCCCGGGTGTCGTCGACGAACCCGGTCGTGTTGTAGAAGCCCGCGGTCTCGGTGACCGTCTCCCGGAACCGGCGCAGCACCTCGGGGGAGTCCAGGAACCACCAGGGCGCACCGAGCAGCAGCGCGGCGTACCCGCCGGCGAGGGGCGCCAGCTCGCGGCTGAAGGTGTCCTCGTCGAGGGTGTACAGCACCAGCCGCAGCCGGGGGTCGTTGCCGTACCGATCCAACAGTGGCGCGAGCGCGTGCACGTACTCGGTGGCCTGCGGGACGTCCCCGCCGACGTCGCGGCCGTGCCGGGCGTGCAGCGAGCGGTTGTGGTTGCGTACCGCACCGGGGTGCAGTTGCATGACGAGGCCGTCGTCGAGCGACATGCGGGCGAACTCCATGAGCATGTGCGCCCGGAAGGCCTCCGCGTCGGCCGCGTCGGCCTCGCCGCGCAGGCCCCTGTCGTACAGGCGTGCGGTCTCGGCCGGGGTCAGGTCGAGGGTGCGCGCGGTGGGATGCCCGTGGTCCGACGAGGTCGCCCCGGCGGCGATGAACGCGGCCCGGCGGGCGCGCAGCGCGGCCAGGTAGCCGGTGTACGTGCCGGTGTCCTCGCCGGCCAGCTCGCCGAGGCGCCGCACGTTCGTCGTCCAGCCCTCGAACTCCATGTCCACCACGTCGTCCGGGCGGAAGGTGGTGACGACGCGGCCACCCGGTCCGCCCCAACCGTCGGCGGCGAGTTTGGCGTGCTGCCCGAGGTCGTCCAGTGGTGACTCGGTGGTCGCGAGGACCTCGATGTTGAACCGTTCGAACAGCGCCCGGGGCCGGAAGTCCGGCTCGGCGAGCCGGGCCGCGATCTCGTCGTAGACGTCGTCGGCGGTGGCCGGGCCGAAGGGGGTTCGCACGCCGAACACGGTGCGGAACGTCCGCTCCAGCCACAGCCGCGACGGGGTGCCCCGGAACAGGTGCCAGTGCGCGGCGAACCGTCGCCAGATCACCCGGCCGTCGGTCTCGGTCGGGCTGCCGTCGCGGGTGGGCACACCCAGGTCGGCCGGGGGTACGCCCTGGCTGAGCAGCATCCTGGTCAGGTAGTGGTCCGGCACGATGAGTAGCCGCGCCGGATCGGGAAAGGGCTGGTCCTCGGCCAGCAGGGCCGGGTCGACGTGCCCGTGCGGCGAGATGATCGGTTGCTCCGCCGCGAGGGCGTACAGCTCCCGGGCCAGCGCGCGGTGGCCGGGCTCGGACGGCAGGAGCAGGTCGGTGTGGTCGGACGTCGGCACGGGGCGGGGCTCCTCGTCGGTGGTCAGGGGAGGGTGAGCAGGTCGGCGACCCGGACCGGTTGGCCGGTCTCGAAGGACCGGTTGGCGGCCAGGCCGGTGAGCAGGGCCAACGCGCCGTCGTCGGCGGTCGCGGCGCGGTCCAGCGGGTCGGGTCGGCCGCCCAGGAGCACGCCTGTCATCCGGGCGTCCGCGCCGCCGTGGCCGTGCCGGGTACGGCCCTCGACGGGAATCTGTCGAGGTGGCTCCCAGAACGGGCGCAGCGTGAGTGTCGCGCCACCGCCCTCGGCCGGCGCCTCGGCGCCGTGCAGGGCGGCGCCCTTGACCGCGCCGGCGGTGCCCCGGTCGACGAAGTCGTTCTCGGTGACCTCCAGCTCCAGCCGGCCCCGACTGCCGTTGACCATCACCCGGTAGCCCTCCCAGGGCGCGTACGCGGTGAGGTGGTAGGTCATCGTGGCGCCTGTGGAGTAGCGGGCGAGCACCGCCATGTCGTCCTCGATGCTGACCCCGGGGGCGAAGACGTTGCGGTCGCGCTGGTAGCCGTCCTCGGCCTCGGCGTCGAGGTACAACTCGCGCAGCCGGGGGTGCGCGTCGAGTCGCAACGCGAACGGGTCGTCGACGGCGGCGGGGGAGCCGTGCGCACGTTCGTAGTCGCGGGCGTAGCCGTGCCGGCGGCCACCGTCGCCGTAGAAGAAGAGGCGACCGGCGGCGTACACCTCGACCGGGGTGGCGGCCAGCCACCAGTTGACCAGGTCGAAGTGGTGGCTGGCCTTGTGCACCATGAGCCCGCCGGAGGTGGCCTTGTCGCGGTGCCAGCGGCGGAAATAGTCGGCGCCGTGGCGTACGTCGAGCAGCCACTCGAAGTGCACCGAGCCGATCTCACCGACGGCGCCGTCGGCGAGCAGCCGCCGGACCTGTTCGTGCAACGGGTTGTAGCGGTAGTTGAAGGCCACTGTCACCCGGCCGCCGGTCTCGGCCACCGCGTCGAGGATGCGCCGGCAGCGGGGCGCGTCCACTGTCATCGGCTTCTCGGTCACCACGTCCCGGCCGGCCCGCAGGGCGGCCACCACGTACTCGTCGTGGGTGACGTCCACGCTGGTGACCAGGACGACGTCGACGCGTTCGGAGTCCAGCATGGCCGCGAAGTCCCCGGCCTGGTACGCGGGCACGTGACGGTGGCCCAGCTCGGCCAGCCAGCGGTTGTGCGCGTCCATCCGGGCCTTGTTGGTGTCGGCGAAGGCGACCAGCTCGGTGGTGTCGGGGTGGTCCAGCACCAGGGCGCGCACGAACATCTCGGCCCGCGCGCCGGTGCCCACGACTGCGTACCGGACCCGTCCGCCGGCTCTGGATGACATTCGGTGGCCTCCCGGTGATCCTGCAAAGGTTTGCAGTGAAGTAATCACGGTCGATCCGATGGCGTCAACGCCGACGACGTAATCGGCGGTAAATGTTCCTATTTATGGGCCTGTAGATCACCACTGGGAGCCTCGGCGCAACAGAACCGTAACCATCCACCGTTGACACTGGAGCAACCGTTTGCATTAATTGGCGGCACCCACGTGACCGCCGCCACATCGGACGAAAGGGCCGCCGTGCCAGTCACCATCCGGGACGTCGCCCGGGCGTCCGGTGTGCACATCTCCACCGTGTCCCGCACCTTCTCCGCGCCGCACCTGGTCAACCCGGAGACCCGGGTACGCGTGCTGGCCTGCGCGGAGGACCTGGGCTACCGGCCGAACCGGGCCGCCCGCGCCCTGATCACCGGCCGTACCCACAACATCGGGCTGATCATCGCCGACATCGCGAACCCGTTCTTCCCGCCGCTGATCAAGGCGGCGGAGAGCCAGGCCCGGCACCGCGACTACCACGTCTTCGTGGCCGACACCAACGAGGACCCGACAGCCGAGGAGGAGCTGGTCCACGCGCTCGCCAAACAGGTGGACGGGGTGCTGCTGTGCAGCCCGCGGATGAGCAACAGCCTCATCGAACAGCTCAGCCGCGAGGTGCCGCTGGTGGTGGTGAACCGTCAGGTCACCGGCCTGCCCTGCGTCCTGATGGACGTCGGGCAGGGCGCCCGCGCGGCGATCGAGCACCTGATCGGCCTCGGCCACCACCGCATCGCGTTGCTCGGCGGGCCGCGCAGCTCGTGGACCAACCGGGAGATGCGCCGCGCCGCCGCTACGGCCGCCCGCGCCGGCGGCGCCGAACTGACCATGCTCGGCCCGAACGCGCCCACCGAGACCGGCGGCTCCGCCGTCGCCGAGCAGGTCCGGCGCAGCGGCGTGTCGGCCGTGCTCGCCTACAACGATTTGATGGCGATCGGCCTCATCGAGGGGCTCGACGCGCTCGGGGTCCGGGTGCCGCAGGAGGTGAGCGTCGTCGGGGTCGACGACATCGCCCTGAGTCGGCTCACCCGACCCAAACTGACGACGGTGGCCACACCCACCGCGGCCGCCGGCCGGACGGCCGTCGACATGCTGCTGCAACAGGACATCGAGTCACCGCGCGGCGCGCGGGGGCTCGGCGCCGGCACGGCGCTCGGCGTCCGTCGTACCACCGCACAGGTAATGCTCCAGACCGACCTGGTCATCCGCGACTCGACCGGCCCGGGCCCACGGGCCCGACCGGCACGTCCCCCGGCCGCTTCGCGTGGCCCGGACCCGCATTGCCCTGCGGGCCCGGGCACCCCGACCACGGCCACCGGTGACGCCGTCGCCTCCTAATGCCGAGGAGTGAGCGCTCATGCACGCCGCAACGCCCCCCACCACTGACACGCCCGTCGGGCGTCATCACCGTACCCCGCTGCCCAGACGGCGGCTGCTGCGCGGCCTGCTCGCCGCGACGGTCGCCGCGCCGCTGATGTTCGGTGCCGCCGCCTGCGGGGACGACGGCTCCGCCGCCGACCCGAACGCCCCGGTCAAGCTCTCCATCTTCTGGTGGGGCGGCGACGCGCGGGCCAAGCTGACCGAGGACGCCCTCGCCCTCTACACCAAGAAGCACCCGAACGTGACATTCGAGACGACCTGGCAGGCCAACCAGGGCTACTTCGACAAGCTGGCGACGCTCACCGCCGGCGGCAACCCGCCGGACCTGTTCCAGATCGACGACAACTACCTGGCCGAGTACGCGGCCCGCAGCACCACGCTCGACCTGACCTCCTACCAGAAGTCCGGCAAGCTGGACACCTCGAAGTTCCCCGAGAGCCTCTGGCAGTACGGGGTTGTCGACGGCAAGCTCGCCGGCCTGGCCGCCGGGGAGAACACCCAGGGCCTGGTCTACAACAAGACGCTGCTGACCAAGCACAACCTGCCCGAGCCCACCACCGGGATGTCGTGGGAGCAGCACATCGCCTGGGCCGAGCAGGTCACCGCGAAGACCAAGGTGCCGGGCACGCAGGACCCGAGCGCCGACTACAAGGCTTTCTGGGTCTGGCTGCGCCAGCAGGGAAAGGACCTCTACCAGGGCAAGGAGCTCGGCTTCGCCGTCGAGGACGTGACCAGGTGGTTCGACCTGTGGAAGGGCGCCCGGGACCGCAGGGCCACCCCGAGCGCCGACGTCATCCACGAGGGCAACTCCAGCGACGTCACCAAGCAGTTGGTGGTCACCGGCAAGTCGGCCACCTCCTGGGTCTGGGCCAACCAGATGCCGGACCTGAAGAAGAACACCAAGGACGAGCTGGGCGTGGTCGCCTACCCCGGTGACCCGAGCGCGCAGTGGGCCCGGGCGTCGATGTACTGGTCGGTGTTCAAGGGCAGCAAGCACAGGGACGTCGCCGTCGACGTGATCAACTTCCTGAACAACGACCAGGAGGCGGTCACGCTGCTCGGCACCGACCGCGGCCTGCCGTCCAACCTGGACCTGCGTCGGGTGGTCAGCGACGACACCACCGACCCGGCCATGAAGCAGTCCATCGCCGTCGAGGCGGAGCTGACCCAGAAGTTCGGCAAGTCCCCGCAGGTGCCGATCAAGGGCCACAGCAAGGTCAAGTCCGAACTGATCAAGGCCGCCGAGAACGCCCAGTACGGCCGGGCAACCCCCGCCGCGGCCGCCGCCCAGTTCGTCGAGGCGTGCAAGGCCGCCATCGCCTGACCGCCCCACCAGGCGAGGAGAGGAGCTGCTCGTGGCGTTGACCACGGCACCCGACCCGACCCGACGCGGCCCCGGAACGAACCGGGCCCACGCCGGCAGGCGTGGGCCCGGCCTCCGGCACAGCGAAGGTCTGGCGGGGTACGTCTTCCTGTCGCCGTGGCTCATCGGCCTGATGGGTGTCACGGCGGTCCCCATGCTGCTGTCGCTCTACCTGAGCTTCACCAACTACGACATCCTCACCCCGTTCTCCGAGGTGCGGTGGGTGGGGTTGGCCAACTACGAGCGGATGTTCACCTCCGACCCGTCGTACTGGCACGCCGTGCGGGTCACAGTGACCTTCGCGCTGGTCGCCGTACCGCTCAAGCTCGCCGCGGCGCTCGGCGTGGCACTGCTGCTCAACCGCGCCTGGCGCGGCGTCGGTCTGTTCCGCGGCCTGTTCTACCTACCGTCGCTGCTCGGCGGCAGCGTCGCGCTGGCCATCGTCTGGGTCAACATGTTCAACCGCGACGGCGCGTTCAACTCGTTCCTGAGCCTCTTCGGCATCCAGGGCAAGCCCTGGGTGAACGACCCGGACTGGGCCCTTCAGACCCTGATGGTGCTGGCCATCTGGCAGTTCGGCGCACCCATGGTGATCTTCCTGGCCGGTCTCAAGCAGGTGCCCACCGAGCTGTACGAGGCCGCCTCGGTCGACGGGGCCGGCAGGTTCCGGCAGTTCCGCAACGTCACCCTGCCGATGCTCTCCCCTGTCATCTTCTTCAACCTGGTCCTGGAGACGATCAACGGATTCCAGGGCTTCACCGCCGCGTTCGTGCTCAGCAACGGCACCGGCGGCCCGGTCGACTCCACACTCATGTACACGCTGAACCTCTACATCACCGGCTTCACCGACCTCGAGATGGGCTACGCGTCGGCCATGGCGTGGGTGTTCCTGCTCGCCATCGGGGTGATCACCGCGGTCTTCTTCAGCACCGGGCGGTTCTGGGTGCACTACTCCGACGGGGAGGACCGGTGATGGTGGCGGTGACCCAGGTGCCGGCCGCCCGGCGACGCCCGACCGGGCGGTCGCTGCTGCGACTGCTGATCCTCGTGGTGATCGTCGCCGTGGTGCTCTACCCGCTGATCTGGATGGTGGGCACGTCGGTGAAGTCCCAGGAGGAGATCGTCAACAACGTCGGGCTGCTGCCGGAGCGGTTCACCCCGGGCAACTACACCGCCGGGTGGTCCAACTTCGACGTCAGCTTCGGCCGGTTCTTCCTCAACAGCGCAATGGTCAGCCTGCTCACCGTCGTCGGCAACGGGCTCTCCTGCCTGCTCGCCGCGTACGCCTTCGCCCGGCTGCGATTCCGGCTGCGGGGCCTGTGGTTCGCCGTCATGATCGGCACGCTGCTGCTGCCCCAGCACGTGCTGATCGTGCCCCAGTACATCCTGTTCCGCACGCTCGGGCTGGTCGGCGGCGAGTGGCCGTACCTGCCGCTGCTCATCCCGCAGTTCCTCGCCACCGAGGCGTTCTTCGTCTTCCTGATGGTGCAGTTCATGCGGGGCGTCCCACGGGAGCTGGACGAGGCGGCCCGGATCGACGGCGCCGGCCCGTTCGGCATCTTCCGGCACATCATCCTGCCGCTGAGCCGCCCCGCCCTGGTCACCACAGCCATCTTCTCCTTCATCTGGACGTGGAACGACTTCTTCCGCCAGCTGGTCTTCCTGTCCCAACTGGAGGACTACACGGTGCCCGTCGCGCTGACCCTGTTCATCGACTCGACGAGTCAGAGCGCGGTCGGGCCGATGTTCGCCATGTCGGTGCTGTCGCTGCTGCCGGTCTTCCTGTTCTTCGTCGCGTTCCAGCGGATGCTCGTCGAGGGGATCAACACCAGTGGCATCAAGGGCTGAACCGGCCGACGCCGGCGGGAGGCGGGACTGGCGCGACGTCGCCCGCGACGCCGCCGACCTGGCGCTGCTCGGCATCCTGCTGACAGTCGCCGCGGCGCCGCTGCTCACCGCCGCCGCAGCGGTGAGCACGGCCAGCGCGGCCGTGCACACCTGGACGCGTACCGGCAGGTGGCCGTCGGCGCGCGCCACCCTGCGCCGGTTCGGCGGCGCGGTGCTGCCCGGCGTACCGGTGAGCCTCGTCGCCCTGGCCGTGGCCGGCCTGCTCGCCGCCGACCTGGCCGCGCTGGCGACCGGCCGGGTGCCCGGCGGCCCGCCTGCGTTGCTGGTGACCGCGCTCGTCACGGCCGGTCTGCTCGGGTACGCCGGGCTGGTAGTCGTCGAGGTGGGCGGCGGCGCGCCCTGGCGCGGCGCGGCGCGCACGGCCGCCCGGGCCTGCCTGGACGCGCCCACCCGCTGGGCGGCGCTGAGCGGGGTCGCGGTGCTGGCCGGAGTGCTCGCCGTCCTGGTCACGCCGGTGGCGGTGCCGATCCTCGCCGGCTACACCGTGGCCGCCCTGCACGCCGTCGCCCGCCGGTTGGCCGCCCCCGCCCGCGCGGGCCTGCCGTGAACGGCGAGCGGGAGGAGCCGGCGCGGCTGCTGCTCGGGGCGAGGGAGGTGGCCCGGTACGTGCTCGACCCGGCGCTCGACGCGCGGCACGGACCCCGGCCGTACCTGCACCCGGTGCGCACCCTCGGCGGCACTGTGGTCACCGACGCGCTGCCCGCCGACCACGTGTGGCACCTCGGCGCCTCCCTGGCCGTGCAGGACGTCAACGGCACCAACCTCTGGGGCGGACGCACCTACGTACGCGACGTCGGCTACACGTGGCGCGACGACCACGGCGTCATCGCCCACACCTGCTGGTCGGAGCGGGCCGACGAGCAGGTGGCGCACGAGCTGCAGTGGCGCGACCCGCACGGGCGGACGCTGCTCACCGAGCGGCGTCGGCTCGCCGCGTCGGCCCTCGCGCCGGACGTCTGGCGACTCGACCTGGACTCCGCGCTCACCGCCCCGGCCGACCGGGAGGTGCGCCTGGGCAGCCCGGCCACCAATGGTCGCCCCGGAGGGGCCGGGTACGGCGGGTTCTTCTGGCGGGCCGCCGCCGACGGCGAAGCGGCGGTGTTCACCGCCGACGCCACGGGGGAGGAGGCGGTCAACGGCAGCGCGGCGCCGTGGCTCGCGCTGACCGGCACCGGGCCGGGCGGCGGGGCGTACACCCTGGTCTTCACGGGGCTCGGGCCCGGCGACAGGTGGTTCGTGCGGACCGCGATGTACCCGGGTGTGTGCGTGGCGTTCGCGTTCGACAGGCCGGCGGTGGTGCCGGCCGGCGCGACCCGGTACGGCCGCTACCGGGTGTGGGTGCTCGACGGGACGATCGACAGGGACCGGGCCACGGCAGTGGTCGCGGCAACGCCGTGACACACCGAACCCGGGTCAGCGGGTGGGTAGGGCGGCGGTCACCCGGACGGCCTTGACGACCGCCGGGATCGAACCGATCAACAGCACCAGACCCCAGATGATGGCGACCACCGCGAAGACCAGCGCCGCCACGTCGTCCACGATGCTGACCAGGATCACCGGCACGAGGTTGTGCAGGAACT
The DNA here is from genome assembly GCF_040683695.1 of Micromonospora sp. NPDC093244. Taxonomy (NCBI): domain Bacteria; kingdom Bacillati; phylum Actinomycetota; class Actinomycetes; order Micromonosporales; family Micromonosporaceae; genus Micromonospora; species Micromonospora sp. NPDC093244. Next base: position 1,629,240 of record NZ_JBFBEO010000001.1, read on the forward strand.
CCAGCACGACCGTGCACAGCAGCGTGGTGAGGATCAGCAGGACGAGGCCCTTGTTCTGCAGAAAGCGCGGCTGGGCCAGCACCAGCAGCCCCGCCCAGAGCAGCTTGAGCAGCAGCACGAGGCCCAGCACCACCGACGCCTCACCGACCGGGAAGAACCCCCACAGGGCCAGGTACGCCAGGGTGCCGAACGGGACGGCCAGGAACAGCGACACCATGATGGACAGCTCCACGAACGCGACGAGCAGCGCGACCAGACCGACGATGATCAGGATGATCGAGAAGATCAGGCTGGCGACACCCTGCACCCGGCCCTGGACGCGTTCGGGCAGGAGCAGGCCCAGGCAGAACAGCCCGGTGCTCCAGACCGCCACCGCGTCGACAAGCGCCAGGTAGCCGGTGCCGCGACCGGACGGCTCGCTGACCCCTGACACATCGTCGATCTCCACGTCGAGCGCGCCGGCGCTGTCGGCGAGCGCCGAGCTGGCGTCGGCACCGCCGAGCAGCAGCCCGGCTCCCAGCTCGACGCCGATCGCCAGCACGATGGCGAGCATCGCCAGCAGCAGGAACGGCTTGCGCAGGTCACCCACGGCGGCACCCCCTCCCGGTGTTCACGACGTGACCACGACGACGACGCAACTGCCCAGGCCGGGGCAGCGCAGGCCCACCTCGGTGGCCCGGTCGACGGCGACTTTGGCCACCGCAGACGTACCGTCGGGGGCCGGCTCCACCTCGTCGCGGACGGTCAGGTCGGCGTCCCCGGGAGCCGGCGCGACGACCGTGAACCGCCCCGGGCTGCGCAGCACGAGGGTGCGCAGCCCGCCCGGGTCGGGGACCCGCACCACGCAGCCGCCGGAGAAGACGAGCCGACCCGCGTCGTCGGCGCAGTCGGCGCTCACCGTCGCCGGGTCCACCGCGAAGCGCTCACCGCCCAGCGCGCCCAGCCGGTCGACCAGCCCGTGCCGCGCCCCCGGATCACCCCGGTCGTCGCCGCCCGCGCCGGACGCGACCACGAACAGCGCCACGAGCGCGATGGCGAGCAGCCCCAGCAGAGCCTTCTGCCGGCCGCTCATCGCGCGACGGCCTGCGCGACGAGCTCGGTGAACCGGATCGTGTCCACCCCGGCGAAGTAGGAGTTCGTGCCCTGTGTCTTGCCGACCACCAGCAGCGTGACCTGATGCGGTCCCTTGGCCAGCCGGACCGTTCCGACGTCCAGGAAGTCCGTCTTCTGCACCTTCGGCGTGAAGCCGAGGAACGTGCCGCCGACCTGGCTGCCGTCGATGGTGAAGACGGTGTTGGCGTAGTCAGGGGCCGTGGTCCGCACGGTGGCGAACCGCCAGGTGCCGTCCGCCGGGATCTGCACCGTCACGGTGACCTGATCGCCGATCGCCAGGCCCGTGAAGAAGAGCTGCTTGTCCCCGGACCAGGTCACCCCGCAGCAGTTGGGCTGCGCACCCACGGCCGCCTTGCTCTTCTGCGGCGACGTGATCACCGCGCCCTCCACCAGGCTCTCCGCCTCGACGGTGACCACCCGTGGCTCGCCGGGCGCCGGGTCGCCGCCGCGGGTCAGCAGCACCACCCCGACGGCCACCACCACCAGCACCATCGCCGCGGCGGCGGCGATCCACAACCAGGGGGTACGCCGGGGCGGCGCGACCGCCTTCACCTCGTAGGTGACCCGGCCACTGGACCGGGAACTCTCCTCCGGCGCGGTGTTCGCCGAGTACGCGAACCCGGTCATGTCGTAGCGCCGGGGCGGAGTGCCCGCCGGCACGGCAACCTTGACCAGGAACGACACCGAGCCCTGCCCGGGCACCACCCGCTGGGGCTCGGCCACAGTGAACCACGCCCGCTGCGAGCCCTCGCCGGGCGCCACGTCGAACACCACGGTGTCCGGCGCGTTGCCCGGATTGGAGACGGTGAACGTCAGCTCCCCGCTGTTGCGCGGGTCGAGGGTGAACTGCTCGGCGGCGGCGACTACCGCCCACTCGGTGGTCATGACGACTCCTCTTCCACGACGATGTCGACGGTGGTCGAGGCGGGCTTCTCCGCCTCGACGATGCGGGTGATCACGGCGAGCTGGTCGGCGGCGGACGCCGGCACCCGTACCACGACGTGGAAGGGTCGCTCGGCGGGCTCGTCGATGACGAACCCCGCCGCCCCGGTGGCCAGCTCCAGGGCGCGGCGCATCCCGTACGGGGTGCCCCGCCACCGGGCCAGCAGCGCGCCGTTCGCCACCAGGTCACGCAGCCGGCCCACCGGCAGCGGCAGCGGGGCGTCCGGTCGGGGCGACGCCACCACGTGGTCCATCGCCACCCAGCGGGTCAACCGCACGACCAGGTGCTCCGGCGCGCGGTACGGGTCGAACAGGGCGTCCACCTCGGCGAGGATCGCCTCGTCCGGGGCGTGCAGGTGCTCCATCACGTCCAGCAGCGCCCAGAGCACGCTGCCCGGTACGCAGGCCCGCTGGTAGGCGGCGGGCAGCAGCCGTTCAATCGCCGAGCGTCGCATCCTGGCGCACCACCTCGATGTCGTGCTCGCCTGAGCAGAGCAGCCACGTGTCCGGGACGGTCACCACGTCGGCGGTGGCCTGGTTGGCGCTGGGCGTCCACTCGACGGCGTCGGCGCTGCGGTGCACACCGCGTTCGCCGCCGGCCAGGATCAGCCGCTCCGCCGTACCGCCGGCCGGGTCGCCGCCGCTTGTGCCGCCGGTCGCCGTTGCCGGGGCGGCCACGGCGATGGCGTCCACCGGCACGAACCGGGTGCGGTCGCGCAGCGGCAGGCCGCAGTTGACCGACACCGGCAGCCACTGCGGTTGGGCGGCCAGGGTGTCCAGCCGCACCACACCGCCGCTCTGCGTGGCCGCCACCGCCTGCTGCCCGGCGAACGCCAGCTCCCGGCAGGTGCCGCCGATCCAGCCGGCCTGCATGGACTGCCACTTCACGTCCGACTCGAACAGCCGGGCGCGGTGGCAGCCCTGACCGGGTTTCTTCGGGTCCGGCTCGCCCGCGCCGCTCCACAGCAGCGTGGCCGGCCCGTCGTACTGCACGGCGAGGACCCGGTTGTCCACGTTGGCCAGACCGATGTGCGTGAAGCTGCCCGGCCGGCCGCCGGCTGTCGACAGGTACACCCCGAAGCCGGCCTGCGCCGCCACCGCCACACCCGGCGCGCCCCGCTCGGAGACGAACGCGCGCACCGCGTAGAACCCCCGATCCGCGTCGGACGGGTCCACCAGGATCTGCAACGGCACCGCCCCGGGCAGCAGCGACACCTCGTACAGGCCGGTGTCGGTGGCCACCAGCAGCGCGCCCGCGCCGTCGCGGTCCAGCCAGGCCACATCGGAGATGCGCGAGTCCAGGTCGGCGAGCAGCGACCACGTCTCACCCAGGTCGGTGCTCAGGTGCACCCGCGAGCCGCCGGACCCGCGCAGCGTCACCACGGCCACCGCGCCGGCCCGGGGCACGATGCCCGGCCGCACCGGCGCCGGCGCGGGCGCCACCCGCAGCACCGTCTCGGTGTCGAACCGGCCGGTCGGCTCCCAGCCCGCCCCGGCGTTGCTGGAGCGGAACAGCACGGCGCCGCGACCGGCGTACCAGGTGCGGGGCTGGTACTGGTCGACGGCGAGCGCACGGACGTCGGCGTCCGGGGCCTCGTCCACCACGAACCGGACCGACTCGACGTACCGCACGCCCGGCTCGGCGTGCTCCAGCATCCGGTACACGTTCGACGCGCGCAGCGGCTCACCGAACGGCCAACCGGTCGGGTTGAGCGCCGTGGGCAGCGGACTCAACGTCTGGTGCAGCCGGTCGTGGATCCGCCGACGGACCGCGTCGACGTCCTCCTCCCGCCGCACCACCACCCGGGCGCGGACCGACACCGCCTTGAACCGGGCCCAGGTGGCCCGGGACCGGATGCCGACCATCCGGCGCTGCTCCAGGTCCGTCTCCACCCGGTGCCGCGCCTCGGGCACCTCGTGCTCGCGCAGCACCGCCACCGGCAGCCGGCCACCCGGCCGGGCGGTCTCCGGCACGTACGGCACCAGCACCACCTCGACCTCGCCCGGGCGGGCGAAGCTGTACACCGCCGCGCGGGTGAACGCCCGGGCCCGCGCCACCGCGCCGGAACTGGTGGCCAGCACCTCGAAGTCGCGGGCGGTGACCGCCCGTTGCTGGGCGAAGAACTCGTACGGGCCGCGCAGCAGCACCGACTCCAGCGCCTCCATGTCCCGCCCGCCGGCGGCCGGTGCCGGGTTGTCCACCCGCACCCCGGGCAGCGGATCGCGCAGGCTGGTCAGGGTGCCCGCCGCCACGTTGCCGGTCGGCCCGCCCCCGGCCCGGTACCAGAGCCGCACCTGACGCCCGGCCGGCGGCACCGCCGCCACGGTCACCGGCGCCGCCGCCCCCGCCGCGCCCTCGCCCCCTGCCGCGCCCTCGCCCGCCGGGGCGGGGGAGCGCAGGTCGAGGGCCGGGGCGAAGGTGACGGTGCCCGAGCAGCGGTCCACCAGGTACGCCTTGGCCTGCGGGCCGAGCCCGGCGAAGTTGTCCACCGGCCGCCAGATCTCGAACGTGCGGCCGTCGTGTTCCCGGGCCGCCGCGCCCAGTTCCACAGTGCCGGCCGGCACCTCGACGCCGAGCAGCAGGTCCAGCGGCTCGGCGGTGTGCGCCAGGGGAGCGCGGGCCGCCCGTAGCACCTGCCCCGGCTGGCCGGTGCCGACGCCGAGCAGCTCCGCGTCGACCGGCTCGCAGTGGTGCATCCGAACCAGCACCGACGCCTCACCGGCGGGCAGCACCGCCGGTTCGGTGGTGACGAACACGACAGGCCGCGGATCGGCGCCCCGGGCCGCCGCGACCCGCAGCCCGGCCGGGATCCGCACCGCCGCGCGGTCGGTCCCGCCGCGCGTGAACAGGACGTCCGCCCAGGCCGCGGTGGGCGCGTGCCGGGTGGCCCCGAGCAGGTTCAGAAACGAGACGTACGCCTTCTCCGGCAACTGGTTCAGCCGGTAGATCATCACCTCGGTCAGGTGCGCGAACGCCTCCACCAGGGCCATCCCCGGGTCGTGCGCGGACAGGTCGGTCCACGCCGGGCAGGACTGCCGGATCCGATCCCGGGCCTCGGTGACGAGGTCGAGGAACCCACGGTCGTCCAGGTGCGGCACGGGCAACGTCATGACGATCCTCCCTGCTCGGGTTCGTCGGCCGGCAACAGATCCACGGAGAAGACCAGCTGCCCGGGGGTGAGGCTGGCCCGCACGCGGTAGTCCAACCGGATCACCAGCCGCCACGCGTCGTCCGGATCCGGCCCGGCGTCGACGTCGATGACCTCGACCCGGGGCTCCCACCGGGCGATGGCCTGCCTGACGTAGTGGATGGCCAACCCGGCTGTCGTGTCGTCGTTGGGCGCGAACACCAGCCGATGCAGCCGTGAGCCGTAACCGGGTCGCATCAGCCGCTCACCAGGTGTCGTCGACAACAGCAGGAACAACGCCTGGCGTACGCTCTCGTCGCCGTCGGTCATCGCCAGGCCGCCAGCCGCGGTGAGCGCCAACCCGCCGGTACGGCCGGCGTCGAACCCGGCGCCGACGAACCGGAACGCCCTCACCGGTCCGCCCCCAGGAATCGCTGGCGCGGGTCGCGCACCGTGTGATGGACCGCGTTGGGCGGCGTCCCGTTGGTGAACCCCTCCAGGTTGTCCAGCACCACCCGCCGCCCGTCGATCCGCAGCCAGTCGCTGTAGCCGACGCGTAGGGACTCCGTCTTCGTGCACGGCTTGATGGTCGGACCGTAGTTCGGACAGGCGATGATTTTCCGTCCCTCCGGGTCGTCGTCCACAAGCACCGGCACTGCGGAGACCGTCACCCACTGCTGCGACGGGCGGTTCTCGACCCGGCCGTCATGGTCACAGGTGATCACCGAGTCGCGGTGGATCCAGCGCATCAGCCGCCTCCTTCGTGGTGGGCGCGGGCGAGCGAACGGGCCTGCCGCGCCGCGGTGGTCGAGTCCTCGGTTGACTCGGCGTGCAGGAAGTCCACGCCCCGGGCGCGTACCACAAGGGCCCGCCCGGGCGCGGAGATCACCAGGTCGGACGCGGCGTGCAGGGTGGCCAGATCGGGCGTCAGCTCCAGGAAGCTGCCGTCCTCGGTGCCCAGGCGCAGGCTGCGCCGTACGTCGTCGACGACTATCGACTGGCCGCCGGCGGTCCGCAGTGTCCAGCGGCGGGCCCTGCCGTCGTCGATGCCCGCGTCGTACGGCTCGACGGCGCCGAACAGCGAGCCCAGCACGATGCCCGAGGCCGGCTCGCCGCCGGGCAGCACCACGAGCACCGTGTCGTCCGGATCGGGGAGCGCCACCAGGCCCTTGCCGCGACCCGCCCCCGGGCAGAGCACGCCCAGCCACCCGGCGTCCAGATCCCCGTACGTCGGCAGGGTCAGGCGGACCCGACCCAACCCGTCCGGGTCGGCGACGTCGGTGACCGTGCCGAGGGTGACCACCGCGCCCGCCGTCGCGGCCGCCGGGACGGTCGGTGGCACAGTGGAGAACCGGGTGAGGTGCCCGTCGCCGTCCACCGTGTGCACCACCTCGGTCAGCACGTACGCCCCGGCGACCCCCTCGGGCACCCCGCTCAGGTCGATCCGCCGGCCGGGTCGCAGCGCCGGGTCGCCCTCGGCCACGCCCTCGGCGGTGACGAGTGCCGCCGCCCGGGTGTCCAGTCGCGCCTGGGCCAGCGCCGCCAGCTCGTCCTCGCTGCGCCCCGGCTGGTCGACTGCGGTGCGTACCCCGTCGGCGCCCACATCGGCCGGGTCCGGCCGGTCGCCGGCAGGCCTGGCGCACCGCGCCTCGTCGGCCTGCTGGCTGATCGGTTCGGCCCGCTGCGGATGCCAGCCCAGTGCCGCGCTGGCACCGCTGGCCTGGTCGGCGTTGGTGGACAGCCGCAGGCTGTGCACGCCCGCGCCGAGGGCCAGCGCGACAGGCTCGCCGTAGCCGGCCAGGGTCACCAGCCGCACCGTGTCGCCGTCGACGGCCAGGTGCAGTCCGGCCCGGCCGGTCACCTCGCGCAGCAGCTCCAGATCGCTGTGCCGGTGCTGGAGCAGCCGCTCCAACCGGGGCCCGTCGGCCTCCGCCGCCACGTCCAACCCGACCTCGCCGCACAGCTCGCCGGCCAGGTCGGCGGCGGTCACCGACGTGAAGACCCGCAAGCCCTGACGCTTGCGCAGTCGATGCAGCGCGTCGTACGCCCGCAGCCGCAACAGCGCGACGCCGTCCGCCGCGTACTCGACCTCGACGGCGGTGACCTCCCCGACGAACAGCGGGTCCGGGTGGCCGGTGAGGCGTACGCCGAGTGTCGTTCCGGGGCGTACCGCCGGGTCGAACGCACCGACCCCGGCGGTGGCCGCGAGCACGAGCTCGGCCTGGGTGGGCTGGTCCAGCCGTGCCGCCACCCGCAGCGAGCGCAGCCGATGACGGGCCGCGGCGGCCAGTTCGACATCGTCCAGCAGGACGATGAGCGCCCGGGGCGCGACGCTGGTCACGGCGTACCTCCCGGAGCTGTGGCGGTCGGACCGGTGCCGGTCGGCGTGGCGCCGGCCGGGGCGGGCGTCGAGCCGGCCCAGCCAACCGCGGCGGCGATCGACGCGCCCACGAACGACGTGCCTGCGGCGACCGCCCGCGCGAATCCGGTACGTGCCGCTGCGGGCGGGCCGCCGGCCGCGGGCGGAACGGCGAGGGTGGTACCGGCCGGCACGGCGAGCGGGTCGGTGATCCGGTTGTGTTCGGCCAGCAGTCGCCAGCGCAGGGGCGAGCCGAGCGCGTCGTTCGCCAGCAGGTCGAAGCGCACTCCGGAGCGGCCCGGCTCGGCCGCGCCGTCACCGGCGGCGACCACGGCGCTGCCCGGCGCGGCGCTCGGGGTGCTCGCGGCGGCCAGCTCCTCGGCGAACCCGTCCTGCGCCTGGTCGGCCGTCTCGGCGGCCCGCACGAGCTTGAGCCGCAGCCACGACCGCCGGGGCGACCCGGTGCCGGTGAACGCGTCGAACCGCTCCGCCACCGCGACGATCACACCTGGCACGTTCCAGGTCTTGCCCCAGACCAGCCGGACCAGCGGTGGCCGCAGCCAGCCGTGCTCGGCTGTGGAGTTCTCCGCGAGCATCCACAGCGGACGCGTCAACATCCGCACGTCGGTGGGTCGGACCTGCGCCTGGACGAAGTCGACGTCGAACAGCAGGTCGAGCACCAGCTCGGTGCGGCCGCCGCCGGTGAACACCAGCGGGTCGTCGGCCAGCCCCGCCCCGGTGAGCTGCCCGTCGGCGGCACCCCGACGGCGTACGCCGGCGAGCCGCGTCACCTGCACGGTCTCCGGGTTGAGCAGGCAGTCGACCCGTTCGCCGGAGGAGTCGATGAGAAAGGCCACGCGTTCCATCAGTCGCCCGCCTGTTCCCGGTCGAGGCGGGCGAGCCGCGCCGCATCCGAGGGCGGAGCCGAAGTCGTCCACAGTGGTTCGTCATCCGGAAGCGCCGGCCACGGGTCGACGGCCGACGCCCCTGGCGCGAACTCCGGACCGACCGGCCAGGTCCCGCCCCGAGGCTCGGGTCCGGTCGCGTAGCCCCGTCCGTTCCCGCCGCCCGTCGCTGCGGCGCGGCCGGACGCAACGGGGGATTTCCCAAGGGAACCGCCCTCGGAGGGGCCGACATCTCTTACGATCCCGAAAGGCCTGGTTCGGGGGTGCAACGACGTCGGTCGGGCTGTCGCCTGCTGATCCGTGTGCGACGACAGGGTCCCGTGCGCATCGGACGTTCCGGAGGTGTCACGGCTGCCGGTCGGGCCGGCGCTGCCGACCTCGTGGCCGCCGGCGCGCGCACCCGCTCCGGGCCGGCGTTCCGGCCTGCTCGTCGACAGCCCCCGGTCGATACTCAGCGGCGGCGAGGATTCGACGCAGTGGTCCGTGCCGAGGGCTCCGGAGTGCCCCGCTGGTGGGGTGCGCTCCGCTGCCCTGGAGCGCACCGATTCTGTAAACCCGCCGGTCCCGAACGCGCCCGTCGGCGGGTCGCCCGCCGTTCCGAATTCGCCCGCCGCTCCCGGTTCGCTCGCCGCATCGGTCTCGGTGGAGCCGCCCGCCGTCCCCTGCCCACCGGTCACGCCGGTTCTCGCTGATCCGTTGGCCGTACCGGGGGTTGGCCGGCCGTTCGCACCGGGTCGGCTGGGCCGTGCGGCCACGGCCGACAGCCACCTGTCGCCACATGCCGGGCCAGGCGCACCGCCCGCGTCGAAGGCCGCACCCCCGCCGGGCGCACGGCTGCCGGAGACGCCGCTCGTGCCGCTCGGGCCGGTCATGCCGCTCGCGCCGCTCGCGCCGCTCGCGCCGGTGGCGCCGCTTGGGCCTGTCGCAGCGGTCGGGCCGGCGGTCGGAGGACCTCCGCCGTCGACCAAGGACCAGGGCCCGGCACCGGGTGGGCCGGCCGGGAGACCGGGCCCGCCGTGCGGCGGCGACGCCGTCGCACCGGCTCCGAACCTGGCGAGCCGGTCGTCGTGCGGCCCGGTGTCACCGCGCGCGTCGACGCCCGGGACGGGCGGTGGGGCAGCGCCCAGGTCCGGCGACCGATCGAGGTCCACGTCGTGCAGCAAGCCCGGCGCGTGGGCGGTGACCAGGTCCAGCCAGTGCTGCGGCGGCTGTCCGAAGCGACGCGGCACCTCCGGCGGGCGCGACGCGACCCCGGCCGGCTCGGCCCCGGCCGACGCGACCCCGGCCGGCTCGACCCGGGCGAACTCGACCCCGGTCGGCTCGACCCGGGCGGCGAGACGGTGCACCGCCCCGGCCCCCGCGCGCAGCCGGTCGGCCAGCCAGCTACGCGGGTGTCGGCGCGGTGGCACCGCCGGTCTCCAGCTCCAGGCCCTCGTAGCGCAGGGTCAACGAGGCGATGGCGATCTCGTGGCTGAGGGTGTTGAGGTGCGCCCCGCGCCACCGGGTGGGCCAGGCGTCGATCAGGTTCCACCGCAGCACCTCGGCGGTGCCCACGGAGTCGAGCAGCACCACCGAGACGTTGCGGCGGTTGACTGTGCCCTGGGCGGTGGCGTTCACCCAGTCCCACAGTTCCCGGGACGTGGTGAGGCCGAAGTGCAGGGTCACCGGCTCGTACTCGGCCTGCCCCGGCACCATCCGCATCCGGCCGACGCCGTGCTCCCGGTACGGCTGCCCGGGGATGTTCACCTCCAGCCCGCTCATCTCGGTGAAGTGGCCGTTGGTGACGCCGTTGATGAGCAGCCGGAAGTTGTACGCCCGGTACGGGTCGACGGGTGCGCCGGGTTGCGGGGCGGCCGTGGTGGGCATGTCAGCCTCCGATCGTCTCGGTCTCGGTGCCGCCGGCCCACTGGCTCAGCTTGAACACCACGAATTCGGCGGGCTTGACGACGGCGATGCCGATGTGGGCGATCACCATGCCCGCGTCGCGGACGTCCGGCGGGTTGGTCTCCTCGTCGCACTTGACGAAGAACGCCTCCTCGGGGCTGCGTCCGAGCAGCGCGCCGTCGCGCCACACCCGGGTCAGGAACGCCCCGATGTCGCGGCGGATCGACCGCCAGAGGGTGAAGTCGTTGGGCTCGAAGACCATCCACCTGGTGCCGTTGGCGATGGCCTGTTCGATGGCGATGCTGAGTCGCCTGACGTTGAGGTACCGCCACTCGCTGGCCTCGGCGGCGAGCGTACGGGCGCCCCAGACGCGGATGCCCTCGCCGGCGAAGTAGCGGATCACGTTGACGCCCTTGGGGTTGAGCACGTCGTGTTCGGGTCGGGTGACGAGATAGCCCAGGTCGACGGCGCCGCGCACGGGTTCGTTGGCTGGTGCCTTGTGCACGCCGCGCAGGGCGTCGGTGCGGGCCCAGACGCCGGCCAGGTGCCCGCTCGGCGGGGTCAGTTCCAGGTCCCCGGTGATCGGGTCACGGACCTGGAGCCACGGGTAGTAGAAGGCGCCGTACTCGGACTGCCGGGGCCGGTACGCCGGCGGTCCCTCCCCACCGCCGCCGGGGCCGGCGGCGGCGCCCGTGCCCTCGGCGGGTTTCGGGGGCTTTCCGGAGGACGGCGTGGCGACGCGCGTCAACGCGGAGATGTCGTCGATGTCGGGGGCGGGGTCGCAGATCGCGACCATGGTGCGGGTGCGTTCGGCCATGCTCAGCAACGCCTCGTGGGCCACCACGTCGTGGAAGCCGGGCGCGGCGATGATGGAGATCTCGTCGATGGCCTCCAGCAGTTGCAGGCCGCCGCGTTGCTTACCGGTGCCGCTGATCGCGCCGCCCTCGCCGACGTTGACCACCCAGCAGCGGGCGCCCCCGTTGTCGAGGAAGCCGAAGACCGCCCGGGCCAGCGGGGTGCTCTCCACCTGGTCCCCGTCGGCGAAGAGCCTGAGGAACTCGGTCCAGTTGTTGACCGGTACCGCCTTGCCCAGGTGGGCGCCGCGGTTCGGGGCCACGCCGACGAACGCGGCGATGCTTGTGCTCGCCGGTCCGATGGGTCGGGCGCCGCTGGGGACCTCCTCGACGTAGATGCCGGGGGAGAAGTAGCTGGGCATCGGTCCTCCTGTGCCGTTGGGCGTCAGTTGGTCGGCGGCGCGCAGACGATGACGATGTCGTCGTCGTCCGCGTCGACGTCGGCGGTGAGCACGAGGCCCCGTCCGGCCAGTCGCAGCCGTACCGGTGCGGGGTTGTCCGGGTCGTGCGGGACGCCGGCGATCAGGAACCGGCCGTCGGAGTCGGTGTGGGTGGCGGACGGGCTGCCGGGCAGTTCGACGCGCATCGCCGCCAGTGGTTGGTTCTCGGGGCCGACCACCCGGCCGGCGAGGGCGCGTACGTCGAGTTGGCGCAGCCGCAGGGGGTGCAGCACGGGTGGCGCGGCCGGGGTCGGATGGTCCACCTGCGCGGGTACGTCGATGAGCAGCGCCGGTCGGGGTGCCGCGCCGAACGCCGTCCACAGGGTGGCGTCGCCGGCCTCCAGCACCACCGGGTAGCTGCCGTCGCTTGTCGCGGCGGCGAGCACCCGGTCGAGGCGGTCCAGCCCGGCCGGCCCGGTGACGCAGAGCAGGTAGCGGATCGTGAACCGGTACGGCTCGCGGACCGCGCCGCTGGAGCGGGTCTGTCGGGCCGGGCGCAGTTCGAGGGGCCAGAGGGTGAGCCCGTCGGCGTCGCCGGTGCGGGGCGGGCCGATCGGGACGGGTTCCCCCGCCGCGCTGGTCAGCCAGGTGGCCAGCGCGGCGGTGGCCGTCTCGATCGGTCCGCGCCCGTCGGCGGTCATCGCGGCGGCGTCCCCTGGATCCGGTACGCGATTGCCTCGTTCCACACGTGCGGGTAGACGCCGATCTCGAAGTAGCGGGTGAACCTGTTGATCGGCGCGTTGGTGTGGTCGTGGTAGAGCAGCCAGATCGGGGCGATGGTGAACAGCACGTAGTTCGCCAGCACCAGCGGGATGTAGAGCGGCCCGAGCAGGCGCGCCTGGAAGATGTGCACGTCCTCGTGCCGCTGGATGCCGGAGTTGGAGCCGGCGCAGACGGTGCCGATGGTGGTGGCGTAGCGCGGTGAGACGCCCTCCACCACGCTGACCCGGCCGCTGCCCAGTGAGGTGGGCCGGTCCAGCGAGTGCCCGAAGATCAGGTGCACGGCCAGGTAGATGGCTCCGACCACCGTGTTCAGCAGGCTCCAGGTGTGGTCGACGACGAAGAGGAAGATGCCGCGCGCGTCCGGGGCGTACACCCCGGCGGAGGCCACCGCCCAGCCGAAGACCGCGCCGACCAGCAGGCCCACGACGGCGCCGATGAGCAGGCCGACCGGGCCGCCGGCCAGGAGGCCCACGACGGCGCTCACTCCGACCAGGGCCGCCGCACTGAGAATTCCGAAGATCATGACGACGTCCCCCTCAGACCCAGGAGCGGAAGACTCGGGGCTCGCGACCGCTCGCCACCTGGGTCGGCGTCGCCTGCCGGTTACCGGGCGGGAACTGGTTGACGCCGAGCGCGGCGGAGAAGATGACGAGCGCGTTGAAGAACGCGATGACCCACTTCTCGCCGCCGGCGTCGTCGGCGAACGCCGCCGTCACGTAGGACAGCAGCAGCGCGATGGCGATGGCGATCCACTTGCGGAGCTTGTCGCCGCTGGGGCCGATCAGCCCGCCGATGACGTTGGTGGCCAGCAGGGTGGCGGCGCTCGCGCCGGCGATGGTCCCCAGGGCGGCCCAGGTGAAGAGATCGTTCACGGCGATCCCCCTTTTCTGCGATGGTGCGACCGGGATGTGGTGGTGGTGAGGTCCGGCGCCCTATGGGAGCGCCGGGGCCGGTCGCCGTCGTCGCGGGCGGCCGGGGCCGGGCGTGGCCGGCCGGAGCCGGCCACCGGATGGATCAGCCGGGCCCCGCCGCGCCCGGGGGCGGGGCCGGCGAGGTCGGACCGGGCGCCGCCGGCGCCGTCGGGCGGCGGCGACGCAGAAGGAGTACGCCCACCGCGGCGAGCAGCACCACGAACAGGACGCCGCCGACGACAAGCAGCCACGGGAACCCACCGTCGTCGCCGGCGGCGGCCGGCGAGGCCGACGGTCGGGGTGGCGCCTCGGCGACCGCGCGCAGTTCGGCGGGCTTGTCCTGGTTGGAATCCACCTTCCAGCTGACCGACCGGCCGTTGACAGTGCCATTGCTGTCGATCACCCGGCCAGGAAATGTCACCGAGATCTCGAACGACATCAACTTGAGGAACGCCTGCTGGTTCTGTGGATTCTGCTCGGCGACCTTTCCGCCGTATTTCTTCGGATCCAGTGGCAGCGAGAAGCGGTACAGGTCGTCGTCGCGGACCAGTTTCACGCTCTCCGTGTCGAAACCGGCGAGCGGCGCCTTGCGGTAAACGATCTGGGTGCCGAAGAGTTTGTCGTCCTCGTACCCGACCTCTTCTCCCGCCGGCAGCGCGGGAATGTTCTGCCGCAGCTCGGCGAAGGCGGCCGGGATGTTCTTGTTCCGCGAGCTCAGCAGGGACTTCTGGGCCGTCAGCAGCAATTGCCCGTCGACCGTGTCGTCGGCGTTGACGGTGAGCCCCATGTTGAGTTGCATGCAGCCGCTGAGCGCGGCGAGAAGAAGGAGGCACACCGCGACGCGGAGTGCCCTACCGCGGTTGACTCTCCCGTTCATGGGATCAGTGTGTGTGATCGCTTTCACCATCAGCAGTCAGCGATCAGTCACAAGGCAGTCGCCGATTGTACCGGCGAACTGTCGTCTTCGCCCGGGCGCTGACACGCACACGGAAATACTCTGGAGTTTTGGGTCGAGATCGGCTTTCTCAGCCCGCCGAAGCGGCCCGGTGGGCAGGCCCGTCGCGCCGTGAGAGACGATCACCTCGGGTGCCGTGCGCCGACCGGCGGAGGGCCGGTCCGGTCGGCTGTGGCGCGCGGGGGAGGTGGGTGGATGCTGCGGCTCAGTGGCCTGCGGGTGGCCGGCGGGAGGCTGCGGCACGGCTGGCGGCCGGTGCTGGAGGCCACCGTCGCCGCGACCGTGGCCTGGCTGCTCGCCACCCGGCTGCTCGGGCACCCGCAGCCGTTCTTCGCGCCGGCCGCCGCGCTCATCGTCCTCGGGCAGGCCCGGGGTCAGCGCATCCGCCGGGCCGTCGAGGTCGTCCTCGGGGTGGCCGCCGGGGTGCTGGTCGCGGATCTGGTGGTGCAGGCGCTGGGGCCGGGCAGCACCTGGACGGTGTTCACTGTCATCCTGCTCACCGTCCTGCTCGCGGTCGCCTTCGGTGCCACAGGCGTGACGCTGGTGCAGGCCGCCGTGTCCGCGCTGTACCTGGTGGTGGTCGCGCCGCCGGACGGGTCGCTCGTGCCGTTCCGCTTCGTCGACGCCCTGATCGGCGGGGTGGTCGCCCTCGCCGCCAGCCTGCTAGTCGACGCCCGGCGCCCGCTGGCTCCGCTTGTCGCCGAGGTGCGCCGGACGTTCGACGAGCTGGCCGGCCTGCTGGGCGGGATCGCCGAGGCCCTGGACCACCGTGACGAGTCGGCCGCGATGGCCGCGCTGACGCAGGCCCGGGGGATGGACGTCCGGGTCGACGGACTCCGCGAGGGTGTGCTCGCCGCCGGCGAGGCGCTGCGGCTCAACGTCCGCAGGCGTCGGCACATCGGACGACTGCGGTCGGTGGACGAGTCCATCCGGCAGATCGACTACGCCGTCCGCAACGTCCGGGTGCTGGCCCGGGCCGGGGTGACGCTCAGCCGGCTGCACACACAGGTGTCGCCGGAGCTGGGCGTGGCGCTGCGCTCGCTCGCCGAGGCGGTCCGGGAGGCCGGCGCCGCCCTCGCCGCCGACCTGGACGGCCGGGACGAGGTCGCCGACAGGCACGCCAGCCGGGCCGACGAGGCGGCGCTCGCCGCCGTGCACACGGCCGGACAACTCTTCGGCCCGACGCAGGCGCTCCCCCTCGCCATGATCATCGGCCAGGTCCGGGCCACGGCCATCGACCTGCTCCGTGGGGTCAACCCGGACGACGACGTCGCCGTCCTGACCCGCGTGGACGAAGCCCTCGGCCTGCCCACCATCTGAGCGTCGGCGTCAGGCGCTGGCCCGGGCCACCAGGGCGGACGGGAAGAGCGTCACCGGCGCGGCCGGACGCCCGTCCAGCAGGGCGGTGGCCGCGGCGGTCGCGATCCGTCCCACCGGGTGGCTGGCCGTGGTCAACGACGGAGCGGTCATCGCCGCGAGCGGGATGTCGTCGAAGCCTGCCACCGCGACGTCGCCGGGCACGCGTACGCCCTCGTCGCGCAGCGTCGCGATCACGCCGAGAGCGGTCTCGTCGTTGATCGCGTAGATGGCGTCGACGTCCGGCCAGCGGCGCAGTACGCCCCGGGCCGCCGCGCGCCCGCTCGCCGCCGAGAAGTCCCCGGGCAGCACCCGCTCCGGCAGACCCGCCTGGCGCATCAGCTTCCGGTACGCCTCGACCGGGCGCTGCGAGCACGGCAGCCACTGCGGGCCGGTGACCATGGCGATCCGGCGGCGACCCGTGTCGTACAGGTGGCGCAGCACCTCGCCGGCCCCGGCGGCGTTGTCGACGTCGAACGACGGCACTGTCGGCGAGCCGACGCCGATGGAGACCACCCGACCACGCAGCGACCGGGGCACGGCGTCCAGCAACTCCTCGGTGGTGTTGACCAGCACCACGCCGCACACGCTGCGGTCCCGGGCGAGCTGGTCCAGGCCGGTCGGATCGTCGAGCGGCAGCCAGTGCAACGCGACCCCGACGCCGGCGGGCGTGCACACCCGGGCCGCCGACCCGACCACCCGGTGCACGTACGGGTCGTCCAGCACGTCGGCGCTGCTCCCGGTGACCGCCACCACCAGGCGTACGCCGGCACCGCGGACCAGCGCGCGGGCCGCCGGGTTGGGCACGTAGCCGAGCCGGTGGACCGCCGTCGCGACCCGTTCGCGGGCGTCCGGTGAGGCGAACCCGGTGCCGGCGATCACCCGCGACGCGGTGGATCGGGACACCCCGGCGAGCCGCGCCACGTCGTCCAGGGTCGCCGCCCGGTGTGCCGCTGTCGTCATGCGTCGCCTCCCCGTTGCGGTCCGTCCGGGCGGACGAACGCCTGTTCGCATCATCCCCCGGTCGGACCGTAGCCGGTAAGGGGCGGTGGCCGCTTGTGGTGGTAGCGCTCTCAGGTGTGCGATCGTGCCAGGAGATCACCGTCGAGGAAGAGGACAAGCCGTCGTGAGCGCCCCCACCAGCCGCCCCGTCACCCAGGACGTCGCCCCGGCGCCGTCGCGGGCGGTGCGGATCGCCCGCAACGGCGTGGCCGTTACCTTCACCCTCAACGGGTTCGCCGTCGGCAGCTGGTTCTCCCGGGTGCCGGCGGTCCGCGAGGCGTTGGACCTCTCGGCCGGCCGGCTCGGGCTGCTCCTGCTGGCGATGAGCGTCGGCGCGCTGCTCGCCATGCCCACCTCCGGCCTGCTCGCGCAGCGTTTCGGGGCGGCCCGCACCGTGACGTTGGCCACCGTGCTGGTCGCGATCGGCCTGACCGTGGCCGGCCTGGGCGCGACACTGACCGGGTCGTTCGTCGTCGTGGCGATCGGCCTGGTGGCCCTCGGCTACGGGTCCGGCGCCTGCGACGTGGCCATGAACATCGAGGCCGCGGCTGTGGAACGGCGGCTGGGACGGACCATCATGCCCCGCTTCCACGCGGGGTGGAGCCTCGGCTCGGTGGCCGGCGCGGGCCTCGGCGCCGCGGCGGCCCGGCTGGACGTGGCGGTCGGCGCGCACCTCTGCGCGGTGGCGCTTGTGGTGGTGACCGGCACCGCGCTCGCCGCGCGGACGTACCTGCCGGCGTCGGCCCACGACCCGGACGGCGACCCGGCGGACGCGACCCCGGCCGGCCGTCGCCGGGCTCAGCTCGCCGCCTGGCGCGAGCCGCGCACCCTGTTGATCGGGCTGTTCGTGCTGGTGGCGGCGTTCACCGAGGGCGCCGCCAACGACTGGCTGGCTGTCGCCTTCGTGGACGGTCGGGACCTGAGCGAGGCGGCCGGGGCGGCGGTCTTCGCCGTCTTCGTCGTCGGCATGACCCTCGGGCGTACGGCGGGCACCGTCGCGCTGGACCGGTGGGGTCGGGTGCCGGTGCTCAGCGGCACCATCGGGCTCGCCGTGCTCGGCGCCGGCCTGGCGGTGCTGGCGGGCTCGGGGCCGCTGGCGATCGTCGGCGTCGCGTTGTGGGGTCTCGGGGCGTCGCTGGGCTTCCCGGTGGGGATGAGCGCCGCCGCCGACGAGGAGGCGCACGCGCCGGTGCGGGTCAGCGTCGTCGCGGTGATCGGCTACACCGCGTTCCTGGCGGGGCCGCCCCTGCTGGGGCTGCTCGGCGACCACGTCGGCACCCTGCGCGCCCTGCTGGTGGTGCCGCTGCTGCTGGTGCCGACCCTGCTGCTGGTGCCGGTGCTGCGCCCGCCGCACGCCGGCGACCAGGCTCCGTCAGCCCACCAAAACTAACCCAGACCGCCGGCGAGCGGTATCGGGTGCGCGGCCGACTGCGCCGCGCCCCCCGCCTCGCTACGGTCGCCCGATGCCAACCGACGAGATCACCGCCGCCGCGGCGGGCACCTGGACCCTCGGCGACCGCACGGTGCACCGCATGGGCTTCGGCTCCATGCGGATCACCGCGAACCCCGACCGCGACCGCGCCGTGGCGCTGCTGCGCCGCGCCGTGGAGCTGGGCGTCAACCACATCGACACCGCCGCCTTCTACGTTTCGCCAGGTGGAACCCTGCGCGTCGGAACCGGCCCGGTCCGGTACGCCACCGAGCTGATCCGCGCGGCGCTCGCCCCGTACCCGCGGGATCTGCTGATCGTCACCAAGGTCGGTTTCGGGTACGACCCGCAGGCCGGCTTCACCGAGGCGTTCACCCCTGCGCAGTTGCGCGCGCAGGTGGAGGAGAACCTGCGTCGGCTCGGCCTCGACCAGCTGGACGTGGTGAACCTGCGCCTCGGCCGGGGGCCCGGCCCGGTGCCGCTGGTCGACCGGTTCGGCGCCCTCGCCGAGCTGCGCGCCGCCGGGCTGATCCGCCACCTCGGGCTCTCCAACGTCCGACCCGAACAGCTGGACGAGGTGGCGGGCATCGCGCCTGTCGTCTGCGTGCAGAACAACTACGGGGTCGACGCGTACCGGGAGCAGGACCCGTTCGTCCGCACCTGCGGCGAGCGGGGCATCGCCTACGTGCCGTTCTTCGCGGTCGCCGGCACCGGCCGGGAGAAGGGCGCGAGCGCCGACCAGGGCGAGGCCGTCGAGGCGGTCGCGCGGGCCCACGGCGTCACCCCCCATCAGGTACGCCTGGCCTGGACCCTGCACCAGGGCCCCCACGTGCTGGCCATCCCCGGCACCGGAGACGTCGCGCACCTCACGCAGAACATCGCCGCGGCGTCCCTGCGCCTGACCCCCGAGGACCTGACCCGTCTGGGCTGACCCCGCCCGGGTCAGGGGTGCAGCCAGACCCGCAGGGGGCCCAGCGGGGCGAAGCCGGCCTCGACCGCGAGGGCCAGGTCCATGCCGGATTCGTAGCCGACAAGGGCGACGCCGGGCAGCGTGGCGAGCACTCCTCGCCAGATGTCAGCGGGATCTCCGGTGCGGGTGAACACGTTGGAGACCCCGACGACACCCTCGCCGCTGACCACCGCACCACCGGTGACCGCGCCCCGCTCGTCGTAGCGGGCCAGCACCCGTACCCGGGGGTTGGTCAGCAGTCGCGGGCGGAACAGCTCCCCACCGCCGTGCGCCGCCGCCCAGGCGGCCAGCCGTTGCGCCGTGTCCACAGGCGCGAGTGGCGTGCCGGCTGGTCCGTCGGCGGGTGGGCGGTGGATCCACTGGGCGTCGAAGAGCACCTCGAAGCCGTGGCCGGAGAGATCGAGGTCGGCGAAGCTGTCCTTCACCGACGCGCCGGCACCTCCCTCGATCCGGTCCAGCAGGGCATCGGGGTCGACGCCGGGGCGCAGGGTGACCGCGTCCGGATACCACTGTGGGGAACGGCGGGGGACCGACCAGGCGTCGGCGTCGATCCGGCCGGCCGACCCGTGGCTGGCGCAGAGGGCGGCGCACCAGTTGGCGTTGTCGCGGGCCGCCGCCTCCCGCACGTCCCGGGGCACGCCCCGCAGCCTAGGACTCACGGCGTGAGGACCACCAGTTGCTGGGTCGCCCGGGTCATCGCGACGTAACGATCAACCGCCCCCTCGATCCCGTCGCCCAACGAGTCCGGGTCGACGAGGACGACCAGGTCGAACTCCAGGCCCTTGGCCAGCTCCGGGCTCAACGAACGCACGCGTGCCGTCCCGGTGAACGTGGGGTCACCCACGACGCAGGCGATCCCGTCGGCGTGTGCGGCGAGCGAGTCGTCGAGGACCGCGTCCCGGTCGGCCACCGACCGGTGTACGACGGGAACACCGTTGCTGCGGACGGAGGTGGGGACGTTGGCGTCCGGCAGCACGGCCCGGATGACCGGCTCCGCCTCCCGCATGACCTCCTGCGGCGTGCGGTAGTTGATGCCCAGCGACGCCAGCGTCACCCGGTCGAGTCCGATCCGTTCCAGCCGTTCCTGCCACGACTCGGTGAACCCGTGCCGGGCCTGGGCGCGGTCGCCGACGATGGTGAAGCTCCGCGACGGGCAGCGCGACAGCAGCATCTGCCACTCGGCGTCGGTCAGCTCCTGGGCCTCGTCCACGACGATGTGCGCGAACGGGCCGGCCAGCAGGTCCGGATCCACGCTGGGCAGCGCGGACTCGTCGACAAGGGCGTCCTGAAGGTCCAGTTGGCGCAGGCTGGCCAGGACGCCCTCACCGTCGTCATAGGTGTGGGCCTCGATGAGCTCGTCGACGACCGAGGCCATGCGCGCGCGTTCGGCGGCGACCATCGCCTCGTGCCGACGGTCGCGCCGCGACGCCTCCGGGTCGCCGAGCCGCTGTCGTGCCGCGTCCAGCAGGGGCAGGTCGGCCAGGGTCCAGGCCCGGGCATCGGCACGCCGGAGCCGGCCGACGTCGTCGGGGCCGAGCCAGGGGGCACACCTGCGCAGGTACGCGGGCACCGACCACAGGTCGGCGACGAGATCGGTCGCGTCGAGCAGCGGCCAGGCGCGGTTGACGGTCGTCCGCAGTTCGCTGTTGGAGAGCAGCGACGCGCGGACCACGTCGTCCGGCTCGTCCCCGTCGTACCTCTCCAGCAGGATCGTGAGCAGTTCCTCCCAGATCTCGTCACGCGCCTCGTTGTGCGGGGTGCCCGGTCCGGGCGCCC
Source organism: Micromonospora sp. NPDC093244 (assembly GCF_040683695.1). Taxonomy (NCBI): domain Bacteria; kingdom Bacillati; phylum Actinomycetota; class Actinomycetes; order Micromonosporales; family Micromonosporaceae; genus Micromonospora; species Micromonospora sp. NPDC093244. Next base: position 1,649,987 of record NZ_JBFBEO010000001.1, read on the forward strand.
GGAACGCCTCGGCCCAGTCGTCCGCGTCCAGCCGGATGTCGGCGTCGCCGGTCGTGACCGTCAGCGGCTGGTCCGGCGGCTCCTCGTAGAACCGGACGGCCTCCTCGATCGCCGTCACCAGGCGGGCGGAGGACTTCAGCCGGGCCACCTCCAGGTCCGCCTCGGCCACCGCAACGGCGCCCTCCGGGACGAGGTCCCGCAGGGTGCAGGTCTGCACGTCCTCCTCGCCGAGGCTGGGCAGGACGTCGGAGACGTACGCCAGGTAGGGCTGGTGCGGCCCGACGAACAGGACGCCGCCGCGCCGTTGGCCCAGGCGGGGGTCGGAGTAGAGCAGGTAGGCGGTCCGGTGCAGGGCGACGACGGTCTTGCCGGTACCCGGACCGCCGTCGACGACGAGGGCGCCCCGCGAGCCCGCCCGGATGATGGCGTCCTGGTCGGCCTGGATGGTGCCGAGCACGTCGCGCATCCGGGCCGACCTGTTGCCCCCGAGGGTGGCGATGAAGGCCGACTGGTCGTCGAGGGCGGCGTGCCCCTCCAACCCTTCCGGGGTGAACACCTCGTCCCAGTAGTCGCTGATCCGGCCGCGTGTCCAGCGGTAGCGGCGACGGCTCGCCAGTCCCATCGGGTTCGCGTGGGTCGCGCCGAAGAACGGCTCGGCCGCCGGGGAACGCCAGTCCAGCAGCAGTCGACGCCCCGCGCCGTCGGTGAGGCCGAACCGTCCGACGTACACCGGCTCGGGGTCGTCCGCGTGGACGATCCGTCCCAGGCACAGGTCCAGGCCGAAGCGGCGCAGCGCCCGCAGGCGGGCGGTCAGCCGCCGGACCTCCTCGTCCCGGGCCACCGCCTGCCGTCCCTTGCCGGCGGGTGCCCGACGCTCGACGTCGAGGCGGTCGGACAGCTCGGCGATCGACCTGTCGAGACTCTCCGCGATGGCCGCGAAGTGCTGCTCGTCGCGGGCGATCAGCGCCGGGTCCGCCTTGGGGGAGAGGTGGTCGGGAAGGTCGAACACGCTGGCGATCTGGTGGCTCACGCCGTCTCCCGTTTCCGCAGGTCATGGGTCCGAGGCGCAATTCTGCGGTACGTACCGGGCCTTGCGGCAAGTCCCCCTATGCGGTATATGTTGGCAATGGAGGGGAGCTGGGTGGTCGCTCTCCTGTCCGATCAGCCCGATCAGGGCGTCCGCTCCGCGTAGACCAGGTCCATCGTGTCGGTGTGCCCGGCCCAGCGCAGGTCGAGGTGCCAGCACCCCGCCCGCGGCATGTCGATGATCGACGGGCCCGGACCGCCGGGGACCTCGTGGGTCACCCGGGTGTCCGTGCCGTCCAGCGTCGCGGTGATCACCAGGGTGGACGGCTCCGTGGTGCGGGCCACCCAGAGGATCTTGTTGGTCGACCCGTCCGGCCTCGCCTGCGCCAGGGGGTGGGTGAACAGCACGCCCAGGATGTCGCCCTTCGCGCCGAAGACGTGCGGGGCGCGGGTGTCACCGTGGAACCCGGTGTCCGCCCAGTCGGGCAGCGCTCCCGTCTCGACGCGCGAGTGACAACCCGCGCCCGTCGAGCCCGCCCCGGGCGTGACAGGTGTCGCCGGCCGGTCGCCGGCCGCACACCCCGCCAGCAGGAGCGCCGACCCCAGCGTGAACCTGACCCAGGCAGCCATGTCGCCCTCCGGTACATCGAGGAAACCACGTCGTGTGTCGCACCTTCTCGACACCGCTCGGGGCCGGCGGGTTCCTACGTCATCGACCGGGCGATGTCGATCGCCTCCAGCTTGGTGAGGTCCCCCTCGAGCCGGTAACTCACGCCGTCCGCCTGCCAGATCAGGGTCGAGGCGGCCAGCCGGGCGGTCTCCTGGCGCACCTGCCCGGCACGGTCCACGTAGGACAGGACGTGTGGGTTGGCGACCCAGACGGCGAAGTCCCCGTTGACCTGGACCCACTCCGCGTCCGGTCGGACTGTCTCCTTGTGGAAGGACAGGTTGAGGCGGCCGTCGAAGGCGTCGACGCGCAGCGCGCCCCCTCGGTAGAGCAGCGTCGCGACCCGGTGGGCGCCTGTGGCGTCGGGGTCGGCGACGAGCACCTGCTCGGGCGGGCCGAGCTTCGCCGGTACGCGGATCGGAAAGCGCACCGCCCGCTGCGCCTCGTCCAGCCCTGACGTCCGCTGCGACGGCAACGGCGACGGGGTGCCGGCGGGCCGGCCCGACGACGGGGAGATGCTGACTCCCGCGAAGCGCAGCAGACCGCCAACGGCGTCGGCGACGGCGGCCCGTGTCGGCGGCAGCACCGCCACCAGCAGGGCGGCGAGTGCCGCGGCGGCGTACGCGCGCCACAGGTGTCGCCGGGGCGCGGCCAGCCGGGCGCGCACGCGTGCTGTCACGTCCGGTGGGTCGGGCGTCTCCAGCCAGGCGGCGAGGTCGCGGAGGTCCTTCTCAAGGTCATCCATGCCGGACCTCCTCGCGGTCCAGCAGGCCGCGGAGTTTCGCCAACGCCCGTGACGTCCGCGACTTCACCGTGCCCCGGGGCCAGCCCAGCGCCTGCACGGTCTCCTCCTCGCTGAGGTCGAGGAAGAACCGGCAGACGATCACCTCGCGGTCGCGTACCGGAAGTTGGCGCAGCGCCCGCACGAGCGCCGCGCGCCGTTCCCCGGCGAGGACCGCGCCGACCGCCCCGTCCTCGGCGGCCTCCGACGCCGGGCTGGCGGCCGCCGCGCGCAGGAAGAGCCCCTCCCGACGGCTGCGCGTACGGTGCAGGTTGCGCGTCTCGTTGGCGACGATCGCCAGGAGCCAGGACCGGAAGGACGACTCACCGCGATAGCGGGCGAGTTTGCGGTACGCCTTCACGAACGCCTCCTGGACGATGTCCTCGGAGTCCGATCCCGCACCGAGCAGCACCGCCGTCCGGTACGCGGACGCGGTGTGCCGGGTGACCAGGAGGTCGTACGCCTCCAGGTCACCTGTTCGGGCGCGGGTGACGAGAACGTGGTCGTCCAGGGGAGCCTCCGGTTCGATCACCCTCATGACACCGCACGGGGGCTGCGGGTTCCACCCAGCGCGGGTCAGCTTGCTCCCATCCGACGTGCAGGGTGTTGCCAGGAATCGGTGCTGCACTGAGGGGAGCGTCGAGGAAAGGGGTGGGCCATGGGCTGGTTCAGTAGGCGGGCACGGGGTGCCGAGGCGACCCCCACGAAGCTGGACCGGGAGGCGACCCGCGACGACCTCGCCGCGCTGGAGGCGTTCGTCACCAGCCGGCGGGGGGTGGAGTTCTACCTGGAGCCGGAGACCACCGCCACCGACACGACAGTGGTGGCGATCGCCCACGACGGGGAGTGGATCCGCCGCCGCACCGGCACGCCACGGGCGGCGGGCGCCATTGCCCGAAAGCACGCGGTGCCGCTGTACGAGGCGGGGCGTACCGGCTACCCCGAGCGGATGCGGGTGTGGAGCCGGGCCCACCCGGAGCGCCACGCCCGCTGAGACTCCGCCGCCAAGAAGCCCAGCACCGCCGGCCAGCGCGGCGGGGGCCGGAGTGCCCTGCCCCTCCTTTGCTCTGCTTACCGATAAGCGGCAGTAACGCTCCCTTTCTGGTGCGTATGGGTAAGCAGAGCAAAGGATGTCGGGCATTGATCCGGGGTATCGAGGTCGGATGATCCGCTGTCGCGGCGACAGCTGAAGCTCGGTGACGCACACCCGCTCGGCCGGCCGGAGCGGCGTTGACCCGCAGCGCAGGGGTGTGGCAGCATTCGCAGCCTGACGGCAGTGAAGGAAGTCGGTGCGAATCCGACGCGGTCCCGCCACTGTCACCGGGGAGCGATCCCCCCTCGTGAGTCACGGCCGTGTGTCTGCGGTTGGAAGGCCGGGGGAGAGCGTCGATCCGGAAGCCAGGATACTTCGGCCGTCGGATGTACCCCAGGGCGTGGACACCCGAGGAGGACCCGATGACGCAGGGCGTCTCTGTCACCGACGAACACCGTCGTGACCCGAGCGGCGACCGATTCGCCGCACCCGTAGCCGCGCACCCTCCCGCCGTTCGTCGCTGAGTTCCGTACCGCGTCGCCCGTCGTCGCCGGCCCCGCGCCAGTGAGCCGGTCGGGTCGCGGTACCCGCCGAACGCTGCGCCCATCCCACGTCGACAGCCGCCTCCGCGAGCCTGTGGACGTTACTGTCCGGAGCCTGCCGTGCGCACTCTGCTACTCTCCACAGCCGACACCGATCTGCTGGCCGCCCGCGCCAGCGACGCCGACTACCGCCTCGCCAACCCCGCACGGGTCGCGGCCGACGAGGTGCCCGCCCTGCTCGACGGGGTCGACCTGGCCGTCGTACGCCTGCTCGGAGGCCGACAGGCGTGGCCCGACGGGCTCGCCGCGGTGCTCGCCAGCGGACTGCCCACTGTCGTGCTCGGCGGTGAGGCGGCGCCCGACGCGGAGCTGATGGCCCTGTCCACGGTGCCGTCCGGAGTGGCCACCCAGGCCCTGGCGTATCTCGTCGAGGGCGGGCCGGACAACCTGGCGCAGCTCGCCCGGTTCCTCGGCGACACGGTCCTGTTCACGGGCGAGGGCTTCGCCCCACCGGTACGCACACCGGCGTACGGCGTGCACGGCGCGCACCTGGCCGACCCGTACCTGCCGACAGTGGGGATCGTCTTCTACCGGGCACACGCCCTGGCCGGCAACACCGGATTCGTCGACGTGCTCGCCGACGCGGTACGCGACGCCGGCGGCAATCCGCTGCCGATCTACTGCGGCTCGCTGCGCGGGCTGAGCGCCGGCACCGAACCGCTCGGGCTGTTCACCCGCTGCGACGCGCTGCTCGTCACCGTCCTCGCCGCAGGTGGCGCGGTCGCCGCCGACGCCTCCGGCGGCGGGGCCGAGGACGCCTGGGACGTGGGAGCCCTCGCCGCCCTGGACGTGCCGGTCATCCAGGCGCTCTGCCTCACCAGCACCCGTGAGCAGTGGGCCGGCAGCGACACCGGAATGTCCCCGTTGGACGCCGCGATGCAGGTGGCCATCCCCGAGTTCGACGGCCGGATCGTCACCGTGCCGTTCTCGTTCAAGCAGATCGACGCCGACGGCCTCTCCGTCTACGCCGCCGATCCCGAACGGGCCGCCCGGGTCGCCGGGATCGCGGTGCGCCACGCCCGCCTGCGGTACGTGCCCAACGGCGACAAGCGGATCGCCGTGGTGCTCAGCTCGTACCCCACCAAGCACTCCCGGGTCGGCAACGCCGTCGGACTGGACACCCCCGTCTCGGCGGTACGGCTGCTCGGCGCGCTCGCCGAGGCCGGCTACCACCTGGGCGACGCGCCGGTGCCCGACGACGGCGACGCGCTGATCCACGCGCTGATCGCCGCGGGCGGGCACGACGTGGAGTGGCTCACCCCCGAACAGTTGGCCGCCGCCCAGGCCCGGATGCCGGGGCGGACGTACCGGCGGTGGTTCGAGGCGGTGCCGGCCGAGCTGCGCGATCGGATGCGGGAGCACTGGGGGGAGCCGCCCGGCGAGCTGTACACCGACGGCGGCGACATCGTGCTCGCCGGGCTGCGCTTCGGCAACGTGGTGCTGCTCATCCAGCCGCCACGCGGCTTCGGGGAGAACCCGATCGCCATCTACCACGATCCGGACCTGCCGCCGAGCCACCACTACCTGGCCGCGTACCGCTGGCTGGCCGCGCCGGTCGCGGACGGCGGCTTCGGCGCGGACGCCGTGGTGCACCTGGGCAAACACGGCACCCTGGAGTGGCTGCCCGGCAAGGGCCTCGGCCTGGCCGCCGACTGCGCACCCGACGCGGTCCTCGGCGACCTGCCGCTGGTGTACCCGTTCATCGTCAACGACCCCGGCGAGGGCACCCAGGCCAAGCGCCGGGCGCACGCAGTGGTCGTCGACCACCTGGTGCCGCCGATGGCCCGCGCCGAGACGTACGGCGACCTGGCCAAGCTGGAGCAACTGCTCGACGAGTACGCGACGGTGCAGGCACTCGACCCGGCGAAGGTGCCCACCGTTCGGGCGCAGATCTGGGACCTCGTACGCGCCGCCGAACTGCACCACGACCTGCACGCCGAGGCGATGCCGGACGCGGACGACTTCGACGACTTCGTGCTGCACCTCGACGGGTACCTGTGCGAGGTCAAGGACGTGCAGATCCGCGACGGGCTGCACATCCTCGCCGCCGCGCCGACCGGGGAGCCCCGGGTCAACCTGGTCCTCGCGGTGCTGCGCGCCCCGCAGATCTGGGGCGGCGCCCACGCCCTGCCCGGTCTGCGGCAGGCACTCTCCGCCGCGTACGGACTCGACGAGCAGGAACTACTCGCGGCACCGGGAGAACGACTGGCCGTGCCCACGGCGCTCACCGACGCGGTGGACGGGCCGGCCGGCACCGCCGCCGACGCCGTCGACCTGATCGAGGCCCTCGCCCGGCGGCTGGTCGTCGGCATGGAGACCCTGCACTGGGACGTGGACGCCGCCGACGCCGTGGTCGTCGAGGTGACCGGCCAACCGATCCCGGACGCGGTCGCGGTGCTGCGCTTCGCCGCCACCGAACTGGTGCCCCGACTCGCGCGGACCACCGACGAGCTGACGAACACCCTCGGCGCGCTCGACGGCCGGTTCGTGCCGCCCGGACCTTCCGGCTCACCCACCCGGGGCCTGGTCAACGTGCTGCCCACCGGCCGCAACTTCTACTCCGTCGACCCCAAGGCGATCCCCAGCCGCAACGCCTGGGACGTCGGGGTGGCCCTGGCCGACTCGCTGCTCGCCCGGCACCTCGCCGACACCGGGGCGTACCCCCGCTCGGTGGGGTTGACCGTGTGGGGCACCAGCGCGATGCGCACCCAGGGCGACGACATCGCCGAGGTGCTCGCGCTGCTGGGCTGCCGACCGGTCTGGGACGAGCGGTCTCGGCGGGTCACCGGCGTCGAGGTGGTGCCGACCGCCGAGCTGGGCCGACCCCGCGTCGACGTGACAGTGCGCATCTCCGGGTTCTTCCGCGACGCGTTCCCGCACGTCGTGGCCCTGCTCGACGACGCCGTCCGACGGGTCGCCGCCCTCGACGAGCCGGACGCGGACAACTACCTGCGCGCCCACGTCAACGCCGACCTCGCCGAACACGGCGACGAGCGGCGGGCCACCGCCCGGATCTTCGGCTCCAAACCCGGCGCGTACGGCGCCGGTCTGCTGCCCCTGATCGACGCCCGGACCTGGCGTGACGACGCCGACCTGGCCGAGGTCTACGCGGTCTGGGGCGGCTACGCGTACGGCCGGGGCCTGGACGGGCGGGAGGCGCGCGCCGACATGGAACGCTCGTTCGCCCGGATCGCGGTGGCCGTGAAGAACCAGGACACCCGCGAGCACGACATCGTCGACTCCGACGACTACTTCCAGTACCACGGCGGGATGGTGGCGATGGTCCGCCACCTCACCGGCACCGCCCCGCAGGCGTACGTGGGTGACTCGGCGATGCCGCACGACGTGCGGACCCGCACGTTGGGTGAGGAGACCCGGCGGGTGTTCCGGGCCCGGGTGGTCAACCCGAAGTGGATCGCCGCGATGCGCCGGCACGGCTACAAGGGGGCGTTCGAGCTGACCGCCACAGTGGACTACCTGTTCGGCTACGACGCCACAGCCGGCGTCGTGGACGACTGGATGTACGAGCACCTGGCCGCCGCGTACCTGTTCGACGAGACGACCCGGGAGTTCCTGGAGCGGTCCAACCCGTGGGCGCTGCGCGGCATCACCGAGCGGCTGCTGGAGGCCGCGGACCGGGGGCTGTGGGCCGAACCCGACCCGTCCACCCTGGACCGGCTCCGCGACACGTACCTGGCCAGCGAGGGTGACCTGGAGGACCGGGCATGACGTACCCGTTCAGTGCCGTGCTCGGCATGGCCGACATGCGGTTGGCGCTGCTGCTCAACGCGGTCTCCCCGGCGATCGGTGGGGTCCTCGTGCGTGGCGAGAAGGGCACCGCCAAGTCGACGGCCGTGCGCGCCCTCGCCGCGCTGCTGCCCCCGGTCCGCCGGGTCGCCGGCTGCCGGTTCGGCTGTGACCCGGCCGAGCCCGACCCGGCCTGCCCGGACGGTCCGCACCCGGTCGACGTGGCCGCCGAGACCCGGCCGGCCTGCCTGGTCGAGCTGCCGGTCGGCGCCGCCGAGGACCGGGTGGTCGGGTCGCTGGATCTGGAGCGGGCGATCGGCGAGGGGGTACGCGCCTTCGAGCCGGGCCTGCTCGCCGCCGCCCACCGGGGCGTGCTCTACGTCGACGAGGTCAACCTGCTGCACGACCATCTCGTCGACCTGCTGCTGGACGCGGCGGCGATGGGCCGCAGCCACGTCGAACGCGAAGGCGTCTCGGTCAGCCACGCGGCCCGGTTCCTGCTGGTGGGCACCATGAACCCGGAGGAGGGGGAGTTGCGCCCGCAGCTGCTCGACCGGTTCGGGCTCACCGTCGAGGTGGGGGCGAGCCGGGACCCGGCGGTCCGGGTCGAGGTAGTCCGCCGCCGGCTCGCGGCCGACGCCGACCCGGCCGGGTTCGCCGCCCGCTGGGCCGACGCCGACGCCGACGTCGCCCGGCAGGTGGCCGCCGCCCGTCGCCGGCTCCCCGGGGTACGACTGCCGGACGCCGCGCTGCGGCAGATCGCCGAGGTGTGCGCGGCGTTCGACGTGGACGGGATGCGCGCCGACATCGTCACGGCCCGCACGGCCCTGGCGCACGCCGCCTGGCTCGGCCGGGACCGGGTCACCATCGACGACGTACGGGTGGCCGCCCGGCTGGCGCTGCCGCACCGCCGCCGCCGCGACCCGTTCGACACGCCGGGGCTTGACGAGGAGCGCCTCGACGAGGCGTTGTGGCAGGCCCAGGACGCCCACCCCGACGACCCGGACGACGGCCCCGACGGCGGTGGCCCGGCTGACGGTGGCCCGGCTGACGGTGGTCCGGATGGCGGTGGCCCGGATGGCGGGAGCGGTCTGGGCGGCGCTGGTCCCGAGGGCGGCTCCGGGACCGAGCGCGACGCACACACCAGCCGCGACGGGGTCGGGAGCGGCGCACCCACCGGCCGAGACGGGTCCGGGCACCCGACGGCCGACGGCCCGGACGGTCTCGACGACGCCGGGTCGCCGCAGGGCGGCTCGGGCGGGCAGGTCCCGGACGCCGAGGCCGGCGGCCAGGAGGCCAGCGTCGGCGGAGAGGACGACTCGACGCGCCGGCCGGGTAACGGCGGCGACGGGCAGCCGGTTGCCGTACCCCGGGGTGGGTTGCGGGCGCGGCCGCTCACCGCGCCCGGCGTGGGCGACGGGGTGCCCGGCCGGCGGTCGCGGGCCCGCACCGGGCGGGGTCGCACCACCGGCGCGCGGGTGCCGGCGGGTCGGGTCGGGGCGCTGCACCTCGCGGCGACGGTCCGGGCGGCCGCCCCGCACCAGGCCGCCCGGGGGCGGCTCGCCGGGCCGCTGCGGTTGCGCGGCGACGACGTCCGCGAGGCGGTGCGCGAGGGTCGCGAGGGCAACCTGGTGCTCTTCGTGGTGGATGCCAGCGGTTCGATGGGCGCCCGTCAACGGATGGCGACGGTGAAGGACGCGGTGCTGGCCCTGCTCACCGACGCCTACCAGCGGCGGGACAAAGTCGCGGTGGTCGCCTTCCGGGGCGCCGACGCGCGGACGCTGCTGCCGGCCACCTCGTCGGTGCTTGCCGCGTCGACCCGGCTGGCCGAGCTGCCGACCGGTGGGCGTACGCCCCTGGCCGAGGGGCTGCTCGCCGCGGCCGACCTGCTGCGGGTGGAGCGCCTGCGCGACCCGAAGAGGCGACCCCTGGTCCTGATTGTCACCGATGGCCGGGCCACAGCCGGCACCCGCCCTCTCGACCGCGCGGCGGCGGCGGCGCAGGTCCTGGCGGCAACGGGAGCGCCCTGCGTCGTCGTCGACTGCGAGTCCGGACCGGTCCGCCTGAACCTGGCGCGTCGCCTGGCAACCCAGCTCAACGCCCCCCACCACCCCCTAGCCGCCCTAACCCACCCTGTCGCCCGCGATCTTGCATTTCCTGTCGCGGCATAACAGACGAAGTGCACATATGACAGACCGAAACTGCAAGATCGCGGGACGAGGGGGACAGCGCTGATGCCGCAGGGACAGCCGAGTCACGTGCCCGCCGACGGGTTGACCACCCGGCAGCGGCGGCACCGGCCACTGCTGATCGTCCACACCGGACAGATGAAGGGCAAGTCGACGGCCGCCTTCGGGTTGGCCCTGCGGGCGTGGACGGCCGGACTGCCGGTCGGGGTGTTCCAGTTCGTCAAGAGCGCCAAATGGCGGGTGGGGGAGGAGAACGCCTTCCGCGCGCTCGGCGAGGTGCACGAGCGTACCGGCCAGGGCGCCCCGGTCACCTGGCACAAGATGGGCGAGGGCTGGTCCTGGATCCAGCGCGGCGGCGACGCCGACCACGCCGCCGACGCCCTGGAGGGCTGGCGGCAGATCCAGCGCGACCTGGCCGCCGAGCGCTATGGGCTGTACGTGCTCGACGAGTTCACCTACCCGATGAAATGGGGCTGGGTGGACGTCGACGAGGTGGTCGCCACCCTCACCGACCGGCCCGGCTTCCAACACGTCGTGATCACCGGCCGGGACGCCGACCCGCGCCTGGTCGCCGCCGCCGACCTGGTCGCCGAGCTGACCAAGGTCAAGCACCCGATGGACGCCGGCCAGAAGGGCCAGAAGGGCATCGAATGGTGAGCGCCGAGCCGTGGCCGCTGCCCCGGGTGGTGGTCGCCGCGCCGGCCAGTGGGCACGGCAAGACGACAGTCGCCACCGGGCTGCTCGCCGCGCTGCGCCGCCGGGGCCTCACGGTCAGCCCGCACAAGGTCGGCCCGGACTACATCGACCCGGGCTACCACGCCCTCGCCGCCGGCCGCCCCGGACGCAACCTCGACCCGTTCCTGGTCGGCGCACAGCGCATCGCGCCGCTGCTGCGGCACGGCGCGAGCGTCCCCACACCCGCCGACGTCGCCGTCGTCGAGGGCGTCATGGGCCTGCACGACGGCGCGGTCGGCCGCCGCGACTTCGCCTCCACCGCCCACGTCGCCCGGCTCATCGACGCGCCGGTGCTGCTGGTCCTCGACACCACCGCGCAGGGCCGCTCGGCCGCCGCGCTGACCCTCGGCATGGCCGCCTTCGACCCGGCGGTGCGGATCGGCGGGGTCATCCTCAACCGGGTCGGCTCGCCCCGGCACGAGACGCTGCTGCGCGACGCCCTCGCCGAGGTGGGCGTACCGGTGCTCGGGGCGGTCACCCGCGCCGCCGAGGTCGCCGCCCCGGCCCGGCACCTCGGGCTGGTCCCGGTCGCCGAGCGGGCACCCGAGTCCCTGGCGATCGTCACCGCCCTGGCCGAACTGGTCGAGGCCACCGTGGACCTCGACGCGGTGCTCGACCTGGCCCGCAGCGCGGCACCGCTGACCGCCCCGGCCTGGGATCCGGTGGCCGCCGTCGGCGGGCCGGCCGGCGTCGAGCGCCCACGGGTCGCGCTCGCCGGTGGTCCGGCCTTCACCTTCTCGTACGCGGAGACCGCCGAACTGCTCACCGCCGCCGGTGCGGACATGGTCACCGTCGACCCGCTGCGTGACCCGGCGCTGCCCGCCGGCACCCGCGCGGTGGTGATCGGCGGCGGGTTCCCCGAGGCGTACGCCCAGGCGCTGGCCGGCAACGCCACGCTCCGCGCCGAGTTGGCCGACTTCGACGGACCGATCGTCGCCGAGTGCGCCGGGCTGCTCTATCTCGGGCGGTCCCTGGACGGCGTACCGATGTGCGGCAGGTTGGACCTGACCGCCCGGATGACAGGCCGCCTCACCCTCGGCTACCGCGAGGCCGTGGCGGTGGCCGACTCCCCGGTGGCCCGCGCCGGTCAGCCGGTACGCGGCCACGAGTTCCACCGCACCACCACCGACCCGGGGCACGGGGACCGGCCGGCGTGGCGGTGGGACGACGCGCGGCACGGCTTCGTCACCGGCCGGGTCCACGCGTCGTACCTGCACACCCACTGGGCCGGCCATCCCGACGCGGCCCGCCGCCTGGTCGAGGCGTGCCGATGACCGCCACGCTGACCGGGGTCGGGGTCGGGCCGGGCGACCCCGAACTGCTCACCGTCAGGGCGGTGCGGATCCTGCGCGAGGCCGACGCGGTGTTCGTACCCGTGATGGCGGACCGACCGGACGCCGGGCGGGCCGAGGCGACAGTGCGGGAGTACGTGGCGTCGGACCGGCTGCGCCGGCTTCCGTTCGCCCTGGACGACAGGGGTGGGGTGACCGCCCGACGGGCGGCCGCCTGGGACGCCGCCGCCCGCGCGGTGGTCGAGACGATCGACGCGGGCGCGCGGTCGGTGGCCTTCGCCACCATCGGCGACCCGAACGTGTACTCCACCTTCGGCTACCTGGCGCAGAGCGTCCGGGCGGTACGCCCGACGGTGAAGGTGGCGACCGTGCCGGGGGTGACCGCCATGCAGGAGCTGGCATCGCGCAGCGGCGTCCCGCTCTGCGAGGGACGCGAACCGCTCACCCTGCTGCCGGCCACCGCCGGTCTGGCGCTGTTCGCCGACGCCCTCGCGGGGCCGGGCACCGTGGTCACCTACAAGGGCTGGCGGCGTCACAGCGAACTGCTCGCCGAGCTACGCCGGCAGGGCCGCCTCGACGACGCGGTGCTCGGCCGTGGCCTCGGCCTGCCCGGCGAACACGTCGGACCTGTCGACGACACCGACCACGACCTGCCGTACCTGTCGACGCTGCTGGTCCCCGCCCGCCGCGACAACCGAGGAGGAAAGCTGTGACCAGCGACGGCACTGTGTGGTTCGTCGGGGCCGGCCCCGGCGCGGCGGACCTGCTGACCCTGCGGGCCGCCCGGGTGATCGCCGAGGCCGACATCGTCATCTGGGCGGCTAGCCTGGTGCACGCCGACGTCCTGGCCCACGCCCGCCCCGACGCGGAGGTCGTCGACTCGTCGCAGCTGCCCATCGAGGGGGTGCTGCCGCTCTACCGGCGGGCCGCCGAGCAGGGGCTGACGGTGGCGCGGATCCACTCCGGCGACCCGGCGCTCTGGGGTGCCGTGCAGGAACAGCTGGACCTGTGCCGGGCGCTTGGCCTGGCCGTCGAGATCGTGCCCGGGGTGTCGTCGTTCACGGCCGTCGCGGCGATCGTCGGTCGGGAGCTGACGGTCCCCGAGGTCGCCCAGTCGGTGATCCTCACCCGGCTCGAAGGTGGCCGGACCCCCATGCCGCCCGGCGAGCGGGTCCGGGACTTCGCCCGGCACGGCACCACCATGGCGCTGTTCCTCTCCGCCGCCCGGTCCGGTCAGGTGCAGGCCGAGCTGCTGGCCGGCGGCTACCCGGCGGACACCCCGGCCGTGGTGGCGTACCAGGCGACCTGGCCGGACGAGCTGGTGGTGCGCTGCACCGTCGGCACCCTGGAGGCGACGGTGAAACAGCACAGGCTGTGGAAGCACACACTCTTCCTGGTCGGGCCGGCCCTGGCCGCCGAGGGCACCCGCTCGCACCTGTACCACCCCGGGCACTTCCACACCTTCCGCAGGGCCGAGCCAGCCGCCCGCGCCGAGCTGCGCCGACAGGCCGGCTCCCGCGCCGGAGGAACAGGCACACAGTGACGTACGCCGAGCCGCCGCTGCGCGAGCCGGACCTGCCGCGTACCGCGAAGGTCCGGCCCACCGCGCTGCGTACCGGCTGGACCACGGGCGCCTGCGCGACGGCGGCGGCGAAGGCCGCGGTCACCGCGCTTGTCACCGGCGAGGTGCAGCCGGAGGTGGAGATCGGGCTGCCCGCCGGGCGGCGGGTGCGCTTCCCTGTCGAACGCTGCGAGGTGACCGGCACCCCACCGGTGCGCGCCGAGGCGGTGGTCGTCAAGGACGCCGGCGACGACCCGGACGTCACCCACGGTGCCGAGCTGACCGCCACGGTGGACTGGACCGACGTGCCCGGGCTGCGGCTGGCCGGCGGCGCCGGCGTCGGCACGGTCACCAAGCCCGGTCTCGGGCTCACCGTCGGCGGTCCGGCGATCAACGACACCCCTCGCCGAATGATCGGCGAGGCGGTGGCCGAGGTGGTCGACCTGGGCGAGGTAGGCGTCCGCGTGGTGATCAGCGTGCCGCGGGGCGAGATCATGGCCCGTAAGACGACAAACCGGCGGCTCGGCATCCTGGGCGGCATCTCGATCCTCGGCACGACGGGGATCGTGCGGCCCTTCTCCACCGCGTCCTGGCGGGCCAGCGTGGTGCAGGCGGTGCACGTGATGGCCGCCCAGGGCGAGCGGACGGTGGTGCTGTGCACCGGTGGGCGTACCGAGCGGGCCGCCCGCGCGCTGCTGCCGGAGCTGCCCGAGGTGTGCTTCGTCGAGGTCGGCGACTTCACCGGAGCAGCGGTGAGCGCCGCCGTGGGTGACGACATGACCGCTGTGGTCTTCGTCGGCATGGCCGGCAAACTGGCCAAACTCGCGGCGGGAATCCTGATGACCCACTACACGCGCTCCACCGTGGACCTCTCCCTGCTCGGCGCGGTGACCGCCGAGGCCGGCGGTGACCCGGAGCTGGTCGCGGCCGTGACCGGGGCGAACACCGGGCGGCACGCGTACGAGCTGTGGGAGGCCGCCGGGCTGCTCGCTCCGGCGGGGGATCTGCTCTGCCACCGGGTCCGTCAGGTGCTGCGGCGCTTCGCCGGGCCGACGGTCACCGTCGACGTGGCGATGGTCGACTTCGCGGGCTCGCAGGTGGTGGCCTCGTCCGGCCGGTGGCCCCGGTGACCCCGGCGGCAGGCGTGACGGTGGTAGGTCTGGACGCCGCCGGCGCCCCGCCACACCCCGCGCTCGCGCCGGTGCTGGCCGCCGCCGGGCTGGTCGTCGGGGCCGCCCGGCACCTGGCCTCGGTGCCCGTACCGGCCGGCGCGGACACCGTCGCCCTCGGGCCGCTCACCCCCGCCGTGCGGCGGTTGACCGGGGCTGTCGCCGCAGGGGTGCCGGCCGTCGTGCTGGCCAGCGGGGATCCCGGCCTGTTCGGCATCGTCAGGCGGCTGCGCGCGGCCGGGCTGCCGCTGCGGGTGGTGCCCGCGGTGTCCAGTGTGGCCGCCGCGTTCGCCCGCGCCGGGCTGCCCTGGGACGGCGCCGTCGTGGTCACCGCGCACGGGCGTGACCCCCGAGCCGCGGTGAACGCCTGCCGGGCGCTGCCGCTTGTCGCCGTGCTCACCGCGCCCGGCGCCGGTGCGGCCGAGCTGGGCGCCGGCCTGCTCGGCTGGTGCCGCCGCCTGCTCGTCGCCGAGCACCTGGGCACCGACGCCGAACGGGTCCGCGAGGTGACGCCCGAGCAGGCGGCTGCCGAGACCTGGTCCGACCCGCACGTGCTGCTCAGCATCGCCGACGCGGCCGACGTCGGCGCGATGCGGTCGGACAACCAGCCCGCCGCCGCCCCCACCCACGGGTGGGCGCTGCCGGAGACCAGGTACGCCCACCGCGACTCGATGATCACCAAGTCGGAGGTGCGCGCCCTCGTCGTCGCCCGGTTGCGTCCCCGCCTCGGCCGGCTGATCTGGGACGTCGGCGCGGGCAGCGGCTCGGTGGGCATCGAGTGCGCGTCGCTCGGCGCGGCCGTGCTCGCCGTCGAACGGGACACCGACTCCGCCGCGACGATCCGGGCCAACGCCGCCGCGCACGCCGTCGACGTCCGACTGGTCATCGGGCGGGCACCGGAGGCGTTGGCCGGGTTGCCCGAGCCGGACGCGGTCTTCGTCGGCGGTGGCGGGGCCGGCGTCCTCGCCGCCGTGGCATCCCGCCGACCGGACCGGGTGGTGGCCACCCTGGCCGCCCTGGACCGGGTCGGGCCGGCCGTGGGCCTGCTGCGCGCCGCCGGCTACACGGTCGACGGCTGCCAGCTCTCCGCCGCCCGCCTCGCCGACCTGCCCGGCGGGTCCATCCGCCTCGCGGCCACCAACCCGGTGGTCGTCCTCACCGGGGAGCGCCAGTGACCGACCAGAACCCGCCGGCCCGCATCGGCTTGGTGGCGGCCACCGCCGCCGGCCGGCGGCACGCCGACACCGTCACCGCCGCCTGGCCGCACGCCCGCCTCATCGAGGGGGAGAGCGTCGCCGACGCGCTGCGCGGCGCCTGGGCGGAGTGCGACGCCGTGATCGCGTTCCTGGCCACCGGCGCGGTGGTACGGATCCTCGCGCCGCTTCTCGACGACAAGCGCACCGACCCGGCGGTGGTGGTCGTCGACGAGGCGGCCCGGCACGCGGTGGCCCTGCTCGGCGGGCACGCCGGCGGCGGCAACGCTCTCGCCGAGGCCGTCGGCGCCCTGCTGGACGCCCGACCGGTGATCACCACGGCCACCGACGCGGTCGGCCTGCCGGGACTGGACACCCTCGGCTGGCCGGTGCGGGGCGCCGTCGCCGTGGTGTCCCGGGCCATCCTGGACGGTGAGCCGGTCCGGCTGGTCGCCGACGCCGACTGGCCGCTGCCCGCCCTGCCCCCGAACGTGCGCGTCACCGACGAGGACACGACTGACGGCGGACATCGGCTGCTGGTCACCGACCGGGTGGTGCCGCTCGATGGGCGGACCGCAGTGCTGCGGCCCCCGTCGCTTGTCGCCGGGGTGGGCGCGAGTCGGGGCGTACCGGCCGCCGAGGTGGCCGAGCTGCTGCACCGGGTGCTGGTCGAGGCCGGCCTCGACCCGGCGAGCCTGCGCTGCCTGGCCAGCGCCGACGTCAAGGCCGACGAGGCGGGCATCCGCGACACCGCCGACGCGCTCGGCGTACCCCTGGTGACCTGGCCGGCGACGCGGCTGGCGGCGGTGGACGTGCCGCACCCCAGCGAGGTGGTCCGCGCGGCGGTCGGCACGCCGAGCGTGGCGGAGGCCGCCGCGCTGCTCGGCCCACACGGCCGGCCCGACGACGCCACGCTGCTGGTCGGCAAGACCGCGTCGACGATGGCGACCGTGGCCGTGGCGCGGCACGCGCCGCGCGGCCGGCTCGCCGTGGTGGGGCTCGGGCCGGGAGCGGCCGACCTGCGCACCCCGCGCGCGGTCGTCGAGCTGCGACGCGCCGCCGTGGTGGTCGGCCTGGACCAGTACCTCGACCAGGTCCGCGACGTGCTCCGCCCCGGCATCCGGGTGCTGTCCAGCGGGCTGGGCGCGGAGGAGGAGCGGGCCCGCGCCGCCGTCGCCGAGGCCGCCGCCGGCCGGGCGGTCGCGCTGATCGGATCCGGCGACGCCGGGGTGTACGCGATGGCCAGCCCCGCCCTGGAGTACGCCGACGAGCGCATCGACGTGGTGGGCGTGCCCGGGGTGACGGCAGCCCTCGCGGCCGGCGCGTTGCTCGGCGCCCCCCTCGGCCACGACCACGCCTACGTGAGCCTGTCCGACCTGCACACCCCGTGGGAGGTCATCGAGCGGCGGGTGACGGCGGCTGCCGAGGGTGACTTCGTGACGCTGTTCTACAACCCGCGCAGCCGGGCGCGCGACTGGCAGCTCGGCAAGGCGCTCGGCATCCTCGCGGCGCACCGGCCAGCGGACACCCCTGTCGGTGTGGTGCGCAACGCCAGCCGCCCCGGCGAGCGGGTGCACCTGGCCACCCTGGCGACCCTGGACCCGGGGATCGTCGACATGTACAGCGTCGTGGTGGTCGGCAGCAGCGACACGAGAGTGGTGGCCGGTCGGATGGTCACGCCCCGGGGGTACCGGTGGCGCTCGTGACGATCGGCGCGTGCCAGGGCTGCGGCGCCTGCCTGCTCACCTGTCCCACGCACGCGATCCGGCCGGTCCCCGGCGGCCTGGCGGTCCGCGCCGACCGGTGCACCGGCTGCCTGGAGTGCCTGGAGATCTGCCCGGTCGACGCGATACGCGTGCTCGACCCCGACGAGCGTGGAGGAACCCGATGAGCCGGGTGGCGCACCCGATCGAGGTGGAGTCGTACCGCATCCTGCGCGAGCGCGTCGACCTGTCGCACCTGCCGCCGCTGAGTCGAGCGGTGACCGAACGGGTGGTGCACGCCAGCGCGGACCTGGCGTACGTCGACGATCTCGTCTGCGACGAGGCCGCCCTGGAGGCGGGGCTGGCCGCGCTGCGCGCCGGCGTGCCGGTGGTCACGGACGTGGCGATGGTCGCCGCCGGCATCACCCGGGCCGGCCTGGAACTGGTCTGCCCGGTCGCCGAGCCGGCCGCCGCCGAGTTGGGCCGCGCGGCAGGCATCACCCGCTCGGCGGCGGCTGTGCGGATCGCGCTGGACCGGGTCGGCCCCGGCGCGGTGTGGGTGGTTGGCTGCGCGCCCACCGCGCTCGTCGAACTGCTCACAGTGGACGCCGCGCCGGCGCTGGTCGTCGGCCTGCCTGTCGGCTTCGTGGGCGCCGCCGAGTCGAAGGCGGCGCTGCGGGCCAGCGGCCTGCCCGCCGTGTCCAACGTGGGCGAGAAGGGTGGCTCGGCGGTCGCCGCCGCCGCCCTCAACGCCCTGCTCTACGTCGAGGAGAAGTCATGACCGGATTGGTGATCGTCGGGCACGGTACGCGCAGCGCGGCCGGGGTCGACCAGTTCGCCGCGCTCGTCGAGCGGGTCCGCCGCCGCGGCGAGGTCGGCGATGTCGAGGGCGGCTTCATCGAGCTGTCCCGCCCGCCGCTCACCGACGCGGTAGGCGCGCTCGTCGCACGCGGGCACCGGAAGCTTGTGGCGTTGCCGCTGGTGCTCACCGCCGCCGGGCACGGCAAGGGCGACATTCCCGCCGCGATGGCCCGTGAGCAGGAGCGTCATCCCGGGCTGACCTACCGCTACGGTCGTCCGCTCGGCCCGCACCCGCTGCTGCACGACGCCCTCGAACAGCGCATCGACGCGGCGCTGGCGGGCACCGACCGGGCCGGCACGTGGGTGGCGTTGATCGGGCGGGGGTCCACCGACCCGGACGCCAACGCCGAGGTGGCCAAGGTCGCCCGGCTGCTCTGGGAGGGACGCGGCTACGCGGGCGTCGAACCGGGATTCGTCTCCCTGGCGCAGCCGTCGGTGCCGGCCGTGCTGGAACGGCTGCGCCGCCTCGGCGCGCGGCGGATCGTCGTGGCGCCGTACTTCCTGTTCGCCGGGGTGCTGCCGGACGGGATCGTCGCCCAGTCGGCGGAGTTCGCCGCTGCCCACCCCGACCTCGACGTCCGTGTCGCCGAGGTGATCGGCGACTGCGACGCCCTCGCCGACCTGGTGCGGGAGCGGCACGCCGAGGCGCTCGGTGGGGACATTCGGATGAACTGCGACACCTGCGCGTACCGGGTGTTGATGCCCGGCTTCGCCGACAAGGTGGGCCGCCCGCAGCAACCGCACGACCACCCCGACGACCCGGTCGGCCACCACCACCACCACGGGCACGACCACCACCGCCACGACCGGGGGTCGGTAGCCGTGGTGGGCGGCGGGCCGGGCCCCGACGACCTGATCACGGTACGCGGACAGGCGCTGCTCGACGCGGCGGAGGTGGTCGTCGTCGACCGCCTCGCCCCGCAGGGGCTGCTCGCCGGGTTGCGCCCCGACGTGCTCGTGGTCGACGCCGCGAAGGTGCCCCGGGGCCCGTCCATGTCCCAGGACGCGATAAACGCGGCCCTGGTATCGCACGCCCGCGCCGGCCGCCGGGTGGTCCGGCTCAAGGGCGGCGACCCGTACGTCTTCGGACGCGGCCACGAGGAGGTGCAGGCGTGTGCGGCGGCCGGTGTGCCGGTGACAGTGGTCCCCGGGGTGAGCAGCGCCCTCGCCGCACCGGCCCTGGCCGGCGTGCCGGTGACGCACAGGGGTGTCGCGCACGACGTCACTGTCGTGTCCGGGCATCTGCCGCCCGGGCACCCCGACTCGCTCGTCGACTGGGCGGCGCTGGCCCGCGCCCGGGGCACCGTCGTGCTGCTGATGGCAGTCGACACCATCGCGAAGATCGCGGCGGTGCTGATCGAGCACGGACGCGCCCCGGAGACTCCGGTGCTCGCCGTCCAGGATGCGGGGCTGCCCGGCCAGCGGTCCGTGCCCGCCCGGCTGGACGAGATCGGCGCGGTCGCCGCCCGGGAGGACATCCGACCGCCCGCCGTCTTCGTGCTCGGCCCGGTGGTCGCGCTCACGACCACCGGGCCGACGGGCTGACGGCTACTCGCTGCGGGCGGTCTCCGGGCCGGTGACGCGTTCCAGCAGCGGCAGGGTGGAGGCGATGACGCCGAGGCAGGCGGCCAGGCCGACGACGACGATCACGTAGAAGCGCGGCTCCGGCGCGACGAGCGTGTAGCCCATCTGCGCCCGCAGGAACAGGTGCGCGGCGAGCAGGCCCATCCCGATGGCGACGGCGGCGACGGCGAGCATCGGTACGGCGCTCTCCAACGCGACCACCCGGCGCAGGACCCGCACCGGAGCCCCGCTGAGGCGCAGCAGGCTGAACGGGCGTCTGCGCTCGGTGAGGCCGCCGATGACGCTGACCGCGAGGCTGCACCCGCCGAGCGCGAGGCTGGCGATGATGATGACGTTGGCCAGTTGCTCCCAGCCGCGCAGCGTGTTGGCGAAGTCCGACTCGAAGTCACCGGGAACGTTCGGCCCGACCCAGAAGGTCGGGAAGGCGACCTCCAGCACGGTGCGGGTGCGCTCGATGGCGGCAGCGGAGCCGTCCGTGCCGACGACGATCGACACCACCGGAATCCGCTGGAGTTCCTCGAGGGTGAGCGACGCGGCGGGCCAGATCGTCGTGGGCGACGCCGACTCCCGCCAGCGGCTGAGCCCTGTCGGCACCTCGATGACGCTCGCCCCCTCGGCGCACCTGCCGTACGCGCTCGGCAGGTCGGCGCACGCGATCACTCCGGTCTCGCCGCCGTTCATGAGGTTCGGGTTCTCCCGGATGGCGGTCGCGGACCGCACACCGGTGATCGCCCGCAGGTCGGCGAAGAGCGGGTCGGGCACCGTTGCCGCCTTCTCGTCGAACACGGTGGTCACAGTGCCCGCGTCGGTCGAGCCGATCGGGGCCGGGCCGCGTTCGTCGACGATCGTGGTGATCACGCCGACGGCGACGCTTGTGACGAAGAGCGCGAGCATGATGCCGCTGATCGCCCGGAAACCGGCCTTCGGGTTGTCGTCGAGGCGTCGCGCGGCGATGAGGGTGGCGGGGCGGTTGGCGTACCGGGCCATGATCCGGGCGCCGACCATCGTCAGCCACGGGCCGGCGAGGATCAGACCGGCCATGATGAGCAGCAGGCCGGGAAGGAACACCGCGGCCTGGCCATCGGATGTCGGGGGCCGGAACCCGATGGCGAAGAACAGCACGGCGACACCGAGCAGGATCGGGATCAGCCGGTACGCCCGCGGGGCGCGGGGAGTGACCCGGCGGGTCACGCCCAGCGGCGAGATCCGGACCCGGCGCAGCGAGACCTGGGCCGCCAGCGCCGCGGCGGCCGGAACGCCGAGCGCCACGAGCAGGACGTCCAGCACGCCCAGCGACATGTCGCTGGGGAAGAACGGCATGCCCGTGAACGGGATGCCCGCCATCGGGCCGCGGAAGGCGTAGAACAGGCCGAAGCCGACGGCGGTGCCGGTGACGGCCGCTGCGGTCGCCTCCACGGCGGCGACCACCGAGATCTGCCGGGGTGTCGCACCGACCAGGCGCATCGCGGCGAAGCGCTGCTCCCGGCGGGCGGCGCTGAGCCGGGTGGCGGTGCCGATGAAGATCAGCACCGGGAAGAGCAGCCCGCCGGCGATTACGCCCAGGATGAGGTTCACAGTGGACTCGGGAAGCGCCGGAACGTCCCCGACGCTGGCGACTCGCCGGGCGTTTGGCAGCTTGCCGACGCTGTCCGGGGTGCCGCCCACGACGGCGAGCAGAGTGTCCGGTGAGGTCAGACCGGCAGGTCCGACGGTGCCGAGGTCGCGCCCCGGGTAGCGGTCGGCCAGGTGGTCGGCCGGGTACGCCGCGAACAGTTCCCGTAGCGCGGGCGAGGCGTAGAACTCCCCGGGGCCCGGAGTGGTCGGGATGCCGGCCGGGGTGTCCGACCTCGGCCCGCTCGCGGCGACGTCGATCCGAATGATCTGCTTGCCGTGGAAGTAGTCCTCGCGCGTCGACCACCACAGGGGATCGGCGTCGCCGCCCGTCGAGGCGTTGGGATAGACCGATGCGTACCGGGTGAGCTGGGCGTTGACCGCGTTGACCCCGGCGAGGGTGGTCAGCAGCAGCCCACTGCCGACGGCGACGGCGGCGGCGATGACGAGTAGGCGGGTGAGCGCCTCGCGGCCGCCGGCTACGGCGAGGCGGAACCCGAAGCCGATCATGATGCGATCCGCTCCGGCGCGTTGACGCGCCCGTCGCGGACCATGACCTCGCGGTCGGCGTACGCGGCGATCCGGGCCTCGTGGGTCACCAGGATGACGGTGGTGCCCTGCTCGCGGGCGGCGCCGACCAGCAGGTCCATGACCTGCTCGCCGGTGAGTGAGTCGAGTGCCCCGGTCGGCTCGTCGGCGAAGAGGACCTGCGGCTCGGCGACCAGACCCCGGGCCAGGGCGACGCGCTGCGCCTGCCCGCCGGAGAGCTCACCCGAGCGCCGCTGCTCCAGGCCGTCGAGGCCGAGGCGCGAGAACCAGGCACTGGCCTTCGGCAGCGCCCGCTTGCGGTGTACGCCGCTGAGCAGCAGCGGCAGCGCGACGTTCTCCACGGCGGTCAGCTCGGGGACGAGTTGACCGAACTGGAACACGAAGCCGAAACGGTCCCGCCGTAGAGCGCTGCGTCCAGTCTCGGACATGGTGTCGATCCGGGAGCCGTCGAAGAGGATCTCGCCGGAGTGGGGCACGAGGATGCCGGCCAGGCAGTGCAGCAGGGTGGACTTGCCCGAGCCGCTGGGGCCCATGATGGCAAGGATCTCGCCCGCGTCAACGGCCACGCTCGCGCCGCGCAGGGCGGGGGTCTGACCGAAGGAGAACTCCACGTCGCGGGCCTCGATGATGACGCTCATCGCCGCACCTCCTTGCGTAGGGCGTCCAGCCGGGCGCTGGTCATCTCGATCCACCGGAGGTCCGCCTCCAGGTGGTACAGGCCGTGGTCGGCGAGCAGCGCGTCGACCAGGTTGCCGGCCCGTTTGATCTCGGTGAGCTCGCGCATCCGCTGCAGATGCGAGCTGCGCTGGGTGTCGAGGTACTCGTCGGCGGGGCGGTCGAGCATCAGCGCGAGCACGACCTTGGCGAAGAGCACCGTCTGCAGGTGCGGTTCCGGGTCGACCGGCTGGGTCAGCCACTGCTCGACCTCGGTCGCGCCGAGGTCGGTGATGATGTAGCGCTTGCGGTCGGGGCCGGAACCGGGCGCGACGTCGCTGATGACCACCTTGCCGTCCCGGGCCAGGCGGCTGAGGGTGGAGTAGACCTGGCCGAACGGCAGTGGCTTGCCCCGCCCGAAGAAGGCGTCGTAGTCGCGCTTGAGGTCGTATCCGTGGCTGGGCTCTCGTTCGAGGAGGCCGAGCAGGGTCAGTGGCACGCTCATGCCAGGAGACTACACCGAGGGTATACCTCGCGTATATACCCTCAGGGTGTTCTCGTCGGATCCCTCGTCAGGGGCGCCACTGTGAGTCGGAGGTCAGCCCGTCAGGGCGCGGGCCACGGCGTAGCCGGCGGTGGCCGCGACGAGCCCGGCGGCGACACTGCCCAGCGCGTAGGCGACAGCGAGGAGCCGGTCGCCGCCCCGGGCGAGCCGCAGTGTCTCGTAGCTGAAGGTGGAGTAGGTGGTCAACGCGCCGCAGAACCCGGTGCCCAGCGCCGCCGTCACCGCCGGACCGGCCGGCCACCCGACCAGCGCGCCCAGCAGCAGTGACCCGATCACGTTGACGGTGAAGGTGCCCCACGGGAACGCGGAGCCGTGCCGGGACTGCACGGCCCGATCGGTGAGGTAGCGCAGCGGTGCGCCGACGGCCGCGCCCAGCGCGATGAGCAGCAGTGTCACCGGGCTGCCCGCCGTCGCAGCAGCGCGGCGGTGCCGGCATCACCCGACCCGACCGCGACGAGCGCCCCGAGCAGCGTCGCGGCCAGGTACGCCACAGCGGTGCCCGGGGCGCCCGCGACAAGCGCCTGTTGGACGTCCACCGCGTACGTGGAGAAGGTGGTGAAGCCGCCCAGCACCCCGACCCCGAGGAACGGTCGGGCCAGGGGGTGTCCACCGCCGACGTGCGTGAGTGTCGCCATCAGTACGCCGATCAGCAGGCAGCCGGAGAGGTTGACGCCGAACGTCGCCCACGGGAAACCGGTCGGCGCGTGCGGGGCGAGATGTTGCAGCCCGGCCCGGGCCAGTGCGCCGAGCACCCCGCCGGCCGCGATGGTGCCGAGAACCGTCGCCGGGCGGACGGTCAGCTCTCTCCGGTCGGCGGGGACGCGAAGGTCGACGTCGGGGTCGGTGCGCGGGTCTGGCGGCTCTGACACGGGTCCTCAGCGTAGTGCGGCCACGGCGGCGTCCGGGCCGCCGCGCCACAGCGTGCCCACCTCGCGGTATCCGGCGTCGGTGAGCGCGGCGAGGTGCCAGGAGGCCGGCGGGTTCCACTCCGGGCTGTGCCCGGTCGGGTAGATGGCGTGCCGGCGGGCCACCAGGGGGGCGAGCGCCGGGTCCGCGCCGGCCCGCTCCCACCACTGCGACCAGGACAGCACCGATCCGGCTGCGTACCGGGCGTCGCGCCGCTCACGTGCCCGGTCCATGAGTCGTTTGGTCAGCTCCGGCAGGGTGTCCTCGGGCATGTGGTCGGCGTTGACGAAGACCCCGCCCGGTCGCAGCACGTCGCGCAGTTCGGCGTAGAGCGCGCCGAGCCGCTCGGCGGGCAGCCAGTGCAGGGCGGTGGCGGTGAGGACGGCGTCGTACCCGTCATGGGGGAGTGCGGCACGCCACTCGGGAGTGCCGAGATCGGCGGTGACGATTGTGGCGCGCTCGCCCAGCGAGGCCCCGGCGATGGCGAGCAGCGCCGGGTCGAGGTCCACAAGGGTCACCTCGGCGCCGGGGAAGCGTGCAAGCGTCCGCAGCGAGATGCTGCCGGTGCCGCCGGCCAGGTCGAGCAGGCGCGGTGGCCGCCCGTCGAGGACGGCGTGGACGGCGTGGACGGCGTGGACGGCGTCGAGCATCGTGGCGAGGCGGTGTTCCCGGTCCGGTAGGTAGGCCTCCTGCTGGCGGTCCCAGCTCTCCTGCCACGCCGACGCATCCGTGATGTAAGGAGTCATGGTGCTGAGGCTAGTTACTCCACCGTCTCGGGTCCAGACCTTGTTGCACATCTTTTGCAATTGCGAGAGGATGGCGGGGCGATGATCAGAGCGACGCCGGGCCGGGCGCCACGCCCGGTTCGGCGCCCCTCACCCGCACGCGCCCACCGCCCGTCGACATGGCGTCCAGTGACCGCCCCGGCGACGGCGGCGTACGGTACCCGCAGCCCCACCGGGACCGTCGCGCCAAGGGAGACAGGCGATGCAGGACCGCACCCCTCGTCCCGACGAGCTGGAGCCGGTCGAGCGCGCCGGCGTCGACGAGCTGCGTGCCCTGCAACGCGAGCGGCTGCGCTTGTCGCTGCGGCACGCGTACGACAACGTGCCGCACTACCGCCGGGCGTTCGACGCGGCCGGGGTGCACCCCGACGACTGCCACGACCTCGACGACCTGGCCCGCTTCCCGTTCACCGGCAAGGCCGAGCTGCGCGACAACTACCCGTTCGGCATGTTCGCCGTACCCCGGGAGCGGATCGCCCGACTGCACGCCTCCTCCGGCACCACCGGCCGGCCGACGGTGGTCGGCTACACCCGCGACGACCTGCGCACCTGGGCCCGACTGATGGCCCGGTCCATCCGGGCCTCCGGCGGCCGACCGGGCGACCGGGTGCACGTCGCGTACGGCTACGGGCTCTTCACCGGCGGCCTGGGCGCGCACTACGGTGCCGAGGAACTGGGCTGCACCGTCATCCCGGTCTCCGGCGGCATGACCGAACGCCAGGTGATGCTGATCCGCGACTTCGAACCCGAGGTCATCATGGTCACACCCAGCTACATGCTCGCCATCGTCGACGAGATGCAGCGCCAGGGCGTCGACCCGCGCGCCACCTCGCTGCGGGTGGGCATCTTCGGGGCGGAGCCGTGGACCGAGGACATGCGCCACGAGATGGAGCAGCGTCTGGACATCCACGCCGTCGACATCTACGGGCTCTCCGAGGTGATGGGTCCGGGCGTGGCCACCGAGTGCGTCGAGACCAAGGACGGGCTGCACGTCTGGGAGGACCACTTCTACCCGGAGATCATCGACCCGGTCACCGGAGCGGTGCTGCCCGACGGTGAGCGGGGTGAGCTGGTGCTCACCTCCCTGACCAAGGAGGCGATGCCAGTCGTGCGCTACCGCACCCGCGATCTGACCCGGCTGCTGCCCGGCACCGTCCGCCCGATGCGCCGGATCGAGAAGATCACCGGTCGGACGGACGACATGATGATCGTGCGCGGGGTGAACGTCTTCCCCACCCAGATCGAGGAGCTGATCCTGCGGACCCCGCAGCTGTCACCGCACTTCCAGTGCGTCCTGGACCGGCAGGGCCGGCTGGACAGCCTCACCGTACGGGTCGAGCGGCGGGCCGGGGTCGCCGTGGACGCCGCCGAGCGGGCCGGCGCGACGCTCGTCGAGCTGGTGAAGAACACGGTCGGCGTGAGCGTCGCGGTGCAGGTGCTCGCACCGGACGCGGTGGAGCGGTCGATGGGCAAGATGCGCCGCATCGTCGACCAGCGCCGGGCCGGCTGAAGGCGCCGAGGGGCAGCCGGCGTCGCCGCCGTCGACATAGGATCCGCCTCATGCGCGTGCTGGTGGTCTCCGCGCCACTCGTCGGCCATGCCTTCCCGCTGGTGCCGCTCGCGGTCGCGCTGCGCGACGCCGGCGACGACGTGCTGCTGGCCACCGGCGGCGGTGCGCTGGCCGCCGCCGACGCCGGTCTGCCGGTGCACGACGTCGCGCCGGGCTTCGACTTCGGCCGGATCGCGCTGCGGGTCCTTCCCCGCCACCCGCTTGTCGCGCGCGCCGAGCTGGCCGGCACGGCCGGCACCCGGGGCGCCGGCCTGCTGTTCGGCGCGCTCAACGACCAGCTCACCGATCCGGTTGTCGCGCTCGCCGACAGGTGGCGCCCGGATCTGGTGCTGCACGAGCCGTTCGCGGTCGCCGGCGCGGTGGCCGCCGCGCGGCTCGACGTGCCGGCCGTCCGCCAGGAGAACTCCCTCTTCGACGGCCGGGAACTGGTCCGCGCCACAGGGGCCCGCCTCGGTGCCACGCTGCGCCGGCACGGCCTGACCGAGCTGCCGCCACCCGCCGCCGCCATCGCCGTGGCCCCGCCCAGCGTGGCCGTCCAGGACGGGTGGCCGATGCGGTACGCCTCGTACGTCGGCGGCGGCGAGCTGCCGTCCTGGCTGCGCGAGCCGGGTGAACGGCCCCGCGTCCTGGTCACCCGCAGCACCCTGACCGGCCCCGGCGACAGGGGTCCGATGCCCGCCGTGGTGGCCGCCGCCGCCCAGGTGGACGCCGAGTTCGTGCTGGTCCGCCCGGACGGGCGCTCGGCGCGTTCGCTGCCCGGCAACGTACGGGTGGTCGACTGGATTCCCCTGGGCGAGGCGTTGCCGGCAAGCGCGGCGCTGGTCCACCACGGCGGCGCGGGCAGCGCCCTGGGCGCCCTCGCCGCCGGTCTGCCCCAGCTGGCCACCGTGGGCCCGGGGGACCGGCGGCACAACGCCGAACTGGTGGCCCGCCGAGGCGCCGGCCTGGCGCTGCGCCCCCGGGACGTCACCGCGGAGGCGCTGACCCGGCTGCTCACCGACGACGGCCTGCGCGCCGCCGCCGGTCAGGTCAGCCGGGAGATCGCCGCCATGCCGGCACCCGCCGACCTCGTCCCGCGGCTGGCCGCGCTGGTCTGAGATCCGTCCCGCGTGGCCACACCTGACCGGCGACCGGCTGCGGCAGGATGACCGGATGCGACACGTCGTGCTGTTCCACTCCGTGTACGGGCTGCGCCCCGCCGTGCGCGCCGCCGCCGACCGGTTGCGCGCCGCCGGGCACCGGGTCACCACCCCCGACCTGTACGGCGTCGCGGCCGCCGACACCGTCGAGGAGGGCTTCGCGCTGCTCGACAAGGTCGGTCAGGAGGTGGTGCTCGACCGGGCCCGGGCGGCGCTGCGTGACCTGCCACCCGAGGCGGTGCTCGCCGGCTTCTCGATGGGCGCCGGGGTCGCCGGGGCGTTGCTGGCCGAGCGCCCCGACTGCGCCGGACTGCTCCTGCTGCACGGCACCGGTGGCGCACCGGACGCGGTACGCGCCGGACTGCCGGTGCAGCTGCACCTCGCCGACCCGGACCCGTACGACGCGCCGGACGAGGTCGACGAGTGGGAACAGGCGATGACCGACGCCGGCGCCGACCTGACGGTGTTCCGCTATCCCGGCGTGGGGCACCTGTTCACCGACCCGGACCTGGCCGAGTATGCCCCGGACGCGTCCGCCGCGCTGTGGCCGCGGGTGTCGGCTTTCCTGGCCGCGCACTGACCGGTCAGGAACGGCGAGGGTGTGCGGCGCCTACTGCCGAAGGGTTGGCGGGCCTGCTCGACGCCGCCGGGCTCACCGACGTGCGGTGCGAGACGATCAGCTGGGTGCACCGCACGGACCCTGAGGTGTGGTGGAGCGGCCCCGCCAACGGCATCAGCAGGCCGGGCCTGGTGATGGAGACCCAGCCGCCTGAGATGGTCGTCCGCATCCGCGCCGCGTACGACGAGCTGACCGCCGCCTACCGGGACACGGACGGCCTGCTCGCGCTGCCCACCGCCGCGCTGCTGGCCTCGGCGTCCGTGCCGTAGGGCGACCGGCCAGGACCCCGGCCCTCCTGGCCGTGCGGCACCGCGTCGAGAATGCGGGCCATGGACTTTCTGTGCTACCACCGTGACCGGCCCGGCTCGGCGACCCTGCGGGATGAGCTGCGCGAAGAGCACTGGTCCTACATGGACCGGTACGCGGAGACGATGATCGCCCGTGGCCCGACCTTCGTCGGCGACACGCCCACCGGCAGCGTGCACATCGTCGGCGTGACCGATCCGGCCGCCGCTCGGGCGTTCGCCTTCGACGAGCCGAACTACCAGGCCGGCGTGTACCGCGATGTGCTGCTGCGCCGGTGGCACAACGCGCTCGGTCGGACGATGTGGGACTTCCCCGGAGGCCGGACCGGCGGCGACCGCTACCTGGTGCTCGGTCTCGGCCGGGGGGAGCCCGCCGACCTGGCCGTGCCGCCCAACTCGGACGACCTGATCGCGTACGGGCCGCTGGTATCCGACGACGCGGCCACGTGGCTCGGCACCGCCGCACTGGTCCGGGCGTCGGACGCGGGTGCGGCGCGCACCATCCTGACCCCGGACCGGTACGCCGACATCGAGGTGCACCACTGGCAGTTCGGCGGGCGGCCGTCCTGACCCGCTGCGGGACGATCTCGCGCACCTCGTGCGCCGGGACGGCGTGCAGCGTCGGCGCCGCGCCCGGCCGCCCACGGGTCCTCAGGCGGCGGCCAGACCGTCCGGTCGGCGAATCAACGGCGGACGGGGCAGGGTGGCGGGCGGCCCGGACGAGTGGGCTGGCGTGGCGCCGGCCGTCGGGACGGCTCGCAGGCGACGGGCGGCCGGCGGACGGCTGGTCCCGGGAGTCGGCGTGGCTGCCCGGGTGAGCACCGTCGGGGCGGCGATGCGTTGGCGCAGCGACAGGGGTTCGCCCTCCTGCACCTGGGCGGCGGTGGCACGAACGGCGCCTGTGCGATCGTCGCGCCGCACGGAACCCTGGCGGACCGGTTCCAGGTGCGGGGCGTCGGCGGCCCGGCGGGCGAAGAGGGCCCGCAGCGCACGGGGCAACCGCTCGGCGGCGACCTGGCGCAGCGCGGGCGCGGCGAACACGTACCCGTCGGTGCGGTGCGGAAGCAGCAGCCCGGCGACGGCCAGGGCGCGCAGCGCCGACGCGGATCGGCCCGGAGCCCAGCCCAGCACCCGGTCCAGCGTCGCAGCGGAGACCCTGCCGCCCACTGTCGCGGCGGCCATAAGCGCCGCCCGCCGCTCGCCGTCGAGGCGGTCCACCTCCGCGCCGACGGCCCGTCGTACCGGCTCGGGCAGCGCCACCGGGTCGGCACCCGCGACGACCGACGCCACGTACGCGGCGGCGTGCCCGGGTCGGCCGCCCACCAGCGGCAGCAGCCGGTCGACAAGGGCCACCGGCTGCCCGGCCCGGGTCAGCAGGTGGCGCAGCAGCCGCCCGGACTGCACCGCCGCGAGGGGCCGGATGGACATCCGCCGGGCGTGCCCGGGTCGGGTGTCGGCCCACTGCGGCTGGTGCACGGTGAGCACGGCCACCGGCAACCTGCGGGTCGTGGCGGCGGTGAACAGCGCGTGCAGGAATCGGCTCACCTCTGGCGCGGCCCGGTCCACGTCGTCCACGGCGACGACGAGCGGTCGGACGGCGGCCAGGCGCAGCAGGACGTCGCGGCAGACCGCCGCGCCGGCGAGCGCCTCCGGCGATCCGTCCGGGGTGGCCAGCAACCGCCGCAACGCCGGAACCACCTCGGCGACCCCGGTCGGCCCGAGCAGCGGCGTCAGCGCGGCGACCAGCCGGTCGCCCACAAGCGCCGGGCCGTCGCCGTGGCGGATCCCGACGAGGCCGCGCAGCAGCTCCGCCACCGGCGCCAGGACCTGATCGGGGTACGGCGGGCAACTCACCACGCACCAGCGCACCGCCCGACCGTCCACCGTGTGCAGTGCGCGGGTCAGCTCGTGCAGCAGCCGGCTGCGGCCACTGCCGGTGGGGCCGACCAGGGAGACCCACTGCGGCTGGTGTTCGCGGATCGCCCGGGTCACCCGGTCGGTGATGGCGGCCAGCTCGCGGCGGCGGCCGATCAGCGGGCCGTCGTGCCTGTCGGTGCCCGGACGGACCGGCCCGACGGCGTGCCAGACCGGCATCGGCGGCACCCGGCCGGCGACAGGCACCGGCGCCAGTTGGCGCTGGGCGATCAGCCCGGCGGTGGCCCGGGCGGTGGCCGCACAGAGCGCCACGGCGCCGGGCGGGGCGTACTCCTGGAGGCGGGCCGCGGTGGTGATGACCGCGCCGCTGGCCACGCCGTGGCCGCCGCTGACGGCACCACCCAGGTCGACGACGACCTCGCCGGTGGCCACGCCGACGCGTACGCGCAGCCGGACGTCCCCGACCATCGGCCGGCGGTCGAGCGCCGCCTGGATCTCCAGTCCGGCCCGCACCGCCCGGTACGCGTCGAAGCCGTCGGAGTGCCGGGCGCCGAAGAGTGCCATCACCGCGTCGCCTACGTACTTCTCGACGACGCCGTGCCAGCGGTGCAGGACGGCGGCGACGGTGTCGAAGTAGGCCCGTTGCAGCTCCCGCACGTCCTCCGGATCCAGTCGGTCCACCAGAGCGGTGGAGCCGACGATGTCGGCGAAGAGGACGGTTACCGTCCGTCTCTCCTGCGGTACCGGCCAGTGTGTGTCCGGGGCCCGCCGGGCGTCGATGATGGTGCTGGTCATGGTTTACGCACCGGCCTTTCCCCGCTGGTGGTTGACGACCATCGGAGATTGGCACCCCTGGGCCGACAGGGGATCGGCAGAACGACGTATGTCGGCCACTCGCAACCTTTAGTCGCAATGTCGACGCGAGGAGTACCACAAGCGGCAGATGGCCGTAGAACGGTACGGGGGCGTGTGATTAGGCTGCGTGCCATGGCCAGCGATGTGGACACCGCACCGCTCGTGGGTCGGGCCGAGCTGGTGCAGACGGTTCGGTCCGCGCTGCTCGGTGACGTCGCGCACGGGCAGACCGCCGCCGTCTTCCTGACCGGCGAGAGTGGTGTGGGCAAGACCCGGCTGCTCGGCGAGATCGGCGACCGGCTGCGTGACCAGGGCGCCCTGGTGCTGACCGGCAGTTGCCTGGACATCGGCGACGCCTCACCGCTGCACCCGTTGCTACAGGCGTTGCGCCGCTTCGACGCGGACCTGTCGGCCGCGCAGGCCCGCACCTCCTCGGCGGTACGGGGCCTGCTGCAGATGTTCGCCGACGAGACCGCCGGCCCGGACGGCGCGGGGGCGCTGCTGGAGCGGGTCTCCCGGGGGCTGCACCTGATCGCCGAGGGCCGGCCGCTGGTGCTGATCCTCGACGACCTCCAGTGGGTCGACCGCAGCACCCGCCAACTGCTGCTCTACCTGCTCGCCGGCCTCGGCGACCTGCAGCTGTCGGTGCTGGCCGCGGTACGCGCCGAGTCGCTGCAGGGCGCGCATCCGCTGCGCCGGGTCCTCACCGAGCTGCGTCGGCTGCGGACGGTGCGGGTGCTCGACCTGGCGCCGCTGGACCGCGCCGGCACCGAGGAACTCGCCGCGGCGGTGGTCGGCCGGGCGCTGCCGGCGGAGGCCGCCGAGCAGGTGTGGCAGCGCAGTGGCGGCAACCCGTTCGTCATCGAGGAGCTGGCCCGTGACCTGCGCGACGGTCGGGTAGGGCTGTCCGAGACCCTGCGGGAGGTCTTCCTCGACCGGGTCGACGCTCTTCCCCAGCACGCGCACGCGGTGGTGCACGCGGTGGCCGCCGGGGTCGAGCCGGTGCAGCACTGGCTGCTGGCCGAGGTGTTGCGGCTGCCGGAGGAGGAGCTGATCGACGCGGCCCGGGCGGCCGTGGCGCACCGGCTGCTGGTCGGCGCCGACGACGGCTACCGGCTGCGGCACCGTCTCGTCGCCGAGGTGCTGGCGCACGAGCTGCTGCCTGCCGAACGCTCCGGGCTGCACCGCCGGTACGCCGAGGCGTTGACCGCCGCGCCGGGCGAGCTGCACCAGGCCCGGTTGGCGCACCACTGGCGGCTGGCCGGTGAGCCGGCGCGGGCGCTGCCGGCGGCGGTGGCCGCCGCGCAGGAGGCCGAGCGGCTGCACGGTTACGCCGAGGCGCACCGCCACTGGTCGGTGGCGTTGCAGCTGGCCGGCGACTCCGGCTCGCTCGACGTGGACCGGGTCGAGCTGCTCGGCAACGCCGCCGAGGCGGCCCACCACTGTGGGGAGCACGCCCGGGCCCTGACCCTGCTGGAGGAGCTGGCCGAGGTGCAGGGCGGTGCGCCGACCTGCGCGCTGCACATCCGCCGGGCCCGCTACCTGGCCGCCGCCGGGCGGTCGGCGCTGGCCGAGGAGGAGTACCAGCGGGCGCTGGAGGCGGCGGACTGCTCTCCCCGCGATCGGGCAACCGCCGCCGCCCGCCTGGCCGAGCTGCTGCTGTACCTGGGCCGCTACGCCGACGCCGGTCGACGGGCCCGGGAGGCGTTGGCGCTGGCCGCCGACGCCGAGGACTCCGCCACCGAGGTGGTGCTTGCCAGCTCCGCCCTGGGCTTCAGCGACGCCTACCTGGAGGACCCGGACGCCGGGCTGGCGGTGATGCGCGACGCCCTCGACACCGCCGAGCGTGCCGGTCAGCCCGAGGACGTGGCCTGCGCGTACCTGCACCTCGCGGAGCTGTTGACCGGGCCGCTGAACGTCCTCGAGGAGGGCGTCGTGGTGGCCCGGCGCGGCGCCGAGCGGGTGGCCGAGCTGGGACTGGGCCGCACCTGGGGGACCCGGCTGCTCGCCATCGCCATCAACGGCCTGTTCCGGGTGGGCCAGTGGGCCGAGGCGGAGAAGGTGGTGGCCGCCGCGCTGCGGCACCGACCGTCCGGTGCGGACGCCGTCGAGCTGCTGCTGGCCCGGTGCCGGCTCTCGGTGGGGTACGGCGACATCGACGCCGCCAGCCGGGACCTCGACGCGGTGGCGACGCTGCTCGCGGGCGGCGGGGCGCGGCACGTCATCCCGTTGCTCACCCTGCGCTCCGGGCTGGCCATGTGGGAGGGCCGGCACGACGTGGCACGGCAGGCGGTGCAGCGTGGCCTGACCGAGAGCCGCTCGGACGACGTGACGATCCTGTCCGCGCTGGTCTGGCACGGTCTGCGGGCCGAGGCCGAGGCGCACGCCAGCCGTACCGTGGCGGTGGACCCGACGGCGGTACGTCGACTGCGGGACGTGGCCGAGCGGGTGGCCCGCAAGAGCGCGTCCGCAGCCGGCCCGGTGCGGTCGGTGGTGGACGGGTTCCTGGCGTTGTGCGCCGCCGAGGTGAGCCGCCTGGACGGCAGCGACCCGGAGTTGTGGGCGGCCTCGGTGGCCGAGTGGGACAGGCGTCACCACCCCTACCCGGCCGCGTACTCGCGGCTGCGCCAGGCCGAGGCGCTGCTGGCCCGGCGCAGCCGGGTGGCCACCGCGGGCAAGCTGCTGCGTGCCGCGTACCAGGTCGCGCAGGGGTTGGGCGCGGTGCCGTTGACCTCGGAGATCCGGGAGCTGGCCGGGCGGGCGCGGGTGTCGCTGGAAGAGCGCGAGCAGACCGACGCCGCCCGGGGCGCCGGGCCGGGCGAGGCGGCCGACGACGAGCTGGCCACGCTCACCGCCCGCGAGCGCGAGGTGCTCGCCCTGGTCGCCGAGGGGCTCACCAACCGGGAGATCGGCCAACGGCTGTTCATCAGCGAGCGGACCATCGGCGTGCACGTGTCGCACATCTTCGACAAGTTGCAGGTCCGCACCCGCGTGCAGGCCAGCGCGATCCACCTGCGCAACAGGCACGGCTGACCGGCCCCCGTCGGGCGATCACCGGCCGTGTGCGCGCCGGGATACGTCGTTCTACTGATCCGGTGCTCGGTGTCGGCTGAGAGGCTGAGCCCCGTCGACGGCGGCACGGGGGTGTCGCGGACCACCATGGAGGAGAGATGACCGAACCGGTCTGGGGGCCCGTGCACCGGGACATCGTCGACCTGCTCGCCGACCATCCCGCGGACGTGCCTGCCGTGGTCGATCACCTCACCAAACTCCAGGACCTGCTGGTGCGGCTGCCTCCGCTGGAGGAGAGCTGCCCCCTCGCCGACTTCAACAAGCTCTACCTGACCATCACCAGCAGCGTGCTGGACGGCCTGTACGACGACCGCTTCGTCGACCCGGCTTTCCTGTCCCGGCTGGACGTCGAGTTCGCGGCGCGGTATTTCGACGCGATGCGGATGTGGACCGACTCCAGCCCCGGCACGCCGAAGGCGTGGTCGTGCCTGTTCGAGCGGATGCGCGGACCGGACGCCCGGCCGTTGCCGTCCGCGGCGGCGGGTGTCAACGCGCACATCAACTTCGACCTGCCGTTCGCGCTGGTCACCACGTTCGACCACCTGGAGTCCGAACCGGTCGACGGCAGCGACCAGCACCACGACTACCTCGAGATCAACAACATCTTCGCCGACAAGATCCCCGGCCTGCGCCGGGGCTACCTGGAGCGGTGGCAGCTGCTCATCGACATGCTCAACGGCGACATCGACGACTGGTACCAGGGGGAACTGGTCGAGTACACACGCGATGTCGCCTGGCGCAACGCGCAGAAGATCTGGCGGTGCCGGCACGATCCGGACGCCCGCGAGTGTGAGCGCACGCGGTTGGACGACAACGCCGCGGCGCTCGGCCGGCTGCTGCTCTCGCCCCTCGGGGCGTTCCTGCAGTAGCCGGGACGGGGGGCTCCCGCGCTCCGCCCCGTGGGGGGCGGCGGAGCGCGGGAGCGCGTCCCACCCCGCCGGTCCGCCCACGCGTGTGGACGGCGGGGACAGCCGGTCGGCCCGGGGGGTGTCGACCGTCTGCCGCCGTCGGCCGGCCCGGGGGGAGCCGGCCGGCGGCGGTCCGGGACGACACGGGGGTACGCCGACGGGCCGCCCGAATGGGGGGTGTCGGCCGGCCCGTAACGGGTACGCCCGCGCCATGACCGTCCTGGCCCGGCGGCGGCCCGCCGCCCGACCCCGGCCCGCGCGGCCCGGCCCCCTGCGGCCGGGTGGCCCGGTGCCGCGACCCGCCGCCCGCCCCGGTGCGGCGTGAGCAGCCCCGAGACGCGGTTCCCGTTCCGCTTCGACCCGGTCTTCCGGCCGCTGTTGGCGGTGCTGGGCGTCCGCCCGTCGACCGCCTGGGTCGTCGTCTCCGACCGGGAGCTGCTCATCAGGTACGGCCCCTGGCGGCTGCGCACCGACCGGGCCAACGTGACGGGGGTCGAGGTGAGCGGGCCCTACCGCTGGTGGCGGGCGATCGGACCGCACGTGTCGATGGTCGACAGGGGTGTGAGCTTCGGCAGCAGCACGGCCGGCGGGGCGTGCCTGCGCTTCGGCGTGCCGGTGCCGGCGCTGGCGCCCGCCGGGTGGCTCCGCCATCCGGCGGCCACGGTGACGATCACCGATCCGCCCGCCCTGGCCCGGCTGCTCGCCGGCCCGGACCCGTCCTGAGCTGGTCGTCCGCCTGCCCGGTTCGGCCGGTCGGGCCCGGGGCTACCGCCTACCGTCGGATCAGAACCTGCGAGGGTGGGACGGGCGATGTCTGACGAACACCGGGCGAGACCACGACGCTGGAACGGACGCCGCCACGCGCCGACGGGACCGGACCCGGCGCTGCGAGCGGCCCGCGACCCGGCCCGCCCGCACCGGGGCGGTCGACCGGGCGTCGTGGTGCCCGAACGGGTGGCCAGCCCGGCCCGTTCCGGGCCGCCGGCCAGCCCGCTGCGCCGTTGGCTCTTCCAGCACCGGGTGCAGCCGCCCGGCCCGGAGGCGGAGGAGGGGCAGAACCGCAGGCACCCCTGGTGGCAGGTCATGTGCCTGACCGGCGTGGACTACTTCAGCACCCTGTCGTACCTGCCGGGGATCGCGGCTGTCGCGGCCGGGGCGCTGTCCCCGCTGGCGACCCTGTTGATCGTCGCGCTCACCCTGTTCGGCATGCTGCCGATGTACCGGCGGGTGGCCCAGGAGAGCCCGCACGGGCAGGGATCGGTGGCGATGCTGGAGCGGCTGCTGCCGTTCTGGCGGGGCAAGGTCTTCGTGCTCGTCCTGCTCGGGTTCGTCGCCACCTCCTGGATCATCACGATCACCCTTTCCTCGGCCGACGCCACGGTGCACCTGCTGGAGAACCCGTACCTGCCCGACGCC
Organism: Micromonospora sp. NPDC093244; assembly: GCF_040683695.1. Lineage (NCBI taxonomy): Bacteria > Bacillati > Actinomycetota > Actinomycetes > Micromonosporales > Micromonosporaceae > Micromonospora > Micromonospora sp. NPDC093244. Next base: position 1,686,959 of record NZ_JBFBEO010000001.1, read on the forward strand.
CTGCACGGTTCGGCCGTCCCGGTCGTGGTCACCGTGGCGCTGCTGCTCGTCCTGGGCGGGGTGTTCCTGCTCGGCTTCCGCGAGGCCGTGGTGGTGGCCATCCCGCTTGTCGCCGTCTTCCTGCTGCTCAACGCGGTGATCGTGGTGGACGCCGTGGTGCGGATCGTCGCCGACCCGACGATCGTGTCGGACTGGACGGCGGCGTTGACCACCGGCGGCGCCGGACCGGGCCAGGTGGTGCTCACCGCCGTGCTGGCGTTCCCGCTGCTGGTGCTGGGGTTGTCCGGGTTCGAGACGGGCGTCAGCATGATGCCGCTGGTGTCGGCGTCCGGACCGGACAAGCCGGCCCGGCTGGCGGCCCGGATCCGCAACACCCGCCGGCTGCTCACCACCGCCGCGTTGATCATGTCGGTGTACCTGATCTCGACCACGTTCGTGACGACGGCGCTCATCCCGGCCGAGGAGTTCCAACCGGGCGGTGCGGCGAACGGCCGGGCGTTGGCGTTCCTGGCGCACACCTACCTGGGCGAGGCGTTCGGCACGGTGTACGACCTGAGCAGTGTGCTCATCCTCTGGTTCGCCGGCGCCTCGGCGATGGCCGGACTGATCAACATCGTGCCGCGCTACCTGCCGTCGTACGGGATGGCGCCGGAGTGGGCGCGTGCGGTACGCCCCGTGGTGATCGTCTACACCCTGGTGAGCGTCGCCATCACGATCGCCTTCCGGGCCGACGTCAACGCCCAGGCCGGGGCGTACGCGACGGGCATCCTGGCGATGATGGTCTCGGGCGCGGTGGCCGTGACCATCGCGGCGGCCCGCCACGGCCAGCGCGGCAGCGCGATCGGCTTCACCGTGTTGACCCTCGTGCTGCTCTACGCGCTCGTGGAGAACGTCATCGAGAAACCGGACGGCATCACCATCTCGGCGCTGTTCATCCTCGGCATCATCGCCGTGTCGCTGATCTCCCGGGTGACCCGGACGACGGAGCTGCGCGCCGAGCGGATCGAGTTCGACGAGCCGGCCCGCCGGTTCATCACCGAGTCGCTGGCACACGACGGGCAGCTCCACCTGATCGCGAACAAGCGGCAGGGCGGCTCGGTGAAGGAGTACACGGTCAAGGAGCGGGCGCAGCGGGGGATGAACCCGGTGCCCGGCGCCGCGGACGTGCTGTTCCTGGAGATCGACGTGGTCGACCCGTCGGAGTTCAGCCAGGTGCTGCGTGTGCACGGGGTCGAGGTGGGCGGTTTCCGGGTGCTGCGGGCGAGCAGCCCGGCGGCACCCAACGCGATAGCGGCGATCCTGCTGGCCCTGCGCGACGCCACAGGGGTCCGGCCGCACGCGCACTTCGAGTGGTCCGAGGGGAGTCCCATCGCCCACCTGCTGCGCTACCTCATCCTGGGCCGGGGGGACACCCCGCCCGTGGTGCGGGAGATCCTGCGTCGTACCGAACGGGACCCGCTGCGCCGGCCCGGCATCCACGTCGGCGGGTGAACGGCGGGCGTCCCATCTGGGGCGGTTAAAGATGAATCACAGCACTATTCACGTTCACACCTTCCTGTCCGGATTGCGGACCTATCGTGACCTTTGGTGGTCGACGGCACGTCGAGCCCCCCGCGCCCGGATCGGCGCGCGGTCACGTCACGCAGGCAGGAAGGCAGGCACCTTTGATGTCCACGTACCGAAGAGGGGACCGCGCGGCCCGACCCAGACGGCGGCCTCGATGGGTCCTAGCCGGCGGTCTCCTGGCCGGGAGCCTGGTCGTGGGGGCGGCCGGCGTGGCCGGCGTCGCCGCCGCCGCGGCCGACCGTGACCTGTCCCTCCCGGGGCTGGGCCGGCTCGGCGCCGCGGCCCGGGACGACGACCGGCGAGGAGGGCCGCAGCGCGACGGCGACGACGCCGAGCGCGCTCGCCCGGACACCCCGGGGACCGGCAAGCGGGGCGTGGTGTCGGTGCCCTGCGACTCGGCGAAGCTGATCGCGGCGCTTGTCGCGGCGAACGCCGAGGGCGGCGCCGAGCTGCGCCTCGCCCCCAAGTGCCGGTACGTCCTCAGCGAGGCGTTCCACGAGACCGACCAGTACGACGGTGGGATCCGGGACGCGCGGGAGGCGGCCGACGCCGCGGAGACCCCCGGTGACGCCGACGCGCCCCCGCACGACCCGGCCGACGACACCGCCGGCCTGCCGGTGATCTACCAGCCCATCGTCATCGACGGCGCGGGGGCCACCATCGCCCGCGACGCCCAGGCCGCCGCGTTCCGCTTCTTCACCGTCCGCGACGGCGGTGAGCTGACCCTGCGCGACATGGAACTGCACAACGGCCGCTCGGCCATCGAGGGCGGCAGCGTGCACGTGGTGCACGGCGCGACAGCGGTGGTGGAGCGGGTCACCGTCACCCAGAGCACGTCGCTGTCCCCGGAGGGCGGCGGTGGCGGGATCTTCAACGACGGCAACATGGTGGTCACCGACTCCACGTTCGTCGGTAACAGCGCCTCCGGCGCCGCGGGCAAGGGCGGGGGCCTGCTCAACGGTGGCGTGCTGACGCTGAAGCGTTCCGAGTTCCACCACAACAGCGCCAACGCGTACGGCGGTGGGCTCGGCAACTACCGGGGCGCGGCCGACGTGGAGAGCACCAGCTTCCGGCAGAACAGCGCCGCCCAGGGTGGCGGGCTGGCCAGCTTCTCGGCGCGTACCAAGGTCTCCGACACCGAACTGCTGAACAACACCGCCCAGGTCGGCGGCGGCGCCGCGAACTCCGACGCCGTGCTGGTCATGCGCACCATGACCATCCGCGGCAACACCTCCACCGTCAACGGCGGCGGCATCTCGACGGTGAAGGGCCTGACGCCACTCGACGACAGCGTGGTCGAGGGCAACACGACCCACGGCGTCGGCGGCGGCATCTACGCCGAGAAGGCGAACCTGCTGGTCCGTGGCAGCGACGTGACGGGCAACGAGGCGGTCGGCGCGACGTCCAGGGGTGGCGGCATCTACGCCGCGGCGGGCTCGGTGGCCCTGTACACCAGCAAGGTCGCCCGGAACGCGGCCACGGTGAAGCCCGGTGGCATCTTCGCCGAGCACGCCCAGGTCAAGATCGACGACGAGAGTGTGGTGGTCGAGAACGAGCCGACCAACTGCGAGGGCAGCGCGGTACCGATCGTGCACTGCTTCCGCTGACCGTCGACCCGCGCTCTCCTTCCGAGGGCATCCATCCTGAGCGCCCGCCCGCCCGTCCGGACGACCCGTCCGGGCGGGCGGGCGTCGTGCGGGCCACCGGTCAGCCCCGATCGGGGCGGTCAGCCGTTCGCGCGCAGCCGTCCGGACAGGTCGTTCGCGAAGAAGTCCAGGAAGCCGTCCGGGTCGGGTCCGGCGTTCTGCAGCACGATGTGGTCGAAGCCGGCCTCGACGTACGACCGGACCTTGGCCAGGTGCGGCTCCGGGTCGGGGCCGACGGCGAACAGCTCGCGGATGTGCTTCTCCTCCACGTGCGCGCTGGCCGCCTCGAAGTTGACCGGGTTGGGCAGCTCGCTCATCACCTTCCAGCCGGTGACCATCCACCGGCTGGTACCCAGGACGGCCTGCACCGCCTGCTGCTCGTCGGTGGCCCAGGCCAGTGGCACCTCGGCGTAACGCGGGCCCGATCCGCCGGCCCGGTGGTAGTGCTCGACGATTGACGACTCCGGCTCGGTGGCGAAGATCCCGTCGCCCAGTTGGGCGGCGAGCCGGGCCGACTCCTCGCCGCTGGCCGCCACGGCGATCACCGGCGGGGTGTCCGGCAGGTCGAAGACGCGGGCGTCCTCCAGGTGCAGGTGCCGGCCCTCGTACGACTGGTAGCCGCCCTGCCAGAGCAGTCGGATGATCTCCAGGGCCTCGCGCAGCCTCTCGTGGCGGCCCCGCACGCTGGGGAAGCCCTGGCCGACCACGTGCTCGTTGAGTCGCTCGCCGGCACCCACCCCGAGGGTGAACCGCCCGTCGGAGATCAGCGCCATGGTCGCCGCGGCCTGCGCGATGATCGCCGGGTGGTAGCGCATGGTCGGGCAGGTGACGCCGGTGGCGAGGCGCAGGTTGCTGGTCCGGGCCGCGATCGCGCCGAGCACGCTCCAGGTGAACGAGGAGTGGCCCTGCGCGTCCAGCCAGGGGTGGTAGTGGTCGCTCATCTCGACGAAGTCGAAACCGGCCTGCTCGGCCAGGACGGCCTGTCGGATGATCTCCTGCGGGCCGAAGCCCTCCGAGGCGAGCTTGTAGCCGATCTGCATGCCGTGCCCCCGATTCCGTCCGCCGGCTGACCCGGGTCGGTTCCCGGCCGCGCCCGGGACAAACACCGACGCCAACGGAAACCCAGCCTCCTAGGACGCCGTACGGGTGGTGCGGTCCGCCGCAGAAGCACGCCGCACACCGGTGGGGAGCGCGGACAGCAGACGACCCGCGCCCCGGACGGGACGCGGGTCGGGACGAGGCGTGTCCTACTTGGACGGCTCCGGCAGCTTGCAGTCGACCTTGGGGTTGGCGCCGATGTAGTTCAACGGCCCGGCCACGATGGTGACCAGGATGGTGCCGGCCTCGGCGCAGTTGGTGTCGTCGCCGCTGTAGTAGCCGCGCTGGCCGCCGGCGATGGCGCCGATCACCAGCCAGATAACGACGATGACTCCGAGTATCGAGGTGCCGCGCATCGCTGCCTCCTGAGGAATGTGGTGGAGAACTGAGGTGCAGGCGTTGTACCCAATCCGTACGAGCGGCCAAACGGTCGCCCGACCGGCGCGTGCATCGGCCATCCGGCTGGCACCGGCAGCCGTCGGTACCGCCCGCGTATCGGCCACCCGCACCGGGTAGCGCGGGTCGGCTATCGGATCGACGACCCATCCGGCCGCCGCGCGGGTCACCGGACGTAGAACTGCCTCACGGCCCCGCCGAGGAGGACTCATGGACGCCCCGACACCGCACCTGTACATCGACCGCCCCGAGGACGTCGCGGTCGCGGCCCGCGCGCTCGCCGGCGGCGCGGTCGTCGCTGCGGCGTTCGCCAACTTCTACGCCATCGTCACCCGCCCGGACGCGGCCACCGTGGCCCGGGTCAACCTCGCCAAGGGGCGGCCGATCCAGCAGGTCGGCAGCATCACCACGACGATCGGTCGGATCCCGGGGATGTTCGACTGGTCGCGCATCTCACCCCGGCTGCCGGCCGGTCGGGTGCGGGCGCTGATGGACGCGCTGTACGGCACCGGACCGTTCGGCTTCCGGGGACCGGCCGCGGACCGGCTGCCGGAGCACCTCACCCAGGTCGACAGGGGCCTGCGCACCACGCAGGTGATCGCCCCCGGCCTGACCTGCCCGTCCAATGTGTTCTTCGAGCGGGCGCTCGCCGAGACGGGCACCGACCACCTCTACATCACCTCCGCGAACCGGTCCCGGCGCATCACCGGCGCGGCCGAGGAGCCCGCGCACTGGAAGGCGTGCGCCCTCGCCGCCGACTTCGCGCACCTCGACGACCTGGTGGTCCTCGCCCACCGGGACGAGGCCGCCGCCCGCGCCGCCTACCCGGGCTACCTCACCACCTCGGTCACGCTGCTCTCCTTCCACGCGCCCGACGGTGAGCTGGAGGAGCCTCCCGTGCTCACCGTGGACCGGCACGGCTCGCTGCACCTGGACGACGTCCGCCGCGCCGCCGCGCCACTCGGCCTCCAGGTGCGCCTGGGCGGCGCCGCCGACCAGCGGTTGCGGGTCCGGGGGTACGCGGGAGCACTCGTGTAGCACCAGACGGTCGGGCGCACGGCCACCGGTTCAGTGCGGCGGGGCGGGCATCTCCGGCGGCTTGCCTCTGCTGCGGCGGAAATCCGCGTAGGCGACACCGGCGAGCACCAGCATCGCGCCGAGCGCCGCGTACAACGGTGCCAGGAACAGCACGGCGGGCGCGACGCACAGCAGGGCCAGCACGCCGCCGGGCCGGGACAGGGACACCCGGCTGAACACCTCGTACTCGAAGGAGGCCCGCCCGGTCAGGAACAGGGCCGGGCCGCCGAGGATGACCGCCAGCCAGGCAGGCGGCGTCCGACCGGTCGGCTCGTGCAGCACCAGGTGGAACCCGGAGGCCGTGACCACCACGCCGGCGATCATCAACAGATGGGTGTACGGGGCAGTGACCAGGAACTTGCTGGGCGACCGTGCCGCCTGGATGGCCTGCGGCAGCAGTTGGCCGGACTTGTGCACGTAGATCCGCCAGAGCAGCAACGTGGTCAGGAACGCCACCGCGAACGCCCCGATGTTCTCCGCCTCGTTGTGCTCCATGCTGAACATCGTGCCGATGGTCAGGATGGCGTCGCCGAGGGCGATGATGAAGAACTGCTGGTAGCGCTCGGACAGGTGCTCGGCGGTGACGTTGCGCTGCTGCTCCGGCACCACCCCGAGCCCCGGCACCGGGTACGCGAGGCGGAAACCGAGGTAGTCGACGGCGAGCGCGATGCTCCAGCAGACGATCCGGGCGTCCCCGCTGACGTACGCGCCGATGATCCAGGGGACCGCCGACACGGCGAACCAGACGAAGATCCGGGCGGCCCGACGCTGGGTCTGCCGTTCGTGACGCACGATGGGCAGCAGGAAGAGCCCACGACCGATGTGGATCGCCACGTAGGTCGCGGCGAAGACGATCCCCCGCGCACCGAACGCCTCCGGGATCGCCGTGGTCATCAGCAGCGCGCCGAACATCACTGCGGTGATGAGCAGCTTGATCTCGTTGCGTTCCGGGTTGTACAGGTCGGTGACCAGTGTGGTGATCGCCCAGGTCCACCAGACGGCGGACAGCAGGATCAGCGCCTGCGCGGCCCGGTGCCAGTCGAGCTGGTCGACCATGCCCCGGGAGATGAGCGCGAGGGCGACCACGTACACCAGGTCGAAGAAGAGTTCGAGAAGCGTGACCCGCCGCGGGTTCTCCGGATCGCGCACCGGGGGTCGGGACCGCGGGGCCCCGGGCTCCGGCGCGGCGAGGTGCACGTGTCGCTCCTGGGTGCCGGTCGACGCGGGCGGGCCGACCGGCCCACCTCGACCGACCGTAGCGAGCGGCCCTCGGCGTCGCCCCGGGTTCGTGCGCATTCACCCCGACCGGGGTGAGCGTCGAACGGTCCGCCGGGAACGGGCGAGCCCCCGGCCGACGGTCGTGTGTGACAGTCGACCAGGGGCTCGGCGGAGGGTCAGCCCTGGCTGCCGTCCGGCAGCACGGCGACGATCTCGTCCCCGGCGCCGGCCAGGACGCTGGCCTGCTGCGGCCAGCTGGCCAGCCCGGGCGCGGCGCGCAGGCCGGCCGCCCGGATCAGGTCGCGCAGCGCCTGCTCGTCCAGCTCACCGAGCTGACGGTACGTGCGCACGCCGGCGGCCTGGAGCGCCGCCGCCATCTTCGGTCCGATGCCCTGGATCCGGCGGAAGTCGTCGGCCGGGCCGGACAGGTCGGCCTCCGCGGCGCTGGGCACGGTCTCGGAGAGCGGGCGTACCGGTGGCGTGGCCGTGGCGGCCGGCCGCACCGGCGGCATGGCCCGCACCGGCTCCCGGTCGGCGTCCGTCGTCTCGCCGGCCACCGGGGTGGGCGTCGGGTCGACGGGCGTGACCGCGGCACGGTCGGTCTCGTCCGCGTCCGCGTCCGCGTCGGCTTCGCGCGGCGCGGCGTCCGGCTCGGTAGCCGGCGCCTCGGCCGGCGCGTCGGCCACCGGCGCGTCGGCCACCGGCGCGTCGGCCTGCGGGGCCTCGGCCACCGGCGCGTCGGCCACCGGCGCGTCGGCCACCGGCGCGTCGGCCTGCGGAACCTCGGCCGGAGTGGCGTCGGCGGGCGTGGCGTCGGCGGGCGTGGCGTCGGTGGACGCGAGGTCGTCCGCCGGCTGGCGCGGGGCGACGACTGTCGCCGGCGCGGGCTGCTCCTGGGCCGACACCGGCTTGGGGGCGGGCTCCGTGATCGGCTCACCCGCGTCGGACCGGTCGGCGGCGGGCACGGGCGGCGGGGCCTCGGTCAGCGCCATGTCGGCCGGGTCGACGGCGCCGGGGGAGCCCGCCGGTGTGTGCACCGGCGCGGGGTCCTCGGACGCGGTCACCGCGGCCGGGGCGCTGATCGTGTCGACAGGGGTGGGCTCGTCGGCGACCGCCGTCGGCGCCGGGTCGACGGTCGCCGCCGGGCGGGCGACGTCGGTGGTGGCCGGAGGCGTCGGCGTGGCGATGTCCGCCAACCCCGCCACCGGATCACCGTCCACGATCGACGGACCTGGCCCGCCGTCCCGCCGGCCGCGCAGCAGCCACCCACCCGCCACGCCGAGCAATACAGCCAATACCACTATCAGAGAGTGTCCGATAGACCACGCCACGGCGAACCTCCCTCTCACGTCGTCGGAAAAGTCACGAGAAAAACTCGCCGCAGCTTCGCACACGCGTCAGAACGACGACAGAGAGGACCGGCCGGTGCCGGCGCGGGTGGGACGGTCGGTGCCCGGGGTGCCCGACAGGTGACGTAGCGTCGCGCCGGAGACGCGGAAACCCGGGCCCACAGGGATGCGGGCCCGGGTCGGTGACGACTGTCAGTCCTGGTCGCCCTCGTAGGTGTGGAAGTCGTCGACGAACCTCTGTCGTAGCCGCGGCACCCGGCTTGTCACTCCGAAGTAGCCGCGTGCGCCGAGCAGCGCGAGCCGACCCACCACCGGCCGGTACATCCGATCCTCGCCACTGGTGCCGCTGCGGTTCAGTGACTCGGTGACCCGCGCGAAGCCGTACGGCACCATCGCCGCCTCGTAGTCGGCGACCGCCTGCACCAGGGTCTTGTCGCCGGCGGTGGCCTGGACGAGTTCCCGGCAGAGCAGCCGCGCGTCGCGCAGCGCGGTGTTCGCGCCCACCCCGCGTCCCGGCGTCATGGTGTGGATGGCGTCGCCGAGCAGGGTGACGGTGCTGCTCTTCCAGGGCGGCACCGGCTCGGAGGTGCTCACCTTGATGGGCAGGGCGCTGTCCGGGTCGCTGAGCGTCAACAGCTCCCGCAGGTGCGGATGCCAGTTCCCGGTGAGGTCCAGGGCGACACGCTTGAGGTCCTCGCCGCGCCGGCGCATGACGTCGGCAGGGAACCGGCGGGCGGCGCTCCAGATGATCAGGTTGATGTTGTCGGTGGTGGTGTCATGGGCCAGGCCGGGCCAGTTCCGCAGCAGCGCGGCGTCGGGGTCGCTGACCCCCGGCTTGATCGCCCGGTCGGCGTCCCACCTGAACTCCATCACGTGCAGCACACCCATCGTCCCGCCGGCCCCGAAGATCAGCGAGATGCCCTGGCGGACGCGCTCCGGTACGAGGTCGCGGGTGTGCGCGGTCAGCGGGATCCGGGTCGCGATGTTGATGGTGCCCGCGTCGCGGGTCACGGCGTGCGGCAGGTACTGGTGGCGTACGGCGGAGTGGGTGCCGTCCGCCGCCACCAGCAGGTCGCCGGTGGCGCTGGTGCCGTCGGCGAAGTGGGCGGTGACAGTCCCGTCGTCACGCTGCTCGTACCTGATGAAGGTCTTGTGGAAGTGCACCACGTCGGTCAGGCCGGTCAGCAGGACCTGGCGCAGCACCATCCGGGCCACCGAGTGTTCGGTGTGCTCCGGGGCGGCGTCCGGTCGCAGCTCGAACGAGGCGGTCTGGCGCAATCCCTGCGTGACCACGTTGAAGTAGCGCGGCGGCCGGGCGCAGGTGGCCAGGAAGGTGGCGAACAACTCCGGCGGGAGGCATTCGCGCAGCGCCCGGCTGCCGGTCGGGCCGATGCCCACCCGGTAGCCGAGCAGCCCCTCCGCGCGGTGGCGGTGTCGTTCGTAGACGGCGACGCTGATCCCGGCACGCCGCAGCCCGTGCGCCAGGCACAGGCCGCCGGTGCCGGCGCCGATGATCAGGACGTGCGGCGCGCCGGACATGTCAGCCCGCCGGGTGCGCCGCGGGCGCGTCGGCGGCGTCCCACCTGTAGAAGCAGCCGGCGATCGCGTCGCGGGGGGAGCGCCAGGTCGGCAGGTACGGCGAGGTGTGCGCCGAGAGCCGTTCGTTCACCTGCTGAAAGAGCGGGTGGTTACGGGCGGACGCGAGCGCGTCCGGGTCGACGTCGGAGGTCTCCATCAGGTGCACGTACAGGTCGTGCAGGCAGTACAGGGACCGGTGCGTGACGCCGGTCAGGCTGGGGAGCTCGGTGGCGTCGGATTCGGCGAAGATCTGCGCGACCCGCCCCTCCGCGCCCGGGATGATCCGGCTGACGATCAGTAGACGACTCATGGGACCCCTTCCGCCGGTGGTTCACCCGATCCCCGGGACCGGCGACCACGTGCTCTGTGCGCCCACCGTGCCGCAGCGCCTGTCACATCGCCGTCACGTGCGCCGGCCGGCCGGTGACGGACGGTCGGCGGGCTCGGCGGCGGGCTCCCGGGTGGCTCGGCGGATCGGGGCGAGGGTGTCGTCGAGCAGGGCGCTCATCGCCGGGCTGGGCTCCAGGCGCAGCTCCCGGCGCAGCAGGTCGCGGTAGACGTAGAAGGCGTGCACGGCCTCGAAGGCGTTGCCCTCGGCGAGGTGGATGCGTACGACCAGCCGGTGCGGGGTCTCGCGCAGCGGCTCGGCGGCCATCGCCTCCAGCGCGGCCTCGAGGGCCTCGCCGTGCCGGCCCGCGGCGAGGTGCTGTCCGGCGACCTGCTCCAGCATGTGCAGGCGTAGCTGGCGCAGTCGCTCCCGGTCCAGCAGCACCCAGTCGTCGTACCAGCCGGGCAGCAGATCGTGCCGGCCCGCGGCGAGGGCGCGAGCGGTGCACGGATCGTCGCCGTCGCGGACCCGGGCCGCCGTTCCGACCAGCTCGTCCACGTCGAGCCGGACGGCCGGACCGAGGCGTACGGTGTCGCCGGCCACGGACATCGGGCAGCACGGGTCCTGCCGCAGCCGCCACAGGGCGGTGCGCAGCGACGACAGGGCGCGCTCCTCGGAGACGTCGGGCCACAGCAGCCCGGCGAGTTGGCTGCGGGTGGCGCCGGGGCGCAACCCGACAAGCGCGATCACCCGTTGCAGCCCGCGTGGCACCACGACGGGCACGGTGCCGCGCAGCAGCCGGAAACCGCCGAGCAGGTGCAGCGAGACGCCGCCCTCGGGCGGATCTCCGGCGGTCGGCACGGACGGATCAGCGGCCACGGCGGCACCCCCTGCGGAACGCTCGTCCCGACTGTCTGCTGTGTCCCGGATCGGCTGCCCGTGACACCACTGTCGACCGCACCGACGGGGTGCGACCACTGCTGCGCGGGCGCGGCCCCGCCCGCCGGGGCCGCCGGGCTGACCACGGTGAAGATTATCAATAGCAGTCACGGTGAGTCAACGGGTCGTGGACCTTCTGCCAACCTTCGCAACCATGAGATCGGTTCTGAACTGGTCAAACATTTTTTGATCTTCTCTGCGCACGCATAGCTGATACACAGGTTGCGTCAACGCAGCGTCACCGAAGAGCGTCCCCAACCGGCCCGGCGCGGTGACGCCGTGGTGACGAGGACTCCCGCATCGTGTCGGCAGTCGTCCAGCGCGTCCGGGGCCACCCGCCGCCGGCCCGGACGCCGTGGGGGGAGGCCCAACCATGGACCGATCGCTGATCGTCGCGAAGGTCGTCCCGACCGCCGAGGAGCGGGTCGCCGAGATCTTCGCCGAGTCGGACGCGACGGAGCTGCCACGCCTGGTCGGCGTCCGGCACCGCTCGCTGTACCGGCTGCACGACCTCTACGTGCACCTGCTCGAAACCGACCAGCCGGCGCAGGGGGCGGTGGAGGCCGCCCGTGACCACCCCGAGTTCATCCGGGTCAGTGACCGGCTGCGCCCGTACGTCTCGCCGTACCTGCCGACGTGGCGCTCGCCGCGCGACGCCATGGCGCAGTGCTTCTACCGGTTCGACGCCACCGACGCCGGGCGGCGGTCGTGACCGCCACCGCACCGCGCGACGAGCAGCTCTGGTCGCGCTGCGCCGGCTGCGCCAGCCTGCTCTACCGCAAGCGGTTGCGGCGCAACCTCGACGTCTGCCCCGAGTGCGGCGCGCACGCCCGGCTCGGCGCGCCGGAACGCCTACGCCAGCTCGTCGACCCGGGATCGCTTCGCCCGCTGCCCGACCGGCTGCCCGAGGCCGACCCGATCGACTTCGTCGACGTGCTTCCGTACCCGCACCGGCTCACCGCCGCGCGCACCAGCACCGGGCTGTCCGAGGCGGTGGTCTGCGGCACCGCCACCATCGGCGGGCACTTGGCCGTGCTCGCGGTGATGGACTTCCGCTTCCTCGGCGGCAGCCTCGGCTGCGCCGTCGGGGAGCTGATCACCCAGGCCGCCGAACGGGCCCTGGACGACGGCGTCCCGCTCATCCTGGTCACCGCCTCCGGCGGGGCGCGGATGCAGGAGGGCGTCCTGTCGTTGATGCAGATGGCCACCGTCAGCCAGGCCATCGCCGCCCTGCGCGAGGCGGGCCTGCTCACGGTCAGCGTGCTCACCGACCCGACCTACGGCGGGGTGGCGGCGTCGTTCGCCACCAACACCGACCTGGTGCTCGCCGAGAGCGGCGCCCGGATGGGTTTCGCCGGCCCCCGGGTGATCCGGCAGGTCACCGGCCGGGCGCTGCCGGAGGGCTTCCAGACCGCCGACTTCCTGCTGCGCCACGGCCAGGTCGACATGGTGGTGCAGCGCCGGTCCCTGCGGGGACGACTCATGGCGCTGCTCGCCGCGACCGGCTCCGCCCGTCCGCCCCGCTCGGCCGTACCCCGGCAGGAGTCGGCGCCGCGCCGCGAGCGTCTCGCCGACGCGCCGGTCGCCGAGCCAGCGCCGGCCGACCGCGACGCGTGGGACACCGTGCGGGTCGCCCGCCACCCCGGCCGACCGACCACACTGGACTATCTCGACTCCGTCTTCGACGGGTTCGTGGAACTGCACGGCGACCGGCTCGGCGCGGACTGCCCGGCCGTCGTCGGAGGAGTGGCCCGGCTGGACGGGCGGCACGTGATGGTGATCGGCCACCAGAAGGGGCACACCACCGCCGAACTCGTCGCGCGCAACTTCGGCATGGCCAGCCCGGCCGGGCACCGCAAGGCGCTGCGGCTGATGCGCCTCGCCGCCCGGCTCGGCCTGCCGGTGATCACCCTCGTCGACACCCCCGGCGCCGACCCTGGGGTGGGTGCCGAGGAACAGGGCCAGGCGGCGGCCATCGCGGAGAACATCCTCACCCTCACCGTGCTGCCCACCCCGGTGCTCGCGGTCATCACCGGTGAGGGTGGCAGTGGCGGCGCGTTGGCCCTCGCGGTCGCCGACCGGGTGCTGATGCTGGAACACGCCGTCTACTCGGTGATCAGCCCGGAGGGCTGCGCGGCCATCCTCTGGCCGGACCGGTCCGCGGCGCCGCAGGCCGCCCGCGCGCTGCGACTGACCGCGCCCGACCTGTGCCGGCTCGGTGTGATCGACGAGGTCGTGCCCGAGCCGACCCCGGCCGCGCACGACGACCCGGCGGAGACCGCTCGCCGGCTGCGCGCCGCCCTGCTGGCGAACCTGCTGCCCCTGCTGGACGTGCCGACCGCGACGCTGGTCCGTCGCCGCCGGCAACGGTTCCGCCGGTTCGGCGCGGCGCGCGCCACCTTCCGGGCCGGTGCCCGGTGACCGCCACGGACGACCGGGCGGTGTCGAGCAACGGGCACGGCGGGCCGCCGCCCGACGCGCCGGACGGACACCGACCCGACGAGACGGCCGGCGGCGAGGAGGTGCTGGCCGGGCTGCGCCGACAGGCACGGCATCTCGTCGCCGAGCTGACCGGGCCGGTGCGCCGAATCCGGTTGCGCAGCGGGTCGACGGTGCTGGAGGTGGAGTGGCACCCGGGCGAGGCGGCGCGCGCCGACGTACCCCTCGAGCCGCCGCCGGTCCCGGCGCCGCCGGTCCCGCCGGCGCCCGGCCCGCCGCCGGCGCTGATCCGGCCGTCGGTGCCCGGACGCGCGGCCGTGCGGGCACCTATCGTCGGCACCTTCTACCGGTCCCCGGAGCCCGGCGCGGCGCCGTTCGTCGCGGTCGGCGACCTGGTCCGGCCCGGTCAACCGATCGCCATCGTCGAGGCCATGAAGCTGATGAACGAGGTCACCGCCGACCGCGCCGGCCGCGTGACAGCGATTCTCGTCGAGGACGGCCAGCCGGTCGAGTACGACCAGCCGCTGGTCGAACTGGAACCGGCCTGACGGCGCGGGTGGGTGAGCATGTTCGAGACCGTGCTGATCGCGAACCGGGGCGAAATCGCGCTGCGGGTGCTGCGGGCCTGCAAGGAGCTCGGCGTCCGCACGGCGGTGGTCTACTCCGCCGCCGACGCCGACTCGCCGGCCGTCCGGCTCGCCGACCAGGCCGTCCGGATCGGACCGGCGACGAGCCGACGCAGCTACCTCAACGCCGCCGCCATCGTCGAGGCGGCCCGGCAGGTGGGCGCGCAGGCCGTACACCCCGGCTACGGGTTCCTCTCCGAGGACGCCGACTTCGCCGAGATCTGCGCCGACAACGGGCTGATCTTCATCGGCCCGCCACCGGCGGTGATGGCGGCGTTGGCCGACAAGTCCTCGGCCCGGGCCCTGATGAGCCGCGCCGGCCTGCCCCTGCCGGCGGGAAGCGTCGCGCCGGTGCCGACAGTAGCGGCGGCGGCCGAGGTGGCCGACACCGTCGGCTACCCGGTGATCGTGAAGGCCGCCGCCGGTGGCGGCGGCCGGGGAATGGCTGTGGTGCGCACCCCCGCCGAACTACCCCGGGTGTACGTCCGCACCCGCGCCGCCGCGCAGGCCGCGTTCGGCGACGACCGGGTGTACGTCGAGCAGTACCTCACCGAGGCGCGGCACGTCGAGGTGCAGGTGCTGTGTGACTCGCACGGCAACGGCGTGCACCTGGGCACCAGGGACTGCTCGGTGCAGCGCCGGCATCAGAAGCTCATCGAGGAGGCGCCCGCCCCGGCGCTGCCCGCCGGCGTCCTGGACGCCATCGCGGAGACCGCGCTGCGCGGCGCGCTCGAGGTCGGCTTCGTCGGCGCGGGCACGCTTGAGTTCCTTGTCGACGCCGAGGAGCGGTTCCACTTCCTGGAGATCAACTGCCGGATCCAGGTGGAGCATCCGGTCACCGAGATGGTCACCGGCATCGACCTGGTGCACGAGCAGCTGCACATCGCCGCCGGGGTGCCGCTGCGCTGGCGGCAGGAGGAGATCCGCCTGCACGGCGTCGCCGTGGAGTGCCGCGTCAACACCGAGGACCCGGCGCGCGGCTTCGCACCCACCCCGGGCCGGTTGGAACGGTTCACCCCGCCCGGCGGCCCCTTCACCCGGGTCGACACCCACGCCAGCGCGGGCTACGTGATCGGCCCCTGGTACGACTCGCTGCTCGCCAAGGTCGTCGTGTGGGCGCCCGACCGGGAGTTGGCGCTCAACCGGCTCGAACGCGCCTTGGAGGAGTTCGACATCGCCGGGCCGGGCGTACGCACCACCATCCCGTTCGTACGGCGGGTGCTCGACGACGCCGCGTTCCGCAAGGGCCGCTACACCACAGGCCTGGTCGACCGCCTGCTCGCCGCGTCCGCACCGGCGCCCGCGCAGCGGCCGACGGGCACCCCCGCACCCCGCCCCGCGCCCGCCGCGGAGCCCGACGTATCCCACAGGAGGAACCGATGACCGTCACCCATGGTCGCCCGATGACAGCCGAGATCACCGACATCCTGGTGGCGCACTGCGGCCTGGACGCCGAGGCCGCCGCCCGGGCGCCAGCCGCCTCGCTGGAGGAACTGGGCATGGACTCCCTCGCCCTGCTGGAGCTGTCCGCTGTCGTCGCCGACCGGTGGCGGGTGACCATCGGGGAGCAGGCCGGGCAGCTGAGCATCCCGGCGGTCGCCGACCTGGTCGCCCGCCGCGTCGACCCGCCCGGGCACACCGAGAACGACGTGCTCATCGACGCGCCGCTGCCGGTGGTCTGGGAGGTCACCAACGACGTGGCGAACTGGACCGAGCTGTTCACCGAGTACGCGGTGGTGGAGATCCTGCACCGCGACGGGCACACCGTGCGGTTCCGGCTCACCATGTACCCCGACGAGAACGGGGTGTCGTGGAGCTGGGTCAGTGAACGCACCGCCGACCCGGTGAGCCACCAGGTCCGCGCACACCGCGTCGAGACCGGGCCGTTCGAGTACATGCGGATCCACTGGCGGTACTCCGAGGAGGCCGGCGGCACCCGGATGACCTGGACGCAGGACTTCGCCATGAAACCGACCGCGCCCGTCGACAACGCCGGCATGACCGAGCGGATCAACACCAACAGCGTCATCCAGCTCGCGGTGATCAAGGACCGGGTGGAGCGGATCGCCCGCCAGCGCGCCGAGCAGGACCGCCCGGCTGCCGGCGACGAGTCGACGGAGGCCGGCGATGAGTGACATCGGCACGCGGCCGATCGCCGCGGCGGACGTACCCGCCGACCGTCGGCGCGGCGGTGAGCTGCGGGTGCTGCTCGGCCCCCGCACCGTCGGCAGCACCTCCGGCTTCCTCGGCGTGGCCACGCTCGCGCCGGGGGAGCGGATCGCCGAGCACTACCACCCGTACAGCGAGGAGTTCCTGTACGTGGCACGTGGCGCGATCACCGTCGACCTGGACGACCAGCCGACGCTGCTGGCCGCCGGCGAGGCGCTGTTCGTGCCGGTGAACGTGCGGCACCGGCTGCGCAACACAGGCGTCGAACCGGCCGAGGTGGTCTTCCACCTGGGCCCCTTGGCGCCCCGCCCGGAGCTGGGGCACGTCGACACCGAGTTGGTCGAGGCGTCGTGACCGGCCGCCGCACGGTGGTGACCGGCGTCGGGGTGGTCGCCCCCGGCGGCGCCAGCCGGGACCGCTTCTGGAAGACCATCACCGAGGGGCGTACGGCCACCCGGCGGATCAGTTTCTTCGACCCGTCGCCGTTCCGCTCCCAGATCGCCGCCGAGTGCGACTTCGACCCGGTCGCCGCCGGGCTGACCGACGCCGAGCGGCGCCGCGCCGACAGGTACGTGCAGTTCGCCCTGGCCTGCTCGGCCGAGGCGGTCGCCGACGCCGGCCTGGTGCTCACCGACGCCGAGCGGGACCGGGCCGGGGTGGTGCTCGGCACGGCCGTGGGTGGCACGATGGCCCTGGAACAGGAGTACGTCACCGTCAGCGACCAGGGTCGACGGTGGCTTGTCGACGCGGCACGCGGTGGCCCGTACCTGTACCAGGCGTTGGTGCCCAGCAGCCTCGCCGCGGACGTGGCCTGCCGGCACGGGCTGCACGGCCCGGCGCAGGTCGTCTCCACCGGCTGCACCTCGGGCATCGACGCCATCGGCTACGCCCACCAGCTGATCGTGGACGGTGAGGCGGACGTGGTGCTGGCCGGCGCCGCCGACTCGCCGATCTCACCGGTGACCGTCGCCTCGTTCGACGCGATCAAGGCGACCAGCCCGGACAACGACGACCCGGCGCACGCCTCGCGCCCCTTCGACGCCGACCGGCACGGCTTCGTTCTTGCCGAGGGCGCGGCAGTGCTGGTGCTGGAGGAGGCCGGGCGTGCCCGGCGGCGCGGGGCGCACGTCTACTGCGAGGTCGCCGGTTACGCCAGCCGCAGCAACGGCTACCACATGACCGGGCTGCGCCCGGACGGGCTGGAGATGGGCCTCGCCGTCACCGACGCGCTGCGGCAGGGCGGCATCGCACCGGAGCAGGTCTCCTACATCAGCGCGCACGGCTCGGGCACCCGGCAGAACGACAGGCACGAGACCGCCGCGTTCAAACGGGCCCTGGGCCAGGCCGCGTACCGGGTGCCGATCAGTTCGATCAAGTCCATGGTGGGGCACTCCCTCGGCGCGATCGGGTCGATCGAGATGGCCGCCTGCGCCCTCGCCATCGAGTTCGGGGTGGTGCCGCCCACGGCGAACTGGAGCACCCGGGACCCGGAGTGCGACCTGGACTACGTACCGAACGAGGCGCGGGAGGTCCCGGTGGACGTGGCGCTGTCGGTGGGCAGCGGATTCGGCGGGTTCCAGTCGGCGATGGTGTTCCGCCGCCGGCCCCCGGCGGTGGCGGCGTGAGCGGCGGCCCGGCGGTGGCCGGGTGACGGCCCGGGCGGTGGTGACGGGCATCGGCGTGGTCGCCCCCAGCGGCGTCGGCGCGGACGCCCACTGGCGCACCGTGCTGGCCGGCACCCGCCGTACCGGCCCGATCACCCTGTTCGACCCGGCCGGCTACCCGACCCGCCACGGTGGGCAGGTGCCCGACTTCACGGCCGGCTCCTACGCCGACAGCCGCCAGCTGGTGCAGACCGACAGGTGGACGCACCTGGGCTTCGCCGCCACCCGACTCGCGCTCGCCGACGCCGGCCTGCCCGAACGGGCACCCGATCCGTACGGCTACGCGGTGACCCTGGCCAGCTCCTCGGGGGGCAACCTGTTCGGCCAGCGGGAGCTGCAACGGCTCTGGGGTGGCCCGTCGCGCACCGTCGGGGCGTACCAGTCGATCGCCTGGTTCTACGCCGCCAGCGTCGGGCAGCTCTCCATCCACCACCAGTTCAAGGGCCCGAGCGGGGTGCTCGTCGCGGAGACCGCCGGCGGGTTGGACAGCCTGGCGCACGCCGCCAGGGCGGTACGCCGGGGCACGCCGGTGGTGATCGCCGGGGCCACCGAGTGTCCGCTGAGCCCGTACGCCCTGGCCTGCCAGCTGCGCTCCGGGCTGCTCAGCGACGTCGACGATCCGCAGCGGGCGTACCGGCCGTTCGACGCCTCGGCCAGCGGCTACCTGCCGGCCGAGGGCGGCGCGGTGTTCGTGGTGGAGGAGCTGGGGCACGCCTTGGCGCGGGGCGCCCGGATCTACGGCGAGGTGAGCGGCTGGGGCTCCACCCACGACGCCGCGCACACCACCGCGGACAGCGCCGGTGACGTGGGGCAGTACGCGCGGGCGATGCGGCTGGCACTGGACCGGGCCGACGTCGCGGCGGCGGGGATCGACGTGGTGCTGCCCGACGCCCTGGGTGTGCCCCGCTACGACCGCAGCGAGGCCGAGGCGCTGCGTGCGGTGTTCGCCGACCGGCCGCCCCCGGTGACGACCCAGAAGCCGTTGACCGGGCGGGCGCACCAGGGCGGGTCGGCGCTGGACGTGGCGACGGCGCTGCTCGCCTTCGCGCACGACACGCTTCCCGCGTCCGCCGGCCCGGACGAGGTGGCCGACGGATGTGAGCTGGACTTCCTGCGCGAGCACCGGCGGCCCCGCAGTCGGCTCGCGCTGGTCTGCGCACGGGGATTCGACGGGTTCAACAGCGCGCTTGTCCTGCGCGGGGCGGCGCCGACGAGGAGAGAGACGCCATGACCGAACAGCGGGCCCGGGTGGTCTTCCTGGTACGGGTGCCGGTGCCGCGCACCGAGCAGTTCCTCGCCGCGTACGAGGAGGTGCGGCATCTGGTCGCGGACGGTGTGCCGGGGCACCTGGTCGACCAGGTGTGCCGCTCGTCGACCGATCCGGAACAGTGGCTGATCACCAGCGAGTGGGAGAGCCTCGCGGACTTCGAGAGCTGGGAACGCAGCCCGGAGCACCGGGATCTGGTGCGCCCGATGCGGGAGTGCTTCACCGACGCCCGCTCGCTGCGCTTTCACATCCACGCCCAGACACCGGCGCTCGCGCCCGGCTGACCAGGCTACCGATTTGCCACCGGGCCGGTCGTCTCCAACCACGGCGGCCGGCGACCTCGTGGGTTGACACACCGCGTTCACCGGATGGCAATGCGCGACGGCCCGCGTTCCGCCGTCCTGGGTGGACGGTCATAATGGGCCGCATGGTTGCCTGGGAGTACGCCCTGCTCGTCCGTCGCTATCAGGGACAGGGCCGCAATTTCCACGTCTCGTTCGTCTGGTACGGCCCAGACGGCTCGCGCAAGGACATCACCGCCTACGGCGACACCGCCATCGCGCACCTCAACCGCGCGGGCCGGGAGGGTTGGGAGCTGGTCTCCGCCGCCGAGGACGTGAACAACGTCCAGGGCAGCACCGAGGTCCACCGCTACCACCTCAAGCGCCCGCTGAACTGACCCGCCCGGTCGCCCGCCCGACACGTCGGGCGGGCGACCGCACGACCGCGCGGTCAGGACAGGTCGATGCCGGGGTAGAGCGGGTGGGGGGCCAGCAGGTCGGTGGCCTGGCGGGAGATCTTGTCGGCCAGGGCCGGGTCCAGTGCGTACTTGGCCTTGGACGGGGTGCCGTCGGCGTTGGCGGCGGCGGTGGTCTGGGTGAGCACGGTGTGGATCAGCTCCGCCGTCTGGTCCATCTCGGCGGTGCCCAGGCCTCGCGTGGTCAGCGCCGGGGTGCCGATCCGGATGCCTGAGGTGTACCAGGCGCCGTTCGGGTCCTGCGGGACCGAGTTGCGGTTGGTGACGATGCCGGAGTCGAGCAGCGCCTGCTCGGCCTGCCGGCCGGTGAGCCCGTAGCCGGACACGTCGATGAGCACCAGGTGGTTGTCGGTGCCGCCGGTGACGAGCGTCGCGCCGCGGCGCAGCAGCCCGTCGGCGAGGGCCTGCGCGTTGTCCACGATCCGCTGGGCGTAGTCGGCGAAGTCGGGGCGGCGGGCCTCGGCCAGGGCGACGGCCTTGGCGGCCATCACGTGCGGCAGCGGACCACCGAGCACCATCGGGCAGCCCCGGTCCACCTGGTCGGCCAGTTCCGGCTGGCACAGCACCATGCCGCCGCGCGGGCCGCGCAGCGACTTGTGGGTGGTGGTGGTGACGATGTGCGCGTGCGGCACCGGGTCGAAGTCGCCGGTGAACACCTTGCCGGCCACCAGGCCGGCGAAGTGCGCCATGTCGACCATGAAGGTGGCGCCGACCGAGTCGGCGATCTCCCGCAGGATCCGGAAGTTCACCTTCCGGGGGTACGCGGAATACCCGCCGACGAGGATCAGCGGCTTGAACTCGCGGGCCGCCTCGGCGACCCGGTCGTAGTCGATCAGCCCGGTCGCCGGGTCGGTGCCGTAGCTGCGCTGGTCGAACATCTTGCCGGAGATGTTCGGGCGGAAGCCGTGGGTGAGGTGACCGCCGGCGTCCAGCGACATGCCGAGCATCCGCTGGTTGCCCAGCTCGCGGCGCAGCGCGAACCAGTCCGCCTCGCTGAGGTCGTTGACCTGGCGCACCTGCGCCTTCTTCAGCGCGGGGGACTCCACCCGGTCGGCGAGCACCGCCCAGAAGGCCACCAGGTTGGCGTCGATGCCCGAGTGCGGCTGCACGTACGCGTGCGCGGCGCCGAACAGCTCACGGGCGTGCTCGGCGGCGAGCGCCTCGACGGTGTCGACGTTCTGGCAGCCGGCGTAGAAGCGACGCCCGACGGTGCCCTCGGCGTACTTGTCACTGAACCAGTTGCCCATCGCGAGCAGCGTCGCCGGGGAGGCGTAGTTCTCGCTGGCGATGAGCTTGAGCGACTCCCGCTGGTCGGTCAGCTCGGCGCCGATGGCGTCGGCCACCCGCGGTTCGACGGCGCGGATCACCTCGAGGGCGCTCCGGAATGCGGTGGACTCGGCGTTGTGCGACATGCGACCTCCAACAGACGTGCGGGAAGGCCCAGGCGCTCGGCAAACGTCCTCGTGACGGGGCCGCTCCCCGATGGTTGTCCATCCCCACGCGCCAGTAACGGCCCGAGCCGATCCTACCGGGCCGGTCGCGGCGTGCCCGGTCCGACCTCCGGACGCGACCCGCCGACGTGGTTGGACGGCCCGCCCCAGGGCACTCGGTAGGTGACTGCCGCACCGGGCGGTGCGGTCACCGTCCGCACGAGAGGGAGTCGACACCATGACCACACCCACCTCCGACCGGCCGCTCGCCGTCGTGACCGGGGCATCGAGCGGGATCGGGTACGAGTTGGCGGCGCAGTTCGCCGAGCACGGCTTCGACCTGGTCATCGCCGCGCCGGACGACGGGATCGACGCGGCGGCACAGAAGCTGCGCCGCGACGGCGGCCCGCAGATCCGCCCGATCCGCGTCGACCTGGCCCGTGAGCAGGGCGTGGAGGAGCTGGTTGCCGCCGTCGCGGCGACCGGGCGTCCGCTGGACGCGCTGGCGCTCAACGCCGGTCGGGGCGCCGGTGGCGCCTTCGTCGGGGGCACCGAGCTGCGCGACGAGCTGGAGATCGTCGACCTGAACGTGCGCTCGACGGTGCACCTGGCCAAGCTGCTGCTGCCCGCGATGGTCGAGCGGGGTACGGGCCGGGTGCTCTTCACCTCGTCGATCGCCGCCACCATGCCGGGGCCGTTCCAGGCTGTCTACAACGCGTCGAAGTCGTTCGTGCAGTCCTTCGCCGAGGCCCTGCGCAACGAGCTGAAGGACACCGGCGTCACGGTGACCGCGCTGATGCCCGGGCCGACCGACACCGCGTTCTTCGAGCGGGCCGACATGCAGGACACCCGGGTGGGCTCCGGGAAGAAGGACGACCCGGCCGAGGTCGCCGCCCAGGGCTTCGCCGCGATGATGAAGGGCGACCAGACGGTCACCGCGGGTTCGCTGTTGAACAAGGTGCAGACCGCCGCCGGCAAGATCATCCCGGACAAGCTCAAGTCCGAGCAGCACCGCCGGATGGCCGAGCCCGGCTCGGGCGACTGACCACCGTCACGCCGCGAGCGCGGTGGCACACGACGAGGGCCCGGCAGTACGCCGGGCCCTTCGTCGTACGCGTGTGGTTCAGGCGGTAACCGCGTCGATCGCCTTCTTGATCGCCTTCGGCGCGGTGGGGGTACGCGGCGCGTCCGCGCGCAGCGCGATCATCTTCTCGCCGATCTCCTGGAGCTGCTTGCGGCCCAGCGCCTCGCGCACCTTGGGGAACCACTCCTCCTCTTCCTCCTCGACGTGGTGCGTCACGTTCTCGATCAGCACCGTCGTCTTGGCGTTGAAGCGCTCGTCGTCGGCACTCATGCTTGCCAGTTCGGCGCAGAGCACATCGGCGACGTGGTGTTCCTCGTACGACTCGAGGATGTCGTCCTCCAGGTCGGGCAGCAGCCGGCGGACCTCCGGGTACATCACCTCGTTCTCCAGGTAGGTGTGCACCGTCAGGGCCTCCAGGATCTGGTCCACCAGCTTCTGTCGTTGGCTCGCCGGCCCCTCCTCGGCGTCCTGGAAGGCCTTGAACAGGCGGCGCATCTCCTTGTGGTCGTCCTTGAGCAGGACGATGGCATCGTTCGACACCGGCATGACCTCCTGAAATCTTGTCTGGTGTGCTTGCGGTACCCCGGCGGTGAACTGCGCAAATAGGAGCAAATAGCTGATCAGACCATGGCCAGGGTGCGGGGGATCTCGTCGAGCAGTTCCCGGGCCAGGAAGCCGATCCGGCCGTACCGGGGGATCAGCCGCTGGCCGCTCACCGCGTGCGCGAACGACCCCCAGCAGGCCGCCTGCGCCGGGTCCGCGCCCCGCGACAGCAGCCCCGCCAGCAACCCGGCGAGCACGTCACCGCTGCCGGAGGTGCCCAGTCCGGCGTCGCCGCTCTCCTCCCGCCACCCCCGCCCGTCAGGCGTGGCCACGTGCCCGTAGAGCGACACCACCGCCTCGTACCGGGCGGCCAGCTCGGCCGCCTCGGCGTCCAGGTCGTCGCCCGGGTCGCGGCCCAGCAGGTGCCCCGCCTCGGTGACGTTGGGGGTGAGCACCACCGGCCGGCCCGAGCCGACCAGCAGGCCCGGGTCGTGACTGAGGGCGCCGAGGGCGTACGCGTCGAGCACCAGCGAGGTCTGCGGCCGGGCGGCGTCCAGGACCAGGCTCAACAGGCGGTTCGTCTCGTCGATCGCCTTCAGGCCGGGGCCGAGGGCCACCACGTCGGCCTGTGCGACCAGCTCGCCGAGCTGCCCGTCCCGGTCGGCGGCGACCGCCCCGTCGGGTGTCTCCGGCAGCCCGACCACGAGCGCCTCGGGCACCTCGATGCTGAGTGTGGCGGCGGTGGACTCGGCGGCGGCGAGCTGGAGCACCCCGGCGCCGGCGCGCAACGCGGCCACCCCGGCGAGCAGGACCGCGCCGGGGGTGAACCGGGAACCACCGACCACAAGCACGGTGCCCCGGCTCTCCTTGCCGCCGGCCGGCACCGGCAGCGCCCAGTCCCGCAGCAGCCCCGGCGTGATCACCTTGACGTCAGACCGGCTCGGCATGGATCTCGTCCTCCCTGGTCGGCTCGGCGCCCTGCTGACGCAGGTGCTCGACATCGTTGAACGTGCTGAGCACCAGCCGGTCGTCGGCGTCCGCCGACCATTCGGTGATCGAGCAGTTGGCTATCACCTGCTGCCGCGTGAGCGCCATCAGCTCCTCCTCGGTCAACCCCTCCACCAGATAACGAAGCAGGAAGACCAGCGCGTCGTGGCCGAAGAGCAGCACCCGGCAACCTTCGTGGTCACGGCGCAGGTCCCCCAGCAGCGTCCGCAGTCGTAACGCCACGTCCGTCCACGACTCCCCGCCCGGCGGCCGGTAGTAGAACTTGCCCAGCCGGGTCCGACGCTCGGCCTCGTCCGGGTAGCGTCGCCGCACCCCGTGCCCGGTCAGCCCGTCGAGGATGCCCAGCTCCCGGTCACGCAGCCGCTCGTCGCGGTGGACGGGGATGTCGGTGCCGGCCAGCGCCAGCCGCGACGTCTGCACCGCCCGCAGGTACGGCGACACCACTGCCACATCCGGGCGCTTCGCGTCCGGCAGCTCGGCCAGCCAGCGGCCGGTCGCCCTGGCCTGGTCCTCGCCGGTCGGGGAGAGTGGCACGTCGGCGTCACGGTGGGTGAGGTCGATCAGCTCCGCGCCCGACGCCTCGGCATGTGTCGCCGCGACGTTCGCGGTGCTCTCGCCGTGCCGGACGATCCAGAGGGTTGCCAGTTCCGCCATGCCGACCCCCTACCCGGGCGCCGTCGGCGGTAACCGCGTGGCCCGACACCGTGCCGGGCCGGGCGGCGCCGTCGGCCTCGGGGCAGCGGCGGGACGGGTAGACGGGCGACAATGTCCCCTTACGGGGGTGGTGGACGATGACTGTCCTGCGGGGTCTGCGGGAAGCGTTCGTGTTGTTCGTGATAGCCGTGCTTGTGGTCGCGGTCGCGGCGGCGCTCTGGGTGGCGGTCGCCGGCGGTGACTTCACGAACCGGTTGGGCATCGCGTTGATTGTGGTCGGGGCACTGTCCGGCGTGACAGGTGACCTGACGCTGAGCCGGATCGGCATGCTGGACGCCCGCTCGGCCTTCGGTGTCCCACCGGAGCGCGAGGAGGCCGGCGGCGCGCGCGTGCTCACCGGGGTCGGCATCTTTCTGTTCGTCGGGCTGCCGCTGATCCTGGTCGGTGTGCTGCTGACCACCTGACCGGCGTCGTACCCTCAGGGGCGTGGCCACGGCGGCGGAGGAAATCCAGGTGGGGGAGCGGCTGGTCCGCGTCTCCAGCCCCGACAAGCCGTACTTCCCGGAGCGCGGGCTGACCAAGCTGGACGTGGTGCGGTATTTCCTCGCGGTGGGCGACGGCATCCTGCGCGCCCTGCGGGACCGGCCCACCATGCTGGAACGCTGGCCGCGCGGTGTCTTCGAGGGCGCGACGATCGCCACCCGGCAGACCAACCGGGGTGACGCCTTCTACCAGAAGCGGCTGCCGGCGGGCGCGCCCGAGTGGGTGCGTACGGCGCACATCACCTTCCCCAGTGGCCGAACCGCGGACGAGGTGGCACCCAGTGAGCTGGCCGTGGTGATCTGGGCGGCCAACCTGGGCACCCTGCGCTTTCACCCGTGGCCGGTGAGCGCCGCCGACGTGGAACGACCGGACCAGCTGCGCATCGACCTGGACCCGATGCCCGGTGTCGGCTTCGAGCAGGTGGTGCCGGTGGCCCGGGAGGTGCGCGCGTTCCTCGCCGAGCTGGGCCTGACCGGCTACCCGAAGACCACAGGCGGGCGGGGCTTGCACGTGTACCTGTCGATCGAGCCGCGGTGGAGCTTCGGCGAGTGCCGTCGGGCGGTGCTCGCGTTGGGCCGCGAGATGCAGCGCCGGCTGCCGGACCTGGTCACCACCACCTGGTGGCGGGAGCAGCGGGACCGGCCGGTCTTCGTCGACTACAACCAGATGTCGCGGGACCACACGATGGCCTCGGCGTACTCCATCCGGCCCACGCCTCGGGCGCTGGTGTCGGCGCCGCTGGACTGGGCGGAGCTGGACGACGCCCGGCCGGAGGACTTCGACGTGCTGTCCGTGCCGGCCCGCTTCGCCGAGCGCGGCGACCCGCACGCGGGTCTGGACGGCGACAGGTTCTCGTTGGAGCCGCTGCTGGAGTTGGCCGACCGGGAGGGCCTGGAGGCCCCGCCCGAGCGGTGAGCCCGCCCCGGGCCGTCACCGCCCGGCGATCACGGGTTCGAGTGCGTCGGCCACCCTCGGTGCGAGTGTCGCCGAGTAGGTGGCGGTCAGGTGGTGCGCGTCGCGCCAGACGAGGACACCTCCGATGACCGGCGCGCAGCGGTCCGCCGGGCAGATCCAGTCGTTCAGGTCGATGAGGCGTACGCCAGCGAGACCCTCGGCCGCCGCCTCCTGGGCGGGACCACCGCCGAGGCGCAGGACGTCGGCCCGGGACGTTGCACACGCCGTCAGGCGGGTCGGATGCTCGGACACGCATTCGGCCATGTCCTTCGGGTGCAGCGGAGTGTCCCGCAGCACCACCACCCGCAGTTTCTCCACGGTCATCGCGCTCCACGTCCGGCGCAGCTCGCGGGCCATCGCGGTACGCCACCGAGACGGCGGCTCGCCCCGGACCGGGTACTCGGCGTTGGTGACGACAAGGATGTCGGGGCGGTCGGCGCCGAGCAGCTCCGCCCGTACCCGGCTGTTCCATTCGGTGCAGGACGAGTAGGGCCTGTCGTTCAGGAGGATCTCGGCGGTGAGGAACGGGCAGCCGGACTTGGTGTAGGTGGCGAGCCGCCAGCCGTTCGTCTCCGCCGCACCCCGCAGGGCGGGGACCCAGTGGTCCGCGTGGGAGTCGCCGACGAGCGCGACCCGGGTCGTCGCGTCGTTCCGTCCGTAGACGCACGCCGTCGGCGTCGACGACTCCAGGCTCACGTGGCAGCTCCTGGACCTCTGCGACTCGGGCGTGTCCCGGGCCGCCGCCACCGGATCGGGGACGATCGACGCGACCCGGTCCACTGGCACTCCGGCGCGGCTGGAGCGGGGGGAGGCGCCCAGGACGGCGGCGCCCGGCGCTGTCGACGCCGGCTGCGCGCTCGCTCCGGGCACCTGGCCCAGCCCGACCGTCGATGCGGGAGCCGGGCCGGCCGTCGACGGGACGACCAGGTGGAACGTCAGGCCGGCCAGTGCCGCGACGCCTGTGCACGCCGCCCCGACCCGCAGCGCGGCGAAGGGTCGGGCCGTGAGGGTCCGCGACCGGCGGACCGGGTTCTCCACGAGGTGGTAGGTCAGCGCGGCGGGAATGGTCGAGGCGGCGACGACGGCGAGCGCGGCCCTGACGCCGAGATCACCCACGTGGGCCTGCGCGGCGATCAGCAGGGGCCAGTGCCACAGGTACAGCGAGTACGAGATCCCGCCGAGGTAGCGCAGCGGCTGCCGGCCGAGCAGGAGACCGGGACCGGCACGGCCGGCCGCCGGGCCGAACGCGATGACCGCCGCCGTACCGACGGTCGGGCCGAGCGCGGCGTACCCCGGGAAGCCGGCTTCCGTGTGGATCAGCGCGGCGGAGGCGCCGACCGCGAGCAGCCCGGCCCATGCCAGGGGTACGGCCAGCACGCGGGGCGACCGGTTCAGCCGGATCGCGGTGACGGCGACGGCGCCGCCGAGGGCCAACTCCCACATCCGGGTCGTGGTGACGTAGTACGCCGACGGATCGGTGGGCGTGACGGACAGGGCCCAGGCGAACGACGGGACCGCGATCACGGCCAGGCCGAGCAGGTGCAGGCCGCGTCGCCCGCGCCCGCGCCGCCTGGCGAACCACCCGAGGACGAGCAGCAGCAGTGGCCAGATGAGATAGAACTGCTCCTCGACGGCGAGGGACCAGAAGTGCTGGGCGATGCTCGGTGCGTCGGTGGCGGCGACGTAGTCGAGGGACTGGTCCGCCATGCGCCAGTTCATCGCGTAACACGCGCTGGCGATGACATCCCAGGCGGTGCCGGACCAGCGGCCCCGGGGGAGGAAGAGGTAGGTCAGCACCAGGCTCGCGAGGAGCACCGTCGCGGCGGCGGGCAGGAGGCGCTTGGCCCGTCGGGCGTAGAACCCGGCGAGCGACAGGCGCCCCCGCCTGTCGAGTTCCGCCAGCAGCAGGCCGGTGATGAGGAAACCCGAGATCACGAAGAACACGTCCACGCCGACGAACCCGCCGGGCAGGTACGGCACCCCGGCGTGACCGAGGAGCACCAGCAGCACGGCGACGGCCCGCAGACCTTCGATGTCCCCCCGGAAGGACCGCGGGTCGTCCGGCGCGGGCGGTCGCGGGGCGGAGGCCCTGGCTGCCGTCCACAACTGGTCCGAGATAGCCATTCGGCGGATCGTACGGGTGATTTGTTACCGACTGAGTCGTATCGGCTCTGTCATCTGGTTCGTGTTATAAGGCCCTACTGCCAGGGGCTCTGCGTCCCGTTGAACTCCTCGAACACCAGCCAGGACCGCGTCGACAGCACACCGGCAATGCGCTGCACCCGGTCCAGCACCACGTACCGCAGGGTGGCGTTGTCCGGGGCGCGGACCAGGGCCAGCACGTCGTGCTCGCCACTGAGCAGCGCCACGTGCTCGACGTAGCGGACCTGGGCCAGTTCGGCGGACACCTCGCGCCAGGTGTTCTGCTCGATCGTCAACGCCATGTACGCCGACGTGCCCAGCCCGGCGGCCTCCGGCGCCACCTGGGCGCGGAAGCCGGTGATCACACCGTCGCGCAGCAACCGCTCCACCCGGGCGTACGCGTTCGTGCGGGAGATGTGGATCCGCTCGGCCAGGGTGCGCACCGAGGTCCGGCCGTCGCGGACCAGCTCGTCGAGGATCCGCCGGTCGACCTCGTCCAGGGGCTGGGCCGATCGTCCCGATCCGTCCGCCCGGCTCACCCCCTCTGTGGGCTCCTGGCTCACCGAAGCTGCCTCGCCATGCCAATCGTCCCACCTTCCTGGTGGATCTTGAGTCAATCATCCGTCAGCGGAAGCATAGGCTCACCACACGTCCCAGGAGGTTCCGCCGTGACGACCACTCCCCAGGCGGTCCGCAGGGCATCCCCGCGTACCCGTCGGGCGGCCACCCCGCCCGACCCGGCGCGCCCACTGCTCCCGGACGCCGAACCGGTCCGCCTGCTTGACCCGACAGGCACGCCGCTGCCCGCCCGCACCGACTATCCGGAGCCACCCGTCGAGGTGCTGCGCGAGCTGTACCGCCGGATGGTGCTCGGCCGCCGCTTCGACACCCAGGCGACCGCGCTGACCAAGCAGGGCCGCCTCGCCGTCTACCCGTCCTCGCGGGGCCAGGAGGCGTGCCAGGTCGGCGCGGTGCTCGCGGTCCGCGACACCGACTGGGTGTTCCCCACCTACCGCGAGTCGATGGCTCTGGTTGCCCGGGGCATCGACCCGGTCGAGGTGCTCACGCTGCTGCGCGGCGACTGGCACTGCGGCTACAACCCCACCGAGGTACGCACCGCGCCGCAGTGCACGCCCCTGGCCACCCAGTGCGTGCACGCCGCCGGCCTCGCGCACGGCGAGGCGTACCAGGGTCGCGACACCGTGGCGCTCGCCTTCATCGGCGACGGCGCGACGAGCGAGGGCGACTTCCACGAGGGGATCAACTTCGCAGCCGTGTTCAAGGCGCCTGTCGTCTACTTCGTGCAGAACAACAGGTACGCCATCAGCGTCCCGCTGTCCCGACAGACCGCCGCGCCGTCGCTGGCGTACAAGGGCGTCGGCTACGGCGTGCCCAGCGAGCAGGTCGACGGCAACGACCCGGTGGCGGTGCTCGCCGTGCTCACCCGCGCGGTCGCGCACGCCCGTGCCGGAAACGGGCCGTTCCTCGTCGAGGCGCACACCTACCGGATGGAACCGCACACCAACGCCGACGACGCCAGCCGCTACCGCGACGGCGCCGAGGTCGACGCCTGGCGCGACCGCGACCCGCTCGCCCGCCTGGAGACCTACCTGCGGGCCCGGGGCGTACTCGACGACGCGGCGGTCGCCGAGGTCGCCGAGCAGGCCGAGGCGTACGCGGCGGACCTGCGCGCCCGGATGAACGAGCAGCCCAGCGTCGACCCGCTGAGCCTCTTCGACCACGTCTACGCCGAACCCACCCCGCAGCTCGTCGAGCAACGTGAACAGGTCCGCGCCGAACTGGCCGCCGCGAGTGACGAGGACGGGAACGCCTGATGGCCACCACCATGGCGAAGGCGCTCAACACCGCGCTCGCCGACGCCCTCGCCGCCGACGACCGGGTCGTCGTCTTCGGTGAGGACGTCGGCCAGCTCGGCGGCGTCTTCCGGATCACCGACGGCCTTCAGGCCCGCTTCGGCGAGAAGCGCTGCTTCGACACGCCCCTCGCCGAGGCCGGCATCGTTGGCTTCGCCGTCGGCCTGGCCATGTCCGGGCTCCGGCCGGTCGTCGAGATGCAGTTCGACGCGTTCGCGTACCCGGCGTTCGAGCAGATCGCCTCGCATGTGGCCAAGCTGCGCAACCGCACCCGGGGCGCGCTCAGCGTGCCCATCGTCATCCGCGTGCCGTACGCGGGCGGCATCGGCGGGGTGGAGCACCACTGCGACTCGTCCGAGGCGTACTACGCGCACACCCCGGGCCTGAAGGTGGTCACCCCGGCGACAGTCGAGGACGCGTACTCGCTGCTGCGTGAGGCGATCGACGACCCCGACCCGGTGGTCTTCATGGAGCCCAAGAAGCTCTACTTCGGCAGCGCCGAAGCCGAGCTGCCGACGCGTACCGAGCCGTTCGGCCGGGCCGTGGTGCGTCGGCCCGGCCGCGACGCCACCCTTGTCGCGTATGGGCCGGCGGTGCCTGTCGCGCTGGAGGCCGCCGAGGCCGCCCGCGAGGAGGGCTGGGACCTGGAGGTGGTGGACGTGCGCACGATCGTGCCGTTCGACGACGCCACCCTCACCGCCTCGGTCCGGCGTACCGGGCGGTGCGTGGTGATCCAGGAGGCGCCCGGCTTCGCGGGTGTCGGCGCGGAGATCGCCGCACGGGTGCAGGAGCGCTGCTTCCACGCGCTGCACGCCCCGGTGCTGCGCGTCGCCGGGCTGGACATCCCGTACCCGGCGCCGATGCTGGAGCACACCCACCTGCCCGGCGTGGACCGGGTCCTGGACGCGGTGGCCCGCCTGCAGTGGGACGACCAGCCGGACGCGCGTTGGGCGGCGGCATGACCACGGTCGAGCGGACCCAGGTCTTCCTCCTGCCCGACCTGGGCGAGGGGTTGA
Organism: Micromonospora sp. NPDC093244; assembly: GCF_040683695.1. Classification (NCBI taxonomy): domain Bacteria; kingdom Bacillati; phylum Actinomycetota; class Actinomycetes; order Micromonosporales; family Micromonosporaceae; genus Micromonospora; species Micromonospora sp. NPDC093244. The sequence goes on from NZ_JBFBEO010000001.1 coordinate 1,718,324, forward strand.
GCGAGGCCGAGATCGTCGAGTGGCGGGTCGCCGTGGGCGACATCGTCACTGTCGACCAGAGCGTGGTCGAGGTGGAGACCGCCAAGGCGGTCGTCGACGTGCCCTGCCCGTACGCCGGCCGGGTCGTCACCCTGCACGGCGCGGCAGGCGAGGTCCGCCCGGTCGGCCAACCGCTGATCACGATCGCGCCCCTGGACGGTGGCGGCGACGAGCCCGCCGGGCACGCCACCTACCGCGAGGAGGAGCGGGCCGGGTCCGGCAACGTGCTGATCGGGTACGGCACGGGCCACGGCGGCGCCACCCGGCGTCGGCGGCGCCCCCGGCTGGCCCTCGCCCCCGAGCCTGTCGACGCCGGCCCGACGGACGTCGCCCGGCCCGACATCCGCCGCGCCGACTCCACAGGCGCCGACGCCGGGCCGACGGGGCACACAGTCGTGGGGGCCGCCTCCACCGATCCGGCGCGGACAGCGGCCACCCTGGTCATCTCACCGATCGTGCGGCGGCTGGCCCGTGAGCGCGGCGTCGACCTCGCCACGCTGCACGGCAGCGGGCCCGGCGGGGTGATCCGCCGCGCCGACGTCGAGGCCGCGCTGGTCGCGCCGGCCGCCCGGCTCGCCGCCGTGCCGGACCCGCACGTCGCCCTCACGGCGACCGGGGACGGCGACGTGATCATTCCGCTCACCGGTGTGCGCAAGGTGATCGCCGACAAGCTGTCCCGCAGCCGTCGGGAGATCCCCGAGGTGACCATCTGGGTGGACGTGGACGCCACCGGGCTGATGGAGACCCGGGCGGCGATCAACGCGGCGACGCCCGACGCCCCGGTGAGCATCCTGGCCCTGCTGGCCCGGATCTGCCTCAGCGGTCTGCGCCGGTTCCCCCAGCTCAACTCCCGGGTCGACACGGAGGCGCAGCGGATCGTCCAGTCCGCCGGTGTGCACCTGGGCATCGCCGCGCAGACCGACCGGGGCCTGCTGGTGCCGGTGCTGCGCGACGCCCAACGGCTCACCACCGCCGAGCTGGCCGCCGAACTGGCGGCGACCACCGCCGCGGCGCGGGCGGGCAGCCTGCCGCCGGCCCGGCTCACCGGCGGCACGTTCACGCTCAACAACTACGGCGTGTTCGGCGTCGACGGCTCCACGCCGATCATCAACCACCCGGAGGCCGCGCTGCTCGGCGTCGGGCGGATCGTGGACAAGCCGTGGGTGGTCGACGGGCAACTCGCCGTCCGCAAGGTGACCCAGCTCAGCCTTACCTTCGACCACCGGGTCTGCGACGGTGGGGTGGCCGGTGGCTTCCTGCGGCACGTGGCCGACTGCGTGGAGCGCCCGGCGCTGCTCATCGCCGCCGTCTGAGGCGCGTACCCCGGCCCCGGCGCTGCCCACGCGGCGCCGGGGCCGGACCGCGTCCGGGGGTTTCCCCCACCCGTCACCGGGAAGTCGGCGCGCACCACCCGCGTCGAAGGGAGCCGGCCCGTGGCGTACGAGGCGATACTCAACTCGGTGCGGGTACGGCGGCCCGCCGCCGCCGGCGCGCCGCTCTACTGCGACGCCCTGGAGTACGGGCTGACCGGTGACGGCGCGACGAACGACCAACCGGCGCTGGCCGCCCTCGTGGACCGGCTCGGCGCCGGGTACGCCTCCGACGGGCGGGCCCGGGTGATCTACTGCCCACCGGGCATCTACTCGATCCGCGACGCCGGCACGGTGTGGCGCAGCGGGGTGTCGCTGGTCGGCGCCGGCCCGGCGGCGACCCGGTTCATGCTGAGCAACGAGGGCAACCGGGCAGACCCGACACCGTTGGCCTTCTGGACGACCCTCCAGCACGGCGCCGACCGGGACCGGCACATCGCCGACTGCACGTTCGCCGACTTCCAGATCGACGGCTCGGGCGTGGCGATGGCCGAGTACAACTACCTGGCCAAGGGCCTCGGCCTGCAGTACATGGTGCGGGGCGTGTTCCGCAACCTCTACATCCACCACACCGCGGCCAGCGGGCTGGGCTGCGACTTCCTCCAGGACTCCCTGATCGACGGCGTGGTGGTGGTCGGCTGCGGCCGGCTGGACAACGGCGAGCAGATGGGCGGAGCCGGCATCGGCATCGGAGTCGGCGGGTGGGGTCCGGTGGAACGGCTGACCATCGCCAACTGCACAGCCCTGGCCAACGGCACCAACGGGATCTTCCTGGAGTTGCAGAAGGAATACTGGCCGCCGCCCCGCGGCTACCGCATCATCGGCTGCCACAGCCAGGGCAACCGCTTCGGCATCTCCGACTGGGGCACCGACGGGCTGATCGTGTCCGCCTGCACGATGACCGGCAACCTGGAGGCAGGCTTCGACGTGTCGTCGCAGGGCACCTCGACGGTGGCCGGGCGGGGCGGACTCGTCACCGACTGCGTGATCGACGGCAACCTGCGCGACGGGGTCAGCATCGGCAACAGCCCCGGCCCGTACGTCGTCCGGGGCAACCGGATCAGCGGCAACGGCCAGCACGGCTACCACGCGCGCGACCTCGGTCGCGGTTACCAGGGACCCGTCCGGGACGTGGTGATCGAGAGCAACGAGTTCTGGGGCAACGGTCTGGACGCGGTCCGCATCGACCACCAGATGAGCGACGCGGTGCTGCTCAACAACCGGATCCGCAACAACGGGCGGCAGTACGCCAGGGCCGCCGGCGGGGCGGGCGAGGCCGTCCGCTACAGCGAGCGGGGCCTGGTGGACCGCACCGCCGACTGGCCGCGCGACGGGCACCGGGGCAAGATCCTGCGGGTCGGCCGGTCCGTGGCCACGGTGGCCGCCAACACCGGCGACGAACTCGCCCTGGCTCCGGTACGCCCGGACGCGTTCAGCGCGTGGAGCGGGGACGTGCCGCCGCCGGGCTGCCCGTACGAGCTGGACCCCGCTCCCGGGCGGCGGGCCGGCATCACCATCAACGCGCCGTTCGACTCGGCCACCATCCGCGGCAACCGGATCTGGGACAGCGACGAATCCCGCACCCAGACGCACGGACTGTGGATCACCGAGCGGGGCAGCTGCGTGGACTGCCGGGTCGAGGACAACGACCTGGCCGGCAACGCCGAGGACGGGATGCGGCTGGACACCCCGCCGGTGGGCGGACGCTGGCGCGACAACCACGTCGACAGCGACTGGAGCTGAGCGACGGGCGGCGGCGGCCGGAATTCTCCGACCGCCGCCGCTGTCACCGTGAAACTCCTCAGCCGGCCAGGCCGGCCACCGGGGTCGGGTCCAGCACCACGGTCGCCGAGGCCGACTGCGGCGGCACACCCGGCTCGGTGGGCGCGTCGGTGTACTCCGCGACGAAGACCGCCGTCAGATTGTCCGCCCCGCTGTGCCCACCGTCGATGAAGGTGGGGATGGTCCCGCTGCAACCCGTCGACGTGGAGAGCGGGTGCCCGTGCTCGTCGTGCCCGAGCACGTAGGTGACCTTCACCCGGGAACAGTCCACCGGCAGGTCGTCGGTGACCTTCACCTCGTACGCGACCGTCTGCCCGAACTGGAAGGGCTGCCCGGCCACCGGGGCGACGAACTCGACGACCGGCGCGGTCGGCCCGACCACCAGCGGCAGGGTCGCCGAGGCGGAGCGTCCGGTGCGGTCGGTCACCTTCAGCGTCGGGGTGTACGAGCCGTTCTCCGCGAACGTCCAGGTCGCGTTCGGAGCGGTGCTGTCCACCGAACCGTCCGCGTTGAAGTCCCACGCGTAGCTCAGCCTGTCACCGTCCGGGTCGGTGGTGCCGGCGCTGGAGAACGCGACGGTCAACGGCGCCTGCCCCACGGTCGGGGTGCCGCTGATCTTCGGGATCGGCGTCCGGTTGCCCCGCACGAAGTCGATCCGGGACAGCTGCGCGTCCGGGTTCTCGGCGAAGTAGCCGTCGCCGTACTCCAGCACGTAGAGCGCGCCGTCCGGGCCGAACTCCATGTCCATCGGGTTGTCCACCACCAGCGACGGGACCACCGGCCGGATGTCCGCGACGTCGCCGTCCTCGTCAAGGCGGAACTCCTTGATGTAGTCCCGGGTCCACTCGTAGAACAGCGGAACGCCGTCGTAGTAGGCCGGCCAGCGGGTCCGCGAGGTGCTGGTCCCGTCGTAGTCGTACGCCGGGCCACCCATCGGGCCGATGCCGCCGGTGCCCAGCTGCGGGAACTCACCGGACGCCGCGGACGGGTACCAGACCTGCGGCTGCTCGACCGGCGGCAGCTGCCGCTTGCCCGTGTTGTGCGGTGACTCGTTGACCGGGCGCGCGCAGTTGAACTTCTTGCCGGACTGGCCGGTGGCGAAGTCGTAGTCGCGGTACGCGATTGTCGGCGTCACGCAGTACGGCCAGCCGTAGTTCGCCGGCTTGTCGATCATCATCCACCGGCCGTGTCCGGCCGGTCCGCGCTCCGGGTTCGCCGTGGAGGCGTCGGGGGAGTAGTCGGCCAGGTACACGTTGTCGGTCCGCCGGTCGACCGCGAACCGGAACGCGTTGCGCAGCCCCATCGCGTAGATCTCCGGGCGGGTCTTCGCCGTCCCCGGCTTGAACAGGTTGCCGGCCGGCACCGTGTAACCACCACCGGCCTTCGGCTTGATGCGCAGCAGCTTGCCGCGCAGGTCGTTCGTGTTGGCCGAGCTGCGCTGGGCGTCGTACGCCGGGTTCCGGTCGGCCCGCTCGTCGATCGGGATGTAGCCGTCGGAGGCGAACGGGTTGGTGTCGTCACCTGTCGACAGGTACAGGTTGCCCTTGCTGTCGAAGTCGATCTGCCCGCCGACGTGGCAGCAGATGCCCCGGTCGGTGGCCACGTCGATGATCTGCTGCTCGCTGGCCAGGTTGAGCTTCATCCCGTCGAGCTTGAACCGGGACAGCCGCAGCGCGCCCTTGAACCGCTGCCAGTCCGCCTCGGTGCCGGTCTCCGGCGCGTCCCCCTCGTTGACGCCGGGCGTGGCGGGGTCGTCCACAGGGGTGTTCAGCGGCGGCGAGTAGTAGAGGTACACCCACTTGTTCTGGGCGAAGTTGGGGTCGATGGCGACCCCCTGCAGGCCCTCCTCGTCGTGCTCGTACACCGGGATGTCGGCGGCGAGGGTGTTCAGCCCGGTGCGCGGGTCGTGGATGCGGACCTCGCCGGTCCGGGAGGTGTGCAGCACCCGCAGGTCGGGCAGGACGGCGAGGCTCATCGGCTCGCCTGGGAAGTCGTTGAGTGTCACTTTCTGGAAGCTGCTGTCCGGCGGCGCGGCCGGTGCGGCGGCCGCGGCCGCCGGCGGTACGGCCAGGCCGGCCGTCACCAGCAGCAGTGCGGACGCGAATGCGGTCCTGTTCATCAGGTCGTCCCCCGAGGTGGTTTTCAGTACCGGAGTGAGGCGAGGTAGTCGAAGCCGACCCGGGCGGTGTCCAGGGCGTCGGCGGGGGAGCGCGGTGCGGTGCCCGCGTCGTCGCGTTCCACGATGTACTCCTCGATGCCCGCCTCGCGTTCGTGGGCGAAGATCCGACCGAAGTCGATGACGCCGTCACCGAGGTCGGCGAAGCCGCCCTCGACGTCGAGGTCCTTGACGTGCACCTGGCGGATCCGGCCACGGTTGGCCCGGATCACGTCGACCGGGTCGTGGGCGCCGCGCCAGGTCCAGTAGAGGTCGAGTTCGAAGTGGACAAGCCGCGGGTCGGTCTGCCCCGTGAGGATCTCGAAGCCGGTCGAGCCGTCGGTCAGCGGCACGAACTCCAGTTGGTGGTTGTGGTAGCCGAAGTCGAGCCCCGCGCGCTCGGCGAGCCGGCCGGCCCGGTTGAGGTCCCGCGCCAGCGCCCGGTAGACGGCGGGGTCCCTGATCGCCTGCCCGCTGGCGTCGCGGCCGAAGTACGGGTGCACGATCTTCTTGCTGCCGACGGTGTGCGCGTCCTCGAGGGCGCGTTGCCAGGTGGCGTCGTCGAACGGCTGCGGGATGCCCGTGTGGCCGGAGGTGGCGCGCAGCCCGGCCGCGTCGAGCGCGGCGCGGAACTGGGCGGCGGTGCGTCCCACGAAGCCGGCGTGCTCGACCCGCCGGTAGCCGATGCGGCGCAGCGCGTCCAGGGTGCCGGGCAGGTCGGCGGCCAGCTGGTCACGCAGGGTGTAGAGCTGGATGCTGATCCGGTCGACAGGCACCCGTCGGCGGCCGCCGGAGTGCCCGCCCTGGGCGCTGGGAGCGGCGGTGGCCGGGCCGGCGAGCAGGCCGGCGGCGCCGACCGCGGCGGCCGAGACCGTCGCGGCGCGCAGCAGGCCACGACGGCTGACCGCCTCGGACGCCGCTGTCGGCTCCGATTGGTTGGTCTGTTGATCCATGGTGGTGGTCCCTTCCTGACGGCGCGGACGCCGTCGATCGGCGGTCGACCGACTGCCGCCCGTCCCGGGGCGCGCCGGACCAGCCGGAGGCATGCTCCGGCGGAACGGTGAGGGACGGCACGCGGGGCACGACCCGGACCCATCGGGGCGGGACGCGCGGCCCGGCAGGGGCGGCGGCAGGCTGATCGACGAATGGGCAACCCTCTATCTCGATCCGGACCCTACCCTTGCCCCCGGACGAAGGCAAAGCTTCGTCGTGATCGCCGAAAGTTTCGCTCCAGCTGACAAAAGTCCGCGCCCGGGGTGCGCGCCGGCCCCCCGACCTCCCGCCGGTACCGGTCGACGCCCCGGTCCGCCGCCTGCCGGATGCCGGCGAGGCGTCCATCCGGACAACGGGTGTCGCCTCCCGGCAAGCGGAGCAAAGGACGCGAGGGGTGCAGATGGCCCTTGTTCCGCCAAGCGGCGCAGCGCCGGAAAATGCGCCGGTAAATGCGCCGACGATTATTTCCGAATGGCGTGGGCACGCCTGTCGCGGCGACGAAGATGTGGCAGAGGGAAGTCGAAAACGGGGGGACAGAACATGACGTCGAGGCGGCGACTGACGCTGTTGGCGGTAACCATCGCGGCCGCACCACTCATCCTGGGCGGGTGTACCGCCGAGCGGGATCCGGCGGCCGGGTCGGCAAAGGGGCACGCCGCGCCTCCGGAGCTCACCGTGTCACCGGGGGACAAGGCCCGCGACGTACCGGTGAGCGCCGAGGTGGGCACCACGGTCAAGGGCGGCCGGGTCACCGGCGTACGACTGACCGACGACAAGGGCGCGCAGGTCAAGGCCGAACCGCGCGAGGACGGCTCGGGCTGGGTGCCGAGCGCGCCGCTGCAACCCAGGCGGACCTACCGGGCCGAGGTGACGGCGACCGGCGACTCGGGTGCCACCACCACCCGCAGCACCACGTTCACCACGATGGCGAAGTCCACCAAGCCGCAGATCACCAGCACCCTCTATTTCGTGGGCAACCGGACGTACGGTACGGCGATGCCGGTAACCGTGGCGTTCGACCCGGGAATTCCGAAAGAGGCCAGAGCAGATGTCCAACGCCGGTTGTTCGTAAAGACGAATCCGCCGCAACCGGGCACCTGGTCCTGGCTTGAGGATGGAACGCAGGTCTATTACCGCGCGCCCGATTTCTGGAAGCCCGGTACGACGATCAGCGTTCGGGCCGGGCTGGAGGGCCTGCCGATCGGCAAGGACCGGGTCGGCGACGCCGAGCGGACCGCCACCTCGAAGATCGGCCGGCAGCAGGCGCTGGAGATCGACAACGCCACCAAGCAGATGACGGTGCTGCGCGACGGCAAGCAGATCCGTCGTATCCCGGTCAGCCTGGGCAAGCCGAGCACACCCAGTTCCAGCGGCAAGATGGTGATCATGGAGAAGCACGAGCGGACCACCTTCGACACCCGGGGTGAGCCGAACGGCGGCTACGTGGTCGACGTCGACGACGCCCAGCGCTACACCTGGGGTGGCGAGTTCATCCACTCCGCCCCGTGGTCGGAGGGGGAGCAGGGCAACACCAACACCTCGCACGGCTGCGCGAACGTCTCCGCCGCCGCGGCCGACTGGCTGATGGGCGTGACGCAGGTCGGTGACCTGATCACCGTCAAGGGCACCGAGGTGGAGTTGCAGCCGGGCAACGGCTGGACCGCGTGGAACGTCAGCTGGGACGAGTTCGTCCGGGGCAGCGCCCTGCCGGTGTCGCCGGGGCTCAAGCCCGCGCCGGTCGCCCCGGCGCACCCGGGGGCGGTGGCCGGGGGATCGCCCGCCCCGGCGCCCTCGGTCAGCGGTCGCTGAGACACTACCGACGGCCGTCCGGGCCGGCCCGCCACCGCGGCGGGCCGGCCCGCGCCGTCAGTGCAGGGGTACGCGGGCCACGCCCGGCCCGATCAGGCTGCCCAGCCAGAGGTGGTCGCCGTGCTGGCGTACCCCGGTGATCATCCAGTAGTGCCCGGCCGGACCGTGGAGCGTCCGGCGGACCGTGCCCGCGCCGTCGACCAGGGCGACCAGCCCGTAGCGGCGCGGTTGCGGCTGCATCGCGTCGGGCAGCAGCGCGGCGAGCTGGCGCAGCCGCGGGTGCGGCAGCAGCCGCTCGGCGATCGGCACCCGCGGACTGGGCAGCGCGATCCAGTACGTCCCGTCGCCCACCGCGGAGAGATTGTCCGGGTACGCGGGCAGGTCGGCGAGCACCCGCACCCCGCCGCCCAGCTCGACGCGGAGCAACCGGTGGGTGGTGGTCTCCACGAGCATCAGCGCCGACTCGTCGGGGGTCAGCGCGATCCCGTTGGGGAAGTACAGCCCGTCGGCCACCACCTCGGTGCGTCCACTGCCCGGATGGTGCGCCAGCACCCGGCCGTTGGGGCGGTGCTCCAGCAGGTCCCGTTTCCAGTGCGAGACCGGGAACCGGTCCGACGAGTCGGTGAAGTAGACGGTGCCGTCGCGGGCCACCGCCGCGTTGTTGGCCAGGTGCACCGGGGGCGCCGTCCCGGTCAACTCGCGGACCGCCCCGTCCGGTGTGACCCGCAGCAGCCCTCGGTACGCGTCGCAGACGACAAGCGTCTCCCCGGAGGGATCCAGCTCGATGCCGAGCGGCCGGCCGCCGGTCTCGGCCAGCAGCCGGGGCCGGGTGCCGGCGGGCGCGTCGGCCGGCCACCACCACAGCCGGCCGTCCTCGTCGCCACTGATCACCCGTCCGGCCGGGTCGACAAGCACGTCCTCGGGGCCGACGGCGCCGTCGGGCAGCGGCAGCAGGTCGACCTGGTCGAGTCGGCTGTCGGTGGCGGCCCACGCCCCGGCGAGCGGCGGAGGCACGGTGGCCGGCTCGCGGACGGGCCGGATCAGCCGGGGCGGCCGGGGGCGGGGAATCACCATCGTTCCATTCTCACCCGCCGATGTCGTCGTCCGCCGCACCGCCGCGCGCCCCGACCATGATCGATCCGCCGGTGTGCTCCACGCGGCCCGCGGCCCCCGGGGTCGTACGCCCGGCCGGGGTGGCGCACCCCGGGCTCCACCCCGAGGGGGACCCGGGGTGCCTCCGGGGATGACCCTGGGCGTACCCGGAATCACTCCGTGGACGGGCGAAACTGTCGGTGGTGGGGGATAGGTTTCAGGGCATGGAAGAGCGCAGCGACCGGTTGGACGTGCAGGTCAACGTGGGTGACCGGGTGGTCCGGGTGCGGGTGGCCGGCGAGGTCGACATCGCCACGGTGGCTGCGTTCCGGTCCGCGCTGTGGTCCGCGCCGGCACGCCCGGTGCTTCATCTCGAGATGTCCGGTCTGCGGCTGCTCTCCGCCGCGGGCGTGCGGACGCTGCTCGCCGCGCACCTGCGCATCCGTGCCCGTGGCGGCGAGCTCGTCCTCGTCGACCCGACGCCCGTGGTCGCGCGGGTGCTGCGCGCCACCGGCCTGCACCGGGTGATGACCGTGCTGGAGCCGTCCCGCGTGGTCGAGGCCGCCCGCCTCGTCGACACGGCACGCCGCCCGGCCACCCCTCCGACGGACCTGATGCTGGCCGCCTGAGCCCTGCTCCCCGGCCTGCCCGGTCCCGGCGCGGTGCGCCCGGGAGCGGGGGCCGCCGGTGTCGGCCGGCGACCCCCCCGGAAGAGCTCCGATCAGCGCACGTCGAGCAGGTCGACCACGAACACCAGGGTCTCGCCCGGCTTGATGACGCCGGCCGCGCCCCGGTCGCCGTACCCGAGGTGCGGCGGGATGGTGAGGCGACGCCGGCCGCCGACGCGCATGCCGACCACGCCCTGGTCCCATCCGGCGATGACCTGACCGCCGCCGAGCGGGAACTCGAACGCCTCGCCCCGGTTCCACGACGAGTCGAACTCGGTGCCCGTGGAGTGCGACACGCCTACGTAGTGCACGCTGGCCAACTGGCCCGGTTGCGCCTGCGGGCCCTCGCCCACGGTGATGTCCTCGATCACGAGGTCGGCCGGCGGCGCACCCTCGATCGGACCCACCTCGGGCTTGCCCGAACGGGCGCCTGCTGCCTGGTTCATGCGGGGATCTCCTGCCGTGTTGGGTGATGTGTCCGGTCACCTCGATCCTGCCGGATCACGCCCCACCGATGTTCGGCGGACCCGCCACCCCGCCCCCGCCGGGGGAAGACCCCTTTGCAAAGCGCGGTGCGGCGGGCGCCCCCGGGGTGGGGACGCCCGCCGTGGGAGGGGACGGGGTTACCGGAGCCAGGGGAGCCGGCGGACGATCGGGAGGTTCGCCCAGTACCGGCCGAGGCCCCAGGTGTCGCCGGCGTTGACCAGCGCCAGCACCGCGAGCACCGCGGCGTAGATCAGGTGGTCGTCCATGAAGGGGTTGTTCTCCGGGGGCAGGACGGCGGTCCACATCATGACCAGCAGCAGCCCGCCGGCCACCGCCGCGACCCGCATGCCGATGCCGAGCATCAGGGCGACGCCGATCCCGGCCAGACCGATCATGAACAGCCAGTCCGCCCAGGCGGCTCCGGCGATGCCGGCGTAGAGGTCCTTGAAGGGGCCGGTCACGCCGAAGGTGAGGAAGCCCTTGGTGGGGCTGCCGCCGTTGATCCAGGCGTTCTTCGACTCGGTGGCCAGTCCGAGGCCGAAGAGCTTGTCGAGGAAAGCCCAGAGGAAGATCCAGCCGAGCGCCAGGCGGGTGCCGGCCAGGACGTACCGGACGGCCCTCTCCCGGGCGCCGGCCGCCGGTGTGGTGGCGGTGGTCCGCTCGATCGTCGCGGTCATGGTCTCCACGTCCCTTCGTTGCCTCGCACCGCGCTTCCCGGTGGCATCTCCAGTGGACGCCCCTCGCGGCGTCCGTGGCAGGGCCGACCGGGCCTCGCCGACCCGGGACCTTGGACCTGTTCGGGACCGGCCTCGTGCCTCTGACCACGGCCGCCGTACGGCCGTAGCGTCCGGAGTGGATGACGACAGGGAGGCCGTGATGAGGACCTGGCAGGTGGGTGACGTGATGACGCGGGAGGTCGCGACCGTGGTGGTCGAGACCCCGTACCGGGAGATCGTCGACGTGCTGCTGCGCCGCGACGTCAGCGCGGCGCCGGTGGTCGACGGTTTCGGCCGGGTGCTCGGTGTGGTGTCCGAGGCTGATCTCCTGCACCGCATCGAACGGGCCGGCGAGCCGGCGCAGCGGCGCGTCTTCGAGAGCCGCCACCGGCGCGACGCCCGCAGCAGGAGCGAGGCGCTGGTGGCCGGGGACCTGATGACGGCGCCGCCGGTCACCACGTACCCGGAGGCGACGCTCGCGGCCGCCGCCCGGCTCATGGACCGCGAGCAGGTCAAGCGGTTGCCGGTGCTGGACGACCTCGGCCGGCTCGTCGGCGTCGTCAGTCGCGCCGACCTGCTGCGGGTGCACCTGCGCTCGGACGCCGAGATCCGCGAGGACGTGGTGCAGGAGGTGCTGCGTCGAGTGCTCGCCGTGCGGGACGGCCTGGTCACCGTGAAGGTGCGCCACGGTGAGGTCGACCTCGCCGGCCGGCTGGACCGCCGGTCCGCCGTGGACCTCGCCGGCCGGCTCGCGGCCCAGGTCAGTGGTGTCGTCCGGGTGACGAACGCGATCGCGTACGACACCGACGACACGGGCATCGATCTGGCTCAGGTGATGCCTGTCGCGTGATCGCCGCCGGCGTCGAGTTGGCCGGAGCGCCGACGTCGGCCGGGCCGCTCGCCTAGGCTCGGGAGCGGCCGGCCGGCGCGGCGGCGGTGCGGCGCGATGGTCGATGCCGGGGGGCGCCGGGTGGCTGAGGCGACGGTCGCGGTGCCCCTGTGGGCGTGGGGCGCGGTCGGCGGGGTGATCGCCGTGATGCTCGCTGTCGACATGCTCGCCCACCGGGACAACCATGTCATCGGGTTACGGGAGGCGCTGCTGTGGAGCGGCGTCTGGATCGCGGCGGGCCTGCTGTTCGGGTTGGTCGTCTGGTTCGGCCTGGGCGCCGAGCCGGCCGTCGCGTACTTCTCCGGCTACCTGCTGGAGAAGGCGCTCTCGGTGGACAACGTGTTCGTCTTCGCGCTGCTGTTCGGGTATTTCCGGGTGCCGGCGGGCTACCAGCACAAGGTGCTGTTCTGGGGCGTCGTGGGGGCGCTCGCGTTCCGCCTGCTGTTCATCCTCGCCGGTGCCGAACTGCTGGAGCGGCTGGCCTGGGCGGGGGTCGTGCTGGGGGCGTTCCTGGTGTGGACCGGGTGCCGGCTGGCCGTACGCGGGAAGCCGGACGTCGATCCGGAGCGCAACCGGGTCGTGCGGCTGTTCCGGCGGGTGGTGCCCACCGACGCCAGGTACCACGGTGACCGGTTCACCGCCCGGGTCGGCGGGCGACCGGTGGCGACCCTGCTTCTCGTGACGCTTGTCGCGATCGAGGCCACCGACATCGTCTTCGCGGTCGACTCGGTGGCGGCGATCCTCGCCATCACCACCAGCACCTTCCTGGTGTGGACGGCCACCGCGTTCGCCGTGCTGGGGCTGCGCAGCCTCTATTTCTGCCTCGCCGGGCTGCTGCGGCACTTCGCCTACCTGCGCTACGGGCTGGCCGTGGTGCTCGTCTTCGCGGGGTTGAAGCTGATCCTGGCCGAGACGCCGGTGGGTGAACTGCCGGTCTGGCTGACCCTCGCGGTGGTGGTGCTGAGTCTGGCCGTCGCCGTCGGCGCCAGCGTGGTGGCGGCGCGACGCGTCAGGTGACGTGCCCGGTTCAGTAGACGCGTACCGGCCGGGACAGCTGGTCGGCCAGCAGCGCGGGCGCCTCGGCCAGGGACGGGCCGTACCAGGTGAGGTGCCGACCGGAGAGCAGAGCGCACGGTACGCCGGGGAACGCCTCGGGCCCGTCGTCGGCGGTGAACCGGTACGGCTCGTCCGGCAGTACCACCAGCTCCGGCGACCGCCCGCGCAGGTCGGCGAGGGTCGGTCGGGGGTAGCGCTCGGGGTGGTCGTCGTAGGCGTTGACGACCCCGAGCCGGCGCAGCACGTCCCCGGCGAACGTGTCGCCGCCGAGCACCACCCACGGCCGCCGCCACACCGGCACCACCGCCCGGCGGGCCGGCATCAGCGCGGGCGGGTCGGCCCAGGCGCGTCGCGCCGCCCGCAGCCAGGGCGGTTCGGTGGGCGCACCCAGTTCGGTGAGCACCTCGCCCAGCTCGGTCAACGCGCTCGCGACGGTACGCGGATAGGTGACCCGTACCGGCACACCGGCGGCCCGCAGCGCGTCCGCGTCGGCGCGGCGGTTCTCCTCCACGTTGAGCAGGACGAGGTCCGGCCGGAGGGCGCGGACCCGGTCCAGGTCGGGGTACTTGCTGCCGCCGACCCGGGCGACGTCGAGATCCGCCGGGTGGACGCACCAGTCGGTGGCGCCGACAAGCGTCCCGGGCAGGGTGAGCGCCACCGCCTCGGTCAGCGACGGCACCAGCGACACCACACGCATCCCAGGTACCCCCGTCCGTCGCCCGTACCGATGATGCCCGCCGGGCCGGCGCGGCGCCGGTCAGGGGCGCCCGGGTGTGATCCGGGCGGTCACGTCGAGGTGGGCGGGCCGGCATCCGGCGGTCACGGCGAAACGGCTGACCGCGGTGTGGACGTGCTCGCGTACCGCGACCGCCCCGGCGTCGGCGGTCAGGTCCATCCGGATCCACACGTCGGGGTGGGGTGGCGTGCCGGTGAGCACGACACGGGCCGCTCGTACCGCCGGGTGGGCGGTCAGGTCACGTTCCAACGCCCGGGTGAGGAGGTCGGCCGCCAGCCGGGTGCGTCCCGGGCGGTTCCCGGGGCGGCTCAACGTGCCGCGCAGTGCCCGTCCGGGTCGGCGCACCTCGCGGGCCAGGAGGCGCTGCCCGGTCAGTGCGGTAAGCAGCCCGGCGACGGTAGCGGCCAGTGTGCTCCACGGAGTGGCCAGCCGCCACGCGTCCAGCAGCCCGTCACCGAGCACAGCCGCGTCGGGACCACCGCCCGGCGGCACGCCGAAGCTGACCACGAGCGTGGTCGCCCCGCCCGCCACCAGGACGAGCGCGACGATCGTCCACAACAGTCGGTGCGCGGCGTCGGTCATGTCGGCCGCCCGTACGGCGCGAGCCGGATCTCGACGTGGCCGCGGCGGGGCGGGGCGAGGTTGCGCAGTTCCTGGTGCACCGCGTACTCGATCTCCGCCCGGGCTGCCGGGTCGCCGGTGGCGCGTACCCGGGGGTGCCACCGCTCGCCGCGCCCGCGGATCCGCACCCGCGCCCGCCGTACGCCCGGAACCGTCCCGGCCGCGTCGGTCAGGCGGCGTTCCACGCACCTGCGGCGCAGGTACCAGCCGTCGCGTTCGCCTGCGTGGAGGCGGACGGGTGTCCAGCGGCGTAGTTGGGCGGCCAGGATGACGAGCCCCAGAAGGACGGCCCCGACGGCCGCCGTCCGGACGTTCGGGTCGTGCCAGCGGGCGGTGGTCAGCGTGTCGTACCAGCCGGCGGGGACGATCGCCGGTGCCGGGCGGCCCAGCGTGGCCAGCAGCGCCTGCGCGGCCAGCAGCGTGCCGCCGACGAGCAGGACCACGGACAGCGCCAGTGAGGCCGCCCGGTTGACGGTCCGCATGCCGTTCTCCGGCCGGTGGGCCGGTCGTGGCGGTGTGACGCCGTCCGCGCCGGGGACGAGCAGGTCGTCCACCGTCACGGTGACGGCGGCGACGGCGAGCCCGGTGGCGTCCGCCACCCGGTCGGCGACGGCCGCCCGGACGGCCTCGGCGACGGCGGGCACGCTGTGTCCGTACGCGGTGACGAGGTGCAGGTCGAGGCCCACCGACTGGCCGCCCAGGCGGACGGTGGCCGGGCGGGCGTTCGCGACCCCCGGTACGCGACCGGCCGCGTCGCTGGCGATCCGCGCGACGTCCGCCGCCTCGACGGTTTCCCGTTCCCGCCGGATCGCGTTGGTGGCGGCGCTGCTCTCCCCGCCGACGCGGCGGAACAGGCCGGGGGTGGGCCGGCGGGTGGCGACCGGTCGCTGGGGGAGGCGGTGGTGTCTCCCGGCCCGGTCGGCGCGTGGCCGGCGCAGGATTGTCGGATCGCCGGCCCGGCGGGGCCGGCGAGCAGGTCGAGGACCGTCGGTGGGGCGTGGGCGAGCGCCCGGGGCACTGTCGGCGAGGCCGCCGACCTGCTGTCGCGACATGCTGACCTCCCGGCCGGCCCGCTACCGGCGACCCCGCTGCTTACACCGGGCAGGGACCTCTGGAACACGAACGAGCTGTGATCCGGATCACAGCACCGCCCGCAGCTCTGGCGCGGTCCATCAACCCTTGACACGCTTCTACAACGTTGTAACGACCATGAGGAGGCCCCCGATGCGCGTTCACCAGGCCCCCGCCACGGACCCCGCGCCCATCGACGAGGGCGAGGTGCCGGTCGAGGCGCTCGGCGACCTCTACCGCGACGGCATCACCGCCTGCCGTGGCGCCTTCGACCCCGCCTGGGTGGACCAGGTCGGCAGCGACGTGGCAAGCGCGTTCTCCGAGGCCCGCTCCCGCCCCGACGGCGCCGTCGGCCGCGGCCCGCAACGCTGGTACGTGGAGATCCATCCGGAGCAGCTGCGCGGCTTCGTCGACCTGGTGACCCATCCGTGGGTGGTGTCGGTCTGCGCCGCGGTGCTCGGCCCGGAGTACGAGATCGTCGAACTGGGCTTCGACGTCCCCTTTCCCGGCGCGGCGATGCAGCCCTGGCACCGGGACTTCCCGATGCCGCAGGACACCCGGCGGCAGCGGCGGCTCACGTCGCTGGCGTTCAACCTGACCACGGTCGACACCGTCGAGGAGATGGGGCCGTTCGAGATCGCCCCGGGCACCCAGTGGGACGACGGGGTCGACTTCGACCACGGGATGTTCCCGCCCCGGGAGCGCTACCCCCGGTACCAGCAGCGCGCGGTGCGCAAGTACCCGCGCCGGGGTGACATCTCGGCCCGGTCGGCGCTGACCATCCACCGCGGCACCCCGAACGTCTCCCGGCTGGCCCGCCCGGTGCTGGTGCTCGGCGTCGACGCCCCGGGTGCGGGCAACGCGGCCCACCACGACATGGCCGTCACCCGGGACTACTGGGAGAGTCTGCCCCGTCGGTCCGCCAGCACCTGCCCTGCCCGGTGGTGGACCGGCTGGAACCGATCCGGCAGAAGCACACGATCGAGGGCCTGGTGATGGGCGCGGCCGAGTAACCGCCGCCGAAATCGTCGGTCCGACCGGCCGGGCACGGTGTCGGCCGCACCGGCGAGGCGCGCGCCATGATCGACCGCCTAGACTCGGCCCGGCCCGACCGACCGGCGGATGGATCAGGCAGATGACGAGCACCGGCAGCGACGCGCGCGGCTGGCTGCGGGCGGCGCCCGCCGACGGCGGCGGCGCGCTGCTCAGCCGTGCCGGCCACCGGGTGTACGCGACGCGTCGGCTCAGCGACCTCGTCCAGGGACGCCCACCCGGTGTCACCGGCAGCCAGTGGAGTTCGGCGAGCCGGGCCGCGTTCGACTTCGTCCTCTACGCCGACACCGGCCGTCCGGTCGTCGCCGTCCAGATCGGCCCGGTGCCGCCGGCCGGTTCCGCCGAGCAGCGCGCCGAGCGCCTGACGTACGCGGTGAGCGCCGCGGTGGGACTGCCCGTGCTGCGGATCGGCTCGCCGACGCTGCGGGCCGCCGAGCAGGGCCGTCGCCTGATGGAGTACGTGATCGACGCACGGGCCTACGCGGCGGGCGCCGGGCTGGGCACGGGCGGGGACGACGAGCCGGCCCCGGTGGGCTTTCGGGACATCCTGGGCCGCCTGCCGGACGGTCGTACCGGCCCGGTAAACGACCTCGGCGCGTTGACCCGCGCCGCCGCGGTCGACGCGTACGTGGCCGGGCGGCTCGCCGACCCGATCGTGCGGGGACTGCACGTGCGCTGGGCGGACGGCCCGGCGCAGGGGTGGAGCTGGGTGCAGGTGCGCCCGGACGCCTGCCTCGTGGAGCGGGTCTCGGTGACCGAGCACCGGTTCTCCTGCGGTGTCGACGCGGCCCGGTTGGCCGAGGACCTCGCCACGGTTGCCGTCGGGGAGCGGCTGCGCGCCGCCGGGCGCGACGACGCGCGGCTTCTGCCCCGCGCCGAGCTGACGGCGCAGATCGCCGCGCTGAGCCGTCGCCGCGACGAGCTGGTCGGCGGGTTCGCCTTCGACCACCTGTGCGCCGACTGACCGGCGCCCGTTTTCCCAGCTGACCCCGCTCCGGGTCGACCCGCGACAATTTTCTGCGCTCCGGTTGAACCTTCCCGCGCGCCGTCCCGTACTCCTGCGCGAATGAAGAGGATCTCCCCATCCGCGTCGAGCCGACGCGGGGGACGGTGCGGAAAGGGCATCGTCGGCCGTCGACACATCACCCGGTAGGTCGTGGTGGCCGCCGTTGACGCGTGCCATCTCAAATCCGTCGGTCCGCCGAGGGCAGGAATCCAGTACCGGATCGAGAAGGAGAGCAATTCGATGCGCAGGTCCACTCGGGCGCGCCGGCCATCCGGCAACGCGCGGAGCAAGCGTCTGCTGGCCGTTGTCGGCACGCTCGTGGTCTTCGGCGGAGTTGTCGCCGTGACCCAGATTTCGTCGGCCCAGGATCGGCGGACCAACAAACCCCGCCCGGCAGCGGGGCAGTGCGTGGAACCCAGCCCGGGCGCGACCGCGCCAAGCGGAAATGGTTCGACCACGCGGACCTGGCAGAACGGCCGGTGGGTCCGTAACCACTGGGGTGACGGGCAGCAGTCCGTCCCCGAGTGTGAGGACGGCAAGGACGGCACGGTGGGCACCGGCTCGGCGGTGGCCTGCCCGGACGTGGCGTCGAAGCTGCCGCAGGTGCCGCAGCGGGCCCGGGCCGAGGTGGACCGCAATCTCGCCCAGTTGACGGCCCAGATCGCCGAGGCCGACCGTCGACTCGCCGCCGAGGGAAACAAGGGTGAGGCCTTCATCCGCGACGCGATCCTCCAGCCGTTGGCGGGCAAGCGCCGCGCGGTGCTGGACCGCATCACGACCGCCATCGACCGGGTCGGGCCGCGCCCGCAGGGACTGGCGCAGCTCGCCGAGTGTCAGGTGCAGCCGACCGGCGGCAACAGCGGCGGCGGCGACAACGGTGGCAGCACCGGCGGTGGCAACACCGGCGGTGGGAACACCGGCGGTGGCACCGGCAACGGTGGCAACAACGGCGGTGGGAACAACAACGGCGGCGGGAACAACGGCGGTAACGCTCCCGGTGCCGGGCTCGGCGTACTTGCCAACAACTGCGACGAGAGCCAGCTCCAGGCGCACGACGGCTTCCAGAACGGCAACCGCTGCGTGAGCACCGCGTTCGGTGAGGTCGGCGCCGCCGCCAACAACCCCTCCCTGCTCATCACCCAGTTCCCCCAGCAGGTGGGCCGCAACCAGCCGTTCACGCTCCGGGTCAGCACCCGCAACCTGGTCCGGGACCGCTTCCTGGCCGCCGGTCAGGGCGGGTACTACGTGGAGAGCTCGCTGCTCAACGCCCAGGGCCTGGTCCGGGGGCACTTCCACACGGCGTGCCGGATGCTGGACAGCCTGACCACCCCGCCGGAGCCGCAGGAGGTGCCCGCGTTCTTCGTGGCCACCGAGGACGGTCGCGGTGGTGCCGACCCGGACGAGGTGACCATCCAGATCCCGGGTCTGCCGGAGTCGGGAACCGCGCAGTGTTCGATCTGGGCGGGTGACGGTTCGCACCGCCTGCCGATGATGGAGCGCGCCAACCAGACGCCCGCGTTCGATTCGGTGCGGATCACTGTCGACTGAGTAGTCGTACGGTCGGCGGCGGCCGGTCACGCCGGGGCGGAACAGCCCGGGGTGACCGGCCGCCGCCGTCACGAACAGTGCCGACAATATGACGGGGCCGCACCGTTTCGGCGCGGCCCCGTCTGCGTGTCGTCCGGTCAGCGGCTCTTGTACGCCTCGACGACCTCGACCGGGATCCGGCCTCGCTCGGAAATCTTGTAGCCGTTCTTGACGGCCCATTCCCGGATGGCCCGGTTCTGCTCCCGATCCATTCCCGCGCCGCTGGGCCGACCCGGACGCCGAACGGTCCGGGTGTTCTCCACGGCACCTCGCCCGATGCGCCGGCCCGCATTGATGTACGGATCCAGCGCCTTGCGCAGGACGCCGGCATTCTCGTCCGAGACGTCGATCGTGTAGGCCACGCCGTCGAGACTGAACTCGACCGTCCGGTCGGCCTTCCCGCCGTCGAGGTCGTCGGTCAGGACCGTGATTACTTTTCTCGCCATTGCCGATTACTCCCTGTGTGTGGCGGGATGTGTCCAAAGTCTGACCTACTACCCGGGGAATCCGCAACAATATGCGCCGCATTCATTTCGGCGCGTCGCGATTCGGTGACGGGAAACCGCGAATCGGCGCCGAATCGCGGTCCGGCCTCATTCGAGCAGGCCGGCCTGACCGGCCACGGCGGCCGCCTCCGCGCGGTTGGCCACTCGCAGCTTGCGCAGAAGCGCGGCGGTCATCCGTTTCACCGTCCGCTCCGACACGTGCAGTTCCTCGGCGATATCGACGGTGTGGCGGCCGGCGGCTATGGCGCACAGCAGCCGGCGTTCCTCGGCGTCCAGGTCGACGGGTGTGATGCGCGACGGTCGCAGCAGGACGCGGAGCAGTTCCGCCGGCAGCACCGCCCAGCCGTCGAGGACGGCCAGCAGCGGGGGGAGCAGTTCCTCCGGCCCGCTGGTCTTGGGCAGATACCCCTCGGCGCCGGCGCGCAGGGCCTCCAGCACCGGTCCCGGGTCGGTGGAACCGGACATCGCCACCACCCGTGTCTGGGGAGTGGTCCGGCGGATCGCCGCCACGGCCCGGACGCCACCGGGCGGTGGCAGGTGCAGGTCGACCAGGACGAGGTCCGGGAGGCAGCGGCTGACCAGGCCGGCCGCGTGCGCCGCGTTGCCTGCCGAGCCGACGACCTCCGCGCGACCGTCGCTTGTCATCGGCAGCAGCAGTTCCAGGCCGTGGACGAAAAGGGGGTGATCGTCCACGACCGCGATACGGAGGGTGGAACTGCCCGGCATGTCTGCGCCGTTCCCCGTTGGGCACCGATCATGCGGCCCGGCACCGAACGAGGTGGCTCGGGTGGGTCTGCGAACGATAGGGCGTACCGGGCCCGTTGTCGCCGCGCATCCGGTGCGCTGACCCCGCGGGGACACAGGTTGGCCCGGTGGGGTCACCGAGGTGGGGATGCCTCGTCACCAGCAGTTCCGGTACGAGGAGGTTCAGATGTTCAGTCATGTCAAGGATCTGCAGTTCGAGGCGAAGCCGGACGGGCCGGATGCCGCGTTCGCCCGCCGGTTGCAGGAGGTTCTGGGCGGCAAGTGGGGTGAGATGACGGTGGCCAACCAGTACCTGTTCCAGGGCTGGAACTGCCGGCTGCCGGGCAAGTACAAGGATCTGCTGCTCGACGTGGGCACCGAGGAGGTGGGCCACGTCGAGATGATCGTCACCATGATCACCCGGTTGTTGGACAATGCGCCGCTGTCGTTGTCCGAGGGGGTCGCCGACAACCCGGGGGGCGCCGCTACCTACGCCGGGTCGAACCCGGCGCACTTCATCCACTCCGGTGGCGGGGCGTTGCCCGCCGACTCCAACGGGGTGCCGTGGAATGGCGCGTTCATCACCGCCAGCGGCAACCTGCTTGCCGACTTCCAGCTCAACGTCACCGCGGAGGCGCAGGGCCGGCTCCAGGTCGCCCGGTTGTTCAACATGACCGACGATCCGGGCGTCAAGCAGATGCTGCGCTTCCTGCTGGCCCGCGACACCATGCACCAGAACATGTGGCTGGCGGCGATCGAGCAGCTCAAGGAGGACGGGCTGGAGGACATGCCGGTGCCGGAGGCGTTCCCGGACTCCGGCGAGTTCACCGAGGAGTTCGGCTACACCTATCTGAGCTTCTCCTCGGGCAGCGACGCCAGCGAGGGGCGCTGGGCGTCCGGGCCCACGCCGGACGGCAAGGGCGAGTTCCGGTACGGCGACAGCCCGCGGGCGAACGCCCCCGAGCCGGTGCTGCCTCCGGGGGACCCGCGCCTGTACGGCACCAACCCGGGGATGGCCGGTTCGGTCGTGAACACGGTCAAGAACAAGCTCACCTGAGGTGTCCCGTCGGGTCGCCCCGCCGGTTCCGGGCGACCCGACGGGCTCCTGCGAGAGTGGTCTGGGTCACATCGCGGAACAAGGGGAACGCTTTGTTACTTGAGTGAGACACGCTCAACTCAACGCGATAGCAGGTGTTCGATGGCAACTCTTCCGGTACTTCCCCTGACCGACGCCGTGCTGCTGCCCGGCATGGTGATCCCGGTGACCCTCGACCCGACCACCCAGGCCGCGATCGACGCCGCACGGACGACCGACGACCGCAGGCTGCTGGCCGTGCCGCGCATCGACGGCGAGTACGGTCCCGTCGGCGTGGTCGCCACCATCGAGAAGGTCGGCCGGCTGCCCGACGGCGAGCCCGCCGCCGTGGTCCGTGGCCTGTCCCGGGCCCGGATCGGCTCCGGCGTGCCCGGCCCCGGCGCCGCACTCTGGGTCGAGGCGACCGAACTCGACGAACCCGCTCCCGCCGGCCGCGCCCGGGAACTCGCCCGCGAGTACCGCGCCCTGGTGACCTCCGTGCTCCAGCAGCGTGGCGCCTGGCAGGTCATCGACGCCGTCGAGCGGATGACCGACCTGTCCGAGCTGGCCGACTCGGCCGGCTACGCGCCCTGGCTGACCCTGGAGCAGAAGACCGAGCTGCTCGCCGCGCCGGACGTCACCGCCCGGCTGGAGCTGCTCGTCGGCTGGGTGAAGGACTACCTGGCCGAGCAGGAGGTCACCGAGCAGATCAACAGCGACGTCCGCGAGGGGCTGGAGAAGTCCCAGCGGGAGTTCCTGCTGCGCCAGCAGCTCGCCGCCATCCGCAAGGAGCTGGGCGAGGACGAGCCGGACGGCTCAGCCGACTACCGCAGCCGGGTGGAGAGCGCCGAGCTGCCGGAGAAGGTCCGCGAGGCCGCCCTGCGCGAGGTCGGCAAGCTGGAGCGGGCCAGTGACGCCTCCCCGGAGGCGGGCTGGATCCGTACCTGGCTCGACACGGTTCTCGAGATGCCGTGGGGCACGCGTACCCAGGACAACACCGACCTGGCCGCGGCCCGGGCGGTGCTCGACGCCGACCACGCCGGCCTGGCCGACGTGAAGGACCGCATCCTGGAGTACCTGGCCGTGCGCAACCGGCGGGCCGAGCGCAACCTCGGCGTGGTCGGCGGTCGCGGCTCCGGCGCGGTCCTCGCCCTCGCCGGCCCTCCCGGAGTGGGCAAGACCAGCCTCGGCGAGTCCGTCGCCCGGGCGCTCGGGCGCAACTTCGTCCGGGTGTCGCTCGGTGGCGTCCGCGACGAGGCGGAGATCCGCGGTCACCGGCGCACCTACGTGGGCGCGCTGCCCGGCCGGATCGTCCGCGCGCTGCGCGAGGCCGGCTCGATGAACCCGGTCGTGCTCCTCGACGAGGTGGACAAGCTGGCCGCCGGCTACGCCGGTGACCCGGCCGCCGCCCTGCTGGAGGTCCTCGACCCGGCGCAGAACCACACCTTCCGGGACCACTACCTGGAGGTCGACCTCGACCTGTCCGACGTGCTCTTCCTCGCCACCGCGAACGTGGTCGAGTCCATCCCCGGCCCGCTGCTGGACCGGATGGAGCTGGTCATGCTGGACGGGTACACCGAGGACGAGAAGGTCGCCATCGCCCGCGACCACCTGCTGCCCCGGCAGCGGGAGCGGGCCGGGCTGACCGCCGACGAGGTGGAGATCGCCGACGAGGCCCTCGCGCTTATCGCGGGGGAGTACACCCGGGAGGCCGGCGTACGGCAGCTCGAACGTGGCCTCGCCAAGATCCTGCGCAAGGTGGCGGTGACCCTGGCGACCGACCCGTCACCGGTACGCGTCGACAACGGCAACCTCACCGGCTACCTCGGCCGGCCGAAGTTCACCCCGGAGTCGGCCGAGCGCACCGCGGTGCCGGGTGTGGCCACCGGCCTCGCCGTCACCGGCGCCGGCGGGGACGTGCTCTTCATCGAGGCGACGAGCATGGAGGGCGAGCCGGGACTGACCCTGACCGGCCAGCTCGGCGACGTGATGAAGGAGTCGGCGCACATCGCCCTGTCGTACCTGCGCTCCAACGGGCGGCGGTTCGGCATCGACCCCAACGTCCTGGCCGGACGCCGGATCCACGTCCACTTCCCGGCGGGCGCGGTGCCCAAGGACGGCCCGAGCGCCGGCATCACGATGGTGACGGCCCTGGCCTCACTGGTCACCGGCCGCCCGGTCCGACCGGAGTTCGGGATGACAGGTGAGGTGACGCTCTCCGGACGGGTGCTGCCGATCGGCGGGGTGAAGCAGAAGCTGCTCGCCGCGCACCGGGCCGGCCTCACCGAGGTGATCATCCCGGCGCGCAACGAGCCCGACCTGGACGACCTGCCGACCGAGGTGCGCGAGGCGCTGACCGTGCACACCCTGGCCGACGTGGCCGACGTGCTCGCCCTGGCGCTGCGCCCGGCCGACGTCGAGGCGCTGGACGGGCCGGCGCTCGCCGCCGCCTGACGCTCCGCACACGACGACCCCCGCCGTCTCATCGACGGCGGGGGTCGTCGCGGTACGCGGGTGGGGGACTACTGTCCCGCTCGAACCCTCACCCCACCTCTCCGCCGCGAGGCGGTGCCCCGGAGGAAACCCCTGTGACCGTTGCGCTCTGGGTCATCCAGATCCTGCTCGCCGCCATCTTCGCCGGCGCGGGCCTGGCCAAACTGACCCAGCCCAAGGAGAAGCTGCGCGACCCGATGCGATGGGTGGACCCCGTCCCGCCGTCGCAGGTCAAGGCGCTCGGCGCGGTCGAGGTGCTGGCCGCTGTCGGGCTGGTGCTGCCCCCGCTCACCGGCATCGCCACCGTGCTGACACCCCTCGCCGCGGTGGGCCTCGTCATCGTGATGATCGGCGGCATCCTGGTGCACCTGCGCGACATGAAGAAGCCCGACAACCAGGACCGGCGTCGGATGGAGATCCAGGGCGCCGTCACCTGTGCGGTGCTGCTCGTGCTCGCCGCGGTCGTCGCCTGGGGCCGGTTCGGCCCGTACGCCTTCTGATCCGCGCCGCCGGCGACCGTCGTACCCCCGGCGGTCGCCGGCGGCGCCTTCAGCGCTCGCCGCCGCGGTCCCGACGGACAGTGGCCTTGCGGCCCTTGATCGTGCTGGAGCGCAACCCGGAGATCACCTCGTCGGCCACCCCCTGCGGCACCTCCACGAGGGAGAACCGGTCGGCGATCTCGATCGAGCCGATGTCCCGGCCGCGGATACCGGTCTCGCCGGTGATGGCACCCACCAGATCCTGCGGGCGCACCCCGGCCCGCCGGCCCAGGCCGACGAAGACCTGCACGGTGTTGCCGCCGCCCGGACGCGGCCGGCCTCCGCCGCGCCGGTCCCCGCCCCGACCGCCGGCCTCCGGCCGGCCCTCGCGCGGGCCACGGACCGGCACCTGCGGGATCTCCTCTTCGTCGTCCGAACCGGGGGAGGTCACCTCGTGCGCCAGCTTCACCGCGGCGAGGGCGACCTCCATCAGGTCGAACTCGTCGGTGAGCGTCTCCACGATCACCCGGAACGGGTCCAGGTCGTCCTCCAGCAGGCTCTCCCGCAGCGCCGCCTGGGTCAGCTCCAGCCGGCGGGTGCGCATGTCCGCCACCGTGGGGATCTTGTCGATGGTGATCCGCTGGCCGGTCACCCGCTCGATGGTCTTGAGCATCCGGTGCTCGCGCGGCTCGGCCAGGGTGATCGCCACACCCTCCCGGCCGGCCCGGCCCACCCGGCCGATCCGGTGCACGTACGACTCCGGCGCCGACGGCACGTCGTAGTTCACCACGTGGGTGAGCTGCTCGACGTCCAGGCCGCGGGCCGCCACGTCGGTGGCCACCAGCAGGTCGGCGGTGCCCGCCCGCAGCCGGCCCATCACCCGGTCGCGCTGTTCCTGGCTCATACCGCCGTGCAGCGCCTCGGAGCGGTAGCCCCGGCCGTTCATCGTCTCGGTCAGCCGGTCCACCTCCTCCCGGCTGCGGCAGAACACGATGGCGGCGGTCGGCGACTCCACGTCCAGCACCCGGCCCAGCGCGGCCGGCTTGTGCGCCCGCGTCACGATGTACGCGCTCTGCCGCACCCGGGGCGCCTCACCGGCGACCGTCTGCTCCCGGCCGATCTCGATCCGGACCGGCTCGCGCAGGTGCTGGCGGGCCATCCCGTCGATCCGGGACGGCATGGTGGCCGAGAAGAGCACCGTCTGGCGCTGCGCCGGCGCGTGCTCCAGGATCGCCTCGATGTCCTCGGCGAAGCCCATGTCGAGCATCTCGTCGGCCTCGTCGAGCACCACCGTGGCGAGGCCGCCCAGGCGCAGGGTGCCCCGGGCGATGTGGTCCAGGGCCCGGCCCGGAGTGGCCACCGCCACGTCCACCCCGCTGTCCAGTGCCCGCAGCTGCCGCCCGATCGGCTGCCCGCCGTAGATCGGCAGCACCCGCGCGCCCAGGTCCTTGCCGTAACGATGGAACGCCTCGGACACCTGCACCGCCAGCTCCCGCGTCGGCACCAGCACCAGCGCCACCGGGTCCCCGCCGTCGCGGTGCGCCACCATCCGGTGCAGCAGCGGCAGCGCGAACGCCGCCGTCTTGCCGGTGCCGGTGGCGGCCTGACCGAGCAGGTCGCGGCCGTCGAGCAGCGGTGGGATCGCCTCCCGCTGGATGGGGGTCGGCTCCTCGTAACCGAGGGCGGCCAGGGCGCCCAGCAGTTCGGCGCGCAGCCCGAGCTCCGTGAAGGCGTTCGCCTCGTCGGTGCCGTCGGGGGTGGTGTCGGTCGGTGCGTCGTGCTGTGCAGGTGCGGAACTCATGTGCCAAGCCTTTCATCACGCCGTCCGGCCCGCTGCGGCGACCGGCACAAGAGCGCACCCGGGTCAGTCGCCGCTGCTCAGGATCGCCAGGATCATGACCGCGGCGAGAGCCGCGTCGAGCACCCCACACCACTCGGCGTAGCCGCGCGGCACCACCCGGCCGGTGCGGTGGTGCGCCAGGTCCCAGCCGGCGTGCGCCAGCCACCCGAACGCCACCAGCCAGGAGGCCGTCCGCCCGCCGACGGCGACCGCGACGAGCGTCAGGGCCACCCAGGCGACCAGACCGACGAGCTGGGTGGCGAGCACGCCCGGCCCGCCCAGCGAGCGGCGGACCAGGCCGATCAGCAGGTAACCGCCGGGCAGCACCAGCAACGTCCACGGGCTGAGCACGAAGGGATCCACAAACATGTCCACGGTCATCAGCAGCGCCAGCCCGGTCGGCCAGCGGCGGGCGAACGCCACCACGGCCGGCCTCCGCCGGATCACCGCAGGCGTCTCGTGCCGGTGCCGCACCGCCACCAGCACCATCGCCGGCACCATCAGCAGGTGACCGCCGAGCATCAGCACGTCGCCACCCAGCACACCCGCCCAGAACGGGACGAGCAGCAGCAGGAACGGCACGTACATCGCGGCGGCCATCTCGACGACGCCCCGCCAGTGGTGCGCCCGGTAGCGCATCCACACGGTCATCCCGACTGTCATGTTGGTGGCCATCACCAGCGCGGCCACGTCCGGGCGGCCCAACACTCCGCCGAGCCCCAGCGGGTGCCCGACCGTCTCCCACAGCGGCCCGAGCAGCACCATTCCGGCGACCATCGCGAGCGCCATCTCGCCGAGATGCCACAGCAGCCGCCGCGTGCCGCCGGCAGGTGCCGCGTCCGGCGGTGCCGGTCGGTGGGTCGCCAGCGGCCCGGGCGACGGTACGACGGTGGCGGTGTTCGCGTACATCGGTGTCTTCTCCATGCCGTCGACACTGCCGGCGTTCCGGCGCGGTCGGCAGGCCCGTCCGTCACCGGAATTCTGTGCGCGGCGCACGGTCCGACCGTGACAACTCGCACCTGTGGACCGTGCGCCTGGCGGCCCTAGGATCGACGCGTGGCGAGCGAGGCGGTGATTCCCCGGGCGGACCGCCGGATGCACCGGGCCCGGCAGGCGACGCTGCTGTCGCTGGCCACCGGTGTGTGGGCGACTGTACTGCTGCCGGCCGTGGGCCTGACCCGGGAGCCGGACACCTCCCGCGTCGCGTTCGGCGCGGTCGGCATCTGCGCCTTCGCGGCAGCCCAGACCGCCGTGCTGTACGCGGCGGTCACCCCGTGGCTCGCCCAGCGGTGGCGACGCCGCGCCCAGCTCGGCCTGGCCGCCGTGGCGGCGCTGACCGTGCCGTTGGCCGCCCCGGTGGCGGCCGGTGCCTGGCCGACCTGGGCGTGGATCGGCGCCGCCCTGGTCGGGATGGCTCCGCTGCTGTTCGGCCTCCCCGGCGCGGCGGCGGTGGCCGCCGGCACCCTGCTCGTGTCGGCGGGCGTGGCCTGGTGGACCGGCGGCTCGGTCGTCCGGTACGTGGTCGTGACCGGCGGGGTCGGGGTCGCCGTGGCGGCCGTCAACTGGTTGCAGGTCTGGTTCTGGGGGCTGCTCGTGGAGGCCCGGCAGGGTCAGGCCGCCCAGGCTCAACTGGCCGCGGCGAAGGAGCGGCTGCGGTTCGCCAGCGACGTGCACGACGTGCTGGGGCACCACCTCACCGTCATCGCGTTGAAGGCCGAACTGGCCGCCCGGCTGGCGCCTGTGGACGCCGAGCGGTCCGGTCGGGAGGCCGCCGAGGTGCAGCGCCTCGCCGCCGCCGCGCTGGCCGAGGTCCGTGAGACCGTGCACGGCTATCGCGCGGTCGACCTCGGCGAGCAGTTGGCAGCCGTGGCCGAGGTGCTGCGGTCCTGCGGGGTGCGCTGCACGGTGCAGCCACCACCAGCGGAGGTGCCGCAGCCGGCGGCCAGCGAACTGGCTGCGGTGCTCCGCGAGGCGGGCACCAACGTGTTGCGGCACAGCCGGGCCGACTGGTGCCGGATCCGCGTCGACCGGGAGGAGAAGGTGGCCACCATGACTGTCGTCAACGACGGCGCCGACGACCGGGGTCCGGACGAACACAGCCACGGCCTGCGCGGCCTCGCCGACCGGCTCGCCGCGGTCGGGGGAGAGCTGCGGGTGCACCGCCAGGACGTGGTGTTCACCCTCGAGGTCACCGTGCCGGTGTCGTCGTGATCCGCGTCCTGCTCGCCGACGACGAGGACCTGATCCGGGTCGCGGTCGCCGCCCTGCTCGGCCTGGAGCCGGACCTCGACGTGGTGGCCCAGGCCGCCGACGGGCCCTCGGCGGTCACCGCGACGCTCGCCCACCGCCCGGACGTGGCAGTGGTGGACCTGGAGATGCCCGGCCTGGACGGCATCGCGGTGGCCGCCGAACTCACCCGCGTCCGTCCCGAGTGCGCGGTCGTCGTGCTCACCGGGCACGGCCGTCCGGGTCACCTGCGGCAGGCCCTGACCGCAGGCGCGCGCGGTTTCGTGCCCAAGGGCTCCCCGGGCGGCGCGCTGGCCGACGTGATCCGGCGGGTGCACGCCGGAGGCCGGTACGTCGACCCGTCGCTGGCCGCCGACGCGCTGACCCTGCCCGCCTGCCCGTTGACGCCCCGGGAGTTGGAGACACTGCGGCTGGCCGAGTTCGGCGCCCCGGTGGCGGTGATCGCCCGCCGGGTGCACCTGTCCACCGGCACCGTCCGCAACCACCTCTCGGCCGCCGTGCAGAAGCTCGGCGCGGCCGACCGGGCCGAGGCGGTGCGTACCGCCCAGGACAACGGCTGGCTCTGACCACCGGGCTAACGTGGGCGCGTGCGTACGGTGGAACTGCTCTGCTCGCCCGGGTTGGACGCCGAGGTACGGGCGGTCTGGGGCCGGTTGGCGGCGGCAGGCCTGCCCAGCCTGGCCCGCAACACCCATCCGACCAACCGGCCACATCTGACCCTCGCCGCCGTGGACGGGTTCCCACCCGGCGTCGAGGACCGTCTGGCCGGGCTGTTCGACGTCGCGCTGCCGGTGCCCGTCACGCTCGACCGGATCGTCGTCCTGGACGGGAGCGCACCGCTGGTCTGGCTGGTACGGCCGACACCGGCGCTGACCGCGCTGCACACCGCCGTCTGGGACGTTCTCGCCGACGCCGACGGGCAGCGTCCGTGGCACGCCCCGGGGGCGTGGGTGCCGCACCTGAGCCTGGCCCTGCGGTTCCGCGACGCGGACCTGCGGATGGCCCGTGCCGTCGCCGGTGGGCAGCGCCCGACGGGCAAGTTCGCCGCCGCCCGCAGCTACGACGGTACGGATCGGACGGTGACGCCGCTCGGATAGGTGCGGCCGCCGGGGTGTGACCCCCGACGGCCGCCGAACCGGTGCTGGTCAGTCGCGGGGCTGCGGGATCTCCCGCTCGGTGAAGGAGACGTCCCCCGCCGTGGCGCTGCGGGTGGTGCTCGACGCGGCGGACTCGTCCATGTCGTAGAGCCGGACCGAACCGTTGGCCGTTCGGCTCACGAACCCGAGTCGGGTGCCGCCGGAGTTCTGGTAGACGAACGCCGTCGGATCCGTGGGGTAGGTCTCGTCCGGCACCGTCGCCGAAGCCCAGTTGCCCCAGGTGGCGGAGCCGGCGGCGGTCTGCCGCGAGTGGTGGATGGTGTCGCCAGTGGTCCGGGTGAACACCGAGACGCGGCCGGTGTTCGGACTCAACACAGCGGTCGGGGAGCCGACGGGGGTGATGCCGGCGTCGCCGATCGCGCTCCAGGTGCCGGGCCAGGTGCCGTCGGTGTTCTGCAACTGGCTCCGGATCGTTCCGTCGGTGTGTCGGGCGACCACCATGAGGCGGCGGCCGGGCAGGGTGATCACACTCGGCGTGTCCACGAAGCCCGCGTCACCCAGCCCCGTCCACGCCGAGGTGAGCGCGCCGGCCTTGTACGTGGCGGCCTGGAGCGTGCCCGCCGCGTCGGCCAGCAGGACCGTGGCCGTACCCTCCACGCCCGGCACGACGACAGGCGCGCCGGTCAGTCCGGTGCCACCGAGCGGCGTCCAGGGAAGAAGGTCTCCGGCGGTGCCGTCCTGCCGGCGGTGCCACAGGCCGCCCCCGGCGTCCAGGGCGAAGACCGCGCGGGTGTCGTCGGAGAGTCGGACGGCGGTCGGCTCCGAGCGCATCGCCCCGCCGAGGGCGAGCCACGGATTCCAGTCCGGCATGGCAGGGGTCTTCTGGGTCAACGAACCCACGTTGCTGGTGGTCTCGTGGGCGACGATGGTGACCCGGTTCTGGGCATCCGAGACCAGGGACGGCTTGCCCGTGTACGCGTCCGTGCCGGGCACGGCGGACCACTGGATCGAGGCCATCGCGTCCGGGTTGGCGCGTCCGTGCCGCAGCTGGCCGATGTTGTCGCTGTACGCGATCTCCAGGGTGCCCAGCGCCGTGCCGGCGGCCGGGGCCTGCGTGATCGCCAGGGGGGCGTTCTGCTGCACAGGGGTGGCCGGCAGCGCGGGACCGGTGATCGCCCCCTGACGGCAGGTGTTGGTGGTGGTGAAGACGTTCGGGAAGCCGGCCCAGCCGTTGCCGATCTGGTCGGCGGTCAGCGCCCAGGACATGTTGTCCTCGCGGTAGCGGTACTGGAACAGGTCGCCGTCGGTCTGGATGCCGAAGAGGGTGTCGCCGCCGGCGGAGAAGAGCCCCTTGGTGAAGGCCTGCCAGCCGCTCGAACCGACCTGACGGTCACGGCTGATCCACCGCTGGCTCGCCGGATCGAACCGGTGCCGGTAGAGCTTGCCGTCGGCCGCTCGGGCGTAGAGGGTGCCGGGGGCGGCGGCCACGATCAGGTTGTACCGGTCCCATCCGGTGTCGATGACACGCGCGTTGATGGTCCACGTCCGCGTCGACTCGTCGAACCGGTACCAACGGAGTTTGCCGAGGGCGTCGACGGCGTAGAAGTCACCGATCTGGTCCACAGTGATCTTGTTGCGGTAGGCGGCCGTCGCGTAGCCGGTGAAGCTCGTGCTGATGTTCCAGCTCTGTTTGCCGTCGACGGTTTCCCAAGCGCTGCCGGTCCACCGGTAACGGTTCAGTCCGGTCGAGTTGATGCCGTAGACCCGCCCGTCGGGTCCGCCCAACAACCGACCGAACGTCTGCCAGCTGGCGGGCCCGACGGTGCTGGCGGCGGTGAAGACGCCGCCGTCCCGGCCCGGGGTGCTGTACTCGCGACGGGCGAGCGTGCCGGCCGTGGTCGAGTTGAAGAACGCCGCCGATCCGGTGCAGCTGAAAGCGTCAGTCGCCGCCTGTGCGGGAGACGCCGGCAGCGGCGCCACAAGACCGGCGCCGCCGATGAGAAGTGCGCCGGCGAATGCGAGCGCACGACGCCCAGCAGGCACCGCCGCTACTGATTCCTTGGTCAATAGGGACACGTTTGTGTCATCCTCCCCCGAGAATTAGGAACCGGCGTCAATCGATTTACGAACGCGCGGCTCCTGGGCAACATCCAAAGGTGCCAGCCGTACGCGGAGGCCCTTTTCCCCGTCGTCGGCCCGGCTCATCATGCACGACGTCCAGTCACCTGCCAAGCGCGGAGCGGCACCATCCAGGGTGGACGGTCGGATCGCCTTCAACCGACCAGCAAACGGACCTAAGCCATCAAAATCCCCAGCACGTTGACGGAAAGTAATCGGCCCTGGTCGAACAGCTGATGAAGACATTCGCGAGGATCGCGGCTTGACAGCGGATTGGAGGTGCTGCAACCTACAGCGGCGTATCGACGAGTAGCAGCACACGGGGGTGTGAAGCTGTGACCGCTCACCTGGCGGCATTCTGCCGTGACGGGGCCATATCGAGTCTGCCGGCCGATCCGTTCCGACGTGATTTCGGCCCACCCGAGTTGCCTCTTCTCATCTCCTGACGTCCCCGTCGACCGACGGGTCGACGGCGCACCGCCGCGCGCCTGGAAATGGTGCCGGCGACAAGCACACGGATTCGTGCGACCTGCACCGGCCGCGCGGCACTCGCGTGTCTCCTCTCCGCTGTTCAGCCCGTCCTCGATTCAGGGGTGACCATGTCCTTCAGCATTCGGCGTCTGCCCGACCCGCGCGGTCGGCTGACCGATCTGCGTGGTCGGCTGCCCCGACGACGTACGGTGTTCGGCTCCGGCGCCACCCGGTCCGTCCTGGCGGCGGCCCTGGCCGGCGTGCTGATGCTCAACCTGGGCGGCAGCGGAGTGACCGCGCTGCCGGCCGGCGGTGGTGCGCGCGACCGCGACGGCGCGGCCTCCACCGGGCAGCGTGGCGGCGGTGACAAGCCGAACCAGGCGTGGGGTTCGGCGGCCGGACGCTCACACGTGACGCCCGGCCGACCCAACCGGGACGTGCCGAAGTCGCAGCGCGGGCAGTACCCGTTGCACAAGCTGGCCGACAAGCCCGCCCCCGGGCGCAACAAGGCCTCGGTGGCCGCCGCGCCCGTCGACGACACCCAGGGCTTCGACAGGCGGACCAGCCGGGAACGACCGGCCGAGCGTGCTGCCAACCAGCGCGTCTACGACAACGCCGACGGCACCCAGACCACCGAGTTCTCCTCCGCCCCGGTCAACTACCGCAAGCCGGACGGCACCTGGGCACCCATCGACCACGCCCTGGTGCCGGCCGCCGACGGCTGGGGGACCACCGCCGACTCGGTGGGCCTGCGCATCGCCTCGAACGGCGCCGCGAGCCAGGTGGCCCGGTTGAGCTTCGACGGCGACACCGAGTTCGGCTTCGGTCTGGCCGAGGCGGTCAACGCGCCGGGCCGGGTGGACGGCAACGCCGTCACCTTCCCCGGCGTACGCCCCGACGTCGACCTGCGCCTGGAGCCCCGGGCCGGCGGCGTGAAGGAGACCCTGGTCCTGCACTCGGCCAAGGCACCCACGTCGTACGTGTTCCCGCTGAACCTGCGCAACCTCACCGCGAAGCTGGTCGACGGTCAGGTCGTCCTCAGTGACCGGGACGGGCGTCAGCGCGGGGTCATTCCACCGGGTTACATGGTGGACGCCGGCTCGGGCGCGGCCGGTCCCGCCACCTCCACGAAGGTGGCGTACGAGCTGGTCACCACGGGTGGGCAGACGGCGCTGAAGGTCACTCCCGACCGGGCCTGGCTGACCGATCCGGCCCGGCGCTACCCGGTCGAGGTCGACCCGACCGTCGGCCCACCGGTGGACGCGGTCAACGCCGACAGCAGCATGTACGTGCACGGGAGCAGTTCCGCCTCGGGCGGCAGCGAGCTGCTGGTCGGCCGCTCCGGTGGCTCCAACGCGGCGGCGTACCTCAAGTTCGGCAACCTCGTCAGCCGGCTCCAGAACCACACCATCCACGGCGCGGCGCTCTCCGCTGTCAACTTCGACGCGGCTTCCTGCAAGGCGCGTGCGGTCACCGTCCACCCGGTCACCGAGTCGTGGTCGGCCGGCACCGGCTACTCCTACCCGGGTCCGTCGGTGGGTGGCGCGCTGGTCAGCCGCTCGTTCGCCCACGGGTACGTCGGCCTCGGCCAGTCGCAGTCCGCGTGCCCGGCGGCGGGGGAGATGTTCGATCTCGGCGGGGCCGGCCGTAACCTCGTGCAGCGCTGGGTCAACGGCGAGCAGGCCAACAACGGTCTCTCCCTGCGCGCGTCGGCCACCGACACCACCGCCTGGAAGAAGTTCGCCGGCACCGGCACTGCCAACCCGCCAGCGCTCTACATCACGCACAGCCCGTACAACGCCGGGTACGCGATCCCGAAGCCCACACCCGAGCCGCCCGTCCTGCGTAACCAGGACGGCAAGGTGAAGGTGACAGTCACCAACCGTGGTGCCGAGGCGTGGACGCCTGCCAACTACTACCTCGCCTACCGGGTCTACAACGCCCAGACCGGCGCCGCGGTGACCCAGCAGCGTGCCGCGAACCTCCCCGCCACCCTGGCCCGTGGTGCGAAGGTCACGCTCGACGCGACAATCAAGCGGCTGGAGCCCGGCAACTACTTCCTCGACTTCACAATGGTGCGTACCGGCGGTGCGGTCTTCACCGACCATCAGGTGCCACCCGGGCGGATCGTGCTGCAGGTCTTCGACGTTCCGCCCGTGGTGCAGGAGCTCTACCCGGACAACGGCTACCAGGCGCCGACGCTCACCCCGCTGCTCTGGGCCCGGGCCGTGGACACCGACGCCGCACCCGGGGCGACCCTGTCGTTCAAGTTCGAGATCTGCGACCGCACCGATGCCGGGGCGGCGACCAACTGCACCAACTCCGGGTACCAGGCCAAACAGTCCTGGGTGGTGCCCGCGGGTCGGATGTTCTGGGGCAAGAGCTACCTGTGGCGCTCCTACGTCAAGGACAGCGCCAACGAGGTCATCTCCCCGTACTCGACGATGCTCAGCTCGGTGCCGCAACCGGACCTGCTGTCCCGGATCGCCACATCACCCGGCGCCGAACAGGGCCGCGAGTTCGACGCCCAGACCGGCAACTTCGCCACCTCGGCGGTGGACGCCACGGTGGTGACCGTCGGACCGGAGCTGAACCTGGTCCGCACCTACAACAGCCTCGACCCCCGCACGTCAGGGGTCTTCGGCGCCGGCTGGTCCAGCAGGTACGACATGACGCTGGTGCCCGACAACGACGGCACCGGCAACGTGGTGGTCCGCTACCCGGACGGTCAGGAGGTGCGGTTCGGCAAGAACCCGGACGGCACGTACGCCCCGCCGCCGGGCCGGGTCGCGAAGCTGACAGTGGACAGCAGCAACTGGAAGCTGGTCGACCGCACCGGCAGCACCTACCAGTTCTCCCTGCTCAACAAGCTCCAGAAGATCACCGACAACTCGGGGCGCTCGGTCAACCTGACCCTCGACCCGATGACCGGAAAGTTCGCCCGCGCCCAGGTCTCCAACAGCCAGACCAACACCGCCGGCCGGTCGCTGACCTTCACCTGGAACGGCAACCACATCGCCACGGTCAGCACCGACCCGGTCAACGGCGCGAAACTGACCTGGAACTACACCTACAACGGTGACCTGCTGACGAAGGTCTGCGGCCCGGAGTCCGCCTGCACCAACTACACCTACGCGGCCGGCTCGCACTACCGCACCGCCGTTCTCGACGCCAAGCCCGACTCGTACTACCACCTGGGCGAGGCCGAGGGCACCGGCGCCGCGAGCGACGTGGCGATCAACCTCGGCAAGGACGCCGGCACGTACCGCAACAACGTCACGCTCGGCCAGCCCGGCGTGCTCGAGGGCACCAACGGCACGGCCGCCGGCTTCAACGGCACCTCGGCGTACCTGGAACTGCCCAAGGGCCTGATCAAGAAGAGCCGCGACGTGTCCGTCGAGCTGTGGTTCAAGATCGGCCTGACCCAGACCGGCGGCCCGCTCGTCGGCTACCAGGACAAGGCCGTCGGCACCGCCGCCGCCAGCGGCGTACCACTGCTCTACACCGGGACCGACGGCAAGCTGCGCGGCCAGTTCGCCACCGGCACGATCGCGCCGATCACCTCGGGCATCACGGTCAACGACAACAAGTGGCACCACGTGGTGCTGTCCGCGATGGCCAATACCCAGACCATGTACCTCGACGGGGTCAAGGTCGGTGACCTGACCGGGCAACCGATCGAGCACTCGCTGCTGACCTTCAACCAGGTCGGCCTCGCCTCGGCGACCACGCCCGCCTCCTGGCCGGGCTGGGGCACCACCGCCCAGCGTTACTTCGCCGGCACGATCGACGAGGTCGCCGTCTACTCCCATCCGATCGGCCCGGACACGGCCAAGGCGCACTTCCAGTACGCCAAGCCTGCCGCTCAGCAGCTGACCAAGGTCACCCTGCCGAGCGGCCGGGTCGCCACGGAGGTCGAGTACGACACGGCCACCGACCGGGTCAAGGAGTACACCGACGACAACGGCGGCACCTGGAAGGTGGGCCAACCCACCGTCTACGGCGGTGACACCGACCTGCGGCGCAGCGTCCAGGTCCTCGACCCGGCCAACCGCCCCTACCTGTACGAGTACGACGCGCTCGCCGGCCGTCTGCTGCGCTCCGGCACCCCGCTCGGCTTGGAGATCCGGGAGGAGGACCGGCCCGGGCAGGCCAGCCCGACGCCGACGCCACCGCCGACGGAGGTCTGCACGCAGCCCGACCCGAACGATCCCGCCTTCTGCACAGTGATCCCCGGCGACGCCGGCGGGCCGATCTTCGTGCGGCACCCGTTGGACGGCATGGCCATCCGCTCGTTCTCCTACAACGAGGACGGCCAGCAGAGCAAGGTCACCAACGAGAACGGTGACACGGTCGAGATGACGTACGACAGCAAGGGTCGTCTCGCCACCCGCAAGAGCTGCCGTACGCCCACCCAGTGCTTCACGAACTACTACACCTACTCGACCACCATCACCGACCAGTTCGACCCCCGGGTCGATCTGGCCGTCGAGCAGCGCGACGGCCGCTCCAGCGGCCCGACCGACAACACCTACCGGACCACGTTCTCGTACCACCGCACCGGTCAGCTGCTCAGCCAGTTCAACCCGGACGGCAGCACGGTCAGCCACACCTACACCACCGGCGCGGGACCCGGGGTCAACGGCATCCCCCCGTCCGGGCTGCTGGACAGCAGCACCGACGCGCGCTCCAAGGTCACCAGGTACACGTACTACGGCAACGGTGACCTGGCCAGGGTGACCGAGCCGTCCGGGCTCGTGACGGAGTACACGTACGACGCGCTCGGCCGGCGGATCACCGAGAAGGTCATCTCCGACACCTACCCCGCGGGTGTCACCACCACGATCACCTACGACGGGCACTCGCGGGTGGCCACCGTCACCGGCCCGGTCACCACCGACGCCGTCACCGACAAGCAGCACCAGAGCCGCACCGTCAACGAGTACGACGCCGACGGCAACCCCACGAAGGTCACCGTCTCCGACCTGCTCGGTGGTGACCCCGAGCGGGTCACCAGCACCGAGTACGACGACGAGGGCCGGCCGGTCCGCGTGGTCGACCCCGAGGGCAACGAGACCAGCTACGGGTACGACCGGTTCGGCAACAAGACGACGATGACCGACGCCAACGGCAACCGCTACGACTGGGCGTACACCGCGCAGAACAAGGTGGCCGAGGTGCGGCTACGCGACTGGCGCAGCGACCCGGCGGGTACCCCCGGCACCGGTACGGGCGACTACCTCGTCCTGCACTCCTACTCGTACGACTTCGCCGGACGGTTGGCCAGCGACACCGACGCCATGGGCCGGCGACTGGAGTACGAGTACTACCGCGACGACCTGCTGAAAAAGATCACCCTGAAGGACTTCCGCAACCCCGACGGCAGCAAGCGCGACTACGTCGTGGAGGAGAACACCTACGACGGCGCGGGCAACGTGACCCGCAAGGTCGCCGCCAACGGCACCCAGGTCACCGACCACACGCCGGACAAGACCGGCAAGGTGAAGAGCACGGTGCTGGACCCGACCGGGGTGCGTCGGACGAACAGCTTCACCTACGACCTCAACGGCAATGTCACCCAGACCGTCCGGACCGGTAACCCGTCGAACCTGAACTGGGAGGTGCTGGCTACCTCCGAGGTCGTCGACTACACCTACGACGACGCCGGCAACGTGAAAACCGAGAAGATCACCGCCGGCAGCGAGACCAGGGTGACCAGCTACACGTACGACCAGCGCGGTCTGCGCACCTCGGTCACCGACCCGCGTGGCAACGTCGCGGGAGCGGACAAGGCCGCGTTCACCAGCACCTTCCGCTACGACGAACTCGGCCGCCAGATCGGGCAGAGCGGCCCCACCGTCCTCGCCGAGAGCGGCGGCAACCCGGCCGTGCCCACCAACCCGGCCAGCTCGGTCGGCTACAACACCTTCGGTGAGCAGGTCGCGGTCAAGGACCCGCTCGGGCGGGTCTCCACATCGGAGTACGACAAGCTCGGCCGCGTGGTGCGCAGCCTCGCGCCGACGTACCAGGCGCCGGGCGTGACCCAGCCGGTCACCCCGGAGCACAAGCGCCGTTACGACGCCCTGGGCAACGTGGTCGAGGAAACCGATCCGGCGGGCACCACCAGCTACACGTACGACCAGCTCAACCGCCTGACGGTGCGGGACGAGCCGTCGAAGACCAACGACGACCGGGCGCTTACCCGCTACACCTACACCCGTACCGGTGAGGTCCTGTCGGTCACCGGCCCGACCGGCGCCCGCGTCGAGTCGACATACGACGACCTCGACCGGCAGGTCACCCAGACCGTCGTCGAGCGGCGACCGACCACCCGCAACCTGGTCAGCAAACTCGCCTACGACGACGCGGGCAACCTGACCTCGACGGTGTCCCCGTCCGGGGCGACAACCGTCAACACCTTCAACGGGGCCGGCGACATCACCCGCAGCACCGCGCCGACCGGCGAGGCCATGATCTTCGGGTACGACTTCGCCGGCCGCCAGGTCCGGGTGTCCGACGGCCTCGGGCGCACCACCCGCGTCGGGTACGACCAGTTCGGCAACCGGGTCGCCACCCTCAACCTCAAGGCCGACGGCACGGTCCTGCGCACCCAGACCTACGGGTACGACGTGGCCGGCAACATGACCTCGTCGAAGGACCCCTACAACACCGTCACCACGTACGAGTTCGACGCGGCTGACCAGCTCGTCAAGCAGGTCGAGCCGACCGACGGCGACCCGATCACCACCACGTTCGGGTACGACGCCGCCGGCAACCGGACCCGCTACACCGACGGTCGCAACAACTCCACGATCTACACGTACAACTCCCTTGGTCTGCCGGAGTCGGCGATCGAGCCGGCCACGGCGAGCCACCCGGCCGCCGAGGACCGGACCTGGACCGTCGCGTACGACGCCGACGGCAACGCCGTTCGGCTCAGCGCCCCCGGCGGGGTGAGCCGCACGCGTACCTACGACGCGGCCGGTCGACTGACAGTGGAGACCGGTTCCGGAGGTGACACCCCGACGGCGACCCGGACCCTGGACTACGACCAGGACGGCCGTCTGACAAGCGTCAACGCCCCCAATGGCAGCAACACCTACAGCTGGAACGACAGGGGTGGGCTGCTGTCCACCGCCGGCCCGTCCGGCACGGCGAGCTTCGCGTACGACGACGACGGCCAGGTGACCAGCCGCACGGACCTGACCGGCACGGCCACCTTCGGCTACGTCAAGGGCCGCCTCGACACGCTCACCGACAGCATCACCGGCCAGCAGCAGAAGCTGGACTACGACGCCGCCGGCGACGTCAAGACCGTCGACTACGGCGCCGGCCGCGTGCGCACCTTCGGGTACGACGACTACGGGCGGGTCGCCAGCGACGTGCTGCGCAACTCCGGCGGTCAGACGGTCGCCTCGGTCACCTACGGCTTCGACCTCAACGGCCACCTGACCAGCAAGAACACCACGGGCACCGCCGGGGCGGGCACCAACACGTACGACTACGACAAGGCCGGCCGGCTGATCTCCTGGACCAGCCCGGCGGGGACCGTCACGTACGCCTGGGACGCCAGCGGCAACCGGGTCCGGGCCGGATCCAAGACGGCCACCTTCGACGAGCGCAACCGGTTGCTCTCCGACGGCGACTACACCTACGCGTACACCCCGCGGGGCACCCTGCGGACCCGGACCAGCTCCGGCCTGGCCGAGCAGTTCTCCTTCGACGCCTTCGACCGGCTCACCGGGGCGCAGGACCAGACCTACACGTACGACGGCCTGGACCGGGTGGCCTCGCGGACAGGGAACTCGTTCGTTTACGCCGGCCTGGGCGACGAGGTCGTGCACGACGGCGTCGAGTACTACGGCCGGGGCCCGAACGACGAGCTGCTCGCCACCGCCCACGGCGCCGACAAGCGACTGTCGCTTACCGACGCGCACGGTGACGTGGTGGCGGCCATCAACCCCGCCGACACCCAACTGTCCACCCTGAACGACTCCACCACGTACGACCCGTTCGGCAAGAAGGTGAGCAGCACCGGCAACACGGGCCGACTGGGCTTCCAGGGTGACTGGACCGACCCGGACACCGGGCAGGTCGACATGGGCGCCCGCTGGTACCAGCCCGGCACCGGCACGTTCACCTCACGGGACAGCGTCAACTACACCTCCGGCGACTCGATCCTGGCCAACCGCTACACCTACGGCGCCGGCGCCCCGCTGGACTTCGACGACCCGGACGGCCACTGGCCGCGCTGGATGAAGCGCGCCGCGAGCGCGGTCACCAACACCGTCTCCAACGTGGTCAGCGGCGCCACCACGGTGTTCAACTACGCCAGGAGTTTCGCGTCCACCGCATTCAACTACGCCTGGTCCGGCCTCAAGGCGGTTGGCCGAGCGATCTCGGACGGCGCGAAGAAGCTCGTCGAGAAGACGGTCAACGCGGTCAAGAGTGTCGGCAACGCGATCCGTAACGGGTACAACCAACTCGCCCGAGCCGCAGACTGGGCGAAACAGCAGGCCAGAGCCGTCGCTCAAAGGGTCTATCAGGCCAAGGTCGCGGTGACCGCCGCCGCGAAGTCAGCAATCAAACAAGCGGTCAAGTTCACCAAGCTGCCGGTGATCCAGGCTCTGACGAAGCCGCTCGTCGCGCTCGGCAAGGTGGTGTCCACCGGATTCAAGATGGCCGCGAGCGTCGTCGCGGTCACCACGATGGCCATCCAGGACCCGCAGAAGTTCAAACAGAACCTCTGGTTGGCGGCCGCCCAGAGGTTGGCGCCTCTCGTCGAGGGCGCCGAGAAGATGTGGGACAAGGCGACCCAGTTCGTCGAGGACCACGCAGCCGAGATCGCCGGCTTCGCCGTCGGAGCCGTCGTCGGCCTGGGCTGCGGCGCGGCGATCGGCTGGACCGGCGTCGGGGCGGTGGCCTGCGGGGCGCTCGCCGGAGCGGTCGGCTCGGCGGTCACCGGCTACATGAACGGCAAGCGCGGCTGGGACCTCGCCGGCGCCACCGCCATGGGCGGCCTGACCGGTGCCCTCGGTGGTGCGCTCGGCTCCATCGGCGGCCAGGCGCTGGGTGCGGGCATCCGTGGATTGAGCGGTGGGTTGCGGTCGGCCGGCGGGAAGGCGCTGAGCGCGGGCCTGGGGGAGGCCCGCAGCATCGGCCAAGGCCTTCTCGGTAGAGGATGCTCGAACAGCTTCACGGGTCAGACTTCGGTCGTGATGGCCGACGGTGGCCGAAAGGCAATCCGGGACGTCAGAGTCGGAGAGAAAGTCCTCGCTACCGATCCGACGACTGGCAGGACTGAGGCGCGAGCGGTCACCGCAGTTATCGTCGGCGGAGGCAGTAAGAACCTGGTCGATATCGCTATCGATCAGCGTGAAGGAGGCGTTGCCAGGGCTGGAACCTTGACGGCAACTGACGGGCATCCGTTCTGGTTGGTCGATGACAAGCGCTGGGCCGAGGCGAAGGATCTCAAGCCGGGTGATCGACTCAAGACCGCAGACGGTCGGCCTTCCGTTGTGGCCGGCGTCAAGAAGTACGTTGAGCGTCGAGTTGTCTATAACCTCAGCGTTGATGGTATCCACACCTACTACGTGAGCACATTCGGTGCTCAGGTTCTCGTACACAACTGCGGCGTCATGCTTGACGCGAGTACGGCGAGGGCGCTGATTTCGTCTGATCGGAGTGTTGCCAATAGGCTGATGGCGCAGATTGGCGACCGCCGGATGCACATGACCCAGATTGGCGTGGATGAGTTCACCGGCGCTTTGGGGAGGCTCGAAGGGGCCGGTTTCCTCAGTGCTGGCGAGCGGAGCGCTGCGGACAACCTCCTCGGTGCCATTCAAGTTGTCAGGGACAACCCGAGCGCGAGGGCGCTCGGATTGAGAGTGACGAAGAAGGTTGGTGCGAACGACATTCAGATCTTCGGCACCGCTGACAGGTTGAAAATGCCGATCTTCACTGCCGACGAGAAGTTTCTTCGGGGTGCTGAGGCGCAGGGAGTAATCTTTGACGCGATCGTTCATCCACCCGTAAACACGCTGGGATACTGATGATGGAAGAGCCTCTCCTGCGGGTCCTCAATACTCTCCGTACCGCCTACCCGCAAGGCGTCCCTGAATCTGACTACTATCCACTTCTGGTGGTGCTCAGTGACGGTATGGGCGAGGAAAACTTGGGGAAGGTTGCTGGAGACTTCCTGAATATCGATCCACATATTATTGTGCATGACGCCGTGGCAGCAGTTACAACACGTCGCCCCAGCCGAAATGATGTGGAGAGGGTCGCAGGCCTGATGGAGAGTGCTGGTTGGGATCCTGACAACGATTGGTGATGACGCGAGCAGCGCTCTTGTGCTGGTGATGTTCGCGCCTCGCTCCGACTGACAGATATTCGTGCCCATTTTCGTTGAGGCGGTTTTGGTGATTGACTCGACCCATCCTTGTCGGCCATCCAGGTCCGTGTATCCGTTCCTGATCGCCGTGAGTCTGCTTGTCTGTGCCCTTGCTGTGATACCGCGACCCGCGCACGCCGACGCCGCCGGTCGCGGTGGTGACTACGTACCGGTCGACAGCGTGACCCTTCTGGACACCCGGGACGGCACGGGCGGCACCAGCGGCCTGCGTCCAGCCAAGTCGGTCACCACGTTCACCGCTCTCGGGATCGGGGGCATTCCCGCCAGCGGGGTCAGCGCGTTGATGGTGGACGTGACGGCGATCAACCCGACCGCCAACACGTTCCTGACCATCTACCCGGACCTGACGACCGCCAGCGCTTCGGCCATGAACGCGTCGATCGGCGAGGTCATGACCAACTCGGCGGTCGTCAAGCCCGGTACGAACGGCAAGCTCGCCGTGCACAACGCGGGCGGCAACGTCCACATCAGGGTGGACCTGGTGGGTTACTTCACCACCGCCACCGGTAGCACCGGCTCGGGCTTCGTGCCGCTGAACCACACCCGCGTGGTCGACAGCCGGACCGGGCAGGGGATCACGGCCGGCACCCTGGCCAGTGGTGCGACGCGCACCGCGAACATCTCCGGTGGCGGGCTGGTGCCCAGCACCGCGACGGCGGTCATGCTCGACGTCGTGGTGACCGGCGCCGCCAATGGCGGCTGGCTGACCGTCGGGTCGAGCGCGGTCGCGGAGACCGGTATCGACTACGCCAAGGGGACCACCTCGATGGGGATGGTCGTCAAGCTGAACCCTGGTGCCGGCGGCGCGGTGTTGTTGGAGAACCGTGGCTCGGCCGTGCACATCGCCATCACCGTGCAGGGCTACTGGACCGGCAGCCCGACCACCGGGGCCGGCCTGCGTCCGGTTCCGGCGACCACCATCTACGACAGCCGGTTCCCCACCGGAGCCCAGCCGGTGCCCGCCAACGGCACCGTCGACGTGGCCGTCGGCGGCGCGAAGGGTCTACCGACCCGGGGCATTGCCGCCGCCGTCCTCAACGTGCACGCGGTCGGCTCCAAGAGTGAGGGTTTCCTGACCGTCACGCCGCTGGGCAGCGCCGCGAACGCCGCCTCGACGGCGAACTTCCCGGCCGGGCACGTCGCCCGGTCCAGCCTCGTGGTGACCAAGCTCGGCACCGAGGGGAAGGTCCGGATCAAGAACGCCAGTAGTGGGACCGTGCACATCGTGGTGGACCTTCAGGGCTGGTTCGCCGACCCGATGCCGTACCTGCCGACCC
The DNA here is from genome assembly GCF_040683695.1 of Micromonospora sp. NPDC093244. NCBI lineage: Bacteria > Bacillati > Actinomycetota > Actinomycetes > Micromonosporales > Micromonosporaceae > Micromonospora > Micromonospora sp. NPDC093244. Next base: position 1,762,214 of record NZ_JBFBEO010000001.1, read on the forward strand.
AGTCGTTCTCGCGCTCGTCGGCGTTGCAGGGCGAGCCGGCCGACGGCAGCTCGCTCGGGGTCATCGTCTACGCCCACACCGACAACACCGGCCAGGTCCGGGTCGTTCACCAGCAGAACCCCGACGACTTCGGCAGCGTCCAGCACATCCCCCTGTTCGGCGCGGAAGCGTTCACCGGGCAGCCGGCGCTGAACGTCCAGAGCGCCAGCAAGCAGGTACAGATCGCGGCCCTGCACACCACGGGCACCGTGTGGACGGGTGCGCAGACGGCACCGAACGCGGCGACGTGGGGCACCACAGGCAACCTGGGCGGCACCATGGCGGCACCGCCGGTCGCGGTCACGCTCGCCGACGGCACCAGCGTGATCTTCGGGGTGGACGTCGACGGCACCCTCTGGCACTACCGCCAGAGCGGCACGAGCGCTTCGTGGAAGAGCCTCGGCGACGTCGACCTCGCCGGTGGCCTCGCCACCGTCAAGATCGATACCGGTGTGCGGCTCGTCGCCAGCACCGCGACGGGCACCGTCAAGACGGCTGTCTACTCCACCGACGGCACCCTCAGCGGTTGGACCGACCTGGGCGGGAACGTGACAGGAGTGCCGGCCGCCTTCCTCAACCAGGGCTACCGCACCGGTGTGGTGGTTCGCGCGGCCGACGGCTCGCTTGTCATGAAGAAGCAGGAACTGGGCGGCGCCTGGCCCGCCACCTGGCAGACGGTCGGCACGTTCACAGCAGCGGGCTCACCCGCCGCGATCCTCGACCCGGCCCTGGGCCGGACAGTTGTCGTCGCCCGGGCCGCCGACAACGAGATGTACCGGGTGTACGAGACCGAGCAGAGCTCCGGCACGTGGGGTGAGTGGCAGCGCCTGTACGTGAGCCCCAGCGACCCGACCGCGGCCACCGCCGCCACCGATCCCACGATCGCCCCGATCCAGAACAGCGGCGGTCTGGGGTTCGTGGTGGTCTACCGCAACCGGAACAACACCACGATCGCGCTCGACCGACAGTTCGCCAACCCCTCGGGAATGGCGGCGGCGAAGGTCGCCCCCTCGGCTGTCACCTTCACCGCGCACCTCATGCCGGCACCTCCGGCCTGACAGTCCGCACCACCGGCCCCGGGGTCCGCGTCCACGCGACGGAGACCCCGGGGTCGCGCGTCCTACCGGTAGAAGCGCAGGTAGTCGAACTGCGCGGTGACCGCCGGCTCGGCGCCGCCGTGAGCGACAAGCCCGATCCTGGGGGTGGTGTCGGCCGGGAAGGTCCACACCGCACCCCACGTCCAGGTACGCCCGTCGCGGCTGGAACCGGCCCGGTACTCGTGCTCACCTGTCACCGGGTCGATGTGGTGCGCCAGCCGCAGCGAGGTGGTGGTGGCCGGGGTGCCGACGATGCTGCCGCCGTACACCGGCTGGCCGGCGAAGGGCAGCTCGTAGCCGTACTCGACCTGCCGGGTGTTCCAGATCGCCACCTGCGTCAGCCGGGCGAAGCGGTCGTCGTCGACGTACGCGACGAGGCCGGCCTGCTGGTAGTTGCGGACCGTCTCCTCGCCGAGGTCCAGCGTCACCTTCGTCTCGGCGACGAAGTCGCCGCGCGGGGCGTCGCGCAGCAGCACGCCCGCCGTGTTGCCGGTGCCGGTCAGGTCGGCGGACTGCACAGGCCAGCGCAGCGCGCCACCGGCAACGGTTGCCGCCGGGTCCTCGCGGACCCACTGCCAGTCCCCGTCCAGCCCGTCGTTGAACTCGTCGGAGTACGCCCGCAGCGGCGCGCCGACGCGGGGCTCCGGCACCGCCTTGCGCGCGGGCTGGTACAGCCGGGTCGCGCTGACGTTGTCGAACTCGGCCGACCCGCCGGTGGCGGTCAGTCCGACGCGACCGGCGACCGGGCGGTCCAGCCGCAGCGACACGACGGCGAGCTGGTCACCGAGGCGGGCGGGGCTCAGGTCGGCGACGAGCTGCTGTCCGCGTACCTCGATGGCCAGGTTGTGCCGGTCGGCCAGGTCGAGCCCGGCGGGCAGCGGGGTGCTGGCGTGGCGGCGGCCGTCGCTGGCGACGAGCCGGCGGCCTGCCGCGTCCACCCGGACCTCGACCCGGCCGCCGAGGGTGATCCCGGCGCTGGTCGCGCCGGTCAGCCGCAGGTCGGCCTCAGCCCGCACGTCACCGCCGACTGAGGTACGGCTGGTGAGCGCGCCGCTGCCGGTGAGCCGGCCGTCGGTGACCTGCCAGCGACCCGCGTCGCGCCGCCAGCCGGTGAGCCCTGCGGTGTCGAACCTCTCGTCCACCCGGCCGGTGGTGACCGGCGCCGGCCGGCTGCCCTCGGAGGGGCCGGCGCCGGCGTTCACCGTCGGCCATCCGTCGATCCAGTCGAGCCGGTCCAGCAGCATCGGCCGTTCGTTGATGCCGAACGGCTCGTCGAGGTACGGGTCGGCGCGGTCGATGGCGTGGTAGGCGATCCAGTCCTGACCGGACAGGTCGGTGAGGAACCCGTTGTGCCCGGTGCCGATCCAGCGGTTGCCGTTCTGGGTGAGCACCGGCGTGCCGCCGGCCCGGGAGGCGGTGAGCGCGATGCCGTCGCGGTCGGTGAACGGGCCACGCGGGCTGCGCGCCCGGCCGACCTGCACGGAGTACCCGGTGGCCGGGCCGGCGCAGCAGTTCGCGGTGGACGCGAACAGGTAGTACCAGCCGTCGTGGCGCAGCACGTAGCTGCCCTCGAACTTGTTGTCGATCGCCACCTGGGTCGGCGTGCCGACGGCGCTCAGCCCGTCCGGGCTGAGTTCGGTGACCGAGATGCCGCCGTAGTAGCTGCCGTAGTAGAGGTAGCCGCGCCCGTCGACGTCGGTGAACTGGCTGGGGTCGATGGTCCACAGGTAACCGCCGCCACCGCCGGGGCGCGGGGCGACGACCGGCTCGGGCGCGAAGGTCCACGGGCCGGCCGGGGAGGGCGCGGTGGCGGCGCCGATGGCGTAGTCGCTGCCCTCGGCGGAGACGGTGGTGTCGGTGACCGTCACGTACATGACCCAGCGGTCGCCGATCCGGCGCACGTCAGGTGCCCAGTACGCCGCGCCGGGTGCCGCGTACGGCGGGCGCTGGTCGGGGCCGAACGCGTCGCCGACGTACGTCCAGTCGACCAGGTCGGCCGAGCGGGCGGTGGGTACCCGGTGGAACTCACGCTCGCCCTCGCGCAGCGGGTCGGTGGTGCCGTAGGCGTACCAGAAGCCGTCGTCGCCACGGACGACGACCGGGTCGGCGAAGGTGTCGCCGACCCCTGTGGAGATCGGATTGCTGTAGCGCGACGGGCTGTCGGCGCTTGCCGTGTGCACGGGTGCGGTGGCGGCCAGGATCAGACCGAACGCGGCGGCGAGCGCGCCGCCGCGGCGGAGGTGTCGCATGGGGACCTGCCTCGGGAGAGTGGGCGGGTGTCGACAAGGGTCGGTGTGTGCCACCGTTTCTACAACGATGGATACAACGTTGTAAAGGTCTGCCCGCCGACTCGCGCCGGCGCGGTCGGCGCGGTGCGAGACCCGGCTCCGGAGCTGCGGCGGGCCCGGGCGATGATGGGACGATGAGCGCTGTCGCCGAGGGCCGGGGCCTGGCCGAGCTGGCCGCCCTGCTGGCCGACGGCACCCGGGCCGGCATCTGCCTCGCGCTGCTCGACGGCCGCGCCTGGACAGCAGGGGAGCTGGCCCGGCGGGCCGGAGTCGCGCCGTCGACCGCCAGCGACCACCTCACCCGCCTCGTCCGGGGTGGGCTGCTGGTCGAGGAGCGCCAGGGCCGGCACCGCTACGTGCGCCTGGCCGGGCCGACGGTGGCCCAGCTGATCGAGAGCCTGGTGGGGCACGCCCCGGCCTCGCCCGCGCCGACCGGGTCGCTGCGGGCCGTCACCGCCGGCGCGGCCCTGGCGTACGCCCGGACCTGCTACGACCACCTCGCCGGACGGCTGGGCGTGCGCATGTACGACGCGCTGCTTGCCGACGGTCGACTGGACCGGGCCAGCGGGTTGACGCTGACGCCCGACGGATGGGCGTGGGCCGCCGGGTTGGGCGTACCCGTGGAGGCGCTGCGCAGCGGCAGGCGCCAGGTGGTCCGCGACTGCCTGGACTGGACCGAGCGCCGGGCGCACCTGGCCGGGGCGCTCGGGGCGGCGCTCTGCCGTCGCTTCACCGAGCTGGGCTGGATCACCCCAGGGACCGGTCGCGTCGTCCGCGTCACCCCTGCCGGCCGGTCCGCCCTGGCCGAGACCCTGGTCGTCGCCGAGCACACCCTCGCTCCCACCCCGGTGCCGCAGCCCACCGGTGGCCGCGCCTGACTCCTGCGCCGGCGTTCGTCCTCCGCCCCCGCCGACCGGGCGCGGACCGTGGCCGCGAGGCGCTGACTGTTCGGTGGGGACCGAACGGTCACGCACCTACGGTCGGACGATGACCGATGCCTGGCCCGTCGTACCGCCCGCCTCCGGAACGCCCGCGTGTGGGCCGCCCACGTTCGCCCCGGACAGCGGTTGGCGCGTGACCCGGTACGCCGACGTCCGAGCTGCCCTGACCGATCCGGCCTTCGTGGTGCCGGCCGTCGACGCCGGCCCGCCGGGCACGCTCGCCTGGCTGCGTGCCACCGTGAGCCGCTTCAGCCCGCCGCACCGGCACGCCGAGCGCCGGGCGATCGGCGTGGCGGCGCTTGCCACCCTGGACCCGGACGAGCTGCGGCGCGAGGCGGCCGACATGACAGCTGCCGCGCTGGACCGGGCGGGCGGTCGTGTCGACGTGATGGCCGCACTGGCCCGACCGGTACCGCTGCGGGTGCTGGCCGCCCGGCTCGGTCTCGCCGATCCGGTCGCCGCCGGTACGGCGGTGGCGGTCGTCGCCGCCGCGTACCACCCGGGGGTTGATCCGGCCCTGCTGCGGCGCGCGGACGGTGCGGTGGCGGCGCTGCTGGCGCTCTCGCCGCCGGGCCCAGCGCAGGTACGGGCGAACCTGATCGGCCTCCTGGTCCAGGCCTGCGACGCGACAGCCGGCCTGATCGGCGCCGCCGCACACCACCTGCTCACCCCGCCGGCCCTGCGGGCGACGGCGCGGGTGGGCAGCGCCGACCTGCTGGCCGAGGTGCTGCGGCTCGACCCGCCGGTACGGGCCACCCGACGGGTCACCACCGCCGCGGTACGGCTGGGCGGCCGGGACCTGCCGCCGGGCAGTCCGGTGCTGCTGCGGTTCGACGCCGCGAACCGTGACCCGGAGGTGTTCACCGATCCTGACTCGTTCCGACCCGGCCGGCCCGGTGCCGGGCCGCTGACCTTCGGCGCGGGGGAGCGCGGCTGCCCCGGCGACAGGCATGCCCTGGCCCTCGCGGTCGGGGTGTTCGACGTGCTGCGGGAACGCTGCCGCCGCGCCCCGGCCGACCTGCGCCACGAGCCGCACCCGACCCTGCGTGTCCCGACGAACCTGGAGGTGAGCGTTCGATGACCGACCATGTCGCGGCGTTCCGCGCCCTGCACCACGCCGGCCGACCCCTGCTGCTGCCGAACGCCTGGGACCACGCCTCGGCGGCGGCGCTCGCGGAGCGCGGCCACCCGGCGATCGGCACCACCAGCCTCGGGGTCGCCGCCGCCGCCGGTCTGCCCGACGGGACCGGCGCCACCGCCGCCGAGACCCTCACCCTGGCCCGCCGCCTCGCCACAGTGCCGGTGCTGCTCACCGTCGACATCGAAGGCGGGTTCAGCGACGACCCGGCGGAGGTCGCCGGATACGCGGCCGAGCTGGCCGGGCTCGGCGTGGTGGGCATCAACCTGGAGGACGGGCGTGCCGACGGCACCCTGGCCGAGCCGGAGTGCGTCGCCGACAAGGTCGCGGCGGTCAGGGCGGCGGTCCCGGGCCTGTTCGTCAACGCCCGCACCGACACCTGGTGGCTCGGGGTGGACGACCCGCTGGCGCAGACCCTGGCCCGGGCGCGTGCCTACCGGGCCGCCGGCGCCGACGGGATCTTCGTGCCCGGCGCCGTCGACCTGGCGACGCTGCGGCTGCTGACCGAACGGATCGACGCGCCGGTGAACGCGCTGTACCAGCCGGGCGGGCCGGGCCTGGACGAACTGGGCGCCGCCGGGGTGGCCCGGGTCAGCACCGGCTCGCTGCTGTTCCGTGCCGCGCTGGACGCCGCGCTCGCCACCGTCGACGGGGTACGCGACGGTGGCCCGTCCGCGCCGCGGAAGCTGCCGTCGTACGCCGAGGTGCAGGCGCTGGTGCCCGCGGACGGCGACTGACGGTGCCCGACGGCGCGCGCGACATCGGTCCGTTCGAGGGTAGATAGGAGGATTGTTCGGTCCATTCCGGTCCCGATGATTACGGTGTGTTTCAGGGGCGAACCACAGGTGTCGTGACCGGAGAAAGGGACCGTCATGCGAGTGCCCAGCCGTAGTCCGGGACAGCAGCCCGGTTCGCCCGTGTCGCCCACCGCCCCGGCCCGCCGGCGGCCCCTGGGCACCGCCCCACGCCGACTTCCCGCCGCCGCGCCCGACCTGGCCGCCTACCGGGCCGCCGTCGCCGAACTGCTGGTGGAGGTGGGCGCCCTGGCCGACGCGGCGAGCACCCGGGCCCGGCAGGTGCTCATCGACGAGCGGCTGCGCGAACCGGCGCTCGCCGCGGTCCTGGACGCCACCCCGCAGGGGCTGATCGGCGCCCGCGAGACGCTGCTGCTGGAGATGGCCCGCTACCAGCCGAACGACCGCACCTCCGCGCGGGACCTCACCGCGCTGGTCCGGATCTACCTGCTCTCGCGCGTCGACGTCTTCTGGTGGCAGGACGCCCCGACGTTCGTCACCGACGACCAGGTCAACGGCAGCACCGACCTGGTCGACCTGGAGTGGCTGCGCCGCCGGGACCTGCTGCGTTTCCGGTACCAGGATCAGCCGGCCACCGCGCTCGGTCGCGCCGCGCGGGGACTGCGCCGCCGGCTGCGACCGGACGCCACGCCCCGCACCGCCGGACTGCTGTTCCGCCGCGCCCGCCGCGAGGTGGTGGCCCTGCTCAACGACATCGCCCGCGAGTTCGCGGCGGCGGCGCCGCCGGCCACCCCACCACTGTGGGTGACCAGCCTGGTCCGCAGCGCCGAGCACCAGTACCGGCTGCGTCGCCTGGGGTACGCCGCGATGCTGCCCAGCGGGCACTGCCTCGGCTACTCGGCCGACGTCGAGCTGGCCTGGTTCGAGCGCTTCGGCGCGCGGGACGCTCTCGCCGAGCTGCTGCTGGCCCGGCAGGAGGCCGGCGAGATCAACGTGATCGACGAGGGGCAGGCCTGGCACCTGTGCCTCGCGCCCACCGCCCGGCGTCGTCTGCGCCGGGCGTACGAGGCCGAGATGGGGATCTGAGCCGATGTGCGGCATCGCGTTGAGCATCGGCCCCGAGGCCGACCCGGCGACGTTCCGGCGGATGCTCGCCGTCCTCGCGCCCCGTGGCGAGGTCACCGAGACCAGGGCCGAGAACGCGCTGCTCGCCGGCACCCGCCGGCTGCGGGTCGTCGACCGGGACCGGGCGGAGCAGCCCTGGACGTCCACCGACGAGCGCCTGCTGCTCTGCTTCAACGGCGAGATCTTCAACCACCGTGAACTGCGGACGCAGCTCACCCGGCTCGGGCAGGTGTTCCGCACCGACAGCGACACCGAGGTGCTGCTCGCCGCCTTCCAGCAGTGGGGTGAGGCGGCGGTCACGCGGCTGCGCGGCGAGTACGCCTTCGCCGTCGTCGAACGCGCCACCGGCCGGGTCTACCTCGCCCGCGATCCGCTCGGCGTGAAGCCGCTGTACTGGTCCCGCCGGCCCGGCTGCCTGCACCTCGCCTCCGAGGTCAAGGCGCTCGTCGGGCACCGCGCCCCGATCAGCGAGGTGCCGCCCGGGCACCACGGGTGGGCGGAGACCGACGGACACGTGCGGCTGCGGCCGTACGTCGACCTGCTCACCATCGGCGAGGGCCTGCCGGTCATCGACGACCCGGACGAGGCCGCCCTGCTCGTCCGTGCCGCGCTGAGCGACGCCATCCGCATGCGGGTGGACACCGACCTCACCGTCGGTGTGGTCCTCTCCGGTGGGCTGGACAGCTCGGTGACCCTGCGCCAGGTACGGGACCTGCACCCGGACTGCGTCGCGGTGACAGTCGGAGTGCCGGACAGCCCCGACGTGGCGTACGCGCGGCGGCTCGCCGCCGACCTCGACGTGCCGCACGTCGTGGTCGAGCTGCGCCCGCGCGACATCCGGCTCGCCGACGTGCGCGAGGCCATCCGGATCTCGGAGCTGACCGAGTACGGCGACATCATCAACGCCGTGGTCTCGGTGCCGATCTTCCGGCGGTTGGGGCAGCTGGGCATCAAGGTGGTGCTCACCGGCGACGGCTCGGACGAGCTGTTCGGTGGGTACCCCATGTACCACCAGGTCGGCCCGACCGACGCCCGGCGCCTGTTCCTGCACCGGATCCGCAACCTGTGCCGCACCGAGTTGCAGCGGGTCGACCGGGCCGCCATGGGGCACGGCGTGGAGGCGCGGGTGCCATTCCTCGACCTCAGTGTCGTGGAGCTGGCGATGCGACTGCCGCTGGGGCTGAAGCTGCGCCACGGGCAGGAGAAGTGGATCGTCCGGCGGGCGTTCGCCGACGTGCTGCCGGACTACATCCTGCGGCGACCGAAACACCCCATGTCGTACTCGTCGGGGCTGCACGAGCGGGTGCGGCTGTACAAGCCGCTCTTCGCCCGGCTGCACCGCGCGTTCGGCTACGACCTGCTGGAACCCGTGCGCCGCGACTTCGACACGGTGCTCAGCCGGTGCGGCAACGACCTGGACCGGGCCATCGCCGACGGGTTGAGCCGCCCCGACTACACAGTCCTGGAGCATGCCCGCGACCTGGTCGGCGCCGCGAAGTGGAACGCCGCGCCGATGGTCCGCCGGCTGGTCGGCCCGCGCCCCGCGCGGCGCTGACGCCCGGCCGGGCACCGCCAGGTCCGACCCCGCCGACCCGACGACCCGCCGACCGGGGCCGGCGCTCAGCTCACCAGCAGCAGCGCCCCGACCGCCGCGAGCGTGCCGGTGACCGCGAGCAGCGTGCTGGTCAGCACGAACCGGGTCACCGGCACCGTCACCCCGGCCGCCCGGCACCGCTCGAACCACAGCAGGGTGGCCAGCGACGCCCAGGGGGCGGCCAGCGGGCCCACGTTGGTGCCGATCAGCAGGGCCAGCAGACGGGTGTGGTCGGCCACCGGCAGCACCGACTCGCCGGCCAGGTAGGCGGGCAGGTTGTTCACCGCGTTGGCGAGCAGCGCGCCGGTGCCGCCGGCCCGCACCGCGCCCAACGCTCCACCGTCGGCACCGAGCAGGCCGCCCACCAGGTCGTCCAGCCCGTGCCGGCCGAGGGTCTGCACCACCAGGAACAGGCCGACGACGAAGAGCAGCAGCCGTACCGGCACCAGGCCGGGACGCAGCGCGCCGGGGGAGCGGACCACGAAGCCGAGCAGCACCACAGCGAGCGCCACGCTGGAGGCCAGCCCGATCTCCACCCCGGCGAGGATGCCGGCGACGAAGAGCAGGCAGCCGCCGAGCGCGGTGCGGTGCAGCACCGGGTCGGCCGGGACATGCCGGGCCGGCGGGACGAAACGCCCCCCGGCCGGCCGGTCGCGCCGCCACCAGCCGTACCAGAGCAGCGCCATGGTGACGAGCACTGCGGCGAGCTGCGGCAGCGCCATCCGCTGCGCGTACGCCAGGGGCGCCAGGCCGACCCGGTCCGCGGCGAGCAGGTTGGTCAGGTTGGACACCGGCAGCAGCAGGCTCGCGGTGTTGGCCAGCCAGACCGTGGTGACCGCCAGGGGAGCCGCCGGGACGCGCAGGGTGCGGGCCAACGCGAGCAGCACCGGGGTGAGCAGCACGGCTGTGGTGTCGAGGTTGAGCACGAGGGTGGTCACCGTCGCCAGCGCGCCGCACAGCAGGAACAGCGCCACCCAGCTGCCCCGCGACGCGATGGCCAGCCGGCTGGCGAGCACGTCGAAGACACCGGCCACGGCGGTCAGCTCGGCGAGCACGATCACGGTGCCGAGGAAGAGCAGCAGCGGCAGGATCCGGTGCAGGGTGGCGGTGGTCTCCGCGCGGGGCAGCAGCCCGCTCAGCGCGCAGGCGACCCCGACCACCGCGAGGACGACCGCCACCAGGTCGAGCGGGTGCGGACGCCAGCGCACGGCGGGCTCGGGCGGGGCGGCGGTCTTCACGTCTGCCCACGCTGGCACAGTCTCGCGGTGATCGTGGTCGCCGCCCCCCGCGCGGGTGACCGGCCCCACCGGAGCGCCCACCGCCGACGCGAAACCACTCGACCGGACCCTGCACGCGACAGGCCGCCTGCCGCCCGGCACGTACGCTTGCTGATCGTGAGACGCACCGTGTTCGGTCGCCCGCTGCGCGGCGTCGCCTTCGACGTGGCCGTCTCCGCCCTGGTGGCGCTCGTCAGCCTGACCGCGGCGGTGAACCAGCCGGGCGGCTGGGCGGCCACCCTGGTCGGGGTGGCGATGGCCGTGGCGCTGCTGTTCCGGCGTACCCACCCGGGTGCGGTGACGGTGGCCGTCGCGGCGCTGGCCATGGTCCAGGTGATCGCCCGGTGGGGTCCGCTCGTCTACGACGTCGCCGTCCTGATCACCCTCTACAGCGTGGTGAAGTACGGGCGGCGGCTGCGCGACGGCGTGCTCGCCGGTGGCGTGGCCGCCGTGGGGGTGCTGCTCGCCGCCGCCCAGACCCCCGGTGTCGTCCTCTGGTGGGTGACCGCGCTGTGGTACGCGCTGGTCACCGGAGCGGTCTGGCTTGTCGCGCTGAACGTGCGCACCCGCCGGCTCTACGTGCTCAGCCTGGAGGAGCGGGCCACCACCCTGGAACGCGAGCGGGAGGCCGAGTCCCGCGCCGCGGTCGCCGAGGAACGCACCCGTATCGCCCGGGAGCTGCACGACGTGGTGGCGCATAGCATGGCCGTGATGATCGTGCAGGCGGACGGGGCGCGGTTCATGCTGGACCGCGACCCGGAGCAGGCCCGCACGGCGGTGAAGGTGGTCGCCGACACCGGCCGGCAGGCCCTGGAGGAGATGCGCCGGCTGGTGGGTGTCCTGCGCGACGCGGGCCCCACCGGCGCCGGGGACTCGGCGGTACCCGCCGACCCGGAGCACCGCAGGCTGGCCCTGGCCGACCTCACCGACCTGCTGGCCCGGTTCCGCGACGCCGGGCTGAGCATCCGGCACACCGTCACCGGCGACGCGCCGGCCCTGCCGCCGGGGCTGGAGCTGACCGTCTACCGGGTCGTCCAGGAGGCGCTGACCAACGCGCTCAAGCACGCGGGCGTCGGCGCCCACGTCGACCTGTCCCTGGCGTACACCGCCGACGCCGTCGTGGTCCGGGCCGCCGACGACGGTCGCGGCCGTCCGGTGGTCAGCCCGGCACCGTCCGGCGGTCACGGCCTGCTCGGCATGCGCGAGCGGGTGACCGTGTACGACGGCAGCCTCACCGCCGGCCCCCGGACGGGCGGGGGCTGGCAGCTCGAGGCACGGCTACCGCTACCGTCGGGTCCCGCAACGGAGGTGATCGCGGCATGACGATCCGCGTGGTGATCGTGGACGACCAGGCGCTGGTGCGCGCCGGGTTCCGGATGGTGCTGGACTCGCAGGCCGACCTGGAGGTGGTCGGGGAGGCCATCGACGGCGCGGACGCCCTGCGGGTGCTGGCCCGTACCGAGGCCGACGTGGTGGTGATGGACATCCGGATGCCGACAATGGACGGGGTGGAGGCCACCCGCCGGCTCTGCGCCGACCGGCCCGCCGGTCCGCCCCGGGTGCTGGTGCTCACCACCTTCGACACCGAGGCGGACGCGTTCGCCGCCCTCCAGGCCGGGGCGAGCGGTTTCCTGCTCAAGAACGTCCCGCCGGAGGAGCTGCTGGCCGCGATCCGTGTCGTCGCCCAGGGTGACTCGGTGGTGGCGCCGTCGATCACCCGGCGGCTGCTGGACCGGTTCGCCGGGCAGCTCGGCACCGGCCCGACAGTCGACCCCCGGCTGGCGCAGCTCACCGAGCGGGAACGCGAGGTGCTGCTGCTCGTCGCGCAGGGACTGTCCAACGCGGAGATCGCCGCGCGGGTGCACGTGGCCGAGGCGACCGTGAAGACCCACGTCGGCCGGATCCTGGCGAAGCTCCAGCTGCGCGACCGGGTCCAGGCGGTGGTGCTGGCGTACGAGAGCGGGCTGGTCACGCCCGGCGGATGAGTCCGCGTACGACCTGGGTCGTACCGGTCGGCGGGCGTACCGCGACCCGGGGAGCACAGAGGTCTAGCGCGCAGGTGGAGATCGACTGACCGGTGCCGGCCATAGCGTCGGAGGGGTCCGATCCATACCGCCTCCCGGGAGTCCCGCATGATCCGCCTGACCCTGCGCTCGCTGCGTGCCGAGGCGCTGCGCATGTTGCTCTCCGCGCTGGCAGTAGTGCTCGGTGTCGCGTTCATCGCGGGCACCCTGATCCTCGTGGACGGGATGCGCGCGGGGGCGTACGAGCGGGCCGGCACCTTCGACAGGCATACCGACCTGGCCGTGTACGCCACCGGCGAACGGTCGCTGCCCACCGCCCTGCTGGACCGGGTCCGGGGGGTCGACGGGGTGGCGGCCGCGGGCGGAGAGTTGACCGGCACCGGCGGTGTGGTGGGCGCCGATGGCCGGCCGGTGCTCGGCTACGCCGTGCTCGCCGCCATCCCGACCGAGGCCGCGCTGCGCTCGTACGACGTGGTTTCCGGACGGCTGCCCGACCGCGCCGGCGAGATGGTGCTGGACACCGACACGGTGGCGAAGGAGGGTTTCACGCTCGGGGCCCCGGTGCGGGTCGGCGGCACCGGTGGTCCGGCCCGCCCGTACACCCTGGTGGGTACCGTCGACGTGGCCGGCACGGCGCGTGACATCGGCGGTCCGTTCATCGGTCTGGTCGGGACGGACGCCCTCGCCGTGACCGGGGAGTCCGGCTACGACCGGATCATGGTGGCGGCGCGGCCGGCTGTCCCGGCGGGCGCGCTCGCCGAGCGGGTACGTGCCGTGGCCGACGCCGGCACCACGGTGAAGGATCGCCAGCAGATCCTCGACGACGCCGTGGACGAGGCGGTCCGCGACCTGACCCAGTTCACCATGCTGCTGATGATCTTCGTGGCGGTCGCCGTGGTGGTGGCCGGTTTCGTGATCGCCAACACCTTCGCCATCGTGCTGGCGCAGCGCACCCGACGGACCGCCCTGCTGCGACTGGTCGGCGCCACCCGTGGGCAGGTCTTCCGGTCGGCGCTACTGGAGTCGGCGGTGCTCGGGGTGGTCGCCTCGGCGCTCGGGGTGCTGTTCGGGGTGGCCCTCGCCGGTGGGATGCGACTGCTGCTGATCCGCCTGGACGTGCCGGTCTCCGGTGGGCTGCGGGTGACCGGTTCGACGGTGGTGACCGCTCTGCTGCTGGGCACCGTCCTGACCGTGGGCGCCGCCCTTCTCCCGGCGTGGCGGGGGACGCGGGTCCCGCCGGTGGCCGCGTTGACCGACGCCGCCGTGCAGCCCGGCCGGGGAGCGGGCCGGCTGCGGCTGGCGCTCGGCGCGGTCGTGCTGGGCGCCGGCGTCGCCGCGCTGGCCGGTGCCGCCGGTGCCGGTCAACTGGTGCTGGTGGCCGCCGGCGGCGTGCTTGCCTTCTTCGGGATCGTCCTGTTCGGACCGGTGCTCGTCCCGGCGCTGGTCCGGGTGTTCGGCTGGCCGCTGCGGCGGCTGGTCGGTACGACAGCCACCCTGGCGGTGGCGAACGCGGTCCGCAACCCGCGCCGGATCGCCGCCACGGCCACCGCTCTGGTGATCGGAATCGGACTGGTGTCGGCGTTCGTGGTGGGTGCCCGCAGCACCAAGGACGGCATCGAACGCAGCGTGGACGCCGAGATCGGCACCGATTTCGTGGTCAGCGGGATCGGACAGGACCTGCCCGCCGCGCTCACCGGCGAGCTGGCCGCCCGCCCCGAGTTGGGTGTGGTGCACGAACAGCGCAGTGCGGTCACCGCCGACATCGAGGTCCGCGCCGCCCACCCGGCCCTGGTCGGCCGGACCATCACCGGGGTGCTCTCCGGCGACGCGGGCCGGCTCGGACCGGGGCGGGTGCTGGTGCACGAGGAGTTGGCGCGGGCCAACGGCTGGACTGTCGGCTCACCTGTCACCGTCAAGGGGCGGGGGTTCCAGGTGGCCGCCGTCGTGACCGACGACAGGCCGGCCATGGTCGCCAGCGACGCGCCGGCCGGGCACGTCATCGACATGGCCGACGCGGACTTCGCCGCGCTCTTTCCCGACCGGCGCGGCTTCCTGGCCGAGATCGATCCCGCCGCCGGTGTCGACGTCGACCGGGCGCGGGACGCGATCGCGCAGGTGCTGGCCGGCTACCCGACGGTCAACCTGATGGACCAGGGCGCGTACAAGAAGATGCTCACCGGCACCGTCGACATGCTTCTGGCGTTCGTCACCGCGCTGCTCGGCCTGGCCGTGGTGATCGCACTGGTAGGCGTGGCGAACACGCTGAGCCTCTCGGTTGTCGAACGCACCCGGGAGAACGCCGTGCTGCGGGCGGTCGGCATGACCCGGGGGCGGATGCGGGCCATGCTCGCGGCCGAGGCAGTGCTGATGGCGCTGGTCGGCGCGGTGCTCGGGATCGGGTTGGGCACCGGGGTCAGCGCCGCCGCGATGGCCCTGCTGGACCGTCTCGGCGGGGACTTTCACGTGGTGCTGCCGTTCGGCCAGCTCGGGCTGATCCTCGGCGTGGCGGTGCTGGCCGCCCTGCTCGCCTCGGTGCTGCCGGCCCGTCGGGCGCTGTCCAGGCCCGTCGTCGAGGCGCTCGCCGACCAGTGAGCCGGCCTGGTGCGACAGTGCTCGGTGGACCCGGCCCCTGCGCCGGCGTGCCGCGTCGCACCGTCCGGGCGGACATCCGCCGGCCGGCCCCGCCGTCTTCCCCGGCGGCGGGACCGGCCAGCGGTGCCGGGTCTACAGGCGCTCGACCACCGGGCCGGAGCACCTGTTGCGGGTGTCGAAGACGTAGCGGGCGTGCTCGACCACCAGGTCGTAGTCGAAGCTGTCGTGGTCGGTGACGACCACCACCGCGTCGGCGGCCCGCACCTCCCGCTCGGTCAGGCCGACCACTGTGACGCCGGCGGGAATCTGGTGCGCCTCGGCGTACGGCTCGACGGCGTGGACCTCGGCGCCGAGGTCCTGGAGCCGGCGGGCCACGTCGACCGCGGGGGAGTCCCGCATGTCACCCGTGTTCTTCTTGTACGCCAGACCGAGCAACAGCAGCCGGGCGCCGCTGACGGCGCGGCCGGTCCGGTTCAGCCCGGCCATGATCCGTTGGGCGACGTGCTCGGGCATCTCGTGGTTGACGTCGTTGGCCAGCTCGATGAACCGGAACTGCCGGCCGAGGCGGCGCTTGACCTGCCAGGACAGGTAGCACGGGTCGATCGGCAGGCAGTGCCCGCCGACGCCCGGGCCGGGCTTGAACGGCAGGAAACCGAACGGCTTCGTCTCGGCGGCCTCGATCGCCTGCCAGACGTCGATGTTCAACGGATGCGAGAGCATCGTCAGCTCGTTGATCAGCGCGATGTTGACCTGCCGGAAGGTGTTCTCGATCAGCTTGGTCAGCTCGGCGACCTGGGTGGAGTCCACCGGCACGGTGCGCTCCACCAGACGCCTGTAGAAGCCGTCCACCCGGGCCAGCGACGTCGGGTCGACGCCGGACACCACCTTCGGCGTGTTCTCCAGCCGCCAGGTCGGGTTGCCCGGGTCGATCCGCTCCGGGCTGTAGCCGAGGTGGAAGTCGCCGGGGCTGTGCAGCCCGCTGGCCGACTCCAGAAGCGGACGCAGCAGCTCCTCGGTGGTGCCCGGGTAGGTGGTGGACTCCAGGATCACCGTGCAGCCCGGCCGCACGTACGGGCCGATGCCCACGCCCGCCTGCTCGACGAAGCTCAGGTCGGGGGTGCCGTCGCGCAGCGGCGTCGGAACGGTGATGACGCAGACGTCGAAGCCCTCGGCGTCGGCGTAGTCGGAGCTCGGACGGTACCGCCCGCTGCCCAACGCCCGGCCCAGCCGGTCGGTGGGGATGTCCTCGACGAACGACTCGCCGGAGGCGAGCCGCTTGACCCGGTCGGTGTCGACGTCGAGGCCGATCACGTCCAGACCCGCCTCGACGGCGCGCATGGCCAGCGGCAGTCCGACGTACCCCTGGCCGATCACGACCAGCTTCTCAGCGCTCACCCGGGCTCCCGCGGCAGATGGTGGAAATGACCTGCTGTGAGCCTAGAGTGGTAGTCGACGACGTAAGTCCGTTTTGGTGATATCGGTGCTGGTGGGGGCCCGGTCGGACCGCCCGCTCAGTCGTTCGTCGGGTCGTCCGGGTCCGTCACCGGCGGGGTCGTCGGAGTCGTCGGGCCCGTCGTCGGGTCGCTCGGGGTGGCGCTCGTCGGACCGCTTGTCGGAGCCGAGGTGGTCGCCGTCGCCGTCGGTGTCGGCGGGGTTGTCGTCTGGCTCGGCTGGATGCTCGGCGTCGCGCTGACCGGGGCCGACGGACTGGTCGCGGGAGCGTTCGGCCGGTTCGGGCGGGCCGAGTCCTCGGTGACCTGCTCGTTCCCGGCCGGCACCTCCACCTGGCCGGTCGGTGCCACGGTCGGGGAGTTGGTGGGCAACTTGACCGCCGGGGCGTCCGCGTTCTTCGTGGCGCCCAGCGCGGCCACCAGCGCGGTGACCGCCACCAGCACAGTCGCCGCCGCGCCGACCAACGCGCCCCGCCGGCCGCGTCGACGACCCGCCGGGGCCACGGCCGCGCCGGCCGGCACGTCGGTGCGGGTGCCCGGCCCGGCGTCCCGCAACGGAACGGACGACGCCATGGCGGTGGGCGGTTCGCCGCCGGTCACCGCCGTGCGGGCCGCCTCGGCCATCGCCGCGCCGCTGCTGAAACGGTCGAGAGGATCCTTGGCCAGCGCCCGCGAGACCAGGGCGCGGACCGCCTCCGGGATCTCGTGCGGCAGCTCCGGCGGCTCGTCGTCGAGGTGGCGCACGGCGACCTGGAGCGGGTTGTCGCCGGTGAACGGTGGACCGCCGGTGAGGCAGCAGTAGGCGACGGCGCCCAGGGCGTAGATGTCGGTGGCGCCGCTGACCGGTCGGCCGGCGGCCTGCTCCGGTGCCATGTACAGGGCGGTGCCGGGCACCGCGTTGGTGCTGGTGATGCTCGTGACGTTCGTCGAGCGGGCCACGCCGAAGTCGACCAGGACGACGGTGCCGTCCTCCTGCACCAGCAGGTTGCTCGGCTTGACGTCGCGGTGCACGATGCCGCCACGGTGCGCCGCGTTCAGCGCGTGGGCCGCCTGGGCCACGATCGACATCGTCTCGGAGACGTCGAGCCGGCCGGCCGCCTCGATCCGCTTGGACAGCGGCTCACCGTCGACGAACTCCATGACCAGGTAGTCGGCCCGACCGCCGTCGGGCAGGTCGTCCTCGCCGCAGTCGTACACCTGCACGATGCCCGGGTGCCGCAGCGCCGCCATGATCCGCGCCTCGGCCCGGAAGCGGGCGATGAAGTCGGGGTCGGAGACCAGCGCCGGCAGCAGGACCTTCACCGCCACCTGTCGGCCCAGGACCAGGTCCGAGGCGCGCCAGACGTCGCCCATGCCGCCGGTGGCGACACGTTCGTCCAGGCGGTACCGCCCGCTGAGCACGACCTCCGATGACAACACAGCATTACCGTACCTAGAGTGGCGCGGAACGGCGCGCTGCGGGCGTCCCGCCGGACGGCCCGTCCCCGGGTGTGACCTGGGCGGGGATCGCCGTTCCGTGACGGGCTGGTAGCCCGGCGTCACGGAAGGTCGACGGGTGGACGCCGGCCCGTTGTCGAGGAATGCTCATGCCCAGCCGCGGGTACGGGGAGCGTCTGCCGGCCGCCGGCCGTTACGGGGACGCGCCGATTCAGCGGTTTGACAATTGTCACTCTTCCGTGACGCGGTGCCGACTTGTCGCCCGGTGGGTCCGCTCCTAGCGTTAGCGCGGCTCGGGCCCCGCCCGGCGGCCACGGCGGGTCACCCGTCGGGAGCCGACCGTCGTCGCGCTGGCCCAGACCCCCGGCCGAGACGACCTCGGTCGTGGCATGACCAGAGTCGGTGGAGGGCGGTGCGGGTGCGGATGCTGGTCGAGCCGGCACGTCCCGCCTCATCGAACGCCGCGCGGCGATCCGCGGGCCACCGATGACCGCCGAACTGACCGACGCGGTCACCGCGGCGCAGGCTGGAGACGAGGAGGCGTTCCGCTTTCTCTACCGCAGCCTTCAGCCCGGGCTGCTGCGCTACCTGACCGCCCTGGTGGGCGGGGACGCCGAGGACGTCGCGTCGGAGACCTGGCTGCAGATCTCCCGTGACCTGCCCAGCTTCACCGGCGGCGAGTTCCGGGCCTGGACCGTCACCATCGCCCGTAACCGGGCGATGGACCACCTGCGCAAGCTGCGCCGTCGACCGTCGCTGCCGGTGCCGGTGCAGGCGCTCGCCGACCTGGCGAGCGACGCGGACACCGCCGAGCGGGCCGGGGAGACGATCGGCACGGAGTCGGCGTTGGCGTTGATCGCCACCCTGCCGCCCCGGGAGGCGGAGGCCGTCCTGCTGCGGGCGGTGATCGGCCTGGACGCGGAATCCGCGGGTCAGGTGCTCGGTCGCCGCGCCGGCGCGGTGCGCACCGCCGCGCACCGCGGCCTGCGCCGTCTCGCGGCCCTCCTGGAACGCCCGGATCCGGCCGTCGCCGGCACACCGACCGTCCCGCCACCCGCCGGCGGAGATGGCGCCGCGTCGCCGGTCGGTGTCGACGACGGCGTGTCGTCGGTCGACGGCGGGACGGTCGCGCAGCCGCCCCGTCCGCGCGGGCTGTCAGGTCGGACACACGCCGAGTCGGCGGATGGCTGACGTGAGGGGATTCCGGATGAACCCGAACCGGCCCGACCGGTGGGCCGACCGCGCCGAGACCGAACGGCTGCTCGACGCCGCCCGCGCCGCCGCGTCGCCGGCGCCTCAGCACGCGCCCCTGGCGGCCCCCGACCCGCTTGCCGGCCTCCTCGCCGCCGCTGCCGCCCCGGCCCGGCCCGGTGAGCTGGCCGGTGAGCAGGAGGCACTGGCCGCGTTCCGGGCCGCCCGGGCCGACCAGCAGCCCGCCGTGTCCCGCCGGTCGCGCCGCCGCCGGCTGACCACCGGCGCGGTGGCGTGGGTCGGCGCGCTGGCGGCCACCGCCACGGCGGCGGGCGTCGCCTTCGCCGCCGTCACCCTCGACCAGCCACCCGACCCGTCGCCGCCGCAGGCGCCGAGCAGTCCCCGGCCGAGCCCCACCGACGCCGGGGCGAGCCCCTCCGGCGACCGGGGAGCTGTGCCCGATCGGGCGACACCTGGTGCGCCGTCGGCCACGGGCGTCACCCCGTCCGGGGCGCTACCGGCGAGCCAGTTGCGCGGGCTGTGCCGTGCCTGGCAGGCCAAGAAGCCCGACCAGCGGGAGAAGGCGCTGCGCACGCCCGGCTGGCGGGAGTTGGTGACCGCCGCGGGCGGGCCGGCCCAGGTCGGGCCGTACTGCCAGCGGCTGCTGCACGAGGCGACGCCGGCCCCGACCACGTCGCCCGTACCGCCCTCGACGCCGCCGAAGCCGAAGTCGAAGCCGTCTGAGTCGGCGAAGGTCAAGCCGTCGGAACCGCCGACGGAGCATCCCGTCCGGGACTGAGGATCGCGGTTCGTTCCGCCCTGCGGGCCGGAAATTCGTCTGTTAGACAGGGGTTGGTGGCGCCGCGGACGCCCCGACGCTGTCGGTGGGCGGGTTTACGGTGGCACCGTGTCCCGAAGTCGGCACACGGAGAGGGGGCACGACAGGTGGTGACGTCACCCGAGCTGGACCGCAGCGCGATTCTGCGCGAGTCCGCCGCCGCAGTGCGACATCTCGCCCGGATCTGCTTCAAGACCGGCCCACCCACCCACACCGGCGTCGAACTGGAATGGACCGTGCACGACGCCGCCGATCCCGCCCTCCCTGTCACACCGACGCGGCTCAGGGCGGCGCTCGGACGGCACAGCCCCGTCACCCTGGACGTGACAAGCTCGGCCGAGCCGCTGCGACACGGCGGCACGGTGACGCTGGAGCCGGGTGGCCAACTGGAGATCTCCACCCCGCCGCGCTCCTCGACCGCCGCGCTGATCGAGGCCACCGAGGCCGACATCGCCCAGGTCACCGACCTGCTGGCCGCCGCCGGTCTGATCCTCGGCCGCAGCGGCATCGACCCGCACCGACGGCCCCGCCCGGTGGTGGAAACTCCCCGTTACCGCGCCATGCGCGGCGCCTTCGACAGGCGTGGTCCGGCCGGCCGGACCATGATGTACAGCACCGCAGGCCTTCAGATCTGCCTCGACGCCGGCGAACCGGACCAGGTCTCCGCACGGTGGGCAGCCGCGCACGCGGTCGGCCCACCGCTGCTCGCGGCATTCGCGTCCGCCAACCGGCACGCCGGGCGTCGCACCGGCTGGGCCTCGGCCCGGATGGCGGCGTGGCTGGCCATCGACCCGTCCCGCACCCGGCCGGTCTGGACGGCAGCGGACGCCCACGAGGACCCGAGGAACACCTGGGTGCGGTACGTGCTCGCGGCACCGCTGCTCTGCCTGCGCCGGCACGGCCCGGACTGGGCCGCCCCGCCCGGCGTGACGTTCGCCGACTGGCTCGACGGGGCGCTGCCCCACCCACCCACCACCGACGATCTCGACTACCACGTCAGCACGCTGTTCCCGCCGGTGCGTCCCCGCGGCTACCTCGAACTGCGGTACCTGGACGCCCAGCCGGGGCGGGACTGGCGGCTTCCGCTGGCGGTGCTGACCGCCCTGTTCGCCGACCCGGGCACGGTGCGGGACGCGTACACGATCGCCGCCGCGGTGGCGCACCGCTGGTCCGCGGCCGCCCGGCACGGGCTCGCCGACGCGGCGCTGGCCGCCGCCGCCTCGGCGTTGCTCGACCTGGCCCTGACCAGGCTGCCGCTGCTGGACCTGCCCACCGACATCCACGACGACATCGCACGAGGCGTTCGGCGGCGGCTGACCGCCGCGGAGAGGGGAGACCGGTGACCGCGAGCACGACGACGGGACACACCGACGGGGAGCGGCTGCGCGACCGGATCGCGGCGGAGCTGGCCCGGGCCCGATCCCGTACCGCGCTGCTGACCGAGGTGGTCGACGACGCCGACCTGATGCGCCAGCACTCGCCGCTGATGTCGCCGCTGGTCTGGGACCTGGCGCACGTCGGCAACCAGGAGGAGCTGTGGTTGGTGCGGGACGTCGGGGGCCGCGAGCCGGTCCGGTGCGACATCGACGAGCTGTACGACGCGTTCAAGCAGCCCCGCCGCGACCGGCCGACGCTGCCCCTGCTGCCGCCCGCGGAGGCCCGCGCCTACCTGGGCACCGTCCGGGACAAGGTGCACGACCTGCTCGACACGGTGCGGTTCACCGAGCGTCCGTTGGTGGCCGACGGGTTCGCCTTCGGCATGATCGTCCAGCACGAGCAGCAGCACGACGAGACGATGCTCGCCACCCACCAGCTGCGCGCGGGGCCGGCGGTGCTACACGCCCCGGCGCCACCGGAGCCGTCCGCGTCCGTCGTCGGGGAGGTGCTGGTCCCGGCCGGCGAGTTCACCATGGGCACCGACACCGATCCGTGGGCCCTGGACAACGAGCGTCCCGCGCACCGCGTCGACCTGCCCGCGTACGTCATCGACGCGGCCCCGGTCACCAACGGCCAGTACGAGGCGTTCATCGCCGACGGCGGCTACACCGACAGGCGCTGGTGGAGCCCGGCCGGCTGGGCGCACCGGGTCCGGGAGCGGCTCGAGGCCCCGATGCACTGGCGGCGCGACGGCGACGGCTGGTCGTACCGGCGGTTCGGCCGGTGGGACCGGGTGCGCGCGGACGAGCCGGTGGTGCACGTGTGCTTCCACGAGGCGCAGGCGTACGCGGCGTGGGCCGGCAAGCGACTGCCGACCGAGGCGGAGTGGGAGAAGGCTGCCCGGTGGGATCCGGCGACGGGGCGCTCGCGCCGCTACCCGTGGGGCGACGACGAGCCGACCGCCGCGCACGCCAACCTGGACCAACGCCACCTGCGGCCGGCTCCGGTGGGCGCGTACCCGGCGGGCGCCTCGCCGCTGGGCGTGCACCAGCTGATCGGCGACGTCTGGGAGTGGACGTCGACTGCCTTTCGGGGGCATCCCGGGTTCACCGCCTTCCCGTACCGGGAGTATTCGGAGGTCTTCTTCGGCGACGACTACCGGGTGCTGCGTGGCGGCTCGTTCGGCACGGACCGGTCGGCCTGCCGGGGCACGTTCCGCAACTGGGACTATCCGATCCGCCGGCAGATCTTCAGCGGTTTCCGGTGTGCGCGGGACGCCGGCCCGGACGAGTCGCGCCTGTGACGCGACGCGCGGCTGACCGGTGGCGCTGATGTGCCGCCACCTGGCCTATCTGGGGCCACCTGTCACCCTGGCCGAGCTGCTCTTCGAGCCCGCGTACTCGCTGGTGCGCCAGTCCTGGGCGCCGCGTGACATGCGCGGCGGCGGCACGATCAACGCCGACGGTTTCGGTGTGGGCTGGTATCCGGGTGACGGCGAGCCGGTGCGCTACCGGCGGGCCCAGCCGATCTGGAGTGATCCGACGATCGCGGAGCTCGCGGCGGTGACCCGCTCCGGCGCGGTTCTCGCCGCGGTGCGCTCGGCCACCGTCGGGATGGCGGTGCAGGACGGGGCCGCCGCGCCGTTCGCGCAGGACCGGTGGCTGTTCAGCCACAACGGTGTGATCCGTGGCTGGCCGGACGCGGTGGTGCCGCTCGCCGCCGCGCTGCCCGTCCGCGACCTGCTGACCCTGGACGCCGCCACCGACTCGGCCCTGTTGTGGGCGTTGGTGCGGCATCGGCTGCGGGCCGGCGACGACCCGGCGCGGGCGGTCGCCGAGACGGTGGCGGACGTGGCCGCGGCCGCGCCGGGCTCCCGGTTGAACCTGCTGCTCACCGACGGGCGGTCGGTGGTGGCCAGCGTGGCCGGGCACGCGTTGTCGGTGCGCGCGGCGCGCGGCTCGGTGCTGCTCGCCTCGGAGCCACACGACGACGACCCGGGGTGGCGGCCGGTGCCCGAGGGGCAGCTGGTCACCGCCACGGCGGACGGGGTGCGGGTACGCCCACTGCCGGTCCGGTGAGCGGCACCGGTCGGGCACGCGAGTGTTGACTGAGCAGAGAGGCAGGGCCGATGACTGCGGAACCGTTGGAGATCTACCTTGAGCAGCAGGACGTGGAGCGTGGCCTGCGTCAGGACGTCCGGACCGGGTTGACCGCGGAGCCGAAGTGGCTGCCGCCGAAGTGGTTCTACGACTCCCGCGGCAGTGAGCTGTTCGAGGAGATCACCCGTCTTCCCGAGTACTACCCGACCCGGGCCGAGCGGGCGGTGCTGGCGCGGCACGCCCCCGACATCGCGGCGGTGACCGGCGCGAAGACGCTTGTCGAGTTGGGTTCGGGCTCATCGGAGAAGACCCGGCTGTTGTTGGACGCGTTCACCCGCCGGGGCGGGCTGGGCACGTTCGTTCCGCTCGACGTGTCGGTGAGCGCGCTGCTGGGGTCCACCGCGCGGATCGCGGCGGACTACCCGGGCCTGCGGGTGCGGGGCATCGTCGGGGACTTCACCAGGCAGCTCGACAGGTTGCCGACCGGCGGCCGTCGCCTGGTGGCGTTCCTCGGTGGCACGATCGGCAACCTGTTGCCGGCCGAGCGGGCCGAGTTCCTGGCCGCCATGCGCGCCGCTCTGGAGGTCGGGGACTGGCTGCTGCTCGGCACCGACCTGGTGAAGGACCCGTCGGTGGTCGTGCCGGCGTACGACGACGCGGCAGGGGTGACCGCCGAGTTCAACCGCAACGTGCTGCGTGTGATCAACCGGGAGTTGGGGGCCGACTTCGACCCGGAGGCGTTCGCGCACGTCGCTCTCTGGGATTCCGAGCACGAGTGGATCGAGATGCGGTTGCGCGCCACGAGGCCGATGACCGTGCGGGTGCTGGACCTGTCTGTCGAGTTCGCGGCGGGGGAGGATTTGCGGACCGAGGTGTCGGCGAAGTTCCGTCCGGCGGGGATCGCCGCCGAGTTGGGCGCGGCGGGGTTCACCGCGGAGGAGTTCTGGACCGACCCGGACGGGTTGTTCGGCGTGACGCTGGCGCGGGCGCGGTGAGCCGGCCCACCCACCCGGGCGCCCGGCCATGGGGAGTGATCCGTTAGGCTGGTCGCGCGAAGGGGAGTAGCCCCCAATGTCGTGGTCGACATACTGGTGCGTTCCGCATCCGGCCACGCGGCCCCGGTTCCCAGGGGCGGGCGAGACCTTCGACTCAGGCTGTAGCAGCCGGGTCGAGGGCGCCCCTGTACCTCCTCCCGGTGTGAAGACGGGAAGGATGTCATGGAGGGATTTTTCGCCGCGCTGGTGGTCAGCTTCGGCGTCATCTTCGTCGCCGAACTGGGGGACAAGTCCCAGTTGATGGCGCTGACCTTCGCCACGCGGTTCAAGCCCATCCCGGTGTTGATCGGCATCACCGTCGCGACGGCGGTGGTGCACCTGGCGTCGGTCGCCATCGGTGTGGGTCTCGGGGCCGTGCTTCCCACCGACTGGATCTCTCTGGTGGCCGGTGTGGCGTTCCTCGGCTTCGGCGCGTGGACCCTGCGGGGGGACAAGCTCACCGAGGAGGAGAAGAGCAAGGCGGAGAAGACCAACAAGACGGCGCTGGTGGCCGTGTCGGTGGCGTTCTTCCTCGCCGAGTTGGGCGACAAGACGATGCTCGCCACGATCACCCTCGCGACCAAGTACGGCTGGTTCGGCACCTGGCTGGGCTCCACGATCGGCATGGTGGCGGCGGACGCCCTCGCGATCATGGTCGGGCGGATGCTCGGCCGTCGCCTCCCGGAGAAGACCATCAGGTACGGCGCCGCGATCCTCTTCGCCATCTCGGGCCTCTGGCTGATCCTGGAGGCGGTGAACGAGCTGACGTGAGCACCGACTAGGCGCCCCGAGGGCGGGTAACGGCCCGGGGTGGAGCCGGCGGAGTTGCTGCGCCACGGCGACGAGGTGCTGGTCGCCGTGGTGGAGGTCGCCGGAGCTGTGGTGATCTTCGTGGGTGCCGTCTGGGCGGCGGTGCGGTTCGTGGTCGAGGGGCTGCGGCACCGTACCGCCGCCGTCTTCACTCCGATCCGGCTCACCCTGGGTCGTTTCCTGACCCTGGGTCTGGAGTTCCAGTTGGCGGCCGACGTGCTCCGGACGGCGGTGTCTCCGTCGTTCACCCAGATCGGCCAGCTGGCCGCCATCGCCACGATCCGGACGGCGCTCAACTACTTCCTGGGTCGGGAGATCCGTCAGGAGCAGCGGCAGGTGGCCGAGGGCGAGCGCCGGTCGTGACCGGCGCGCCGGCCCTGGCGGTCACCGCGCTGGCCCTCGTCACGGGTGTGGTGGTGGTGTTGAGCACCGGGGCTCCCCGGACCGCCATCCGGGTGCTGCTGGACCTGCTGGTCGCGGCAGGTCTGCTCCGGCTCGTCGGCCAGCCGGACTGGAGCGGACTGGCCGGCGCGGCGGCGATCGTCGCGCTTCGCCAGCTGCTCTGGGCGGCGCTGGGCACCGCGCCGGCGTGGCCGCGTCGACAATCCGGGCCGCCCTGCGGCGGGGACGATCACCACCTACCGTTGGCGGTGAGAGGCGGAACCGGCGAGAGCGGGAGGACAACCACATGAGCAGGCACGACGAACCGAACGAGTACGGCTTCGCCGGCGGTGCCACCGCTCCCGAGCCGCAGCCCGGCGGGAAGCCCGACGAGCGGGACGTGGCCGAGGAGGTGGCGGTGCCCGGTGACGACCTCACCGGGCCGGCGGCCGAGGCGCTGTCCGAGGAGACCGAGGAGCACCGCCCCGCCGACCGGGGGCGCTGACCGGCACGGACGGTACGTCGGGGAGCGCGGGTCGGTGCCGGCCCGCGCTCCCGGTCGTCAGCCGCCCGGGCGCTGGTAGACGTCGGGCACGCCGTCGCCGTCGGCGTCCACCCGTTCCCGTTCGGCGACGCGCCGGTACGCGGCGTTGCGCCGCAGCAGCACGACGGCGGCCATCCCGGCGGAGATCACCGAGCCGGCCAGCACCGCGGTCTTCACCCGCCCGTCGGCGACCGTGCCGGCGCCGAAGGCCAGGTCGCCGATGAGCAGCGACACGGTGAATCCGACGCCGGCGAGCAGCGCGATGCCGAGCAGGTCGGCCCATCTGATGTCCTCGTCGAGTTCGGCGCGGGTGAACCGGGCCAGCAGCCAGGTCGACCCGAAGATCCCCACGCTCTTGCCCACGACCAGACCGGCGACGATGGCGATGACCACCGGGTCGGTCAGCAGAGCCCCCACGTCGGTGGCGCGCAGCGTGACGCCGGCCGCGAACAGGGCGAAGACCGGCACGGCGAAGCCTGCGGACACCGGCCGCCACAGGTGTTCCAGGTGCGCGGCGAGACCACCGGCGTCGTCGGTCGGGCGCGCGGCGCTCGACGGCTCGCCCGCCGGGCGGCGGGCCAGGACCGGCACGGTGAAGCCGAGCAG
This sequence comes from Micromonospora sp. NPDC093244, assembly GCF_040683695.1. NCBI lineage: Bacteria > Bacillati > Actinomycetota > Actinomycetes > Micromonosporales > Micromonosporaceae > Micromonospora > Micromonospora sp. NPDC093244. Next base: position 1,788,852 of record NZ_JBFBEO010000001.1, read on the forward strand.
GACGCCGGCCACCGTGGCGTGCACACCTGAGGCGTGCACCAGCGCCCAGGTGGCAACCGCGAGGGGGATCAGCGCCCACCACCAGGTACGCCCCCGACGGACCAGCAGCGCGAAGATCGCGATAGGGACCAGCGCGGCGAGCAGCGGTACGGGATGGAAGTCGGCTGTGTAGAAGACCGCGATGATGGTGATCGCGAACAGGTCGTCGACCACGGCGAGGGTGAGCAGGAAGGCGCGCAGGCCCTGGGGCAGGTGGGAGCTCACCACCGCGAGCACGGCCAGCGCGAAGGCGATGTCCGTGGCGGTCGGGATCGCCCAGCCGCGTAGCCCCTCTCCGCCGCCGGCCACCACGACCGCCACGTAGATGAGCGCGGGCAGCAGCATTCCGCCGAGGGCGGCCACCACCGGCAGGGCCGCCCGTCGCGGGTCGCGCAGTTCCCCGACGACGAATTCGCGTTTGAGTTCGAGCCCCACCACGAAGAAGAAGATGGCCAGCAGGCCGTCCGCGGCCCAGGTGGCCAGAGAAAGGTCGAGGTGCCAGCGCGCGCCAGCGGGCCAGGGCACCCAGTCGCCGAGCCGCAGGTACGCGTCGGACCAGGGCGAGTTCGCCCAGATCAGCGCGATCACGGCGCCGAGCAGGAGCAGGGCGCCGCCGACCGTCTCGGTGCGCAGGACGTCGGCCAGGTGCCGCGCCTCGGGCCAGGACGACCGGGAGAACAGCCGGAACCGGTCGGCGGGCGGGGTGGGGTCGGCCATGTGCGGGGTTCACCTCGGGTGTCGGGACGGCAGGAATCCGTTCGCCGACCAGACTTCCCGGCACACCGCTGTCGACCCTATCCGGGCGCGCACGCCGCGCCGACCGCGGGGGCCGAACGGACACCGCCTGATCGGTTGGCGACTTTTCCCCGATGTCGCCGCTGCCGAATGGCCTTCTGTCGGGTTGGTCATGTCGGCGCACATCTCGTCGCCGAAAATACATAACTCCGGACATAAGCCGTATGAGCGGCTTTAATGGTTTCACGAGTTTAAGACGACCTTGGGGGTTTTCGTGAAGTTCTTTGGCGTAACCGGATCGGCACGGAGGCGCGCCTGATGGACCTGCTCCGCCAATTGCGGCACGTACGTCGGCACTGGTGGCTCGTGCTGGTCACGGTCATGGTCGCTCTGGGTCTCTCGGCGTTCTTGACCGTACGGGCCCAACCCCGGTACGTCGCCTCGGTGACGTTCTTCGTCACCACCCCCAACCAGGGCGTCACCGACGCCTACCAGGGCGGGCTCTTCCTGCAGCAGCGCGTCAAGTCGTACGCCGACCTGCTCACCAGTGACCGGCTGGCCCAGAGCGTGGTGGCCGAGACCCCGGTCGGGCTCACCGCGGACGAGGTGCAGCGCCGGGTGAGCACCACCACCGAGGCCGGCACCGTCCTGCTGCGGGCGTCGATCACCGACACCGACCAGACCCGCGCCCTGCGGGTGACCGAGACCCTCGCCGCGAAGTTCGTCGACCTCGTGCAGAAGGTGGAGACGCCACCCGAGGGCAAGGCCCCGATCAAGATCGAGGTGGTGAGCGGTCCACGGGTCAGCGCGAGCCCCGTCTCACCCCAGCCGGTACGGAACCTCACCCTCGGAGGGCTGATCGGTCTGGTGCTCGGCGTCGGCCTGGCGATCCTGCGCGGCGTGGCCGACATCCGGTTGCGTGACGCCGCGGGCCTGCAACGGGCCACCGGCAGTCCGCTGCTCGGTGAGATCCCGTTCGAGAGCAGCGCCCGGACGGCGCCGCTGATCGTCGGCGACGCCGCGACCTCGGCGCGCGCCGAGGCGGTCCGCAAGCTGCGGACCAACCTGCGCTTCGTGGACGTGCACGAGCCGGCCCGGGTCATCGCCGTCACCAGCGCCCTGCAGGGCGAGGGCAAGACCACCCTCTCCTGCAACCTGGCCATCGCCCTCGCCGAGGCCGGCTGGCGGGTCCTGCTTGTCGACGCGGACCTGCGCCGGCCCAAGGTCGACGAATACCTGGGTCTGGACGCCGGCGTCGGCCTGACCGACGTGCTGGTCGGCGACGTGCAGGTCGGTGACGTGGTGCAGCGCTGGGGCGACAAGTCTCTGCTGGTGCTGCCCAGCGGCTCGGCCCCGCCGAACCCGAGCGAGCTGCTCGGCTCCAAGGCGATGGCCGATCTGCTGCTGGCGCTGCGCGAGTCGGCGGACATCGTGATCATCGACACCGCGCCGCTGCTCGCGGTGACCGACGGTGTGGTGGTGGCCGTGCAGGCCGACGGCGCGCTGCTGGTGAGCCAGCAGGGTCGCACCTCGCGGACCCAGGTGGCCGCCGCGGCCCGTTCGCTGCACTCGGTCTCGGTGCGGCTGCTGGGCTGTGTGCTGAACATGGCCAAGGTGGCCAAGGCCGAGGCGTACCAGTACGAGGCCTACCGGGTGGTCGCGTCGACCGCCACGCCGTCGGTGCCTACCGACCGGGCGACCGCGGCCAAGCACAGCGAGAGCAACGGGGTCAACGGCGTCAGCGACCGCACCCAGGAGCTCACCCGGCTGCCCCGATGAGCGCGGCGAGGGGTCGCAGCGACCGTTCGATCTCCTCGGCGCAGCGTCGGAAGTCGGCGGCGGTGCCGCCGATCGGGTCCCGGAGGTCATCCGCGTCGGGGGCGGCGGGTTGCAGCCGCCCCCGCGCGCGGGTGGCGGCGGCTATCGCGGCTCCCAGCGGATCGTCGGCCGGCTCGGTGGCCGGTTCGGCAGCCGCGGCCAACCGGCCGAACTGGAGCATCGTGAACGTCCGGTGCAGCGCCGTGGGCGCCAGCGCGGTGCAGACCGAGCGCTGGCGCCGGGTCGCGGTGAGCACAAGCGTCGCGTCGGCCAGGTACTCCGGGCGCAGCGTCCGGCTCCGGAAGTCCGCCGGGTCCGCGCCGCTCTCGGCCGCGATCTCCATGGCGTACGGATGCATGGTCATGCCGTCCATCCCGTCGGTGCCGGCGCTGGCCACGGTGACCGGCTGGTCGGCGAGCAGGCGACGGGCCAGGTACTCGGCCATCGGCGATCGGCACAGGTTGGCGTGGCAGACGAACAGCACGCGGTCGGCCATCGGGGTCCCTTCCGTCGGTGCGGACCCGGCTGGGCGCACCGCGAGCGCGGTGCGTCGACGCCGGTGGCCGCGCGGGGAGGGGTTGTCGGCATCGTACGCGGGCCGGGTGCCGGCCGGGTGCGGTGCCGCGCCGACCGGGGCCGATCCGCTGTGGACGGCGGTGTCCCGGTGAAGATCGGCATCCTGTCGTACCACTTCCCACCCGAACCGGCGTTCATTCCGGGGAGCCTCGCGGAGGCGCTGGCCGCGCGGGGGCACGAGGTTCGGGTGCTCACCGGCTTCCCGGACTACCCCGGCGGGCACGTCTACCCGGGCTGGCGGCAGCGCTGGCACCACGAGACGCACAGTGAACGGCTGACCGTCCGGCGCGTGCCGAGGTACACCGGCGCGGGCGCCTCCACCGGCGCCCGGATGGCCAGTTACCTGTCCTTCGCGGGCAGCGCCACGATGGCCGCGCGCCGCGTCCTGGGCGATGTCGACGCGCTGTATGTCTTCCAGCTGCCGGCCACCACGTTCGCCGCGGCCGGGGTGTTGCGGCTGCTCGGGCGGGTGCCGACGGTGCTGCACGTCCAGGACGTCTGGGCGCGCGACGGCGCCGCCGAGGCGGCCGAGGGGCGGTGGGCGACGCGGATGTCCGCCGCGATGACGAGGATCTACCGGTCCGCCGCGCGGGTGGCGGTGGCCGCGCCGTCCATGCGGGACCTGGTGGTCGCCGCCGGCGCCGACCCGGCACGGGTCCAGGTGGTGCTGAACTGGACCGACGAGCGGATCTTCCATCCGGCGACGCCGGACGCCGCGGCCCGCCAGCTGGTCCGCCGCGACGGTAGGTGCGTGGTGATGCACGCCGGCACGATCGGCGTCCGGCAGGGGCTGGAGACGGCGGTACGGGCGGCGGCGGCGCTGGACCGGACGATGGATCTGGTCCTGGTCGGCTCGGGTGGCGAGGAGCGGCGGGTGCGGGGGCTCGCCGCCGAGTTGGGCGCGGAGAACGTCCGCTTCGTGGAGCGGCGCTCGCCTGTCGACATGCCGCAGTTGTACGCCGCCGCCGACTACCAGCTGGTGATGTTGCGGGATCTGCCGGAGCTGCGGGGCATGGTGCCCGGCAAGCTGCAGGCCGCGCTCTCCTGTGCCGCGCCGGTGGTGGCCTCGGCCGGCGGCGATACCGCCGAGCTGGTCGAACGGGCCCGGGCGGGGCTGTCCTGCCCGCCGGAGGACTGGGCCGCGCTGGCCGACCGGTTCTGGTTGGCCGCGACGATCCCCGGTCCGGCGCGGGTCGAGATGGGTCGCCGGGGGCGTGCGGCGTACCTGCGGGAGATGTCGTTGCCGGCCGGGGTCGACCGGATCGAGCGGCTGCTGTACGAGGCGGCCGGTCGTGTCGAGGAGCTCGCGGCGCCGCGAATGAACCTCGCGTAAGCGACGAGAAATGCCATAACGGTACGAGAGTGCGCGATGCGTGCTAAGAACGTCAGGGGGAAATCGGACTTTGTGTCCGGTTCCGGATGGGGAGTGTGGTGTGACGGAGAGCGAACGGCCTCGCCGGCGGCGTAGCCGGTCCCGGCGTCGCCGGCGGGCGCGACTGCGGCGGGCGCTGCTCGGCGCCCTGGTGGTCGCGTCGCTGCTGCTGACGGTGGGAGGCTGGGTCGGCTTTCGTGGGTGGCAGGCGCGCTCGCACCTGCTCAACGCCGCCGGTCTGGCGCGGGAGTTGAGCGCCCAGGTGGTCGGCGGGGACACCGACCGCGCCCTGCGGACACTCGCCGCCCTCCAGGAGCAGGCCGGCGCGGCCCGAGCCGCGACCAACGACCCGGGCTGGGCGCTCGGCCGGCACACGCCGATCGCTGGCGACGACCTCGACGCCGTGCGGCAGATCGCGGTCGCCATCGACGAGCTGGCCCGGCACGCGTTCCCGACCCTGCTCCGGACGGACCTGACCAGCCTCGTCCCGACCGACGGCCGGCTGGACCTGGCCCGGCTGACCTCGGTCTCCACCGAACTGTCAGGGGTGAACGAGGCGGTGCAGCGCACCCGGCGCGACCTGGCCGAGGTGCCCGGCGACCGGCTCGTCAACCAGGTCCGCCAGGCGCTTACCGACCTGCGGGGTGAGATCGACCGCTTGGCCGGCCTGACCGCCGCCGCCGACCGGGCTGCCCGCCTGCTGCCGCCGCTGCTCGGCATGCACGGCTCGCGGAAGTACCTGCTTGTCTCGCAGAACCTCGCCGAGTTGCGGGCGACCGGCGGCATGTTCGGCGCGTACGCGATGATCGAGGCCGAGAACGGCGCGGTCAAGATGGGTCAGCAGGGCAGCAGCGCGTCCCTGGGCCGGTTCACGCCGGCGTTGAAGCTGCCGGCGGAGACCCGCGCGATCTGGACCGACCTGCCCGGCATCTATCCCGCAGACGTCAACCTGAGCCCGCACTTCCCGACGGCCGCCGCGCTGTACCGGGAGATGTTCCGGCGCAAGACCGGGACGACTGTCGACGGTGTGCTCGCCGTCGACCCGGTGGTGCTGTCCTATCTGCTCAAGGCGACAGGGCCGGTGCTGGTGCCCGGAGGCGTGCCCCTGGCCAGCGAGAAGGTCGTGCAGACCCTGCTCAACGACAGTTACCAGCGGCTTGACGTCCGGGAGCAGGACAGGTTCTTCGCCTCCTCGGCCGCCGCGGTGTTCGACGCCTTTTTCAAGAAGAATGTCAACCCACGGGTGTTGTTGTCCGCATTTGACCGTGCTATCACTGAACGCCGGATATTGTTCTGGAGTGCCCGACCTGAGGAACAGCGGACGTTCGGCGGCAGCCGGATGGCCGGGACGCTTCCGGAACAGGACACCGTGCCGACCGTCGGCGTGTTCCTCAACGACGGCAGCGGCGCGAAGCTCGGCTACTACCTGCGGCCGACGGCGAACCTGACGGTGGGCGAATGCCGCCCCGACGGTCGCCGCGAGCTCCGGCTGCGGGTGACCCTGCGCTCGACGGCGCCGAAGTCCGGACTCAGCGAGTCCGTCCTCGGCCTCGGCCTGGCCGGTGATCCGTACACCGCACGCACTCTGGTGTCGATCTTCAGCCCGGCCGGTGGAGCGGTGCTCGAGGCCCGGCTCGACGGGACCGAAACGGCGCTTGGCAGCGGCACGGAACGCCGCCGCCAGGTGGCGACGGCAAGCGTCGACGTGGGTCCCGGGGCCGAACGGGCGCTGGAGGTCACCGTGCTGACGGCCAAGACCGGCGTCGGACAGGCCGAGCTGTGGCTGACCCCCACCGCCAGCCCTTGGACCACCCAAGTTCATTCCGCACCAAGCTGTGACCAGTAGGAGGGAACCAATCATGCGGCTATCCCGCATCATCATGGCGCTCACGGTCGGCCTGGCCGTGGTGGCCGTGCCGACGGCAGCGGGGGCGGCACAGCCGCAGCCGACGCCCAGTGCGACCACCGACCCGCCCCAGCCGCCGCCGTACCCGCCGACCGCCGCGTCACTGACCGTCAACCGCCCGACGATCTTCCTCGGCGAGACGGTCGTGCTGACCGGTAGGGGCTTCGGTCCGAACGAGACGGTCGACATCACGGTGACAGTGACGCCGCTCGCCGCTCCCGCGGCCGGTCAGGCGCCGGCGCGTCGCAGCGACGGCACCACGGTCGCCATGGCGCCGGTGGCGTACCAGGCGAGCGCGCCGCTGAGCTTCACGGCGTTCACCGACGCCCAGGGCCGCTTCACCAGGAGCTACCGGCCGTCGGTGACGGGTCTGCTGACCTTCACCGCCACCGGTCGGGAGTCCGGTCGGACAGCCACCGCCGAGCTGCGGGTGCTGCACAAGAAGCAGCCGCTGCCCGTCACCGGTGACAGCATCGGTACGCCCATGAAGCTCGGCGGCGGCCTGGTCGGCGCCGGCGCGCTCATGTTGCTGCTGACCCTGGCCTGGCGTCGTCGCCAGCGCTTTGGTGGGGCTGCGCACTGATCGGCACCACCGCCGGGCAGTGCCCGGATCTCACCTGAGGCTGGTGCCCGCCGGATTCGTCCGGCGGGCACCAGCCCGTCCTGTGTGCGGGCTGTCCGGTCTCATCCGATCGCCATCCGCATGAGGGGTATGTCCCGGTCTGGGTCGTGACCGGGCGCACCCGTGCGGCGGAATGGTGGCGGGCCGGGGGCCGTTACACACCCCGACGACCGCAGGACCACGGGCCCGCCGGCCCGCGGGTCAGGCCCCGGGAATGACCCCCGGCCGCCGGTCGTTACACCCGGTCCGGCACCGCGAGCCCCCCGCTCGTGGCGGTCGGGACCGAAGACTTCCCCCGTGTACGCGCAGCGCCGGACGAGGTGCTCACACCCGGCTCCACCCATCGGTGGCAGCGGGTGGACCTACCCCCGAAGGAGCTACCCCCATGAACACGATCATGCGCAAGAGTGTGCTGTCGGTTGCTGGTATGGCGTTCGTCGGTGGCGTGTTCGCCGGCCCGGTCGCCCACGCCGTCAACAACCCCGTCGGCGATGCCAGGCCGGTGGCGGTCGTGCAGGCCGACAAGCCGGACATCGGCACCCTGATCCCGCACGGCACCCAGGGCGCCCAGTCGCACATCGACCTGAACGACGAGCAGACCGCCAACGTCAAGGCGATCATCGCCGCGACGAAGAAGGCAGGCCTGCCCGAGCGCGCCGCGGTCATCTCGATCGCGACGAGCCTGCAGGAGTCGAAGCTGGAGAACCTGGGCCACCTCGGCGACATGAACGACCACGACTCGCTGGGCCTGTTCCAGCAGCGCCCGTCCAGTGGTTGGGGCACGCCGGAGCAGATCACCGACCCCGAGTACTCGACTATGGCGTTCCTCAAGGGCCTGAAGCAGGTCGACGGCTGGCAGGACATGCCGCTGACCGTCGCCGCGCAGACGGTGCAGGTCTCGGCCTACCCGGACGCGTACGCGCAGTGGGAGCAGCAGGCCGCTGACCTGGTCGCCCAGTACTGGAACAGCTGACCCGCAGATGGGCCGGCACCCCGACCCGGGGTGCCGGCCATCGGCGTACCCCAGGGTTGTCAGCCCTTGCGCAGGATGTCGACAAGGGCGGCGACCAGCGCGAGCGCGATGATCCCGGTGGCCAGCACGAGTGACGTCTCGAAGGCGGTGGTCCAGTTGCCGCGGCTGTCGGCGAGGGCGGAGAAGAACATCGAGCCGACCGCGGCGATGCCCGCCGCGGCGCCGATCCGCTGACCGGTCTGGAGCATGCCCGCTCCGCTGCCCGCCTGGTGCACGGGCACCTGGGCGAGGGTGAGTGTCTGGTTGGGGGCGATCACCAGCCCGCTGCCGATCCCGGCGACGAGCAGGGGAGCGGCGGTGACCCAGGGCGCCGGGGCGTCCGGCGCGAGGCGGAGCGCGACGACCGTCGCGGCCAGGCCGATGACCACGGCGAGCAGTCCGATCCCGACAAGCGGTCGACCGAACCGGTTGACGATACGTCCGCCCAGCGCGGACGCGGCGGCCGACCCGAGGGCGAACGGTGTGATGGCCAGGCCGGCGACGAGCGCGCTGTAGCCGAGGCCGTTCTGCAGGTACAGGGTGAAGACGAAGAAGATCGCGGTGAAGCCACCGAAGTAGATGAGCGCGATGAGTGCGCCCAGGGAGTACGACTGGAAGGTGAACAGCTTCAGGTCGAACAGGGGCTCGTGGTGGCGTGCGTACGACCGCTCCCAGAGCCCGAACGCGACGAGGACCGCGAGGCCGGCCGGGATGAGCGCCCACTTCCAGGGGGTCTGCCACTGCTGTTGCTGCACAAGTGGCAGCAGGAGCAGGACAACGCCCACGCCGAGCAGCAGTACGCCCACGGGGTCGAGCCGCCGCCGGTCCGGCTTGCCCTCGGGGCGGCTGGGCAGCAGTCGCCAGCCGAGGATGACCGCGAGGATGCCGACGGGCACGTTGACGAAGAAGACCCACCGCCAGCCGTGCGCCTCGCCACCGACGGCGATCAGCAGTCCGCCGAGCAGGGGCCCGACGGCTGTGGAGATACCGATCGTGGCGCCGAGCAGCCCGAACGGGCGGGCGCGCTCCGACCCCCGGAACAGCTGCTGGATCAGGCCGGTCACCTGCGGGTTGACCACGCCTGCCGCGGCGCCCTGGAGCAGCCGGGCCGCGACCAGCCAGGTCGGTGAGGTGGCCAGGCCGGCGAGCGCGCTGGTAAGGGTGAACAGGGAGATGCCGAACACGAACGCGTTGCGCCGTCCGCGGGCGTCGCCGAAGCGACCGGCGGGCACGAGGACCAGGCCGAAGGTGAGCGCGTACCCGGACAGGACCCACTGGAGGTCGCTCGGTGAGGCGTGCAACGCGCGGTCGATGGACGGCACCGCGACGTTGACGATGCTCACGTCGAGCAGCGTCATGAACGCGGCGACCAACCCGACGCCGAGGGCCTGCCAGCGTTTGCGGTTCTCGGCGGCGTCGAGCGGCTGCGGCGCCTGCGCTGTGCTCATCGAGCCGCCCGCCGACCGGTGATCGTCCATTTCTGCTCGCTACCCCGGTCGTCGGGGGCCGAATCGCCGCGGGCGGTCCCTCGGGTCACGCCATCTGGCGGGCGCAGAACCGGGGTCCGAAGTCGAGGCCGGCCAGCGGGGAGTCCTCGCGGTGCAGCAGGCCCTTCTCGGTGAGCTGGTGCAGTGGGGCGTGCACCTGCTCCTCGGTCAGTCCGGCCTCCTCGCTGATGAGGTCGGGGTACGGCACGTGCCCGCGCTGTTCGAGGGTGGTGACCGCCTGGTACACCCGTTGCTCGACCTCCGACAGCTGCACCTGCTGCATGATCTCCTCCTTTGTCCGTCCGCTCCGCGCGGACGTTTGCGCAGCGTGGGGTACCCCCTGTGGCAGCGAAGATGCCCACCCGATCGGGCGGTCGAGGCGGCGTGCCGCAGCCGGTCCGCGCGGCGTGCGGTGCCCTAGGCTGCAACCGTGATCATCTGGGATCTCATCGTCGTCGGCGCCGGCCCCGCCGGGCTCTCCGCGGCCCACGCCGCCGCCCGGGCGGGCGTGCGCACCCTGGTCGTCGAGCGGGCCGCGCACCCGAGGTACAAGACGTGCGGTGGTGGCCTGATCGGCACGTCGCTGACCGCCGTCCGGGACCGGATCGAGGTGCCCGCGCGCGACCGGGTGGATCGTGTGACGTTCACCAGGGACGGTCGCCGGGAGTTCACCCGCCGGCACGGCAGCCCAGTGGTGACCATGGTGCGCCGGGATGAGTTCGACGACCGGTTGCGCGCGGCGGCGGTCGCCGCCGGCGCGCAGGTCCGCGAGCAGGTAGCGGTCCGTGCGATCGAGCAGGACCCCGATCAGGTACGCCTGCGACTGGCCGACGGTACGACGCTCACGGCGCGGACGGTGATCGGCGCGGACGGGTCGTCCGGGGTGACAGCCCGGCACGTGGGGGTGCGGTACCGGCAGGTGGATCTCGGTCTGGAGTTGGAGGTGCCGGTGCCGCCGGCGGAGCAGGAGCGGTGGCGGGGCCGTCTGCTGCTGGACTGGGGGGCGATGCCCGGCTCCTATGCGTGGGTCTTCCCCAAGGGTGAGCGCCTGACGGTCGGGGTGATCGCGGCCCGGGGCGCGGGGGAGGGGACGCGGGATTATCTGCGGCACTTCGTCGACCGGTTGGGGTTGACCGGGCTGCCGGCGGAGCACGACTCCGGTCATCTGACGCGCTGCCGCGAGGAGGATTCCCCGCTGCGTGCCGGTCGGGTGCTGGTGGCCGGTGACGCGGCGGGGCTGTTGGAGCCGTGGAGCCGCGAGGGCATCAGCTTCGCGCTGCGCTCCGGGGAGTTGGCCGGCGTGGCTGTCGCCGCCGGCGAGCTGGACGGGTACGAGCGGGCGGTGGCCGAGCGTCTGGTGCCGGAGATGCGGGCGGGGTTCCGGCTGCTCGACGTGTTCACCCGCCGTCCGGAGGTGTTCCACGCGCTGCTGGCGACGCCGCCGGGCTGGCGGATGTTCGTGCAGTTCTGTCAGGGGCGGGCGAGCTTCGCCGAGATGCTCCAGCGCCGGCCCATCCGGGCGGCGCTCGGGGTGCTGGACCGGCTGCCCGGCTGACCGTCGCACCCCATTCACCCAGGATCCTAGGATGGCCTGCAGGTTGTGCGGTGGGGCGCACAGCGGAAGCTTCCGCCGACGCACCAGCGGCCGGAGAATGACGGGGGAGCAGGGAGGTGACGATGGCCGAGCAGCCGTTCACCGATGACGAGTACGCGTTTCTGCGCCACGTGCGGTTCGGGGAGCTGCCGCCCGCCGTCCGCCCGGACGACCGGGTCGCGTTGACCGAGACGGACCCGGGGCGGGACGGGCCGGACAGGACCGAGGACCCGATCCGCTGGAACGTGCAGGGCTGAGAACGCGCGACGGGCCGCGGGTGATCACCACCCACGGCCCGCCTCGACGGGTTGCTCCGGTCAGAAGACCGGCACGCCCTCGCGCACCAGGCGCCAGTTGGGCTGGAAGAAGTCGGCCGGGTTGATCGTCCCCCTGGCCTGTGCCCAGTCGATGAGCAGCTGGCGGATCTCCTGCTGCTCGTTGTAGACCTGGGTCTTGACGATGCCGGGGAAGTTGCCGCCGCCGCTGCGCCGGTAGTTGTTCACCGCCATCACGAACTGCGCGTTGTCCGCGACGGGGGTGTCGGTCCCGGGCAGCACCAGGCGGGTGATCCGCTGGCCGATCGGCTTGGAGATGTCGATGTCGTAGTCCAGGCCGGAGATCACGTCGTAGTTGTAGTCCGGCACGGCCGGCGAGTCGCTGATCTGCTCCGGGTCGACCGGGGCGCCCGGGGCGAAGGTCCGGAAGTACTTCGCCGAGTACTCCAGGTACGCGCGCACCTCGGCGCCGCTGAGCACGACCGCCTCGAGGGTGTTGTCGTACACGTAGAGCCCGGCCACGTCGCGGATCTTGACGTCGCCGGCGGGGAAGACCGCAGTGCGGCTGAACGGCGAGGCCTGCGACAGCACCGGCAGATCGGCGTACTGCGTGCCGGCCAGGGCCTTCGTGACGGTCTCGGCCTGGACGTGGTTGATGAAGTCCAGGATGGGCGTGTCCTTGTATCGCGACTCCACGGTGGACATCTCCACGGTGGCCTGGGCGACCACCTGGTTGACGTACGCGATGGTCTTCTGGTGCTGGGCCCGTACGGCGGCGAGCACCTTCGGGTCCTCGACCACCGTGTTGGTGTTCAGCATGGTGGCGGCCTTCTTGGTGATCGTCCACCGGCCCCGCTCGCGCGCGAGGGTGAAGTCCATCCGGGTGAGCCGCTGGCCCCACTTCGACGGCTCGGAGAGCAGCACCTGAGCGCCGGTGCGCTCGTTGGTGACGAACCGCTCGACCACCTCGTTGTGTGCGTGCCCGAACAGGATCGCGTCGATGCCCGGCACCTGCTGGGCGATCAGCGCCACCGGGTTCTCGTTCGGCAGCTCCGGGCCGTAGCTGGACGTGCCGCTGTCGCCGCCGTGCGCCGAGATCAGCACCAGGTCCGCGCCGCGGGCCCGCATGATCGGCACGTACTTCGCGGCGGTGGCGATCATGTCGTCGAACCGCAGCCGGCCCTCGACGTTGCCCTTGTCCCAGATGGCCACGCCGGGGTTGGTCAGGCCGAGGATGCCGACGCGCAGGGTCGGCGCGGCGAAGCCGAGGGAGACCTTCTTGATGACGTACGGCTGGAAGGCCGGCTTGCCGGTCTTCGCGTTCACCGCGTTGGCGGCGAGCGCCGGGAAGCCGAGCTGGCGGATCCACAGGTCCAGCAACGGCAGACCGTAGTTGAACTCGTGGTTGCCGAGCGTCACCGCGTCGTAGTCGATGATGTTCATGGCGCGGGCCATCGGGTGCTTCTCACCGGTGGCGGTGATCGGTTCCTGCTTGGCGTAGAACGTCGCGAGGGGAGTGCCCTGGATGGTGTCGCCGGCGTCGAGCACAAGCGTCGCCCTGCCGCGCCGCTCGGCGCGGATCTGGTTGATCAGAGTGGCGAGCTTCGCGACGCCGATGTCGTTGTGCTTGCTGTCGTCGTACTCGGCGTCGCGGTAGTAGTCCCAGTTGTAGACGTTGCCGTGGGTGTCCGACGTGCCCAGGAGGGTGAGGTCCCAGGTGCGTGACCGGGCCGGGCCGGCCGCCTGCGCGGGGGCGGCAGCGATCAGCGGGGCGGTCGCCGCCGCGGCCGCGGCGGCGAGCACCTGGCGACGCGACGGGCCGGAGGGAGAGGTCATGACATGCCTTTCCAAGGGGGTGGACGCGCCTCGTGGGCGCCTCGCGCACCATAACCACAGTCGGTCACTCCTGCCACGTCAGCCCCGGTTTCCGCAGGCCGTCGCCGGGTAGCGGTGGGGAACGGTTGTCGCGGGGAAGGAACCCGCGCGGTGCGAGGAGACGTCGGTGAGTGAGGACCAGCACACCCAGCAGGACCCGACCAGCCAGTACGGTCAGCAGTCCGGCCAGCCCGGGCAGCAGCAGTCGCCGCCCGGCTCGACAGCGGAGATGACGCCGAAGCCGGACCACGGGGAGGACACGTACCGGGGCAGCGGCAAGCTCGACGGCAAACGGGCGCTGATCACCGGTGGTGACTCGGGGATCGGCAGGGCCATCGCGATCGCGTACGCCCGGGAGGGCTCCGACGTGGTCATCTCCTACCTGAGCGAGGAGGAGGACGCCGACGCCCGGGAGACCATCCGACTGGTCGAGGACGCGGGCCGGCGGGGTGTCGCGGTGCGCGGCGACATCACCGACGAGGCGCACTGCCAGGAACTCGTCGACCGCACGGTGCGTGACCTGGGCGGCATCGACATCCTGGTGAACAACGCGGCCTACCAGATGTCGCAGGACAAGGGGATCCTCGGGATCAGCACCGAGCAGTTCGACCGGGTGCTCAAGACCAACCTGTACGCGATGTTCTGGCTGTGCAAGGCCGCCATCCCGCACCTGCCGGAGGGGTCGGCGATCATCAACACGGCGTCGATCCAGGCGTTCGACCCGTCGCCGCAGCTGCTCGACTACGCCACCACCAAGGCGGGGATCGCCAACTTCACCAAGGCCCTCGCCGCCGACCTCGCCGAGCAGGGCATCCGGGTCAACGCGGTGGCACCCGGCCCGGTCTGGACGCCGCTGATCCCGGCGACCATGCCGAAGGAGAAGGTGGAACAGTTCGGCACCGACACCCCGGAGGGCCGGCCCGGTCAGCCGGCGGAGCTGGCTCCCGCGTACGTCTTCTTCGCCTCGCAGGAGTCCAGCTACGTCACAGGCGAGATCCTCGGCGTCACGGGCGGTCGACCGACCAAGTGAACCCGCCGACGGGCGGGTGACCCCGGGTCGCCCGCCCGCACGGTGTGCGGTGGTCAGCGCGGCCAGGTGGCGAAACGCTCCCGGACCCGGGCCACGTCGGCGCCGCCCAGGCCGTACCGGCCGAAGCGCTGCTCGGACAGCCGGTCGAGGTAACGGCCGGCGGCCCGCACGTCGTCCGGGTCCAGCGCCGGGTCGACCTGCCGGGCCAGCACCAGCAACTCCGTCACGTCGTAGTGCTCCAGTGCCGCAGCCACGTCGATGAAGTCGCGGACCTCCCGCCGGTTGACCAGCGCCGCGACCTTGTTGGCCACCAGGTCGCGGACGTCCATGACCGGGCCGAGATCCATCACCACGGGGCTCTGCTGCCGGTCCAGCCGGGCCAGGCTGAGCCGGATCTGCCGCCCGTCACGGCCCACCACGAAGTCCTTCATGTCCCGCTCGTACCCGTCGAACAGCTCGGCGAGGTCGCTGTCCGGGTCGGCGTCGGTGACGGTGAACCCGGCGCGCTCCAACGCCACACGCACGCCGGCGGAGGCCGCCGCGGCGGCACCCTCGACGTCGGCGAACAGGTCGACGTCCTCCGTCGGGCGGGCGACGAGGCCGTGCGCGGCCCAGGCCACCCCGCCGCCCAACACGAAGCGGTACGGGCCGGCGGCGGCCAACGCCACCCGGGCCACCTCCCGGTAGAACTCGTGCAGATGCGGCGCGATCACGCCGCCCGCAGGCCCCGGTGGCGGCTCTCCCACGCCAGGCGTACGCCCCGAGGCAGGTTGAGCAGCCGCCACACCCGCCGCAGCGTCCGACCGTTGATCAGGACGCGCAGGTCCTCGGCGCGGGTGGTCTCCCGCAGCACGTTCTCGTACATCCACAGCAACTGGTCGGGGTCGCCGAGGTCGAAGGTGCGTTCCGCGTTCCACATCAATCGCACCGGCAACTCCACCACGCCCCGGGTGGGGCCGGCCAGCTCGGCGAGCGTCCGCGCCACCACGGCGGGGCGACCCGGGCGGGCCAGGAAGGCCACGCCGGTCGCGGTGGGGGAGACGGCCTGCATGGTGTCAGGGTAACGCCCGGCAGTCCGGGTGTCGCTCAACCAGGTTCTCGCCGGGTCGGTTGCCTCGCCGACCGGGTGGCCGCCGGGTGGACATGTGGTGCTGACGCGCCCGCTTGGTGGTGGTGCCAAGGGTGAGTGTTATGTCCGGTCCTGGGGTGTCTGGGCTGTGACCGGGGGCATCCGTGCGGCGGAATCGTGGCGGGCCGGGGGTCGTTACATACCCTGACGATCGCAGGACCACGGCCGCTCGGCCCGCCCGCACGGGGTGGGAATGGGAAGCCCGGCCCGGTCGTTGCAGACCCCCCCAGGCACCGCCTCGATGCGGTGCCGCCGGATGGGCCACCCCCCGGAATGACCCCGGCCCCCGGTTGGTTACACCCAGACCCCGGCGCCGCGAGCCCCCCGGCTCGCAGGCCGCCGACCCCCCGACTTTGTGCGGCGCCGGACGAGGTGCTACACCCGCCGTTGAGCGGTGGGTGTCCTTACCCCCGAAGGAGCTACCCCCATGAACACGATCATGCGTAAGAGTGTGCTGTCCGTTGCTGGTCTGGCCTTCGCCGGTGGCGTCTTCGCCGGCCCGGTTGCCGCCCACGCCGCGACCCCGGTCGACGCCAAGCCCGCCGCCGCCGCGGTGCAGGTGGCCGCGCCGAAGCCGCAGGGCGACCAGTCGCACATCACCCTGAACGACGAGCAGAGCGCCAACGTCAAGGCGATCATCGCCGCGACGAAGAAGGCAGGCCTACCCGAACGGGCCGCGGTCATCTCCATCGCCACGAGCCTGCAGGAGTCGAAGCTGGAGAACCTGGGCCACCTCGGCGACCGCAACGACCACGACTCGCTGGGCCTGTTCCAGCAGCGCCCGAGCTCGGGTTGGGGTACGCCGGAGCAGATCACCGACCCCGACTACTCCACCACCGCCTTCCTCAAGGGTCTCAAGCAGGTCGACGGCTGGCAGGACATGCCGCTGACCGACGCCGCGCAGACCGTGCAGGTCTCGGCCTACCCGGACGCCTACGCCCAGTGGGAGCAGCAGGCCACCGACCTCGTGGCCCAGCACTGGAACAGCTGACCCCGTGAAACAACCGATAGCCGGCACCCCCACACGGGGTGCCGGCCATCGGCATGCCCAGCCGAGATCGTGGACAGTTCCCGTTGGAGCCGCGTCGCGCCACTCGCCGAGAGGCGACCTGCACACCGACACCAGCGCCGCCCCCGACCCACCCGGGCCGGGGGCGGCGCTGTCTGACTTCCCCCGCTCGCGAAGATGTCTCGGCTGGCCTATGTTCATGGGGTCGCTCGCGTGGGAGGGGGTGTCGAGGATGGGTCTGCGGACCTTCATCGAGGGTTGGCCTGTCTACCGGCAGCTCACCGGCACTGACCCGCTCGGGCGGGGCGCCGCGGCGCAGTCCGCCCGTTCGGCGGAGCTGACCCCCCGTACCGAGGCGGCGGACAGCGTGGCCCGTTCGGTGTGCCCGTACTGTGCTGTGGGTTGTGGCCAGCGGGTGTACGTGAAGGACGGGCAGATCACCCAGATCGAGGGTGATCCAGACAGCCCGATCTCGCGGGGCCGGCTCTGTCCCAAGGGTTCGGCGAGCAAGAGCCTGGTGACGAGTCCGTTGCGGCAGACGACGGTCCGTTACCGCCGTCCGTACTCGACGCAGTGGGAAGACCTGGAGCTCGACACCGCGCTCGACATGATCGCCGACCGGATGCTCGCCGCGCGTGAGCAGACCTGGGAGGACGTCGACGCGCAGGGCCGGCCGCTCAACCGGACGCTTGGTTTCTCCAGTCTGGGTGGGGCAACGCTGGACAACGAGGAGAACTACCTCATCAAGAAGTTGTTCACCGCGGCCGGCGCGTTGCAGATCGAGAACCAGGCCCGTATTTGACACTCCGCCACCGTCCCCGGTCTGGGGGCCAGCTTCGGTCGTGGCGGTGCGACGGATTTCCAGCAGGACATCGCCAACGCTGACGTCATCGTCATTCAGGGTTCGAACATGGCCGAGGCGCATCCGGTGGGTTTCCAGTGGGTGATGGAGGCCAAGCGCCGGGGTGCGAAGGTCTTCCACGTCGACCCTCGGTTCACCCGGACCAGCGCGGTGGCTGACGCGTACCTGCCGATCCGGGCGGGCACGGACATCGCCCTGCTCGGTGGGGTGGTGCGCTACATCCTGGACAACGAGCTGGACTTCCGGGAGTACGTGCTCGCGTACACGAACGCGGCGACGATCGTCAGTGAGGAGTTCAGCGACACCGAGGACGGCGACGGGTTCTTCTCCGGCTTCGACCCGGAGACCGGCAGTTACGTGCAGGACAGCTGGCAGTACGAGGGTCACGAGGATTCCTCCGGCAGCGGGCACACCGCTCAGGAGCGGGACAGCGCCGCCGGACTGACCCACGAGTCGCACGGCGCTCAGGTGAGTGGCCAGACCCGGCGGGACGAGACGTTGCAGCATCCGCGCTGCGTCTACCAGATCCTCAAGCGGCACTTCGCCCGCTACACGCCCGAGATGGTGGAGCGGGTCTGCGGCATCCCGCAGGAGCAGTTCCTCGAGTTGGCGCGGGCGTGGACGGCGAACTCGGGCCGGGAGCGCACCGGGATGCTGATCTACTCGGTGGGCTGGACGCAGCACAGCGTGGGTGTGCAGTACATCCGGACCGGGGCGATCATCCAGCTGTTGCTCGGCAACATGGGTCGTCCGGGTGGCGGGGTGATGGCGCTGCGCGGGCATGCCAGCATCCAGGGCTCCACTGACATCCCGACGTTGTTCAACCTGCTGCCGGGCTATCTGCCGATGCCGCACCACGCCGAGCACCCGAGCTTCGACGAGTGGGTGGACAGCATCCGCCACCCCGGGCAGAAGGGCTTCTGGGGCAACGCGCGGTCGTTCGCCGCCAGCCTGCTCAAGGCGTACTGGGGTGACGCGGCCACCCCGGAGAACGACTTCTGCTACGGCTACCTGCCGCGAATGACCGGCGACCACGGCACCTACCAGCAGGTGCTGAACATGATCGACGGGAAGATCAAGGGGTACTTCCTGTTGGGTCAGAACCCCGCGGTCGGCTCGGCTCACGGCCGGGCGCAGCGCCTGGGCATGGCGAATCTGGACTGGCTGGTCGTCCGGGACCTGTTCATGATCGAGAGTGCGACGTTCTGGCAGAACGGTCCCGAGGTGGCCACCGGTGAGATCGTCCCGGAGGAGTGCCGCACCGAGGTGTTCTTCCTGCCCGCCGCCTCCCATGTGGAGAAGGAGGGCAGCTTCACCCAGACGCAGCGGCTGTTGCAGTGGCGGGAGAAGGCCGTCGAGCCGCCGGGCGACGCCCGCTCCGAGCTGTGGTTCTTCTACCACCTCGGGCGCAAGCTGCGCGAGAAGCTGGCCGGCTCCGACCTGCCGCGCGACAGGGCGCTGCTCGACCTCACCTGGGACTACCCCACGCACGGTCCGCACGCGGAGCCGAGCGCCGAGGCGGTCCTGCGGGAGATCAACGGGTACGACGTGACGACCGGCAGCCCGCTGTCCAGTTTCGCCGAGGCCCGCGCGGACGGCTCCACGGCGGTGGGCTGCTGGATCTACACCGGGGTGTACGCCGACGGGGTGAACCAGGCGGCCCGGCGCAGGTCCCGCCACGAGCAGGACTGGGTCGCCGCCGAGTGGGGCTGGGCGTGGCCGGCGAACCGCCGCATCCTCTACAACCGTGCGTCCGCCGACCCGGACGGCAACCCGTGGAGCGAGCGCAAGCGCTACGTCTGGTGGGACGCGGACAGGGGCGAGTGGACGGGCTACGACGTGCCGGACTTCGAGAAGACCAAGCCACCGTCGTACCGGCCGCCGGCCGGAGCGTCAGGGCCGGAGGGCATCGCCGGTGACGACCCGTTCGTCATGCAGGGTGACGGCAAGGGCTGGCTGTACGCGCCGAGCGGTGTCCTGGACGGGCCGCTGCCGACGCACTACGAGCCGGTGGAGTCGCCGGTGCGCAACCCGCTGTACCGCCAGCAGGCCAACCCGACCCGCAAGATGTACGCGCATCCGGTGAACTCGGTGAACCCGAGTCCGCCTCAGGAGCACAGTCAGGTGTTCCCGTACGTGTTCACTGTCAGCCGGCTCACCGAGCACCACACGGCCGGTGGGATGAGTCGTACGGTGTCGCCGCTGGCGGAGTTGCAGCCGGAGATGTTCGTCGAGGTGTCACCGGAGCTGGCGGCCGAACGTGGGCTCGACCACCTGGGGTGGGCGCACCTGGTCAGCGGTCGGGCGGTGATCGAGGCGAAGGTGCTGGTCACGGATCGGCTCACCCCGCTGCGGGTGGAGGGCCGGGTCATCCACCAGGTGTGGTTGCCGTACCACTTCGGCTTCGAGGGTCTGGTGACGGGCGACTCGGCGAACGACCTGTTCGGCATCAGCCTGGACCCGAACGTGCTGATTCAGGAGAGCAAGGTCGGCACCTGCGACGTGCGGCCCGGCCGCCGTCCGATTGGGCCCGCGTTGCTGGACCTGGTCGCCGACTACCAGCGGCGTGCCGGGATGACGCCGGGCCAGAACGCTCCGGCGATCACCACCGACAGCGAGGGGGAGCAGCGCGGTGCTTCCTGACCCGAACAGCCTCTACGGTCCGCTGGACCCTGCGCCCGACGCGGGCTATGTGGACGCGCCGCCTCGGATGGGGTTCTTCACCGACACCAGCGTGTGTATCGGGTGCAAGGCGTGTGAGGTGGCGTGCAAGGAGTGGAACGGTGTGCCGGAGAGCGGGTTGGACTTGCTCGGCATGTCGTACGACAACACGGGTGCGTTGACGGCGAACTCGTGGCGGCACGTCGCGTTCGTCGAGCAGCCTCGCCCGGCCGGGCAGCACCCGTCGTCGGCGGACGTGCTCGGCGAGCCGGTGAACGCCGCCGGGCAGCGGTCGGTCGACGCGGGCTCGGGACCGCAGTTCCTGGGGATGCCGGGGGCGCAGCCGCCGGGGCGGGACACCGGCGTCGAGCAGCGCACGGATTTCCGCTGGTTGATGATGTCGGACGTGTGCAAGCACTGCACACATGCGGCGTGTCTGGATGTGTGTCCGACGGGGTCGTTGTTCCGGACGGAGTTCGGGACTGTGGTGGTGCAGGAGGACATCTGCAACGGGTGTGGGTACTGCATCTCGGCGTGTCCGTACGGCGTCATCGATCAGCGCAAGGGTGACGGTCGGGCGTGGAAGTGCACGTTGTGCTACGACCGGCTCGGGGCTGGGATGACGCCGGCGTGCGCGCAGGCGTGTCCGACGGAGTCGATCCAGTACGGGCCGCTTGAGGAGTTGCGTGACCGGGCCGCCGCACGGGTGAGCACTCTGCACGAGCGGGGGGTGCCGGAGGCACGGTTGTACGGGCACGACCCGGACGACGGCGTCGGTGGCGACGGGGCGTTCTTCCTGCTGTTGGACGAGCCCGAGGTGTACGGGTTGCCGCCGGACCCGATCGTGACGACCCGCGACCTGCCGGCCATGTGGAAACGCGCAGGCCTCGCCGCTCTCGCCATGGCGGCGGCCGCCGTCGCCGCGTTCGTCGGAGGTTCCTCGTGAGTCCGCAGCGCCCCGAGGTGGGCGACTTGTTCCGCCGCTTCCGTGCCCGGCTGGCCGCCGAGGGTTCCGACCGACCGGGCGTGTCGGCACGGCCGGAGCCCGGTGCCGACGGCGGGCCGGCGGGTGCCGACGACCACGTTCCGCACGCGACCGCCCCGCCGAAGGAGATCGCCACGCGGCACCAGGCCGCCGGACCGCACGGGACCTCCGCCGACCAGCCCGGTCGACGCACGGGCCGACGACGCGGCGGTCGCGGCGGCGAGGAGCTGCGGGTTCCGGAGGCGGAGTTCACGTCGTACTACGGTCGGCCGATCCTCAAGGGGCCGGTCTGGAAGTGGGACATCGCCGCGTACCTGTTCACCGGGGGGCTGGCGGCCGGATCGTCGCTGCTCGCGGCCGGTGGGCAGCTCACCGGTAGGCCGGCGCTGCGGCGTGCCGGCCGGGTCACCGCGCTGGCCGCCGTCAGCGCCAGCGCCGTGTTCCTCGTCAAGGACCTGGGCCGGCCGGCCCGCTTCCACCACATGCTGCGGGTGGCGAAGCCGACCTCGCCGATGTCGATGGGCACCTGGATCCTCACCGCCTACGGGCCGGCTGCCGGTGTCGCCGCGATCGCCGAGGCCGCCGGTGTGCTGCCGCGCCACGGCCTGCTCGGGTTGGCCGGTCGGGCGTTGCCGTCGGTCGGGCACGCCGCCGGGCTGCTCGCCGCCGGTGCCGCGCCCGCGCTGGCCACGTACACCGGGGTGTTGCTGGCCGACACGGCGGTGCCGTCGTGGCATGAGGCGTACCCCGAGTTGCCTGTCATCTTCGCGGGCAGCGCGCTGGCCAGCGGCGCGGGCGTGGGTCTGCTCGCCGCGCCGCCGGCCCAGGCCGGACCGGCCCGGCGGATGGCGGTGGCCGGCGCGGCCCTGGAGCTGTACGGCGCGCACCGGGTGGAGACCCGCCTCGGTCTGCTCAGCGAGCCCTACCGGCTGGGCCTCCCCGGTCGACTGTTGCGCGCCGGTCGGCTGCTGACCGCCTCCGGGGTCGCCGGGGCGTTGCTGGGCCGCCGCAGCCGGACGGTCGGCGCGCTCTCCGGCGCCGCGTTGCTTGCCGCTTCGGTGGCGACCCGGTTCGGCATCTTCTACGGCGGCGTCGCCTCGGCCCACGACCCCCGGTACACCGTGGTGCCGCAGCGCGAGCGGGTGGAAGCCCGGCGCAGAATCGGCGGAACTTCCACCTGACCGGGCGGTGCCGTCCGTGCTGTGATCGAATGTCCGGTGGAGGCGTTCAGGCGGCTGGTGCCCCTCCCGGTCTTCAAAACCGGTGTGGTCCGGGACCCGGGCCAGGCGGGTTCGATTCCCGTCCGTCTCCGCCAAAACCAGTGCGGGAGATGACGTGATGGGCGACGGGCCGATGGACCCGCGACGGCGGGTGCCCCGCACCGACACGCTGCTCGCCGATCCTCGGCTCGCCGCCGCCAGCGCGACGCTCGGTCGGGACCGGGTCAAGGCGGTCGTCGTCCGCGCCCAGGACCGGGCCCGCCGGGGCGAGCTGAACCCCGACGAGGTACGCGACGCCGCGGTCGCCGCGCTGCCCACGGCCGGCCCCCGCGTGGTGCTCAACGCGACAGGCGTCGTGCTGCACACCAACCTGGGCCGGGCGCCGCTGTCACCCGAGGCGGTCGCCGCCGTGGTCGCCGCCGCCAGGCACACCGACGTGGAGTTGGACCTGGCCACCGGTCGGCGGGCCCGCCGCGGCCGGGACGCCCTCGACGCGTTGGCCGCCGCCGTGCCCGCCGCCGAGGCCGTGCACGTGGTGAACAACGGCGCCGCCGCGCTGGTGCTGGCCGCCACCGCCCTGGCCGCCGGCCGGGAGATCGTGGTCAGCCGGGGTGAGCTGGTCGAGATCGGCGACGGTTTCCGCCTGCCCGACCTGCTGGAGAGCACCGGCGCGCGGCTGCGGGAGGTGGGCACCACCAACCGCACCACACTCGCCGACTACGCCGCGGCCCTCGGCCCGCAGACCGGTTTCGTGCTCAAGGTGCACCCGTCGAACTTCAAGGTCACCGGCTTCACCTCGGCGACCCCGGTGCGGCAACTGGCCACCCTCGGCGTGCCGGTGGTCGCCGACATCGGCTCCGGTCTGCTCACCGCGGATCCGCTTCTGCCCGACGAGCCGGACGCGGCCGGCACCCTGCGCGCCGGTGCCGCACTCGTCACGGCCAGCGGCGACAAGCTGCTCGGCGGCCCGCAGGCGGGCCTGCTGCTCGGTGACGTCGAGCTGGTCGAGAGGCTGCGCCGCCACCCGCTGGCCCGGGCGTTGCGGGTGGACAAGCTCACCCTGGCCGCGCTGGCCGCCACAGTGCACCAGCCGGACACACCGACCCGGGCGGCCCTGCACGCCGACCCGGGCGCGCTGCGCCGCCGGGTGGAGCGACTGCGTGACCGACTCGGCGCGGACGGCCGTAAGGCCGAGGTGGTGCCGGCCGTCGCGGTGGTCGGTGGCGGCGGAGCCCCGGGGGTGGAGCTGGACTCGTGGGCGCTGAGCCTGCCCGAGCGGTACGCGGGCCCGTTGCGCACCGGCGAGCAGCCGGTGCTCGGCCGGGTGGTCCGGGGCCGGCTCCTGCTCGACCTGCGGTGCGTGCCCGAGGAGGCCGACGAGGCGGTCCGGGCGGCTGTGCTGCGCGTACCCGGGGACGACTGACCGTGTTCGTCGTCGCGACCGCGGGGCACGTCGACCACGGCAAGTCGACACTGGTCCGGGCGTTGACCGGGATGGAGCCCGACAGGTGGGCCGAGGAACGCCGCCGGGGCATGACGATCGACCTGGGATTCGCCTGGACGACGCTGCCGTCCGGCGCCACGATGGCGTTCGTCGACGTACCCGGGCACGAGCGGTTCGTGCCGAACATGCTCGCCGGTGTCGGCCCGGTGCCCGCGGCGTTGATCGTGGTGGCCGCCGACGAGGGCTGGATGCCGCAGTCCGCCGAGCACCTGGCGGCGCTCGACGCGCTCGGTGTCGCGTACGGCCTGCTGGCGGTGACCCGCGCGGACCTGGCCGATCCCGGGCCGGCCATCGCCCACGCCCGGGCCGAGATCGCGGCGACGAGCCTCGGCGCGGTGCCGTCGGTCGCGGTCAGTGGCCTGACCGGCGCGGGCCTGCCGGAGCTGCGGGCAGCCCTGGACGGCCTGGCCGCCCGGGTGCCCGCACCCGTCCTCGACGACCCGGTGCGCCTCTGGGTCGACCGCAGCTTCACGGTGCGGGGCAGCGGCACCGTCGTCACCGGCACCCTCGGCGGCGGACGCCTGCGGGTGGGCGACGAGTTGGAGCCGGCGGGGGCCGACGAACCGGTCCGGGTCCGCGGCCTGCACACCCTGGGCGAGGCCCGACCGGAGGTGACGGCGGTGGCCCGGGTGGCGGTCAACCTGCGCGGTACGCCCCGCGACCGGCTCGGCCGCGGCGACGCGCTGCTCACCCCGGACCGGTTCCACCACACCGACCTGGTCGACGTCCGGCTGACCGGCGACCCCGCCGCCGACCTGCCGGCCACCCTCACCCTGCACGTCGGGTCGGCGGCGGTGCCGGTACGCGTCCGCCCGCTCGGTCCGGACACCGTACGGCTGCGGTTGGCCCGTCCGCTGCCATTGCTGGTCGGTGACCGGGCGCTGCTGCGCGACCCGGGCCGCCACCACGTGACCGGTGGGGTGCGAGTGCTGGACGTGGCGCCGCCACCGCTGGCCCGCCGGGGTGCCGCAGCCGCCCGCGCCGAGGTCCTCGCCGGGCTGGACGGCCGACCCGACCTGGCCGGAGAGCTGCGCCGCCGTCGGCTGGTCCGCGCCGGTGCGCTGATCCGGATGGGTGTGCCCGTGCACGCCGCGCCGGTGGCCGGTGACTGGCTGGCCGACCCGGAGCACTGGCGGCGGCTCGGCGAACAGGTGACCGAGGAGGTCGCCCGTCACGCCCGGGAGCACCCGTTGGAGCCCGGGATGCCGGTGGACGCGCTGCGTCAACGCCTCGCCCTGCCCGACCGGGCGCTGGTCGAGGCGCTGGTCCGACCGCCGCTGCGGATCCACGCCGGGCGGGTCGGGGCGGCGAGCGCCGACGCGCTGCCGGAACCGGTGGCCCGGGCCGTGCGACGGGTCCGCGCCGAGTACGGCGACCGCCCGTTCCGCGCCCCCGAAGCGGACCGCCTCGTCGACCTGGGTCTGGGCCCCCGGGAGATCGGCGCGGCGGTGCGGGCGGGCGCCCTGCTGCGGCTGGCCGACAACGTGGTGCTGCTGCCCGACGCGCTCGACGGCGCGGTCCGGGTGCTGGCGGGACTGCCGCAGCCGTTCACCCTCTCCGCGGCCCGCCAGGCGTTGGACACCACCCGGCGGGTGGCGGTGCCCCTGCTGGAGCTGCTGGACCGCCGGGGCGCGACCCGACGACTGCCCGACGACGCCCGGATCGTCATCACGTGAGCGCGCGCCGCGATCGGGCGAACCGCACTCAGTCCAGGTCGGACAGGTCGAGCACGAAGCGGTAGCGGACGTCATTTCGCCGGAGGCGGTCGATTGCCGTGTTCACCTGGGCCGACGGGAGTACCTCGATGTCGGCGGCGATGCCGTGGTCGGCGCAGAACCGGAGCATCTCGGCTGTCGAGCGGCGGCCTCCGCTGCCGGCGGAGCTGAGCTTCTTGCGGCCGACAAGCAGGTCCGTGGTCTGCACGGTGACCGGGCCCAGGTATCCGAGCAGGCTGAGGGTGCCGTCCATCGCCACCAGCTTCAGATAGGGGGCGAGGTCGTGTGGTGCGGAGATGGTGTCGATGACGAGGTCGAAGGTGTCGCGGGCCGCAGCCATCTGCTGGGGATCGGTGGAGTCGACGAGGTCGTGTGAGCCGAGCCGGCGGGCGTCGTCGCGCTTGTCCTGGGTGCGGCTGATCACGGTCGTGGTAGCGCCGAGTGCCACTGCCATTTTGACCGCGAGGTGGCCCAGGCCGCCGAGTCCGGCTACGGCGACGCGACTGCCTGGGCCGACGCGATGGGAGCGCAAGGGTTCCCAGACGGTGACGCCGGCGCACAGCAGCGGGGCGGCCGCGGCCGGGTCGAGGTCGGCGGGCAGCGGGTAGGCGAAGGTGTTCCGCACGACGTATTCGCGGGAGTAGCCACCCAGGGTCGTCGACCCGTCCTGCCGATCTGTGCCGCCGTAGGTCAGCGTCGGGAAGGAGTGGCAGAAGTTCTCCTGTCCGGCTGCGCACATGGCGCAGGTGCCGCAGGAGTCGACGATGTTGCCCACCGCGACACTCTCGCCGATCGAGAAGCTGGTCACCTCGGGGCCGGTGGCGGTCACCACGCCGGTGAATTCGTGACCCGGCACCAGGTGTGCGTTGGTGTCCTGGTCGTAGTCGTGCAGGGCGTGCAGATCGGTGTGGCATACCCCGCAGTAGTCGACCCGCACCGCGATGTCGTCTGGGCGTAGGTCACGGCGCTCGATCGGGGTACGCCCCAGCTCCGTCGGGCCGGTCGCCCGCCATCCGGTGGTCCGTCGCATGATCGACTCCTTTAAACAGACTGTTCGGTCTGTCTCAGCTTAGGTCCGTAGTCGAGGCGAAGCAAACCAACCGTTCTGTTTTGCTAGGGTGGGAGCATGCCGGAGCAGCCCCTGACCTCGCGAGGTGCCGCGACCTACCAGCGCATCCTGGACGCCGCCACCGAGGAATTCGCCCAACACGGCATCGCCGGGGCACGCGTCGAACGCATCGTGACGGCGGCCCGCACCAACAAGGCGCAGCTCTACGCCTACTTCGGGGACAAGGAGAGACTCTTCGACGCGATCTTCCTCAGCTCGCTGGAGCGCATCACCAACGTCGTGCCGATCAACGCCGACGATCTCGCGGACTGGGCCGTTCGCCTCTACGACGAGTACCTGCGCCGCCCCGACCTCATCCGGCTCGCGACCTGGACGCGGCTGGAACGCCGGCCCGCCGGACACCTCGTCGAGACCCACCAGCACTACGACGATCACAAGCTCACGGCAATCGCCGAGGCCCAGGCCGCCGGGCGTATCCGCGGCGGTGACCCGTTCGACATCATGGCCCTGGTCATCGCGATGTCCATGGCCTGGTCGCCGGTGAGCAACGTGTATGCGGCCAGCAGCCAGGAACCCGACGACGCGCATTCCCGACGTCGTGCTCTACTTCACGAGTGCGTCCGACGAGCCACCGTGCCGACGGACCAGGATCTGTCTGACCGCTGACCGCCGACCGCCGACGTTGGGCTGATGGTCGCGGTGGCCCCTCCCGCTCGGGGTGGGTGTGCTCGCCTGGATGTAGCGGGAGCTCTGGCCGCCCGCGTCGGCGCTGGTCCCCGACCGAGGGCTAACCGGCCCCTGGGCCGACGTCGGTCACCTACCGTGACGCCATGGACCCTTCGGCGGTCTGGCGGGACCGGCAGCACCAGTGGCGGATCGAGGCGTACCGAGCGCCGGATCTGCGGTTCGCCATCTACGCCACGAACGGCACCACCGAGTCGGCGCCCCTGTGGCTGTTCGGCATGACGGCGCTGGCCCGCTGGCTGATGACCCACTCCATCTCGCTCGACGATCTGGAGGTCGACTGACCGCCGGCGCGCCGGAAACCGGGCCACGGCCGGCTCGGCTGCGGTTGAGTGACCTCAGGCGGCTGGAGGGGGTGCGCGATGGGCGGTCAGCTCGGGCAGGTGGCCCTCGTGGCCGTCCTGGTGCTGGTCAACGCCGCGCTCTCCGGAAGCGAGATGGCGTTGGTGACGCTGCGCGAGGGGCAGTTGCGTCGGTTGGGTAGGCGGTCCCGTTCGGGTGACCGGCTGGTACGGCTGTCCCGTGACCCGAACCGCTACCTGGCCACCATCCAACTCGGCATCACCCTCGCCGGTTTCCTCGCGTCGGCGGCGGCCGCGGTGT
Organism: Micromonospora sp. NPDC093244; assembly: GCF_040683695.1. Classification (NCBI taxonomy): domain Bacteria; kingdom Bacillati; phylum Actinomycetota; class Actinomycetes; order Micromonosporales; family Micromonosporaceae; genus Micromonospora; species Micromonospora sp. NPDC093244. Next base: position 1,816,694 of record NZ_JBFBEO010000001.1, read on the forward strand.
CACTTGCCGAGCCGTTGGTCGGCCCGCTGGGTTTCCTGGGCGCGGCGGCGCGTCCGGCCGCGGTGCTCGTGGTGACGGTGCTGCTGACGTTCGTCACGCTGGTGTTCGGGGAGTTGGCGCCGAAGCGGTTGGCGATGCAGCGGGCCGAACGGTGGGCCCTGCTCAGCGCCGGCCCGCTGGATCTGCTCGCCCGGCTGTCCCGACCGGCGGTGTGGCTGCTCAGCCGCGCCACCGACGTCGTGGTGCGGCTGGCCGGCGGAGACCCGCGCGCCAACCGGGAGGAGATGACCGAGGACGAGCTGCGCGAGATGCTGGTCAGCCAGCGCGGCCTGTCGGCGCAGCAGCGGGAGATCCTGACCGGCGCGTTCGACATCGCCGGCCGGACGCTGCGGGAGATCCTGGTGCCCCGGCGGGAGGTGACCGCCCTGCCGGCCGGCCTGCGCGCCGACGAAGGAGTCCGCCGGCTGGCCTCGGCCGGGCGGTCCCGCGCGCCGGTCACCGGGCCGGGTGGCCTGGACGAGGTGACAGGTGTCGTGCACATCAGGGACCTGGTGCGCGCCGGTGGCGGCACCGTGGGGCAGTGGGGGCGAGCGCCCCTGCTGCTTCCTGTCACGCTGCCGGTCGCCGACGCGTTGCGACAGCTTCGTCAGGAGCACCAGCAGCTTGCCCTGGTCGTCGACGAGCACGGAGGCATCGACGGCATGGTGACCCTTGAGGATCTGCTGGCCGAGGTGGTCGGCGAGCTGTACGACGAGACGGACCGCGACGTGCACGACGTGGTCCGGGAACCAGACGGATCCCTGCTGGTGCCCGGCGACTTCCCGCTGCACGACCTGCCCGACCTGGGGGTGCGGCTGAGTTTCCCGCTGTCGCGGGAGTACACGACCGTGGCCGGTCTGGTGCTGGCGCGGCTGCGGCACCTGCCCGCGGGGCCGGGGGAGGTCGTACGCCTGCCCGGGCTGACCCTCGAGGTGGTGGAGGTCGCCGACCGGGCGGTACGCCGGGTGCGGCTGCGCGGGTTCGTCGCAGAGGGCTGACGGCCACCCGAACGACTGACAGGAGTCCCAAAACGGCACAAATCGGGTGGCGCCTGGCCTACCGTGCGGTACGTGAAGGACCGAGGGTTGCGTACGTTCGTCACGGTGCTGGCCGGCCTCGCGGTGATCTACTTCGGCAGCACCGGCCGCAGCCCCGAGGAGGGCGGCGGCATCTCCGGCGGGGTGGTGGTGCTGGCGCTGCTCGCCGCGCTGCTGGTGTGGCACCTGACCCGCCCGGGCGACAAGACGGTCAAGTGAGTCTCAGCGGGCCGCCACGCGGGTGACCTCGCCTGCGGACTCCTCGCCGAGCGCCACCCGCACCAGCGCCGAGGCCAGCCGGCCGAAGTCCGGCTCGTCGACAAGCCCGGCCAGTCCGCCAGGCGACCCCGGCAGGCCCAACCGCTTCGCCCCGGCCAGGGCCCGGCGGTCGGCGTACGGGCGCAGGTCGGGCCAGACCGTCTGCGCCTCGCGCAGGTAGATGTCGGCGCCGGTGGGGCCGATCCCGGGGAACTCGGTGAGCCGTCGGCGCAGGCCGGCCGGGTCACCCTGGGCCTCGCGGTGCAGCCGCCGCAGGTCACCGTGCCAGCGGTCCAGGCACAGCCGGGCACCGGTGCCGAGCATCGTCGCCGTGCGCTCGTCGTAGCGGCGGTAGTGCCCGCGACCCAGCGCGTCGACCCGCTGCTGCCAGCTCGCCGCCTCCATCGCCTGCGGCGTGCGGTAGCCCGCGGCGAACAGCTCCCGCGCGGCGTCCACCGCCACGCACGCCCGGATCCGGGTGCTCAGCAGTGTGGCGAGCACCAGCAGCTGGTACAGCGGCCCGGGTCGGTCGGAGAGCCGGATACCGGCCTCCTCCGCGTAGGTGTCGCCACGGCGGTCCAGCAGGACCCGCACCACGTTCCGATCGTCGCCCACACCCGACTGGTACCCGCCCGGCCGGCGACTAGCCCTCCCGGCGGGGAGCGGGACCGGAATGCCGTCGGACCCGGCGGGTATGCCGCCGTGGAGGCGGTCGACGCCGCCCGCCGTACCCGGAGGGAGACACCAGTGGTCAACCCGCAGCAGGAGGAGTTCCGGCGTAACGCCAAGGGCGCCACCAGTCAGGACAGCAAGGGGCCCAAGCCGACCGGGCACCCGCTCAACAGTGGCTCGTCGCGTGGGGACGCCGGCCGGCCGGTGCCCAAGGGGCAGGTGTCGCCGTACGGCCCGGCCGGCGAGCCGGTGGCCGAGGACGACAGCGACACACGGGCCTAACGACCTCGACCCGACGGCCGCCGCAACCTGTTCCAGGTGGCGGCGGCCGTCAGCCCGTACGCCAGGTGCGGAATGATGTCGGAGATCCAGTCCGAGCGCCGCCACGTCCGGGGATCGCTGATGCCCAGCGCCGTGATGGACCCGTCGGTCATGGTCATCACGCCGGCGCCGAGAAGTCCCGTGGCCACCGGCAGCGGCTGGCGCCGGCCACCGGCGTAGAGGGCGAACGCGACGCCCGCGGCGATGCCCAGCCCGTAGCCGATCAACGGGCCGAGGCCCGAGCGGCGGTTGGCCGCCCGGTCCCCGGAGCCCAGGCTCACGTGCGCGATACCGGCCAGTCGGTCGACCGTCTCGCCCGGGACGTCGCTCTCCGGGCGGGCCCGCAGCGCCACGTCGAGGTAGCTGACCACGTTCAGCGCGGTGCTGCCGACGGCGCCCGCGATGGCGCCGTCGGCCAGGTCCACCCGCCTCACTTCGGATCGCCCGGTTCGCGCTCGCTCTTGGGGCCGTACGTGCGCTCACCGCGCACCACGCCCCGCTGGCCGCGATCCTCCTGCAGGATCCGGTTGGCGACCTGGTTGGCCTTGCCGTCGGGTACCCGCCGTCCGGAGTCGTCGATCGCGTTGCGCATCCGCGCCCGCTGCTTGTCGTACGCGTTGCTGCCCGGCCGTGGTCCTGGCATGTGCCGCCTCCTTGCCTCGCCGTTGGCGTACCGCGGCCGTCTACCCGTCTGGCGGCGGGCCAACCCCGGGGCTCAGCGAGGGCCAGGCACCACGGCGACCGGGCACCGCGCGTGGTGCAGCACGGACTGGCTCACCGACCCCAGCAGCAACCCGCTCACCTCGCCGCGCCCCTGCCCGCCGACCACCACCAGTTGGGCGGCGCCTGACGCCTCGGCGAGCACGGCGCCGGCACGGCCGTGCACCGCATGCCCGGTCATCCGCAGGCCGGGGTGTCGCTCGGCCAGCCCGTCCAGGGAGTCGGCCAGTTCGCGTTCCCGCTCGTCGTGCAGCCGTGTCTCGTCGTACACCAGGGGTTGCATGTCGCCGGGGCCGCTGCTGCCCGGATGCCGGTAGGCGCGCACGGCCCGCAGCGCGACGCCGCGCGCCTCGGCGGTCTCGGCGGCGAACTCGGCGGCGAGGCGGGACGCCGCCGAGCCGTCGATCCCGACCACCACCGGCTCGTCGGGCCGTTGCTCGCCGCGGGCCACAAGCACCGGGCAGTCGGCGTACGCGGCGACCTGGACCGCCACCGAGCCGAGCACCAGCGCGGCGAAGCCGCCCAGCCCCCGGTCGCCCAGCACGATGAGGGCCGCGGTGGGGGATTCGCCGACCAGCACGGCCGACGCCTCGCCGTCGATGATCTCGCCCGTGACGGTCAGCCCGGGGGCCGTCGCCTCGGCCTCGTCCACGGCGGCCCTGACCAGTTCGGTGGCCTGGTGACGCAGCCCGCCGCCGGGTGGGGCGCCCGGCGCGGGGGAGTCCGGCACCCGCAGCAGCGGCCAGATGAACCCGTGCACCACGCGCAGCGGCCGACGCCTGCGCACGGCCTCGGCGGCGGCGAGGCGCACGGCCCGCAGGGACGGCTCCGAGCCGTCCACGCCGACCACCACCGCCGCGCTGTTCGCCGAGTTCACCTGCCACCTCCCGCCGGTTCCACTATCGCGCCCGACCCGGGCGCGGCGCAGCCATACCGCCGCGCGCCCAGGTCGGTACGCTGGCGACCACCTGACGAGAGGGAGCGTCGTCGATGGGCGAACCGGATCAGCCGAGCACCGCGCGCATGATCGACTACTGGCTCGGTGGGGCCGACCACTTCGCTGTGGACGTGGCCGCCGCGGCCGCCTTCGAGCAGGCGTACGGGCCGTGCGCTCCGGTCTTCCGGGAGCTGCGGGCGTTCCTCGGCCGGGCGGTGCGGGCGATCGCCGCGCAGGGCGTGGACGGTTTCCTCGTCTTCGGCGCGGGCGTGCCCACGATGGGTAACGTGCACGAGGTCGCCGCCGAGGCGACGGTGCTCTACACCGACGTCGACCCGGTCACCATCCGGCTCGGGCAGCGCATCCTCGCCGGCAGTGACCGGGCCGGCTACGGCTTCGGGGACGCCACCGACATCGGCACGATCGACCCTGCGCAGCTGCACCGGTTCGTCCCGGGGTGGGGGCGTCGGCCGGTCGGGGTGGTGTTCCTGGGGCTCGCCGCGTTCCTCGACGACGACACGGTGACCCGCACGTTCGACGAGTTGTACGCGGCCGCCGCGCCGGGCAGCCTGCTCGCCGTGGACTTCGACACCGAGGAGCTGGCCGCCCATCCGCAGGCGCTGGCGATGATGGGGCCGACGTTCCGGATGCGTCCGCCGAGCGCGTTCGCGCCGCTGCTGGGTCGGTGGGCGCCGACGGAGGACGGGATCGTGCCGGTCGCCCGGTGGCGCCCGGACGGCGTACCGGCCGAGGTGCCCGACGCGTTCTACGGCGCGCTGGCGGTGCGCGGCGACGAGTGACCGCGGCGACGGGCTGTCCGGGGGCGTCCGTATGATGCTTGCCCTGTAGCAAGTTTCTGGAGGACGCATGGTGGACGGGGCGGATGCGGTGTCGCGCGCGTTGCGCGAGGCTCCGCCCGACCAGCTGGCGGAGGCGGCGGACCGCGCGATCCGTTCGGCGCTGGGCGCCGTACGCACGGACGTGTTCGTGGCCGACTACCGGATCAGCGGGCTGTGGCCGGTGCTGGATCCGGATCTGCCGGCGGCCGGGTTCCTCGCCTGTCACACCGTGGCGCAGCGCTGTTTCAGCAGCCAGCAACCGGTGCACGACATCACCGACGAGGGGCCGTGCCGGCTGTACCTGCCCCTGACGGCGTGGGGGGAGCGGCTGGGCGTGCTGCTCATCGAGCTGCCCTCGGCACCGGGTCCGGCCGTCACCGGCCGGGCTGCCGAGATCGCCGGGGCCCTCGCCCTGGCGATGCGGGCGGCGGACCGGGTGACCGACCGCTACCGCCGGGCCCGCCGCCGTGAGCGGCTGAGCATGGCCGCCGAGATGCAGTGGGATCTGCTGCCCGGTCGCAGCGTGTCGCACCACGCGTTCCACCTGGCCGGCCAACTGGAGCCGGCGTACACGGTGGGCGGTGACCACTTCGACTGGTCGCTCGACGGTGACCGGCTCACCCTGACGGTCCTCAACGGCGAGGGCAGCGGTCTGGCCGCGTCGATGCTGACAGCGGTCACGGTGAACGCGATGCGCAACGCGCGCCGTTCCGGCGGTGGTCTGGTAGAGCAGGCGGAGTTGGCGTCGGACACCGTCTTCTACCAGCACCGGGGGCACCGGTACGTGGCCACGCTGCTGCTGGAGGTGGACACCCGCACCGGGCGGGTGCGGGTGGTCGACGCCGGTTCGCCGCACCTGCTGCGCCTGCGCGGGGCGGTGGTCGACCCGGTGAAAGTGGAGCAGCAGATGCCGCTGGGCATGTTCGCGGAGACCCGCTACGAGCTTCAGGAGTTCCAGCTCGAGCCGGGGGATCGCGTCTTCGTGGTCAGCGACGGGGTGTGGGCGGCCGAGCCGCCGGGGCAGGAGCCGTACGGGCAGCGGGCGATGGCGCGTTCCCTGCGCGCCACACGCTTGCAGCCGCCGACCGAGGCGGTTGGTACGGTGATGCGCGAACTGCATGCCTACCACGCGGATTCCGACCTGCGCGACGACGCGGTCGTGGTCTGCCTGGACTGGCACGGTCCGCGCGAGCGGAACGGCGGGTGAGGATCGCCGCCGCTCCGTCGGGTGGGCACCAGCGCGACGACGGCAGGGGACATCGGGTGGAGCGGCCTGGGGATCTCGCCGCGGCGATCGCCGCGGCCGCCGAGACGATGATCGCCGTGCTCGAGTCGGCGGCCGCGCGTCATCAGGTGCCGCCGACCCAGTTGCGGGTGCTGATCCTGATCAGCGGCCGGTCGGAGACGAACGTCAACCGCCTGGCCGAGCTGCTGGATGTGGGGCCGTCCTCGGCCAGTCGGCTCTGTGACCGCCTGGAGGCGACGGGTCTTCTGCGTCGGGTGGCCGACCCGCGGGATCGGCGCGAGGTGCGCCTGGTGCTGACGGCGGCGGCGCAGACCCTCCTGGGGGAGTTGGCCGAGCGGCGGCAACGGGCGGTGCAGGCGGTCCTGGACCGGATGCCACCCCGTACCCAGCACGACGTCCTGGCGGCGTTGCTGGCGTTCGGTCGGGCGGCGACCCAGACGGTGCCGGAGCAGCAGTCCGACCCGGCGGTCCAGACGGCCTGACCGGCCGGCCCCTTCCACTGTATCCTAGGACGCTCTACGCGTGGTGATCCACGCCACAACGCGGCAGAGCCGCACCAACAGCCGAGCGGAGGGGCCGGGCAGGTCAGCGGGAGCCCGATATAGTGGCAGCGCACTGAGCCGGCCCGTGATCATCGAGATCGCGGGCCGCGTCAGGGGAGAGGCCCCGTCCGGGGCCGCAGGGGGAGCCGGCGGTGGCCGGCCCGACAGCGCGTACGACCTCGGCGCCCGCCCGGGTGGATCGGAGCGTGCCGCGAAGGAGGTTCGGTGTCGCCTCGGCCGGCTCGGGCAGAGCATCCGCGAGACACCGGCGAGCAGACTCCCGGCGACCAGGTGCTCACCCTGCCCAACCTGATCAGCTTCGGGCGGCTGCTGGGCGTACCTCTCTTCCTCTACCTGTTCCTGGTGTCCCGCGCGGACGTGGCGGCGGTGGTCGTCCTGGCCGTCGGCGGCACCACGGACTGGGTCGACGGCTGGATCGCCCGCCGGCTGCGTCAGGTGAGCCGCCTCGGGGAACTGCTCGACCCTCTCGCCGACCGGCTCTACATCCTCGCCACGCTCGTCGCGTTCACCGCCCGGGAGGTGGTGCCGTGGCAGTTCACCGCGGCGCTGCTGGCCCGGGAGTTGCTGCTGCTCGGCTCGCTGGGGGTGCTGCGCCGCTACGGCTACGGCCCGCCGCCCGTGCACTACGTCGGCAAGACCGCCACGTTCCTGCTGCTCGCGGCGTTCCCGGTGCTGCTGTTGGCTACCGAGTGGAGCGCGGGGGCGACGGCGACGGCCGCGATCGGCTGGGGGCTGGCCTGGTGGGGTCTGGTGCTCTACTGGGTGGCCGGCGGCATGTACGTGGTGCAGGCGTACCGGCTGGTGCGCGCGGCGCGCGGCCCGGGAGCGGCGGCATGAGCGCGCCGCGGCCCGGGGGCGGTCGGCAGGACCGGGTGTACGCGCCGGACTTCCTCACCGAGTTGTTCCGCAACCCGCTGGATCCTGGGTACGCCGACGCGGCGGCCGCCCGTCGTGGCGCGGCGTCGCGGCCGCCGGCCCGGGGTTGGCGGGCCTGGTCGACGCGCTCGGTCAGCCTGGTCGTGGTGGTGATGCTGGGTTTCCTGTTCGCGGTGGCGTACCGGCAGACGATGGCGGACGAGCCGGGGCGTAGCCAGGCCCGCTCCGGTCTGGTGGCGCAGATCAAGGAGCGGGAGAGTCAGACCGACCGGTTGTCCACGCGGGCGGACGAGCTGCGCGAGGAGGTCAGCCGGCAGCGGGACGCGGCGTTGAGTGGGACGGCGGCGGCTCGGCTGCGGGACCTGGAGGCGGGCACCGGGCTGGGTCGGGTGCGCGGTGACGGTGTGGTGGTGCGTCTGGCGGACGCGCCGGACAAGGCGGACGCGGTCACCGGTGCCGGTGCCGGGCCGCCGCGGGTGCTGTACAGCGACCTGCAGGGGGTGGCTAACGCGTTGTGGAGTGCCGGCGCGGAGGCGATCGCCATCAACGGGCAGCGGTTGACGGCGACGTCGACGATCCGTTCGGCGGGTGAGGCGATGCTTGTGGACTTCCGGCCGGTGACGGGGCCGTACGAGGTGTCGGCGATCGGCCCGTCGTCGATGCGGCGCAAGTTCGACGACAGTCGTAACGCGGCGCTGATGCGGGAGGTAGCGCAGAAGACGGGCCTGTCGTTCGGGGTGCGCAAGGCGGATGACCTCACCCTGCCGGCGGCACCGGAGCCGCAGCTACGCTACGCCAAGCCGTCGGTCAGTCCGAGCCCTTCCGTGTCGGGTGACCGGTCCGGCAGTTCCGGGTCGTCTGGTTCGCCGGCGACCGTCAGCCCCTCCGGAGGTGGTCGATGATCGCGGTGCTGGCGTTGCTCGCCGGTGTGGTGCTCGGTGTGTGGCTTGATCCCACGGTGCCGGCGGCGTTGCAGCCGTACCTGCCGATCGCGGTGGTGGCCGCGTTGGACGCGGTGTTCGGTGGGGTTCGGGCCAAGCTGGACCGGATCTTCGATGACAAGCAGTTCGTGGTGTCGTTCATCTCGAACGTGCTGGTGGCCGGTCTGATCGTCTATCTGGGTGATCAGTTGGGTGTGGGCGGGCAGTTGTCCACCGGTGTGGTGGTCGTGCTCGGTGTGCGTATCTTCGGCAACGTGGCGGCGATCCGTCGGCACCTGTTCCGGGCGTAGGTTTGGATGCGATGAGCGACGAGCAGACCGAGACGGGGACGGGCTGGCCGCAGCCGGCGGGGCCGGTGCGTCCGGGTGGCCCGGCGGGTGAGCCGGATCCACGGCCGGATGCGCCGGATCCGGACGAGTTGAGTCCGCTGGCTCCGCAGGGGCCGGTGCCGCGGGAGCCGGTGCCGTCGGTGGACGAGCCGGGGGTGGCGCCTGTCGACGACGGTGCGACGGTGGACCTGGGCGGGGTGTCGCGGTCGGCCGGGTCGGCCCCTTCGGAGGCGCGGCCGGTGCAGGACGCGGCCCCGGTGGAGGACGCGGCGCCGGTCGTGGAGCCGGCGGCGCCGGCGGGTCGGTCCCGGTTGAGTACGGCCGGTGTGATGATCGTGGCGTTGCTCGCGTTGCTGGGTTTCACGCTCGTGGTGCAGTTGAAGACGACGTCGACGGATCCGACGTTGGGAGCGACGCGTCAGGAGGACCTGGTGCGGATCCTGTCGGACCTGGACGCGCGGGAGAGTCGCCTGCAGCAGGACATCCGGGCGTTGGAGGACAGTCAGCGGCAGTTGGCCTCGGGTGAGCAGGGTCGTCAGGCGGCGTTGGACGAGGCGACGCGGCGGGCGGACGAGCTGGGCATCCTGGCGGGGACGTTGCCGGCCGTGGGGCCCGTCATCAGCGGTGGTAAGCGGATCTCGGCGGACCAGGTGCTGGACGCGGTGCAGGAGCTGCGCGGTGCGGGCGCGGAGGCGATGCAGATCTCCGGTGGTGACCGGGCGACGGTGCGGATCATCGCGTCGACGTTCTTCCTGGATGGGGAGAACGGGTCGCTTGTGGTGGAGGGGCGTCGGTTGGTGGGTCCGTTCACGATCACGGTGATCGGTGATCCGGCGACGATGCGTACGGCGTTGAACATTCCTGGTGGGGTGGTGGCGTCGGTCCGGGGTGACGGCGGTAACGTGACGTTTGGGGAGCGTGAGGTTGCCGAGGTTTCGGCGCTGCACGCGCCGATCAAGTTGGAACACGCCCGTCCGGTCTCCTGACCGGCGCGGCCGCGCCGGGCCCGGGTGGTCCGGGGCACGATGGATGAAGGACGCGTCTGGTGATTCCCGAGGATCTGCGATACACCGCCGAGCATGAGTGGGTGGCGGGTGACGGCACCGGTTCGGTTCGGGTCGGCATCACGCACTTCGCGCAGGACGCGTTGGGCGACATCGTGTACGTGCAGTTGCCCGAGGCGGGTGCGGTGGTCGCGGCTGGTGACTCGTTGGGTGAGATCGAGTCGACCAAGAGCGTGTCGGAGATCTACGCGCCTGTTGCCGGTACGGTGGCGGCGCGTAATGAGGCGTTGGGTGACACGCCGGAGCTGATCAACACGGATCCGTACGGTGCGGGTTGGTTGGTGGAGATCACTCCGAACGATCCGACGGCGACGGACGGGTTGCTGACGGCGGCTGCGTACCAGAAGATCACCGAAGGCTGAGTGTGCTTGATCCGGTGCGTGTGATGTCTGCGCGCGTCCGGTTGCCCTGCATTTCGGCGCTGGCTAGGCTCGCCCAGTCGACCGAGAACCCAATAGTTGAGCGTTGCGGAATTGCCTTCCCGGGCACGGGGAGCCAGCCGCCGGGTGTGCATGTGCCCGGCGGCCAGACCCGCCATTACCCGACGCCGACCGAACAGATCCGTGAGGTGGTCCCATGACGCGCCCAGACGACGAGTTCCCCCCGCTCGACGTCACTTCGACGCTCAATCTCGGTTCGCTCGACGAAGTGCTGGAGGGGCCGGACACCGATGTGGTGCCGAGCCGGATGTCCGGTTCGTTGCCGCCGGGTATGGCGCTGCTGGTGGTTCGTCGCGGCCCGAATGCGGGTGCCCGGTTCCTGTTGGACCACGATGTGACGACGAGTGGCCGGCATCCGGACAGTGACATCTTCCTCGACGACGTGACGGTGTCGCGGCGGCACGCGGAGTTCCACCGTGATGGTGGGACGTTCACGGTGCGGGACGTGGGCAGCCTGAACGGCACGTACGTGAATCGTGAGCGGGTCGAGGCGGCCACGTTGAGCAATGGTGACGAGGTCCAGATCGGTAAGTTCCGGGTGGTGTTCATCGCCGGTCCGCGCCCGGAGGAGGAGGCCGGCCGGGGGTGAACGAGCCTGCGGCCTCCACGCCACCCGGGGCGGCCCGGTCCCAGCCGCTGATGAGCATCGGTGAGGTGCTGGGTCAGTTGCGGGTGGATTTCCCGGACACGACGATTTCGAAGTTGCGGTTCCTTGAGGCCGAGGGTCTGGTGGAGCCGCAGCGGACGGCGGCGGGTTACCGGAAGTACAGCTGGGACGACGTGGCGCGGTTGCGGTTTGTGCTGTCCGCGCAGCGCGACAGGTATCTGCCGTTGCGGGTGATCCGTGAGCAGTTGGCGGAGTGGGATTCATCCGGTGAGCAGCCGGGGCGTACGCGGCCGGCGTTGGTCGCGGTGGGTCCCGATGGTGAGGTGCCGGGTCGTGAGTCGCCGGAGCCGGCCGAGTCGCAGGTGCGGCTCGGCCGGGCGGATCTGGTGGCGCGCAGCGGGATCGACGAGTCGACGTTGGTGGAGCTGGAGCGGCTCGGCGTGCTGGTGCCGGATCCGCCGGGGTGGTACGACGCGGATGCGTTGATCATCGCGTCGGCGGTTGCGGGGTTGGCGGCGTACGGGTTGGAGCCGCGGCATCTGCGGGGTTACCGGACGGCGGCGGACCGGGAGGTCGGTTTGTTCGCGCAGTTGGTGGCGCCGTTGGTGCGGCAGAGTGATCCGGCGGCGCGGGCGCGGGCTGCGGAGACGGCGCGGGAGTTGGCGGCGTTGTCGGAGCAGTTGCACGCGGCGTTGGTGCGGGTGGGTCTGCGGTCGACGTTGGGTCGGTGACGGGGGCCTCGGTGGGCGGCGGCGGAGCGGAAAGATCTCTTTCCGGAAGCGTGCCGTAGGCTTGCCGGGGTAACCCCTTCCTGCGCGGGCGTGGTGCTGTTGCGCATGGGACGACCGTGTCGCGGTCCGTGTACGGTGCAGGGAAGGGCGCGGTGCGTAGGTTGACGACGACACGGAGGCGGCGGTGCGCGAGCTGAGCGTGGTCGGAGTTCGGGTGGAGCTGCCCAGCAACCAGCCGATCGTCCTGCTCAGGGAGGTCGAGGGCGACCGCTATCTGCCGATCTGGATCGGCGCGGTCGAGGCCACGGCTATCGCCTATGAGCAGCAGGGGGTCAAGCCTGCCCGGCCGTTGACGCATGATCTTTTGCGTGACGTGTTGGCGGCGTTGCAGGCGCCGTTGCAGGCGGTGGAGATCACTGAGCTCAAGGAGAATGTCTTCTACGCGGATCTGTTGATCGGCGATGGGGTGCGGGTATCGGCGCGTCCGAGCGATTCGATCGCGTTGGCGTTGCGTGTCGGGGCGCCGATTCGTTGTGCGGAGCAGGTCCTCAGCGAGGCGGGGATCGTGATCCCGGACGAGCAGGAGGACGAGGTGGAGAAGTTCCGCGAGTTCCTGGAGCAGGTGCGTCCGGAGGATTTCGCGGGCTGACCGGTTCTGCTCGTGCGCCGGTGACGTCGGCGTGTGGTTGGTGATCTTTCTCGGTGGCTGCGCGGCGTGTCGCGTCGGTTCCTCCGTGGTAACCCCTGAGGGTGGCGATAGGGTTGCCGTGTCGAGGGGTGCGCGTCCCGGAAACGACGCGCGCCGCACAGACGGGGAGGTTGTCCGGATGCACGAGCCGCAGGATCCTGATCCGGGTACACAGTTGGGCCTGCCGGGTGCCTCGTCGCCGGCTTCGGCGGCTGAGGGTGACGGTTCGGTGGGCTACCGGGGTGTGACGGCGTGCCACGCGGTGGGCATCAGTTACCGGCAGCTGGATTACTGGGCGCGTACGACGCTTGTGGTGCCGAGCGTGCGGGACGCGTCGGGTTCGGGGACGCAGCGGTTGTACTCGTTCCGGGACCTTGTGGTGTTGAAGGTCGTGAAGCGGTTGTTGGACGCGGGGGTTTCCCTGCAGAACATCCGTAAGGCGATCGAGGCGCTGCGGTCGCGTGGTGTGGAGGATCTGGCCGGCATCACGCTGATCTCCGACGGGACGACTGTGTACGAGTGCCGGTCGCCGGAGGAGGTGGTCGACCTGTTGCAGGGTGGCCAGGGTGTCTTCGGTATCGCGATCGGTGGGGCTTTCAAGGAGATCCAGGGGTCTTTGTCGCATCTGCCGGCGGAGCCGGCGGCGAGTGGTCCGGCGGAGCCCGTGGTGGCGCCGGAGTCGGATCCGGTGGGTGACGAGTTGGCGGCGCGGCGGGCGCGGCGGCGGGCGGGCTGATCGCCGGTTCCGGGTTGTGGACTCGCCCGGTTTTTTTGCGGTCCGCTTTTTGTGGCGCTGGTTGGTGACTGTAGGTCAGCGTGGCCGACGTGACGCGATTCCACGGGGTGCCGCGTCCTGTGTGGATGACTCTGGGTGCCGTGTTGGTGGCCGACTGTGGATGGTGTGTCGGTTGCGGTGACGGTGTGTGCTGGCGTCCTGTCGGGAACCCGATAGGGGGGCGCTGACCGGAGGCCGTCGGCACGCTATGGTCCGTCACGGTCCCCGGTGTGTCGCCGTGGCACGACGGTGTCGCCCGGGTGGGCCGTTGCCCCTCCGCGCCGACGCCGCGCGCCCCTCACCTCGGAAGGAAAGACCGTGACGGTTACCGAAGAAACCGCTCCCGCTTCGCACTACGACCGCATCGGCGGTGCCAGTTCGGTCAAGGCGGCCGTCGATCTGTTCTACGGGCGGGTGCTCGCCGATCCGGAGTTGGCTGGTTACTTCACCACAGTGGACATGGTGGGTCAGCGGCGGCACCTGACGTTGATGTTGACGGTGGTGCTGGGTGGGCCCAACGAGTACGCCGGTCGTGGTTTGGCCGAGGCTCACCAGCCGCTGAACATTCCGGCGGAGCACTACGTGAAGGTGGGTGAGCACCTGACGGCGACGCTCACCGAGCTGGGTGTGCCGGCCGACATTCTGGCGCACGTGCAGACGGTGCTGGGTGAGGTGCAGGACCAGGTCGTGGCCTCCGGGAACCGTCCGGGCGTCTGAGCGTGGACGCGGCCCGACTCAAGCAGAGTTGGTCCCTGGTCGCCGAGCACGGTGATCAGGTGCCGCTCTATTTCTATTCGACGTTGTTCCTGGCCCATCCCGAGACGCGGCAGATGTTCCCCACGAACATGGCGGGGCAGCGGGACCGTCTCGTGACCGCGTTGGGGCACATCGTGTCCAACGTGGACCAGGTGGATCGGCTTGTGGGTTTCCTGCAGGACCTCGGCGCGGATCACCGCAAGTTCGCGGTGCGCGCCGAGCATTACCCGGCCGTCGGTGAGGCGTTGCTGGCGACGTTGCAGCATTTCCTGGCCGAGCAGTGGACCGACGAGTTGGCGCAGGACTGGGCGGCCGCGTACGGGCTGGTCGCGCAGGTGATGACCGAGGCGGCGCAGGCCGCCGAGGCGGTGAACCCGCCGTGGTGGGTGGCGGAGATCGTGGCGCACGAGCGGCGGGCGTTCGACGTGGCGGTGTTGACGGTGCGTCCGCAGTACCTGTTGCCGTTCACGGCCGGGCAGTCGATAGGTGTGTCGCATCCGTCGGTGCGGTCGTGGCGGTACTACTCGCCGGCGAACGCGCCGCGTTCGGACGGCACGTTGGAGTTGCATGTGCGGGCCGCGCCGGGTGGCGCGGTGTCCTCACGGCTGGTGTACGGGTCGTCGGTGGGGGACCGGATCCACCTGGCGGCGCCGGTGGGGGACCGGCTGGGGTTGTGGGCGGCGGGTTCGAGCGATCTGCTGCTGGTGGCCTCCGGTACGGGTTGGGCTCCGGTGAAGGCGTTGGTGGAGCAGGTCGCCGCGGAGGGTTCACGCCGTCGGGTGGATCTGTACGTGGGTGCGCGGTCGCGCAGCGAGTTCTACGACAGCGACGCGATCGACAAGTTGGCGTCGTCGTACCCGTGGTTGACGGTGACCTACGTGGTGGGCGCCGACGGGGCCCGGCCGGGGGAGTTCGTGCACGCGGTGGACCGGGCGCTGGCCGACGGTGACTGGCGGTCCCGGCATGTGTACGTGTGCGGGTCGGACGAGATGGTTTCGCACGCGGCGCAGGCGTTGGCTCGGGCGGGTTACCACCCGGGTCAGGTGCATCACGAGGGGTTGGGCAAGCAGTGGTACGGCCCGGCTTGGCGGACGGCGGTGGATCAGTCGACCGTCGGTGACACTTCCGGAGGTGGGCTCAGGTGAGCGCGACGCCGATCAGTCGGTACGACGGTGTGCAGGTGTCCGGTGGGGTGCACGTCCGGATGACCGCGGACCGGGTGCGGCGGTGGGAGTTCGGTACGGCGCCGTTCGCGCGGCGCGGTTACGACAACGCCGACGTGGACCGGTTCCGGGTGCAGGTGGCGGACGAGTTGGATCTGCTGGCGACGCAGATCGCCACTCTGCGGGCGGAGAACGAGCGGCTCACCGACCGGGTGGAGTTGCACAGGCACGGGGTGATTCCGAGCGCGGGCAACGCCGCGGCGAAGGTGCCGGCGGCGAAGGAGGTGAATCTGCTCTCCGCGGCGCAGCGGGAGGCGGAGCAGATCATCGCGCAGGCGCACGACTACGCGCGGCGGGTCGCCGAGTACGCGCGGATGCAGTACGAGAGTTACATGCGCGCCGCGGCGGAGGAGGCGAAGCAGGAGGCCGAGCGGGCGGTGGCTGATTACCGCAGTTCGGCGGGTGCGAGCTTCGACGACACGGTGGCGACCCGGGAGGCGTTGCGGATCTTCGGGGAGATGATGGTGTCGCACATGCAGGCGGCGGCGCGGCATCTCGACGACGGCAGTGAGCAGTTGGCGCGCACGATGGATCGGATCGCGAAGGAGACGCCTGGTGCGCCGTTCGCCGCGGGTGCGGCGGCGGGGCAGGCGGCGTTGCCGCGGCACCATCAGCGGTGATTGTCGGGGTGGGGCCCGCCGTCGGGCGGGCCCCACCGCCACCGACATGATCGCCGCCTTCGGCATCGGCCGGCCGGCCGGTCGAGGAGAGCGCCCGGGTCGTCGTCCGTCTGGCCACGCTCGACCCGACAGGTCCGGCGCCCTTGCAGGACGAGCCAGGACAGCTGCCCTGGTGAGAAGGGTCAGCCGGCGGCGGCGCGGACGGCGTCGGCGATCGGCGTGGGCCCGTTGACGAGTTCCAGTGTCGCGCCGGCGGTACGTGGCTCGTCGAGCAGGGCGGCGAGGACGTGGGCGACGTCGGCGCGGGTGACCGCACCACGCCCGGCGTGGCGGGTGAGGGTGACGAGCCCGGTGGGCGCGTCGTCGGTGAGCCGCCCGGGCCGCAGGACCGTCCAGTCCAGGTCGCGGGCGCGCAGGTCGTCCTCGGCGGCCCGTTTGGCGAGCAGGTACGCCGCCCACACCTCGTCGGTGCCGGCGGCCGGTGGGTCGTCCACACCCATCGAGGAGACCAGCAGGTAACGGCGGACACCGGCGTGGGTGGCGGCGTCGGCGAGCAGCGCGGCGGCGCCCCGGTCGACGGTGTCCTTGCGGGCGGTGCCGCTGCCGGGGCCCGCGCCGGCGGCGAAGATCACCGCGTCGGCGCCGGCGAGGTGCGCGGCGAGGTCGGTGACGTCGCTGTGTTCCAGGTCGCAGACGACTGGTGTGGCGCCGGCGGCGCGCAGCGCGTCGGCCTGGGCGGGGTTGCGGATCAGGCCGACGGCGGTGTCACCGCGCTCGGCGAGGTGGCGTTCCAGCAGCAGGGCGATCTTGCCGTGGCCTCCGGCGATGACGGTGCGCATGCGTCCCAACCTACCGGTGGTCGGGGTCGCCGGCTTGACCTTGACCTTTGGGTAACCCCCAGTCTGGGTCGTGCCGGTCGCCGTGACCGGCACGAGGAGGATGCCGACATGGGGTTGTTGACCATCGGGGCGTTCGCCCGGGCGGCGGGGCTGACACCCAAGGCGTTGCGCCTGTACGACCAGGTGGGGGTGCTGCGGCCGGCCGCTGTCGATCCGGAGTCCGGATATCGGCTCTACGACCGGGCGCAGGTGCCGCTGGCCCGTCTGGTGGCGCGGCTGCGTCGCATCGGGATGCCGCTGGCGACGGTCCGCACCGTGTGCGCGCTGGAGCCCGCGGCGGCCGCGGAGGTGATCACCGCGTACTGGCGGCAGGTCACCGTCGACACCGCGGCCCGGGCGCGGGTCGCCGCCGTCCTCGTGGATCACCTGTCCCAAGGGGGTACCACCGTGTCTGGTTCGGATCACACTCTTGTGGTGCGCTGCGCCGCCGGCTGCGACGTCGGCGTGGTGCGCGACAGCAACGAGGACGCCGCGTACGCCGGTGAGCGGTTGCTCGCCGTCGCCGACGGCGTGCGGGGACCTGGTGGCGCTGCCGCCAGCGCCGCCGCCATCGACGCGCTGCGGGCGTTGGAGCTGACCGACGTGCCGGCGGCCGAGCTGCTGGCGATGCTGGCCGGTGCGGTGACCGACGCCGACGCCGCCGTGCGCGCCCTGGCGACCGACGAGCATCAGCCGGCCACCACGCTGACCGCGCTGCTGCGCAGCGGCTCGCAGTTGGCGCTCGTGCACATCGGTGACACCCGGGCGTACCTGCTGCGCGGCGGTGAGCTGTCGCTGCTCACCCAGGACCACACCTGGGTGCAGACCCAGGTCGATCAGGGCAGGCTCGGCCGGGACGAGGCGCAGGCGCATCCGCGGCGCGCGGTGCTGGTACGCGCTCTGGGCGGCGGCCCGCGCGTCGAGGCGGATCTCGCGCTGCGCACGGCACTGCCCGGTGACCGGTACCTGGTGTGCTCCGACGGGTTGTCCGCGGTCGTCGACCGGGCCGCCCTCGCCGGGACGCTGGGCGCGGCGACCGACCCGGCGCACGCGGTACGGGAGCTGATCGCTCTGGCGACGCAGGCGGGGGCGCCCGACAACATCGCCTGCGTCGTCGCCGACGTCGCCGCGGTGTAGCAGTTCGCCGCCGCCGGGCGCGTTGAGGCAGCATGAAAGGGTGACGGAGAGTCTGGACGCGTTGATCTCGCTGGTGGCCGGCGGTCGGGTGGTGGTGCTCAGCGGGGCGGGCCTGTCCACCGAGTCGGGCATCCCTGACTACCGGGGGCCCAGTGGAGTGGCCCGCCGCCACACCCCCATGACGTTCCAGGCGTTCACCCGTGATCCTCTCGCCCGGCGGCGGTACTGGGCGCGCAGCCACCTGGGGTGGCGGTTGATCGCCCGGGCGGCGCCGAACGCCGGGCACCGGGCGGTGGCGCGGCTGCAACAGGCCGGCCTGGTCGACGCGGTGATCACACAGAACGTCGACGGGTTGCACGGCGCTGCCGGCAGCGGGTCGGTCGTCGAGTTGCACGGCCGCCTCGACGAGGTGACCTGCCTGGACTGCGGCAACCTGACCTCCCGGGAGGAGGTGGACCGGCGGCTGCGCGAGGCCAACCCGGACTTCGTGGCCCGCGTCGCCGCGGTCAACCCGGACGGTGATGTTGATCTCCCCGATGAACAGGTGGCGGCGTTCCGGCCGGTGGACTGCGGGATCTGCGGCACCGGCATGTTGAAACCCGACGTGGTGTTCTTCGGCGAGACGGTGCCGCCGCCGCGGGTGGCGCGGTGCTTCGCACTTGTGGAGCAGGCCCGGGCGGTGCTGGTGCTCGGCTCGTCGTTGACGGTGATGTCGGGTCGCCGGTTCGTGATCCACGCGGCGAAACGCGACATTCCGGTGGCGATCGTCAACCAGGGGCCGACCCGTGGTGACGGGTACGCCACGCTATGCGTCGACGCGCCGCTGGGGTCGCTGCTGCCGGCTCTGGCCGAGCGGGTCACCGGCGGCGCGCCCGCGCCCGTGTGACAGCCACCCGGGGGTAGGACATCTGCCGGAAACACCGGCGCTGGTAGCGTTGACCACGCCGGTAGCACCCACGTGGGAGAGACCGCCCGACAGCACCCGGGGCGGCGCCGAAGGGGCAAATCCTCCCCGGAACCTCTCAGGCAAAAGGACCTCGTGGGCAGGCACTGTGGAGCACCCTGTGCGGTGCGACAGAGGGGGAGGCCGACACGTCGACCTCGCCCGGGAGTGCCGCCAATGAGCGTAGAGCAGTTCGCCACCCGTCACATCGGTCCCGGACCGGACGACGAGCGCCGCATGCTGGAGGTCGTCGGGCACGACTCGATCGACGAGCTGATGGACGCCGCGATCCCCGAAGTGATCCGCTGGCACGGCACCCTGGACCTGCCCGATCCGGCCACCGAGGCCGAGGCGATCGCCGAGTTGCGGGCCCTGGCGGCCCGCAACACCGTCGCCGTCTCCATGATCGGCCTGGGCTACCACGGCACGCACACCCGGGCGGTGATCCGCCGCAACGTCCTGGAGGACCCGGCCTGGTACACGGCGTACACGCCGTACCAGCCGGAGATCAGCCAGGGCCGCCTGGAGGCGCTGCTGAACTTCCAGACCATGGTCACCGACCTGACCGGCCTGGCCACCGCGAACGCCTCGATGCTCGACGAGGGCACCGCCGCGGCCGAGGCCATGACCCTGGCGCGGCGGGCCTCCAAGAGCAAGAGCGGCGTGTACGTCGTCGACGCCGACGCCCTGCCGCAGACCATCGCGGTGATCACCAGCCGGGCCGAGCCGCTCGGCATCGACGTGCGGGTCGTCGACGTCGAGCGTGACGAGCTGCCGGCGGAGTTCTTCGGCCTGCACCTGCAGTACCCGGGCGCGTCCGGGGCGGTGCGCGACCACGCGGGACTGGTCGAGGCGGCGCACGCCGTCGGCGCGCTGGTCACCGTCGCGGCGGACCTGCTGGCGTTGACGCTGCTGCGCGCACCGGGGGAGATCGGCGCGGACATCGCCGCCGGCACCACCCAACGGTTCGGCGTACCCATGGGCTTCGGTGGGCCGCACGCCGGTTACCTGGCGGTGCGTTCGGGCCTGGAGCGGATGCTGCCCGGGCGCCTGGTCGGGGTGTCCCGCGACGCGGACGGCAACCCGGCGTACCGGCTGGCGTTGCAGACCCGCGAGCAGCACATCCGGCGGGAGAAGGCGACGAGCAACATCTGCACCGCGCAGGTGCTGCTCGCCGTGATGGCCGGCATGTACGCCGTTTACCACGGCCCGGACGGGCTGCGGGACATCGCGGCGCGTACCCATGACATGGCGGCGCGGCTCGCGGCCGGGCTGCGCGCCGGCGGCGTGGACGTCGCGGACGTCGCGTTCTTCGACACCGTCACCGCGACCGTGCCGGGCCGGGCCGCCGAGGTGGTCACGGCGGCCGCGCAGCGGGGCGTGAACCTGCGGCTGGTCGACGCCGACCGGGTCGGGATGTCCTGCGACGAGACGACCACCGACGCGCACCTGAGCGAGGTGTGGGAGGCGTTCGGTGTGCCCGTGTTCGACGGCGCCGTGGACGCCGCTCTGCCGGCCGACCTGGCCCGCACGACCGACTTCCTGACCCACCCGGTGTTCCGCAGCCACCACTCCGAGACGGCGATGCTGCGCTACCTGCGGCGGCTGTCGGACTTCGACTACGCCCTGGACCGGGGCATGATCCCGCTCGGGTCGTGCACGATGAAGCTCAACGCCACCACGGAGATGGAGCCGATCAGCTGGGCGGAGTTCGCGCACATCCACCCGTTCGCGCCGGACGCCCAGACCGTCGGGTACCGGGAGATGATCGGTCAGTTGGAGTCGTGGCTGGCCGAGGTGACCGGCTACGACGCGGTGAGCGTGCAGCCCAACGCCGGGTCACAGGGCGAGCTGGCCGGGCTGCTGGCCATCCACTCGTACCACGCGTCGCGGGGTGAGTCGCACCGCGACGTGTGCCTGATCCCGTCGTCGGCGCACGGCACGAACGCGGCGTCCGCGGTGATGGCCGGCATGCGGGTCGTCGTGGTGGCCTGCGACGACGACGGCAACGTCGACCTCGTCGACCTGGACGCGAAGATCGACAAGCACCGGGACGCGCTCGCCGCGATCATGGTGACGTACCCGTCGACGCACGGCGTGTACGAGACGGGCATCGCGTCGCTGTGCGCGAAGGTCCACGACGCCGGCGGGCAGGTGTACGTCGACGGGGCGAACCTCAACGCCCTGGTCGGGTTCGCCAAGCCCGGCAAGTTCGGCGCGGACGTGTCGCACCTGAACCTGCACAAGACGTTCTGCATCCCGCACGGCGGCGGTGGCCCCGGTGTGGGTCCGGTGGCGGTCCGCGCGCACCTGGCGCCGTTCCTGCCCGGTGACCCGCTGGGCGCGCACGCCGACGCCACCCCGGCGATCTCGGCGGCGAAGTACGGGTCGGCGGGCATCCTGCCGATCCCGTGGGCGTACCTGCGGATGATGGGCGCCGAAGGGCTGACCCGGGCGACAGGGGTGGCCGTGCTCGCGGCGAACTACGTGGCGGCGCGACTGCGGGGGCACTTCCCGGTGCTGTACGCCGGCAACAAGGGCCTGGTGGCGCACGAGTGCATCCTGGACCTGCGGCCGTTGACGAAGGCGACGGGCGTGAGTGTCGACGACGTGGCCAAGCGGCTCATCGACTACGGCTTCCACGCGCCGACGATGTCGTTCCCGGTGGCGGGGACGCTGATGGTGGAGCCGACCGAGAGTGAGGACCTGGCCGAGCTGGACCGGTTCTGCGACGCGATGATCGCCATCCGGGCGGAGATCGACAAGGTGGGAGCCGGGGAGTGGCCGGCGGGGGACAACCCCCTGGGGAACGCGCCACACACCGCGGCGATGGTCAGCGGTGACGAGTGGCCGCACCCGTACCCGCGGTCGGTGGGCGCGTACCCGGGCGGGACCGATCGGGCGGGGAAGTACTGGCCGCCGGTGCGGCGCATCGACGGCGCGTACGGCGACCGGAACCTGGTCTGCTCGTGCCCGTCGCCGGAGGCGTTCGAGGACTGAGAAGGGCGGGCGTGCCGGGGCGGGCGGAATGGGCCGCCCCGGCAGCCGCTGCGACCTGGACGAGCCCTGTCGACGGCGGCTAGACGGTGACGCTCAGTGGTGGATCAGGCCACGAGGGCGTGACGGGCGGGACCGCGGTGCGGGGCGATGCTGCTGCCGTCGGGCAGAAGCTCACCTGTGTCCTCGAAGACGATGACACCGTTGCAGAGCAGGCTCCAGCCCTGTTCAGGAAAGCAGGCGAGGACGCGGGCGGCTTCGCGGTCGGTCGCTGCGGCGGAGGGGCAGGTCGGTTGGTGCTGGCACATCGGGTTCTCCGGACTGTGGGGGCACTGTGTCATGGTTCACATGACCAGTGACGCACAGTACCAAGCGAAAGTGTCCAGCATCGAGCAGGTGTCGGGTTGGCGTACGGGAAATCCACTGAACGGATGAGGAAGGTCGGACCATACGGCGTGGAAACGCTCCCACAGGTGCTGGTCGATGTCCCCGCGGCACCAGCCGGTTGCCGCGACTCGCTCGTCGAGTCGGCGCGCCTGCACTGGCGCCGCGCCGACGGCGGTGACCCCGCCGCACTCGCCGAGGAGTTCCTCGCCGCGCACGGCCTGGACCTGCACGACCTGGCCCGACCCGCGCCGCACGGCGTACGCGTCTGCGGTGCCGCCCTGTACCTCTCCGCCGCCGCCGGGGCGCACCTGGCCGGCGCACCCACCACGACGCCCGAACCCGCGCCGACCCTGCCCGACCTCGCCGTCGTCGTCTACCACCACGGCCCCACCCGCAGGACCCCGGCCCCCGTGGCGACGCCCTGGTGGCTCGGCCCGTGGACCGAGAGCTGGACCCCCGGGCAGCACGCCGCCGCCGTCGACGCCGTCCGCGCCGCCATCGGCCGTGGCGACGTCTACCAGACCAACCTCGTCGGGCACGCCGCCGCCCGCTACACCGGCGACCCGCTGCCCGCCCTGCGCCGCCTCGGCGCGCTGCCCGGCGCCCGCTACGGCGGCGCGCTCACCGGCGACGACTGGGCCATCGGCTGCGCCTCCCCGGAAACCCTCATCGAGGTCCGCGACGGCACCCTGACCACCCGACCCATCAAGGGCACCCGCCCCGCAACCGCCGCCGGCCGCGCCGAACTGCTCGACAGCGCCAAGGAACGCGCCGAACACATCATGATCGTCGACCTGGAACGCAACGACCTGGCCCGCATCGCCCGCACCGGCACCGTCACCGTCGACGACCTGTTCGCCGTACGCCGGTGGTGCGACCTGTGGCAGGCCGAATCGACGGTCCGCGCCGCCGTCGCCGACGGCCTCGGCCTGGCCGACCTGCTGCGCGCCACCTGCCCCGGCGGATCCGTTACCGGAGCGCCGAAACTCGCCGCACTGCGCCAGATCGCCGCCCTCGAACCCGTCGGCCGCGGCGCCAGCATGGGCGCGCTCGGCTGGGTCGCCCCCGACCACGTCGACCTCGGCCTGACCATCCGCACCGCCGCCGCCGACGGCGAGAGACTGCACACCTGGGCGGGCGGCGGCATCACCTGGGACAGCGACGCGCACGCCGAGGTCGCCGAGGCCGCCGCGAAAACCGCCCCCGTCCGCGCCACCCTGGCCGGACGCTGACCCCGGCGCCCCCGGCGATACGCTGACCCCCATGACCATGCGGCCCATCCGGATCATCGGCGACCCCGTCCTGCGCACCGAATGCGAGCCGGTCACCACCTTCGACGCCGAGCTGCGCGCCCTGGTCACCGACCTGATGGACACCCTGCTCGGCGAGCCCGGCCGCGCCGGCGTCGCCGCACCGCAGATCGGCGTCAGCGCCCAGGTGTTCGTCTACGACGCCGACGGGCACCGCGGCCACCTCATCAACCCCACCCTGGAGCTGTCCGACGACCTCCAGGACGACGAGGAGGGCTGCCTGTCCATCCCCGGGCTGTACTTCCCGACCACCCGCGCCCTGCACGCCACCGCCCACGGCGTCGACCAGAACGGCGAACCACTCACCATCAGCGGCAGCGGCTTCCTCGCCCGCGCCCTGCAACACGAGACCGACCACCTGCGCGGCACCCTCTACGTCGACACGCTGCGCGGCGACACCCGCCGCAGGGCCCTGCGCGAGATCCGCGCCGGCCGCTTCGACTCACCCAGCCGCCGCCGCTGACCCGCTACCGCGCCGTCAACGTCCACTCGTCGTAGTCGGCGAACCGGGTGAACCCCACCCGCTCGTACAGCCGCACCGCCGCCGCGTTGTCCGCCTTCACGTTCAACGTCACGTGCGTGACGCTCTCGCGCAGACGCGCGCACAACGCCGCCACCACCCCCGCGCCCAGACCCCGACCCCGCCAGCGCGGGTGCGTCGTGACGTTGCCCAGAGCCGCCACCCGGTACGCCGGCGAGAACACGTGCACCCCGGCCACCGCGACCAGCTCACCGCCCTCGCGGACCCCCACGTACTGCCCGGTCTCCAGCATCCGCTCGTCGAACCAGTTCCCGGGGTACGCCCGCGCGTACAGGCGCCGCAGCCCCGGCAGGTCCGCCGCCCCGAGCACCACACCCTGCGGACGCACCGCCGACAACCGGGCCGGATCGGTCAACGCCATCCGGTGGTGCCGGCCACTGGACTCCAACCGGAACGGCCCGCCCAGGACGTCGGACAGCCCGGGGGAGAGGTGCGCGTACAACCGGGCCGGCAGCACCGGCGCGAGGTCGGCCAGCAACGCCCCCAACGCCGTCGTGTCCGCCGGCGCGGCGAACGCCAGCAGCGTCGGCGGATCCACCCCGTGGTACAGCAACGCGACCTGCTCACCCCGACGAAACCACGAGGTGTACGGCCAGAAGAAATCGTCCAGGTCACCCAACTGGTAGGCGTGCAGCACCGGATCACGCCCCAGCAACCCCGCCAGAACCGCCCGGTCGTGCTCGGCGCGCACCGCCATCAGCGGGCCACCCACTGGTCGTGGCCGAGCTTCGCCACCAACGCCACGACCACCACCAGCAGCACCACCCGCACGAACCCCGACCCGCGCCGCAACGCCATCCGCGCCCCCAGCACCGCGCCCGCGATGTTGCACACCGCCATGCCCGCGCCCAGCAACCACCACACGTGCCCGGTCACCCCGAACACCACGAGCGCACCCAGGTTCGTGCCCGCGTTGACGACCTTCGCCATCGCCGAACCGTGCACGAAGTCCGCACCCACAAGCGCGGTGAACGCCAACACCAGGAACGTGCCGGTGCCCGGGCCGATCAGCCCGTCGTACAGGGCGATACCCACCCCGGCCACCGCGACCACCGCCGCCACCCGCACCGGAGTCCGCTTCGCCGGCACCGCCACCACACCCAGCCGGGGACGCAGCAGCACGAACACCGCCACCGCCACCAGGACCACAAGCACCACCGGCCGGTACGCCGACGCCGGCACCGCCCCGGCCAGCGCCGCACCCACCCCCGCGCTCAGGACCGCCAACCCCGCCGCCGGTCCGGCCACCCGCCAGTCGACCTTCGTACGCCGCGCGTACGTCACCGCCGCCGTCGACGTGCCGAAGATCGCCGCCAACTTGTTCGTGCCCAACGCCGTGGCCACCGGCAACCCCGGCGCGGCCACCAGCAACGCCGGCAACAGCAGCAGACCACCACCGCCGACCACGGCATCGACCCAACCCGCCATCGCGGCGGCGGCCAGCAGAGTACTAAGCGAAACGGCGTCCACGGGCGGCAATTCTGCCCACCCGACCCGCCCGAGCAGCCCGGCAGTGGCAAGCCTCACCCCTCAGCGCCCCCGCGTACGCCGCAACCACACCCCCAACGCGCCAACCGCCACGAACACCAGCACGGAACACAGCAGCACCTTGACCACCCGGCAACCCTGCCACGGGGACGTAGGGTGCAGGAGTGCGCCTGGCCACCTTCAACATGCTGCACGGACGATCCCTCACCGACGGGCTCGTCAACTCCGACCGCCTCGCCGCCGCCATCGGCGCCCTCGACGCCGACGTGCTCGCCCTTCAGGAGGTCGACCGCGACCAGCACCGCAGCGGCAAACTCGACCTCACCACCATCGCCGCTGCAGCACTCGACGCGCCCCACCACCGCTTCGCCGCCGCAGTCGTCGGCACCCCCGGCGAACAGTTCCGCCCCCTGCGCCACGACGACGACGGCCACGGCGAACCCTGCTACGGCATCGGCCTGATCAGCCGCTACCCGGTGCGCAGCTGGCAGGTCACCCGACTCAAACCGGCGCCCGTACGCTCCCCGGTCTACGTCCCCGGCCCCCGTGGCGGCCTCGTCCTCCTGCACGACGAACCCCGCGTCGTCCTCGCCGCCGTCCTGGACACCCCCCACGGCCCGCTGACCGTCGCCGCGACGCACCTGTCGTTCGTCCCCGGCTGGAACGCCCGCCAACTCCGCCAGACCATCCGCGCCCTGCGCGCGCTCCCCGCACCCCGCGTCCTGCTCGGCGACCTCAACCTGCCCGCCGGCCCGGCCCGACTCATCTCCGGCTGGCACCCCCTGGGTCGCCGCCCCACCTACCCCGCCGGGCAACCCCGCGTCCAACTCGACCACGTCCTGGCCGACCGGCACGCCCTCACGCAGCTCCCACCCGTACGGGCCGTCACCGCGCCGCTGTCGACCATCTCCGACCACCGACCCCTGCTGGTCGACCTCGGCTGACCGCCGCCTCCCGCGCCAAGCCGCAAGATTCCCTCAAGATCATTGCATCGACGAACTCCGACGATCATGCTGGTCGACACGCCCCACGATCGACCCCGTCGGAGGCCACATGAGACGCCAGCGAACCACCCTGCTCGCCGTGTCCACACTCCTCACCGTCACCCTCACCGCCGCACCAACCCCCGCCAGCGCCCAGAGCGCCGCAGCACCGAACCAGGTCACCAACCTCACCGTCCACCAGGCCGACGGCTACGCCACCCTCGCCTGGCAACCCGTACCCGACGCCACCGACTACCAGATCGAACGCACAGCCGTCGACGCCACCAACACCCCCACCGGCGAGCCGACAATCGTCGGCATCTGGCGACCCAACCGCCAGATCAACCAGAACGCACCCACCTTCGCCGACGCCGGCTTCAACCCCGGCGACAGCTTCCAGTGGCGCGTACGCGCCCGCACCGGCACCACCGAACAGCCCTACTCCGACCCCGTCACCGGCACCACCACCGCACCCTGGGGCAACCCCGACACCCCCGGCCAACAGCTGCGCACCCAGTGGGAGACCACCCACGCCGCGCAATACACGAGCGACACCGACGAGTACGCCTACACCGCCGCCATCGACGCCCTCAGCGACCGCGTACGCGTCGTCGAACTCGGCCGCACCGTCCAGAACCGACCCATCAACATGCTGGTCATCGGACACCCCACCCCGGCCACCACCCCCGAGGCCGTCGCCGCCACCGCACCCGTGGCCATCAACTGCAACGTGCACGGCAACGAACCCGGCGACCGCGAAGCCTGCCTCATCATGGCCCGCCAACTCGCCTTCAGCACCGACCCCCGCATCACCGACCTGCTCAGCCACACCACAGTCCTGATCGTCCCCACCATCAACGGAGACGGCCGCGCCAACAACACCCGCGGCAACTCCACAGGCCAGGACCTCAACCGCGACTACTCCCTGATCCGCCAACCCGAGACCGCCGCGTACATCAAAATGGTCCGCGACTACCGACCCGTCGCCGGCTACGACGGCCACGAGTTCGGCAACTCCCGCGCCGGCGACCTGCCCATGCTGCCGCCCCGGCACCAGAACGTCGCCCAACCCATCTTCGACCAGTCCCAGGACATGATCGAAGGCCACATGTACGCCAAGGGCGCCGAAGCCGGCTGGTGGCCCTGCCCCTACGGCTGCGAAGGCGGCGGCAACATCGGCCTCAGCGAGGAAACCATCCTGCGCAACACCCTCGGCCTCAAGAACGTCACCAACTCCCTGCTGGAACTGCGCAGCTCCGGCGGCCAGACCCGACCCGACGAGGGCAACACCGCCAACAACCGGCGCCGCAAGACCTACTCCGCCCTCTGGACCTTCCAGCAGTTCCTCGACTACCACCGCGCCGACCGCGCCGACATCCTCACCTCCCGCGCCGAAGCCATCGAGATCCAGGCCGCCAACACCGGCCGCCTCGTCTTCCGCGGCTCCCGACCCATCCCCGCCCACCCCGCACCCCACCCGGGCGACAGCCCGCCGCCCCTGGACGCGCCCCCGGCCAACCTGATCCTCGACAACGCGCCGTGCGCCTACAAGCTCACCGAAGCCCAGTACAACGGCCCCCGCACCGACGGACCCGGAGGCGTCGGCACCACCGTCGCCCAGCGCATCGCCGCCCACGGCTGGAAGGTCATCACGACCACGGACGGCTACTACGTCCCCCTCAACCAGCCCGAACGCGGCCTCATCCCGCTGCTGCTCGACCCGATGGGCGTGGAGAAGCTGAGCGACGGCGAACGCGTCTACCCGACCCTCACCGGCCGACGCAACGGACCACTCGCCGTCACCGGCTTCACCTGCGCCGCCGACGCCACAATCAACGGCCCCGTCACCGTCCGCGCCGGCGCGGCACTCGTCACGACCGGCACCACCATCAGCGGCCCGGTCACCGCCAACGCCGCCGCCGGCGTCCTACTCGCCGACAGCACCGTCAACGGCCCCGTCCACATCGCCAACACCACCGACGCGGTCTCCCTCATCGACGTCACCATCGCCGGCCCGGTGAGCCTCACCGGCAACACCACAGGCACCGACATCCCGCTGCTGGCCGGCTCCACCATCCGCGGCCCCCTCACCTGCACCGGCAACAACCCCACCCCGACGAACCTCGGCATCGCCAACACCGTGCACGGCCCCCGCACCACCCAGTGCGCGGCACTGTGACCTCCTGACACCACCGGCGGCGCGGGCCACACGCCCGCGCCGCCGGCCCACCCCCCATCTCGTGGAGGCCGCGTGCCGCAACCCGCCACCGCAGCGCGACACCCCCGACTACGGACCCTCGCCCTGCTCGCGTCGACACTGCTGCTCACCGCCTGCACCGGCACCCCCCGCACGCCCGACGCGTCAGCCACCACACCCCAGGTCACCGGACCCCTCTGCGCCGCCCTGCCCACCGGCACCGACCCCGGCAACCCGACCTTCCTCGCCAGCCAACCCGTCGAGGCGGCACTGCGCTGGATCCCCACCCTCACCACGTTCGAAGCGGCACTGCGCACCAGCGGCGTCCTCACCGACCTCCCCGCCGGCACCCCCGTCACCGTCCTCGCACCCACCGACGACGCCTTCGCCGCCACGTTCTCCGAGGACAACTGGGACGACCTCATGACCCACCACCCCGACCAGCTCCGCACCCTGCTCAAGGCCCACCTCAGCACCGGAGCCCACCCGATCGACGACCTCACCACCGCCGGCTCGACCACCACCCTCGACGGCACCACCATCACCGTCACCCGTACCGGACCCACCACCCGCCTCGCCGACCGCGCCAACACGGTCTGCGCCAACTACCAGGCCACCAACGCCCGCATCCACATCATCAACGCCGTCCTCGGCCCCCTTCCCGTCACCGCCGACGGCACCGGCCACCGCGCACACTGAACCCCGTTCACTCCTGGTCCGCCGCGACCAGAGCCGCCAACGCACGGTTGGTCCGGTTGGCCCGCACCGCGTCACGCTGCTGCCCGGCCGTCACCTCGATGTACGTCTGCGACGACGCCAACGACGCGTGCCCCAACAACCGCATGATCTCCGCCGCGCTCGCCCCGTCCTCCGCCAACCGCGTCGCGAACGTGTGCCGCAACGCGTGCAACCGCGCCCCCCGAGGCACCCGGTCACCGATGCCCGCCCGCCGGTAGCAGGACTCCACCAGATACTGGAGCCCACCACGGCGCAGCGACTCACCGCGCCGGTCCACGAGCAACGCCGAGTCCGGCCGCACCGACCGCGAACCGAAGCGGCGCACCCGACTGTCCAGGTAGTCCCGCAGCACCCGGTCCAGGTCCGCCTCGATCGGCACCACACGTGGCCGCCCACCCTTGCCGACCACCTCGATCCGCCGCTCGCCGGGCCGGCCCGCCAGCGAGCCCACCCGCAACGCCAGCAGCTCCGACAGGCGCAACCCCGCGCACAGCGCCACCGCCAGCACCGCCACGTCCCGTTCCGGCCACGGGTCACGCTGCCGGCCGTCGTCCCGGGCGACCGACGCGAGCAGCACCTCGGGGGTGTCCGCGCCGCGCAGCGGCTTCGGCTGGGGGAGGAGCGCCCGGGGACGCCCGACCGCAGGCATCGGGTTGCCCGCCACCAGCCCGTCGGCGACCAGGAACGTGAAGAAGCTGTTCCAGGTGGACCAGGCCCGGTGCACCGACGCGGGTGCCCGGGGCGCGGCGAACCGGGCGAAGGCCGCCCGCATGACGCGGGGGGAGAGGTCGGTGATCGACACGGCGTCCAGGGGGAGGGGAGTGGCGTCATCGTCGGCCACGAGGGTGGCCACCGCGTACAGGTCCCGCCGGTAGGCAGCCAGGGTGTGGGGGGAGGGCTTGCGGGTCGCGCGGGCGGTCAGGAACTCCTCGATCAGCACCCCGAGCGATTCGTCCTTTTTGTCATGCATAAGGGATATTATGCAGCATTTTCGCGTTCGCGGGAAGCAGGGGAGAGAGGAGAAGCCGTGCCCGAACCACGACGGTTTGTGCTGACCGGAGCACCGGGCGCCGGCAAGACGACCCTGCTGGAGGCACTGGGCCGCAGGGGGCACGTCACTGTCCGGGAGGCCGCCACCGACGTCATCGCCGAACGTCAAGCACGGGGCTGCGCCGAGCCGTGGGACGAACCCGACTTCATCGACGCGGTCACCGCCCTGCAGGCTCGCCGCCAGGTCGCCGCGCCTGCCGCACCGGTACACCTGTACGACCGTTCGCCGCTGTGCACACTGGCGTTGGCGCACTACCAGGGCAGGCCGATCGGGGCGGCGCTCACCGCCGAGGTGGACCGCATCACGCGGCAGCGGACATACGAACGAACGGTGTTCCTGGTCGGCCCACTCGGCTTCATCCACCACACGGCCGCGCGCCGGATCAGCTACGCCGAGTCGCTGGCCTTCGCCCGCGTGCACGAGCAGGTGTACGAGGCGCACGGGCACCACCTGGTCCACGTGCCGGTCGGCACGGTGGCGCAACGGGTCGCGCTAATCGAGAGCCACGTGTCACGCACGCGCGGCCGATGAGTCGCGTCCACCCCTGCCGGGGGTGCCTCACATCGGCTTACTTTACATAATGTGCATTATCGAATCAGGACTTCGCCTCGCGGAGGTGCGAGAGTGCCCGCCCACCTGATGGACGGACGGTACGCGACACGCCACCGGATGCGTTGAGGTGTCCACATCGCTACGATGAGTCAGCGAACTCGAGCGGAGGGGGTCGTGCCCGCGTGCGAAGTCCCGTCGATGGCACTGCGCCGACCCGATCCGTTCCCTTCGCGGCCGACCGGATGCGCCGGCTCGCCCGGCGGATGCTGCTGATCCTGGCCGCCGTCGGCGCCGGCTTCGTGGTGGCCGTTCTGTTCCAGGGGCCGGCCGCCGCGGACGACGGGGTCGGCGGCGGCCATCATCAACGGACCGGTGTGATCGAGCGCGTCGTCCGGCTCACTGTTGGAGAAGGCATCGACCGGCACCGCCAGCGGGACGCGAGAGCCGACGACAGCCACCGGAATGTGCCCCCCACCTCGCGGACTGGGGCTGTCCGGGTCGCCCCAGCGACGCCACCGACGTCGCCCGGGGGGTCGGGCCGAGGCTGGGCCAAACCGGTCGCGCTCCCCCGCGTCGGCGCGTCCGTGACGCATCGTCCGGTCGAGCGAAAAGCGGTCCGACCTGGAGCTCGCTCGGAGTCGACGGTCCGGGTCGGTAGTCGTCCGCCTCACGACGCCGGCCCGTCGCAACGGCTCGTGACTCCCCCGGCACCGATCGTGGCAGAGGTAATCGCGGCGGATCCCTCGACCCGGGCACACCCGCACCTAGCCGCGCCGCCGGTGCTCCGGCCCGTCCTGTCGTCCACGACAGGCCTGGTCAGCGCCGTGGTCGCGCAGGTCGTGGACGTCGTGGAGCGGGTGCCGATCCGGCCTGTCGTCGTCGCCCTCGGTCGCATCACCGGTGTCGTCCTGTGGCCGGTTTTCGACGCGGTGATCGTTCCGGTGACAGCGCGGCTGCCCGCGCCGCCGGGGCCCGGGCTCGGCCCTGTCCCGGTGACCGACGCGACGAGCGGGCCCTCCCCGGCCCCACCGGTCGATCCGGCGGTGGTTCCGGTACGCCCCGTCGAGGTGCTGCCGGCGGTGGCTGCGCCGTGGCCGGCGTCTGCCGTCCAGGGGCCGCGCATCACGTCTGCTACGGGGCATCACGTCGCACGGCCAGGTCCGACGGCCACCCCGGTTGGTCTTCCGGGGCTGCCCGTCGCACCCGCCGACCAGGACGCGGCCGGTGTCGACGAGGGGTCGACGCCCGCGCCCGGGCTGGTGTGGCCGGTCGTCCGGCAGGTGGTCGCCGCCGCCGCGCAGACCTACGATCTCGGGCTTTTCGTCCTCGGGACCCGATCCCCGTCGGTGATCGCCCGACCCGGCTGAGGCGGCCGGTCGGCCTGCGGCGGCTGCCCTGTGTTGGGTAGGTTCCGCCGCTGGGTCGACCGGTGCCCGGGCCCGTTCACGAGACGGTGCCTGGGCCGACGCCTGCCCGTCTGTCACGCGTGGACGGTCTGCTGGGCCCTGTGGGTGATCCGGGGTGGCCGTCCGGCGCGTACCTGAGATCGGAGAGACGTGGTGATCCACGTTGTCATCGCCGAGGACATGGGGTTGTTGCGCGGGGCGCTCTGCGCCGCGCTGTCGCGTGAGGAGGACATGGAGGTGGTCGCCGACGTCGAGGGTGTCGGCGAGTTGTTGACGGTGGTCCGGCGGTGCCGGCCGCAGGTGGTGGTGCTCGCGCTGTCGCCGGATCTCCCCGATCCGGTGGAGGTGGTCGCCGCGGTCCGGGCGGGGGCGCCGACGAGTGCCGTGCTGGCGATGAGCCCCCGGTGGAGTCCGGCGCTTGTGGAGGCGGCGCTGGCGGCCGGCGCTCGGGGTCTGGTCGGGAAGGACGGCTCGCTGGAGGAGTTGGTGCGGGCGATCCGCACGCTCGCCGACGGGGAACGTGCGATCGATCCGGTCGCGGCGGCGGCGGTGCTGTGGCCGACGGAGAGTCCGTTGACGCCTCGGGAGTTGGATGTGCTGCGGATGGCCGCCGAGGGTCTTCCGCTGAAGGAGATCGCTGTGCGGCTGCACCTGGCGCATGGGACTGTGCGCAATCATCTGTCGGCGATCCTGCGCAAGACCGGTGCCCGTAACCGGTTGGAAGCGGTGTGGCGGGCGCGGCGGGACGGCTGGTTGTAGGCGTCCCCGGGGGGCGGGTCCGGGGTGTGTTCGGGCCCGCTCCCCCGACGTGCGGTTGCGCGATTCGCGTGTTTGAATGCGTACGTTGCGTGATCGTCACCGGGTGCGGGGAAGGATTCGAGGTGATCCGTACGCTGCTCGCGTTGGACGGCACCCTGGTGCTGGGTGCGTTGTCGTTCGTCCTGGCTGCCGAGGACGACATCCGTGTGGTGGGCAGGGTGGACCGCGTCGCTGCGGTTCCCGCCGCCGTGCGCGCCCACCGGCCCGATGTGGTGGTGGCCGACCTGGACTTCGTCGAGGGCGTCGAGGCGAGTCGTCTGGGTTCGTGTCCGGTCCTGGTGCTGGCTCACCCGCGTCGGGCGGGGCGGCTGCGGGGGATGTTCTGCGCGACCCGGATGGTGGGTGTCCTGCGCTGTGATGTCGCTCCGCAGCGGGTCATCGACGGGGTTCGTCGGCTCGCCCGGCGGGAGCCGGTGCTCGACGCGGATCTCGTGGTGGCGGCGCTGCACTCGGATGGCCCGTTGACCGATCGTGAGACGCAGGTGTTGTCGCTGACCGCGGCGGGGGCGCCGGTGGCGGAGGTCGCGGTGTCGCTGGGGCTGAGCTGCGGCACCGTCCGCAACCATCTCGGTCGGATCGCCCGCAAGGTCGGGGCGCGTACCCGGGTCGAGGCGGTGCGGGTCGCGCGTGAGGCGGGCTGGATCTGAGCCCCATGCCGGTGGGGTGGTTCAGGCTCGCGGTGCGGGGGGTGCCATCGCGGGTTCGTCCCAGCAGCCGACGAGCAGTCGGTAGGTGGTCGAGCGGCTCAGCAGTTGCTCGTGGGTCCCCGTGGCGGGTTCGTCGCCGTCGAGGACCAGCAGGCGTTGGGCGCGGATCGCGGAGCTGATGCGGTGGGCGATCACGACGAGGCTGCCGGGTCGGTGGGCGAAGGCGTCCTCGACTGTTGCTTCCAGTGCCGGGTCCAGGTGGCAGGTGGCCTCGTCGAGGATCACCAGTGGGGCGGGGGCGAGCCAGGCCCGGACGGCGGCGATGAGTTGCCGTTCGCCGCTGGAGAGCTGGGTCGGGGTGATCGGGGCGGCGAGGCCGCCCAGGCGGGTGGCCAGGGGGCGGGCGCCGAGCGCGTCGAGTGCGGTTTCCAGGGTGCTGTCGTCGGCGTCGGGTCGGAGGTAGCGGAGGTTGTCGGCGAGGTGCCCGGTGAAGATGTAGGCCTCCTGGGGTACGAGGACGCGCATCCGGGCCAGGGCGGCGGGTGCGGCGTGGGCGACGGGCTCGCCGGCGAGGTGGACGGTGCCGGCCTCGGGTGGTGTGAGGCCGGCGATCAGGGCGGCCAGTGTGGATTTGCCCGCGCCGCTCGGGCCCACCACGGCGAGGTGTTCCCCGTCGGCGAGGGTGAGGGACAAGTTCTCCAAGACGGGTCGGGAGCGTGGTCCGTAGCGGAAGGTCAGTCCTCGGGCCTCGATGGCCGGTGCGGGGCCGGTCTGGTGGGTCGGTGGGCGGGGCGGGCGCGGGGCGGGCGCGGGGGCGGTGTCCGGGTAGGTGCGCAGGATGTTCTCCAGGGTCACGACGTAGCGCAGTCCCCCGCCGCCGATGCCCTGCACGAGGGTGTGCAGGGCCGGTTGCAGGCCGGTGGAGACGTAGATCAGCGCGCCGAGCACCGCGCCGGCGGTCAGGCCGCGCTCGACCAGCCAGGGTGTGGCGGCCAGCAGTACCACAAGTGGCAGCCAGCCGCCGATGCCGAGGCTGAGGCTGCGGATCGCGGCCATCCGGGCGAGGGTGCGTTCGGTGGCTGCCTGCGCGGACACCCGGCGTTGCACGTCGCCGGTGACGCGTGCCTGGGCGCCGCAGGCCAGCACGTCGCGGTGCCCTGCCAAGGCGGTCGCCGCCGCCTGGCCGAGGTGTTCGCCGGCCCGGACGTACGCGCGCTGGTGGGCGACCATCGCCGGCAGGGCGGCGATGAAGACGGCCAGGCCGACGAGCATCGGCGCGGCGGCGAGCGCCGCCACCGTCGGGGCCAGGGCGAGGAGGCCGAGCAGGGCCGCGCCGGCGGAGAAGAGGAAGCCGCGGGTCACCATCAGCAGGCCGGCGAAGGTGTCGCGAACGATCTCCACCTGGTGGGTCAGCCGGGTCACGGTGGCGCTGTCGGGGTGGCCGCCGGTGCGGGTGGCGTCGTGCAGCGCGCCCCGCACGACGCGTGTCGCCAGGTCGTCGCGGAACGGCTCGACCACGGCGCCGAGGCTCCGGTACGTCCGGCCGGTGGCCGTGGCGCCGAGCAGCACGGCTACGGCGAGGGCGCCCAGCCAGGTCAGGCCGGTGAGGGGGTGTCCGGCCAGGAATCCGTCGTCGACGGCGTGGGCGATCAGGTAGCCGGAGAGCAGCGCGGGCAGTGACTCGACGAGCGACCAGCCGCAGAGCCGGGTCAGCTCGCGGCGGCGGGCCCGCGCCGCCCGCCAGGTGACTCGGCGTACGCCGGGACGGGTCATGGTTCACCGTTGGCGGGTTGGAAGACCGCCCGGTAGTCCGGGTCGGTCCAGAGGCGTTCGTGTGGTGCGAGGGCGCGCAGTCGACCGCCGTCGAGCCAGGCGACCAGGTCGGCCGCGGCGGCGGTGGCGGCCCGGTGGGTGATCACCAGGCGGGTGCGTTCGCCGGCCCGTGCGGTCACCGCCCGGGTAATGCGGTGTTCGGTGGCGGTGTCCAGGTTGGAGGTGGCGTCGTCCAGGATGAGCAGTCGTTCGGCGGCGAAGGCGCGGGCCAGGCCGAGGCGTTGGGTTTCGCCTCCGGACAGGGGTGTGCTCGCCAGCGGGGTGCGGTAGCCGTGAGGTAGTCGTTCGACGACGTCGGCGACGGCTGCCGTGCGGGCGGCGTCGAGGACAGCCGGTGTCGCCGGTGTGGGGTGGGTCGGTGGTGCCGCCGATCCGGCCGGCATGGCCATGCCGATCGCGTCGTGGATGGTCGCGCCGATCAGCACGGGCCGGTCGAAGGCGTAGCCGACGGCCCGGCGCAGCGCCGTGCGGTCGAGGTGCCGCAGGGGTACGCCGTCGAGTCGTACGTCGCCGGCGTCGGGATCGTGCAGCCGTCCCGCCACGGCGGCCAGGGTCGACTTGCCGGAGCCGGACGTCCCGACGACGGCCACTGTGGCGCCGGCCGGTACGTCCAGGTCGATCCGGTCGAGGATGGGTCGGCCGTCGTCGGTGTGCACGCTCACCCCGCGCAGTCGCAGCGCGCCGCCGCCGGGTGGCAGGGGTCGGTGGCCGGCGGGCGCGGTGGGCTGGGCCAGCAGTTCGGCGACGCGGTTCGCGCCGGCGCGGCTGCGGACCAGGTGGTTCAGTGTGGCGAGTACGCCGCCGAGTCCGGCGCCCATCGCCGCGTAGCGGACCGCGGCGATGAGTTGTCCCGGCGTCAGCCAGCCGGTGGTCAGGGCGTACCCGCCGACGGCGACGACGCTCAGGTGCAGCAGCGGCGCCACGGCGGAGGTGCGTGCGTTGGCCCGGGCCAGCAGGTCCCAACCGCGTCGGCCGTGCGCCGCGAGTTCGGGCAGGGCGGCCAGCACCCGTTCCTGTTCGCGGTGGGTGGTGGCGGCGGCGGCGATGGTCTTCGCGCCGGTCAGTGATTCCAGCAGTCGGCCGGCGATGGTGCCCAGCGCCTGCTGGTAGCTGGCGGTGACGGTCGAGGCGTCGGAGACGAAGGCCCGCATGAGGACGGCGAGCAGGGTGAGGCCCGCGAGCAGGGTGAGGCCGAGGACCGGTTCGATGATGGTGAGGGCGACGACGCTGCCCAGTGGTGGGAGCACGGCGACCGTGGCCAGTACGACGGCGTTGCCGGCCTGTCCCGCGTCGGCCGTCTGGCTGACCAGCCGGCCCACGAGGTCACCCACCGGGTGGCGGCGGGTGGCGCGGACGTCCAGCGCGAACAGGTGGCGCAGCAGGTGCCGGCGCAGTCCGGCGGTGGCGCGTGCGGCGCCGAATCCGGTGGCCAGGTCGGTGATGGTGTCGACGCAGATGAGGACGACGACCAGGGCGCAGGCGGACACCATCCACCAGCTGGGGCCGGTGGTGAGGGCGGCGTCGACGGCGCGGCCGAGGGCTGCGGGTAGCAGGAGTTCGGCGGTCGCTCCGAGGAGCGCGACCACGGCGAGCGTCGCGGTCCAGCCGCCGCCCGCCAGGACCGTCCGCCGGAGCAGCCGGTCCCCCGCGGCGAACGTCGGCATGGGTCCTCCCGGTGCTGCGCGGGTGGCCCTGGGCGGGTACGTCTACCCGCCCAGGGCTCCACGTGCGAATGGATCAGTTGCAGGTCGTGACGGAGAGCGAGCTGTCGCCGCAGAGCAGCAGGCTCGCCCGGCTACCGCCACCCGTGCGGTCGGCCGGAGCCATCTCCAGGCCCTGGAGGTCCAGAAGCGCCATGTCGTTCACCTCCCTTCCTTTCGTTCGTGGAGTGCGTCGCCCTCGCTGTCGCGAGGGAGTCTCTGTGCGTCCGCCAGGGGCGCGAGGAACGGCAGCGTCCGTGGTTCGTCGGGCCGGGCGCAGGCCAGCGCGTACAGCACGCCGGCGGTGCCGGTGCCGAGGTCCATGGACAGGCGCAGCAGCTGCTCACCCGGGAAGGCGGTGCCGTCGCGGTAGGGCAGCGCGTGCCAGGACAGCCGTCGCAGTTGTGCGTCGAGTTCCCGGCGGTCGGCGTCGTGTGTCGAGGCGGCGAGGTAGGCGATGATGCCGGCCCGGCCGGTGAAGAGTCCGGACTGCGCGTAGAAGGGTGAGCGTGCGGCGCGGCGGATCTGCGCGCTCGTCTCGGCGAGCCGGTCGTCGGCGCGGTGGCGCAGGTACTGGTCGAGGACCAGCCCGATGCCGGCGCTGCCGTGGGCCAGGTAGGGCATCGT
Organism: Micromonospora sp. NPDC093244; assembly: GCF_040683695.1. Lineage (NCBI taxonomy): Bacteria > Bacillati > Actinomycetota > Actinomycetes > Micromonosporales > Micromonosporaceae > Micromonospora > Micromonospora sp. NPDC093244. Next base: position 1,854,610 of record NZ_JBFBEO010000001.1, read on the forward strand.
CCGCCAGCCCTCGTTGACCTCCAGTGCGCCGTCGGGGCGCAGCACGCAGCGGCGCAGGTCCTGGCGCAGGGCTGTGGCGGCGTGCCCCAGCAGGTCGTCGTCGCCTGTGAGTTCGTAGAGGCGGAGCAGCATCAGCGCCGGGCCGGTCCGGCCGCGCAGCAGCCCGGCGTACGGGTGGCGTCCGCCGCTGATGTCGGGGCCGGGGTCGTCGGCCAGCCGGTCGATGACCCGTTCGGCGGCGCGCCAGGCGGCGTCGCGCAGCGATTGCTCCCCGGTGCGGGCGGCCAGCTCGGCGAGGTTCAGGGCGATTCCGGACAGCCCGCTGGCCAGGCTGTGGTCGAGCCCGTCCAGCGGTTCGCGGAGGCAGATGTCGAGCACGTCCAGCGCGTCCTGTCGGCGTCCGAGGTGTTCCAGGGTGTACGCCACGCCGTGCAGTCCGTCGTAGAAGCCGCAGCGGGTGCCGGACGGTGGTGTGGTCGCCCGCCGTGCGAGCCACTGTTCGTGCTCGGGCCAGCGGCCCGCGCCGCTGGTGGCGAGGGCGTACAGCACGCCGGCGGCTCCGTGGGCGAGGTTGAGGCCGCCGCTGCGGAACTGTTCGATGTCGCCGGGGAAGAGCCGGTCGTCGCGTTCTGCTGTGGCGCTGGCGATGATCGCCCTGGTGAGGCGGTCGCGCTGGGCGGGCCAGTCGTGCGCGCCGAGGTCGGGGTGGGGGTCGGTGGCGTCTGGGGGTGCGCCGGTGATCTCCTGGACCGCCGGGTCCAGGAAGGATCGCGGGACCGGGAAGTTCGCGGCGATGATGTCGGCCAGGTCCGCCGCCTTCGTCGGGGCGAGTCGGACCAGCTGAGTCAGGGGTAGGAACAGCGCCAGCCGCAGGCACGCCAGGGCGTACCGGTCGACCGCCGGTCCGCTCCGGTCGCGGGGGGCCGCGAAGCCCTGGTTGCGCAGTCCGGGTCGGCGGTGTCCGGTGATCGGGGCGGCGACCTCGAAGTCGACGAGGGCGACCTGGTCGTCCGGGCGGATCATGATGTTGAACAGGTGCAGGTCGCCGTAGACGAGTCCGCGCTCGTGGATGGCCGCGATGAGGGACTCGACCTGCTCGTGGACGTGCCGGGCCCAGCGGGCGTACGCCGCCCGGTCGTCGGGCGTCGCGTCGGCGTCGATGAGCGGGTACCTGTCGACGAGCACCTTGTTCAGGGGCCGGCCCTGGATGAACTCGAGGGCGAGGAACCGGTGCTCGCCGAGGGTGAACTCGTCGTGCACGCGTGGCACCTGCGGCAGGTCGGCGAGTTGCCGCAGTGCGGCCGCCTCGCGGGCCAGTCGGGCGACGGCGTCGACGCCGTCGGCGTCCAGGCCGGCGTGCGGGCGCGCTTCCTTGAGGACCACCTCGGTGTCGCTTCGCAGGTCACGTCCCACGTACAGCCCGCCGCCGTTGGAGAAGTGGATCACCCGCTCGATGCGGTACGGCACCTGGTTGGTGCTGGTGTCGTTGCGGGCGGCCAGGTGCGGGTCGAGGAAGTCCGGCAGGGTGATCCAGGACGGCACGTGAAAGACCGGATCGCGGCGGTCGGGCACCAGCGCACCTGTGTCGTCCTCGATCGCGGGGACCACCTGGCCGTCCCCGGAGTGGCAGTAGCGGGCGGCGAATCCGCCGTAGCGCACGTGCACCGGGCCGGCGCCGTAGCGCAGGTCGCTGAGGATGTACGGGCCGGGCTCGCCGGCGAGCAGCTCGTCGAGCTCCTTGCAGGTCAGCTCCAGTTCGGCGTCGTCGCGGGGGTAGACGGTGATGAACTTGCCGCTGGCGGCCCGGGCGGCGTACTTGGAGTTGCGCAGCAGCAGCGTCCGGGGCCCGCGCAGGAACTTGAAGGACAGGCCTCGGGGGACGCAGTATTCCCAGACCGCGTCGAGCACCCGCTCGGCGTTCGCCAGGCCCGCCGACACGTGGATCTTCCAGCCCTGCTGCGGCAGTGAGCCGCCGTCCGGGCCGTAGATCAACCAGTCGTCGAGCGGCTCTCGCCGCCAGCCGGTCGGGACCGGACGGTCGGCGGCCGGGAAGACGGGTTGGGCGACGGCGCTGCCGAGCGAGTCGTAGAACAGTCGATCCGCGGCGCAGTAGCTGTCGTAGCGCTCGTCCACCGTCCCGCCTCCCGTCCCGAACCCGTGCCGGCTGTTGTTCCGGCGTTGTGTCGAGTCTCGTGGACAGGGCGGGGCGCGCCACAGTGCGCTTAGTCATCACCTTCGATGCGGGGCGCACGGGTACTCATGACAAAAGTCAGGGCCGCGCGGTCAGTCGCGGGTGCGGCGCAGCCAGTGGCGGGTGTGGGCGCGCAGCAGGGCGGGCTGCTCGTAGGGCAGGTAGTGGCCGGCCTCGTCGAACACGCTGAAGGTGCCGTGCGGGTAGCGGCGCATGGCGTGGAACTGGTCGGCGTAGCCGACGATGCCGTCCTGCCGGCCGGTGAGCACGCTTACCGGCCGGTCGAAGACGGTGTCGGCGTTCTCGTCGGCGAGCGCGTACCCGGTGCCGGTGCGCAGCGCCTGCTGGAAGGCCTCGTCGCCGGAACCACCGGCGGTGAGGGCGGCGAGGACGGTCGCGACGACGGCGGGGGTGCGGTGACCCAGCGCGGTGTCGAGGTGCGCGCGCAGGTCGGTGGGGGCGGCGTCGAGCCAGCCGGCGGGCCCTGCCGGTGGGCGATGCTCGGGCAGGGCGCGGCTGGCCGGTGCGATGGTGACGCCGGGGCACACGAGGAGCAGGCCGCGGACCAGGTCGGGGCGTTGGCGTGCGATGCCGGCGGCGAGGTACGCGCCGTAGGACGCGCCGGCCAGCAGGGCCGGCGCGTCGAGGTGCCGGTCGAGCCAGGCGACGACTGTGTCGAGCACGGCCTGGGAGGTGGGTCGGCAGTGCGCGGGTGAGTCGCCGTACCCGGGCAGGTCCAGGTACGTCTCGCGCAGTCCCGCGCCGGCGAGGGCGGGAGCGAAGGCGGCCGCCGTGGCGGCGCGGGTGGTGCTGATCATGGGCAGGCAGACGATCGCCGGTCCGGTGCCTGTGGTCTCGGCTGCCAGGTCCATCCGCGGATCCTAGTGGGCGGCGGAACGGGACTGCGTCATCGCCGCGTGATCTCTACAGTGGTGCGTTCCGGTTCCAGCGGGGACCGCTTGTCACAACGGGGGAAACACCATGATGGGTAAGTCCGTGCGTACCGTCCTGGCTTGTGTCGTGCTGGCGGGCCTGGTCGCGGGTTGCGACCCGGCGCCGAAGGACGACGCGGGCAGTGCCGATCCGTCGGCGGCCGTGGCGGCCAGTCCGACGGTGGATGTCGCGGCGAACAGCAAGCAGGTCTGTGAGACGACCCTTGCGGTGGTGAAGAAGCACTTCGTGGCGATGGCGGACGACGCGATCGCCGCGATCGACAAGCCGGTCAGCGCCAAGGAGCAGGGCGAGAAGGTGCGCGGCCACTACACGGCGCTGGCGCAGGACCTGCGCAAGGAGGCGCCGACGGCGGTGGATCCGCAGCTGCGTACGGCGTTGGAGAATCTCGCCACCGCTGTCGAGAAGCGGCTCACCGGCCCGAAGGCCACCGAGGTGGAGGCGCCGGATCTGGACCCGACCCTCAAGGCGCTGGACAGCACCTGCGGTCGTTGACCGCCGCCGGGGCGCCGGCCGGGTTCGACCGGCGCTCCGGGGAGCGGTTCAGATCCAGGGCACCTGGGGGGACGGGTAGAAGTTGACCTGTTGCAGGCGCCAGCGGGGCGCCTGCTCCCCCAGCCGGGTCCGGAACGACTCCCAGTCGTGGCTGGTGGTGGTCGACCAGCCGAGTTCGGCGATCGCCGGCAGGCGGGGGAAGGCCATGTACTCGATGTCGTCGAGGGTTCGCAGGGTCTCGGACCACAGGGGCGCCTCGACGCCGAGGACGGCGCTCTCGCCGACGCCTGTGACGCGGGTCGCCGGGTCCCAGCCGTACGCGTCGGACACCTCGATGAGGCCGGCCCAGCGCAGGCCCAGGGGTGTGTTGGCGTCGTACTTCATGTCCAGGTAGGACTTGTTGGCCGGGGACATGACGACTTTGGTGCCGCGGGTGACGGCGTCGACGAGGTCGGCGTTGGTGGTGCCGGTTCCCCAGAACTGGGCGACGGCGTCGGCGGGCGGGTCGGCCTGCGTGATCTCGTTCCAGCCGGAGGCGCGTTTGCCGTACTTGCTGACCAGGGGCAGCACCCGGTTCATGAAGGTGCGGTAGTCCTCGTCGGTGGTGGCGTGGGCTTCGTCGCCGCCGATGTGCAGGTACGGGCCGGGTGTGATGGCGGCGAGTTCGCGGATGACGTCCTCGACGAAGCGGTAGGTGAGCTCGTCGTTGATGCACAGGGAGCTGTAGCCGACGGCGATGTCGGTGCGTGGGGGCGGTGCGACGCCGTCGCAGTTGAGTTCGGGGTAGGTCGACTGGGCGGCGTTGGTGTGCCCGGGCATGTCGATCTCGGGGACGATGGTGACGTGCCGGGCGGCGGCGTACGCGACGACTGCCTGGTAGTCGGCTTTGGTGAGGTATCCGGGGCCGACGCCGTCGACTCCGGTGCCGGGCCCGCCGCCGACGGTGGTGAGGCGGGGCCAGGAGTCGATCTGGATACGCCAGCCCTGGTCGTCGGTCAGGTGCAGGTGCAGGTAGTTGATTTTGTACTGGCTGATGAGGTCCACGTACGCGGTGATCTCGTCGACGGTGTGGAAGTGCCGGGCGAGGTCGAGCATGGCGCCCCGGTAGGCGAAGCGCGGGTAGTCGACGATCCGTCCGCCGGGGATGGTCCAGGTGGCGTGTCGCCGGTCGGGCGCCTCGATGTCGGCGGGCAGGAGCTGGCGCAGTGTCTGGGTGCCGGCGAACAGCCCGGCGGGGGTGGTGGCCCGGATCGTGACGCCCTGGCGGGTGACGTCGAGTTGGTAGCCCTCCTGGCCGACGCGGTGGTCCGCTCCCCCGAGGACGAGGGCGATCTCGGGCAGTGGGGTGGAGCGGACCGGCAGGACGGGCAGCGGGTAGCCGGTGGCGGGGCGCAGGGTCTCGGCGAGGTGGTTGCCGACCTGGCGGGCGGCGGCGGAGCCGGGTGCGGTGCGGATGACGGTCCGTGGGGTGATCCGGAACGCGGCGCGGGCGTCGGGGCGGGTGTCGACGGGCGCGGGGATCACGTCGGTGAGGTGCCGGGCCGGGGTGTGTTGTGTGGCGGCGGCGGGGCCCGCGGGGAGGGTGAGGGGCAGCGCGAGCGCGGCGATGGCCAGCAGCCGCGTGGTGGTGTGTCGGCGACGCACGGGTACCTCCAGGCGTTCGTCGTGATCGGTAATCATCGATCCGATTCCCACGCTACCCGGGGCTCGCCCGCACTGTAAACACTCCTAATCGTTCCTGTCGGCACGGGAGCTGTTGTCGTCGTCCTCACCGCGACCGGCGAAGGGGAATTCGTGAGGTGGTCGCACGGTTCACCGACTGGAAGATCAGAGTTACATGATCGGATGGAAGTGCCATGCGCTCAGACGCGGTAGTGCTGTTCGGCGTCACGGGAGACCTCGTCTCGAAGAAGCTGTTCCCGGCGCTGTACGAGTTGAGCAGGCGCAGTCGCCTCGACGTTCCGGTGATCGGCGTGGCCCGCTCCCCCTGGGACGACCAGCAACTGGTCACCACCGCCCGCAAGTCGGTCACCGAAGCCAACGACGAGGTCGACGACGAGGCGTTCGACGCCCTGGCGCGCCAGCTGTCGATGATCTCCGGCGACTACGCCGACCTGGGCACGTACCTGCGGCTCGCGCAGCGCCTGAAGGACGCGCGGCGACCGATCTTCTACCTGGCGATCCCGCCTGCGGTGTTCGGCGCCGTCGTCGAGGGCCTGGCAGCGGCCGGCCTGGCCGACCGGGGCCGGGTCATCGTGGAGAAGCCCTTCGGACGTGACCTCGCGTCCTCCCGCGAGCTGGACCGCACGCTGCGGGCCGCGTTCGACCCGCAGCGCGTGTTCCGCATCGACCACTACCTCGGCAAGGAGGCCGTCGAGGGCCTCTACGCCTTCCGGTTCGCCAACCGGCTGTTCGAGCCGCTGTGGAACAGCGACCACATCGACAACATCCAGGTCACCCTCGCCGAGGGGTTCGGCACCCAGGGCCGCGCCGGCTTCTACGACACGGTGGGCGCCACCCGCGACGTGTTGCAGAACCACATCCTTCAGGTCGTCGCCCTCATCGCGATGGACGCCCCGAGCGCCGACGACACCGACGCCTTCCGCGAGGCGGAGGTCGCGGTCCTGCGGCAGATCGCGCCGCTGTCACCGCGGAGCACCGTACGGGGGCAGTACGTGGGGTACCGCGACGAGCCGGGTGTCGCACCGGACTCGTACACCGAGACGTTCGTGGCCACCCGGTTGACCGTCGACTCTCCCCGCTGGGCGGGTGTGCCGTTCTACCTGCGCACCGGCAAGTCCCTGCCGGGGACGGCGACCGAGGTGGTGGTCGAGTTCAAGCAGCCCCAACGCTCGCTCATCCGCGCCGAGGGCGGTGCCGGCGCGCCCGCGAACCTGCTGCGGTTCCGGCTCGGTCGCGGCGACGGCATCACCATGTCCATCCAGGCCAAGAGCCCGGGCGCCGAGGTGACCAGCCGGCCGGTGGACCTGTCGGTCGACTTCGGCGCCGCGTTCGGTCGCCGTCAGGAGGCGTACGAGCGGCTCCTCGACGACGCCATGGACGGGCAGCACCTGCGGTTCGCGCGCGAGGAGACGATCGAACAGGAGTGGCGGATCGTCGGGCCGATCCTGGACCTGGCGACCGAGGTGCAGCCGTACGACAAGGGCACCTGGGGTCCGGCGGACGCCGACGCCCTCGCCGGCGGCTGGCACACCCCGGACCTGCGGTAGTGACGCCGCTCACGGCGCCGGCAACGCCTGCGCCGGGCGGCGCGGTGGCAGGCTGTGCCGAATGACAGTTGACGACACGGTACGCGCGCTCGCCGAGCTGACCGAGGCCGAGTTCATGATCCGGTACGAGTCGGGAGCGCCGGCGCACGTCCGCGACGCGCTCGGCATCCACACCACCCGCCTGGGTGGCGGGGTGGTGCTGTCCATGCGGCACGACCCGACCGGCTACTGGAGCAAGGCGCTCGGGTTCGGCATCGCCGAACCCGTCACCGGTGCGCTGATCGCCCGGGTGTGCGACGTCTACCGCGCCGAGGGCACACCGTCCGCCGTCATCCAGATCGCCCCCGAACGGCTGCCGGCGGACTGGGACGAGATCTGCGCCCGGGAGAACATCACAGGCGCGGGCACCTGGGTGAAACTGGCGGGCGAGATCAGCACGCTGACGCCCGGCCACACGGACCTGCGGGTCGGCCCGGTCCCGGACGACCTGGTGCCTGAGTGGGCGTCGCTGGTGCTGCGCTGCTTCGGGATGCCCGAGGAACACCTGGCGCCGATGCTCACCGCGAGCGTGCGGGACCCCGGATTCCGTCCGTTCGCCGCCTGGGACGGTACGCAGATGGTGGCCGCCGCCAATCTGTTCCTGAACGGCGCGGCGGCCTCGCTCAACACCGGCGCGACAGCGCCCACGCATCGGGGTCGGGGTGCGCAGTCGGGCCTGCTGGCCGCCCGGGTGCGGGCCGCTGCGGACGCCGGCTGCCGGTGGGTCACCGGCGAGACGGGACGACCCGAGCCGGGTACGTCCAACCCGTCACTGGACAACATGCGCCGGCTGGGCCTCACCCCGCTGTACGAGCGACGCAACTGGACCTGGCGGGCGCAGACGGCCAGCTAGGACGGCAGACGCCAGTCGACAGCGCGAGGTCCACGACGTGGTGGTCTAATCTCGGGCGATGCCCCGCGTCCTGAAGCTCGTGAAGCGGAAGCTCAACGGCAATGAGGGCAGTTGGCTCACCTACCACCTCGGTGACGACGAGGTCGGGTCCTGGCTGTTCCATCCCGAACGCACCTCCTACACGGGTCGGTGGGCCGACGGCCGCGAGGCCACGTGCTTCTCCGGAGTCCCGGAGGAACCGGGCTGTCCAGCCCTCTACTTCGCACCACACCGGGGCGGGTGGGTCGCCACCTGGAAGCACTCACCCTCGACTGCGATCACCATCGACTTGTCGCGCCCCGTGACGCGAAGCGGGGACGTGTGGAGCTTCGTCGATCTCGAACTGGACCTCTGGCACCTGCCGGACGACGACATGCCTTGCGGCACCGATCCTCGCCCCCGGCTCAGCCGGCACGGCCGGACCGTCGGCTTCGCCGACGACGACGAACTCGACGACGCCGTCAGCAGCGAATGGATCACGCCAGCCGAGGCGGCCCGGACACGCGACGAAGCGCGGTACGTCGCCGACCTGATCCTCGACGGGGTCCACCCGTTCACCCAGGCCACCTGGGAACGGTTCGAGCAGGCAGTCGCCCGAAGACTGCCGGCTCCTCGACAACCGCGGAGAAGCCTCTGACTGTGAAGCCCGCTCGATGGTCCTCGGACGCGTATCGGTGCGTCGCGGACGATGCGGTTTGCGTCAGCCCCGAGGCCGTCAGGCTGTGCCGAGGGCCTTGGCGAAACGGACGAAGCCCTGCCACCCGGCGGTGTCGAACCTCAGCGTCCCGCCGTCGCGATCCTTCGTGTCACGAACGAGGACGACGCCCGGCAGGTTGTCGGCGACCTCCACGCAGTCGCCGCCGTTGTTGCCGCTCTTCGTGCTCTTACGCCACTGCGCACCCGTCACGTCCATGATGCCGCCGCTTCCTTGATCAGGCCCAGGGACTGCGTTCGGGACAACGCCTCGCCGCGAACGCACTCCCACCGCCGTTCGAGCGTACCAACGTCGATGGCCTGCTCCGTGATCAACGCAGGCGCCTGGCTGTCGATGTGTGCGATGCGGCCGCCGTCGGGCAGCTCGGCGAGGGTGAAGGGGCCGCCGAGTCCTGGGTACATACCCGCAGTCAACGGAACGACGTAGACCCGTATCGCTGGCATCGCTGCCCACTCGGCGAGGACCGCCAGTTGTTCGGCCATCATGGCCCGATCCTCGCCGGCCGTGCGACGCAGGACCATCTCGTCGAATACCGCGATGAGCAGCGGCGGGCGCTCGCGGCGCAACACGGCCTGCCGGCTGATCCGCGCCACGGCAAGGTCGTCCACCTCCGCCGGGGTCATCGCTTCGCCGGCGAGCGTGGCCCGGGCGTACGCCTCGGTCTGGAGGAGGCCGGGGATCCACGCCAGTTGGAAAGTTCGCAGCGACACCGCCTGGCGTTCGATGTCGGCCCAGGGCCGGAACCAGGCGGGTTCTCGGCGGGTCAGGACGTCCGGCCACAGTTCACCGATCTCACGACCGAGCAGGCGGGCGACGTCGGTGCGGTGTCTCGCGCGGGGAATGCGTCCCGGGTTGGCCCAGCGGGCGGCCGTTTTCGGGTCGACTCCGACCTGGCCCGCGAGGCTCTCGGCTGTCTCGCCGGCCTCGGCCATCGCGGCGATGAGTACGTGGTTCACTGCGCCGTTTCCTCCCTGACGTCCCGAACGTCCCGGAGGAATGCTTCTACGGAGTGTATGCGTCCCGCAACCCTCCGAGAGAGTGGCAGGTAGACGGCGCGGCCGGCAGGGAACCGAACCCGGCGGACGCGTTCGTAGCGGGGCCGTCCCGGTGGGCGAGCACTCCCGGGGCGGCCCCTTCCCACCCGCGCGAACCAGGGGAAAAGACCTGTGCCCGTCGAGAAGCCGAAGCCCGCCACAGTGGCCGTACGAGAGGTGTGCTGCGGTGACCTGCTGTACCTGACAAGCGCGGCCAGCCCGCAGTTCACGCGGCCGATAACGGTGCGGGTGATCCGGGCGCTGAGCGACAGGCACACGTACCACGGTTGGTTGTGGATCGACGCGTACCAGCTCGGCCCGAGGGGTGACGCCGTCGCGCGCCGCGAGTTGTACCTGATGCCGGCCGGTGCGCAGTGGTTGACGACGCCGATGGCACGTCGTACCTCGTCGGGGTTGGTTCGGTGACCCGCCGCCGGCCCGCGCACCTGCCGACCCGGCCGACCTGGCGGTGTCGGGCGTGCGGGATCGCCTGGCCGTGCTCGGCGGCGAAGCTGGTCCTGCTCGCCGCGTACCGCGAGGATCGGGCCGCCCTGCTGGCCCACCTGGCCACGCTGCGCGAGGAGGCGGCGGCGCAGCTCGGTGCCGATGTGTCGTCTGCCAGGCTGGATGAGCGGTTCGGTGGGTGGACGACTGACTGACCGCTCAGCTCACGGTTTCGACCGTCCGGCGACGGTGAGGTTTGCCGGCACGGCGCGGTGTGGGCATGTGAGGGGGACGTTCCCCCGCCCGCTTCGGAGAGGAAGCAGCGCATGCTTTCCGCACTCGACCGTCGGCACACCGTCGCGCCGCCCGGCTACAGCCGTTGGCTGATCCCTCCGGCGGCGTTGGCCATCCACCTCTGCATCGGTCAGGTCTACGCGACGAGCGTCTACAAGAATTCGCTCATCGCCCACTTCGACACCAGTCAGACCGCCATCGGGGTCATCTTCAGCATCGCGATCGTGATGCTGGGTCTGTCGGCCGCGGTCGCCGGGACCTGGGTGGAGGCGAACGGGCCGCGCAAGGCCATGTTCGTCTCGGCCTGCTTCTGGGCGGTGGGCTTCCTGGTGGGCTCGCTGGGCATCGCCACGAAGCAGTTGTGGCTGCTGTACCTGGGCTACGGGCTGCTCGGCGGCATCGGCCTGGGCATCGGCTACATCTCGCCCGTCTCGACGCTGATCAAGTGGTTCCCGGACCGGCCGGGCCTGGCCACCGGGCTGGCGATCATGGGTTTCGGCGGTGGGGCGATGGTGGCCTCTCCCCTGTCCCGGCAGCTGCTGTCGTTCTACGACCCGGCGTACGACCCGTCCAACGCGGGTTCCACGGCGTCGGGTAGCGCGCTTGTGTGGTTGTTCGTGACGCTCGGCCTCGGCTACTTCGTGATCATGATGTTTGGGGTGGCGAACGTGCGGGTGCCGGCCGAGGGCTGGCGTCCGGAGGGGTTCGATCCGGCGAGCGTGGCGGCCAAGCCCCTGGTCACGACGGCGAACGTGTCGGCGGCGAACGCGGTCAAGACCCGCTCGTTCTGGCTGCTGTGGGTGGTGCTGTTCTGCAACGTGACAGCGGGCATCGGCATTCTGGAACAGGCCAGCCCGATGATCCAGGACTTCTTCCGGGACAACGGCACGTCCGCGGTGTCGGTGGCGGCGGCCGGCGGGTTCGTGGGACTGCTGTCGCTGTTCAACATGGCCGGCCGGTTCGTGTGGTCGTCCACCTCGGACGTGATCGGACGCAAGCCGATCTACCTGGTGTACCTGGGTGTCGGCATGGTGCTGTACGCGCTGCTGGCGCTGGTCGGGCAGACCGCGACGGCGCTGTTCGTGCTGCTGGCCTGCGTGATCCTGTCGTTCTACGGTGGCGGGTTCGCGACCGTGCCGGCGTACCTGCGGGACCTGTTCGGCACGTACCAGGTGGGTGCCATCCACGGCCGGCTGCTGACCGCCTGGTCGGCGGCGGGGATCGCCGGGCCGCTGATCGTCAACGGGTTCCTCGACGCGCAGGGTAAGCCGGGCACGTTGACGGCGGCGGCGTACCGGCCGGCCCTGTTCACCATGGTCGGCGTCCTGGCCGTGGGCTTCGTGGCGAACCTGCTGGTGCGCCCCGTGCCGCAGCGTTACCACGAACCATCGGAGCAGCAGGACACGCACGAGGACGACGCGGCGGAGAGGAGTGGCACGCGATGAGCGACGACAGCCGACAGGGGCAGCAGGCCCGGTTGTGGATTTCCTGGTTGGTGGTGGCGGCGCTGCTGGGCTACGGGATCGTGCAGACGCTGATCACGGCGGCCAAGCTGTTCACCCAGTGACGCTGTGAGCCGGGGCGCGCGGCGCCCCGGCTCACAGGCCGCCGGATACGCGCAGCACCGTGCCTGTGGCGTACGAGGCGTCCGGGCCGAGCAGCCAGGCGATGGCGGCGGCGATCTCCTCGGGTTCGCCGGCGCGGCCCAGCGGGATCCGCCCGACCGCGCTGTCGGCGCGGTCCGGTACGCCGGAGTCGGCGTGGATGTCGGTACGCACGATGCCTGGCGCGACGGCGTTGACCCGGATGCCCCGCGGGGCGAGTTCCTTGGACAGCCCGACGGTGAGCGTGTCGGTGGCGGCCTTCACGGCGGCGTAGTGCACGTACTCCCCCGGGCTGCCGAGCGTCGCGGCGGCCGAGGAGACGTTGACGATGGCCCCGCCGTCGCCGAGCCGGCGGGCGGCCTGCTGGGCGCAGAGGACGTAGCCGACGAGGTTGACGTCGACGACCCGGCGCAGGTCCTCGACACGCAGTTCGGTGAAGGGCCCGATGAGGCTGGTGACGCCCGCGTTGTTGACCAGACCGGTGAGCGGGCCGAGCTGGGCGGCGGCGTCGAACAGTTCGGCGACCTGGTCGGGGTCGGTGGTGTCGGCGCGTACCGCGATGGCCTGCCGACCGGCGGCGCGCAGGTCGGCCAGGACGGCGTCGGCGGCGGCATGGTCGCGGCGGTAGCACAGGGCGATGTGGTGACCGGCGTGGGCGAGACGGCGGGCGGTGGCCGCGCCGATGCCCCGGCCCCCGCCGGTGATGACGGTGACGGGTGCCATGGTGCCTCCAGGGCTGTCGGGTGGGACGGGCCGACGCTACCGTGACCGGCGCGGACCAGTCGTCGAGAGGAGGGTCACATGCGGCGGGCGTTGGTGCTTGGCGGCGGCGGGGTGACCGGCGTGGCGTGGGAGCTGGGAGTGCTTGCGGGACTGGCCGAACGGGGTGTGCCGGTCACCGAGGCGGACCTGGTGGTGGGCACGTCGGCCGGTTCGGTGGTGGGCGCGCAGGTGCGCTCCGGAGTGCCGCTGGAGCGGTTGTACGAGGAGCAGTTGGCGCCGCCGACAGGTGAGGTGGCGGCGCGGCTGGGGTTCGTGGCGCTCGCGCGGCTGGTGTGGGCCGGTGGGCGTACCCGGGACGCGGCGCGGTCCAGGGCCCGCATCGGGGCGATGGCGGTGGCGGCGCGTACCCCGTCCGAGGCGTCCCGGCGGGCGGTGATCGAGGCCCGCCTGCCCAACCGGGAGTGGCCGGCGCGGCGGCTGCTGGTGACGGCCGTCGACGCGGCCACCGGCGAGTTCGTGGTGTTCGACGGCGCGGACGGTGTGTCGCTGGTGGACGCGGTGGGGGCGAGCTGCGCGGTGCCCGGTGTGTGGCCGCCGGTGACGATCGGGGCGCGTCGCTTCGTCGACGGTGGGATGCGCTCGACGGTGAACGCGGACCTGGCGGCGGGCGCGCAGCGGGTGCTGGTCCTCGCGCCGACGTCTGCGGCGTTCGGGCCGATGCCACGGCTGTCGGCACAGGTGGACGAGCTGCGTACGGCAGGTGCGCAGGTGGTGGTGGTGACGCCGGACGCGGCGGCGCGTACCGCGATCGGTCGTAACGTGCTGGACCCGGCCCGGCGGGCCGGCGCGGCGCGGGCCGGACGGGCGCAGGCCGAGGTGGTGGCGGACGAGGTGACGGCCCTCTGGGCGTGATCGCTTACGCTCACCGCGCGATCGGTCGGACAACGGAGGTGCGCGGTGGCGGGTGTGGGTGTCGGCGACGTGGTGGAGGACTTCGAGCTGCCGGATGAGACGGGCACGCCGCGGCGGCTGTCGGAGTTCCTGGCGACCGGGCCGGTGGTGCTGTTCTTCTATCCCGGGGCGATGACCCGTGGCTGCACGGCGGAGAGCTGCCACTTTCGGGATCTGGCCGCCGAGTTCGCGGCGCTGGGCGCGTCCCGGGTGGGCATCAGCCGCGACCCGGTGGCGAAGCAGGCGGAGTTCTCCCGGCTGCACGGCTTCGACTACCCGCTGCTGTCGGACGTGGACGGGACTGTGGCGCAGGCCTTCGGCGTCAAGCGGCGACTGCCGTTGGGGCCGCTGAGCACGAAGCGGATGACGTTCGTGATCGGTACCGACCGGCGGATCATCGGGGTGATCCACAGCGAGGTCAGCATGAACGACCACGCGGACCGGGCGCTGCGGGCACTGGGCGGCTGAGCCCCCTGCGGCGGCTGTCGCAGCGGGCTGATATCAAGGCAGCAATCAAACAGGTGTACGGAAGAGGGTTGTGATGGATGCCGGCCAGGGTTTGTCCACTAGCGAGGTGCAGAGCATCCGGGAGGCGTTGGCGGCCGGGCGCAAGCCACGGGTGGTGTTCACCGCGTCGGCGGGGCAGATCGCCGGTCAGGTCGGCCAGGTGGTCGAGCTGACCGACCCGGAGGTGTCCGACGAGTTCGTGGTGGTGCGGTTCGGCCGCGACGAGTTGCCGTTCTCCCCCGCCGACCTGGCGGTGGCGCCCAAGGGCGCGGGCCGCCGGGTGGCGGAGCCGAAACCGGAGCCCGAGCCGGAGCCGCCCGCGGCGGCCGCGCCGGAGTTCGTTTTGGACACGCCGCGGGTGCCCGCGCAGCGACAGGAGGAGCCGAAGGTGGAGCAGGCCGAGAAGCCGCCGGCGCGGCGGGCGGTCAAGGCCGCCAAGCCCAAGAGCCCCGCCGGCCTCACGGTGACCCTGGCGTACGCCGACGGTGAGTGGACCGTCGCCGCGCAGCAGGGCAGCAAGGCCCTGGCCAAGCCGTACGTGGTGAAGCCGGCCGAGGCGTTGAAGATGGTGGCGCTCGTGGACGTGCCAGGTGTGCAGGAGGCGGTGGAGCAGATCCTCGGCACCGAGCGGGCCGAGGCCGAGCAGCAGGCGGAGAAGCTGCGCGCCGAACTGGCTGAGATCGAGGCGCGATTGGCGGAGCTGCGCGAGGCCCGCTGAGGCGGGTCAGCCTCGGCTGTGGTGCTCGAGTAGCCGGGTGAGCAGGCGGGTCAACTCGTCGCGTTCGGCGCTCGACAGGGGCGCGAGCAGATCGTCCTGCACGCGGGCGACGGTGTCGGTCATGCGGCGGGCCTCGTCGGCGCCGGCGTCGGTGAGGCTGATGACGTTGCGGCGGCGGTCGGCCGGGTCGGGGGCTCGTACCACGAACCCCCGACCGGCCAGGTCGTTGACGGCGGCCACGACGTCGCTGCGGTCGATGCCGCAGCGACGTCCCAGGTCGGCCTGGCTCGCGGGGCCGCTCTCGGTCAGCGCGGCGAGCAGCCGGTAGTGGTAGCCGCGCAGGTCGTGTGCGGCGAAGCCGGCGCTGATGAGCCGGCCGGCGTGGGCGGCGGCCTGGTTGAGCAGCCAACTCGGGGTGGTACGCAGCCCGGCGGGTGACTGCGGGGCCGCGTGGTCCATGAGCGGAGCCTAACAGGAATCGTTGGCGCTACCCACAATCAGGTGTTACGTTGGCTTCGCCAACGTTGGTTAGGCCAACGTTCCGAAGGAGGCGTCATGTCCACTCTCAACGGTCAGGTCATCGGCCAGGCCCACTACGCCACCCGGGCTCTGCTCGAACGGGTCACCGGACCGCTCGGCCTCAGCTTCGGCCAGGTGATCGCCCTCAACGTCCTCGCCGCCGGCCCCGTCGAGCGCGCACAGCTCGTGCACCGGATCACCAGCACCCTCAAGGTCGACGAACCGGCCGTGCGCACGGTGATCGACGCCCTCGTCGACGCCGACCTCGCCCAGGTCGACGGCGTCGTGCCGCACGTGCGGCTCACCGACACGGGTCACGCCACGCAGGCCCGCGTCGCCGAGGCCGTCGCCGGCATCACCGCCCGGCTGTACGGGGACATCCCGCCCGCCGAGGCGGACGTCGCCGCGCGCGTCCTCACGCTCATCACCGAGCGGGCCAACGACGAACTGGCGGGCGTCGCCTGAACCGAGACGGGCCGTCAGAAGTAGTCGAGCAGGTGCGCCGGGCCTCCGACGCCGAGCAGGTCCAGGGCGTCGGGCTCGACCCCGGTGGTGTGCAGCAGGCCCGCCTGTGCGACCGACCGGGCTCGGGCGGCACCGGCGTAGAGCAGCGCGAAGCCGCGTACGTCGAGCCGCAGGTCCGCCTCGCCGCCGATCCGGGTCAGCTCGGCGGCGCCGTCGGCCACGGCCAGCCGCCAGGTGCCGGTGTTCCACTCGGCGATCGGGTCGGTGAGGCCGAAGTCGACAACACCCCGGGCGTGGTCCGGCCACCCGCGTGCGCTCACCGCCCGGGCCACGTCGACCGGACGGTGCATCCACAGGTTCCGCTCGTGCTCGCGGGCCGCCTCCAGCGGCAACTGGACGCTCACCGCGCCCCCGTCGAGCGGGCACAGCCGCAGGGTCGGCGCGACGCTCGCCCACCGGGCGAGCACCCCGACGAGTTCCCGGGCCGCCTCGGCGGTGGTGGCCAGGGCTTCGTCGACGGTGAGCACGGAGTCGGCGCCGCACCCGCTGCCCCGCTGCCAGGTGGCGTAGCCGACCAGGTGGCCGTCCTCCTCGACGAGGGTGATCCCGTCGCCGGGCAGGCCACCGTCGGCGGCGAAGAAGTCGAACAGTTTCCCCCGCCGCGTCAGCATGCCGTTGAGGTGCCGGGTGACCTGCTCGTAGAGGTCGGCGACGGCGGGCAGGTCGGCGGGGGTTCCGGCCCGGACGGTCAGGTGCGGGGCGGACCGGTGCCGGGGCAGCCTGGCGGTGGCCAGGTCGACGGTGCGCAGCACCCCGGCGGTCTCCCAGCCGAAGGCGCGGTAGGGGGCGGCCACCGTCGGGTACAGCGCGCTGACCGCCGCACCGCGGTCGTGGGCGCCGGCCAGCAGGGCGGTGAGCATGGCGCGGGCCACGCCCCGGCCCCGGGCCTCGGGGGCGACCGCCACCCCGCCCACGTCGGCCGCCGGTACGGTCCGTCGGGACCACCACTGCTCGTGGTGCCGGTCGACGGCTTTACCGACAAGGCGGCCGGCCTCGTCGAACGCGCCGTAGCGGGTCATGCCTGGCACGTCGACGCTCGTGCTGGCGGGGCGTTCCTGGCCGCCGCCGAACGCGAACCGGCCCAACTCCCAGGCGGCGTCGAGGTCGTCGGTGGTGAGTTCACGTACGAGCATCGGGACACCCTAGCGGGGCGGATCTTCCGAGGCCGCCCAATTACGCCCCGGGTAGGGCCGGCGCACCGGCCCCACCCGGTCAGTGCTGCGGGATGTTGGCCACGCCGATGCGCTTGCGGAACACCCAGTACGTCCAGCCCTGGTAGGCAAGCACCACCGGCGTGAAGATCACCGCCACCCAGGTCATGATCTTCAGGGTGTACGGGGTGGAGGCCGCGTTGGTGGTGGTCAGCGTGCCGGCCGCGTCCAGGGTGGACGGCATGACGTTCGGGAACAGCGCCGCGAACAGGGTCGCCACGGCCAGACCGATCGCCACGGCGGTCCCGGTGAACGCCCAGCCCTCCCGGCGTACCCGGGCGGCGGCCAGGCCACCGAGCAGCGCGAGGGCCGCGCCGACGGCGAGCACGACGGCGGCCGTGCTGGAGCGGATGCTCAACGTCCAGGTCAGGAACCCCACCGCCAGCACGGCGGCGCCGACACCCAGGCGCACCGCGAGGGCGCCGGCGCGCTCCCGGATGTCACCTGTGGTCTTCAGCGCGAGGAACACCGCGCCGTGGGTGAGGAACAGCGCGAGGGTCGTCGCGCCACCGAGCAGGGCGTACGGGTTGAGCAGGTCCACGAGGCCGCCGACGTACTCGTGGTCGGCGTCCAGCGGCACACCGCGCAGGATGTTGGCGAAGGCGACGCCCCACAGGATCGCCGGCAGCAGCGAACCCACCACGATGGCGGTGTCCCAGCGGCGCTTCCAGGACGCCTCGGGGCGCTTGTGCCGGTACTCGAAGGCGACGCCCCGGGCGATCAGGGCCAGCAGGATCAGCAGCAGCGGCAGGTAAAACCCGGAGAAGAGAGTGGCGTACCACTCCGGGAAGGCGGCGAACATGGCGCCACCGGCGGTGATCAGCCACACCTCGTTGCCGTCCCACACCGGGCCGATGGTGTTGATCAGGACGCGGCGTTCCCGGTCGTCGCGGCCGAGCACGGGCAGCAGCATGCCGACGCCGAAGTCGAAGCCCTCCAGGATGAAGTAGCCGGTGAACAGCACGGCGACGAGGAGAAACCAGATGGTGGTCAGGTCCACGATGGGCTCCGGGATCAGTAGGCGAAGGCGAGCGGGCGCTCGGCGTCGTCATGGGTGTCGTCGATGGGGTGCTCCTCGCTGACGTCGGGCACGCCGGCCTTGGCGTAGCGCAGCAGCAACTTGACCTCGATCACGGCGAGGGTCGCGTAGATCAGCGTGAAGGCGGTGAACGAGGTGAGCACCTCGGTCAGCGAGACGCTGCGGGACACGCCGTCGCGGGTGAGCATCTCGCCGAAGACGATCCACGGCTGGCGACCCATCTCGGTGAAGATCCAGCCGAACGAGTTGGCAAGCAGCGGCAGCACCGGCATGGCCAGGCCGGCGCGCAGCAGCCACTTGCTGCGCGGGGTACGGCCCTTGCGCTGGCTCCACAGGACCAGCAGGGCGATCGCGGCGGCGGCCATCCCGAAGGCGATCATGAAGCGGAAGCTCCAGTAGGTCACCGGGATGATCGGGGTGTAGCTGCCCGCGCCGTACTGGCTGGCGTACTGGGCCTGCAGGTCGTTGATGCCGTGCACGGTGCCGTTCGGGTCGCCGGTGCCCAGGTACGACAGCAGGTACGGGATCTTCAGGGCGAACACCTCGCGGCTGCCGTCGAGGCTGCCGATGGTGAGCACGGAGAAGGAGGCGGGGCTCTCGGTGGTGTAGAGGCCCTCGGCGGCGGCCATCTTCATCGGCTGCACCTGAGTCATGATCTTGCCCTGGATGTCGCCGGTGAACAGCACGGCGGCCGAGGAGACCAGGACCACCCAGGAGCCGAACTTGGTGGCGAAGCGGTACGCGCCGGTGTCGGCGGAGTCGCGGTTGCGGATCACGTGGTACAGGCCGACGGCCACGACAAGCGACCCGGCGACCAGGAACGAGCCGGCCAGGGTGTGCGGGAACGTGATCAGGGCGACCTTATTGGTGAGCACCGCCGGGAAGTCGGTCAGCTCGGCGCGTCCGCTGTCCGGGTTGATGCGGTAGCCGACGGGGTTCTGCATGAACGAGTTCGCCGCGAGGATGAAGTACGCGGACAGGTTCGTGCCGATGGCCGCGGCCCAGATGCTGGCCAGGTGGGCCCGCTTGGGCAGCCGGTCCCAGCCGAAGATCCACAGGCCGATGAACGTGGATTCGAGGAAGAACGCGACGAGCGCCTCGATGGCCAGGGGTGCGCCGAAGATGTCGCCGACGAAGCGGGAGTAGTCGCTCCAGTTCATGCCGAACTGGAACTCCTGCACGATGCCGGTGACCACACCCATGGCAAAGTTGATCAGGAAGAGCTTGCCGTAGAACTTGGTGAGCTTGAGGTAGCGCTCGTTGCCCGTGCGGTGCCACATCGTCTGGAGGATGGCCACCAGCACGGACAGGCCGATGGTCAGCGGAACGAAGAGAAAGTGGTAGACGGTGGTGACACCGAACTGCCAACGGGCGACGTCCAACGCGTCCACCTGATAACCCCCAGCGAGTCGTACTACGAGACGTAGTAAATACTACTTCTCGTCGTAGAGGATCGGGCAGGGCCGGGCGACCCGAACCGGCCCGGGACCAATGACCCTGATCACCCCGGGCCATCCAGCACGACCCGCCCTCGCGACCCCGCCTCCGCATGCGACGATGTCGCGCTGATGGACACCGCGTACTCCACCTGGCAGCCACCGCTGATCTGGCGTGCGGCCCTGCTGCTCACCCGGGGCCTGGTCGCCCCGCTCGCCCGCCTTGAGGTCACCGGCGACGTCCCCGCGCACCTGCGCCGTGGACCGCTGGTGCTGGCCGCCAACCACATCAGCCCGTTCGACCCGCTCGTGATGGCCGCCGCCTGCCAGACCCGCGGGATCGCCCCGAGGATCATGGCGACCGCCGGCCTGTTCCGCGCGCCGCTGCTCGGCGCCGCGATGCGCCGGGCCGGGCACATCCGCGTCGACCGCGGCACCGGCGCCGTACACCAGGCCCTGGAGACCGCCGCGAGCGCCGTCGCGGCGGGATCGGTGATCCTCATCTACCCCGAGGGGCGCATCGGCCTGGACCCCGGCATGTGGCCCGAACGCGGCAAGACCGGCGCCGCCCGCCTCGCGTTGGCCTGCAACGCGCCGGTCATCCCGGTCGCCCAGTGGGGCGCGCACGAGGTGCTGCCCTACCGGGCGCCGAAGGGAATGCTGGGCGGCATCGCCCGCGCGTTGTGGCGCCGCCCGGTGATCCGGGTGCACTTCGGGGACCCCGTCGAGCTGGGCGAGACCACGTCCGCCAGCCCTGGCGCCGCCCGCCGGGCCACCGACCGGATCATCGACGCGCTCACCGACACCCTCGCCCCACTCCGCCCCGACGAACCCGACAGGCCCCGGTACGTCGACCCCGGTCGCCCGAGCGACCCGAGTCGCGCCCACCGCCGAAGCGCGGGATGATGCTCCCTGCCGCCCTCACGGATTGACACGTTGGGCAATTTCTGCAAGATCATCTAATCTGGCCAGCGTGAGCAACGCGCAGATGGATGTCGAAGACCCGAAGCGCACCGCCGCCCTCGTGGCGGCGGTCGGGGTGTTCGGGCGCTACGGATTCCAGAAGACCTCCATGGAGGCCGTCGCCAAGGCGGCCGGCATGTCCCGACCGGGCCTGTACCTGATGTTCCCCAACAAGGAGCAGCTGTACCGCGCCACCATGCAGGGCGTCCTGGAGCGCGCCCAGCGGGCCATGGAGGTCCGCCTCGCCGACCGCTCGCTGAGCTTCGACGAGGGAATCGTGGCGGGGCTCGACGCGCTGATGGGCCCGTACATCGACACCCCGGTGGCCCGCGACCTCAACGAGCTGCTGGAGAACAGCGAACCCCGGCTGGGCTCGATGTTCCACGACTACCAGCGGCGGGCCCGGGCGACGCTGAGCGCCCACATCGCCGCCATCGCCCCACCCGGCCTCCTGCCCGCCGACCTGACCGCCCACGACGTGATGGACCTGCTCTTCTCCGCCGCCCTGACCTGGAAGTCGACCTCGACCACCAGGGACGAGTTCCGCGACCGGATCCGACGGAGCCTCCGGCTGATCCACCGCCCCGCCGACTGACCCACCGCGCGCCCGTCGACGGCGCCGCCGGGCGACGAAACGGCGCCTAACTGCTCGACCGAGCGGGCGACAGACGCCCGCCGGTCACCCACCGGCCACCGACCGCGGGCATACTGCCCAGCGTGCTGACCCGACCCGGTTACCTCGACGCGCCCGCGCCGCTGGCGTTCGCCCACCGCGGCGGCGCGGCCGAGGGCGACGAGAACACCACCGAGGCGTTCGCCCGGGCCATCGCGCTGGGCTTCCGGTACGTGGAGACCGACGTGCACGCCACAGCCGACGGCGTGGCGGTGATCTTCCACGACCCGACGCTGCTACGGGTCACCGGCGAGCCGGGGCGCATCGCCGACATGACCTGGGCCGACCTCGCGTCGGTACGCGTCGGCGGCGCCGCCGTCGTACCCCGGCTCGACGAGGTCCTGGGCGCCTGGCCGCGGGTCCGCTTCAACGTCGACGTGAAGGCCGACGGCGGCGTCGAGCCGACGGTCGCCGCCGTGACCCGGGCGGGCGCCGCCGACCGGGTGCTGCTCGCCTCGTTCAGCGACGCCCGACTGACCCGGATGCGCGCCCTCACCGAGGGACGCGTCGCCACCAGCCTCGGCATGCGCGGGGTGGCCCGGCTGCGGCTCGCCTCCCTGCATGGCCGCCCGCTTCGACTGCCCCCGTCGGTGGTCGCCGCGCAGGTGCCGCCGCGCTACGGGCGGGTGCCGGTGGTGGACCGCCGCTTCCTCGACTACTGCCACCGGCTCGGCCTGCAGGTGCACGTCTGGACGATCGACGAACCCGCCCAGATGCACGACTTACTTGATCGTGGCGTGGATGGCATCATGACCGATCACGTCGGCGTGCTGCGCGACGTCTACCGCAGCCGCGGCCACTGGGCCGCCTGAGGACCGAAGGACCCCCGATGGCCGAGACCGTGACCCCCACGGCCAACGACGCCCCGCATCCGGCGAGCACCCGCCGCGAGCGCAGCGGCTGGTACATCTACGACTGGGCCAACTCCGCCTTCCAGACCACGGTCATCACCGTGTTCCTGGGTCCGTTCCTGACCACCGTCGCCGAACTGGCCGCCGGCTGCGAACTGGGCGCGGACACCTGCGACGGCTCGGTGTACCCGTTGGGCATCAAGGTCGCCGCCGGGTCCTACTACCCGTACCTCATCTCGCTGTCGGTGTTCCTCACCGTGTTCGTGCTGCCGGTCATCGGGGCGATCGCCGACCGGTCGGCGCACAAGAAGCGCCTGCTCGGCGGCGCCGCGTTCACCGGCGCCGGAGCGACGATCGCCATGGCCTTCGTGACCGGCGACAGGTACCTGCTCGGCGGCGCGCTGTTCCTCATCGCCAACATCTCCTTCGGCGCCGCCATCGTCGTCTACAACTCGTTCCTGCCGCAGCTCGGCGGCCCCGACGAACGCGACGGCATCTCCAGCCGTGGCTGGGCGCTGGGCTACCTCGGCGGCGGCCTGCTGCTGGCGCTCAACCTGGTGGCGGTCACCCTGCTCAGCGAGGACGACAACCCGCAGCGCACCCTGGACCTGGCCCGCTGGTCGATCGTGTCGGCGGGCGTGTGGTGGGCGGCGTTCACGCTGGTGCCGCTGCGGTGGCTGCGCGAACGCCCCAGCGCCGCGGCGCTGACCGGCGGCGGGAACGTGCTCACCGACGGGTTCCGGCAGTTGGGTCGCACGCTACGGGAGATCAAGGCGTACCCGCTGACGCTGTTCTTCCTGCTCGCGTTCCTGGTCTACAACGACGGCATCCAGACCGTCATCACCCTGGCCAGCCAGTACGGCACCGAGGAGCTGCGGCTGGAGCAGAGCACCCTGATCGTCACCATCCTGCTGGTGCAGTTCCTCGCCTTCGGTGGCGCGTTGAGCCTCGGCGCGCTGGCCCGGCGCATCGGCGCCTGGAAGACGGTGCTGCTCAGCCTGGTGCTCTGGACGGGCGTGATCCTCGGCGCGTTCCGGCTGCCCGCCGAGGCGCCGGTGCCGTTCATGATCCTCGGCGCGGCGATCGGGCTGGTCCTGGGCGGCAGCCAGGCCCTGAGCCGGTCGCTGTTCAGCCAGCTCATCCCCGCCGGCAAGGAGGGCGAGTACTACGGCTTCTACGAGATCAGCGACAAGGGCACCAGCTGGTTGGGCCCGCTCGCCTTCGGCCTGGTGTTCCAGCTCACCGCCTCGTACCGGGTGGGCCTGGTCTCACTGTTGATCTTCTTCGTCGTCGGGTTCCTGCTGCTGGCCGCCGTGCCGATCCGCCGGGCCATCGTCGCGGCCGGCAACACACCGCCCCGGGTGCTCTGAGCACGCATCCCGCACCCGACAGATCAGGCACCGTCGATCGGCTAGGCTGCCCGACCGTGACTGACGACGCCGCTGCCGCCCCCACCTGCCTGGCCCACCCGTTCCCCGGCCAGCCGCACGCTCCGGCGGGGTGCGCGGCGGCGCGCGGGCTCGACGGGCGTCCGGTGCACGCGGCGGCGCTGAAGTTCTTCTGGGGGCCGATGGACTGCGGCAAGTCCACGATGGCGTTGCAGATGAACTACAACCACGCCCGGCAGGGCCGCCGCGGTCTGGTCACCACCCGCATCGACAGGTCGCTGGGTCCGCAGGTCACCACCCGCATCGGCCTGGCCCACGAGGCCATCGAGGTCACCGACGACCTGGACCTGCGGGCTCTCGTGCGCGGCCGGTGGGCCGATGGGGTACGCGTCGACTACCTCATCTGCGACGAGGCCTGCTTCTACACCGTGGAGCACGTCGAGCAGATGGCCGAACTGGTGGACAGCTACGACGTGGACGTGTTCGCGTTCGGCCTCGCCACCGACTTCCGGTCCTGCCTGTTCCCCGCCGCGCAACGCCTGTTCGAGTTGGCCGACGAGGTGGCCCGCATCCAGGTCGAGGTGCTCTGCTGGTGCGGCCGGGAAGGGCTGCTCAACGCCCGCGTCGTCGACGGGCGGGTGGTCCGCGAGGGGGCGCAGGTCGTCATCGGCGACACCGTGGACACCGCCGACGTGCGCTACCAGGTGCTCTGCCGGCGGCACTACCGCAGCGGCGACCTCGGTCCCCGGGTCTGAGGCGCCCGCCGCCGCAACAGTTCCGTCGAGGTGATCGGCTCGACGCCCCGCCGCTCGCGCAGAAGCCGGGGGTGCGCCAGGTCTGGACGACCGGCGGCTCAGAAGGGGTCACCGCACACCCGCCAGTCCCCGCCCTCGCGGACAACTGGCAGGCGGCGCTCCTCGGTGATGCCGCCGTCACGTGTCACCTTCACGGTCACCGTGCCGTGCGCCCGCCCACTCTTGGTGGCCACCGACACGTCGGTGATCTCGTAGTCGGTGACCATCGGCGGCGTACGCACCCAACTGGTGAAGCCGATCGCGCTCCACCTGCTGCGCGCGTCCTTGCACAGCCTGTCGTACGCCCCGGTGGTGTCCCCGACCGTCACCTCGTTGAGGAAGCCGTCGGCGGTCTCCCGGATCGGCCCGGCGGCCCCACGGACCGTCTGCAGGTTCCAGGCGGCCAGGCCGGCCACCCCGACGCAGCACAGCGCCACGCCGAACCCGGCGAATGCCAGCCCGGTGCGCATCGGACGGCTCCGCCGGGCCGGTCGGCTCCACGTCTGACCGGCCCCCACGACTACCGACCGTAGAGAACACCGTCGCGGTGAGGCAGGACAAGCGGGAAACTGGGCCCTGTTCGCGGTGGCCACGAATCGTCTACCGTCGGCGCACACGCCCGAGCAGTGCCAGGGAGCCGATCGATGAACCGCTTCGTGCAGCCGGTACCACCCCCCGCGGACCCGTACGCCGACGACGCACTGCTGCGGTCCTGGCTGGAGCGCCACCTCGGCCCGGCCGGGCACGCCGCCGCGAAGGGCCGGCTGGCCGACCTGGCGGCCGATGTCACAGGGCCGCTGCGCGCGGCGCACGCCGACGCCGAGGCGCACCCGCCGACCCTGGTCCGCTACGACCCGTGGGGCGCCCGGATCGACCGCATCGAGACGTCCGCCGGCTGGCAGGCGCAGCGGGCCGCCGCCGCCCGGCACGCCGTGGTCGCGCTTCCCTACCTGCCGGACGCGCGCGGCACCTGGGGCGCCGCCGCGCGGGTCGTGCAGCACGCCCTGCTGCACCTGTACGGGCCGGAGTCGGCGACGTTCTCCTGCCCGGTGGCGATGGCCGACGGCGCGGCGGCGCTGCTCAGCCTGCCCGACGTCGACGCGTCGGTCCGTGACGCGTGGCTGCCCCGGCTGGTCTCCACCGACCCGGCGACCGCGATCACCAGCGGCCAGTGGATGACCGAGTCGCAGGGCGGCTCGGACCTGGGCCGCTCCAGCACCATCGGCCGGCCCGCCGCCGACGGATCGTGGCGGCTGACCGGGCAGAAGTGGTTCTGCTCGGCGGCCGACGCGGCGATGGCGGTGGCGCTGGCCCGACCCGAGGGCGCCGGGCGGGGCAGCCGGGTGCTCGCCCCGTTCCTGGTGCCCCGCTACGCGGCCGACTCACCCCTGGCCGACGGGGCCGCCGCCGACGCGCCTGCGCCGGGCGTCACCGTGCACCGCCTGAAGGACAAGCTGGGCACCCGCGCGCTGCCCACCGCCGAGATCGGCCTGCACGACGCGTACGCCGTGCCGCTGGGCGACCCGGGCGTGCCCGGGCTGGTCCGGGCGATGACCCTTGTGGTGGTGACCCGCGTGCACAACGCCGCCGCGGCGGCCGGCGGGATGCGACGCGGCCTGGCGTACGCCCGGGCGTACGCCGACGTGCGGCACGTCGCGGGCGGCCCACTGGCGTCGTCGCCGCTGCACCGGGCCACCCTGGGCACCCTCGCGGTCGACGCGGCGGGCGCGTTCGCCCTCGCCGGGCACGCGTTCGCGCTGCTCGGGCGGGTCGAGGTCGGCGCCGATCCGGAGGCAGCCGCGGAGCTGCGCATAGTGGCGCCACTGGCCAAGCTCGCCACCGGCCGGCTCGCCGTCAGCTCCGCCAGCGAGTACGTGGAGAGCTTCGGCGGGGCCGGCTACGTGGAGGACACCGGTGTGGCCCGCCTGCTGCGCGACGCGCAGGTGCTGCCGATCTGGGAGGGCACCACGAACGTGCTGGCCCTGGACGTGCTGCGCGCGCTGACCCGCGAGGACGCCGGGGCGCCGCTGCTGAGCCGGCTCGCCGCCGCCGTGGACCTGGCCCGGCCGCTCTCGCCGGCACTGGCCGACACCCTGGCCACCACCGCCGCGCAGCTCGGCGACACCATCACCGCCGTGACGGCCGACCCGACCGCCGACGCGGTGACCGCCGGTGCGCGCGGCCTGGCGCTGCGCCTGGCGTACGCGCTCACGGCCGCCCTGCTCGTCGAGCACGCCGCGTGGGGTGACGAGCAGGCGGAGCTGGCCGCCCGGCTGTGGGCGCGGCGGTGGCTGCGGCACGAGGAGATCGCCGAGGACGCCCACCACCACCTGGACCTGCTCTGCTGAGGAGCTCGGGGCGAGAAACGCCGACGTACCTGACAGTGGATGACAGGTAGGGCGGGTGAGACTGCGGACATGACGACAACCGCCGACCTCGCGATGGTCAACCTGGACAGCTCCGACCCCGCCGCGCACGCCGCCTTCTACCACCGACTGCTGGGCTGGGAGATCACCCACAGCGAAGCCGAGTACGCGATGATCAGCGGCGGTGGGACGTCCATCGGATTCGGCCTGGTCCAGGGGTACCAGCCGCCGTCCTGGCCGGACCCGGCCGGGCAGCAGCGATACCACCTGGACCTCTACGTGGACGACCTGGCAGTGGCCGAGAAGGAGTTCGTCGCCGCCGGAGCGTCCAAGCCGGAGTTCCAGCCCGGCGGGGAGCGCTGGGTGGTGCTCGTCGACCCGATCGGCCAGCCGTTCTGCATCTGCCCCCGCCCGCAGGGCTGAACCGCCAGGCCCGAGGGTCAGCGCAGCGGCCCTCGGGCCACGGCGGCGCGCATCGTCGCCGGGTCGCCGACCGGGACGTACTCCAGCCACCAGGTGGCCCCGGCGTCGGCCACCTGGCGCAGGTACGCCCGTTCGGCGCGCTCGTCCGGGTTGCGTCGCCGCCCACCGATCGCCACGTCGAACGGTTGGCCGTCGGCGCGGGTCGGTGGCAGGGTGCGCACGAGGTCGTGGACCTCGTCGGGGGTGA
Organism: Micromonospora sp. NPDC093244; assembly: GCF_040683695.1. Taxonomy (NCBI): domain Bacteria; kingdom Bacillati; phylum Actinomycetota; class Actinomycetes; order Micromonosporales; family Micromonosporaceae; genus Micromonospora; species Micromonospora sp. NPDC093244. Next base: position 1,881,833 of record NZ_JBFBEO010000001.1, read on the forward strand.
AGTCGGACCATCCGTCGGTGTCGGTGAGCTTGTACGGGACGATGCCGTCGGCGCGGGCCGCGCGGCGTCGGACCGCGCCGGCCTGGGTGCTTCCCCCGACCCACACCGGAACCCGGGGCGACTGCACCGGCGGCGGTCGCAGCGCCACGCCGTCGGCGCGGTAGTGCACGCCCCGGTGGTGGACCGGCTCGCCGCTGAGCAGGCCGGTCAGCAGGTCGAGGCCCTCGTCGAGCTTCGCGGCGCGCACGGACACCTCGGTCGGCTCGCCGAACGCGGCCAGGCCCCTGTCGCCGGGGTCGCCGACGCCGACCGCGACGGTGGCCCGGCCGGCGCTGAGGTGGTCGAGGGTGAGCACCTCGCGGGCCAGCTTCGCCGGGCGGCGCCGGGGCAGGGCGGTGACCGTGGTGCCCAGGCGCACCCGGTCGGTCCGGGCGGCGATGACGGCGAGCACCAGCCACGGGTCGTAGGTGTACGGGTCGTCGCCCCGGTAGTGCACGACGTAGTCCTCCAGGAACACCCCGTCCCAGCCGGCGCGCTCGGCCAGCTCACCCAACTCGACAAGGGTGGACACCGCGACCGCCCCGCCGCCGCACGGAATTTCCAGACCGTATCTCATCACCCCAAGCTAGGGCGGGGGTGTGACGGTCAGCCGCGACGGCGGGACCGCGCCGCCCACACCGCGTACGCCGGATCGCGGTCGAGGTTGTGCCGGTCCCGGTCGTAGCGGCGGGTGGTCCGCGGGTCGGCGTGGCCCATCGCGTCCTGCACGTCCTCAAGGGGGACGCCCTCGGACCGGGCGGTGGTGGCGAAGGCGTGCCGCAGCGAGTGCGGGGACAGCCTCGCCCAGGCCGGAATGCCTGCGGCCCGGGCGAGCCGCCTGACCATCCGGAACACCGAGTGCCGGTCCAGCCGGGCACCGCTGGCGGTGACCAGCAGAGGCCCGGTCAGCTGCGTCACAGGTACGCCGGCGGCGGCGGCCCGCTGCGCCAGGTACGCGTCCACCGCGTACCCGGTGCCGGGGGTGAGGGCGCGGCGGCGTTGCTTGCCGCCCTTGCCGACGAAGCGCACGCTGCGGTGCCCGCGTTCGGTGCCGAGGTCGGTCAGGTCCAGCGAGATCAGCTCCCCGACCCGCAGGCCCAGGTCGGCAAGGAGCGCGAGGGCCGCCCGGTTGCGCGCGGCCGTCGGGCCGGTGTCCGCGTCGGCGGCGCTGAGCAGGGCGTCGACCTCCTCGGGGGTCAGGCCGACGGTGGCCGAGTGGTCCCGGTCGACGCGGGGCCGGTCCGCGCCGGAGACTGGGTTGGCCGGCACCCCGCCGAGCTTGACCAGGAAGTCGTACCAGCTGGACAGCGCGGAGAGACGACGCGCCACGGTGGCCGGGGTCAGCGGCCGGCCGCTGTGCGCGGCGACTGTGGACTCCAGCGCGCGGGCGTACTCGTTGACGTGCAGGAAGGTGGCCCGCAACGGGTCGAGGTCCTGGTCGGCGCACCAGTGCAGCCAGCCGGTGACGTCCCGCCGGTAGGCGTCGCGGGTGTGCTCGGACAGCCGGCGGTTGCGTAGCCACGCCTCGGTGACGTCGACCGGCCCGTCGGGCAGGGCCGGCCGGCCGGTGGGGCGGGCGAGCACCGGAGCGTCGGAGGACACCATGTGAAAAAGGTTCTCAGCATCGGGTGGGTTAGCCGCGCAGGCGCGCCGACACCCGCCGGGGTGGGGCCGCGCGGGCGCGGCGGTTACCGTCGGGCGGTGCGAGCCAGCCGGTTGGTGTCCCTGCTGCTGCTCCTGCAGACGCGGGGGCGGATGACCGCCGCCGAGCTGGCCGAGGCCCTCGAGGTGTCGGTGCGCACGGTGTACCGCGACGTGGAGTCGCTGGGCGCCAGCGGGGTGCCGGTGTACGCCGAGCGCGGCCCCGCCGGTGGGTACCGGCTGCTGGACGGCTACCGGACCAGGCTGACCGGGCTGACGGCAGGTGAGGCGGAGGCGTTGTTCCTGTCCGGCGTACCCGGGCCGGCCGCCGAGCTGGGGCTGGGTTCGGTGCTGGCCACGGCGGAGCTGAAGTTGCGCGCGGCGCTGCCGTCGGATCTCGCCGACCGGGGCGCGCGGATCCGGCAGCGGTTCCACCTGGACGCGCCTACCTGGTTCCGTGAGCCCGAGCCCACACCGCACCTGGCCGCGCTTGCCGCCGCCGTGTGGGAGGACCGTCGGGTCCGGGTCCGGTACCGCCGGTGGAAGACGCCCCGGGAGGTGACCCGGACCCTCGACCCGTTGGGTGTGGTGCTCAAGGCCGGCCGCTGGTATCTGGTTGCCGCCGCCGGCGGGCAGGTCCGCACCTACCGGGTGGGCGCGATCCTGGAGCTGGCCGTGCTGGACGAGCCCGCGGACCGGCCCGCCGAATTCGACCTGGCGGACTGCTGGCGGGAGCAGGCCTCGCGGTACGAGCGCGGCGTGTACCGCGCCGAGGCCCGGGTGCGGATGACCGCCTCGGCGTTGGCGCAGACGGTGTACCTGTTCCCGCCGGCGATGAGCCGCGCGGCGCACGAGCACGCCGACACGCCGGACGCGGACGGCTGGGTCACCACGACCGTCCCGATCGAGTCCGTCCGGCACGGTTGCGTCGAGATGCTCAAGCTCGGCGCGCAGGTCGAGGTGCTCGCCCCGGCCGAGCTGCGCGACCGGGTCGCCGACACCGCGCACGCGCTCGCCGCGCTCTACGCGCGGTCCGAGGGGGTACGCCCGCAGCAGCCGGCGGCCGGTGCCTGCGGGTAGGGGCACCGGCCGCCGGGGCGCTGCTGCGGATCAGGCGTTGATCTGCCGGCGCCCGTCGCCGTTGGCGCTGATGGTCACGCGGCGGGGCTTGGCGCGCTCGGCCACGGGGATGCGCAATGTCAGCACCCCGTGCTCGTAGCCGGCCTCCAGATTGTCGGTGTCCAGGGTGTCGCCCAGGAACAGCTGCCGGGTGAAGGTGCCCATCGGGCGTTCGGCGGCGACCAGTTCGACGCTCTCGCCGGAGGGCCGGCGGCGCTCGGCGCGGACGGTGAGCACGTTGCGCTCGACGGTGCAGTCGATGGTGTCCGGGTCGACGCCGGGCAGGTCGAACGCGGCGTAGAAGTAGTCGCCGTCGCGGTAGGCGTCCAGGTGCATCATCGCGGGACGAGCTGCCGTACCGAAGAACTGCTCGGCGAGCCGGTCGATCTCGCGGAACGGGTCGGTACGCATCAACATGGTCATGCCTCCTCGGTTCTCCTGGCCGAAGGTGTTGAGTTGAGTCGGGGTGACTCAACTTCCTCTTCTTATTTAGCGCCTTGCGGCGCGTTCGTCAACTGCTTCTCGTACCAGTGCTCGGCGTACGGGCCGTGCGAGTACGCCGGGATCTCGACGTAGCCGTGCCGGACGTACAGGGCGCGGGCCTCGACCAGGTCGTGGCGGGTGTCGAGGCGGATCCGGTCCACCCCGGCCGCCCGCGCGCGCTGCTCGACGGCGGCCAGCAGTGCCGCTCCCCCACCGGCGCCCCGGTGCGCGGGTCGGACGAACACCCGCGTCAACTCGGCCCAGCCGCGATGCCAGCGCAGCCCGGCACAGCCGGCCGGGTCACCCCCGTGGTGAGCGACCAGGAGCAGCCCGCCCGGCGGGGCCAGGTCGTCGCTCGGCATCTCGGTCAGCGCCGCGTCGACCTCACCGGGACGGGCCGGGCCGGGCGGCCGTGATAGCACACCACCATCTCCGTCATGTACTCGCGCAGCAGCAGCGCCGCGTCGGGATGGTCGGGTCGGACGGTCGCGGTCACCCAGGTGGGCCGAGCGGTGGTCACCCAGTGATCATCGCCGCCCGGTCAACCTCTTTCGGCCGGGCGGGCTCACCGACGTCGGGGCAGCAGGGCGACGAGCGCGACAGCCACGGCGATGTGCGTCGCGCCGAGCGCCACCTTGGCGCCGCCCTCGGCCTCGACCTGCGTCAGGGGAAGGAAGGACAGCACCGTGACCACGACGGCGAGCGAGATCCACAGCGGACGGGCGAGCCGCCTGGCGAACCGTTCCAGCAGGGCCAGCGTCGCCCAGCCGAGCAGGGAGGCGCCCAGGGCGACCGTGACGATCGCGCCGGCCCCGATGACCACGGCGGGCTGGCCCGGACTCTCGACCGTGTAGTCGACGCCGGCCAGCGCGCCGATGGACCAGATGGCCAGGCAGGACACGACGGCCACGACGACGCCCAGGGCGCGGCGGCGCAGCGGTGAGGTGGCGGTGGCCGGGACGGTGGTCGCGCTCATGGCGGGCTCCTCGTTCAGGGGGAGGTGAACGAGTAAGACCGTAACAGATAGTCCCGTACGAGACTATCTGTTATCGGATCAACATCCGGAGCGTGCGCCCGGGGCGTACGGGGAGGTGTGCGCGAGCGGTCCGTTCACCAGCGCCAGCAGGGCGCGCAGGAAGACCTCCCGGTCCTGTTCGGGCAGAGTGGCCAGCAGGTCGTCCTGGATGCGCTGGACCACCTGCCGCGCCCGCCGCAGGACCTGCTCCCCCGCCGGTGTCACCGCCACCAGGCGGGCCCGTCGGTCCGTCGGTGCGGGACGGCGTTCGGCGAGCCCGGCCCGCTCCAACTGGTCGAGCGTGACGACCATCGTGGTCTTGTCCACCCCGCACCGCTCACCGATCTCCCGTTGGGTCAGCTCACCCGTGCTGGCCTGCGCCAGCACGTAGTGCGCCCGCGGCGAGATGCCCAGCTCGGTCAGACCCGCCGCGTGTTCGGTCTGCAACGCGTGACTCGCCCAGGAGAGCAGGAACAACAGGTCGGGTGGGCCGTCCGCGGCCGTACACGAGGTCATCCACGGAGGCTAGCAACATGTTCCGCGACGAGACGGTTCGCGCGGCGGACGATCAGGGTCGCTGGTAGATGCCCCGTTCGCGGGTCAACAACCGCTCGTCGATCAGGTAGCGGCGCAGCGTGACGTGGTCCGATCCGCCCGCCGCGCACCACGGCTTGAGCGCCTCGTCGACGGCGCGCTCGGGGTAGGGTCTGCCCGCCTCGAACGACCGCTCGGCGATGTGCGCCAGCAGCACCCGCCGCCGGCCGCGCTGGGCGGGCAGACCCACGAGGGTGCCGGCGCGCAGGAACGTCCGCAGCACCGGGTCGCCGTCGGGTTCGGCGTCGCCGGCTTGGCGACGCTCGCGTGCGGACTCCCGCAACGACACCTCGTCGGCCGCGAGCGCGCCGTCCGCGCCCGTGACGAGACCCGCGTCGGTGAGCCGGCGGACCCCGGTGAGCACCACCCGCGCCGCCAGGCCGGTCCGCTGCGCGACCTGGGTCGCGCTTGTCGCGCCCAGCACGATCGCCGCGAAGATCCGCCGTCGTCCGTCGTCGGCCAGCGCCCCGGCCACCGCATCCGCAGTCACGCCGGTCACCCTCTCAAAGGGGGTACGCGGCCCGCCAGGCGATTTCCCTCGCCGCTCAGTCGGTCGTCGGGGCGTCAGCCGGTTGCGCGGCGACGAGCATTACCCGACGCAGCAGGTCGGAGAGGTGTCGTCGTTCGGTGGGTGTCAGCGCGCCGAGTAGCCGGTGCTCCTCGTCGCCCTGGACCTCCATGGCCGCCCGCCAGGCCTCCCGCCCGGCGTCGGTGAGTGCCACGTCCACCCGCCGACGGTCGGTCGTGGACGGAGTCCGGCGCACGAACTCCCGCCGGAGCAGAGTGTCGACGCGTGCGGTGATCGAGGCGGGCGCCACCGCCAGGTCCGCCGCGAGTTCCGAGGGGGCCGCGCGGCCGCCCCGCCCGGCCAGCGCGTGCAGGGTGTCGTACTCGTGGGCGGGCAGGTCGAGGTCGGCCAGGACGCGTTCCTTGACCGCCCGCAGGTGCCGGGTCACGTGGATCATCCGCACGACCGCGCCCTCGATGTCCGCGTCGAGGTCGGGCACCACGGGGAGCCAGCGTTCGATGTGCCTGTCGACGGCATCCGGAGTGGTGGTCACCACCCGACCTTACCTCAGCGCCGAAATATTCATTGCTAAAAGGTTCGGCGTCGAACTATGTTGCCGGTATGGCTCATCCCCTGCGTACGCGATCCTTCCGGCTGCTGTTCCTGGGCCGGACCGTCTCCGCGCTCGGCGACGCCGTGGTACCCGCCGCCCTGGCGCTGGCCGTTCTACGCGCCACCGGCTCGACCGGAGCGCTGGCTCTCGTCCTCGCCGCGGCGATGGTTCCCCGGCTGCTCCTGCTGCCGCTGGGAGGCGTCGTCGCCGACCGGTTCGACGCCCGTCGCGTCGCGGTCCTGGCCGACCTGGTCCGCTGCGCGACCCAACTCGCCGTCGGCGCCCAACTGCTCGGCGGCGACCCGTCGATGAGCACGGTCGTGGTGGCGTCCGCGATCGGCGGCGTCGCGTCGGCGTTCGCCATACCGACCGCGTCCCCCCTTGTCGCCGGCACCGTCGAACCGGCCCAACGGCAACAGGCAAACGCGCTGATGGGTGTGACCGCCAACTCCAGCCGGCTGCTCGGCCCGGCGTTGGCAGGCGCGCTGATCTGGGCCGCCGGACCAGGCTGGGCGTTCGTCATCGACGGCGCGTCGTTCGCGCTCAGCGCCGCCCTGCTCGTCCTGGTACGGGTACGCCACGTGCCGGTGCCCCGCCGTTCGGTCCTCGCCGACCTGCGGCACGGCTTCGGCGAGGTACGCGCCCGCGACTGGTTCTGGACCAGCCTGCTCGGGCACGGCGTCTGGAACGGCGCCGCAGCCGTCCTGACCACCCTCGGGCCGGCGGTCGCCATCAACCGGCTCGGCGGAGAGGCAACCTGGGTGCTGCTGTTGCAGGCCGGCGCGATCGGCATGCTCGCCGGGTCACTGCTGGCGGGGCGCGTCCGGCTGCGCCGGCCGGTGCTGATGGCCAACCTCGGGCTCGCCTGCTACGCCGCGCCGCTGTTCCTGCTCGCCGTGGCCGCACCCGCCGCCGCGGTGATCGTCTCCTACGCCGTGGCGCTGACCGCCCTCGGTTACCTCAACCCGGTCTGGGAGACAGTCGTGCAGCACCAGTTCCCGCCGGAGGTCCTGGCCCGGGTCACCTCGTACGACTGGCTGGTGTCACTGGCCGCGATGCCTGTGGGCTACGCCTTGGCGCCGCTGGCCGCCGACGCGTTCGGCGCGCCCGTCCCGCTGGCGGTAGCCGGCCTGCTGGTCCTCGCCTCCTGCGCCGGCACCGCGCTCGTGCCCGGCGTACGCCGGCTCACCTGGCCGGTGGCGCCGCCACCGCAACCCGCCGAGCCCGCCGGCGTGCGCTAGGCCAGCCGTGCGTGCAGGTGCATGTCGTGCCACCCGTCGGCGTGCCGAACCGACTCGCGGCGCACACCCTCCACCGGGAAACCCGCCCGCGCGGCCACCCGGCAGGACGGCGCGTTGGCGGTGGAGTGCTCCAGCGCCAGCCGGTGCAGCCCGACCCGCGTGAAGCACCACCTGGTCAGCGTCTCCAGCGCCCGGGTGGCGATCCCCCGACCACGCGCGGCGGGCACCACCCAGTACGACACGTCAGCCGTCGCCTCGGTCAGCAGCACCCCGCGCAGTCCCACCTGACCGACCGCCCGGTCGTCGGCGTCGACGATCGCCCAGCTGGCGTCGGTCTCGGCGTGCCAGCGAGCCGCCCACTGCGCCGTCCACGCCCGTGCCTCGTCGTCACTGTCCAGGCGACGGACATGCCACCGCTGGATCGCCCGACAGTCGAAGGCCGCCCGCACGGCAGGGGCGTCGTCGGTGCGCCAGGGCCGCAGCGCCAGCCCGGAGCGTACCGGAAGGTGGGGCTGCTTCCGGGCGCCGAGGCTTCCGGCGGGCAGGGCGGGTGCGACGAGCAGCGGCATCTGTCCATTGTCGCCGTCGCGGCGTCACTCGCCGGTCGGGCCTCCGGCCAGTTCGGCGACGACGTCGAGGTGACCGAGGTGGCGGGCGTACTCCTGGACCAGGTGGAACAGCACCCGCTCCAGCGACGCCGGGCCGGCGCCGTTCCACCGCGGGCCGGGCGCGCCGATCTCCGCCAGGTCGTGCGCCGTCACCACCGCAGTGGTGTGCGCGCCCTGCGCCCGCAGCGCCGCCACCAACTCCGCGCGTGTCACCTCCGGGGCGACGTACCAGCGGTCCCCGCGGCGGTCACCCCACGGTTCGGCGACGTCCCGGCCCTGAAAGCCCCACTCGATCCACCGCAGCTCGACATGGCGCAGGTGCGTGAGCAGCTCCAACGGGGTCCACCCGGACGGCAGCCGGCTGCGCCGCAGCTCGGCCTCGTCCAGCGCCGACACCTTGTCCACCACCGACTCGCGGAAGAAGTCCAGGTAGCGAAGGAAGACCTCGGTGCGGCTGCCGGCCGGGGCGGTGGGCTCGGGGAAGGGGATCACGGCGCGGCCGGCAGGTCCCGGCCACGCTGGCGCACTCCCGCGCCGCCGTACGGGTAGTCGCCCACCGGTGGGGCGCTCGCCTCGTCCAGCAGTCGCATCTGCTCGGCGTCGAGGACCAGGTCGGCGGCGGTCAGGTTGTCGTCGAGCTGCTCGGTGGTCCGTGCGCCGAGGATCACCGAGGTGACCGCCGGTCGGGCCGCCAACCAGGCCAGTGCCACCGCTGACATGGACGCGTCGTGTTCCCCGGCGACCTGACGGACCGCGTCGAGCACCCGCCAGGTGCGCTCGTCGGCGTTGCGACCGGCGTACGCCTCGACGCCACGCTGCGGGTTCTCACCGAGCCGGGTGGCGCCGGTGGGCGTGCTGTCGCGCTGGTACTTGCCGGTCAGCCAGCCGCCACCAAGCGGCGACCACGGCAGGATGCCGATGCCCTCGTTCTCGCAGACCGGCACCAGCTCGAACTCGATCTCCCGGGCCAGCAGGTTGTACTGCGGTTGCAGGGTCACGATCGGCGTGAGGTTGAGGTGCTGGGTGAGCAGGGCCGCCTTCTGCAACTGCCAACCGGTGAAGTTGCTGACCCCCGCGTAGCGGATCTTGCCGGCGCGTACGGCGTCGTCGAAGAACCGCAGCGTCTCCGGCAGCGGGGTCAGCGGATCCCAGGCGTGCGCCTGGTACAGGTCGACGGCCTCGACACCGAGCCGCCGCAGGCTGGCGTCGAGGGCACGGGTGAGGTGCACCCGGGACAGACCGGCGTCGTTCGCGCCGGAGCCCATCGGGAACCGCCCCTTCGTGGCGATGACGAGGCTGTCCCGCAGCTCCGGCCGCGACCGCAGCCACCGGCCGACGATCTCCTCGGAGACACCCGTGGAGTAGACGTCGGCGGTGTCGATGAAGGTGCCGCCGGCGTCGACGAAGCGGTCCAGCTGGGCGAAACTGCCCGCCTCGTCGGTCTCCGCGCCGAAGGTCATCGTGCCCAGACACAGGGTCGACACCACAGTGCCGGTGGCGCCCAGAGTGCGATAGCGCATGTCGTCCTTCCGGTCCGAGTGACAGAGCTGATCTTCGCACCTGGGCCGACCACCCGCACCCGCTCAGCCCGCGCGGCCCGTGGTCCCCGGGACGACTGGGTGCACCTCCAGGTCACTGCAACTGTCGGTGTCCCATCGCAGGCGTACCGACCGGACGTCGTCCGGCGGCGTGACCAGCAGGCGCGCGTACGCGGTGCACGGTTCACCGTCGGCGCGGAAGCCCTGCGCCTCCACCAGCGCCGATGCGACCCCACCCGGGCGGAGCGTCACGGTCGGAGGCCGCGACCCCCGCGCCGCACCGCCCATGTACCCGCGCGGTGTGCGCTCGGCGTGCGCAAGCGTCCTGCCGTCACCGCCCAGGGCGTCGATGCCCGGGTAGCCGGTCAGCCGGCAGGTGGTGCCGCCGCTGTTGCGGAACACCACTGCCACGCTGCGGTGCCCGCTCGCGGAGTCCGGCGTGCCGAGCGTCACCGTCAGGTTGGCCGTCGTGCACCGGCCCGGCGTCGAGTCGGACGTGCCCGGCGGTCGGGCGGCGACGGTCCCGGACGGCGACTTCGACGACGGCGGTGAGGCGGTCGCCGACGGCGATTGCACGGTGGGCGTCGGCGTGCTGCTCGGCGGGGCCACAGGCGAGGGCGTCACCGCCGGCGGTACGTCGTTGCCCGGGGCCGCGCGAAGGACCCCGCCCGCCACGACGGCACCCAGCACCGCCACCGCCAGGGCCCCGGTGCCGATCCGACGGCGCACCGTACGGCGTCCGGCCCGTAGTCGCACATCCCCCGGAGACTCCGGTCGCGCCACAGCCGCCGCCGATCGGGCCAGCTCTGCCAACCGCCTGTCGAACGCGGGCGCTCCCCGGGGCGTCCCATGCTGGTCAGACATCTTCCGAGATCCTTCCGTGAGCGGTGCCCCTGAACTCGGCGGCGTGCTGGGCCAGCGCCTGCCGGCCGCGGGCCAGCCGGGACTTCACAGTCCCCAGTGGCGATCCGGTCTCCCGGCAGATGTCGGCCAGTGGCAGACCGACCAGGTGGTGCAGCACCAGCACCCGCCGCTGCTCGTACGGCAGGCCCGCGAGGGCACCGACCAGGTCCAGGTCTCCGGTGTCGACCGACTCGACCGGCTGATGCGGACCATGCCGCCGGTGGGCGGCGAGGCGGTTCCTCGTCCGGCGCCAACTGCTCACCGCGATGCGGTAGGCGACCGTACGGACCCACGCCTCGGGATTGTCGTACTCGTTCAACTTCGACCGTCGCTGCCACGCACGGCAGTACGCCTCCTGTACCGCGTCCTCCGCCTCGCTCAGGTCTCCCAGCATCGCGTACAGCTGACCGACCAGCCGTCGATACGTGCTCGTGTAGAACTCATCGAATTCGTCGGCATGCAACATCCCCTTCGCCCCCGCCCTCCCGGCGTCCCCGTCGATGTTCACCGCACTCACGCCCCGACCGCGGCCAAAGTTCCGCCGAACCGGATTCTCGTTGTGTCCGGACGGCGACACCACCGCACAGGGGCAGCCAGGGGGCGATCCGGCGGGCGATGATGAGCGGGTGAGCGAGCCCGCCGTCCACGTCGACCGTCCCCATCGGCCGGTCGTGACGGCCGCACCGGACCGACCTGGTCCGCGCGCGCTCGGCGCGTGGCTGGCGGCCGCCGCGACCAGCGTGGCACTGCTGCTGCTCGCCGGCCGTTACGGCTACCACCGCGACGAGCTGTACTTCCTGCTCGCCGGCCGGCACCTGGCCTGGGGGTACGTCGACCAGGGTCCACTGGTGCCGGCGCTGGCTCGACTGCTCGACACGATCGCGCCCGGCAACCTGGTGGTGCTGCGCACCCCGTCGGCGGTGCTGGCCGGCGGCGCGGTCCTGGTGGTCGCCGCGATCGCCCGCGAGCTGGGCGCCGGCCGGGGCGCGCAGACGTTCGCGGCGGTGCTCGCCGCGCTGTCCGGCATCGTGCTCGCCGGCGGGCACCTGCTCAGCACCACCACAATCGACCTGCTGGTCTGGCTTGTCGCCGTGTGGTGCGCGGTACGACTGCTGCGTACCGGCGACAGCCGCTGGGCGCTCGGCATCGGGCTGGCGCTCGGCGTGGGCATGCTCAGCAAACTGCTGCCGGCGCTGCTGGCCGTGGGCCTGATCGCCGGGGTGCTCATCGCCGGGCCACGTCGGCTGCTGCGTGACAGGTGGGTGCTCGCCGCCGCCGGGATCGCCCTGCTGCTGGCCACGCCCAACCTGATCTGGCAGGCCACGCACGGCTTCCCGCAGCTCGGCGTGGCGGCCTCCATCTCCGGCGGCGACAGCTCCTACAGCGGTCGCCTCGACGCGTTCACCCTCCAGTTCGTCATCATCAGCCCGTACGCCGTACCCATCTGGATCGCCGGTCTCGTCGCGCTGCTGCGGCGGCCGCAGTGGCGGGCGTACCGGGCGATTGGCTGGTCCTGGTTGGTCGTGGTCGGCGTCGTGCTGGTCGCCGGCGGCAAGGGCTACTACGACGCGCCGCTGCTGCTGGTCCTCACCGCAGCCGGCGCGGTGGTCACCACCGCGTGGGCGGCGCGCGGGTCCGTGCGGCTGCGGCGCGGGCTGCTCGTGCTGGGTGCGGTGCCGTTCCTGCTGCCCACAGTCGTGCTGCTGTTGCCGGTGCTGCCGGCCGACCGCCTGCCCGGTTTCGTGGTCGACGTCAACTACGACGCCGGTGAGACGATCGGCTGGCCGGCGTTCGCGGACTCGCTGGCCGCGGTCCATCGCGGCCTACCGGCCGAGGAACGCTCTCGGGCGGTCATCCTCACCGGCAACTATGGCGAGGCCGGCGCGGTGGCCCGTTACGGTCCGAGCCGTGGTCTTCCACGCGCCTACTCGGGGCACAACAGCACTGTCGACTTCGGGCGACCGCCGGCCGGGGCGGACGTCGTCATCGCCGTCGGCTGGGACCGTCCCGAGCCGCTGGCCGCCTGGTTCGACGCGTGCGCGCCCGCCGGGCTGGTGGACCAGCGGGTCGAGGTGGACAACGACGAGAACGGCGGCCCGATCTTCGTGTGCCGGGGGCTGCGGCGTCCGTGGGCGCAGATCTGGGACACCGAGGTACGCCACACCGGCTGACCCGCGCGCTCAGATGTCCCGGTCGCCGGTGAGCCAGGCGCTGACGCTGACCAGCGCCTCGGGACCGGAGTCGACGTCGACGTCGCGGGCCAGGTCGGCGATCGTGACGGAGGCGAGCGCCTGACGCCACGCGTCCTCCGCCGCCCACATGGCGCGGGCGACGGGGCACGCCCCGGTGCAGGCGCTGGAGGGGGTGGCCAGCGGACCCCGCTGACGGATCTCGGTGCAGACGAAGGCCGGGCCGGGGCCGTCGACGGCCCGAACGACGTCGAGCAGGGTGATGCTCTCCGGTGCCCGGGTCAGCACGTAGCCGCCCGATTTGCCCTGCACCGAGTGGATCAGGCCGGCGCGGGCGAGGGACTGCAACTGCTTGGCGAGGTAGCTACCGGAGACGTCGTGCAGCTCGGCGAGCCTGGCCGCCGGCACGGGAGTGCTGCTGGCCGTGAGGACGACGCAGCAGTGCAGCGCCCACTCGACCCCGCCGGACATCTTCATGACCTCACCCTAGCCACACCCCCTTACTCGGACTTATATTGTCCGAGTATAGTTCCCGGACAGGAAAGGTCCGAGTATCGGCGCGTGCCGTACGACGGGCCGTAACACCGAGGAAAGGTGGCTGGACATGAAGATCGCCGCACTGGGCGGTACCGGTCTCATCGGGTCGCAGGTCGTCACGATCCTGCGGGCCGCCGGACACGAGGCGGTGCCGCTCTCGCCTTCCACCGGGGTGGACCTGCTCACCGGGCAGGGCCTGTCCGACGCGCTCACCGGCGCCGACGTCGTGGTCAACCTGACGAACTCACCAACCTTCGACGACGCCTCCCCCGCCTTCTTCCAGGCGACCATGGACAACCTGCTCGCCGCCGCCGGACGCGCGGGCGTGGGTCACGCCGTGATCCTGTCCATCGTCGGCGTCGACCAGGTGCCCGACCTGGCCTACTACCGCGCCAAGGCCCTCCAGGAGGACATCCTCAAGGCAGGGCCCATCCCGTACTCGATCGTCCGCGCCACCCAGTTCTTCGAGTTCGTGGACGCGATCCTGTCCTGGACCGCCGACGCGAACACCGTCCGCCTGCCCGCCACCCCCGTGCAGCCGATGGCCGCCGCCGACGTGGCGCAGGCCGTGGCCGACGTCGCCCTGGGCGCTCCCCTGCGGGGCGTACGCAACGTCGCCGGACCCGACGTCTTCGCCCTCGACGAGCTGGGACGAATCACCCTCGCCGCCCGTGGCGACCAGCGCACCGTCACCACCGACGACAGCGCCGGCATGTTCGCCGCCGTCCCCGGCGACGTCCTCATCTCCGCCGGGGACGCCGTCATCGCCCCCACCTCCTACCGGGACTGGCTCGACCGCCGGGCCTGACCGCCCCCCACCCGCGTCTCGCGGCGGTGATCGACCGCCGCCGCGACGCGCGGGTCGCTCCCGTCAGCCCTGCGAGGCCCGGGACCGGGCATTCCACTCGCCGGCCAGGACGGCGAAGACGAGCTGGTCGGCCCACACCCCGTCGAACAGGTAGCTCTGCACGTGACGGGCTTCCTGACGCATCCCGATCCGCGTCATCAGCCGGGCGGACGAGTCGTTGCGGGCATGGCAACGACCGAAGACCCGGTGCAGCCCGACCTCGGCGAACCCCCAGTCCACGAGCGCCACGACCGCCTCCGTGGCCAGCCCGCGACCGCCGTGGTCGGGATGGAACACGTACCCGATCTCGGCTGTGCGGTCCCGCTCACTGCGCCACACCAGCTCGACGGCACCGATCACGCGGTCGTCGCAGACCACGGCCAGCGTCAGGCAGTCACCCTCAGCCCGCCACGCGTCCTCACCCGCCATCGCGAGCACCGACGCCCGCGACTGTTCACGGGTACGCGGCTCGGCGCCGAGCATCCAGCGCACGACGTCGGGCCGGCTCTGGTACACGTACACGTCGTCGAGGTCGTCCAGAGTGACCGGACGCAGCGTCAGCCGCGCGGTCCGGATCGGGTAGGTGGGCTGGAACACCTGGGCGATCCTATCCGCCTCTCACGCCCTGGTCGGGCTCGTCGGCCGCTGGCCTAACCTGTTGAGATGCTGTCGCAGGTGAAGGGCTTGTCCCGGCATTTCACTGAGGAGAGCCTTCGTGCGTACCTCGTCGCCCGTTCGGTTCGTCGGGACGACGGCTGCCTGATCGTGCGCGGCTACGGCAGCCAACGCGGCGTCTACCAGAAGGTGGCCGGACGCGCCTGGGCGCACATCACGGCCTACGTGGTCTTCGTCGGCAATTTCGACCCCAACCTGGACGTGCACCACCTCTGTGGGGTGCCCGACTGCATCGAACCCACCCACCTGCGACAGGTGACACACGCGCAGAGCTGCCGCGCCCGCGAGCGCAACGCGCGCTGCCGCAACGGCCACGACCGGGAGGTGGACCCCGCCACCGGCACGTACCGTCGGGTCTGCCGCGCCTGCAACCGCGACGCGCAGCGGCGGTGGCGGCAGCGGCAGGCCGCCGAGGTGGCCCAGGCTCGGCAGGCGTACGGGCGCAGCTAGCATCGATGCGGCTTGCACCACCAACGCCCTAGCATTGCCCGTGATCGAGGACTTTGCGGATCGGCTCCTGCGCGACATGGCCGACCTCGATCCCTGTACGGCGGTCGTCGAGGCCGGCGAGCAGGATGTCGACGGCCTTACCGACTACGGGCCCGAGGGCCATCAGGCCCGCGCCGACCTCGCAGCGCGCGCTCTGTGTGAGCTTGAGATCCTGGATGACGCACCGCGGGCCGTGACCCCGCTGCACGCCCACCTCGCCGAGCGACTGCGCACGCGTATCGCCTTCCACGACGCCGGGGAGGGCCTGCGTGAACTGCACGCGACGGCCACCGGTCCGCTCCAGCTCATCCGCCAGGCCGTCGAGGCGGCGGTTCCCGCCCGAGGCGCCGAGACCGCGGCCTTCGAGGAGGGCTGGGCTCGTGTCGGCGCGCGCCTGGCCGCGATCCCCGCGGCGCTGGACGGGTATGCCCGCAGTCTTCTGCTCGCTGCGGAGCGCGGCAATGTGCCGGCGCGGCGCCAGGTGGAGCTCGTCACGCAACGCTGCCGCACCTGGACCGACGACGATGTCGCCCTGGTGGATCGCTACGGCGAGGGGCCTCAGCGGGCGTCGTTGCAGGCCGCAGCGACGGGCGCGCGACAGGCGTACCGGAAACTGGCCGAGATGCTCACCGCGGACCTGGTACCGCGGGCCGTCGAGGAGGATGCGTTCGGCCAGCAGCGGTACGCACTCTGGGTGCGCACCTTCCTCGCGGCCAGGCCTGACCTGCGCGAGCTGTACGAGTGGGGCTGGGACGAGTTCCGAGCGACAGAGGCGGAGCTGATCGCGGAAGCCAAGGCTCTGGGCGGGAGCGTGCCAGAGGTGCTCGCCTGGCTCGCCAGCCCCGACGCGCCCGGCACGCTGCACAGCAGGGAGGCGTTCGCCGCGTGGCTGCAGGAGCTGTTGGAGACTGCCACCGAGCTACTGGACGGCGTCCACTTCGACATCCCCGCCCCGTTACGGCGCATCGAGTCGCGGTTGACCACATCGTCCGGCATTGCCTACACCGGACCGTCGCGGGACCTCACGCGACCGGGCCGGGTCTGGTGGTCCCTCCCCGAGGACGCGGCGAGTTTCCCCACCTGGTACGCCTACAGCACCGCCTATCACGAGGGCGTTCCCGGCCACCACCTCCACCTCGGCTCCGAGGCATGCCGGGGAGGCCTCGGTCAGCGACTGAACCTGCTCGGTGGCCTCTCCGGCAGCCAGGAGGGCTGGGCACTGTACGCCGAGAGGTTCATGGACGAGCTCGGGCTCTACGAACAGCCGGGTGCTCGACTGGGGTATCTGTACATGCAGCTCCTGCGGGCGGCGCGGGTCGTGCTCGACATCGGCCTGCACCTGGGCCTACCGATGCCGTCCGGCGGCGGAGCATCGTGGACCCCGGACGCTGCGCTGAAGCTGCTGCGGGACCGCTGCCACCAGGGGCCGTACGCGTCCGCAGAGCTCACGCGTTACCTGGGCCGGCCAGGGCAGGCGCTGGCCTACAAGGCGGGTGAGCGCGTGTGGCTGGCAGGCCGCTCGTCCTTCCCCGGCGACCGGCGCGCATTCCATCGTCAGGCGCTGGAGCTGGGTTCGCTGGGCCTGGATCAGTTGACGGCCGCCCTCCAGCATGGCCACGTGCCACTCGCGGACCGCGGTGAAACAGGCCAGGGATCGCACCTGTAGTCGTACGTCCTCAACGGCCGGCTGATCTGCCGCTGGCGTTCGATAGCGATGCCAGCGCGACGTCGACATGGCCGTGAGCACACCATTCTCATTCATTACGCACAAGAACTGTCATTATGATGCACGAGCATTACGTCCCTTTTGTCCAGGCAGTTTATCGGATTACTGTTATCGGTAATCCGATAAACTGCCCAAGGCTGTGCTCGTGGGCGCGAACCATCTGTTGAGGTCCGTCGGTCTCCCTTCTCAGGAGAGGTGGCCGCTTCTCAGTTGGTGTGCCCTGGAGTCGACCGGTGTTTCAGTGGAAGCGGCCAGCCGATGCGGAACGCAGGGACCGCACTCCCGTTGCTGGTCCCGGGACCCGTCACGGCCGGCCGGGAACACCTGCATGAAATGGCGACATGACCGACCACGAGCCGAGCACTGACGCACTCGATGCGGAGCACGCCACGCGAGATGCTCGGCCTACATGAGGCATGGGACGAGACCGCCGACGCACACCCTGGCCTCGCGATCATCGGCGGTGACGGTTCCCGTGAGCGGCGAGCCGGACCGAAGCTGTACGACCCTCTGCGCAAAAATCGACGTATGACGACGACTTCTGTCGCGGCGAGGACAGCCGACTCCGCTCCCGCTTTGCACTACTACGTGGTCTACGACGGTGCTGGCGTGCCGGAAGGGTTGCTGGCCGAGGAGTTCCTGCTCGCGAAGGACTACTCGTCAGCCGGGCTGGTAAGTGGTGGCTGGAGCCGATCGGAGGGCCGCTGGTGCGACGCCTCGGTCACCAGTCGGCGCTTGCGCGTTGACGCCGTACTGCGAAAGCGAGTGATGCCGGTGGGGCGGGCAGCGGCGGCGGCACTCTATCGGGACCTTTGCGGCGCTGAACTGCCGGAAGAGGCCGTCCTGCGGGCACGCTTCGGTGCACCACCGGCTCGGCCGTCGTCCCCGTTGCGGCTGGACCAGTCCGCGCCCAGGCCGGGGTTCCGCGAGACGCGCGTTTACCGGATCCTGTTCGCGGGCGAGTTGAGCCCAGACGGCCTCGCGGCACTCAGCGAGGCATGGCAGATGCCGGTCACGGGCGACCTCACGGACCCCGAGGTGCGCGTCCTGGGCGCGGTACACCGTCAGGTCGCCGGTGACGCCTTCCGTTGGGACCTGCGCCGAGTCGCTGCGGGTGCCGCCTGGGGGCTGGACGTGACCTGCGATCTGCTGGGGGATCGTGATGAGGTGGTTGGCGTGCTTCTGCGCGGTCTGACAACGCAGATGCGGCAGCAGGGGATGATCCCGGTCACCGTCGACCGGTTCCGCTGAGGCGGTCGTGTGTGCGGTCCATCGCCGGCTCGTCGTCGATCGTGATGACGAGTTTCCCGGTCACCCGGCCGGTTTCGGCGTGGGTATGCGCGGCGGGCAGTTCGGACAGGGCGTAGGTCCGCTCCACGTGGACTGTCAACTGTCCCGCGTCAACGAGTTCGCGTACCACGTCGAGGGGCCGGACCAACCGAGTCGCGCCCAGCCAGCGGAACTGCCGGCCTCGCCGGTCCGCGTCCTCCTCGGTCACGCCCGGGTCCAGTGCCGCGCCGAGCAGGAGGCCGCTAGGGCGGAGGCAGTCGAGGGAGCGTCGTCCGTACTCGCCGCCGACCAGGTCGAGCACGACGTCGACGTCGCGGGCCACGCTCCGGAAGTCGACAGTGGTGTAGTCGATCGGTTCGTCCACCCCGAGGTTGCGCAGGAACGGGTGGTGCGCGGTCCGGGCCGTCCCGAGAACATAGGCACCCCGGTGCCGGGCTAACTGCACCGCGAGGTGGCCGACGCCGCCGGCCGCGGCGTGGATCAGGATCCGCTGACCGGCGCGCAGGGCGGCGTACTCGCAGATGGCGACGAGTGCGGTGCGCGCCGCGACCGGCAGCGCAGCCGCGCGTACGTGGTCCACGGTCATGGGTTTGGTCGCCAGGCTCGCCTCCGGCACCGAGACGTAGTCGGCGTAGGTGCCGATGAAGTGGATGCCGTAGACCTCGTCACCGACCCGGAACCGTCCGCCCGGTTCGGCCTCGACAACGGTGCCGGAGAGGTCCGAGCCGAGCACCAACGGTGGCGGCCCAAGTTCCGGTACGAGTCCTCTACGGATCTTCGTCTCACCGTAGTTCACCGAGGCCGCACGGACCCGGACCAGGGCGTGCCCGGATGCTCGTGTGGGTCGTGGCAGCCGGACCGTACACAGCACCTGGGGTTCGCCGAACCGCTCGATGATTCCCGCGCGGATCAGGCCGGGGGTGGGTTTGGCGGCGTCGGCCGCGCTCCCCGGCACGGCGGCCGTCACGACCGCGCCCCGGCGGCCTCGGCGGCGCTGCGATCCGGTGGCGCTGCGCTTGCGGGATCGTCACCGTCCGGGACAGCGTTGGCGGTGGGCGCGCCTCCGGCGGTGCGCTGGCTCCGCAGGCCGTCTACCACCAGCCCCACGGTGGCGATGGCGATGACGGTGGCCGCGACGGCGGGTAGGGCGTCGGCCCGCCAGTTGTCGAGTACCGCCCCGCCGATCGACGCCCCGGTGGCGATCCCGAGATTGAGCACGGTGATGCCGATCGCCCCGGAGGTGGCCTCCCGGCCAGGGGACGCGATCCGCAGCAGGTGCATCTGGAAGACCGGTGGCAGCAACCCGATGAGTAGACCCCAGCCGGCGATCACCACGACTGCCACGGCGAGGTGGAGATCGAGTAGTAGTAGTGAGGCGGCGCTACCGGCGAAGGCGGCACCGACCCCGCCGAGCGCTCTTCGTGGGAACCGGTCAGAGAGCGGTCCGGCCCCGACTGTGCCGACCACCCCGGCCGCCCCGAAGACGAACAGCAGGATGCCGCTCGTGGCGTTGTCGTACCCGCCGAACTGGTGGAGCAGCGGCGCGATGTAGGTGTAGAGCACGAAGTGGCCGGTGATGACGAGACCTCCGGCCAGCGCCACGCCGAGTACGGTCCACAGCGCCGGGTCGCGGCCTTCCTGCCGTACGGCCTGCGGGGGTGCGTCTGACAACGGCAGGGTACGGATGCCCAGGGCTGCCAGTGCGAGCAGCGCCGCCAATGCGGCGAAGGAGACCCGCCAGCCGAGCGCGGCGCCGGCGGTCGCGCCGAGGGGAATGCCGACGATGCTGGCCATCGCGGGGCCGGCGAGCACCACCGAGACAGCTCGGCCGATCCGTGCCGGCGGGACGAGCGTGGCCACTGTCGGTACCAGCAGGGACCAGAAGAGGCCGTGCGCGACGGCGGCGGTGATCCGGCTGGTGAGGGCCCATTCGTACGAGGGGGCGAGCGCGGTGCCGGTGGTCGCCAGGGCGAGCAGCACCAGGATGACGGGTAGGAGCCGTCGACGTGGTACCCGTGCGGTCAGTCGGGTCAGCGGGATGCTGGCGACGGCGATCGTCAACGCCCAGGCGCCGACCAGTCCGCCAGCGGTCGCGGGTGTGACGTCGAGGCCGTCGCTGAGCTGCAGCAGCAGGCTCGCGGGCAGCAGCTCGGTGGTGACGGTGGCGAAGGCCGCGCCAGAGAGGAGAAGCAGTGCTCGCCAGGGCAGCCCTTCTGCTGTGTGCCTGGAGGGTTGAGTGGTCATGGTCAGCACCGTAAAGTCTCACATTGATGTGAGAGTCAAGGAGCGGTTCATGCGAATTGGCGAGCTGTCCAGGCGTACCCAGATTCCGATCCGGATGCTGCGGTACTACGAGGAGCGAGGGCTGCTGGCACCGCAGCGCACACCGAGCGGCTACCGGCACTACCAGGAGTCGGACATCGACCGGGCGACGCTGGTGAGCAGCCTGGTCAGATCAGGACTGCCGACCAGACTGATCCTGCCGCTGATCCGCGACAAACAACCAGACCCGATGCACGGGGACGAGCCAGACGACGGAGACGACGACCTGATCGCCTTGTTCGCCGCCGAATTCGCCCGGCTCGACAGCCAGGTCAAGTGCATGAGCCTCAGCCGGAACGCCGTGCAGCAGCACCTGCGACGACTCCGCGCGGCCCGGGTGAGCCACGATCCGACGGCCACCTGAACGGACCCGTACAGCGCCCGGCCGCCAGGCGGAGCCAGTCATGGCGACGTCGTTTGGCTCCGATGACACGTTAAGGCGGCCCGCAGGACGATCGACCACCCGCACGTCGGCGCGGTCACCCTTGACTGCGACATCATCACCGTGGCCGGCAGCGACCTGCGCATCATGGTCTACACCGCCGAACCCGACCCCGAGGACGCCGAGCGCCTCGATCTGATCACCACGCTCGGCGTCCAGGCGCTCACCGGCTAGCCAGCCGGCGCGTCATCTCGTCGAGGCCGTTCCTGATCAGTCGTCCGTACGGGTCGTCGGCGAGCGCGCCGACGCCCGCCGTCGCGCGCTGGAGGTGGTCGCAGGCGGTGTCGAGGTCACCGAGCTTGCGGTGGCACTCGGCCAGGGTGAGGTGCAACGACGGGTACAGGCCGGCCACCGACAGGGGCACCCCGGCCTCGGCGACGCGGGCGTCGGTGAGCGCGTGGGCCGCCGCCAGGGCCCGCTGGTCCCAGAGCAGTTCCTGGCGGACGTCGTCCTGCACGTCGGCCATCGCGTGGGCCAGGACGCAGACGTGCAGGGGATCGCCCCGCTCGCCGCCGATGTCGTCCCAGATCTGCGCGAAGAGGTCGCGGGCGGCGTCGCACCGGCCCTGCTGGTGGTGCAGTTGCACACCCTCGTTGATGCGCAGCAGCGTGCCGTCGCTGGTCATCGGCTGCTCTACTCCGGGCCGATGGTGATGACGACCTTCGAGCGGGCGTGTTCGCCTTCGAGGTACCGGATGGCGTCGGCGACCTCGTGCAGCGGGTAGGCCCGGTCGATCACGGGGGTGAGGTCGCCCGCCTCGGCGTACGCGGCCAGGGCCTCCAGGTGCGCGCGGCTCGGCGTGGCGGTGAGCGTCACGACGCGCTGCCGCAGGAACGGCGCCACGAGTTGTCCCCGCGCGATCAGCCAGACCGGGCCCACGAGGCTGCCACCGCGGTAGGTGCCTCCGCCGGAGAGGACCAGCGTCCCGGTGGGGGTCAGCACCCGCCGAAGGGCGGTGAGCGTGCGGTTGCCGACCAGGTCGAGGACGACGTCGTGGCGGTCGGTGCCACGGGTGACGTCGTCCCTGGTGTAGTCGACCACGTGGTCGGCGCCGAGCGAGCGGACGAGTTCGACGTTGCGGGTGCTGCACACGGCGGTCACGGTGGCGCCGAGCAGTTTGGCCAGTTGGACCGCGAGGGTGCCGACACCACCGGAGGCGCCGTTGATGAGCACGTGGTGCCCGGGTTCGACACGCCCGACGTCGCGCAGTCCCATGAGCGCGGTGACTCCGGCCAGCGGCAGGGCGGACGCCTGGTGGGCGGTCAGGTTAGCCGGCCGGGTCGCGGCCAGCTCCTCGGGCAGGCACACGTACTCGGCGAACGCGCCGTTGGCGTCGCCCAGGTCGCCGAAGACCGCGTCGCCCGGGCGCAGGCGGCGCACCCGGGGACCGACGGCCTCGACGCGGCCGGCGAAGTCGCGGCCCCGGATGCGGGCCCGGGGCGCCGAGCGGCCCATCGTCAGTCGCGCCAGTCGGGGGTCACCCCGCATGGCATGCCAGTCGTACGCGTTGAGCGCGGCGGCCTGCACCCGCACGAGGACCTCATCGGCGGCGGGC
This sequence comes from Micromonospora sp. NPDC093244, assembly GCF_040683695.1. Classification (NCBI taxonomy): domain Bacteria; kingdom Bacillati; phylum Actinomycetota; class Actinomycetes; order Micromonosporales; family Micromonosporaceae; genus Micromonospora; species Micromonospora sp. NPDC093244. The sequence continues at coordinate 1,904,207 of NZ_JBFBEO010000001.1, forward strand.
GTCGGTACGTCCACGTCGGCGAGTGTGAGTGTCTCCGGTGGGCCGTACCGGTCCTGGACGATGGCCTTCATGTCCCCTCCCCTCGCGGTGTACGCCGTACACCTTGAGAATGACGGTAGGTGTACGGCGTACACCTGTCAAGGCGGTTATGGTTTCTACCGCCACCGGAAGACGAGGACCACGATGGCTGACACGCTGCACCGGACGCCGTTGACCAGGGAGCGCATCCTGCTGGCCGCCGTCGCGCTCGCCGACGCGTCCGGCATCCAGGCGCTGAGCATGCGCAACCTCGCCCAGGATCTGGGCGTCGTGCCGATGGCCCTCTACAAGCACGTGGCCAACAAGGACGAATTGCTCGACGGCATGATCGACGTGGTCGTCGGCGAGATCGACCCGCCCCGCGACGACGTCGACTGGAAGCGGTCCGTGCGCCTGCGGATCCTCTCGGCACGGCAGATGCTGATCCGCCACCCGTGGGCGCCACTGGCGATCGAGTCGCGGAACATGGCCACGGTCGCGGTCCTGTCCTACCTCGACTCGGTGGTCGCCACACTGCGGGCCGGAGGGTTCTCCACCGACCTCGCCCACCACGTGATGCACGCGATGGGCAGCCGCATCCTGGGCTTCAGCCAGGAGTTGTTCGACGCGTCCCGCCGCGCCGGCCAGACCGGGGCCGTCGAGGCCGATCCGCCGGCGGCCATGCCACCGGAGATCGCGGCCCGCTTCCCGCACCTCGCGGAGATCGCGGCGGCGGCGGCACACGACGACGGTTCGGTGGTCGGGTCGGGCTGTGACGACCAGTTCGAGTTCGAGTTCGCGTTGGACCTGCTGCTGGACGGCATCGAACGACTGCGCCAGCAGGGCTGGACCTCAGCGGCCCACACCCGCCGGGCGGCTTGACCCTCGACCCGGTCGAGGGCCGAGCATCTGTTGCATGTCCGACCAACCGACACCGGATCCGACCATGACCCGCATCGGCGAGGCCGTGCAGCTCGGACGGTCCGGAGCACCGGCCGAGGCCCGCGACCTGCTCACCGCCCTCTGGAACGAGATCGGCCCGACCGGGGACCCCCTGCACCGCTGCACCCTCGCTCACTACCTGGCCGACCTCCAGGACACCGCCGACGCCGAACTGGCGTGGGACGAACGCGCGCTCGCCGCCGCCACCGACCTCACCGACGACCGCGCCCAGCGTCACCACGGCACGCTCCAGGTACGCGGCTTCCTGCCGTCGCTGCACCTGAACCTGGCCGACGTGCACCGCCGCCTCGGCGATCCGACCCGGGCGAGGGCCCACCTGGCCACCGCGTCGAGTCTCGTCGGGCACCTGCCCGACGACCCGTACGGGGAGTTGATCCGCGCGGGCATCCAGCACGTCGACGAGGCGCTGGCGGCGGGTTCGACCGACCGTCTCGACTCGCATCCCGGCTGACAATCGCGGTTGCACCCCCGAAAGACGCCTGCCAGGGTCGACGGATGCCAGCGGTGACCGGTGCCGACGTACGAGCGGCGGCCGACGAGATGATCCGGGTGCTGTACCCGCACCACGAGCGCGACTGGTCGGTGCCGGCCGGCACGCTGACCTGGAGTTGCTGGACCACCGCGGCCCACGTCGCGCACGACCTGCTCGCGTACGCCGGTCAGGTCGCCGCGAGTGCGGACGACGGCTACCTCCCGTACGACCTGCGGGTCTCCCCCACCGCGCGCCCGGCGCAGGTGCTCACCGTGGCGCGCGCCTGCGCCGGGCTGCTCGCCACCGCCGTCGATGCGGCCCCTCCGGACGCGCGGGCCTGGCACTTCGGGCCGTGCGACCCGGCGGGTTTCGCGGCCATGGGGGTGGCCGAGACGCTGCTGCACACGCACGACGTCACAGTCGGCCTCGGTGTGCCGTGGCAGCCGCCCCCGGAGCTGAGCACGCTTGTGTTGCGGCGACTCTTCCCGGACGCCCCGACGGGCGCCGCCCCCGACGTGCTGCTGTGGATGACCGGTCGCGGTGAGCTGCCGGGACGCACGCGCCGCACCTCCTGGAGCTGGCGGGCCGCCGTGGACTAGGGCGCGTCGAGCGAGTGCCGGTGACCGTCGAGCGGAAACGGCGGCTGGACCGGCAGCACCTCGCGGAACGCGTAACCGCTCTTCTGCGCCACCCGGCAGGACGCCACGTTGTCGACCTGGTGCAGCAGGTCGAGGCGGGTCAGGCCGGGAAACCTGTCGAACGCCCACCCGCTCAGCGCGACGACCGCGCGGGGAGCGATTGCGCGACCGCGCGCCCACGCCGCTGTCCAGTACCCCACCTCGGCCGTCGGTCCGCCCGGCGTGGGGTTCTTGAGCACCACGTTCGCCACGAGTTGTGGGCCGTCCGGGTCGTCCTCGAGGACGGCGAAGCTGTACCGGCGGCCGTCGTCCCAGTCCCGTCGCGCCCGGTCCAACCACCGCCGCCCCTCGGCGGCGTTACTCACGGGTAGGCGGGTCCACCGCCGCAACACCGGATCCCGGTACGCGTCCACGAGGGCGTTCAGGTCGCCGGCGCACCAGGGGCGCAGGGCGAGTTCCCGCGCCGGGGAGACCGCAGGCGCCCGTAGCTCGATCAGCATCCGCACAGTCTGCCGCCGCGAGCCCCGATCCGGGTGCCCCGCCGGTCGCGGCTCAGCCCCGGCGCCACCAGCGCAGCCACCAGCTCCGGCGCGTCCGGCGCGGCGAAGCGACGGCGGTCGTCACCGGCTCGACGGCGGGCGTCGTGATCTCGGGCCGGGCGCGCTCGGCGCGCCAGCGGTGGACCACCTCGTCGACGTTCACCAGCCGCACCGCCACGCGCGGACCCTCGGGGTTGCGCAGCCACGCCACGATCTGCGCGTTGAGCTGGCCCACGAAGTCCCGGACAGACTGTTCGGTGGGCAGGTCGCGGACCTCGTCGGGGACCTGCTCGACCCGCCGGCGCAGTTGCAGCGGCGTGGGCAGCAGCAGGTCGCTCGGCAGCTTCTCGCGCTCCAGGAAGCTCTTGATCCACCACGACTCGTCGTACGGCATTCCGCGCCCGGGGATCGGCTTGCCCATGCCGGGCAGGTTGTCGAACTCGCCGCGTTGCACGGCTCCCCGGATCTGCGCCTCGACGGCCGCGTCCCATGCCTCGGTCACCCTGCGCACCTCCCCTGGTCACCGTAACGCGCCGCCGCCGACCGGCCGACACGCATGTGATCAGCGCGGCCGGGGGCCGGACCATTCCCGCCGAGACGGTTTGCGCCCCGCTGACCGGATCCGAGGCCACCGCCTGGCAGGTGGCCTGGGACAACGCCGCCACCCCGGGCTTACGGTCGGTCTGGACGGCTGGGGAAACGGGGAATCGTCATGGTCGGTTCGGGTGCGCTGCTAGGCATCGCGCTGGTGGCGTTGGGGCTGGTGCTCACACCGGGCCCGAACATGGTCTACCTGGTGTCCCGGTCGGTGGCGCAGGGCCGCCGGGCCGGGCTGATCTCGCTGCTCGGGGTGGCCGCCGGGTTCGGCGTCTACCTGACGACGGCGGTCGCCGGCCTGGCCGCCGTGTTCGTCCTGGTGCCGACGCTGTACGCGGTGGTGAAGCTGGCCGGGGCCGGCTACCTGCTGTGGCTGGCCTGGCGCACGGTACGCCCGGGCGGCAGGTCTCCCTTCACGCCCGCGCCGCTGCCGCCGGATCCGCCGCGGCGGCTGTTCACCATGGGCCTGGTCACCAACCTGCTCAACCCGAAGATCGCCATCCTGTACGTGTCGCTGCTGCCGCAGTTCGTCGACCCGACGCGCGGGCACGTGGCGGCGCAGAGCCTGCTGCTGGGCCTGACCCAGATCACCGTCGCGCTGAGCGTCAACGCGCTCATCGTGCTCAGCGCCGGCACCCTTGCCGGGTTCTTCGCCCGCCGGCCGGTGTGGCTGCGCGTGCAGCGGTGGGTCACCGGCACGGCCCTCGCGGCGCTGGCCGTGCGCATCGCCGCCGACCGTTCCCGCGCCGCGGTCGCCACCCCCTGACCCGGCGGGTCACCGCTCCCGGTGGCGGCGCAGCATCCCGGCGGCCAGCGGCGCGGCATCCAGGTCACCGGCGGCGAGCCGGGCGGCGAGCGTACGGCGCACCATCCGGTCGGCCAGCGCCGGCGCGTGCCGGGCCACCGCCATCTCCAGACGTCCACGCCGGGTCGTCGCCACGTCCCGGGGCGCCCGGCGAGCGGCGGCGGCCCGCAGGATCGCCGCCACGACACCTTCGACGGGCTCGGGGCGGGACACCCCGCGCAGGGACAGGCCGGCCTCGGCGGTGCTGTCGTGGATCGGTGACGCCACCATGCTCGGGTAGACGACGCTCACCCCGACGTGGGTGCCCACCTCGTGGCGCAGCGCGTCGGCGTACGCGACAAGGGCCCGCTTGCTGACTCCGTACGCGGCGGCCAGGGGCAGCGGCAGCACCGCCATCCGGCTGGCCACGAAGATCACCCGACCGCGGGCGTCTACCAGCGGGGGCAGCGCGGCGGCGGTGGTCCGCCACGCGGCGAGCAGGTTGACCTCCAACTGCTGGCGTACCACCTCGTCGGGCGGCAGCTCGGCCGGGGCGGGGCCACCGACCCCGGCGTTGTTGACCAGCAGGTCCAGCCCGCCGAGCCGTTCGACCGCGGCGTGCACCGCCTCCGGTACGGCGGCCGGGTCGGTGAGGTCGCAGCCGAGCACCGGCAGCTCGTCGTCGGGGCGCGGGTGCAGGTCGAGCCCGACCACCCGGGCACCGGCGGCGCGCAGCGCGGTGCCCAGGTGCCGGCCGAACGTGCCGCTGGCCCCGGTGACAAGCACCCGCCGGCCGGTCAGGCCCGTCACCGCTGCGCCCCGGCCGGGACGACGGCGCGGACGCGGCGGGCGCCGGAGGCCAGTTCCCGGGTCAGCTCGGCCAGGTAGGCGTCGAAGTCCACACGCATCGCCGGTCGGCGCTGACCCCACCGGGCCGTCGCGGCCCTCAGCTCCGCCCGGCAGGCGGCGCGTTGGCGTTCCGGCTCGGGCAGCGCGTACTGGCCGGCGAGCTGCGCGGCGACAAGCTTGGCCTGCGCCTCCACCAGGGGGAACGCGGAGCCGGTGGACTGCATCAACCCGACGAACGTCAGGCCGGGCGCGTCGGGGTGGAACACGTGCCGGTACAGCGGCAGGGTGTCCGCGCCGCCGCCGAGCAGTTCCGGGTCGAGGAACGGGATCTCCACCCGGTAGCCGGTGCACCAGACGATCAGGTCGACGGTGTCGCTGCGGCCGTCGGTGAACTCGACCCGGTCGCCGTCGAGGGCCGCGACGCCGGGCCGCGGCTCGACGTCGCCGTGGGTGAGCCGGGACAGCAGCCCGTCGGAGAGCGTCGGATGGTCCTGCAGGAAGCCGTGCGTGGGCGCCGGCAGCCCGTATCGGGCGGGGCTGCCCACGGTGGCGGTGAGCATCGTCTGGGTGATCCGTTGACGCAGCCGCCACGGCAGCCGGCGGGCCAGCGCCCCGTTGAGGGTGTCCGACGGGCGGCCCAGCAGGTACTTCGGCACCACCCAGACGCCCCGGCGCAGCGACAGCAGGGTGCGCTCGGCGGCGTACGAGGCGTCGACGGCGATGTCCATCGCCGAGTTGCCACCCCCGACGACCAGGACGCGCTTGCCGGCCAACTGTTCGGGGCCCCGGTAGTCGTGGCTGTGCAGCTGCTCGGCGGTGCACGTGCCGGCGTACGGCGGCTCGGGCAGCCGGGGCACCCGGTTGTGGCCGTTGGCGACGACGACGGCGTCGACGGTGACCTCGACCGGCCCGTCGGGTCCGCTCGCGCGCACCGTCCACCGGCCGGCGGAATCGCGTGTGACGCGCTCGACCGTGTGCCGCAGGCGGATGCTGTCGCGCAGGCCGAAGCGGTCGGCGTAGTCGGCCAGGTAGCCGGCGACGCGGCGGTGGTCGGGGTAGTGGGGCCAGTCGGTGGGCATCGGGTGGTCGGCGAACTCGGTGCGGCCCCGGCTGGTGTTCAGGTGCAGGGTGCGGTACGCGGGCGAGTCGGGCGCCCCGTACACCCACAGTCCACCGACCTGGTCGGCGGACTCGAAACACACGGTCGGTACGGCCGCGTCGCGCAGCGCCTTGACGGCGGCGAGTCCCGCCGCGCCGGCGCCGATCACCGCCACCCTGGGTGGTGCCTGCATCACTGCCCCCCACTTAATCCAACGTCCGATGGATAATCGTCGGACGTGGACGGCCCGTCAAGGGGTTGGCGGCCCGTACAGCCCGTCCAGGAGCCGGTGCACGAACGCACGGAACTCGCGCCGCTCCCGGGCGCCCGGCGCGCCGGCGGCAAGCGCCACCACGTGCCCGTGCGTCGCCCAGACCAGGCTGCGGACGGTGACGTGCGGGGTCGGCTCGGCCAGCGCGCCGGCCGACGCCGCGGCGGTGAGCAGCTCCGCCACCAACCGGTACAGGGGTTCGGCGTAACGCTCGTCCAGCTCGGCGTGCCGCTGTGGCTCCAGCCAGCGGCGCAGCCACAGCGCTGTGGTCTCCGGACGGTCCTCCAGGAAGTCGACGAACACGTCGACCAGATCGTGCAACGCCCGCCGCGCCGCGTCCGGGCCGGCCCGCAGCGCCGAACGGGCCTGCTCGGCGGCCTCGGTCAGCACCTGTTGCTCGGCGGTGAAGACGCGCGCGAAGCAGGCGTCGTAGAGCGCTGCCTTCGTACCCGTGTGGTGGGCGACAGTGGCCACGTCGACCCCGGCGGCGGCGGCGACCTCCCGCAGCCCGACGGCGTCGAAGCCGCGTTCGGCGAACAGCGCGGTGGCCGAGTTGAGCACCACCTCGCGCGTCGGTCGGGTCTCGTCGCGCCGGGGACGACCCGGTCGGCGGCGGGGCATGGTCATGGCCGCCATTGTGCCCCTAGAATCCAGCAACTGTTGGATTGGGAGAGGATGCGGCGATGACCGGGCTCGACAGGCGGCCCGTGGCCGCCACGGACACGACGCTGCCCCGTGGCCCTCTGGCGGGTTTCGCGGCCGGCTCGCTCGGCATGGGCGTCTGGGTGACGGTGCCCGGCCTGCTGCTGCTCTACTTCCTCACCGACGTGCTCGCCGTCGGGCCGTGGCTGGCCGGCCTCGCGCTGCTGCTGCCGAAGATCGCCGACGTGGTGCTGCACCCGTGGGTCGGGCACCGCGCGGACGTCGAGCAGGCCCGCCGGGGTGACCGGCGGCGGCTGCTGCTGCTCGGCTGCGCGCTGCCTGTCGCGTTCGCCGCGCTGTTCGCGGTGCCCGGCGGCCTGACCGGCGCCTCGGCCGCCGCGTGGGTGGCTGTCGTCTTCATGGCCGGCAACCTGCTGTTCGCTGCCTACCAGGTCCCCTACCTGTCGACCCCGGCCGACCTGCGGATCGGCTACCACGAACGCACCAGGCTGATGGCGTTCCGGATGGTCGTGCTGACCCTGGGCATCCTGCTCTCCGGGCTGCTGGCCCCGCTGCTCACCGGCGGCGACGCGGCGACCCGCGCCGGCTACCAGCGGATGGGGCTGGTCCTCGCGGTGGGCATGCTGGTGGCCATGCTTGTCGGGGTCGCCGGCATCGCCCGGCTGCGCGGTTCGGCGGCCGACCCGACCCCGGCGGGGCACGGCGGGTGGCGGGCGCTGCGCACGGCGCTGCGTGACCGGCAGTTCCGCTGGCTCGTCGCCGCGTACCTGGCCATGTCCACCACCACCCACCTGGTGCTGGCCGGGGTGCCCTACTACGCCGAGTACGAGCTGCGCGCGCCCGGACTGACCACGGTGCTGGTGGCCGCGTTCGTCGCTCCGGCGCTGCTTGTCACACCCGGTTGGCTGGTCCTGGCCCGCCGGGTCGGCAAGCAGCGGGCGCTGCTGGGCGCGCAGGGGGCGTTCGCGCTCGGCTCGTTGGTGCTGGCGGTGGGCCGCCCGGCCGGACTGCCGCTGCTCATCGGGGCGGTGGCGGTGCTCGGGGTGGCGTTCGCCGGCATGCAGCTGCTGCCGTTCTCGATGCTGCCCGACGTGATCCGCGCTGCCAGCGCCGGCGGCACGGGCGCGGGCACCTACACCGGGGTGTGGACGGCCACCGAGGCCACCGGGGCGGCGCTGGGCCCCTACGCGTACGCCCTGTGCCTGACCGTCGGTGGCTTCGTGGCGTCGACGGCAGGTGAGTCGCCGGTGCAGCCCGACGCGGCGCTCGCGGCGGTCCGCTACGGCTTCGGGCTGCTGCCGGCGGTGGCGATGCTCGCCGCGGTGCTGCTGCAACGCCGCTACACCCTGGACGCGACGGCCCGGGCGACGAGCTGAGCGGCCGGCACTAGACTTCGCCCTCGATGGACGCGCAGCTCACCCCCGCCGAGACCCGTCCGTGTGCCCACTGTGGACGGCCGGTGCCGCAGCGTGTCGGCGCGGGTCGACCGTTTCGCTACTGCCGGGACAACGACGGCGCCTGCCAACGCGCGTCGCGCAACAGCCGCATGCGCCACCGCAACGCCCCCGGCCTGCCCGGGCAGGTGGCCCGCACGTGGGAGGCGGTGGACCGGCTCGACCAGATCGTCGAGACGCTCACCGAGGCGCTGCACGCTGAGCTGTCCCCGGTGGGGGTGCAGCGCCAGCTCGCCCAGGCCCACGCCGAGGCCGCCGCCGAGATCGCGGCGGCGCAGACCGAACGGGACGAGGCCCGCGACGACGCCGAGACCGCGGCCGCCGACGCGGCCCGGGCGCGGGAGCAGGCCCGGCTCGCCCGCGCCGAGGCCGACGACGCCCGCCGCGACGCCGAGCAGGCCGCGCGGCGGGCCGCCGACGCTGACGAGCGGGCCCACCGCGCCGAGGCGGCCCGCGACGAGGCCCGCCGCGACGCCAGCGCGGCCCAGGCGCTGCGCGCGCAGGCCGAACAGGATCGCGACCAGGCGCGCCGCGACCGGGACGGCCTGCGCGCCGCACACGACGCCGAGCGGCAGCGGGCCGCCGACCTGACAGTGCAACGCGACGCGGCGCGCGCCGACGCCGAGCGGGCCATCCGGGAAGCCGCCGAGGCCACCGAGCGGGCAGAACGGTGGCAGGCCGAGGTGCAGGACGTGCGCCGCCAGATCGACCAGGCCCGCGCCGACGCCGCGCGGACCCGCACCGAGGCCGCCGACGCGGCCCGGGCGCGCGAGCAGGCCGACCGGGCCCGCGACCGCGCGCTGGTCGCCGCCGAACAGGCCGAACACGCCAGGCAGGAGGCCACCGAACTGGCCGTGCGGCTACGCGCGGAACTGGCCGCCACCGCCGCGCACCGCGACACCCTCGCCGCCGACCTCGCCGCCGCCCGCGACGCCGCGGCCACCGCCGAGGGCCGGGTCACCACCCTGACGGTACGACTGGACGCCGCCGAGACCGACCGGGACGTGGCCCAGCGGCGGGTGGCGCAGCTCGGCGACCAGGTCAGCGACCTGGCGCTGGCGCTGTCCCGCCTCGGCGCCGCCGCCCCCCGGGACGCGGCCGGCTGAGCCTGCGCGGGTTCAGTGGATGCCCGCCATCAGCGCGCGGATGTGTCGGGCGAACATCACCGCGCCCACCCCGAACGCCACCGACGCCAGCCCGAAGGTGAGGAAGTAGGTCGACTCGGACCAGGTCTCGGCGAGGCGGGCCACCTGGCCACCTATCGCGTCGCCGACGGCGGTGGCCAGGAACCACAGCCCGAGCATCTGGCTGGCGTACTTCACAGGCGCGAGCTTGGTGGTGGCGGACAACCCGACCGGGCTCAGCGACAGCTCACCGGCGACCTGGATGGCGTACACGGCGACCAGCCACCACGGTGACACCCGCTCACCGCCGACGGCGGCCTGCGCGGCGGCGGCCATCAGCACGAACGACAGGCCGTTGAGCACCAGACCGACGGAGAACTTCACGGGCGTGGACACCCGGTTGCCGACGCGCAGCCACAGCAGCGCGAACAGCGGCGCGCCGATGATGATCAGGATCGGGTTGACCGACTGCAACCACGACGCGGGGAAGGTGAAGCCGCCGACGTTGCGGTCGGTGCGGTCGGCGGCGAAGATGTTCAACACCGACCCGGCCTGGTCGTAGATCAGCCAGAACGCGGCGGCGAAGACGAACAGCCACAGGTACGCCTTCATCCGGGACCGTTCGGTGGCGCTGAGCTCCCGGTCGGTCATGATCCGGGCGAAGTAGCCGACGGCGACGAGCACGGTGACCCCGGTGAGCAGGTTCACCACCGTGTTCACGGTGAACAGCCCGACAAGCGCGAGGACGGCGACGAGCACGACGAGCGCCACCACGGCCAGCCCGGCGCGGGTCAGCGCCCGGCGGCGGTCGGCACCGAGCAGCGGATCGGCCGGCCGGTCACCGGCGTCGCCCAGGTTGCGCCGGCCTAGCACGTACTGGATCACGCCGAAGGTCATGCCGACGGCCGCCACCGCGAACCCCAGATGCCAGTTAATCTTCTCGCCGAGGTAGCCGGTGATCAGCGGGGCGACGAACGCGCCCAGGTTGATGCCCATGTAGAAGATCGAGAAGCCGGCGTCGCGGCGTGGGGAGTCCCTGTCGTACAGGCTGCCCACCATGGTGGAGATGTTCGGTTTGAGCAGGCCGGTGCCCAACACGATGAGCGCCATCCCGGCGAACACGCTCCAGCGCACCGGCACCGCCATCACGTAGTGCCCGGCGGCGATCACCACCCCGCCCCACAGCACGCTGCGCCGGGCGCCGATCAACCGGTCGGCGACCCACCCGCCGGGCAGCGCCAACAGGTACACCATCGCGTTGTACGTGCCGTAGACCGCGTTGGCGCTGGCGTCGCCCAGACCCAACCCGTCGTCGGCGACCTCGGCGGTGAGATACAGCACGAGGATGGCCCGCATCCCGTAGAAGCTGAACCGCTCCCACATCTCGGTGAGAAAGAGCGTCGCCAGGGCCCGGGGATGCCCGAAGAACGTCCGCTCGCTGGCCGCTCGGCGCTCGACCGGGACGTCCTGGGTCATCGCAACCTCCTGTGCGCTCGGGCGGTTAACATCCCCGGTGGCAGCCGAAACACTCCACCATCGCGACCCGCCCGGGGATCACCTGCCCGGGTGGCCGCCCCGGCCGGCTACCCTTGGTCGCGGCCCACCCGTGGACGCCTCACGCCCTGCGGCGGGAATGGCGCGACGGGAACGCACCGTTACACCCAGAAGACCAGCACCACGAACGAGGGGAAGTCGATCATGGGCGAGCGTATGCTGCGCGGAAGCCGCCTGGGCGCGGTCAGCTACGAATCCGACCGCAACACGGAGCTCGCGCCGCGTCAGACCCGCGAGTACCTCTGTGCCAAGGGCCACCAGTTCGAGGTGCCGTTCGCCGTCGACGCCGAGGTCCCGACGACCTGGGAATGCAAGTTCGACGGCAGCGTCGCCCGACTCGTCGACGGCAACGAGCCGGAGCAGAAGAAGGCCAAGCCGCCGCGTACCCACTGGGACATGCTGCTGGAGCGGCGCTCGATCGCCGAGCTCGAGGACATCCTCGCCGAACGGCTCCAGGAGGTTCGTACCCGCCGCGGCCGCGCCTGAGCCGCACACCGAACGACACGGCGCCCCCGGGGTTCTCCCCGGGGGCGCCGTCGTGTGTGCGTGCGGTTCAGTGGCGCCCGGGCTCGATGATCTCCCCCTCGATGGCCCGGCCCCCGTCGACGACCACCGGCTGCTCCGGCTGCGGCGTCGGCTGCGGCGCGCCCTGACGCACCCGCACCGTACGCGGCCCGAACAGGTCACCGGCGACCATCGACGACACCCGCCGCTCGGCGGTGCGTTGCACCCCGGAACGGGCCAGCCGTCGCAGTGGCGGCACCAGCAGCAGCAGCCCGACCAGCCCGCTGACCAGACCGGGCACCGCCAGCAGCAACGCGCCGGCCAGACCGACGAGCCCGTCGGTCACCTGCCGTCCCGGCGGCTGACCCGCCTGCGCCGCGGTGCGGAACCCGCGCCAGGCGCGCATGCCCTCGCGGCGCAGCAGCACCAGCCCCAGCAGCGACGCCGCGAACACCAGCAGCACCGCCGCGCCGAACCCGACGGCCCGCCCCACCAGGACGAACACCGCCAGCTCCACCACCACCGACAGCAGCAGGGCAATCGGCACGAACCTCAGTCCTCGGCGCATCTCACCTCATCGCCAATCCCCGGTACGCCGACACGCACCGTCCTTCCAGCATGACACGGCCCCGCTCACGGCCACCGCACCTGACCGGTGGGGGTGCCGTTGAGGCCACGGCGTACCGCCTGACGCCGGTCCTGCACCCCCCAGGTGGTGATCCGCCACAGCGCCTCGGCCACGATGCGGGGGCTCATCTTGCTGTCCCCCCGCTCGCGTTCGGCGAACGTGATCGGCACCTCCACGATCCGCACACCGGCGCGGTGCGCCAGCCGGGACAGCTCCACCTGGAACGAGTAGCCCTGCGAGCACACCGACGCCAGGTCGATGGCGTCCAACGCGCTGATCCGGTACACCCGGTAACCGCCTGTCGCGTCGGACACCGGCATGCCCAGGGCGAGGCGCGCGTACAGGTTGCCGCAGCGCGACAGCAGCAGCCGCCGCAGCGGCCAGTTCACCACCCGCGCGCCGCTGGTCCACCGCGACCCGATCACCACGTCGGCGTCGCGGGCCGCCGTCAGCAGCGCCGGCAGGTCCTCCGGGGCGTGTGAGCCGTCGGCGTCCATCTCCACGACCGCGTCGTAGCCACGCTCGCGCGCCCACCCGAACCCGGCCAGGTACGCCGCGCCGAGGCCCTGCTTGCCCTCGCGGTGCAGCACCTGCACGTGCGCGTCACCGGCGGCGAGGTCGTCGGCGATCGCGCCGGTGCCGTCGGGGCTGTTGTCGTCGGCGATGAGGATCTGCACGGCCGGGGCGGCCCGGCGGACCCGTCCCACGATCGCGGCGACGTTGTCGGCCTCGTTGTAGGTGGGGATCACCACAAGCACCCGACCGACGCCGGGCACCTCGTCCGGCCGCCTGATCGTATCGGTCGCCTGGATCACGGTTCCTCCGCTTCCGCCGGCGTACCGGCTGCTGCTATCCGGGCATGATCCGCTGCCGCCGGCGCAGCACCGCCGCACCGACCAGGGCCGCCGCGGCCAGCCCGGCGAGCGCCACCTCCGGCCACCAGCCGAGGCGGGTGGCGAGGGTACGGCCGTCGTCGAGCCGCAGCTGCCGCACCACGACCTCCCGGGTGTTGAACCCGGTGGCATCGCTTACCCGCCCGTCCGGGGCGACGAACCCGGACACTCCGACCGTGGAGGCCATCAACGCCGGCCGGCCGTGCTCCACTGCCCGCAGCCGCACCATGGCCAGCTGCTGGCGGGCCTCGGCCACGTCGAACGTCGCGTTGTTGGTCTGCACGACGAGCAGCTGCGCGCCGCCGGTGACGGTGTCGCGGACCACCCCGTCGTAGGCGACCTCGAAGCAGATCACGTCGCCGAGCACCGCCGGGCCGGCGCGTACCACGCCCGGGGTGCTGCCGGCCACGAAGTCGGACCGGACCAGGTCGACCTTGTCGCTGACCATGCGGGCCACGTCGCGCAGCGGCACGTACTCGGCGAACGGCACCGGGTGACGTTTGGCGTACAGCTGCTCCAGGTCGGGGCCGGCGCCGGGCCGCCACAGGATGCCCACGTTGCGGACCTCGCCGGCGTCGGGGCCCTGCAGGACCGCGCCGACGAGGATCGGCGCGGCGATGGCGTCGGCGGCCTGCGAGATGCGCGCCCCGGCGGTGGGGTTGCGCAGCGGGTCGATGTCGCTGGAGTTCTCCGGCCACACCACCAGGTCGGGGCGGCGCTGCTGCCCGGCGGTGACCCGCGCGGCCAGCTCGATGGTGGCGTCGACGTGGTTGTTGAGCACGGCCTGCCGTTGGGCGTTGAAGTCCAGGCCGAGGCGCGGCACGTTGCCCTGCACGATCGCCACGGTGACCGTGTCGCCCGACCCGGCGGTGGCGACGGGAACCAGCAGGCTCGCCGCGCCCACCCCCACGGCCACGGCGGCCGGTGCGGCAGCCGCCAGCCACCATTCGGCCCGGGCGTCGCGGCGGGCCACCACGCCCCGCCAGACGGCCGTGACGAGCAGCCCGCCGAGCAGGGCAACCGCGAAGGTGACAAGCGGGGCGCCGCCCAGCGAGGCGACGCGCAGCAGCGGCGACGTGTCCTGGCTGAACGCCAGCCGCCCCCACGGGAACCCGCCGAACGGGGTGCGGTCGCGCAGCGCCTCCTGGCCCACCCAGAGCAGGCCGGTCAGCGCCGGCCACGCCCACCGGCTGCGGTCGGCCAGCGGCGACACCCAGGCCGTGGCCATGCCCAGCAGCGCCAGGTAGCCGGCCTGCAACAGCGACAGAAGCACCCACGGCAGGTAGCCGGTGTGCAGGTTCGTCCACTCCAGCAGCGGCGCGAACAGCGCCACACCGGTCAGGAAGCCCAGTCCGGCGCCGGCGCGCAACCGCCGCCGGTGCGCGGCGGCGGCCAGCAACGCCACGCCCACCGGCGCGAGCGGCCACACCCCGTACGGCGGGAACGCCACAAGCAGGGCCAGCCCGGCGGCCACGGCCATCGGCGCGGCCACCCGCAGCGGCAGCGGCCGCCCGGCGGCAGCCGGGCCGGGCGCCGGTGTCGGCGCGTGAGTCTCGTCCCGGTCCAGCGTCGTCACCGCAGCGTCCCCTCGATCACGGGGCGAAGGCTACCTGGCCAGCGGTCGTGACGGCCGCATCGGGCTGTCGGGGACAGACCACCCGACGGACATGAAATCGGGGCGCGGCTCGCGCCGCGCCCCGATGCTCCCAGGCCCTCCCCGGCCGGTGCGGCGAGGATGCGGCACGCCGACCTTCGGACCGACCGGACGCGGACTGGCTGCCCCCGCCGGGCCGTTGTCTACTGGCCGTGCACCTCACCCTGCCCGTACACCGGTAACCGCGACCGGTTCGCGCCGCCCCGCCGACCCCCGCCCGCTGGACCTGGCCGCCGCGACGATGACGCTGAAACATGTCGCTCGGCCAGCGGACGAAGGGACGAAGCGAACAACAGCCGCTTCCCGTGGTAGGACTCAAAGACGGTACGTGCTGCACCCCGCCTCCTGTCAACCCACCCGGGCCTGTCGTGTGTTGCGACACGGCGTGTCGGGTCGGCGCGTCTCACTGCGTCCGCAGGTGGTGACGCAGCAGCGCCCCCGCGGCCGTCCGGTGCTCCTCGGCGAGGAGCCCACCGGCGGCCAGCACGTAGTCGACGTCGACCACGGGGGTCGCGGCGCGGGGCAGCGGCCACCCGCCGGCGTGGTCGCCCAGGACCGCCGCCAGCACCTGCCCCGCCACCGGCGCCGGGGCGTGCCGCAGCACCCCGCCGGAGCCCACCATCAGCCGCACGTCGCGCAGGTCCCGCCCGGCGCGTTCCCCGGTGGCGGCCCCGCGGGCGTGCCGGCGCAGCGCCACGGTCGCCGCGAGGGCGGCGATGCGGGCGTCCGCGGCCCGCTCGGTGTCGTCGACAGCCAGGAACCCGGGGTCGGCGGCACGCCGGGCGGCGGCGGCCGTCAACGCGTCGGCCTCGTCGGCGGCGAGCAGCCGCTCCTCGGCGGCGGCCCGCACCACGCCGGGCGCGCTCCACCGCATCCCCAGGTCACCCTCGACGGTGCGGGCCCGCCACAGGCTGCCGGCGACCTCCCGACCGGGCCCGGTGGCCCGCTCGTCGGGCGTGAGCACCGAGTACACGTCGGTGGTGGCGCCTCCCACGTCGACGACGGCCAGGTCGCCTCCGATGGTGTCGGCGAGCACCTCCACGCCGGTGAGCACCGCGTCCGGGGTGGCCGCGCGGACCAGCCGCGCGAACCGGTTGCCCCGCGACAGCCTCTTACCGCCGATGACGTGACGCAGGAACACCGCCCGGATCGCCGCGCGCGCCGACTCCGGGGCGAGCACCCCGATGCGTGGCAGCACGTTGTCCGCCCCTGTCACCGGCACACCGGCGGCCTGGAGCAGCCCGGTCAGCTCCGCGCGCACGTCGGCGTTGCCCGCGTACACCACAGGTCTGCGCCAGCGGGCGCGGGCCAGCCGGGTCGCGTTGTGGGCGATCGTGTCGGCGTCACCGCCGTCGGTGCCGCCGACCAGCAGCACCACGTCGCAGCGGGCCGCCCGCAGCGCCGTCAGGTCCGCCGCGCCGAGCCGCCCGGCCGCCACGTGCACCACGTGCGCGCCTGCGGACAACCCGACCCGCCGGCCGGCCTGCGCGGTGACCAACGGCTCGTAGCCGATCACCGCCAGGCGCAGCCCACCGCCGGCCGACGAGCACACGTACCACGGCACGTCGCGCGCCCCGAGCCCGGCGGTGGCCGCCGCGACCGCGGCGTCCAGGCCGTGCAGCACGTCGCTACCGACCGTCGTGGGAGCGGCCGCCGCGCCCACGAGGACACCGGCGGCCAGGTCCACCACCGCCGCCTTGGTGTACGTCGAACCGACGTCCGCACAGACCGCCAGGGTCACAGGCCTCCCCGTTCGCGACTGCGGGGCTCGCAACCCCGGCTCACTCCTCGCGACTCACTGTGCCTTCCCTGTTCGCGACTGCGGGGCTCGCAACCCCGGCTCACTCCTCGCGACTCACTGTGCCTTCTCTGTTCGCGACTGCGGGGCTCGCAACCCCGGCTCACTCCTCGCGACTCACTGTGCCGGCGGGGACGACGACGGTGCCGGTCGCGGTGACCGCCACGATCGGCGGGTCCAGGACCTCGGCGGCGGACTCGGAACGGTCCGGGCGGCCCCTGCACACCACCGCGCAGCTCAGCTCCAGGGTGCGGCTGCGCGAGCCCACCCGGGACACCTGCGCGGTCACCTCCACCACGTCACCGGCGCGGATCGGAGCGGTGAACCGCACGTCGGTGTACCCGGCGAACAGTCCCTCGTCACCGTCGGTGCGGATGCACACCTCCGTGGCGACGTCCCCGAACAGTCCGAGGGCGTACGCCCCGTCGACGAGGTTGCCGGCGTAGTGCGCGTGCGCGTACGGCACGTACCGCCGGTGCGTCACCGTCAACCCGAGCCTTGCGTCGGTCATGTGGTCGCCTTCCGCTGCGTGATCAGGGCGTGCACGAGGTAGCTGGCCACCTCGCCGGGCGTGGTGCCCCGGCCGAAGATCCGGTCCACGCCCAACTCGTCGGTCATCGTCTCGTCGAACCGGGGACCGCCGACGATCAGCAGGGGTCGCTTGCCCGCCGGCATGGCCTCGCGGAACGCGGCGGACATCTCCCGGGTGTTGTGCAGGTGCGCGTCGCGTTGCGTGACGACCTGCGACACGAGCACCGCGTCGGCCTTCTCCGCCCGGGCGGCCTCCACCAGCTCCGGCACGCTTACCTGCGCGCCCATGTTGGTGACCTTGAGCTCCCGGTAGTACTCCAGGCCCTTCTCCCCCGCGATGCCCTTGACGTTGAGGATCGCGTCGATGCCCACGGTGTGCGCGTCGGTGCCGATGCACGCACCGACCACCGACAGCTTGCGGCGCAGCCGCTGCTTGACCACCGTGTTGACCTCCTTGGCCGACAGCAGCGGGAAGTCCCGTTCCACCACCTGCACCGCGTCGACGTCGACGAGGTGGTTGACCCGCCCGTAGACGACGAAGAAGGTGAACCCGTCACCCATCGGTTTGGCGTGCACCAGCATCGCCGGGTCGATGCCCATCTTGTTGGCCAGCTGCACCGCCGCGCCCTCGGCCCGCTTGTCGTGGGCCACCGGCAGGGTGAACGACACCTGCACCATCCCGTCACCTGTGGTGTCCCCGTACGGGCGCACGATCTGCCTACTCACGCCGCCGCCTCCAGGATGTCGGTGGCCGGGTTGCAGTAGTCCGCCTCGTGGGCGGCGACCCCGGCCAGGCCCTTACCGCGGTCCGCGGGCCGTTTCATGATCCCGAAGGTGCCCTCGGCGATGGCGGTGAGCAGCGTCTGCTCCCCGATGCGCTCCAGCAGGTCCAGGGCCTCACCGAGGACCTGGTTGGCGCGGCGGCGGATGAACCCGCCGGGCGCCGGCACGAAGTCCTCGTGCAGCCCGCCGGCCGCCCCCAGGACGTACCGCACGTTCTGCAGGGCGATGTCCCGGTCGGACAGCCACGGCGTCACCACGGCCTCGGTCATCATGCCCACCAGCAGGATGCCCTGACCGGTCAGCGCACCGGCCAGGTTGAAGAACCCGTCGAGCAGGTTGCCCCGGAACACGTCGCCTGTCATGTGCTTGGTCGGCGGCATCCACTTCAGCGGCGCGTCGGGGAACAACTCCCGCGCCAGCAGCGCGTGCGCCAACTCCAGGCGGAACGACTCGGGCACCTCCGGGTTGATCTCGAACGCGTGCCCCAGCCCCAACTGCCAGTTTGCGAGGCCCGCCTCGTGCGCGAAGAACTCGTTGAGCAGCTGCGACACCGTCACCGTGTGCGCCTCGTCGACGGCGTCGGCGGTGGTCAGGTAGTTGTCCTCACCGGTGTTGATGATGATCCCGGCGCGGGCGTGCACCTGCCGGGAGAACCGCTGGTCGACGAACGTACGGACCGGGTTGATGTCGCGGAACAGGATCCCGTACATCGAGTCGTTGAGCATCATGTCGAGGCGTTCCAACCCGGCCAGGGTCGCCATCTCCGGCATGCACAGGCCCGACGCGTAGTTCGTCAACCGCACGTAGCGGCCCAACTCCTTCGACGACTCGTCCAGCGCCGCGCGCATCAGCCGGAAGTTCTCCTGCGTGGCGTACGTGCCGGCGAAACCCTCCCGGGTCGCGCCCTCGGGCACGTAGTCCAGCAGCGACTGACCCGTGGAGCGGATCACCGCGATCACGTCCGCGCCGGCCCGCGCCGCCGCCTGTGCCTGCGGAATGTCCTCGTAGATGTCCCCGGTCGCCACGATCAGGTAGATCCACGGCCGCTGCTTCGGGTCGCCGTGCCGCTTGATGAGCCGGTCCCGCTCGGCGCGGCGCCTATCGATGCGTCGGATGCCCGCACCGACGGCCCTGCGCGCCGCCGACCGGGCCGCCGTGGCGGCCCGCCCGGTGGGCAGCGCGAAGCGCACCGACCCGGCCGCGGCCTTCTGCGCCAGCAACGTCACGTCAGTGATGCCCTCACGGGCGAGGGCGTCGAACACCGGCACCGCCACCCCGTGGCCCAACCCCACGTCCGCGACGACCGCGTCGACGAGCCGGTTCACCCAGGGGATGCCGTCCGGGTCGGCGCCACTCACCCCGGCCAGGCGCAACACGGCCCGCTCCACCGACACCGTGGTGTGGCTGCGGGCCAGGTCGACCACCGGCTGCCCCGCCCGACGCGCCAACTCCCGCGCCCGCGCCACAAGCACCGGATCAAGATCCAGCTTGCCGGTCACGCCGCCGCCCCCGCCACACCGCTCGTCCGCTCGTTCACGACGACCCTTCCTCGTAGATGACCTCACCGCGCAGCACCAGGCGCCGGCAGACCGGCAGCGGCGTCGGATCGTCCGGACCCCGCAGCTCCGGGTCCTCGGCCAGCAGCACCGGCAGGCCCCGCTCCACACCGGCCGGCGTCGACCACACCGCGAACGTCGCCGGCGCGCCCAGCGCGAGAACGCCCTCGGCGTCCAGGTGCACCGCCCGCCACCCACCCCGGCTGTGCGCCGCGAACGCCGACCGCACACTCATCCGCTGCGCCGGGTTGTGGTGCGCCGCCGCCGCCCGCACCGACCCCCACGGGTCCAGCGGCGTCACCGGCGAATCCGACCCGAACGCCAACGCCACACCCACCGAGTGCATCGCACCCATCGGGTTCGACTCCAACGACCGGTCCAACCCCAACCGCGCCTCGTACATCCGACCCGCGCCGCCCCACAACCTGTCGAACGCCGGCTGCATGCTCGCCACGACCCCGTACTCCACGAACTGGGCGATCATCCGCTTGTTCATGATCTCCGCGTGCTCGACGCGGTGCCTCGCCGCGCGCAGCCGCTCCACTCCGAGCGTCGAAGCCGCCGCCGCGAAACCCTCAAGCACCGTGCCGATCGCCGCGTCACCGATCGCGTGGAACCCGCCCTGCATGCCGTGCGCCGCGCAGTCCACCAGGTGATCACGCACCTGCTGCGCCGACAGGTACCCGTGCCCGCAGCCGTCACCGTCGCCGTACGGCTGCGACACGTGCGCCGTACGCGAACCCAACGCACCGTCGGCGAACAGGTCACCACCGGCACCCACCGCGCCCAGCTCCCGGGCCCGCGCGGCGCCACCCAACTCGCCCCAGTACCCGTACACCTCGGGCAGCCCCGCACCGGAGATGCCCAGCAGGCCGGTGAAGTCCTCCTCGTCGGAGATGCCCGGACCACCGCACTCGTGCACCGCCGCGATGCCCAGCGACGCCGCGTGCGCCAACGCCACCCGCTGCGCGGCGACCCGCTGCGCCCGACTCACCGACCCCTGCGCCGCCGCCCGCACCACATGGTGCGCGTCGCGCCGCAACCAGCCCGACGCGTCGTACCCGGCCTCGGTCGCCGCCTGCGGGCACGCCGCCAGCAACGCCGACGACACAAGCGCCGAATGGATCGACGCCTGCGACAGGTACACCCGCCGACCCCCGGCCGCACGGTCCAGCGCCGCCGCGTCCGGCAACGCCGGATCCGACCAGCCCGACTCGTCCCAACCGTGCCCCAGCACCACCGCGTCGGCCGGCAGACCCGCCGCGAACGCCGCCACCGCGTCCAGCAACTGCCCCGCCGAGCGCACCCCGGACAACTCCAGCCCGGACAACGCCAACCCGGTGTCGGTGGCGTGCACGTGCGCGTCCACGAACGCCGGCGTCACCAGCGCCCCACCCAGGTCCACCACCCGGTCGGCCGGCGGCGCGTCACCGTCGGTCCCCAACCAGGCGATCCGCCCAGCGGACACCAGCAGCGCCGTGGCGCTCGGATCGGCGGGACAGTGCAGCACGCCGCCGCGGTACAACGTCGAGGGGTTCGTCATGACCTCAGTCTGCCGCGACCCGTGCCGTGAACAGCTGACGCACCCCCGGCTCGGCGCGCAACAACCCCAGCGCCAGCTCCGCGTGCCCCGGCACGTACCCGTTGCCCACAAGCATCGTCACGTCCGCCGCCAGCCCTTCGGCGCCCAACGCCGCCGCCGAGAAACTCGTCGCCATCGAGAAGAAGATCACCGTGCCGCCGTCAGCGGTGGCCAGCACAGCCCCGTGCTCACACCCCGGCACGTCCACGCACACCACCGTCACGTCCGCCGGGGCGCCCAGCGCGGTGGTCACCGCCGTGGACAACCCGACCGGGTCCCGCGCGTCGGCCAACGCCACCACCGAGGCCAGACCGGCGGCCGTCAGCGCGTCGCGCTCCGCCGCCACCGGAACCACGCCCACGGTACGGGCGGCGCCCGCCCGCCGCGCCGCCGCGAGGGACAGCGACCCGCTCTTGCCCGCCCCACCGATCACCGCGACCCGCACCGGCGTCGGGTCACCGGCACGCTGACGATCCTCGACGTACCGCGACACCACCCGGGCGGTCAGCGCGGGCGCCCCGCACACGTCCAGCACGGCGAGCGACAACTGGGGGTCCTCGTCGTCGGGCAGCACCGCCGCGATGGACCGGGCGAACAGGATCGCCCACCCGTCACACGGCACCTGCTCGCTGCGGCCGTCCCAGCGGGCCAACCCGTCGGTGATCACCAGAGGCGTCAACGTCAACGACACGAGCGTGGCGACCCGCTCGCCGGCCTTGAGCCCCAGCGGGGACCGCCGGCCGGCCTCCTCGACGGTGCCGATCAGCATCCCGCCGGAGCCGGTCACCGGGTTCTGCATCTTCCCCCGGGTGGAAATGATCTCCAGGACCTCGGCGCGCACGGCAGCCCCGTCGCCGCCGTGCTTCTCCGACAACTGCCGGAAACTCGCCGCGTCCAGGTTCAACCGCTCGACCCGGATCCGCACCTCGTTCGGCGCGATCGCGGCGGACGCGTCCAGCCGCCAGGCCGCCTGCGGCAGCACCCCCGCCGGTTCCACGACGCGGTGCAGTCCCACCGGTGACGTCACGCCGACCTCCCCTGTCCAGCCGTCCGAAGCCACCGTCAAGGCTCGCGTAACGGGAAAACTTACGGCAGACTAGTTTCTGTACCGAATATTTTCCAGTAGCCTTCGGGCCCGTTGATCAGCCGCAGCACCGAGGAGGGGCCGTGACCCAGACCCAACCGGTTGAGACCATCCCTCAACCCCGTCACGCCCCGGTCGCCGCACCGACCGCCGGGCAACCGTACGAATACCACCGCCGCCCCCTGGTCGAACCCGACTGGACCCGCTTCCCCGGCTGGCGCCACGTCACCCGCGAGCAGTGGGAATCCGCCCAGTGGCAACGCGTCAACTGCGTCAAGAACATCAAGCAGCTCCGCGTCGTCCTCGGCGACCTCGTCGACGAGAGCTTCTACGCCGACCTCGAGGCCGACCAGAAGGCCATGGCCACCATGTCCATGCTGGTGCCACCACAAATGATCAACACGATGGTGCCGTTCGCGCCCCTCACCACCGAGGCGCTGCTCGCCGACCCCATCCGCCTCTACATGATCCCCGTCGCCTCCGACCGGCGCACCGACTGGCCGTCACACCCCTACGCCAGCCGCGACAGCCTCCACGAGCACGACATGTGGGTCGCCGAAGGCCTCACCCACCGCTACCCCACCAAGGTCCTCGCCGAACTGCTCTCCACCTGCCCGCAGTACTGCGGGCACTGCACACGCATGGACCTCGTCGGCAACTCCACCCCCGCCGTCGACAAACTCAAACTCACCCTCAAGCCCGTCGACCGCTACGACGCCCACATCGCCTACCTCAAGGCCCACCCCGGCGTCCGCGACGTCGTCGTCTCCGGTGGCGACGTGGCAAACGTCCCCTGGCGCAACCTCGAGTCGTACCTCATGCGCCTGCTGGAACTGGAGACGGTCCGCGACATCCGGCTCGCCACCAAGGCCCTCATGGGCCTGCCCCAGCACTGGCTCCAGCCCGACGTCGTCGAAGGCCTCGAACGCGTCGCCCGCACCGCCGCGCGACGCGGCGTCAACCTCGCCATCCACACCCACGTCAACCACGCCCAGTCGCTCACCCCACTGGTCGCCAAGGCCGCCCAGACCGCCCTCGACGTCGGCGTCCGCGACGTCCGCAACCAGGGCGTGCTCATGCGCGGCGTCAACGCCACCACCCCCGAGCTGCTCGACCTCTGCTTCGCCCTCCAGGGCGAAGCCGGGATCCTGCCGTACTACTTCTACATGTGCGACATGATCCCCAACGCCGAACACTGGCGCGTCCCGGTCTGGCACGCCCAGCAGCTCCAGCACGACATCATGGGCTACCTGCCCGGGTACGCCACCCCCCGCATCGTGTGCGACGTGCCGTTCGTCGGGAAGCGCTGGGTGCACATGCTCACCGAATACGACCGCGAACGCGGCATCTCCTACTGGACCAAGAACTACCGCACCTCCATCGAGTCCACCGACCTGGAGGCGCTCAACAAGCGCTACGCCTACTACGACCCGATCGACACCCTGCCCGACGGCGGCCAGCAGTGGTGGGCCGACCACCGCGACGACTGACCCACCGACGACGACACCCCGGGAAGCCCAACTCCCGGGGTGTCGCACGTTCCGCCCGCCCTGTCAGTCGCAGCCCAGCCCCTGGCGGTACCCGCTCGGCACAGTCCCGGCCGCGACCTCGTCGGCGTACTCCCAGAACACCTCCGGCCAGTCACCGTCCTCGTTCATCTGGTGCAGCACGCGCCACCGGTGGCTGCTCCGCAGCGCGTCGACGGCCCGCCGCACCGCCGCGTCGTCCCCACCCGCCCTCGCCCGCTGCCACTCAACGATCCACGCGCAGCCCACCCGCGACGTCACAGCCGCACCGAACTGATACGGATCGTTGACGCCGACATCGCCCAGCCCCGCGACGTCGAAACCCGGCGGAAGCGGCACGTCGGCGAGCACCTCGGCCGCCCGCGCCTGCACCCGGTCAGGAACGACGATCTCCGGCGGAAGCGCACCCAACCAGGTCCGCACATCCACCCGCACGACGGCCGCGAGAACCCTGTCGAACTCCCTACGGGACCAGTTGTCACCGGTACGCATCTCGACGACGACGCCGTCGCGGGGAACGAGCAGCACCGCGAAGTCTCTGGCCGAATACCGAAACAGATCTCCCTGCCAGCCGTCGACCTTCACCGGCTCCGGCCGACTGACGCCGAGCTGGTTGTCGTAACGGACCGCGTACACGTCAGCCGGATACCAGGTCATCTCCAACTCGCGCTCACCTCGGCGAAACGCGATGGTGCCGGACTCCTCGGCGAACCCGTACACGGTGGTCGCCTTCCAGCCAGGCTGGTTGATCAGCAACCGCGGATTCTTCTCCGCCGCCCGCATCGCCACCGGCGAGTAGACCACCGGAGCGCCAACGGACAGCTCGGGAGCCGCCTCACCGACCTCCTCGGGCCCGCGCACCAGAGTGGACACGGAAAAGACGCCGGCGAGCACCGCCGCCGCCGTCGCGACACCGGCGAAGCGACGCACACCGCGCCGCGCCCCCGGCCGCGGTGGCTTCGACTCCGCGAACCGGTGCAGCGTCGACTCCGACATGATCTCCTCCAAGAGGGCCTGCTTCGCCCCGCCAAGCCCCTCGACGACATCGAGCCGCGCGGGGTCGACGTCACGAACCAGCCGGTCCAGCTGCTCCTCGGTCACCTCTCCTCCTTCCGGGTCGCTGCGGTCAACACGTCAAGTACATGTCCGGGCGGCCCGAGGTCGTCACCGACGAGTTCCCGCAACCGGGCACGCGCCCGCGACAGGCGAGTCCGGACCACCGCCGCGCTGACCCCCAGCACCGTGGCCACCTCACGCGGCTGCAGTTCCTCCCAGACGGTGAGCATCAGCACCTCCCGGTCCAGCTCACCCAGACCCGCCAACGCCGCCCGCACGGCGAGCCGCTCGGGCACCTCACTGCCCGGATCGACGACAGTGGCCGCGATCTGCCGGCGTAACCGCTCACCCAGCCGCTGCCGACGCACCCCACCGCGATGGTGGTTGGCCAACACCAGCCGGGCCACCCCGTACAGCCACAGACGGGCCTCGGCGTCGGCAGGCATGTCATGCCGGCGACGCCAGGCCACCAGGAAGGTCTCCGCGACGACGTCCGCCGCGTCCTCCGGATGCGTCACCCTGCGCAGCGCGTACGCCAACAGCGGCTCGAAGTCCTCAAGGTAGACGCGCCGGAAGCGGTCCTCGTAGTACTCAATGCCGGAGCTCACGTCCACTCCATGTCCGGTACGACCCCGACCGTGACAGCCGCGCGGAAACTCAGGCGGCCAGCACCTCGGACAGCGGCGCCGGCACCAGCCCCCGCTCGCGCAGCCCGGCCAGGATGTGCGGGAGCGCCTCGTCGGTCATCGCCGCGTTCGCCTCGGTCACATGCATGATCACCACCGACCCGGGGCGGACATGGTCCAGCACCGCCCGCACCAACGGCTTCCACGCCGTCGCGAAGGGATCGCCGCTGACCACGTCCCCGTCCACCACAGTCACGCCAAGCGGCGCCAGGGCGTCCAACGCCGCCGCGTCGTGGCACAGCCCCGGAAACCGGAAGTAGCGCGTCTGTCGACCCCCGTACGCCTCGATCACCTCGAACGTCTTAGCCACGTCGCCGCGCAACTCGCCAACCGGCTGTACGGGCAGGTCGTAACAGTCCCCGATGAACGCGGCGTGCCCGTAGGTGTGATTGGCCAACTCGAAGCGCGGATTACCGGCGATCCGCCTGGTCACCTCGGGGTACCGCTGCACCCACTTACCGGTCAGGAAGAACGTCGCCGGCACCCGCTCGCGCTCCAGCAGGTCGAGGATGCGCAGGTTCGCGTACGACCGCACCCGCCCGGTCCGCAGGTTGGCAAGCATCGCGTCGGTCATGTCCGCGTCGAACGTCAACGCGACCTTGTTGCCAACCCGAGGCCCGTGATCGACCACCGGCGCCCTGGTTCCGACAGGCGTCGTACCAGGCAGGGTGCCGTTCGCCGATGGCGACGGGACACCTACCGATGGCGCGACTGGCGGCAGGGACGCGGACGGGGTCGACGAGGCGGACGAGCCGACGAAGACCGGCTGGTCCGCTGGTGGAACCCGGGACGCCGTGCAGCCGGCACCGCCGAGCACGCCCGCCACCACCAGGACGCCGAGGGCCGGGCGAAGCCGAGCGCGGATCACGCCGCAGATCATCGCAGACGCGAAAGCGTCTCACCGCCCCGCGCTTGCCGCCGTGGGAGCCCGCAGGCGGCGGAGCGGGCGGGGCGAGGGTCAGGCCGTGCCGCCCCGCGGGCCGTACATGATGACCGCAACCCCGAGCAGGCAGAGCGCCGCGCCGGCGAGATCCCAGCGGTCCGGACGGAACCCGTCCACCACCATCGCCCAGCCCAGGGAACCAGCCACGAACACCCCGCCGTACGCGGCCAGGATCCGGCCGAAGTTCGCGTCCGGCTGGAAGGTGGCGACGAAGCCGTAACAGCCGAGCGCGACCACACCTGCCGCGATCCACCACAGGCCCCGCTGTTCACGCCAGCCCTGCCACACCAGCCACGCGCCGCCGATCTCGGCCAGCGCGGCCAGCGCGAACAACACAAGGGAACGCAGCACCGTCACCCCGCGACCCTAGTCGCCGCACACGACGGATCCCCGGGTGGCCGTGCCACCCGGGGACCCGCGAACCGCTCAGGTCACTTCGTGAAGGAGTCCTTCACGTTGCGACCGGCGTCCTTGACGTTCTGACCGGCCTGCTTGGCGCGCGCGTCGCTCTGCTGGCTGGCGCCCTCGCCACGCATCCGCTCGTTGTCGGTCATGTCGCCGACGCGCTCTCTCGCGGCGCCGGCCATCTGCTCAACCTTGTTCTTTGCCTTCTCGGTGAAGCTCATCGCGCCTCCTCGGTCTGGCGGCTGTCCCGGCTCGCTTGCCCGCTCTCCGGGTGCCGAAACCGGCGGTGCCGGTCGGCACACCCGCTAAGGCATCCTAGGAAGATAGGTTGTGGGTGTCGTCGGAAAGGGACTGGACGCCACGTCGGACCGGCTTGTAGCTTGCGGACGACCGCGACACGGCCCGAGGAGGTGAGACCCATGAACGCTGTATCGATGTGGGTGCTCTCCCTCCCGTCACGGTCGGGCGATTGACGTAGGTGTCGCCGGGAGCGCCACGCCAGATGGCACTCCCGAAGGGCAACACCTGTGCAACCTCTGTCATTCACCGCCGAGCCGTCGGCGCACTTCGACGTGATCATCGCCGGTTGCGGGCCGACCGGCGCGATGCTGGCCGCCGAACTACGACTGCACGATGTGCGGGTCCTGGTTCTGGAGAAGGAGAACGACCCCACGTCGTTCGTACGCATAGTCGGTCTGCACATCCGCAGCCTCGAACTGATGGCGATGCGCGGACTGCTCGATCGCATCCTCCCGCACGGCAGGCGACGTCCGGCCGGCGGTTTCTTCGCCGCCATCCCCAAGCCCGCGCCGACGAACCTGGATTCCGCGTACGCCTATCTGCTGGGCATCCCGCAGCCGGTCATCGAACGGCTGCTCGCGGAGCACGCGATCGAACTCGGTGCGCAGATCCGGCGCGGGTGCGCGGTCACCGGCCTCCAGCAGGACGACGACTGTGTGACTGTCGAGCTGGCCGACGGGGCACAACTGCGCTCGCGCTACCTCGTCGGCTGTGACGGCGGGCGCAGCACAGTGCGCAAACTGCTCGGTGTCGGATTTCCCGGCGAGCCCGCCCAGAACGAGACCCTGATGGGCGAGATGTCGGTCGGTATGCCACCGGAGGAGATCGCCGCCACGGTGACCGGGCTCCGCGAGAACCATCATCGATTCTGGCTCCGGCCCGCGGGCGGGGGGATGTACAGCGTCCTCGTGCCCGCCGCGGGAGTCAGCGACCGCGCGAAGCCGGCCACCCTCGACGACTTCAAACAACAGTTGCGTGCCATCGCCGGAACCGATTTCGGTGTGCACTCCCCCCGCTGGATGTCCCGCTTCGGCGACGCCACCCGGCTCGCCGAACGGTACCGGGTCGGGCGGGTGCTGCTGGCCGGCGACGCGGCGCACATCCATCCGCCCATCGGTGGACAGGGCCTCAACCTGGGCGTTCAGGACGCCTTCAACCTGGGCTGGAAACTGGCCGCCCAGATCCGCGGCTGGGCGCCCGGCACCCTGCTGGACACGTACCAGGCAGAACGCCGTCCGGTCGCCGAGGAGGTGCTGGACAACACCCGCGCCCAGACGGAACTGCTCTCCACCGCACCAGGCGCGCGGGCCGTGCGCAGGCTGCTCACCACGTTGATGGACTTCGACGAGGTGAACCGCCATCTGATCGAGAAGATCACCGCCCTCGACATCCGGTACGACTTCGGCCCGGGCCCCGACCTGATCGGCCGCCGCCTGCCCGACATCGAGGTGCGACAGGGCCACCTCTACGGGCTGCTGCACCGCGGCCGTGGCCTGCTGCTGGACCGCACCGGACGCCTGACCGTCGGCGGCTGGTCAGACCGCGTCGACCACCTCGCGGATCCGACCGCGGCACTGGACGTCCCGTGCGTCCTGCTCCGACCCGACGGCCACGTCGCCTGGATCGGCGACGATCAGCAGGACCTGGACGGCCATCTCTCCCGCTGGTTCGGCGCCCCCGCCGACTGATCCGCGCCCGCCCGCCCGTCGAGCGTGCGGCGCCGTCCACACCACAACCGCCGGGTGCCGGCCGGACGGCGGTGGTTAACTGATCGGATGGGAGATCTCCTGCTGATCCGGCACGGCGAGACCACCTGGAGTGCCAGCCTGCGGCACACCTCGTACACCGATCTGGAGCTGACCCCCGACGGCGAGCGGCAGGCCCGCACCCTCGCGGCGTTCCTGGCCGGCCGGCGGTTCGTGAGCGTGCTGGCCAGCCCCCGCTCCCGGGCGCTGCGCACCGCGCAGCTCGCCGGGCTCACCGTCGACGCCGTCGACGAGGACCTCAGCGAGTGGAACTACGGCGAGTACGAGGGCCGCACCACCGTCGACATCCACGAGAACCAGCCGCACTGGAACATCTGGACCGACGGCTGCCCCGGCGGCGAGTCACCCGCGCAGGTCGGCGAGCGACTCGACCGGGTGCTGGCTCGGATCACCCCGCTGCTGGACCGGGGCACCGTGGCGCTCGTCGGCCACGCGCACAGCCTGCGGGTGCTGGGTGCCCGCTGGATCGGCCTGCCCCCGTCCGCCGGCGCACGGCTGCGGCTGGACACCGCCACGGTAAGCGTGCTCGGTCACGAGCACGACCGGCAGGTCATCCTGCGGTGGAACCAGCCGGCTCCTCCGGCACCCGGGACCGCGACCGACTCGGCGCCCCGGCACTGATCTTCGGCGGCCGGTTCTCGTACGGCGTGGACAGCACCACAGTCGTGCGGGTCGTCACGTTCGCCGACGTACGGATCTCCTGGAGCACCCGCTCCAGGTCGGCGGGGCTCGCCACCCGCACCAGCAGCAGGTAGAAGTCCTCCCCCGCCACCGAGTAACACGAGTCGATCTCGGGCAGGTGCGCCAGCCGTTCCGGGGCGTCGTCCGGCTGCGACGGGTCGAACGGCCGGATCGCCACGAACGCGGTCAGCGGCAGGTCCAACGCCTCGAACGACACCCGCGCGGCGTACCCCTTGATCACCCCGCGCTGCTCCAGCCGGCGCACCCGCTGGTGCACGGCGGACACCGACAGGCCCACCTTCTCGGCCAGATCCGTGTACGACAGGCGGCCGTCAGCGGTCAACGCTGCGACGATGGCGCGGTCGATCTCCTCCACGGCGAGCAACCTACCGGGAAATCGTCGCGACGGCGACGACGAACGCGACGGCCGCCCGCCGTCTCAGCCCTTGGCGAGCGCCCGGGAGATCACCATCCGCTGGATCTGGTTGGTGCCCTCGACGATCTGGAGCACCTTGGCCTCGCGCATGTACCGCTCCACCGGGTGGTCGCTCACGTAACCGGCGCCGCCGAGCACCTGCACCGCGTCGGTGGTCACCCGCATCGCCATGTCGGTGGCGAAGAGCTTCGCCTTGGCCGCCTCGATCGAGTACGGCCGGCCGGCGTCACGCAGCCGGGCCGCCGCGAGGGTCAGCGCGCGGGCCGCGGCGATCTGGGTGGCCGCGTCGGCCAGCAGGAAGCCGAGCCCCTGGAAGTCGATGATGGACCTGCCGAACTGCTGCCGCTCCCGGGCGTAGCCCACCGCGTAGTCCAGCGCCGCCTGCGCCAGCCCGACAGCGCACGCCGCGATGCCCAACCGACCCGAGTCCAGGGCGGACAT
Source organism: Micromonospora sp. NPDC093244 (assembly GCF_040683695.1). Taxonomy (NCBI): domain Bacteria; kingdom Bacillati; phylum Actinomycetota; class Actinomycetes; order Micromonosporales; family Micromonosporaceae; genus Micromonospora; species Micromonospora sp. NPDC093244. The sequence continues at coordinate 1,934,485 of NZ_JBFBEO010000001.1, forward strand.
CGCGATGGTGAAACCGGCGCCCTCGCCGCCGATGAGCCGGTCGGCCGGCACCCGCGCCGAGTCGAAGGCGATAGGCGCCACCGGCGAGGACCGCAGCCCCATGGTCCGCTCCGCCGCCTGCGGGCTGATGCCCGCGGTGCCGGAGTCGGCGACCAGGCACGAGATCCCCTTGGGGCCGGGCCCGCCGGTGCGGCAGAAGATGTTGTAGAAGTCGGCCACCTGGGCGTGGGTGATCCACGCCTTGGTGCCGGAGACGACGTACGTATCGCCGTCACGGACGGCCCGGGTGCTCAACGCCGCCGCGTCCGAGCCACCCTGCGGCTCGGAGAGGCAGTACGCGCCGAGCAACTCGCCGCCGAGCATGTCCGGCAGCAGTTTGCGCTGCTCGTCGCTGCCGAACGCGGCCACCGGGTAGCAGGACAGGGTGTGCACGCTGACCGCCTCGGCGACGGCGAGCCAGCGGCTGGCCAGGACCTCCAGCACCTGGAGGTACACCTCGTACGGCTGGGCCGCCCCGCCGTACTCCTCGGGGTAGGGCAGGCCGAGCAGGCCGGCCCGGCCGAGGGTACGCAGCACCTCGCGGGGGAACTCGGCGCGCTCCTCGAAGCCGGCGGCCTTCGGGGCGAGTTCGCGGTCGGCGAGCTCGGTGGCGAGGTCCAGCAGGTCGTGGGCCTCGTCGGTGGGGAGGATCCGGTCGACAGTCATAGCGCGATGAGCTCCGTGGGGGTGGTGTTGAGCCGTTGCACGCCGTCCGTTGTGCAGACGACGATGTCCTCGATGCGGGCGCCGTGCCGGCCCGCCAGATAGATGCCCGGTTCGATGGAGAACGCCATCCCGGCCTCCAACTGCCTGTCGTTACCGGCCACCAGGTAGGGCTCCTCGTGGCCGTCGAGGCCGATGCCGTGCCCGGTGCGGTGCAGGAACGCGGGGCCGTAGCCGGCGGCGGCGATCGGCTCGCGGGCGGCGGCGTCGGCCTGCGCGCCGGTGATGCCGGGCCGCACCGCCGCCACGGCGGCCCGCTGGGCGTCGCGCAGCACCGTGTAGTAGTCGAGGAAGTCGGCCGGGGCCGGTGCTCCCGCCACGTAGGTGCGGGTGCAGTCGGAGCGGTACCCCGACGCCATGGTGCCGCCGATGTCGACCACCACGGGCTCGCCGGCGCCGATCGGCCGGTCGGAGGTCCCGTGGTGGGGGCTGGCGCCGTTCGGCCCGGCGGCCACGATGACGAAGTCGACGCTTACGTGTCCGGTCGCGCGGATCGCCGCGGCGATGTCGGTCGCCACCTCGGCCTCGGTGCGCCCGGGGCGCAGCCACTCCCCCATCCGACGGTGCACCTCGTCGATGGCCGCGCCGGCCTCGGCCAGGGCCGCGACCTCCGCCGGGGACTTGCGGATCCGCAGCTCGCGCAGCACCTCCCCGGCGAGCCGCTGGGTGGCGCCGGGAAGCGTCGCGCGCAGCGCGAGGACCTGCTCGGCCCACATCCGGTCGGCGAGCCCGACCGCCGCCGGCGGGCCGTCGAGGGCGGCCACCACCAGGGGGTACGGGTCGACGCCGTCGACGTGGTCGACGATGCGCACGCCGGTGGCCGGCGCGGGGGACGCCTCGGCGGCCGGGCGTTCCAGCCTGGGCACGATGAGGGTCGCCTCGCCCTCGGCGGGCAGCACGAGGCAGGTCAGCCGCTCCCCCGCGTGGGCGTCGTACCCGGTCAGGTAGCGCAGGTCGGAGCCGGGGGTGAGCAGCAGGGCGTCCAGATTGGCGGCGGCCGTGGCGCGCTGCGCGGCGATCAGCCGATCGGGCGGGTACAGCTCGTCGATTCCCACCCCCTCAGCTTAACGGTCGTTTGGGTGTTGCTCGAATCCGGACAACAGGCACGAAGGAAATCCACAAACTTTGATTGACGCCGACAGTTAACACTCTTTAAGATTTGGCTGCCTCGAGGCCCACCCGTCCCTGCTGCCGCACCCCCGTCCGCGACAACCCTGCGCGGGCGGGCGTCGTCCCCCGCCCACGGGAAGGCCCCCGATGTCCTCACCACTGCGCCGCGCCCTCGCCGCCGGCCTGCTCGCGCTGGCCACCGCCGGCGCCACCCTGACCCTCGCCCCCACCGCCGCGCAGGCCGTGGTGCTGCCGAACAACTTCAAGAGCGTCGGCTACATGCCCTCGTGGGCCGGCGACGTGAACACCATCCAGTACAACAAGCTCACCCACATCAACTACGCATTCGTGCTGCCCAACAACGACGGCAGCCTGCGGGCGGTGGAGAACCCGAGCAAACTCTCCACGCTGGTCTCGCGGGCGCACGCCAACAACGTCAAGGTGTCGATCGCCGTCGGTGGCTGGAACGACGGCAACGACTCGGCGTTCGAAGCCCTCGCCGCCAACTCCGGCAGCCGGACGGCCTTCGTCAACAACCTGGTCACCTTCGTCAACCAGTACAACCTCGACGGCGTCGACATGGACTGGGAGTACCCCGACCCGGGCGCCTCGGCCAACAACTACACGGCGCTCATGACGCAGCTCGGCAGCGCCATGCACAGTCGCGGCAAGCTGCTCACCGCCGCCGTGGTCAGCGAGGGCTACTACCTCGACGGCGTGCAGCCAGCCGTGTTCAACCAGGTCGACTGGCTCAACATCATGGCGTACGACGGCGGCAGCCCACACTCGAACTACGACTGGTCGATCAACAGCGTCAACCTGTGGAAGGCCCGGGGCCTGCCGGCCAGCAAGGCCGTACTCGGCATCCCGTTCTACAGCCGTCCCGGCTACTTCACGTACTCGGCCCTTGTCGCGCTGGACCCGGCGAACGCCAACCGCGACTGCACCACCGCCGGCGGCGCTCAGCAGTGCTACAACGGCATCCCGACTGTCAAGCGCAAGACGCAGTGGGCCCTGGCCAACGCCGGCGGCGTCATGAACTGGGAGTTGTCGCAGGACACCACCGGCTCGACCTCGCTGGTCAGCGCCATGTACGACACCATCATGGGCGGCACCACCCCGCCGCCGAGCGGTCGTACCGGCCGGATCACCGGCATCGGCGGCACGTGCGTCGACGTGGCATCGGCCAGCACCGCCAACGGCACCGCCATCCAGCTCTGGACCTGCAACGGCACCACCGCGCAGACCTGGACGGTCGCCGGCGACGGCACGCTGCGCGCCCTCGGCAAGTGCGCCGACATCGCCAGCGGCTCGACCGCCAACGGCGCGAAGGTCCAGCTCTGGGACTGCAACGGCAGCGGCGCCCAGGTGTGGCAGGCGCAGTCCAACGGCACCCTGCGCAACCCGCAGTCGAACAAGTGCCTCGACGCCACGGACAACAGCTCCGCCGACGGCACGCGGCTGCAGATCTGGGACTGCTTCGCCGGCACCAACCAGCGCTGGACCCTTCCGGCCTGACGGCGTGACCCGCACGGTCCCCGGTCGACGCCCAGCGTCAGCCGGGGACCACCGCGTGCACGCGGGCCAGGGCGAGCATCTCGTCGACCGAGCCGGCCGGATCGGTGACCGGGAACTGCACCGCCCGGACCACCGACGCCGGGTCGACAAGCAGCGTCAACCGCTTGAACCGGGTCTGCCCACCGGCCCGGAAGACGGGCAGCAGCAGCCCGGCGGCGAGTCGACCGTCCTGGTCGGACAGCAACGGGAACGGCAACTCGGCGTACGCGGCGAAGTCGGCGAGCTGGTCCGGTCGTTGGGTGCTGATGCCGAGGACGCGTACCCCCGCCGCCTGGAACTCCGGGTGCCGCCGCGCGTAGGTGGTCGACTCCAGGGTGCAGCCCCGGGCGCCGGGGATCTCCGCCCAACCGGGCGGGTAGTTCTGCACCGCCCCAGGCGCGTACGCCCCGGGAAAGAGGTACAGGACGCTCCAGGCGTCCGGTGCGGTGACAGCTACCGGCTCTCCGTCGAGGCCGGGCAGGGCGACCTGCGGTAGCCGCCGGCCGATCAGTTCGTGCACCCGGCGCGCCTCGGCCGACTCGGCGTCGGCGGTCGCGGTCAGGTCTCCGTCGCCCATCAGGTGCCTCGTTCCCCAGTCCTGGAGGGCGATCAGCACCGGCAACAGTCCCTCGCCCTTCGCGGTGAGCAGGTAGTCGTACCGTGGCGGATGCGTGGAGTAGGGGCGGCGTCGCAGCACGCCGTGCTCGACCAGGGCGGCGAGGCGTTCGGTCAACGCGCGCCGGCTGACGCCCAGCTCGCGCTGGAGCGCGTCGAAGCGGGTCGTGCCGCCGGCCACGTCGCGCACGATGAGGAACGTCCACCAGTCCCCCAGTACGCCGAGCGCCTGCGCGATGCCGCAGTCAGCGTCGGCGAGATCCTCCCGTCGCACCGGCTTCCCTCCGATCGTCCGACCCGACTATAGTCCGTTCCAGATTGGAACGCACTGATCCGGCGGAACGCATCGGCGCGACGAACGGGGGCCGGCGACATGCACGTCGACGACCGCGCCGCGGTGTTCTGGCGTTGGTGGACCGCCGGCACGACAAGCATGGTCGGGTCGGCGGTCGGCGCCGTGGCCCTGCCACTTACCGCGCTCACCGTCCTGGACGCCTCCGCGTTCCAGATGGGCCTGATCGCCGCGGCCAGCTACGTCGCCTGGATCGTGATCGGCCTGCCCGCGGGCGTCATCGTGCAACGCCTGCCGCTGCGCGGCGCCCAGGTCGGCGCCGATCTCGCCCGTGCCGTCGCCGTGGCGTCGATCCCACTCACCTGGTGGTGGGGCCACCTCACGGTGACCCACCTGGTGGTCACCGCGCTCGTCGTCAGCTTCGCCAACGTGCTGTTCGACGTGGCAAACGCGACGTTCCTGCCCAGCATCGTCGAGCGGGAACGGTTGCAGTCCCGCAACAGCCTCACCTCCGCCACCCACGCGGCCACCCTGCTCAGCGGGCCCTCCCTCGGCGGCCTCGCCGTGCAGGCCCTCGGCGCGGTGCCCACCCTGCTCGTCGACTCCGCCAGCTACCTCGCCTCGGCGGCCCTGCTGCGCACCCTTCCCACCAGCCGCGTCCCGACGCCGGACCGCTGGCCCCCGGTCGGCGAACTGATCCGCCAGGGCTGGCGCTACGTCACCCACCACCGGGTGATGGGGCCGAGCATGTGGGCCGCCACGGCGATGAACCTCGTCTGCGGCGCACAGTTCGCGCTGCACCCGCTGTACCTCGTCCGCGACCTGCACGCGCCCGCCGGCCTGGTCGGCGTCCTGCTCGCCGTCGAGGGCGTCGGCGCGCTGGTCGGGGCGGCCCTCACCACACGGATCACCAACCGGATCGGCACCGCCCGCGCGCTGGTCGCCGCCGGGTTCACCACTGTCGCCGGAGCGTTCCTGATCCCGTTGGGTACGGGCTGGTCGGCGTACGCCGCGTTCGCTGCCGGCAGCATCGTCTTCTCCCTCGGCACCGTGGTGCTCAGCGTGACCACCCGGACGTACCGGCAGATCGCCAGCCCACCCGACCTGCTGTCCCGGGTAATGGCGACCGTGCGGTTCGTCTCCTGGGGGGCGATCCCGGTAGGCGGGCTGGTCGCCGGCATCCTGGCCGGCCCGCTCGGCGCCCGCACCACCCTGCTCGTCTTCGCGGCGACCCTGGTGTGCGCGCCGCTGGTGCTGCTGCTCTCCCCGGTGCGGCACCTGCGCAACCTCACCGACCACGATCCGCGGCCCGACCGGCGGCCCAACGTCGCCGCCGGTCGGTGACCTGCCCCGCGCGGCGTTTTCCCGCTCGGACGGCACCGCGGGGTCATAGCCTGGATCCGGGACGCCCGCGCGGGCGTCCCGACCGGGAGGACCAGGTGGCAGCGAACGAGGCGGACCGGGCGGCGACACGCCGCCGCCGGCAACTGTGGGCCGGGGTGCTGGCGCTCGTCGGCCTGGTCCTGCTGATCATCGGCCTCACCGTGGCCGACGGGGTCGCCGCCTGGGTCGAGGTGGTTGTCGCGATCCTGCTGCTGGTGGCGAGCTACGTCGTACAGCACCTGGCCCGCCGGGAGACCGTCTACCGGCGCTGAGCCGTCGGCGGCCGGGCGTACCCCTGATCGTCGGAGGGCTGTGCCAGGCTGTTCGGCGTGGCACACCGATCCCCGATCCTGCTGATCGACGCACCCAGCCTCTACTTCCGGGCGTACTTCGGCATTCCGGAGTCCGTCGCCCGCACCGAGGACGGCACCCCCGTCAACGCGGTACGCGGCTTCCTCGACATGCTCGCCACCCTGATTCGCGGGCGGGGCGCCGACCGGATGGTCTGCGCCCTCGACTACGACTGGCGTCCGGCGTGGCGGGTCGACCTGCTGCCGTCGTACAAGGCGCACCGGGTGGCACCGCAGGGCGGCGAAGTCGTACCGGACACGCTCTCCCCGCAGGTGCCGATGATCCTGGAGGTGCTGGAGGCCGTCGGCATCACGTCCGTCGGCGCGACCGGCTACGAGGCCGACGACGTGCTCGGCACGCTGTCGGTGACCCAGCCCGGCCCGGTCGAGGTGGTCTCCGGCGACCGGGACCTGTTCCAGCTCGTCGACGACGCCCGGGAGGTCCGGCTGCTCTACGTCGGGCGCGGTGTGGCCAAGCTCGACGACTGCGACGACGCCGCAGTGCGGTCGCGCTACGGCGTGCCCGCCGACCGGTACGCCGACTTCGCCGCCCTGCGCGGCGACCCCAGCGACGGCCTGCCCGGCGTGGCGGGCGTCGGTGAGAAGACCGCCGCGCGGCTCATCGAACGGTACGGCAGCATCGCCGGCATCCTGGCCGCGCTCGACGACTCCGACTCGTCCTTCGCGCCGGGCCTGCGCGGCAAGCTGGTCGCCGCCCGCGACTACCTGGCTGTGGCACCGACGGTGGTCCGGGTCGCCCTGGACGTGCCACTGCCGGAGCTGCCCACCGCGCTGCCCACCGCGCCCGCCGACCCGGACCGGCTGCTGGACCTGGCCGGCAGGTGGAACCTGGCCGGCTCGACCCGCCGACTGGTGGACGCCCTCGCCGCCCGCGTCGACGCCTGAGGGCGGCTGCCGGGGTCGGCCCTCCCCGGGCGCGGCGTCGCGGCGTCCGGGGCTACGGCTCAGGCGCGCAGCGCCGCCGCGAGGTCGCTGATCGCGCCCATCGCGTACCGCTGCATCCCCGGCCCGAAGGTGATCCGGGTGGCGCCGAGCCGCCCCAACTCGGCCACGGACTCCGGGGCCGGGCCGGCGGCCATGTTCAACGGGCCCTCGACGGCGTCGCCAAGCAGCGGCAGCACCTCGGTCGGCGCGCGCAGCGGGTAGACGCAGTCGGCGCCGGCGGCCACGTACAGCCGGGCCCGCTCCACCGCGTCGGCCGGGTCACCCGACCCGAACAGGAACGTGTCGACGCGCGCGTTGATGAACAGGGCGTCGCCCGCCGCCGCCCGCACCTCGGCCAGCCAGTCGGCATGCCGCCGCGGGTCCTTGAGGGTGCCGTGCCCGTCGGAGTCCTCCAGGTTGCAGCCGACGGCGCCCGTGTCGAGGATCCGCCCGACCAGTTCGGCGGGGGCGAGACCGTAGCCGCCCTCGACGTCGGCGGACACGGGAACCGCCACGGCCCGGACGATCCGGGTCACCGCGGCGAACATCTCCTCAGGTGGCGTGGACCCGTCCTCGTACCCGAGGGAGGCGGCGATTCCCGCGCTGGGCGTGGCGAGCGCGGGAAAGCCGGCGTCGGCGAAGACCCGGGCGCTGGCCGCGTCCCACGGCCCCGGTAGGACGAGCGGGTCGCCTGTGGCGCGACCGTGGTGCAGGGCCCGGAAGGTGGACGCTGTCGTGGTCACTCGTACCCCTACTTTTTCATCTTCCGCGTGGACCGGGCCACGATGTCCTCGTACTCCGGGTGCTTGGTCAGCCACTCGGCGAGGAACGGGCAGATGGGCACGACCGTCCGGCTCCGGGCCCGCGCGTCGTCCATCACCGCGCGGGCGAGGGTCGAGCCGACACCCCTGCCCTCGAACGCGGGGTCGACCTCGGTGTGGGTGTAGGCGATGATGCCGCCGGTCAGCTGGTAGGTCACGATGCCGGCGAGGGCGCCCGCCTCGTCGCGCGCCTCGAAGCGTTCCCGCTCCGGCGCGTCTGTCACGGTGAACTGCACCGGATCATCCAATCACAGCGTGCGCGGGCACTCTCGCGACCGTAACGGGAATCGCAGAGCCGGCCGGTGCGGAGGACAGGTGACGTCCTCCGCACCGACGCCGTGATCAGCTGGCGGTGCAGGTGGGGGTCAGGCCGGCCCCGCTTCCGTTGCCCTGGAAGCCGAACTCGGTGCCCTGGCCCGCGCCGAGCCGCCCGTTGTAGTCCACGTTGGTGAACCGCACCGTGCCCGTGGAACCACTGGCCGACGCGCTCCAGGTGTTGGTGACGCTCGCGCCGCTTGGAAGCGTCACGCTGACGGTCCAGCCGTTCGTTCCGGACGAACCGGCTGTCACCTTCACGGTGGCCACGAACCCGCCGGTCCACGAGTTCAGTGACACCGACGCCGAGCAACCACCACCGGGCGGAGGCGTGGTGGGCGGCGGCGTCGTGGGCGGGGGCGTGGTCGGCGGGGGCGTGGTCGGCGGCGGCGTGGTCGGCGGCGGCGTGGTGGGCGGCGGCGTGGTGCCGCCGGCGTTGAGGGCGTTCAGCACGCTCGTGTACGCGGCCTTCTTGTTGCCGCCGCAGTCGAACAGCAGCGCGTTGTCCGAGCCTCGCCAGGAGTCGCAGTCGCGCACGCCCCACACGGTGATGCCGGTGCAGCGTGAGACAGCCAGGCAGGCCCGGGTGACCGAGGCGAAGATGTTCGCCTGGTTGGAGCCGGTCATCACGTCCAGCTCGGTGATCTGCACATCCACACCCAGATCAGCGAACCGCTGCAGATTGGCCTGATAGTCACCAGCCAACGTCGTACCCAGATGCGACTGGAACCCCACACAGTCGATCGGCACACCACGAGACTTGAAGTCCCGCACCATGTTGTAGATCCCCGTCGACTTCGCGTTGATCCCATCGGTGTTGTAGTCGTTGTAACACAACTTCGCACCCGGATCCGCCGCCCGCGCCGCCCGGAACGCCGCCTCGATCCAGTCATTACCCGTCCGCTGCAAATTCGAGTCACGCCGACCACCACCACCACCATCAGCGAACGCCTCGTTCACCACATCCCAGGCATAGACCTGCCCCCGAAAATGCGTCGCCACCTGCGTCACATGATTGATCGCCGCACTCCGCAACGCCGAACCCGACAAACTCTGCGCCCACCCCGGCTGCTGCTGATGCCACAACAACGCATGACCCCGCACACTCATCCCATTCGCACGCGCATGACTCACCAGACGATCACCACCGGAGTAACTGAACCGCCCCTGCTGCGGCTCGGTGGCATCCCACTTCATCTCATTCTCGGCCACGACACTGTTGAACTCACGGTTCAGGATCCCGACGTACGTGCCGTCGGAGAGCTTGCCCGTCGCGACGGCAGCGCCGAAGTAACGGCCCTTCTCGGCCGCCGACGCCCCGAGGGTCGTCCCGGCACTGGCGGAGGTGGACAGCGTCATCGCCATCCCGGCGGCCAGTGCGCCCGTGACGGCGACTGTCACCGCCGCTCGCAGGGCTCTTCTGTGGTTCATGCGAAGTCCTTCTCTGTGGTGGTTCCAGCGATGGAGGTGCAGCGCCGAAAGGGAGGCGGTGGCGGGGGCACGGCGAGAGCCCGGTCGCCGTCGACGGCGCCACCGAAAGGAGTCCTGAAACGACGTCCGGCATGCCCTGGGCGGACGTCGTTTGTCGAGGGACGGTCGGCAGGCTCGCCCGGTGAGCTCCACGGTGCGGCCGCCCTCAACCATCGACTGTGAGCGATAACATGTCGTTCGTCAAGTAGTGGCGGTCGTCGGTGCCGGGGCGGCGTGAACGCGGCCCCGGCACCGTCGCGTCACTGGAACGAGACGTCGTCGACCAGGAGACTGTCGGTCCCCTCGGCCGTCTCGACGTAGAAGCCGGCGCTGGAGAGCGTGCCGCTCCACGACACGGTCGCCGTGCCGGTCAGCTGGGTCCACCCGTTGGCGTTGACAGTCGTCGCCGGCGTCAGTTGCAGGTAGTTCGTCGTACCGTTGGCGGTCAGTGAGAGGGTCGCCTTCGCCGCCGGCGTGCCGCTCTGCGAGCGTACCCAGACGCTCGTGGTGTAGGTCTTGCCGTTGGTGAGCTTCGAGGTCACGTCCTGGTTGGGGCCGTTCCACGCCGCCGTACGGCCGGTGACCGACAGGGAACCGGCGCCACCGTGCACGACAGCCGTGTTGGCCGCCAGCGTCGCCGCACCGAGCGCGCCCCAACCGGTCGTGCCGTTCTCCAGGTTGCCGTTGGTGAGCAGGTTGCCGTCGACGCCACCACCGGTGCCGCTGAACTGCCACCAGTTCACGTTGAACAGGGTGCCGCTGCCGCCGGCGAAGCGCAGGAACACGTCCCGCGTACCTGTCGCCCCGCTGACCGCGCAGGTGGCGTTGGTCCAGGTCTGCCAGCCTCCGGTGACCGGGACGGTGCAGGTGCCCACCAGCGGGCCGTTGCTGTTGTCGAGCCGCACCTCGATCCGCCCACCGCTGCCCGCCGAGGCGACCCGCGCGTTGAACGACGTCGCGCCCGCGCCGAACGCGACGCCCTTGACCTTGATGTAGTCGCCGTTCTCGATCCAGCCGACGTTCATGCCGCCCTCGCTGGAGGGTTCGGTCTCGATGCCGGAGCCCCAGGCGATCGTCTCGGCCTCCTGCCGGACGTACGGATTCAGCGTGCCCACCTGCGGCGCGCCCGTGCTGGTCATGGTGATCGTCGGGAAGGTGCCGTTGGAGTTGTAGCTGAACTTCTCCACCGCGACCGAGCGGGTGTAGCCGCCACCACCAGGCAGGGCGCCGTTGTGGTAGAAGAAGTACGAGCCGCCGTTGAAGTCGACGACGCCTGCGTGGTTGGTGAAACTACCGCCCTGCCTGGGCATGATCGTGCCCCGGTAGGTCCACGGTCCGGTGGGGCCGGGGGCCGTGGAGTACGCGATGAACTCCGAGCAGCACTCCGCCGCGAACACGTTGTAGTAGGTCCCGTTGCGCTTGTAGACCCACGGACCCTCCTCGTAGAGGGTGGGCCTGCTGGCGTTGCCGTTGCGGGTGCCGAACCCGGCGGTGGTGAGCGGGATCTTCGTGGCCGAACCGGAGTAGGAGATCATGTCCGCGTTCAGCTTCACGTACCACAGGTTCGGGTTGCCCCAGTACAGGTACGCCTGGCCGTCGTCGTCGATGAAGACGGTCGGGTCGATCTCGCCGTTGCCCACCAGTGGCCGGCCGATCGCGTCGCGGAACGGGCCGGTGGGGCTGTCCCCGACCGCCACGCCGATGGCCATCGAGTTTGTCGCCCGGTTGGTCACCGGCACGTACCAGTAGAACTTGCCGTTGCGGGCGATGACCTGGCCGGCCCAGGCGTTGGCGCTCGCCCAACTGAAGGTGCTGATGTTCAGCGGCGAGCCGTGGTCGGTCCAGTTGACCATGTCGGCGGACGACCAGACCCGCCACTCCTTCATTGTGAAGTACGTGGAGCCGTCCTCGTCGTGGCCTGTGTAGAGGTACACCCGGCCGTTGTGCACCAACGGGGCCGGATCGGCTGTGTAGATGTGTTGGACGATCGGGTTGTCCGCCCGGGCGGTGCCCGGGACCAGTGCGAGGACGCACACCAGACTCATCAGCCAGGCGATGCCGCGCCTGGCGCCGGACCTGCTGCGGGCTGTGGTTCGGATTGCCACCTTCACGGTTACTCCCTGAGAGGGTCGCGGCGGCGTGCCGCGCCGCCGGGTGCCGATCGACCGGATCCACAAGGGGCGGTGATCGACGTGATCAGCCATGATCTGTTAGCGTTAACACGTGCCTAAGGCACCTCCTCAGCCCGCCTGTCGCGTGCCTGACCTGGGTTTTCACGGGTGCGTGAGGTCAACTTCGTCATCGCGTTGCCGCGTTGCCGTATCAGCGTTGACATCTAAGATTTACGATGCACCGTACTGAGCGGCGCGTCGGCCGTCAACGGAGGGCAGGCCCTCGACGGGCTGACCCTCCGTCACGAGCCACGACACGCGATCCGGCAGATTCCGGGTCCGACGAGGACCGCGATGCGCACCGGTTCGACATCCGGGCGTCCGAAACGGCGGCGTCTGTCGCGGGGGTTGCGAGGGGAGCTGACACCGCGCATGTTAACGATCACATCGATATGACTGAATTGGCGGCATGTCGCCGGGGCGGCCCGGGCCAGCTCGATCTCCGCGACCGGGAAGACCGGTCAGCGCAGTCGACGGGCGGCGAACCGGGCCGGCGGCGCCGCGATGGCGTCCTGGGCCGCGACGAGCTGGATCTCCCGGGTGCCCGCCACGAGGGTGGCCTCCAGGATCGTGAAGACCGAGGCGATGGTGCGTTCCAGTGCCGTGGCGGGCGAACCAGTCGTGCACAGGTGCGCGAGGTAGAGGGCTGCGGTGACGTCGCCGCCGCCGTTCGGGCTGATCGGCAGCAGGGGCGTGGTCACCGACCAGGCGCCCTCGTCCGAGACGGCCACCACCTCCAGTGACCCCGCCGGCACGTCGGCGTGCAGCACGCTTGTCACGAGCACGTGCCGTGGCCCGGTCGCGCGGACCACGTCGACGGCGTCCAGCACCTCGGTCAGGGTGGTGGTGGACCGGCCGGCGAGGAAGTCCAGCTCGAAGTGGTTGGGGGTGATGATGTCCGCGCGCGGAACCACGACGTCGCGCATGTACTCAGGGATCCCGGGTCGCACGAACATGCCCCGGCCGACGTCGCCCAGCACCGGGTCGCAGCAGTACACGGCGTTCGGGTTGGCCGCCTTGACGGTGTCGACCGCCTCGAGGATCACCGCGCCCATCGCCGGGTCGCCCTGGTAGCCCGACAGCACCGCGTCGGCGCTGCCGAGGACGCCCCGGTCGCCGATGCCCGCGATCACCTCGGCCACCTGGGCCGGGTCCAGCAGCGGGCCGCGCCACGCGCCGTAGCCGGTGTGGTTGGAGAAGTGGACGGTCAGGACCGGCCAGACCTCGTGCCCGAGCCGTTGCAGGGGGAACGCGGCCGCCGAGTTGCCGACGTGGCCGTAGGCGACCGACGACTGGATGGACAGGATCTTCACCGGACCATCATCGCCGGTCCCACAGGCGGCCCGCCGCACGGCCCGCCGATTCTGTCGAACGCCCCACACCGCACCCCGCGCCACCGGAAGTTTCGGTATCCGCCGAACCGAAGGTACCCCAGCTCACCTGACGAATTTCCGAAAGTTTTCACTGTTGACGGCGGACATCGATCGGCTTAACGTTTCGGGCACGTTTCCGGTCCCCTTTCGGCACCACCGGCACCCGGTCCCACTCCCCCGCACACCCGCACCGGACCGCACTCTCGCGCTCATGATCGAAACTTGTCGATCAATGAAGGGAAGGCAATGAAGCCAAGACAGCTGATCACTGTCGGGGTGGTCGCCGTCGCGACCGTCGCGGCACTGAACACGGTGCCCGCCACCGCGAGCCGGCCGTACGACCCGACGGCACAGAGCCTGGGCACCCTCGGCCTGCGCCACGGCCTGCACATCGGCACCGCCGTGAACCCGACGGGCCTCAACGACACGACCGACCCGGAGTACCGCCGGCTGGCTTCCACCGAGTTCACCTCGGTCACCGCGGAGAACGCGATGAAATGGGAGAGCCTGGAGCCCACCCGCGGCACCTACGACTGGACCGCCGCCGACCAGCTCGTCGAGTTCGCCAAGCGCAACAGGCAGAGCGTCCGCGGCCACGTGCTGGTCTGGCACAACCAGCTGCCCGCCTGGCTGACCAGTGGCGTCGCCGACGGCTCCATCAGCAAGCAGGAGCTGCGCGAGCTGCTGCGCAAGCACATCACCACAGTCGTGAACCGCTACAAGGGCAAGATCTGGCAGTGGGACGTGGTGAACGAGGCGGTGAGCGACCCCTGGGACACCCCGAACACCCTGCACTACAAGGGCTTCTGGGCGCAGAACCTCGGCCCGGGCTACATCGCCGACGCGTTCCGCTGGGCACGTGCCGCCGACCCGAAGGCGCTGCTGTTCTACAACGACTACAACATCGAGGCGTTCGGCTCCGGCAACCCCGCCGACGACAAGACGCAGTTCGTGTACGACATGGCCAAGGGTCTGCTCCGGCAGGGCGTCCCGATCGACGGCATCGGCTCACAGGGCCACCTCGGCACCCAGTACGGCAACTTCGACACCCTCCAGGTGACCGCCGCGCTGAAGAAGTTCGCCGCGCTGGGTCTCGCCACCGCGTTCACCGAGGTCGACGTGCGCAGTCAGATGACCGCAGGCGTCCAGGCCGGCGACTCGGCCGAGATCAACCCCCGGTTGCAGGCGTCGGCCGCCAACTTCAGCGTGCTGATGAAGGCGTGCCTGGCCGTGCGCAGCTGCCTGTCGTACACCGTCTGGGGTTTCACCGACAAGTACTCGTGGGTGCCGGACTGGTTCAACGACCCGCCCGAGGGTCTGGCCACCATCTACGACGAGAACTACCAGCCCAAGCGGGCGTACCAGGAGCTGAAGTCCGACCTGATCTTCGCCGGGCCGCCGTACGTCCTGCCACGCAGCACGCCCCGGCCGCGCCGCTGACCTGACACGGGCCGTGCGGGGTCCACCCCTCCCCGCACGGCCCGCCTCAGCTCGCCGTGGCCGTGCCGTCGGTCGGCAGAAGTGGACGCATGAAGGTTCTCTCGTAGCGCAGCACACAGCCGGACTCGTCGCGGATCCGGTCCGCCGCCACGAAGTCAGGGTCGCTGCCGAAGCGTGCCCGGTACCGCTCGTAGGCCGCGAGGCTCTCGAAGCTGAACAGCGCCTCGGCCCGGTCGCTGGCACCCTCGGCGGGCAGGAAGTAACCGTGGTGCACGCCGCCGTGCCGGGCCACGAGCCCCATCCACGCGCGGGCGAAGCGCTCGAACTCCCCGATCTGTGCCGGGTCGATTGTGTAGTGCACGACGCACGTGATCATTGCTTCACGATAGGTCCCGCGCAGGGCTCCTGCCGTCGACCGACCGGCAGTACGATCACTGGCACCTCGGCGAAGACTGTCGCCCCCGGCACCCGGAGCCCGCATGTCCACGCAGGCGCCCGCCGGCATCACCCGCGCTCCCGGCAGGCTCCGCCGCGCCCTCACCGTCGGCTGCCTGGTCGCCGCCGCCGGGATGCCGTCCGGATCGTCGGCGGCCGACTCCCCCGCACCCACGACCCTGCGGCTGCTGCAGATGAACCTGTGCAACAGCGGCCGGGCCAGCTGCTACACCGGCCGGTCGGTGACCAGGGCCGCCGAGGTGATCAGCGCCGAGCGGCCCGACCTGGTCACGCTCAACGAGATCTGCCAGGACGACGTGACAGCACTGGAGCGCACGTTCGCGGCCACGCACAGAGGCGCGGGTGTCGTGTCCGCCTTCCAGGCCGCCGGCGACCGCCCCAGCGGCGCCGACACCCGGTGCCGCAACGGCCGGTCGTACGGCATCGGGGTTCTCGCCCGCCTGACCGCGCCGGGCGCCCGCCACACGGTGCGCAGCGGGATCCACCCGACCCAGGACCTCACCGACCCCGAGGAACGCAGCTGGCTCTGCGTCCACGTCGACGGCGCGCTCTCGGTGTGCACCACCCACCTGGCGGCCACCAGTTCCACTGTCGCGCTGGCCCAGTGCGAGCACCTGCTCGACGAGATCCTGCCTGTCGTCCGCGGGAGCACCGCGTACGCGCCCACAGTGCTCAGCGGCGATCTCAACCTGCGGCGCGGCGGCGACACCGACGTACGGTCGTGCGGACCGTCGGGCGACCTCCGCATCGACGACGGCGCGGTGCAGCACGTCCTGGCCAGCAGCGGCGTCGCGCTCTGCTGCACCAGGTCGGTGGGCATGGGCGGCGCGACGGACCACCCCGGCCTGCTGGCCAACCTCACGATCGACGGCAGGCGTACCTCCCGCTGACCGCCGAGCCGCACGGCGGGCGGTCAGGGCAGCAGGATGACGTGCAGCTGGCGCGGGCCGTGCACACCCTCCACCCGGATGAGTTCGATGTCGCTGGTCGCCGACGGCCCGCTGATCCAGGTAAGCGGGCGCTGCGGCGTCAGCCGGGCGAGGGCCTCCGGCACCGTCGCCACCACCTGGGCGGCCCGCAGCACGCACACGTGCCGGTCCGGCAGCAGGCTGAGCACCCGGCGCCCCTGGTCGGGTGAGCCGTCGAGCACGACGGTGCCGGTCTCGGCGACGGCGACGGCGGCACCGGTGACGACGGCGTCGGCCGCGCCGATCCGCGCGGTGTCGAGGCCGTCGTCGCGCAGCGCGGTCACCGTCGGCGGCAGCCAGGCGGGCGGCAGACCCGGGGGTACGACGACGGTGCCACCGGCCGGCAGGATGCCGGCGATCGTGTCGGCCACGGCCTCCTCGGCGACCCGGTGCACGTGCGCCAGGTAGTCGGTCAGCCGTTCCACCAGCTGGTCGAGGTCGAGCGTGCCGGTGTGCCGGTAGTCGCGCGGCACCTCCACCGGAGCGGGGGCGCCGGCGGCAAGTGCGGCCCGTAGCCGGCCGAGGACGAGATCCCTGGCGCTCACCGCTCGGCCCACCATTCGCGGAATGTCTTAGCCGGCGGCTCCGGGAGATCACGGCTGCCGGTCCAGCCGTTCAACGGCGGGGGCAGGCCCCGGCCCCGCCGGCCGGCGAACCGGCTCAGTCGGGAGGCGCGCTGCGCGGCCTCGTACAGCCGGGGATGATCCATCGTGTACGCGGCGGCGGCCATCGCGATCGACTCGGCGGTGGGCAGGCGTCGCGCGTCGACGGCCTCGGCGCGCAGGTGCACCAGCACCTCCGGGAGGTTGATCTGCACCGGACAGGCGTCGTAGCACGCGCCGCACAGCGTCGACGCGTACGGCAGGGAGGCGTTGTCGTCGATGCCGGTGAGCTGGGGCGACAGCACGGCGCCGATCGGCCCCGGATAGACCGAACCGTAGGCGTGCCCGCCGGCCCGCTCGTACACCGGGCACACGTTGAGGCAGGCCGAGCAGCGGATGCACCGCAACGCCTGCCGACCGACCTCGTCGGCGAGGACCGCGCTGCGGCCGTTGTCCAGCAGGACCAGGTGGAACGCCTGCGGTCCGTCGCCCGGAGTCACACCCGTCCACATCGACGTGTACGGGTTCATCCGCTCCCCGGTCGACGCCCTGGGCAGCAGTTGGAGGAACACCTCCAGGTCCCGCCACGTCGGTACGACCTTCTCCACGCCCATCAGGGTGATCAGCGTGCGCGGCAGGGTCAGACACATCCGCCCGTTGCCCTCGGACTCGACCACGGCCAGGGTGCCGGTCTCGGCGACGGCGAAGTTCGCGCCGGACACCGCCACAGGCGTCCTCAGGAACGTCTCCCGCAGGTATCGGCGCGCGGCGGCAGCGAGGGCCGCCGGGTCGGCGGTGAGCGCCGGGTCGACGCCGGGCATCTCGCGCAGAAAGATCTCCCGGATCTCCGCCCGGTTGCGGTGGATCGCGGGGACCAGGATGTGGCTGGGCCGGTCGTCGCCGAGCTGCACGATGAGTTCCGCGAGGTCCGTCTCGACAGCGGTGACGCCGGCAGCCTGGAGTGCCTCGTTGAGGCCGATCTCCTGGGTGGCCATCGACTTGACCTTGATGACCCGGTCCGCGCCGGTCGCCCGGACGAGGTCGGTGACGATGCGGTTGGCCTCGACCGCGTCCGCCGCCCAGTGCACCACGCCGCCGGCCTCGGTGACCTTCGCTTCGAGCTGTTCCAGCAGCTCCGGCAGCCGGTTGAGGGTGTCGGCCTTGATCGCCGCGCCGGCCGCGCGTAACTGCTCCCAGTCCGACGACTCGGCGATGACTCCGGCGGACTTGGCCCGGATCGTTGTCGTCGCGTGCCGCAGGTTGCGCCGCAGCTGCGGGTCGGCCAGGCTGCGCCGGGCGGCCGCCGGGAACGACTCCTCGCCGCGCAGGTGCCCCACACCGGGCGGCGCGGTCGCCGGCATACCGAGGAACGTCGGGCGGGTCACCCTCGCACCGCCGGTTCGTGCTCGGTCGACGCCAGGATCTCGGCCAGGTGCACGGTGCGGACGCCGGTGCGCAGCCGCGACAGCCCGCCTCCGATGTGCAGCAGGCAGGAGGCGTCGCTGGCGGTGCACACGTCGGCGCCGGTGGCGAGCACGTGGCGCATCTTGTCGGCGAGCATCGCCGTGGAGGTCTCCGCGTTCTTCACGGCGAAGGTGCCGCCGAACCCGCAGCACTGCTCCTGTGCGGGCAGCTCCACCAGGTCGAGGCCGCGCACCGCGCGCAGGAGCGTCCGCGGCCGGTCGCCCACCCGCAGCATCCGCAGCGAGTGGCAGGTCGGATGGTAGGTGACCCGGTGCGGGAAGTACGCGCCCACGTCCGTCACCCCGAGCACGTCGACGAGCAGCTCGGACAACTCGTACGTGCGCGCCGCCACCGACTCCGCGCGGCTCGTCAACGACGCGTCGCCGGCCCGTCGGGCCACCATCGCGTGCTGGTGCCGTACCGCCCCCACGCAGGAGCCCGACGGCGCGACGATCACGTCGTACCTGTCGAAGACCCGCACGTGCCGGCGCACCAGCGGGACCGCGTCGGACGGGTAGCCGGTGTTGATGTGCATCTGCCCGCAACAGGTCTGGTCCGGCGGGAAGACCACCTCGTGGCCCAGCCGCTCCAGCAGTCGTACCGTCGCCGTCGCGGCCTGCGGAAACATGGTGTCGGCCAGGCAGGTCACGAACAGCGCGATCCGCATCTCACACCCCCGCCGGTCCGCTCGTCACGACCGGACCCGCAGGTGGGTGACTCCGCCGTCGACGTCCAGCACCGTACCCGTGGTGGAGCCGGCCCGGGGCGACGCGAGGTAGACGATCGCGTTCGCCACCTCCTGCGGTGTCACCAGGCGCCCGATGGGCTGGCGGGCCCGCAGGGCGGCCCGCTCGCCGTCCGGGTCGTCGGCCTGTGCCAGCAGACGCCCGACCCACGGGGTGTCCGCCGTGCCGGGGCACACGCAGTTGACCCGGACCCCCTCGCGCACGTGGTCGGTGGCCATGGCGAGGGTCAGCGACAGCACGGCGCCCTTGCTGGCCGAGTAGAGCGCCCGACCCGGCAGGCCGTTGAGCGCGGCGATGGACGAGACGTTGACTACCGACGCGTGCTCCGAGCGGCGCAGCCACGGCAGGGTCTCGCCCACCACTCTCGCCATGCCGACCACGTTGACGTCGAGCACGCGATGCCACTCGTCGTCGGTGTTGTCGGCGACGGTTCCGGTCGCCCCGATCCCGGCGTTGTTGACCACCACGTCGATGCCGCCGAGCCTGTCGGCGACCGCGGCTACCGCCCACGCCACCGACGCGCGGTCCGACACGTCGGCGGCGAAGCCGGAGATGTCCTCGGGAAGCCCGCTCGGGTCGAGGTCGAGCACGGCCACCCGGGCGCCCCGGGCCCGCAACTCCTCGGCGGTGGCGCGACCGATGCCCGACGAGCCGCCCGTGACGACAGCGGTCAGTCCGGCGAACTCCCCGCTCATGCGGCCACCAGTGCCTGACGCGCCCGCCCCAGACCGCTGATCTCCAGCTCCACCACGTCGCCGGCGCGCAGGTAGGGATGGTCCGGCAGCCCGAGCGCCACACCGGCCGGCGTCCCCGTGTTGATCACGTCACCGGGGTACAGGACCATGAACTGGCTGAGGTACCAGACGACGTGCGCGACCGGAAAGATCATGTCCTTGGTCGTGCCGTCCTGGCGGAGAACCCCGTTGACCCACAACCGCAGCGACAGCGCCTGCGGATCGCCTACCTCGTCCGCCGGCACGAGCCACGGCCCCAGCGGGTTGAACGTCTCGCAGCTCTTGCCCTTGTCCCACTGGCCTCCGCGCTCGAGCTGGAAACCGCGCTCGGACACGTCGTGCGACACCGCGTACCCGGCGATGTGCCGCATGGCCTGCTCCGGGGACTCGGCGTAGCGGATGGTCGTACCGACGACGACCGCCAGCTCGACCTCCCAGTCGGTCTGGGTGGAGCCGCGCGGGATGTGGACGTCGTCGAACGGCCCGACAAGCGTCATCGGGTCCTTCATGAAGACCACCGGCTCGGCGGGGAGCGGGGCGCCCGTCTCCGCCGCGTGGTCGCGGTAGTTGAGGCCGATACAGACGATCTTGTTGGGCCGCGCGACGGGCGCGCCCACCCGCAGGGCTCCCGCGTCCGGCAGCTCGGCCAGTTCCCCGTGCTCGAGAGCGGCGCGGGTACGCGCGATCCCGTCCGCCGACCAGAACGCCCCGTCCAGGTCGGCGGTGAGGCTCCGCAGGTCGAAGCTCGTACCGTCGTGCTGGACGATGGGGATCTCCCGACCGGCCGGGCCGAGACGCAGGAAGTTCAACTCTGTCTCCTCTGTGGTCGCCGGTGCCGAGCCGCTGTCGAACGGCTCTCACATTCAACACCGACACCACCTACCAACGGCAGAGCAGATCGTCTAGCGGGGCGTCGATTCCGCCTGCGACCTTGACCGAAGTGATGATCAGGCGAAGGTGTGGTACGCCAGTACGCCCCGGTTGATGGCCGCTATCGCCTGCCGGGCTGTGGAACGCAGCTCCGGCGACGCACCGCCTGAGTCGGCAAGTTGACCGAGCAGGTCGACCACCTGGCGTGCCCACCTCACGAAGTCACCGGCCGGCATCTCGCCGTCGATCTCGTGCCCGCTGCCGAGCACCTTGGCCAGCGCCTCGCCCCGCGCCCACCGGAAGACCGGCCAGGCGAAGCCGAGATCCGGTTCGCGGGTGGCGCTCAGGCCACGCGCCGCCTCGTCGGCCTCGATCTCGCTCCACAGCTTCAGCGTCTCGCCCACCGCGTCGGCCACCGGTCCCCGCGGCAGCGACGCCCGCTCGTCGACGTCGCGGCGCGCCTCGAAGACCACCACGGACACGGCGGCGGCCAGTTCCGCCGGGGACAGTCCGTCCCACACGCCCCGGCGCAGGCACTCGGCGACCAGCAGGTCCGCCTCGGTCCAGATCCGGCCGAGCATCCGGCCGGCGTCGGTCACCGCGCCGTCGCGGGCGAGGTAGCCACGGTCGGTCAGCAACGCGACGATCCGGTCGAACGTACGGGCGAGGGACCCGGTGCGCCCGGAGACCCGCTCGCGCAGCTCCTCGGTGTCGCGCTCCAGGCGCCGACGCCGCTCCGCCCAGCGGGCGTGCTCCTCCCGCTCGGGGCAGGCGTGACAGGGGTGGTTACGCAGTTCGGTGCGCAGCTGGGCGAGCCGGTGGTCGTCGCCGGGCGCCTGCCGGGACCGGCCACCGCGACGGCCGCCGTGCCGGTCCAGTCCGGTGCCGCTGACCTCGGCGGCAAGATCCCGTCGAGCGCCCGGCGACCGGTGGTTGAAGTGCTTGGGCACCCGGATGCGGGCCAGCACCTCGGCCGGTGTGGTGAAGTCGCCGGGGCTCACCCGCCCGGCCCAGCGGTCCTGGGTGAGCACCAGCGGTCGGGGTTCGCCGAACCCGCCGGTCGCCGGGTCCAGGACGACGGCCAGCCCGGCGCGGCGACCCGAAGGCACCCGGATCACGTCACCGACCCGCAGCCGCTCCAGCGACGCCACCGCGGCGGCCTTGCGCTGGGTCTGCCCCTGCCGGGCGATGGCCTTCTCCCGGTCGGCGATGGCCACCCGCAGCGCGAAGTACTCGTCGAAGTCGCCGTGGTGGCAGGCGGCCTCCGCGCCGTACGCCTCGATGGTCTCGGTGTTGCGCTGCACCTGCCGGGCCAGGCCGACCACCGACCGGTCCGCCTGGAACTGCGCGAACGAGGACTCCAGCAGCGCCCGGGCCGGCTCCGTGCCGACCGTGCCGACGAGGTTCACCGCCATGTTGTACGAGGGCCGGAAGCTGGAGCGCAGCGGGTAGGTGCGGGTGGAGGCGAGCCCCGCCACGTGCCGGGGGTCGGTCTCCGGGGACCACACCACCACGGCGTGCCCCTCCACGTCGATGCCCCGCCGGCCGGCACGCCCGGTGAGCTGCGTGTACTCCCCCGGCGTCAGGTCGACGTGCGCCTCGCCGTTGTACTTGACGAGGCGTTCCAGCACCACGCAGCGGGCCGGCATGTTGATGCCCAGGGCGAGGGTCTCGGTGGCGAAGACCGCCTTGACCAGACCGCGGACGAACAGCTCCTCGACGATCTCCTTGAACACCGGCAGCATGCCGGCGTGGTGGGCGGCCAGGCCGCGTTCCAGGCCGTCCAGCCACTCCCAGTAGCCCAGCACCGACAGGTCCTCGCCGGGGATGGCGGTGACCCGGGACTCGACGACCCGGCGGATCTCGGCCCGCTCGTCGGGCGAGGTGAGCCGCAGCCCGGCGGCGAGGCACTGCTGCACCGCGGCGGCGCAGCCGGCCCGGCTGAAGATGAACAGGATCGCCGGCAGCAGACCCTCGCGGTCCAGCCGGTCGACGATGTCCGGGCGCATCGGGCCACGCCAGCGGGGGCCACGCCGACCGGAGCCCGGCCCGGCGCTGCGCCCCTCCCCCAGCTCCAGGCGGCGCATCTGGTCGCGGGTGTAGCGCAGCAGCTCCGGGTGCACGTCGTGCTTGCGGGCCGCGTCGGCGTCGTGGAACAGGTCGAACATCCGCTTGCCGACGAGCATGTGCTGCCACAGCGGCACCGGCCGGTGCTCGCTGACCACCACCGCCGTCTCGCCGCGCACGGTGACCAGCCAGTCGGCGAACTCCTCGGCGTTGGAGACGGTCGCCGACAGCGAGACCAGGGTGACCGAGGCGGGCAGGTGGATGATCACCTCTTCCCACACCCCGCCACGGAACCGGTCGGCGAGGTAGTGCACCTCGTCCATCACCACGTACGCGAGACCCTGCAGGGTGCTGGACCCCGCGTAGAGCATGTTGCGCAGCACCTCGGTGGTCATCACCACCACCGGCGCGTCGCCGTTGATGGCGTTGTCGCCGGTGAGCAGGCCGACCTGCTCGGCGCCGTACCGGGCGACCAGGTCGTGGTACTTCTGGTTGGACAGCGCCTTGATCGGCGTGGTGTAGAAGCACTTGCGCCGGGTCGGGGGCGTCGCCGCCGCGTCGGCCGCCGCCGGGTCGTCGGGCCGCCCGCGCAGGGCCAGGTGTACGGCAAACTCGCCCACCACTGTCTTGCCGGCCCCGGTCGGGGCGCACACCAGCACGCCACTGCCCCGCTCCAGGGACTGACACGCCTCGCGCTGGAAATCGTCGAGATCGAACCCCAGGTCGAGGGCGAACTCTTCCAGAGCGGGGAACTGTGCGGACTGCGCGGCCCGGCGGCGCGCCGCTGCGTACCGCTCGGCGGGGCTCGACATGCCACCAAGATTAGTGCGTGCCCGGACACCACACCCCACAAGGCCGTGCGGCGGGGCCGTCGGCGGGGGTCGGTAGGGTGCACGACGTGCCGGACCATGCCGAACCGCCCCAGACCCGTCCGCCGGGCAGCGCCGAGGCCGCCGCCGCCCCGCGAGCGTCCCGACGGCCCGTCAAGGCGGTGCTCTTCGACTTCCACGGCACCCTCGCTCAGGTCGAGGAGCCGCGGCGGTGGGTGCTGGAGGCCGCCGCCGCGTGCGGGGTCACCCTGGACCGCGTCCGCGCCACCTCGCTCGCCGACCGGCTGCTGACCGCCGGACGCGCCGGCGGGCCCCTGCCGGCGCGGGTGCCGCCCCGGCTCGCCGAGTTGTGGGCCGACCGGGACCTCTACCAGCACGCCCACCGGGGCGCGTACACAGGGCTCGCCGAGACCGTCGACGCGGGCATCGAGGGCTTCGCCGACGCGCTCTACGAGCGGCTGCTGACCGCCGACGGCTGGCTGCCGTACCCGGACACCGCCCCCACGCTGACCGCGCTGCGCGACGCCGGGGTGCGGGTGGGCGTGGTCAGCAACATCGGCTTCGACCTGCGGCCCCACTTCGACACCTGGGGGCTGACCGATCTCGTCGACGCGTTCGTCCTGTCGTACGAGGTCGGGCGCTGCAAACCCGACCCCGCGATCTTCTGGCGGGCCTGCGGAATGCTCGGTGTCGAGCCCGAGCAGACCCTGATGGTGGGCGACACCCCGGCGGACGCGGGCGCGGTGGCCGCCGGCTGCGCGGTGCTGGTCCTGCCGGCCGCCGAGCCGGGCCGGGAGAACGGGCTGGGCGCCGTCCTGGACCTGGCCCTGCCGGGCTGACCTGCTGTTTCGGTGCCGTCAGCCGGGAAAGTGGATCACCGGCAGCTCACCGTCGCCGTAGCGGTCCTCGCCGCTGAGGATCGAGGCGTCGTGGTCGAGGCAGGCGAGCACGGTCGTGGCGAGATCGGCGCGGCCGGTCACCGTGCGCCAGTAGCTGAGCTCGTGCCAGGAGCCTCCGTCGGTGGCGAGCACCGCACAGGCGTCGAGGCTCAGCAGCCGGTGCAGGGTCGCCCGCTCCTTGGGATCGCTGACGAGCGCCAGGGCCTCCGCGGCGGTCACGGCGGTGACGCCGAACCTGTTGCGGTCCTGGATGACCTCGTGCAGCGGCTCCCCGACATGCACCGACCCCGCCAGGTAGGCCAGCAGCGCCGAGCGGTCCAGCACGAGCCGGACGGGCCGGTCGTCGTCGTGGGTCACGCGGCCGACTGGTCGACGGCACCGGCGGCGGCGTCCACCGCGTGTTGGCGTGCCCGGTCGCGAAGCGCGCTGCGGCGCTCCGGCGACCAGTCGGCCTCGACGGCGGCCCGCCGGGCTCGGGCCTCGGCCACACCCTGCTCGGTGATCGGGATGCCCTGGTGGGCCAGCTCCGCGTCCAGGGCGTCCAGGCGCATCCGGTCACGGACGGCCTGGGTGATGTAGGCGCTCGCGTTGGACTCGCGCTCCAGGCGCTCCGCCACGTCGGGTGGCACCGAGATCGACAGTTTCCGCATCGCGCTGGTCATACCACGGACCGTACGCCGGTAGCACCGCGTTGGCCACCACATCGGCTGGTCGGCCCGCGCGGCCCGGCCCCGAACGGCCGGACAGCACCGAACGGAACCGGGGCCACGCGCTCAGACGGCTCCTGCTCGCTCAGACAGCTCCTGCTTCGCGCAGGGGACGCCAGGCGAGCACGGTGATCACCACCATCACGACGGCGGCGATCCAGAACGGCGTGGTGATCTCCCAGGCGCTGGCGAACAGGCCGCCGAGGAGCGAACCCAGCGCGGCGCCGCCGAGATCCAGCAACGCGTACACACTGCCGACGCGGCCGCGCAGGTGCGCCGGCACGACCCGCTGGCCGCAGCCGGGCCGGACACACCGCCGCACGAGGGCCGGACCCGACCGCCTAGCGTCATGGCCGTGACCGACACCCTGCTGCCCGCGCCGAAGCCGGCCGCCGCGCCACCGGAGCGCCGTGGTGGCGTCGCCGTGGGGCTGGTGCTCGGCGGGGCGCTGTCGGTGCAGTTCGGCTCCGCGGTGGCCGCGTTGATCTTCCCGCGTACCGGGGTGGCCGGGGCGGTGACCCTGCGACTGACGATCTCGGCGGTGCTGCTGCTCGTCGTGTGCCGGCCCCGCCTGCGCGGGTACGACAGGTCGGCCTGGGTCGCGGCAGGGGCGTTCGGGCTGGCGCTGGCCGGCATGAACTCGCTGTTCTACCAGGCCATCGAGCGGATCCCGCTGGGTCCGGCGGTGACCCTGGAGGTGCTCGGCCCGCTGGCGCTGTCGGTGTTCACCGCCCGCCGGCTGGCCAGCTGGTGCTGGGCGGGGCTGGCGCTGGCCGGGGTGGCGCTGCTCGGGCAGGGCGGCTTCGACCGGCTCAACCCGGCCGGGGTGGCGTTCGCGTTCGGCGCGGGCGCGATGTGGGCCGCGTACATCGTGCTCAGCGCCCGGGTCGGCGGCCGGTTCCCCGGCGCGGACGGGCTGGCCCTGGCACTGAGCGTCGCCGCGCTTGTCACCCTGCCCCTGGGCATCGCCGACCGCGGAGCGGTGCTGCTCGACCCGACGGTCCTGGCGCTCGGCACGGCCCTCGCGGTGCTCGCCTCGGGCCTGCCGTACACGCTGGAGCTGCTGGCGCTGCGGCGGATGCCGACTGCCACCTTCGCGGTGCTGATGAGCCTCGGCCCGGCCATCGCCACCCTCGCCGGATGGCTGGTGCTGCGCCAGGCGTTGACAGTGCTGGAGTGCGCCGCCGTCGTGCTGGTCATCGCGGCCAGCATCGGGGCGGTACGGGTCAGCGCAGCAGCCGCAGGGCGCCCGGCACGGCGCTGATCGTCACCGGCAGGGCCAGGGAACGCTCCCCGTCGGCGTACGTGGTGATGCCGTCGGCGGTCAACTCCACGGTCCGGGCCCGGTAGCTGGTCACCAGCGGATGGCTGACGTGGGTGCCCTGGTAGATGCGCGGCTTGACCCGGATCAGGGTCCGCCTGTTGACCCGCCCGGCCACCACCACGTCGAGCAGCCCGTCGGTCGGGTCGGCGTCGGGACAGATCCGCATCCCACCGCCGTACGTGGGGCAGTTGCCCACCGCCACCAGCACCGCGTCCACCTCGTGCGGCACCCCGTCGAGGCGCAGCGTGTACCGGCGGGGCCGCAGCCGGGCCAGCTCGACCACGATCGCCAGGTCGTACCGGCGGGGGCCGCGCGGCCAGCGCATCCGGTTCGCCCGCTCGTTGACTATCGCGTCGAACCCGGCCGCCAGGACCGCCCCGTACCAGCGTTCGACGCCGTCGGTGTCGGTCATCCGGGCCAGGTCGACAGCGCGGCTGCGGCCGGAACGCAGCGCCGCGGCGATCACCGCGACCGCCGCGAGCGGATCCGCCGGGAAACCGGTGTCCAGCGCGAAGTCGTTGCCGGTGCCCGCCGGCACCGGACCGAACGGCACGTCGGTGCCGGCGACCGCCTGCACCGCCCGGTGCACGGTGCCGTCCCCGCCGACCGCGACGAGCGCAGCGGCGCCCCCGGCGACCGCGACACGGCACACCGCCTCCGCCTCGCCCGGACTGGACGCGGACAGCAGCCGGACCGGACGGCCGGCGGCAGCCAACCCGTCCAGCAACCGGGGCAGCAGGGCGCGGTGCCGACCCCGCCCCGCGGACGGATTGACGAGCACGGCGACCGGGCCGGGCAGGTGATCGTCTGCGGTCACGGGCAGCACCGTACCGCTCGGACACCAGCAGTTCACCGGGGGCGGGCGCCGTCACGACCAGTCCCGCCGCCGGCGCTCGGCGTGACGCGACGACGCCGCCCCCGGCAGGCGGGGACGGCGTCGGTGAACCTGGCGGCGCGGGACCGTCAGGTCATGTCGTCGTACCGACGCTCGATCGGTGCGGGCGGGGCGATCGGCTCGGGAACACCGATCGGCGCGGTCGCGTCGACCCGCTGCCCGGCCACCACCGGATCCGCGTCGTACTCCAGCGGCGACACCTCGTCGTCGTCGATGCCGGCGTAGATCTCCTTGCCGCGCCCCCGCCGCCGGTCGTTGAGGAACGCGATGCCCACCGCGCCGAAATAGAGCGCCGACAGGCAGATCGCCAGGGCGGTCATCCCGAACGGGTCCGGGGTGGGAGTGACCACGGCGGAGAACGCGAAGAACACGAAGATCGCCACGCGCCACCAGCTGAGCAACCGCTTCGCGCTGGCGATGCCGACGAAGTTGAGCATCAACACGATCAACGGGAACTCGAACGCCACACCAAACAGCAGGATCAGGTTGGTGACGAAGGAGATGTACTTGGTGATCTCCAGTGTCGTGCTGATCTCGCTGTCGGAGATGCTGAGCAGGAACTCCAGGCCCTTGGCCGTCACGAAGTACGCCAGCACCGCGCCGGCCGCGAACAGCGGCGCGGCCAGGGCGGTGAAGAAGTACGCGTACCGCCGCTCGTGCCGGTGCAGGCCCGGCGCGATGAACGCCCACAGCTGGTAGAGCCAGACCGGCGCGGCCACGATCAACCCGACCCAGAGCGCGACCTTCAGATTGAGCAGGAACAGGTCGGCCGGGCCGAGCTGCACGAACTCGCACTTGCCGTTGACGATCCTGGCCTGCGGCAGGTCACAGTAGGGCTGCTGGAGTAGGTGCAGCACCGGCTTGGCCAGCCAGACGCCGAGGCCGAAGCCGATCAGGATCGCCACGGAGGCGCGGAAGAGACGGTTGCGCAGCTCGCGGACATGCTCGATGAGCGTCATCGAACCGTCGGCGGCCCGCTCGAAACTGCTCGGGCCGCGTTTACGCAGGGCGAAGGCCACGGGACTCGGGCCCTTCGGTCAGTTGTCGCGGACGCGGTGCACCGGGTCGACGACCGGCTGCTGCGGCGGGGCCTGGTACGGCGCCTGCTGCGGCTGCCCGGCGTGCGGCGGCAGCGGCTGGTAGCCGGCCTGCGCGTCGGCCTTCTCGGCGAGGTCGCGGTCGTCGTCCTGCAGGCTCTTGGTCTCGGCCTTGATGATCCGCAGCGAACGGCCGAGGGAGCGGGCCGCGTCGGGAAGCCGCTTCGCACCGAAGAGCAGGATCAGCACAACCACGAGAACTGCGATGTGCCACGGCTTGAGGGCACCCATGAGAAGCTCCAGTCGCTCTGTGTCCGGGGGTGGTACGCAGCCCATCGTACGTGCGGATCGGTCGGATGCCACCCGCCGGGCGGTGGTGGTCCGGCCCGGCCGGTGAAGTCTTGACCAACGCGCGATGATCCGTCAACCGCGCCGGCCGCCCGCGTCGTCAGCCGCGCTTGGCCTTGATCACCGCGAGTCGTTGCTGCGCGGTGTCGAGCTGCCGCTGGACCCCCTCGGCGCGCGCCTGCAACGCCTCGGCGGAATCCCGCAACGTCTCGGCCTCGGCGGCCCGCCGCTGCAACGCCACCGCGGCGCGACGCAGCCGGGGCAGTCGGGCCAGCACCGGGCGCACGGCAAGCGCCAACACCACGAGCGGGAGCAGCACCACCGCGAGCACGATCCAGATCAGCACGGCGGTCAGCCTACTGGGTGTGGCCGGCCACCGCCCGGTCACCCGACGGCGCGCTGTCCGCGTCGCCCTCGGGCGGCCGGGGCACGGCCGGGGGCACCGGTACGGCGTACGCGTCGAGCGCGGCGGCTGCCGTGGCCCGGACCTGCTCGGCCAGCTCGGGCGGGGAGACCACTGTGACCTCCGGGCCGAGGCCGAGCACGAACCGACGCGCCCACCCCAGGTCGGTCACCCGCAGGGAGACGAGCCACTGGTCGCCGTCGCCGGCCTCCACCCGCTCGCACGGGTAGTACTCGGTGATCCACCGCTCGCCCCGACCGATCCGCAGGGTGATTAGCGGCAGATCCGGAGAGGGACGGAAGACGCCCTCGGTGAGGTCGTGCGGCACGGCCTGCGGGGGAACGGTGGCCGGCTCGTCCAGTTCGGTGATGGCGTCGATGCGGTCGGCCCGGAACAGCCGGACCGCCTCCGCGCGCCGGCACCACGCCTCGACGTACGCCCGACCCCCGACCATAAGCACCCGCAGCGGGTCGATGACGCGCTCGGTGGTCTCGTCCCGGGCCGCCGTGTAGTAGGTGATCCGCAGGGCCCTGCCGCCCTCGACGGCGGCGCGCAGCGCCTCCACCCGCCGGGTGTCCCCCGGCAGCCGTACCGCCACCGGTGCGCCCACCAGGTCGCCCGCGTCCTCGATCTTCGCCAGGGCGCGTTCGACGGCGTCCCGGTTGGCCACCCCTGGTGTCTCGGCGAGCATCCGCAGCGCCACCACGAGCGCGAGGGCCTCGTCGGGGGTGAGCCGCAGCGGCCGGTCGATGCCGGCGTCGTAGGTGATCGTCACCCGGTCACCGTCGAACGCCATGTCGATGAGGTCACCGGGGCCGTACCCGGGCAGACCGCAGACCCAGAGCAGCTCCAGATCCTCCCGGAGCTGCCGTTCGGTGACACCCAGGTCACCTGCCGCCTCGGCGATCTCGATGCCCGGGCGGGCCAGCAGGTAGGGCACCAGGTTGAGCAGTCGGGCCAACCGGTCGGCGGACGCGCGGGAGCCGCCCCGGGCGGCGGGGCGGGTCACCGGGCACCCCCGGTGCCGGCCAGCTCGTCGTGGCGCACGGCGATCTCCTTGAGTCGCTGGATGACCGCCTCGCGGACCTCCGGCGGGTCGAGCACCCGCACGTCCGGGCCGTACCCGACCAGGTGGCCGGCCAGAGAGTCCGGGTCGGCGTACGGCAGGACCAGCCGGTCGCCGTCCGGCCCGGCGGTCACCTCGACCGCCCAGCGGCGCAGCCCGGCGGCCCGGCCCGACGCGGCCAGCACGGTGGCCCGGCCGGTGCGCTCCACCGGCCCCGACCAGCGGGCCACGTGGCTGATCAGGTCTTCGTTGGCCGGCGGCTGGTAGGCGCCTGGCGCACCGGTCACCCGCACCGCGCCGACCACCCGGGACAGCCGGAAGCAACGGGTCGCCGCCCGGTCCAGGTCGTGCCCCACCACGTACCACCTGCCACGCCAGCAGACCACGCCCCACGGCTGGAGCCGGCGACGGCTTGGCGCGTCGCGGTCCGGCACCCGGTAGTCGAAACCCACCTCCCGGCGGTCCCGGGCGGCGGCGGTCAGCGGCGCGAACGCCGGGTCGACGGTGACCATCGGCTCCAGGCCGAGAGTGGCCTGCGGGTCGACGTCCACCCCGGCGGCGCGCAGCTTGGCCAGCCCGGACGACGCGGCGGCGGCCAGCCCGGCGTGCTGCCACAGCCGGGCGGCGATGCCCACGGCTGCGGCCTCGTCCGGTTCCAGGGGGATGTCGGGCAGCGCGTACTCCCGGTGGGCGATCCGGTAGCCGGGCTCGGCGTCGAAGACGCTTGCCGTCCCCGTCTCCAACGGCACGCCCAGCTCACGCAGCTCGGCCTTGTCCCGTTCGAACTTGCGCTGGAACGCCTCGTGGTCACGCGCGTCGTCCGGATCGTGCTCGTAACCGGGCACGGTCGCGGCGATCTGCGCGGCGGTCAGGAACCGTCGCGTGGACAGCAGGCAGATCACCAGGTTGACCAGGCGTTCGGTGCGGGTCCGCGACACGGGTAGACGCTAGCAGCCGACGCGCCCGTGACGTGCACCCACGCGGGCGTGCCGCACACTTGTTCGGATCGGTGGTGTCCCGGACCACTAGCCGAGCGCCCCGCCGCCACCGGTCATAGGGTGATCCTCATGTCGCAGGCGGGGGCCAGACCGGAGAGCGAGAGCGTCGGCACCGTCGTCGTCGCGGGCGCCGCCAACCTCGCCATCGCGGTGGCCAAGCTGATCGCCGGGCTGATCTCCGGGTCGGCCGCGATGCTCTCCGAGGCCGCGCACTCGGTCGCCGACACCACCACCGAGGTGCTGCTGTTCCAGGCGCTGCGCCGCGGCGCCCGACCGGCCGACCAGCGGCACCCGTTCGGGTACGGCAAGGAGAGCTACGTCTGGGCGTTCTTCGCCGCCATGTTCACGTTCGTCGCCGGCGCCGGTTTCGCCGTCACCCACGGCGTCACGACGATCCTGGTGCACGAGCACAGCGGCGACTTCCTCATCTCGTACGTCGTGCTGGCGGTGTCGTTCGTCATCGAGTCGATCTCGCTGGCCCGCGCCGTACGCCAGGTCCGCCGCGAGTCCCGACGCTGGGAGACGACCCCGCGGCGGTTCCTGCGGCTGACCGCCGACACCACTGTCAAGGCGGTCTTCCTGGAGGACAGCGCGGCCCTGGTCGGCCTGCTGCTGGCCGGCCTCGGCGTCGGCCTGTCGCACGCCACCGGCGACGAGCTGTGGGACGGCGTCGCGTCGATCCTCATCGGTCTGCTGCTGCTGACCGTGGCCGGCATCCTCGCCAGCAACAACCTGTCGCTGCTTGTCGGCCGGGCGGTGCCGGACCGGCTGCGCCGGGAGATCGAGCGGGAGCTGGCCGGGCTGCCCGAGGTGGAACGCATCGACACGCTGCTGACCATGCAGCTCGGCCCGGACGACATCCTGGTCGCCGCCAAGGTCGACTTCCGGGACGAGGCCACCGGCGCGCAGATCGAGGCCGCCGCCGACGAGGCCGAACGGCGGCTCACCGACCGGTACCCGGAGATCCGCTTCGTCTTCCTCGATCCGACCCGTTCGCTGCCCGGCGCGACCGGGGGCGCCCGGGACACCCAGGCCCGGCCGAGCCCGGACGCCGGCGGAGATCCCGCGCCGAGCTGAACCGGCCGAGCGCCGCACCCGGGCGCGGCCCGCCCGGCACGCGCGGCTAGCGTGCCCGTCATGGTGCGATGGCGTACGGGGACTGTGGCGACGCTGCGACGGCAGTGGACCGGGGCGGTGGAGCTGGACGTCGACCTGCCCGACGGCACGCGGATGCGGGCGCTTGCGTACCCGGAACTGGTCGGCACCCCCGAGCCCGGCGACCGGGTGCTGCTCAACGCCGGCGCGCTGCTGATGGGGCTCGGCACCGGCGGGTACGCCCTGGTCGTGGCCCTGCCGGACCGGTTGCCGCCGGACCCGCCGGACGCCGGGGACACCCGCGACGCCGGGCACCTCGTCAAGGCCCGCTACACGCCGCTGCAACCGATCCTGCTCGGCGTCGACGAGGAGGCCTCCCCGCACCGCGCCGTCCTCGCCGACGCCGACGACCTGCACGGCATGCCTGTCGTTACCGCAGACCTGCACTCGGCACTGCCCGCGATCCTGGCCGGCATCCGCGCCGACGCCCCGCACGCCCGGGTGGCGTACCTGCTCACCGACGGTGGGGCGCTGCCGGCCTGGTTCTCCCGCACCCTCGCCGGGCTGCGCGCCGACCTGGCCGGCACGATCACCGTGGGGCAGGCGTTCGGCGGCGACCTGGAGGCCACCACACTGCACGGCGGCCTGCTCGCCGCCCGGCACGTGCTCGACGCCGACCTGGCAGTGGTCGCGCAGGGGCCCGGAAACCTGGGCACGGGCACCCGGTGGGGCTTCTCCGGGGTGGCCGTCGGCGAGGCGGTCAACGCGGTCGCCACGCTGGGCGGCCGACCGGTCGGTTCGCTGCGGATCTCCGCCGCCGACCCCCGCCCCCGGCACCGGGGCGTGTCACACCACAGCCTCACCGCGTACGGCCGGGTCGCGCTCGCCCCGGCGGAGCTGGTGGTCCCCGACGACCTGGAGCCGGCTCTCGCCGCCGAGGTGGACGCCGCGCTGGCGCCGCTGGCTGATCGGCACCGGATCGTCCGGGTGCCCACGGCGGGTCTCGACGCGGCGCTGCGGGCGAGCGTCGTGCCGCTGTCCACGATGGGCCGTGGCCTCGACGCCGACCACTCCTACTTCGTGGCCGCCGCCGCGGCCGGCCGGCACGCCGTCACCCGGATCCCCTGACCGGCCCGCCGGCCACCAGTGCTCAGGCCAGGAAGATCAGGGCCAGCCAGCCGCCGACGATCAGGACCAGCGCCAGGGCCAGCACCCACGTCGGCACCGTGTACTCGCCGCGGCGGTTCCGTTCGATCTCGGCGCGGATCTTCTCCCGCCGGCGTTCGAGGAAGCTCTGCCGCTCGGTGCCGCGCTGCGGGCGGTCGGATGGTCCAGAAGTCGTCATGGCGCGCCCAGACTACCGGGCCGGCCCCGACACCACCGCCAGGGCCGGCCCGACCCGTCACATGCTGGCGATCAGCCGCTCCACGCGCTCGTCGTACGCCCGGAACGGGTCCTTGCAGAGCACGGTGCGCTGCGCCTGGTCGTTGAGCTTCAGGTGCACCCAGTCGACTGTGAAGTCGCGCCGCTTCTCCTGGGCGTGCCTGATGAACTCGCCCCGCAGCCGCGCCCGCGTGGTCTGCGGCGGGGTCTCCTTGGCCTCGAAGATCTCCGGGTCGGTGGCCACCCGGTCCACCTCGCCGCGGCGCTCCAGCAGCCCGTAGAGGCCTCGGCCGCGGTGCACGTCGTGATACGCCAGGTCCATCTGCGCGACCCGGGGGTGTGACAGCGGCAGGTCGTGCTTGCGCTGGTACCGCTCGATCAGCCGCAGCTTGCTGACCCAGTCGATCTCCCGCGAGACGGGCTCCAGGTCACCGGTCTCCACCGCGTGCAGCACCCGGCCCCACAGCTCGACGACCCGCTTGGCGGCCTGGTCGCCGCCGCGGCGCTCGACGAACTCGGTGGCCTTGGCCAGGTACTCCTGCTGGATGTCCAGCGCGCTGACCTCCTTGCCGGAGGCCAACCGCACCTTGCGCCGGCCGGTGATGTCGTGCGACACCTCACGGATGGCCCGGATCGGGTTCTCCAGCGACAGGTCGCGCATGACGACCCCGGCCTCGATCATCCGCAGCACGATGTCGGCGGTGCCGACCTTGAGCAGCGTGGTGACCTCGTTCATGTTGGAGTCGCCGACGATCACGTGCAGGCGCCGGTAGCGCTCGGCGTCGGCGTGCGGCTCGTCGCGGGTGTTGATGATCGGGCGGCTGCGGGTGGTCGCCGAGGAGACGCCCTCCCAGATGTGCTCGGCCCGCTGCGACAGGCAGTAGACCGCGCCGCGCGGGGTCTGCAGGACCTTGCCGGCTCCGCAGATCAGCTGTCGGGTGACCAGGAACGGGATGAGCACGTCGGCGAGCCTGCCGAACTCGCCGTGCCGGGAGACCAGATAGTTTTCGTGGCAGCCGTACGAGTTGCCTGCCGAGTCGGTGTTGTTCTTGAACAGGTAGATCTCACCCGCGATGCCCTCGTCGTGCAGCCGCTTCTCCGCGTCGACGAGCAGACCCTCCAGGATCCGTTCGCCGGCCCGGTCGTGAGCGACCAGGTCGGTCACCGAGTCGCACTCCGGTGTGGCGTACTCCGGATGCGACCCGACGTCCAGGTAGAGCCGGGCCCCATTGCGCAGGAAGACGTTGCTCGACCGACCCCAGGAGACCACGCGACGGAACAGATACCGCGCGACCTCGTCCGGGGACAGCCGCCGCTGCCCGCGATAGGTGCAGGTGACGCCGTACTCGGTCTCGAGGCCGAAGATTCGCCGCTCCATGGTGTGACATTAGCCGCCCGGAGGCCCGGTTCGTCACTGTCAGACCACAGGTCGTGCCGCGGGGGCGGTCACATACCGGCTGAGTGCGACATTCCGTCCGGGCCGATGCTCGCCACGAACCGCCGGCAGTTGTCGTACTCGGGCAGCAGACCCCGCTCGCGGGCCTGGGCGAGGGTCGGTGCCGCCTCGTCGCGCGCGGACAGCAGCGGGACCTCGGCGGGCCACTCGATGCCCAGCTCCTCGTCCAGCGGGTGCACGGCGTGCTCACCCGTCGGGTTGTACGTGGCCGAGCAGAGGTAGCTCAGCGTCGCGTCGTCGGTCAGGGCGCAGAAGCCGTGCCCCAGACCCTCGCTGAGGTAGACCGCCCGGCGGTCGGTGTCGTCGAGTCGGACGCCCTCCCAGCGGCCGAACGTCGGCGAGCCCACCCGCAGGTCAACGATCACGTCGAGCACGGCACCACGCACGCAGGTGACGTACTTCGCCTGCCCGGGAGGGACGTCGGCGAAGTGGACGCCCCGCACCACGCCGCGCGCGGAGACCGACATGTTGGCCTGGGCGAGGCGCAGGGGATGCCCCACCGCCTCGGCGAGCTTGTCGAACCGGTACCACTCCATGAACATGCCGCGCGGGTCGCCGTGCTGCTGGGGGCTGATCTCCCAGGCGCCCTCGATGCTCAACTGCCGGATCTTCACCAGGAGGCCCCGGGGTTGTCGTCGCGCCCGGCCAGCAGACCGAGCAGGTAGTCGCCGTAGCCGCTCTTGGTCAGCGGGGCGGCCAGCGCGCGCAGCTGATCGTCGTCGATCAGGCCGGCCCGCCAGGCCACCTCCTCGACACAGCCGATCTTGAGACCCTGCCGCTCCTCGACCACCCGGACGAACTCGGCGGCCTGCATCATCGAGGTGAACGTGCCGGTGTCCAGCCAGGCGGTGCCCCGGTCCAGCACTGTCACCGACAGCTCCCCGGTCTCCCGGTACGCCTCGTTGACCGCCGTGATCTCCAACTCGCCACGCGCGCTCGGGGTGAGCTTGCCGGCGATGTCGACCACCCGGTTGTCGTAGAAGTACAGCCCCGGCACCGCGTAACGGGACTTCGGCCGGGCCGGCTTCTCCTCGATCGAGAGCACCCGACCGTCGGCGTCGAAGTCGACCACGCCGTACTCCTGCGGGTTGGCGACCTGGTAGGCGAAGACCCGGCCGCCGACGGGGTCACCGTGGTCGGCGAGCTGCCGACCCAGACCCACGCCGTGGAAGATGTTGTCGCCGAGGATCAGCGCCACCGACTCGTCGCCGATGAAGTCCGCGCCGAGGATGAACGCCTGCGCGATGCCCTCCGGGCGCTCCTGGCTGACGTACTCCAGCCGCAGCCCGAACTGACTGCCGTCGCCGAGCAGCCGCCGGAACTGGTCCTGGTCCTCCGGGGTCGTGATCACCAGGATCTCCGAAACCCCGGACATCACCAGGGTGGAGAGCGGATAGTAGATCATCGGCTTGTCGAAGACCGGCATCAGCTGCTTCGACACCGCCCGGGTGATCGGCCACAGCCGGGATCCGGTGCCGCCGGCAAGTAGGATTCCACGCACCGGCGAAGCCTACCGGCATGTATACGGAACGTGCGCGGGGGTCGCGTCCCACGACCCGCGCCGAACGTCGCGTACACTTTCGGACCCGTGAGGATCCTCGTCACCGGCGGAGCCGGATTCATCGGGTCGGAGTACGTTCGACTGCTGCTGGGCAAGCCCCTGGGCAGCGCTGACGGCGTGCCACCGCTCGAACCGGCGGTCGTGACCGTGCTCGACAAGTTGACCTACTCGGGCAACCGGGCCAACCTCGATCCCGTCCGCGACGACAGCCGTCTGCGGTTCGTGCAGGGTGACATCTGCGACCCGGTGGTGGTCGACGAGGTCGTCGCCGACCACGACGTGATCGTGCACTTCGCCGCCGAGTCCCACGTCGACCGCTCGATCGCCGGCGCCGCGCCGTTCGTCACCACAAACGTGCTGGGCACCCAGACCCTGCTCGACGCCGCGCTCCGGCACGGCACCGGCCGGTTCGTGCACGTCTCCACCGACGAGGTCTACGGCTCCATCGACGAGGGCTCCTGGACCGAGACCTGGCCGTTGGCCCCGAACTCGCCGTACTCGGCGTCCAAGGCCGGCTCCGACCTGCTGGCCCTGGCCTACCACCGCACCCACGGCATGGACGTGGTCGTCACCCGCTGCTCCAACAACTACGGTCCGTACCAGTTCCCGGAGAAGGTCATCCCGCTGTTCGTGACCAACCTGCTCGACGGCGGGACGGTTCCGCTCTACGGCGACGGCGGCAACATCCGCGACTGGCTGCACGTGCACGACCACTGCCGGGGCATCGCCCTGGTCCAGCAGAAGGGCCGCGCCGGCGAGGTCTACAACATCGGCGGCGGCACCGAGCTGACGAACAAGGAGCTCACCGGCCGGCTGCTGGAGGCCTGCGGCGCCGACTGGGACCGCGTCGTGCCCGTCGCCGACCGCAAGGGCCACGACCGCAGGTACTCCCTCGACATCACCAAGATCAGCGAGGAGCTGGGCTACCGGCCCAGCATCACCCTCGAGGACGGCCTCGCCGACACCGTGCGCTGGTACCAGGAGAACCGTGCCTGGTGGGAGCCGCTGAAGTCGGCGCCCACCGCATGACCCGTCTCCTCGTCACCGGCGCCGGAGGGATGCTCGGCCGGGACCTGGTCACCGTCCTGGAGACCCGGCCCGACCTGAAGGTCACCGCCGCCGCCCGTGCCGACCTGGACGTCACCGACCCCGCAGCGGTCCGCGCCGCGGTCGCCGGCCACGACGTGGTGATCAACGCCGCCGCGTGGACCAACGTCGACCGCGCCGAAGCCGACGAGGCGACGGCCACCGCCGTCAACGGCCACGGCGTGGCGAACCTCGCGGCGGCGTGCGCCACCGGCGGCACCAGGCTGATCCAGGTCTCCACCGACTACGTCCTCGCCGGCGACGCGGACTCCCCCTACCCGGAGGACGCACCCACCGCGCCGGTCAACGCGTACGGGCGCGGCAAGCTGGTCGGCGAGCAGGCCGTCGCCCGCCTACTGCCGGACACCGGGTACGTGGTCCGCACCGCCTGGCTGTACGGCGCGCACGGGCCGAACTTCGTGGCCACCATGCTGCGGCTCGCCGAGCAGCGCGAGCACCTCGACGTGGTCGACGACCAGCACGGGCAGCCCACCTGGTCGTACCGCCTGGCCGAGCGGCTGGTCGCGCTCGCCGACGCCGCCCTGGACGGTCGGGCGGCGCCCGGCGTCTACCACGGCACCTGTGCCGGCCAGACC
This sequence comes from Micromonospora sp. NPDC093244, assembly GCF_040683695.1. Lineage (NCBI taxonomy): Bacteria > Bacillati > Actinomycetota > Actinomycetes > Micromonosporales > Micromonosporaceae > Micromonospora > Micromonospora sp. NPDC093244. The sequence continues at coordinate 1,972,680 of NZ_JBFBEO010000001.1, forward strand.
ACGTGGTACGGGCTCGCCCGCGCCGCGTTCACGCTGGCCGGTCTCGACCCGGACCGGATCCGACCCACCACCAGCGACCGGTATCCTCGTCCCGCCCCCCGTCCGGCGTACAGTGTGCTAGGGCACAGCCGTTGGGCGGTCGCGGGTCTGCCGCCTCTTCCGGATTGGCACTCCACCCTGGTTGACGCGTTCCACTCCCCCGCTCCACCCGCCCCGTGGAAGGTCGCATGAAGCTCACCCTCGTCACCGGCCTGACCGGCCTGCTACTGCTCGGCACCATCGTCGAGCTGCTGCGCCGCCGTCAGCTGCGGGAGAAGTACGGCATGCTCTGGCTCGCCGTACTGATCATCGTGATTCCGCTGTCCCTGTTCCCCCGGCTGCTCGACAACGTCGCCGAACTCCTCGGCGTCGCGTCCGGTGTCAGCCTGGTGCTCTTCCTCGGCATCGTCTTCCTGCTGCTGGTGTGCGTACACCTCAGCTGGGAGGTAAGCGCCCTGGAAGAAGAGACCCGCACCCTGGCCGAAGACTTCGCCCTGCTCCGCGCGCAGATCGACGCGGACCGGGCGGCCCGAGACGAACTGGTGTCCACCGATGGTTAACGGCAAGCGCACCTTGATCATCATTCCGGCCCTCAACGAGTCGGGCTCGATCGCCGACGTCGTCGGCGAGGTTCGTGGCGAGCTGCCCGGCGTCGACGTGCTCGTCGTCGACGACGGCTCCACCGACCGCACCGCCGCGGTCGCCGCCGCCGCAGGTGCCCGGGTCGCGAAACTGCCGTACAACCTCGGTGTCGGCGGGGCCATGCGCCTCGGCTACCGGTACGCCCGGGACAACGACTACGACGTCGCCATCCAGATCGACGCCGACGGCCAGCACGACCCCCGGTACGTGCCGAAGCTCGTCGACCTGCTGGACGACAACGACCTGGTCATCGGCGCGCGCTTCGCCGGCGAGGGTGACTACAACGTCCGCGGCCCCCGCCGCTGGGCCATGGTCATGCTCTCCGGCGTGCTGTCCCGGGTGGCCCGCACGAAGCTCACCGACACCACGTCCGGCTTCCGGGCCGCCAACCGGCGGGTCATCGAGATGTTCGCCGGGTGGTACCCGGCCGAGTACCTCGGCGACACGGTGGAGACCCTCGTGCACACCGCCCGGCGTGGCTACCGCATCCGGCAGGTGCCGGTGGCCATGCGCAAGCGGATGGCCGGCACGCCCAGCCACTCCCCCGCCAAGGCGATGATCTACCTCGGTCGCGCGTTCGCGGTGCTCACGCTGGCGCTCATCCGCCGGTGATTCGACGGCTACTGAGCCTGGTCCCGCCCGGCACCGTCGCTGTCGGTGCCGGGCTGGCCCTTCTCGGGCTCGCCTCCTACGTACATCTGGCAGTGGCCGGGCACAGCCTCACCGAGGCGGACTACAACTCGCTCTCGGTGCTCTGGACGATCGTGTTCACGCTGGGCATCGGCATGTTCATGCCCGTCGAGCAGGAGGTCGCCCGGATCATCGCCGCCCGGCGCAGCCAGGGGCTGCCGGCCGGTCCGGTCCTGGCGCGGGGTGGTCTGCTCGCGGCGGCCATCCTGCTCGGGCTGGTCACGCTGATCCTCGTCGCCCGCCAGCCGATCGCCGATCGGCTGTTCGGCGGCGACGGCACGATGGTCACCGTGCTCATCGGAGCGCTTGCCGCGCTGGCGGTCGCGCACACCACCCGTGGCGTACTCGCCGGGCTTCAGCTCTTCCCCTGGTACGGCACGCAACTCGCCCTCGACGGCGGGCTGCGCATCGCCCTGGTCGTCCTGCTCGGCCTCGCCGGCGTCACCTCGCCCGTGTGGTTCGGCGCCGTCCTGGTCATCGCGCCCCTGCTCGGGGTGGCGCTGACCACCCCGCCGGTCCTGCGGGCGGCCGGTGGCGGCACCGCCGTGGCCTGGACGACGCTGGTGCGTGGTCTGGGTCTGCTCGTGGTCTCCAGTCTCCTCGCGCAGGTCGTTGTCAACATCGGCGTGATCAACGTGAAGTTGCTCGACCCGAGTGACACCGCCACCGCCGGGGCCCTGCTGTCCGCGCTCGTCCTGGTCCGGATCCCGCTGTTCGTCTTCGCCTCGCTCCAGGCGTCGCTGCTGCCCGGCCTGGCCACCGCAGCCACCACAGGTGACCACGCCGCCTTCCGGAGTCTGCTCCGGCGGGCCCTGGGCGTCGTCACCGCGCTCGGCGTCGCCGGGGCGGTCCTCGCCGTCCTGCTCGGTCCCTGGCTGGTCCGCACCCTGTTCGACGCCCCGGACGTCCTCGGCCACGGCGACTTCGCGTGGCTCGCCGTCGCGACGCTCGCCTACCTGTGGGCGATGGTGTTCGGCCAGGTGCTGCTGGCGCTCAACAGGCACCGGGCGCAGGCCGTCGCCTGGTGCGTCGGCGTCGCGGTCCTCGTCGCCGTCACGCTCATCCCGCTCCCGGTCGCCCTGCGCGTCGAGATCGGGTACGCCAGTGGCTCGGTGATGGTGGCGGCCCTGATGGCCTTCCTGCTGCGCAACGCCGTCCGTCCCGGCCCCACCACCCCCCTCGCCCCCTCGCGCGACACCGTCGCTGTCGGCCCCACCGGAGGCACCCGATGATCCGACCACGGGTGAGCGCGGTCATGCTCGCCTACGGCCCGGAGCCGTACCTCGTCGACGCCGCTCGGGCGGTGCTGGCCAGCACCGACGTCGAGGTCGACCTCATCGTTGTCGACAACGGCTGCACGGGGGACGGCATCGACATCGTCAAGGGCCTGCCCGGGGTACGGGTGGTGCGGCCGGAGGAGAACACCGGCTACTCCGGCGGCTGCCGGGTGGGCGCGGCCGAGGCGACCGGGGACTGGCTCGTGTTCGTCAACTCCGACGCCGTGGTGGCGCCCGACGCCGTGGCGAAGACGACGGCCGTGGCCGCCGAGCCGGGCGTCGGCGCGGCGATGGCGTCGATCCGGCTGGCCGACCAGCCCGAGTTGATCAACACAAGTGGCAACCCGCTGCACTTCACCGGCCTCTCCTGGGCCGGCGGGAACGGCGAGCCGGCGAGCGCCCACGCCCAGCGCAAGGTCGTTCCCTCGCTCAGCGGGTGCTGCTTCGTGATCAGCCGTCAGCTCTGGCGGGACCTCGACGGCTTCGCCGCCGAGTACTTCGCGTACCACGAGGACACCGAACTCAGCCTGCGCCTCTGGCAGCGGGGCCTGCGCCTCGAGTACGTGCCGGACGCCGTCGTGCTGCACCACTACGAGTTCTCACGCAACGCCCTGAAGCTGTACCTCGTCGAGCGGAACCGGCTCGTCACGCTGCTCACCGCGTACGAGGCACGGACCCTCGTCGTGCTGTCACCCGCGCTGCTGCTCACCGAGGTCGCCATGCTCACCGCCGCGATCGTCGGCGGATGGTCCCGGCAGAAGGCGCGGGGTTGGGGCTGGCTGTGGCGCAACCGCGGCTGGGTACGCGCCCGCCGGCGGCAGCTGCAGACCGAACGTCGGGTGCCGGACGGGGTCATCGCGGAGCTGATGACCGGCCGTGTCACGCCCTCAGGTGTGCCCACCACCGCCGGGCTGGGCGTCTTCAACGCGGTCGCCGGCGGCTACTGGGCGCTGACCAGGCCGCTGCTGCGCAGGCGGTGAAGCACGCGGTGCCGGGCTCGACGACGAGCCCGGCACCGCGTGACAGCCGATTCCTAGCGTTCGCCGCCCTCGGCCGGCCGGTCCTCCAGGTCCGCCGAACCCGCCGACGTGGTCGGCTTGTGCGCCTCAGTGGTCGGCACGGTGGGCTCCGCGCCGCCGCCCGCCCCGGCGGCCTGCCCGCCGGCCTCGACCTCGCCGTCCAGCAGCGCCGTCAGCGCGGCGCCGGTGATACGACGGAAGGTACGCCCCACCCGCTGGCGGTCCAGGACGGCCACCTCGAGCTGGTTGGCGGCGATCGTCCGGGCGGCGCCACCCTCCCCGCCGACGCTGCTCAGGGCCTGCACCGCCACCTTGGCCGCCTCGGCCAGGGACATGTCCGCGCGGTGCTGTGACTTCAGCACACCGGTGATCGCCTCGGCCTGGCCGCCCATCGCCATGCGGCCCGGCTCGTCGTTGACCGAGCCGTCGTAGGTCAGCCGGTACAGCTCGTCGGCGTCCGCGGTCGGGCCGACCTCCGCCACGCAGATCTCCACCTCGAAGGGCTTCGACTGCTCGGTGAAGATCGCGCCGAGCGTCTGCGCGAACGCGTTGGCCAGGGCGCGGCCGGTGACGTCACGCCTGTCGTAACTGAGGCCGTTCAGGTCGGCCATCCGTACGCCGGCGCGGCGCAGGTTCTCGAACTCGTTGTACCTGCCGACCGCGGCGAACCCGATCCGGTCGTAGATCTCGCTGACCTTGTGCAGGGCGCTGGAGAGGTTCTCCGCGACGAAGAGGACCCCGCCGGCGTAGCTGAGGACCACCGCGCTGCGACCCCGGGCGATGCCCTTGCGGGCCAACTCGGAACGGTCCCGCATGATCTGTTCGGGAGAGGCGTAGAACTGCATTGCCACGGCGGCGATTCTCCTTACGGCGCTGTGCTGACGACTGCTGACTGGTGGGGCGCGGGTCTCAACCGCCCGGATTCTCCATCCGGCCGGCGACCACGCCCTCGGCGATCGCGGCCGTCTCGGTGTCGGTCAGCCGGCGGGTGCCCTCGGCGGTCGCGGTCATCACCACCGGATAGATCCGTCGGGTCAGATCCGGTCCGCCGGTGGCGGTGTCGTCGTCGGCGGCGTCGTAGAGCGCCTCGACCGCGAGCCGGGTCGCGTCCTCGACGGACAGACCAGCCCGGAAACGCTTCTTCAGCGCCGACTTGGCGAAGAGCGAGCCGGAGCCGATGGCGTCGTACCCGGTCTCCTCGTAGGGGCCGCCTGTCACGTCGAAGCTGAAGATCCGGCCCGCCGTCGCCGCGTCACCCGCGGCCAAATCGAAGCCGGCGAACAGCGGCACCACGGCCAGCCCCTGCATGGCGGCACCCAGATTGCCGCGGATCATCGAGGCCAACCGGTTGGCCTTGCCGTCGAGCGAGAGCATCGCGCCCTCGATCTTCTCGTAGTGCTCCAACTCCACCTGGAACAGTCGCATCAACTCGATGCCGATGCCCGCCGTGCCCGCGATGCCGACAAGCGAGTACGCGTCGGCCGGGTGCACCTTCTCGATGTCCCGCTGGGCGATCAGGTTGCCCATGGTGGCCCGTCGGTCGCCGGCCATCACCACGCCGCCGGCGGCCGAGATGGCCACGATGGTGGTCGCGTGCGGCGCCAGGTCGGCGGCCATGCCCGGGGGCAGGGGTCGCCGCCCGGGCAGCATCTCGGGGGCCACCCGGCTCAGAAACGTGGTGAAGGACGACGTCCCCGCGTTGGTGAACACATCTGGTAGACGCCCGGATGGATCAAAGCCCGCTGCCACGTGGTTCCTCTCAGGTACGTGATCGCCCTGGCCAGCCTCATGGGACTGTCACGGAACTGGCCAAGACCACCGTTGCAGTTGAAGCAGAGTATCCCGCGCACCCATCCGGTGCGATGATCGTGGTCCAGATGTTGCGGGTCGGCCTCGCCACAGATGGCGCAGAGCCCGCCCTGTTCGGCCGGGAGCTCGGCGAACTCCATCTCTCACCCACGGCGTACCGCCGCCGGGCGGTCTCCTCCCCTCGGCACTGCGACAGGGCTTGCGGAAGCCCACCTCCGACCCCGGGCCGGAGAATCGAACATATGCCCTATTCCCCGCCCTTCTGGACGTAACCCCTCACGAACTCTTCCGCGTTCTCCTCGAGGACGGAGTCGATCTCGTCAAGCAGGTCGTCGACGTCCTCGGTGATCTCGGCGTGCCGCTCGGCCACCTCGGGGTTGGCCTCGGTGGTGACGTCCTCGATCTCCTCGCCCTGACGGGACTTGCCGGACTGCGACTGGCCGCCGCTGTCATGAGTGGCCATGGCTGTCTCCTCCACGATCGTCTGGCATGAAATCTACCCCGCTCGGGCGACAGAAAGCCCTCACGTCAGGAGTGTTCGCGTCTGTTGCGTTCAGCCTCGGGGAGCCGACGCGTCCGCCGGAACCGGCGTCGGGCCGGGCTCTGGCGTGCGCTCCGGCTCGCGCGACGGTCGCACCGACGCGTCCTCGGGCGGCGCCTGACGGCGGATGCGCGGAGTCCAGTCCTTGAACCGCAGGGCCTGCTTCTCCACCAGATGCCAGGACAGGAAGGCCAGGACCACGGTGCAGATCATGACCACCGCGAAGTACCCGACGAAGCCCCAGGCCGCCGCACCCAGCCAGGCCAGCATCTGTTGCACGACGAAGGAGTAGATGTAGATGCCGTACGAGTAGTCGTTCTTCTGGCCCACCACGTGCAGCAGACGAGGCAGCCGGACGGCGAGGTAGAGGATCGCGTACTCGTAGGCGAGCAGGGCCGGGCCGAACAGGTGACCCTCGAGCGTCTGCCAGCCGGTCACCACGATGGCGAGCACGCCGAGGACGTCGCTGATGGGCAGCTTGTCGCTGTACAGGTCCGCCACGGCGCCCACGAGGAACATGAAGCCGAAGCGCAGGAACCAGATCTTGCTGAGCGCGCCGAGCAGCGGCAGCGGGCCGAGCGAGCCGCTGGTGAAGTACGTCGACCCGCCGAAGCGCAGAGCCTCGTACTGGTTCCACAGCAGCAGACCGAAGACGAGGACGGCGGCGGCGAGCACCAGCCACCGGGCGCGACGCAGCACCGCCACCACGGCCAGCGACGCCACGATCAGATAGCAGAAGATCTCGTAGCTGAGCGTCCAGAGTGAGCCGTCCAGGACGCTCCGACGCACCAGCTCGCCGTACGGCGTGTCCCGGAAGACGTCCATGATCCCCTGCTGGCGGTAGCCACCCCACCAGTTGGCCTGGAGGAAGTTGACCACACCGGCCGGGTGCCGCCACAGGCCGTCCACGTTGCCCCGCTCGGCGTACCAGACGATCGGGGCCACCACGAAGCCGATGAACAGCAGACACACCCACAGACCCGGCCAGATCCGCAGGGCGCGGTGCCACAGGTAGCGGGGCAGGCTGGCACGCCTGGCGCTGCGGGTGATGAGGAACCCGGAGATGCCGAAGAAACCGGCGACTCCCAGACCCGCCACGTCGACCACCTCGGTCAGTGGTCGGGCGTACCCGATCACCGCGGTGTGCGCGAGGACGACCGCTACGGCGAAGCAGAGCCGCAGGAAGCCGAAACTGTTGGCGCGCCCGGCATACGCGTTCGACAGCGGAACAGCCGTCAGCGCACGCCGGCCAACCTGCCGGGCAGAGGGGAGCATCGCATCACCGTGTGGGTCGAAGATTCGGGGGACGGCCTAGCATGCCACAGCGTGATCCCCTGCGGAGGTACCGGTTCTCAGCCGCCGGTAAGCGTTTCCAGAAGGTCCTTCGCGCTGGCGCAGCGGTCGAACAGAGCACCCACGTGCGCGCGGGTGCCCCGCTCCGGTTCCATCATCGGCACCCGTACCAACGATTCCCGGCCCACGTCGAAGATCACCGAATCCCAGCTCGCGGCGACGACCTCGGAGGCGTACTGGGCCAGGCAGCGGCCCCGGAAATAGGCCCTGGTGTCCTCCGGCGGCTCGGTCATGGCGCGGCGCGTCTCGTCGTCGGTGAGCAGCGTCTTCATCGCCCCCCGGGTGACCAGCCGGTGGTAGAGGCCCTTCTCCGGGCGGACGTCGGAGTACTGCAGGTCGACCAGTTGGAGCTTGTGCGAGCCCCAGCCGAGCTTCTCCCGCTCCCGGTAGCCCTCCAGCAGCCGCAGCTTGGCCACCCAGTCCAGCTCGTCGGCGCAGAGCATCGGGTCGCGCCCGAGCCGGTCGAGCACGCTCTCCCAGCGGTCGAGCACGTCGACAGTCTGCTCGTCGGCGTCGGTGCCGTACCTGTCGTCGACAAAGGACCGGACCCGCTCCAGGTACGCCCACTGCAGGTCGAGTGCGGTGAGCCGCCGACCGTCACGCATGCGCATCAGATGCGACAGGCTGGGGTCGTGGCTGACCGCCCGCAGCTCGCTGACCGGGTCGGCGATACCGAGGTCGGCGCCGAGCGCCTTCTCCTCGATCATGGTGAGGATCAGCGCGGTGGTGCCCACCTTGAGGTAGGTGGAGATTTCGGAGAGGTTGGCGTCGCCGATGATGACGTGCAGCCGGCGGTACTTGTCGGCGTCGGCGTGCGGCTCGTCGCGGGTGTTGATGATCGGCCGCTTCAGGGTGGTCTCCAGGCCCACCTCGACCTCGAAGAAGTCGGCGCGCTGGGAGATCTGGAAGCCGCTCTGCCCGCCGTCCTGCCCGATGCCGACCCGGCCGGCGCCGCAGACGATCTGCCGGGTGACGAAGAACGGAGTCAGGTACGCCACGATGTCGGCGAACGGGGTCTGCCGGCGCATCAGGTAGTTCTCGTGGGCGCCGTAGCTGGCGCCCTTGTTGTCGGTGTTGTTCTTGTACAGATGGATCGGCTGGGTGCCCGGGATGGTGGCCGCCCGGCGGGACGCCTCGGCCATCACCCGCTCGCCGGCCTTGTCCCAGCGCACCACGTCGAGCGGAGTGGTGACCTCGGGGGTGGAGTATTCGGGGTGGGCGTGGTCCACGTAGAGGCGTGCGCCGTTGGTGAGTATCACGTTGGCCAGGCCGAGGTCCTCGTCGGCGAGCGCCTCCGCCGGGTCGTAGGCCGCCCCGGAGTAGGTGAAGCCGCGGGCGTCGCGCAGCGGCGACTCCTCCTCGTAGTCCCAGCGTGCCCGCCCGCCCCTGTTGAGTTCGGGGCGCGCCCCGTAGGCGTTGACCACCTGCGACGAGGTGACCATCGGGTTGGCTCCGGCCTGACCGGGCACCGAGATGCCGTACTCGACCTCGGTGCCCATGATCCGTCTTACGCTCATCGACCTACCCGCTTCGCTCGCCCGACCCGGTCCCCCGTCAGGTCGAGCGTAGTCCGCCCTGGGCGCCTGCACTCTGCAGGTGAGAGCCGGCGGGCCGGAACAGTTCGATGGATTCGGTGGCGGGACGCCCGTCGGGCGAGGTCGGTTCGTCGGTGTCGGAGGTGCGGGTGGTCCAGACGAGCCATCCGAACAGCACCAGACCGATCGTGGCGCTCAGCAGCGGAAGCACCGAGCCGACCACCGGGTGCCAGTCGCCGGCGAGCGGGTTGAGGCTGCTCAACCCGACGTTGGCGGGTAGGCCGTTCTGCCAGCGGACCATCGTGTAGGCCAGGCAGAACAGGTGGATCGGCAGCAGGACCAGCACAGCGAGGCGGGTGAACGAGCGGGCCCGGGCCACCTCGAAGCCGCGCCGCTCGGCGGCCCACGCGGCGTAGAGCAGGACGCCTACCAGCATGGGCAGCATGTAGCGGCCCTGCGTGACGAAGCCGCTCTCGTTGACCAGGGCGATCTGCATGAGGGAGGGAACCGCCACGCCACCGCCGAGCAGCACGAGCAGGCGCCACCGGTCGAGGGTGCTGCCCCAGACGACGCCGATCAGCAGCAGCGCCCCCGCGACGAGCTGCCAGATGACGTACGGCGGCGCCGGCATGCGGGTGTCCAGCCAGGAGGTGACCCCGACGATCTGGTCGAGGTACCCCCGCCACCGGTCGGCCTCGATCAGCGCCGCCTGCCCGTAGGTGAGCGACTTGGCGGAGTAGTTGCCCAGGTCCGAGGTCTGCTGGCGGACCGTCCAGGCGAGCACTGCCAGGGTGGACACGACGATGCCGCCCGCCCAGAGCTGTGCGGCCCGGTCACGCAGCAGGCCCACGAGGTTGCTGCGGCGCAGCGGGAAGGCGAGCGCCACGAAGGCGGTCGCGAGCCACAGCGGGCCGGTCTGGCGCAGCACCGCCAGCAGCAACCCGCTGATCCCGACCAGCAGGATCAGGTGCCGCCGGGGGCCGGGTGGGCCGATCATCAGGGGGATCACCGCGCTGAAGAAGGCGATGCCGGCCGCGATCTCCAGACCGTTGGGGTTGACCGCGCTGGCCATGTGCACGGCCATCGGGGTGGTGACCACGACCAGGGCGCCCATCATCAGGCCCCGCCGGGAGCGGTTGCGGATCACCACGAACGCGCTGGCGAGCAGCGCGGCGCAGCACAGCGCGCTGATCATGCGGGCGAGCAGGACGCCGGACCAGCCCGGCCACAGCACCGTCGGCGCGCCGACCAGGGCGTAGTAGGCGGGGAAGTAGCGGCCGGCGCCGGTGCCGGCCCGGGTCGGTGTCCGGTCACTGCCCGGCGGCTGGGCACACGCGGCCGACACATCCTTCTTGAACTGCCAGCACTGTTCCCGGACGAGACCACCGGGAACGGTCTGGAAGGCGCCGGTGCCCTTCTTCGCGGCGGCCGGCGGGGGTGCGATCTGTCCCGCGGCGACGCCTGCCGCCCGGACGATGTGTTCGCGCTCGTCCGGCGTGCCGTCGTACGGGGCGGCCATCGACCAGGCGAAGATGAGCAGGAAGAAGGCGACAAAGGCCAGGGCCCAGTGTCGTCGGGCGCCGCTCGTGGTCACTGCCGGGCTCTCGCCGGTGGCCGTTGGCGTCACTCTTCCGGGATCAGGCACGTCAACCTCGCGGCTCGCGCGGGCAGGCCCCGCTGGGTGGATGGACAGACGATAGACTCCCTCGTCGTCCTCACCGCTCCGGGTCCCCCCTTGGAGAACTCTTTGCTGTCACCTGTTGCCGATTCCGTCCGCCACCTGTCCCGACACAGTGCGGTGCGGTTCCTGGTCGTCGGGGGTCTGAGCGTCGCCGTTGACACCGGTTCACTCTTCATTTACCACGGCGTTCTACGGATCGTGCTGCCGATCGCGGCCGGCCTGTCGTTCCTGACGTCCTTCTGGGTCAACTTCGGGCTGAACCGGGCCTGGTCGTTCGGCTCGTCCGCGCAGATGGCGCCTCAGGTCGGGCGGTACTTCGCCCTGGTCCTGGCGAACCTGACCGCCAACGTGGTGCTGGTCTCCGGGCTGACCTGGACGGGCACGCCGTACCTGCTGGCCAAGCTGATCGTGACGGCGTCGTTGTCGGCGGTGAACTACTTCGTGTCCAAGCGCTGGATCTTCGCCTGACGACCTGCTGAACACAGCGGCGAGGGTGCCCACCGGACGGTGGACACCCTCGCCGCTGGTGTCAGAGGTACTGGCCGGTGTTGCTGGCGGTCTCGATGGACCGGCCGGCCTCGGTGCCCTTGCCGCCGGAGACGAGCGTACGGATGTAGACGATCCGTTCGCCCTTCTTGCCGGAGATCCGGGCCCAGTCGTCGGGGTTCGTGGTGTTGGGCAGATCCTCGTTCTCGCGGAACTCGTCGACGCAGGCGTCGAGCAGGTGCTGCAGGCGCAGTCCCTTGCGGCCCGAGGTGAGGAACTCCTTGATGGCCATCTTCTTGCTCCGGTCGACGATGTTCTGGATCATCGCGCCGGAGTTGAAGTCCTTGAAGTAGAGGACTTCCTTGTCCCCGTTGGCGTAGGTGACCTCGAGGAACCGGTTCTCCTCGGTCTCCGAGTACATCCGCAGCACCACGGCGTCGATCATGGCGGCGACGGTGGCCTGGGGGTCGGCTCCGTGTTCGGCCAGGTCGTCCGGGTGCAGCGGCAGCCCGGAGAGGATGTACTTGGAGAAGATGTCCTTGGCCGCCTCGGCGTCCGGTCGCTCGATCTTGATCTTCACATCGAGTCGGCCGGGTCGCAGGATCGCCGGGTCGATCATGTCTTCCCGGTTGGAGGCGCCGATGACGATGACGTTCTCCAGCCCCTCCACGCCGTCGATCTCACTGAGCAACTGCGGGACGATCGTGTTCTCCACGTCGGAGGAGACACCGGAGCCACGGGTCCGGAAGATCGAGTCCATCTCGTCGAAGAACACGATCACCGGGGTGCCCTCGCCGGCCTTCTCCCGAGCCCGCTGGAAGATCAACCGGATGTGCCGCTCGGTCTCACCGACGTACTTGTTGAGCAGCTCGGGGCCCTTGATGTTGAGGAAGAAGCTGGTGTGCTTCTCCTTGCCCTGTCGCTCGGCGATCTTCTTGGCCAGCGAGTTGGCCACCGCCTTGGCGATCAGCGTCTTACCGCAGCCGGGCGGGCCGTAGAGCAGGATGCCCTTGGGCGGACGGAGCTGGTGCTCACGGAACAGGTCCGCGTGCAGGAACGGTAGCTCCACCGCGTCGCGGATCTGCTCGATCTGCGACTGGAGGCCACCGATGTCGCCGTAGTCGACGTCGGGCACCTCCTCCAGGACCAGCTCCTCGACCTCGCTCTTCGGGATCCGCTCGTACGCGTACGCCGAACGGGGCTCGATCATGAGCGAGTCGCCGGCGCGGATCGTCGAGCCGATGAGCGTCTCGGCGAGGTGCACGATGCGCTCCTCGTCCGAGTGGGAGACCACGAGCGCCCGGTCACCCGGACCGCCACCCGGCCCCTCCAGGATCTCCTTGAGCATCACCACCTCACCGACCCGCTCGTAGCCGAACGCGTCGACGATGTTGAGCGCGTCGTTGAGCAGGACCTCCTGGCCGCGGCGCAGTTCGGCCACGTCCAGCGAGGGCGAGACGGCGACCCGCAGCTTGCGGCCGCCGGTGAAGACGTCCACGCTGCCGTCGTCGTGCTTTGCCAGGAAGACGCCGTAGCCACTTGGCGGTTGTGCGAGGCGGTCGATCTCCTCCTTGAGCGTCACGATCTGCGTGCGAGCCTCCTTGAGGGTGCTCACCAGCCGGTCGTTGTTTTCGGTCAGCCGCGCCAACTGTGCCTGGGTGGCCGCCAGCCGCTCTTCGAGCTGCCGGACGTGTCGGGGGCTTTCGGTCAACTTACGCCGCACCAGGGCGAGTTCCTCTTGAAGAAACGCGACCTGCGTGGAGAGATCGTGGGCTTCCTTCTCCCACCGTGCGGCGCGCGAGTCCGCGTCGTCGCTGCGTGCTGCCACGTCCCACCTCCCCGGGGGGCTTGAACGTTCTGCCCTAACACTAGCCGCTATGAGGCCGATTCGGTCCCACGCAACACCCTCGTCACCGAACCTTGATCGCCAAGGGTGGCCCGACGGGCGGGTACTGGCGTTCGGGTACCGTCGGAGGCTGGTACGGGAGAACATGGGGGGTGCACCGGTGGCCGAGGTCGCGACCGACCAGTTGCAGGTCTGGGTGGACCAGGATCTCTGCACGGGAGATGGGCTCTGTGTGCAGTACGCGCCGGAGGTGTTCGAGTTCGACATCGACGGTCTGGCGTACGTCAAGGGTGTCGACGGTGAGCTGCGGATGGCGCCGGGCAGCCGCGTCGACGTGCCCGAGCACCTGCGACTCGAAGTGATCGACTCCGCGAAGGAGTGCCCGGGCGACTGCATCCACGTGGTGCGCGGCGACGGCGTCGAGGTCGCCGGCCCGGACGCCGAGGAAGACTGAGCCCCACCGGCCGGGCCGCACGGCCCGGCCGGGTTCCAGGGGGTACGCCTCAGAGCATCGGGCGGCCGACCACCGAGGCGACAAGCCTGGCAAACTCCTCCAGGCGGGCGATCTGCCCGGCGCCACCGTCGTCGAGGGTCTTGCCGAAACGCAGCGCGTCGTGCCGCGGTGTGCCTGCCATCTCCTCACTCGGGGGCGCCTCGTCGAGCGAGGTGAGCAGCAGGTACACGTCGATGCTGTCGACCCGGATCTCGCCGCTGTCCGAGCGGTTGAGCCGACGCCGGCAGCCGACCTCGGTGACGGTGGAGACCGGCACCACCCGCAGCGACGAGGTCATCGACCCCGGCGGCCCCTCCCCCGGCGGCACGTCCTCGCCGTGCCAGAGGATCAGCCGGCTGCCGTCGCAGACCACGACCTCCTGCCACACGCCGTTGACCTCGTTGACGAAGCGCTCCAGGGTGAAGCCCAGCACGGACGCGCCCCGCAGCACCCCACCGAGCGCCTCCAGGGCGACGTCCGGGTCGCGCAGGTAGGCCCGCGCCGCCGACTCCAGGTCCTGGTAGGGCGACCAGTCGGGAAAGACCGCCGGCAGCTCACCGCCGCCGTAGCCCGGTCGGCTCATGCCGCCGCCTCCCCCCGCCCGGCGAGGCCGGCGCCCAGCTCGATCCGCCCGGCGACGCCGGCGCCCAGCTCGATCCGCCCGGCGACGCCGGCGCCCAGCTCGATCCGCCCGGCGACGCCGGCGCCCAGCTCGATGGTCACGGCCTGTCCATCTCCCCCGTCGCGTCGGGCTGCGCGCCTGCGGCCTGCGCGGCCGCCGCCTGCCGGGCCGCCTCCGCCTCGCGCAGGTCCTGCCGGCGCTGCGCGTACGCCTCGGTGCCCTTGCTGGGCTTGCGCCGCCGGGGCGGCGCGGTGACGCCGGGGGCGAGCTTGCGCGCCGAGACCAGGAACGCGGTGTGCGCGATCATCCGGTGGTCCGGGCGGACGGCGAGGCCCTCGGCGTGCCAGTCGCGTACCAGCGACTCCCACGCGCGCGGCTCGGTCCAGCCGCCGCGCTCCCGCAGCGCCTCGACCAGTTCGGAGAGCTGCGGCGTGGTGGCCACGTAGCCGATGAACACCCCGCCGGGCACCAGCGCCCGCTCGACCATGTCGAGGGTCTCCCAGGGGGTCAGCATGTCCAGGATGATCCGGTCGAAGCCGGTCTCCTGGCACTGCGCGACGTCACCGACGTGCAGGTGCCACGACGGGTGCGGCCCGTTGAAGAACGCCTCCACGTTGCGCTTGGCGATCTGCGCGAAGTCGTCGCGCAGCTCGAACGAGTGCAGCTCCCCCTCGGTGCCGACAGCCCGCAGCAGCGAGCAGCTGAGCGCGCCGGAGCCGGCGCCGGCCTCGAGGACCTTCGCGCCGGGGAAGATGTCGCCCATCGCGACGATCTGCGCCGAGTCCTTCGGGTAGATCACCTGCGCGCCGCGCGGCATGGAGAGCACGTAGTCCGACAGCAGCGGCCGCAACGCCAGGAACGCCGTGCCGCCGCCGGAGGTGGTCACCACGCTGCCGTCGGGCAGCCCGATCAGGGCGTCGTGCGCCAGGATGCCCCGGTGGGTGTGGAACTCCTTGCCGGGCTCCAGCGTCACCGTGTGCATCCGCCCCTTCGGGTCGGTCAGCTGCACCCGGTCGCCGGGCCGGAAGGGCCCACGGTGCACAGGTGTCAGCGCCGGGCTGGCGGCGTCGGCCGGGACGGTGGGGGACGTTGCGGTCACGGTGTCATCTTCCGGTTGGGTTCGAGGAGCTGTGCCAGGTCCCCGATGTGCAGAATGCCGACGACATCTTCGCCTGACGTCACCACGTACTGCGCGCCCGGGTGGGTCTGTACGGCGTCCATCACCCGCTCCCCGTCGAGCCCGGCCGGCAACGTGGGCAGGACGCCAAGCGAGCGGGCCACGGCGTCGACCGCCAGCCAGGGGCGACGGTCGACGGGCACCGCCTCGGCCGCGGCCGGGTCGACGAGCGCCACCGGCCGGCCGGTGGAGTCGGTGACCAGCAGCGCGGCGGCGGGCTGCCCGGCCTCGGCGCGGCGCCGTTGCGCCTCGGCCAGCGGGGTGCCGGTGGGCACCGGCCAGACCGGTCGGGCCAGCCGGGACAGGTCGATCAGCGGGAATCGGCGGCTGACCCGGGCGGCGCGGATGGCCTGCCCGGCGCCCCGCCACAGAGTGAGGGCGACAAGCAGCATCAGCGGCAGCGCCAGCGGGGCGAGGTAGTCGGCGAGGGTGAGCAGCAGGACCAGGGCGGCGGTGCCGACGGCGACCGCCCGGCCCGCCCAGCCCGCCACCTCGGTGCCCCGGTGCCGGTCGCGGGTCAGCCCCCAGACCAGGGCACGCAGTGCCCGGCCGCCGTCCAGCGGCAGCCCGGGCAGGATGTTGAACAACGCCACGATGACGTTGCTCACGGCGAGCTGGAGGGCGAGCTGGTGGCCCACGGTCCGCTCGGGCAGCGCGATGGTGGCGGCGACCGCGATGACGCCGAGCACCGCGGAGACCGCCGGCCCGGCCAACGAGACCAGCAGGTCGACCCGGGGCGACGGGGCGTCGCGGTCCATCTCGGTGTAGCCGCCGAGCAGTTCCAGCGTGATACCGCGCACACCGATGCCGTAGCGCCGGGCGGTGAGCGCGTGACCCAGCTCGTGCAGCAGCACCGAGCCGAGCAGCGACACCACGAAACCGAAGCCGATCAGATAGCCGGCGAGCTGGGACAGGTCGAGCTGGCGGCGGGCGAACTCGGCGTACAGCACGGCGATCAGCGCCGCGAGCAGGACCATCGAGCCGTTGAGGTGCAGTGGCACTCCGAACACCCGGCCCACGTTCAGGCCGGGGCGCCGGTCGGGTCGGCGCGGCGGCCGGGATGTCTGCTCCATCGCCACGATGCTACGGACCGGCCGCGCCAGGGGCGGGCGGCGGTGGGTGTCACACCGGTGCCCTAACCTTTGCCCACATGACGGCGGAACCGGTCACCACCACCCAGTCCCCCCTGCCGGCGCAGACGCCGCCGACGGTACGGGCGTCGCTGTCCCCGTCGCGGGCGGCGGATTTCAAGACCTGCCCCCTGCTCTACCGGTTCCGCAGCATCGACCGGCTGCCCGAGCGCACCACCATGGAGCAGGCCCGGGGCACGCTTGTGCACGCCGTCCTGGAGCGCCTGTTCGACCTGCCGGCCGCCGGTCGGACGCCGGCGGCGGCCGGTGACCTGGTGGCCCCCCAGTGGGACCGGCTGGTCACCGAGCAGCCGGAGCTGGCGGCGATCTTCGACGGCGCGGAGCCGGCCGGCCCGGTGGAGTTCCTGCGCTCGGCGGCCGGGCTGCTGGAGGGTTACTTCGCGGTGGAGGACCCGACCCGTCTGGAGCCGGCCGAACGGGAGAGCCTGATCTCGGCGGTGGTCGACGAGGAGCTGCTGATCCGGGGCTACCTCGACCGGCTCGACGTGGCGCCGGACGGCGCGCTGCGGGTTGTCGACTACAAGACCGGTGGCGCTCCGCGGGAGGCGTTCGAGGCGCGGGCGCTGTTCCAGTTGAAGTTCTACGCCCTGGTGCTGTGGCGCACCCGGGGCGTGGTGCCCCGGGTGCTGCGGCTGCTCTACCTGCGCGACGCCGAGGTGCTTGACTACACGCCGGACGCCGACGAGCTGGTCCGCTTCGAGCGCACCGTGGTGGCGCTGTGGCGGGCGATCGAGCAGGCCACCGTCCGGCAGGATTTCCGGCCCCGGCCGAGTCGGCTCTGCGACTGGTGCAGCCACCAGGCGCTGTGTCCGAGCTTCGGCGGCACCCCGCCGCCGTTCCCGGTTGCGGGGCCCGGTGCCGATCCCCTGCGCGACGCCCGGTCCCGTCCGGTGGCACCGGGCGCCGACGACTGAGGTTCGAGGGCGCGGGTCGGTTATCCGGCGTCCACGCTCGCGGTGAAGGTGAGAAGGGCCTTGGCCAGTTCCTCCGGGGCCTCCATTGCGGCGTAGTGGCCCACGCCGTCCAGTGTCACCGACCTGACGTCCGTCGACGTCGCCTGAGACATGGTGGCGGCGGTGAAGGCACCGCCGCCCGCGCCGATCGCCAACACGGGCACGTTCAGACCGCGGGTCTGTGCGAGGGTCGTAATCTCAGGGCCCTCCCGCAGCATCGACTGGTAGAGGCCTATCGCACCGCGCCAGCCCTCCGGGCGTGCGTAGGTGCGCGCGAACTCGTCGATGTCGACGTCGGTGATCGCTCCGGGGATCGCGGTCATCGCCGGGAAGGCGTACTGGCCGAGGAACTCACGTTCACGGCCGGCGAGCAGCAGCTCGGGGATGCCGGGCGCGGCGAGGACGCCGATGTGCCAGGCGCCGCCGTGGGTGATGTCGGCCAGCATCTCGAGGCCGAATCCGGGCAGGCCCATCTCGATGGCGGTGAAGCTGAGCACGTCCTCCGGGCAAATGGTGGCCAGGCGGAAGACGGTCGCCCCGCTGATGTCCTGCCCGGTGAGGTGGACGGGGCCGACGTGGAGGTGCGCGATCAGCTGGTGCAGATCCTCTGCCGAGGTCGTGCTGTCGTACTCGCCCGGCCGGTTGTCCGAGTCACCGAAGCCGCGCAGATCGACGGCGAAGACGCGGTGGTTGACCGCTAGCAGCGGGATGAGCTTCCGGAAGGTCCACCAGGTCTCGGGGAAGCCGTGAACCAGCAGGATCGGGGATCCGCTGGTTCCCGCGGCCACGTAGTGCAGGGTGGTTCCGTTGACCTCGACGGTGTGGTGGGTGATCCCCGGCACCGTGGCGCCAGCTGGTGTGACGGTCATGCCACTCCTCAATTAGACAGCCTAGGTGACCAATAGTAGACAGCCAAGCTGTCTTTCTGCCACTGTCGTAGCCTTCTTGCATGCCTGGCTCTGGTGCGGAACTCGCGCGACTGCTTCTCGGGGGCTTCCGCACGCTCACGGACGCCGTCATCGTCGAGTTGGCCCGACGCGGCTACGAGGACGTCCGCCCCGTTCACGAGTTCGCCATGCGGGCCATCACCGCCGGTGCCGACAGCGCCTCGGAACTGGGCCGCCACTTGTCGATCTCCAAGCAGTCCGCCGCAAAGACCATCGCGGTGCTGCAGGAACGCGGATATGTGACCCGCGACAAGGACCCTCACGACGCCCGCCGCAAGCGGCTTCAGGTCACCGCACTGGGCTTCACGGTGCTGCGGCAAGGAGAAGCGATCTTCGACGAGCTACGCGATCAGTGGGAGCAGCAGATCGGCACCGCCGAGCTTGAGGTATTCGAACGGCACCTGACCGCGCTGGTGGGAACCCGGCCCACGCGCTTCGACACACTGGGCCAGCTCACCCGTGACCTCGGCGAGACGGGATGACCGAGCGGGTGGCTCCGGCGCGGCCGGTGCGGATCCTGATCGCCGACGACCAGCCGTTGCTGCGCACCGGCTTTCGGATGGTGCTCGGCACCGAGGGTGATCTGGACGTGGTGGCGGAGGCCGGCGACGGCGTGGAGGCGGTTGAGCTGTCCCGCCGGCTGCTGCCCGACGTCGTGCTGATGGACATCCGGATGCCCCGGATGGACGGGGTGGCCGCGACCAGGGCGATCGTCGACGCCCGGCTGCCCGTGCGGGTGCTGGTGCTGACCACGTTCGACCTGGACGAGTACGTGGTGGGCGCGTTGCGGGCCGGGGCCAGCGGGTTCCTGGCCAAGGACGTGCCGGCCGAGGAGCTGATCGCGGCGATCCGCACGGTCGCGGGCGGGGACGCGGTGGTGACGCCGCGGATCCTGCGGCGTCTGCTGGACCGTTTCGCCGAGCTGCTGCCCGATCCGGCGCGGACGCCGTCGGCGGCGCTCGACGCGCTCACCGACCGGGAACGCGAGGTGCTGGTGCAGGTGGCGCGGGGGCTGTCCAACGCCGAGATCGCCGCGGTGCTGTCGGTGAGTGAGACCACCATCAAGACCCACGTGGGGCACCTGTTGACCAAGCTGCGGCTGCGCGACCGGGTGCAGGCCGTGGTGCTGGCGTACGAGTCGGGGCTGGTCCGCCCTCGGGCGTAGCCGCGACGGGACGGAATACCCCACCCGGCGTACCCGAAGATCCCTCCCTGGGGTGACGGCCACCGTTGCCGCCGTCACCTACCGTGACCGGAGACGGTCCGGCGCGGTTGACCCTCCTGTGACGTGAGGCGGAAGGGTCGGCGCCGAGCCCGTTCGGCAGTCGGGTCAGGGGCAACCCTGATCCGGCATGGGGGTGCACCCGCAGCGGGAAATCCGCGCCGCGTCCCCCCAGGGACGGACGGGACGGGCGTGGGCGGCACCGATGATTGAACAGTCACGCCGGACCATCGGGGGGCGGCGTGCATTTTCGGACAGACGGAAGAGGTAGATGACGTGACCGCGACGGTAGGCCAGCAGGCGCAGGCCGCGGCCCGGGCGAACGACGTGTGGAAGGTGTACGGCAGCGGCGAGGCTCAGGTCGTCGCGCTGCGGGGGGTCAGCGCCGAGTTCGAACGTGGCCGTTTCACCGCGATCATGGGCCCGTCGGGTTCCGGCAAGTCGACGCTGATGCACTGCCTGGCCGGCCTGGATTCGGTCACCAGGGGCACTGTGCAGATCGGCGAGACGACTGTCACCGGGCTTGGCGACTCCGGGTTGACCAAGCTGCGCCGCGACAAGGTCGGGTTCATCTTCCAGCAGTTCAACCTGCTGCCGACGCTCACCGCCAAGGAGAACATCCTCCTGCCGCTGTCGATCGCCGGGCGTAAGCCGGATCCGGCCTGGTACGACACGGTGATCACCACGGTGGGTCTGCGGGACCGGCTCGACCACCGGCCGGCCCAACTCTCGGGTGGGCAGCAGCAGCGGGTGGCGTGCGCGCGGGCGCTGGTCTCCCGCCCCGAGGTGATCTTCGCGGACGAGCCGACCGGCAACCTGGACTCGCGCTCGGGCGCCGAGGTGCTCAACTTCCTGCGCGACTCGGTCCGCGAGCACGGCCAGACCATCGTCATGGTCACCCACGACCCGACCGCCGCCGCGTACGCCGACCGGGTGGTCTTCCTCGCCGACGGGGAGATCGTCTCGGAGCTGATCGAGCCGACCGCCGAGACGGTGCTGGACACCATGAAGAAGCTGGACGCTCCCGCCGAGGTGGGCAACTGATGTTCCGCGCGACACTGAAGAGTCTGCTGGCGCGCAAGGTCCGGCTGATCCTGTCCGGGCTGGCGGTGGTGCTCGGGGTCATGTTCGTCTCCGGCGCGTTCGTGCTCACCGACACGCTTGGCCGTTCCTTCGACTCGGTCTTCGCCGACGGGTTCTCCGAGATCGACGTGAACGTCGCGGCGAAGCCGAAGGTCCAGGTCAACGAGATGGAGGGCGAGCAGACCGCCGCCCCGTTGCCGGCGGCCGTGGTGGACCGGGTCAAGCAGGTGCCGGGAGTGGCGTCGGCGACGGGCGTCGTGAACGCGGACGGCGCGCGGGTCATCGGCAGCAACGGCAAGGTCGTCACGTCGTTCGGCCCGCCGCAGTTGGGCGAGAACTGGACAGGCGAGAGTGACCTGCTGCAACTGCGCGAGGGGCGCGCGCCGCAGGCCGAGGACGAGATCGTCATCAACAAGGCGTTGGCCACCACGGCGAAGGTGCAGGTGGGCCAGAAGGTCGGCGTGCTCACCGCGTTCGAGTCGAAGAAGCGGGACTTCACACTTGTCGGCATCGCCGGCTACAGCGGTGACCGGGACTCGATCGGGGGCGTCAACGAGGTCTTCTTCACCACGCCCGTGGCGCAGCGGCTGATGCTCGGCGACCCGGACACGTTCAGCAGCATCACGGTGCGGGCCGCCGGCGGTGTCTCCGACGAGGCGTTGCGCGACGACGTGTCCCGCACCCTGGGCGCGGACTTCGAGGTGAAGACGGGCGAGCAGGTGGCCGCGGACGCCGCGGCCAGCCTGAAGGAGGGCCTGTCCTTCTTCAACAAGATCCTGCTCGGCTTCGCCGCGGTGGCGCTGCTGGTGGGCACGTTCCTGATCCTCAACACCTTCTCGATCATCGTGGCGCAGCGCACCCGGGAGCTGGCGCTGATGCGCGCCATCGGGGCCAGCGGCCGGCAGATCATCGGGTCGGTGGTGCTGGAGGCCATCGCGGTCGGCCTGATCGCGTCGGTGCTCGGCCTGGCCGCCGGTATCGGGGTGGGCGCGCTGCTGGCGTTCCTGTTCGGCAAGCTGGCCGGTGGGCTCACCCTCGCCGGGATCGGGGTGCCGGCGGCGGCCGTCATCGGCTCGTTCGCCGTCGGTCTGGTGATCACGGTGGTGGCGGCGCTGCTGCCGGCGCTTCGCGCGTCCCGGATCCCGCCGATCGCGGCGATGCAGGACGTGGCCACCCCGGACCGCCCGTTGACGAAGGTCACGGTCGCCGGTTCGCTTGTCACGGGTGTCGGCGCGGTGCTGCTGTTCCTCGGGCTCAGCGGCAACGCGGGCGGTCAGACGCTGTCCACCATCCTGGGCGGGGTGCTGTTCGCCTTCATCGGGGTGGCGCTGCTGACCCCGCTGATCAGCCGGCCCGTGGTGAGCCTGCTCGGCGCGATCTTCTCCTGGTCGGTGCCGGGCAAGCTGGGCCGGCTCAACTCCGGGCGCAACCCGCGCCGTACGGCGATCACCGCCGCCGCGCTGATGGTCGGCATCGCGCTGGTCACCGGCGTCACGGTGATCCTGGACTCGGCCAAGGGCAGCATCAGCTCGCTCGCCCAGGACACCATCAAGGCCGAACTGGTGATCGCCGGGCAGCAGGGCGGGCCGCGTCCGCCGAGCTTCGACCCCGGTGTGCTGGACCGGGCCAAGGCACTGCCCGGCGTGCGGATGGTCGACGGCGAGTACGGCGACATGGCGAGGATCGACGGCGAGAGCACCTGGGTGGCGGCGAGCAGCGACGTGGCGTCGTTGCGGCAGATCTTCGGCGCGAAGGCCACAGCCGGTGACATCGACCGGCTCTCCCCGACGCAGATGCTTGCCAGTTCGGACACCGCCGAGTCCCGTGGCTGGTCGGTGGGCTCGACGGTGAAGGTGCAGCTGACCCGGGGCGAGGAGCGCACGTACACGATCAGCGGCATCTACGAGTCGTCGCAGCTGACCAACCCGGTCACGTTGCCGGTGACGGCGGCGAAGGACTTCGCCATCCCGCAGCCCATCCAGGGCTTCATCCAGCTGGCCCCCGGCGCCCGGGTGGCGGACGTGCAGCCGCAGGTGGAGACGCTGCTCGCGGACAGCCCTGAGGTGTCGGTGGCCGACCGGGACGCGTTCATCAAGCAGCAGACGAGCGCCCTCGACGGGTTGCTCACGATGATCCAGATCCTGCTCGCGCTGGCCATCGTGATCGCCGTGCTCGGCATCATCAACACCCTGGCGCTGTCGGTGCTGGAACGGACCCGCGAGCTGGGTCTGCTGCGGGCGATCGGCCTGCGCCGTGGCCAGACCATGGGCATGATCACCGTGGAGGCGGTGGTGATCTCGGTGTTCGGCGCGCTGCTCGGCGTGGCGGTCGGCACCGGTCTCGGTGCCGCAGTGGTCGAGGCGCTCAAGGACGAGGGCATCACCGACCTGGTCCTGCCCTGGGGGCAGATGGGTGTCTTCCTCGGCCTCGCGGCGATCATCGGCGTGGTGGCCGCGGTGCTCCCCGCCGTGCGGGCGGCCCGGATCAACGTCCTGGGCGCCATCGCCCACGACTGACGCCGCAGTCGGCAGGGGTCCCCGCGTCGCGGGGGCCCCTGTCGCGTCAGGCCACGGCCCGGTCGGTCAGCAGGGCCGCGAGAAACGCCACGTCCACGCCGGTCAGGCTCTCCACCTGGGGTACGCCGACAGTGCTCGCGAGTGCCACCTCCGCCGGTACGGCCAGCACCGCCGCGCCGGAGGCGAGCGCGCTGGTCACGCCTGTCGCCGAGTCCTCGATCGCCACGCACCGCTCGATCGGCACACCCAGCAGGCGGGCGGCGGTCAGGTACGGCTCCGGGTGCGGTTTGGCCGCGACCACCTCGTCGCCGGCGACGACCGCGTCGAAGTTGTCCCGGCCGAGGGTGTCCAGGGCGATCTCGACAAGCGCCCGGGGGCTGGAGGTCACCAGCGCGGTGGGGATCCCCGCCGCACGGACCGCCTCCAGCAGCGCGAACGCGCCGGGACGCCAGGGCAGCCCGGTGCGGAACAGGTCCAGGATCCGCTTGTTGATCCACGCGGCGCTGATCTCCGGATCCCGTTCGGGCTGCCCCAGGTCGTCGTGCAGGATGCGCATCGACTCGGCCATGGCGGTGCCGACGATCGACCGGCGGGCGTCCTCGGAGAGCTCGCCGCCGTACTCCTCGGCGAGTTCCTGCAACGCGACGTCCCACAGCTTCTCACTGTCGACGAGCGTGCCGTCCATGTCGAAGAGCACGGCGGCGGGGTGATGGCTGCTCAGCGGATCCTCCAGGGTCGTGGCCGACACCGGCGATCCTTCCAGCAGCACCGGCGGTAGGCGTCGGCAACGGCGGCCAGGGTGATCCGGGCAACGCCCGCTCAGCCCAGGTCGCACTCCGTGAGCGAGCGCTCGTAGCCACGGAAGAACATGTCGGTGCGCTGCTCGGCGGTGCCATGCGCGCCCTCGGCGAACCACGGCTGGTCCGGGTCGTCGCCGACCGCCGCCAGCCCCTCCCGGAACTCGTCCAGGTCGCCCTCGGCGAGGGTCAGTGCGCCCGAGCGTACCGAGTCGCCGAGGTACGCCCCGGCCATGCAGTCGGCCTGCAACTCCTGCTGGATGGTGAAGCTGTAGTTGATGCCGAGGCGCACCTGGATGCCGTGGGCGTACTCGTGCCCGAGCAGGTAGAACACGAAGGCGTCACCCACCTGCCGGAACGCCGCCACCGACCAGGCCACGTCGTACGCGATGAAGTCGCCCCGCGAGCAGTAGACGGCGTTGTTGCGCGGCAGCCCCTGCCCGCCGCAGGACACCTCGCCGGAGCGCTGGTACGGGATGATCTGGCGGATGGGTTCGAAGCGCTGCCCGGACTGCTTGAACTGGGCCGCCCAGTACCGCTCGGCGATGGCCTGCGCGTCGGCGACGTCCTGCTTGAACTCGGCGACGCTCGTGGTGCTGTCGGCCCGCGTGGCGCCTGACGAGGCGGCAGGCGGGTTCGCCCCCGGGCGTTCAGCCTCCGGCTCGGCCAGTCCTCCGCCCGCGCAGGCGAGCGAGACCAGCGCGGCGATCAGCAGGCCCGCCAGCGGACCCCGGGCGTCGCGTCCTGACCGTGCGGTCACTGTGCCTCCCCAGACATCTGTCCTCGTGCTGCGCAGTACCCCGACGGTACGACCGTCACGCCCGTCACCGGAGTTACGTACGGCGGCTGCCGCCTGGTTCACGCGCGGCCGGTTGACTGGCGCCGGCGCACTACGCCACCGCCTCAACTACCTGATCAACCACCGTCTGCGCCGCTCCTACGGCCAGTGACATCGGGTCAGCCGCTGGACTCCCGGCCGCGCTGCCACGTGCTCCCCTGCTCGCCGTGCCGCTCCGCCTCGTACCGCTGCTGCCGCGCGCGGGCGTCCCGCCCCGCCGCGCGGGCGTCGCCGAGCCCTGAGCGCCCGCGCCGCAGGACGGTCCCGAACGCCACACCCGCCGCCGCGACGACGACCCCGACCACCACCCAGACGGTCACCATGCCGGCAACCTATCCCCCACCCGCGACCCCGACCCGCGACGATCGGTGGGCGAGGTGTGTCCGGGACGGGGACCGCAGCTTCGACGTCTCCTGTGTGGCGGGCGCCGGACGGCGCTCGCGGACAGGAGGATGACCACATGAAGTACATGATTCTGCTCTACGGATCGCAGCAGGACTACGACGTGCTCTCGGGCCGGGCGACCGACCGGCCGGCGATGTCGGCCGAGCAGATCGCGGCCATGCACCAGCACATGGAGACCTTCCACCAGGCCCTCGCCGAGTCAGGAGAGCTTGTCGACGCCCAGGGGCTCAGCGAGCCGGTGCACGCCCGTCGGGTACGGGTGCGCGAGGGCGCGCCGGTGGTCACCGACGGCCCGTACCCGGAGACGCAGGAGGTCCTCGCCGGCTACACGATCGTGGAGTGCGCCAGCTTCGACCGGGCCACCGAGATCGCCGCCGGGCTTGTCGACCCGGACTCCCCCGGCGCGTACGTGGACGTGCGGCCGGTGCTGGACAGCGTCGAGGACCTGGGCGGCTGACAGGTGCCGCCGACGCCCGTCGAGGACCTGCTGCGCACGCTGGCGCCGCAGGTCCTCGGCGCGCTGGTCCGCCGCTACGGGCACTTCGACACCGCCGAGGACGCGGTGCAGGAGGCGCTGATCGCCGCCGCCGGCGGCTGGCCGCGCGACGGCGTACCGGACAGTCCCCGCGGCTGGCTGATCACCGTGGCGTCCCGCCGGTTGACCGATCTGCTGCGGCGTGAGCAGGCCCGCCGGCGTCGGGAGGACGCCGTGGCGCGGTGGGTGCTGCCCGAGCAGTGGCGCGCTCCGGCCGCCGACGGGCCACCTCCGGACGCCGACGACACGCTCATCCTGCTGTTCCTGTGCTGCCATCCGGCGCTGTCGCCGGCCTCGCAGATCGCGCTCACCCTGCGCGCGGTGGGCGGGCTGAGCACCGCCGAGGTGGCGCGGGCGTTCCTGGTGCCGGAGGCGACGATGACCCGGCGGATCAGTCGGGGCAAGCAGCGGATCCGCGACACCGGGCTACGGTTCGCGCCGCCCACCGACGCGGAGCGCGCCGACCGGCTGGCCGCCGTGCTGCACGTGTTGTACCTGGTCTTCACCGAGGGGTACGCGCGCACGGCCGGTCCCGGCCTGCTGCGCGCCGACCTGACCGCGGAGGCGATCCGGTTGACCCGCCTGGTGCACCGGCTGCTGCCCGACGATCCGGAGGTCACCGGGCTGCTCGCGTTGATGCTGCTCACCGACGCCCGCGCGCCGGCCCGGATCGGGCCCAACGGCGAGTTGGTGCCGATGGCCGAGCAGGACCGTGGCCGGTGGCGGGCCGACCAGATCGCCGAGGGGGTCGAGCTGATCAGCGGCGCGCTGCCGCGTGGGGTCGTCGGGCCGTACCAGCTCCAGGCGGCCATCGCGGCCGTGCACGACGAGGCGCCGAGCGCGGCGGCAACCGACTGGCCGCAGATCACCGCCCTGTACGAGGTGCTGCTGGGCATGTCCGACAACCCGGTGGTGGCGCTGAACCACGCGGTGGCGGTGGCGATGAGCCGGGGTGCGGCCGCCGGGTTGGCGCTGCTGGCCGACCTGGCCGACGATCCCCGACTCGCCGAGGACCCGCGACTGCCGGCCGCCCGCGCCCACCTGTGGGAGCTGGTGGGTGAGCGGGTCGCGGCGCGCGAGGCGTACCGGATGGCGGCGTCGCGGTCGACGAACCTGGCGCAGCAGCGCTACCTGAACGCCCGCGCGGACCGGCTGGCCGACGGCCCGCCGGCCGGCCGCTGAGCGGCAGTCAGCGGGCTGGCGGTCGTCGGCTGAGCCGGCGGTCAGGGGGCTGGGCGCCGTCGGCAGCTGGCGGTCAGGGGCTGGCGGCCAGGAAGACGAACGCGGCCAGCAGCACCAGGTGCACGCCGCCCTGCAACACGTTGGCCCGGCCGGGCACGACGGTCAGCACGGCCGTCACCGCGGTGAGCGCGAGCAGCGCGAGCTGGGTGCCGCCGAGGCCGAGCAGGAGCGGGCCCTCCAACCAGATCGAGGCGATCGCTATCACCGGGATGGTCAGGCCGATGCTTGCCATCGCGGAGCCGAGCGCGAGGTTCAGGCTTATCTGCACCCGGTCGCGGCGGGCGGCGCGCGCGGCGGCGAGGGTCTCGGGCAGCAGCACAAGCAGGGCGATGATCACACCGACGAACGCGTGCGGCAGGTTCGCCGCCGCCACGCCGGCCTCGATGGTAGGCGAGATGGTCTTGGCGTCGCCCACCACCGCGACCAGCGCCACCAGCAGCAGGCCCAGGCTGGCCAGCGCGGCGCGGGTGGTGGGCGGCTTGGCGTGCTCCTCGGTCTCGATGACCTCGCCCCGACTGTCGACAGGCAGGAAGTAGTCACGGTGCCGCCCGGTCTGCACGAGCACGAACAGTCCGTACAGGGCCAGCGAGGCGACGGCGGCGAAGGTGAGCTGGGCCGGGCTGAACTCCGGGCCGGGCCGGGCGGTGGTGAAGGTCGGGATGACCAGGCTCAGCGTGGCCAGGGTGATCACTGTCGCGAGGGCGCCGCCGGTGCCCTCGGGGTTGAACACCGCGACCCGCCGGCGCAACGCCCCGAGCAGCAGGGACAGACCGAGTATCCCGTTACAAGTGATCATGACGGCGGCGAAGACGGTGTCCCGGGCGAGTGACTGGGTCTTCTCCGGTCCGCTGATCATCAGCGTGACGATGAGGGCGACCTCGATCACGGTGACCGCGACGGCGAGCACCAGGGAGCCGTAGGGCTCCCCCACCCGGTGGGCGACGACCTCGGCGTGGTGCACGGCGGCGAGCACCGCCCCACCCAGCAGTGCGGCGACCACCACGACGACAGGACCGGGAAGTTCTCGTCCCCAGGTGACGAGCAGCATCAGTACCGCGAGCACGGGTACGGCGACGGTCCAGTCGGTCAGGCGGGATCGAAGCAGGGCTGGCATGCCGTCAAGAGTGCCAGGTCTCGTGATCATGTGCCCACAACGACGCAGCACGAAGAGCGACGACAGACCAATCCGTAACCCATAGGTTACGCTTTCGGGGTGGACGAGGTGGCCACCGCGATCGCGGACCCGGTACGACGGCGCATCCTCACCCTGTTGCGGGACGAACCACTGGCGGCCGGCGACATCGCCCAGCGGTTCACGATCAGCCGGCCCGCCATCAGCCGGCACCTGCGGGTGCTGCGCGAGAGCGGCCTGGTGCGCGACGAGCTGGTGGGTAGGCAGAGGATCTACCGGCTCGACCCGGGGCCACTCGCGCCGCTTGTCGACTGGCTCGCCGGGCTCGTCGCCACCGACAGGTGGGAGCGGCACCTCGACGCGTTGGAGACCGAGGTCTATCGAACCCGCCGAGAGCGTCGCAGTCGCGGCCCGGCGGAGCACCGAAGGGAGCACACGGCATGACTCGCACACCCGCCGGACGCCTGTTCCGCACCGCCACCGGCCACGATCTCGTCCTGACCCGTACGTTCCGCGCGCCGGCCGCCGACGTGTGGGCCAGCCTCACCGAGCCGGAGCGCACGGCCCGCTGGTTCGGCCCGTGGGAGGGCGACGCCGCACCCGGTCGGACCATCCGGGTCCAGATGGCGTACGAGGAGCAGCAGCCCTGGTGCGACATCCGCATCGACGCGTGTGAGCCAGGTCGCCGCCTGGCCGTGTCGACGACCGACGACTTCGGCACCTGGCTGCTGGAGCTGTCACTGACCGAGGCCGACGGCACCACCGAGCTGCGCTTCGTGCAGCACCTCGACACCGTGGAGGGCATCGGCGAGGTGGGCGCCGGCTGGGAGTACTACCTGGACCTGCTTGTCGCCTCGCGGGACGGCTCGTCCCGGCCCGAGTTCGACGAGTACCACCCGGCGATGCAGCCCTACTACCAGGAGCTGGCCGCCGCCGGCTAGCACGGGCCACGGCACCTAGGCGCCGGTCGCCTGCCGCAGCAACTCGCCGCCCTTCCACGAGCGCAGCTCACGGTCGGTGAAGCCGCCTCCGTGCAGCGCCGGCCAGAACCGGCTGCCCCGGCGGGCGAACGGCTCCCCCGCCGCCGCGGAGTACAGACCCGGGTTGAAACCGCAGAACAGCACCCGCAGGCCCGGGCCGATCACGTCCGGCAGGCCTCGCCCGACGGCCGCCGCGATCTCCCGACGGGTCGGTCGCCGCGCCGGCCCCGCACGCTCCGCGTCCACCCCACCGATCCTGCCGTACGGCGGGACGCCGGACCCGACGTGCGCCGCGGATCATGACTTGACACCCTCAACGGATGCAGGCAACCGACCACCTCGCCGCCAGCCGCTACGCGCGGATGCGCTGGAACACGCCCCTGTCCGAGGAGCACGCCGCGCTGCTGCTGCGCCGACTCGACGTACGACCCGGCGCGCGGGTGCTCGATCTGGGCTGCGGCTGGGGTGAGCTGCTGCTGCGGGCGGTCGCCGCCGGTGGCGTGTCGGGTCCGCTCGCCACCCGGGGCGTCGGTGTCGACACCGACGACGCCGCGCTCGCCAGGGGACGGCGGCTGGCCGCCGGCCGGTCCCTGAACCGGCACGTCGCCTTCGTGATGGGTGAGGCGGCGGCCTGGCAGGAGCCCGCCGACCGGGTCCTGTGCGTCGGGTCGGCGCACGCCTTCGGTGGCACCGGCGTCGCGCTGGACGCACTCGTCGACGTGGTCCGACCGGGAGGCCGGCTGCTGTTCGGCGACGCCTACTGGGAACACCCGCCGACCCCGCAGGTCGAGCAGATCTTCGGAACCGGGATCACGGAGCTGCCCGGCCTCGTCGAGGCCGCCCGGGAACGCGGCTGGCGGGTGCTGCACCTGAGCACCGCCGACCAGCGCGAGTGGGACGACTTCGAGTCCACCTGGCTCGCGGGACGGCAGGAGTGGCTGCTCACGTACCCGGAGGATCCCCGGGCGGCGCAGGTCCGCGCGGAACTCGACGACCGGCTGCGCCAGTACGTCGGCGGGTACCGCGGGGTCGTCGGTCTCGCCTACCTCGTCCTCGGTCGCTGACGGCCCCTGACACGTCGGGACCGAACGGCAGGTGACGGCGTTCTCACGAGGTCACAGGCGTCGGCTCGCCCGGGTGGGTGACCGGACGGCGCCTGCGGAGCGCGTACGCGCCGGCGGGGCCATCCGGCCGGGCACCGGGTCGGCGGGTGCGGTGGG
The DNA here is from genome assembly GCF_040683695.1 of Micromonospora sp. NPDC093244. Taxonomy (NCBI): domain Bacteria; kingdom Bacillati; phylum Actinomycetota; class Actinomycetes; order Micromonosporales; family Micromonosporaceae; genus Micromonospora; species Micromonospora sp. NPDC093244. The sequence continues at coordinate 2,002,911 of NZ_JBFBEO010000001.1, forward strand.
CCGGTCGGCGGTGCGGGCCTGGGCAGGACGAGGCAGACGACGGCGAGCAACACGGCCGCGACGATGCCGTCGAACCAGTAGTGGTTGCCAGTGGTCACGACGACAAGCAGGGTGACGAGCGGGTGCGCCAGCCACAGCCACCGCAGGCGCCCGCCGGTCACCGCGATGAGCGCGACGGCTACGGCGAGAGCCCAGCCGACGTGCAGGGAGGGCATGGCGGCGTACTGGTTGCTCAACGCGTCCGTGTCGGGCGGGCCGTAGACGGCGGGCCCGTAACGGCTGCCGGTGTCCACCATGCCGGTCAGGGCGGTCAGTCGCGGCGGTGCCAGCGGGACCAGGAAGTGCAGCGCCAGTGCGGCAGCGGTGAGCCCGGCGAGCATGCGGCGCGTCCAGAGATAACGCACGGGGTGTCGGACGTACAGCCAGATCAGACAGATGGCCGTGGCGGGGAAGTGCACGTACGCGTAGTAGCCGTTGGCCAGGTGCACCAGCAGCTCGTGGGAGAGCAGGGGACGCTGGAAGGCTGCCTCGTCGGGCAGGTGGAACAGGCGCTCGGTCCGCCAGATCCACTCCCCGTTTCCCACAGCGGTCGGCCCTCGGTCGGCGCCCGCCACCCGCGCCGCCTTGTAGATGAGGAACAGTGCGGCGACGAGCCCGAGCTCACGCATGGCCCGGTGCAGTGCGGCGGTTCGCCGGGCGGGTGCCGCCGGACGCGCCGCTGGCAGCTCCGCGGTATCCACAGACCCCTCGATTCGGTGACGTTCGCTCGTGTCGGCGCTGGCTGGACAGACCGGGGCCGCCACCGTCCTCGGACGGCGGCGGCCCCGGGTCGGACGGCCCGACGTCAGCGTCGGGGGGTCCCGTCGGGCGTGCTGTCGGCGCGCACCTGGTCGAAGGCGGGGGCGCCGTCGATCGCGTCGGCACCGACTGCCGCCGACGTGGCGGCGTCCGGCAGGTCGAGGCTGGTCCGCAGGGTGATCGGCCTGAGCAGGAGCGCGGCGATGACGCCGACGACCCCGATCGCGGCGGAGATGAGGAAGATGTGCCCGGTGGCGTCGCCGTACGCGGCCCGGACGATCTCCTGGATCGGACCGGGCAGCGCGGTGATGTTGAGGTTGCTGCTGCCCTGCGAGCTGCCGGAGGTGGGGATCCCGGCGGCGGCGAGGTCGTGGGTGATCTGGTCGCTGACCCGGCGGGCGAGGACGGCGCCCAGCACGGAGACGCCGATGGTGCCCCCGAGCGACCGGAAGAACGCCACGCTGGAACTGGCCGCGCCGATGTCCTTGAGCGAGACCGTGTTCTGCACGGCGAGGACGAGGTTCTGCATGGTCATGCCGACGCCGACGCCGACTGTGAACATGGCGGCGCCGACCAGGACGAGCGACGTCTGGTGGTCGATGGTGCCGAGCAGGGCGAACCCGGCGACCAGCAGGATCGAGCCGACCACGATGTACGGCTTGATCTTGCCGCTCTTGGTGATCAGCCGGCCGGCGACGATCGAGGAGCCGAGGACACCCGCCATCATCGGGATGGTGAGCAGGCCTGCCTCCGTCGGGCTGTAACCGCGGCCGATCTGGAAGTACTGGCCGAGGAAGACGGCGCCTCCGAACATGGCCATGCCGACCGCGAGGCTGCCGAGGATGGCAAGCGCGGTGGTGTGCTGGCGCACGATGCCGAGCGGGACGACCGGCTCGGCGGCGCGCGACTCGACCCAGACCGCCAGCGCGAGCAGGACGAGCGTGCCGCCCACCATCGCCGCGGTCTGCCAGGAGACCCAGCCGAAGGAGCTGTCGACGAACGAGATCCAGATCAGCAGCAGGCTGACGCCGGCGGCGATCAGGCCGGCACCCAAGTAGTCGATCTTGACGTTCTCGCGCCGTACGGTCGGCAGGTGCAGGGTGGCCTGGAGCAGGAGCAGGGCGACTGCGGCCACCGGCACGCCGACGAAGAAGCACCAGCGCCAACCGAGCCAGGACGTGTCGACGATGAGGCCGCCGAGCAGCGGGCCGCCGACCGTCGCGACCGCCATGACGCCACCGAGGTAGCCGTTGTAGCGGCCCCGCTCGCGCGGCGGGATCATGGCCGCGATCGCTACCTGGACGAGCGCCTGCAGGCCACCGACCCCGATGCCCTGGAACGCGCGGGCGGCGATGAGCTGCCCCGCGCTCTGCGAGAAGCCGGCGACGACCGAGCCCAGCAGGAAGACCACGATGGCGATCTGGATGAGGGCCTTCTTGTTGAACAGGTCGGCCAGCTTGCCCCAGATCGGGGTGGTCGCCGTCGCGGTGAGCAGGGTCGCGGTGACCACCCAGGTGTACTGGGTCTGCGAGCCGTTCAGCGAACCGATGATCTTCGGCAGCGCGGTGGAGACGACAGTGCTGCTCAGCATCGCGACGAACAGCACCAGCAGCAGGCCACTGAGCGCTTCCAGTGTCCGCCGATGGGTCATCGGCTCAGCGCCGGCCGTGATGGTGGGTGCGCTCATCGCGCGGCCTCCAGGTTGTCGTTGTCGTTGTCGTTGTTTCCGAGGGCGACCTCGATGTCGCCGGCGAACCGGCCGAGGGCGGAGCTCAGCGCCGCCACCTCGCCGGGAGTCCAGTCGGCGAGCGCGCGTTCGAGCACGTCGCCGTACCAGCGGTGGCTGTCGGCCAGGGCGGCACGGCCGGCCGGGGTGACCGCTAGGAAGGTCGCCCGCTTGTCGGTCGGGTCCGGCCTCCGCTCGACCAGGCCGTGCGCGACGAGCGCCGCGACCGAGCGGCTGACTGTCGACGCGTCCAGCCGAGTCCGCTCGGCCAGGTCGCGGGCGTGGCAGTCGCTGGAGAGCTGGTCGATCTGCACGAGCATGCCGAGCATGCCCGGCGGGATGACCGGGCGTTCGTCGGCTCGGCGCTGCTTCAGCAGTCGAACGGTTCTGACCAGGTCGTACAGGCGAAGGCCGAGTTCCCGAGCGTCGCTTTTCACGTCTGCTCCCACAGGAGGTTGGTTGCCTCAAGCAAGCATTCACCGATCTTGCCCGTTAGGCAAGTTTGCTCATTGAGAAGTCGCTCACCCGCACGTACCCTCGGTGCGATGGACGTGACGACCGGCCTGCGGGAGCGCAAGAAGGCGGCCACCCGCCTCGCCCTGCACGAGGCGGCCCTGCGCCTCGCCGCCGACGAGGGCATCGACGCGGTGACGGTCGAGGCGATAGCGGACGCCGCGAACGTCTCCCGGCGGACCTTCTCCAACTACTTCTCCAGCAAGGAGCAGGCCCTCTTCCACGGCGACACCATGCGCCTGCACCGGCTGTTGCAGCTGATCCGGGAACAGCCCGTCGACGAGGAGCCGTGGACCGTCCTGAGCCGGGCGGCCGAGCGCCTCACCGAGGAGGTTTTCGGCGGTTCTGACGCTTCCTGGCTGACCCAGCGCCGCAAGCTGCGCGGGCACCCCGGCCTGGCCACACACCAGGTGGCGGCGTACGCCGCGATCGAGCGCGAGCTGGCCGCGGAACTCGCCCACCGGCTCACCGGCGACGACGTGGCACTGCGCTCCCGGGTCCTGGCCGCGACCTTCCTGGCCATCCTGCGGGTCGCCCTGCAGTACTGGATCGATCACCCGGGTGACCCGATGGCGGAGACGGTCCGGACCGCACTCCTCGCGGCCGCACCCGCGGCGACCGCCGGGGGCACCGGACAGGCAGCGGCCCCCGGCGCGCCGGCCTCCCAGGCTGAGGAGTCGCGGGACGCCGTCCAGTGGGTGGTAAGCCAACGGGCGCGGTCTTGACGCACCGCAGACATCGGAGGTTTACTGCGTCAGCGATACAAGTCGATGCGTCAGGTCCGTCCACACTGGCGGGTCGGGCTCGTCGCCTTCCCGCAGCACCTCAGCCGAGCATCGGCGGCCCGGCTTCCGCACCACCGCCACCGTGACCTCCGGCGTGCCCGTACGCACCGCCGGGGTCGACGCTCAGCTAAGGAGCACCCCCATGCGTTCCCGTCCACGACTGCTGGCGCTCGTCACCGGCCTCGCCGTGATGCTGGCCAGCCTGGTAGCCCTTCCCGCGCCGGCCTCGGCCGCGCCGCTGACCAAGGTCCTGGTATTCAGCAAGACCGCCGGTTTCCGGCACTCGTCCATCCCGAACGGCATCGCCGCGATCCAGCAACTCGGCTCGACCAACGGCTTCACCGTCACCGCCACCGAGGACGCCGCCCAGTTCACCACCTCCAACCTGGCCCAGTACCAGGCGGTGGTCTTCCTGTCGACGACCGGCGACGTGCTCGACGCCAGCCAGCAGACGGCCTTCGAGTCGTACATCGCCGCAGGTGGCGGGTACGTGGGCGTACACGCCGCCGCCGACACCGAGTACAGCTGGCCGTGGTACGGCTCGCTGGTCGGCGCCTGGTTCGACTCGCACCCGGCGATCCAGACCGCGACTGTGAAGATCGAGGACACGACAAACCCGTCGACCGCGCACCTCGGCACCACCTGGGTCCGCTCCGACGAGTGGTACAACTACCGCACCAACCCCCGCTCCAGCGCGCGGGTCCTGGCCAGCCTCGACGAGTCGTCGTACAGCGGCGGCACCATGAACGGCGACCACCCGATCACCTGGTGCAAGGCGTACGGCGGCGGGCGGGCGTGGTACACGGGCCTCGGGCACACCGAGGCGTCGTACACCGATCCGAACTTCACCCAGATGCTGCTCGGCGGCCTGCGCGTCGCGGCGGGCGCCGTGACTGCCGACTGCTCGCCCCGCACCACCACCCCGCCGCCCACCACCAGCGGCTCCACCCTGCGGGCCCGGGCCAACAACCAGTTCGTCAGCGCGCCCAACTCCACCACCCCGCTGATCGCCAACCGGGCCACCGCCGGCACCACCGAGCGGTTCGACCTGGTCGACCTCGGCAACGGCAACGTGGCGCTGCGCGCCAAGGGCAACGGCCAGTACGTCGCCGCCGAGAACGCCGGCGCCGCCGCGCTGATCGCCAACCGGGCCACCGCCGGCGCGTGGGAGACCTTCCAGCTGGTCCGTAACTCCGACGGCACGGTCAGCCTGCGGGCCACCGTGAACAGCCGCTACGTGGCAGCCGAGAACGCGGGCGCGTCCGCGCTGATCGCCAACCGGACCTCCATCGGGCAGTGGGAGAAGTTCGACCTCGTCACCAACTGACCGGGCACCGCTCCACCGCACGCCACCCTTCGCGGCCGTGGTGCGTGCCCGCACGCCCGGCCCCCGATCGTCGAGGAAGGACGATCATGCTCTCGTACCCCCGGCGCTGGTCCCGGGCCCTCGTCGCGGCGCTCACCGCCGCCGCGAGCGTGACCCTGGCCGTCGCCGCACCGTCCCCCGCCCAGGCGGTGGTCATTCCCGCCTCCGACTACCAGCAGGTCAAGCTCGCCACCGGCTCGGCGGAACTGGGCGAGGCCATGTCCCTGGCCGTCCTGCCCAACCGCTCGGTGCTGCACACCGCCCGCAACGGTGTCCTGCGGGTCACCGACGTGGCCGGCAACACCAAGGTCTCCGGCACCCTGTCCGTCTACACCCACGACGAGGAGGGGTTGCAGGGCGTCGCCGTCGACCCCAACTTCGCCACCAACAGGTGGATCTACCTGTACTACTCCCCCACGTTGAGCACCCCGTCCGGGGACGCCCCGACCACCGGATCGCAGTCCGACTGGGACCGGTGGAAGGGGCACCTGCGGCTGTCCCGGTTCACCCTCAACAGCGACGACACGCTCAACCTCGGCAGCGAGAAGATCGTGCTCCAGGTCGCGAACGACCGGGGGCAGTGCTGCCACGTGGGCGGTGACCTGGACTTCGACGCCGCCGGCAACCTGTACCTGACCACCGGCGACGACACCAACCCGTTCGAGTCCTCCGGGTACGCGCCGCTCGACGAGCGGACCAACCGCAACCCGCAGTTCGACGCCCAGCGCTCGGCGGGCAACACCAACGACCTGCGCGGCAAGGTGCTGCGGATCAAGCCGCAGGCGGACGGCACGTACACGATCCCGTCGGGCAACCTGTTCGCGCCCGGCACCGCCAACACCCGCCCGGAGATCTACGCGATGGGTATGCGCAACCCGTTCCGGATGAGCGTGGACAAGGCGACAGGCGTCGTCTACGTCGGCGACTACGGCCCGGACGCGGGGAGCACCAACTCCAGCCGGGGTCCGTCGGGTCAGGTGGAGTTCAACCGCATCACGGCACCCGGCAACTTCGGCTGGCCGTACTGCACAGGCAGCAACACGAGCACGGAAACATACAATGAATACACGTTCCCGTCCGGGCCGTCGCAGTCGAAGTACAACTGCACGGGCGGGCCGACGAACAACTCGTTCCGCAACACCGGGCTCGGCACGCTGCCCGCGGCGAAGCCGGCCTGGATCAAGTACGCGGGCGACTCCGGCTCACCGTCGGAGTTCGGCAGCGGCTCCGAGTCGCCGATGGCCGGGCCGGTCTACCGGTACGACGCGTCGCTCAACTCCAGCATCAAGTTCCCGGCCTCGCTGAACGGCCAGTTCTTCGCCGGCGAGTACGGCCGCCGCTGGATCAAGCCCATCGCCGTCAACGCCGACGGGACGCGCGGGGAGATCTCCAGCTTCCCGTGGAGCGGCACCCAGGTCATGGACATGGCCTTCGGCCCCGACGGCGCCCTGTACGTGCTGGACTACGGCACCGGCTCGAACAACCAGGCGCTGTTCCGGATCGAGTACATCGGCGGCGGCAACCGCAGCCCCATCGCCGTCGCGTCGGCGAACCCGACATCCGGGGCCAACCCGCTGACCGTCACCTTCTCCTCGGCCGGCAGCTCCGACCCCGAGGGTGGCGCGCTGAGCTACCTGTGGACGTTCGGCGACGGCACCACGTCGACAGCGGCGAACCCCACGAAGACGTACACCACGAACGGCACGTACTCCCCCACGTTGAAGGTCACCGACCCGACCGGCCTGTCCGGCACGGCGAGCCTGGTCATCACCGTGGGCAACACGGCTCCGACGGTGACGCTCACCGCGCCCGCCGACGGGCAGCTGTTCAGCTTCGGTGACACCGTGCCGTACCAGATCAGCGTCAGCGACCCGCAGGACGGCACGATCGACTGTTCCAAGGTCAGCCTGACGTACGCGCTGGGCCACGACAGTCACGCCCACCAGATCACCTCGAAGAACGGGTGCAGCGGCTCGATCACCGTCCCGACCGACGGGGAACACGACTCGGCGGCCAACATCTACGGGGTCTTCGACGCCGCGTACACCGACAACGGTGGGCTCACCACGCACAGCATCCGGACGTTGCAGCCGACGCACCGCCAGGGTGAGCACTTCGGCGCCCAGTCGGGTGTCCAGGCCACCGACCACACGAGCGCCGAGGGTGGCCGCACCGCCGGGTTCATCGAGAACAACGACTGGATCTCGTACCAGCCGTACAACCTGGCCAACGCCAACCGCGTCACCGTGCGGGCGTCGTCGGCAGGTGCCGGAGGCACCGTCGAGGTACGGGCCGGTTCGGCGACCGGCACGCTGCTGGGCACCGTCACGGTGCCGGTGACCGGGAACTGGGAGGCCTTCACCGAGGTGTCCGGCGCCATCAACAACCCGCCCGCCGCGACGACCACGCTGTACCTGGTGTTCAAGGGCGGGTCCGGGTACCTGTTCGACGTCGACGCGTTCACCTTCACCACGGGCACCAGCACCCCGCCGACCGGTGGGATCACCCTGCGGGCGCAGGTGAACAGCCAGTACGTGTCGGCCGTCGGCACGAACCCGCTGATCGCCAACAAGGCCACTGTCACCTCGACCGAGCAGTTCGACCGGGTGGACGCCGGCAACGGCACCATCGCCCTGCGGTCGCGTGCCAACGGGCTGTACGTCTGCGCCGAGAACGCCGGCGCGGAACCGCTCGTCGCGAACCGCGAGGCCATCGGAGCGTGGGAGACCTTCCAGCTCATCACGAACTCCGACGGGACGGTCAGCCTGCGCGCCACTGTCAACAACCAGATCGTGGCCGCCGAGAACGCCGGTGCGGGATCTCTGATCGCCAACCGCACCACTGTCGGCGCCTGGGAAAGGTTCACGCTCACCGGTTGACGCGGGTGGTGGGTCCGGCCCGACCTGGTCGGGCGGCCGGGCCGGACCCACCGAACCCGTCGGCTGTCGCCGTGGCGGGCGGCTAGATCGGGAAGCGGCCGTGCCGCCACTGCCAGTGGCGGCCGGCCTTCAGGTGGTCGACGACCGCGCGTTCCAGCACGGTACGGCGGGGCAGCTCGTCGAGCGGAGTGCTCAGGGTACGGAACACGAAGCGCAGCACCTCGACGTCGGCGTCCGGCCCCTCCTTCTCGTCGTAGGGCGTCAGCTCGAACCGCCGCTGGAACCGAGCGATGTTGGAGTCCGCCGGCAGATATTCCAGCAACTGCGGGTCGAGCAGCCACGAGCCGCAGGAGAACTCCTCGTAGCGCTCGTCGGGAAAGTGGCGGGGGAAGAACGCGCGGGCCTCGTCGAGCGACGCGTCGATCGCGTCGGGGGTCAACGGCCCCGCATCAGGGATGTGCAGGGCGAGGGTGGCGCCGCCACGGTGGTGCTGCAACCGGCCCAGCTCGTAGACGCTGCCGCGCACGTGCAGCGTCAGCCAACTCTGCATGACCGGCCAGCCCTCGCCGCGCATCCGCCTGTCGACGGCGAGGTTGCGGCCCAGATCCGCGAGGCTGAGCCACGACACCGCGTCGGGGATGTCGTGGTCGCGGTGGTACGCCCGGGCGACGTCGACCAGGGCCAGGTACGCGTACACGTAGAGGTGCCGCCAGGCGGGACCCCGGTCACGGGGCAGCTCCGGACCGGGCGGCAGCCAGTCCGCACCCCCGAGATCGGCGCGGACCAGCGCGATCGAGCGGTCGAGCAGCCAGCGCAGCTCGGGCGTCCACAGCGGAGAGTCGGCGTCGGGCCAGCCCGCCATGATCTCGGCGGCGTCGTCAGGTGGCACGGCGAGCCGGTCGAGAATCGCGGGCGCGTCGGCCCGGGCGGGAAGCGGAGCCGACGGCCGGTCGCCGGCGAGCTGGTGCACCCGCTCGACGTCCTCGACGGGCACGCCGAGTCGGGCGGCGGTGTCATGCAGATCCACGTCGCCGACCCTACCGGCGCGGGCGTGGCCGGTGGGTGCCCGGGATTTCAGGAGTCGGCCGGCACCCCGGCGTCGAGCTGGCCGATCATCGGCGCGAGAAGGTCGTTGAGTTCCCGGGCCAGCACCACGACCGCCCGTCGTGCCGCGGAGGTGACGTCGTCGTCCGGACCGGCGGGTGCCGGCGGCAGGTCGTCGAGCGGGACCGGCGCCTCCACCTGGAGCAGGGCGCGCAGATGGGGGCGGCGCGTGTGGTCCTGCTCGGTGGGCGTGGTGAACTGCCCGAACAGCTGGGGCCAGTCGTGCCAGCCCCGGTCGCGCTGCCACTGCCTGGTCCAGGTCAACTCGGCAGGCCAGCGGGACGCCACGGTCACCGCGCAGACCATGCTGCCGTCCCACGGGCTGCGCGCGCAGGACGCCGAGATGATCCGCCGGTGCCAGCGGACGAACCCGGGCGACAGCTCGCTGGCCACCCGCCAGGCCGTCGCCGCGAACGCGACGGGCGCGATATCGTCCCACGTGTCGGCGAACTCGTCGATCCGCCGAAGCACCTCGGCCTCGTACCGGCCCCGCCCGCCGTCGCCGTGCTCGCGGTCGAACTGCTCGTCCACCCAGAAGGCGCGCGGCTCAGGCATCCTCGACCCCGTTTCACGGCGATGGTGTCCACCACAGTCGAACCTATGCCATCTGCGGGGACGCGGACGACTACCCCACGAAAATGCAGAACGGGTGACCGGCCGGGTCGGCGTACACGCGCAGCGGCTCGTCGGGGTCCTCGATGCGGTCGTACCGCAGCCGGCCGCCGAGGCGTAGCACGCGCTCGTGCTGGACCAGCAACTCCTCGACGGATCCCACTGTCATGTCCAGATGCAGCTGCTGCGGCACGTCGTTCTTCGGCCACGTCGCCTCCGGCAGGTGGTCGACCTGCTGGAACGCCATCTGCGGGCCACCGCCGGGAGACCTCAGCACCAGCCAGTCCCGACCACGCTCGTCGGGTTGCCCGTCCGCCGGCGGCTCGTCGCCGGGCCGGTAGACGAAGCCCATCAGCTGTCGGTAGAACTCGGCCGACTCCCTCGCGTCGGTGCAGTCGAGCACCACGGAACAGAGCTTGGGCACGCTCTCCTGGTCGACCATCCTCGATCACCTCCGGACGCCATTCTGGCCGCGTCGGGCCGCCGCCGCATCCGCAGCGGCTCCGTCCGGCGGCGACGATCGTGACTTGACAAGCAACCGGCTCCGCAGTGGACGATTCGACGTGCGAATTCTCGTGGTGGGCGGCAGCGGTCTGATCGGCGCGCACGTCGTGGACGTACTGCGCGAACGCGGCCACGCCGCGACCACAGTGGCACGCACCGCCCGGCCAGGTGTCGATCACCTGATGGATGTCGACTCCGCGGCGGTCGAGGACCTGCGACAGTTGCTCGCGGGCCACGACGGCGTCGTGTACGCCACCCGCACCGACGAGCAGCGCCCGCTGCCCAAGCCGATCTATCCGCGGTTCCGCCGCGACAACGTCGACCCGGTGGTGCGCCTTCTCACCGCCGCCCGCGAGGAGGGTCTCACCCGGGGCGTGCTGATGGGCTCGTACTACACCTACTTCGACAGGCTGCGTCCGCAGTGGCGGCTCACCGAACGTCACACGTACATCAGGTGCCGGGTCGAGCAGGCGCGCGAGGGTCGGGCGGCGGCCGGCGACGACCTGCCTGTCGCCGTCCTCGAACTGCCCTTCGTCTTCGGCCGGGCCGGCGACCGGCTCCCGAACTGGGCGGGCCCGCTGGACCGGTGGGCGCGCTCGCGTACCCCCTTGGTCGCCCCCACCGGCGGGACCGCCGCCGCCTCGGCGCGCAGCGTGGCCGAGATCGCCGTGGACGCCCTGGAACAGGGCCGTGGCGACGACATTCCGGTGGCCGACGAGAACCTCACCTGGGACGACATGATCGGGCGTATCGCCGAGGCGGTCGGTCGACGCCGCCGGGTGTCCCGCCTGCCGTCCGGCGCGGCGAAGGCCGCCCTGCGCTTCGGCGGCGCGCTCCAGGGCCTCGGGGGCAAGGAGTCCGGCATCAACCCCAGCCACCTCGCCGACCTCCTGCTGGCCGACCTGTTCGTCGAGCCGACGACCGGTCGGTCCCTGGACCCGGCGCTGCGCGAGACCTTCCCCGCCACCTAGCCGCGCGGTGCCGTCACGACGGACGCGCCAGGTACGCGGTCTTCGCGTCGGGCGAGAAACCGCAGGCCCGGTAGAAGGCGTGCGTCGACGGCGTGCGCGAACCCGTCATCAGCATCGCCTTGTAGCAGCCGGCATCCCACGCGGCCTGGAGCGTGCCGGCCATGATCTGCCTGCCCAGACCGGTCCCCCGACGCGACTCCTCCACGACGACGTTCTCGATGACCGCGTACGGCGACGCCGACCGGCTGAGGTTCGGGATCACGTTGAGGTACGTCGTGGCGACCACGACCCCGTCCAGTTCGAGGACGAAGAGACGCAGCCCCGGCGTGCTCAGGATCTGCTGGAAGGCCGCCGCGTCGGATCCGTCGTCGAGCACCGGATCGTCCGGGTTGAGCTGGCGGTAGAGGCGGATGATCTGCTCGAAATCGTCGGACCCGGCCTCGCGGAACATGCCCGGAGCCTAACCCCCGGACTCGCCCGGCGAGAGCCCCGCGGCCCGGGCCTGCCGGACGGCGATGTCCACGAACTCGTCCACCAGGGGCGACTGGTTGTCCTCTGACCACGCCAGGCAGACCTGGTTGTGCCCGAGGTCGGCGACGGGCACGTGCACGACGTCGGGCCTGGTGTAGAACGCCGCCGTCGACAGGGGCAGGATCGCCATCCCGGCGTACGCCGCGACGTGCTCCAACTTCTCCTCGACGGAGTTCAGCTCCGGCCGGGGACGGGGATCGGGGTCCGTCGGACGGTTCGGCAGGTCCCGCCATTCCGGCACCGCGTCCGGGTCCTGAAGGAGCCGTTCCTCGCCCAGGTCGGCGAGGTCGACCGACTCCTTGCCGGCCAGGCGGTGATCCCTGGGCAGGACCACGACGCGGGGTTCGGTGAACAGGGGACGGAGCCGAAGGCCGCGGTGGTCGACGGGGAGCCGTACGTAGCTGACGTCGGCCCGCCCTTCGCGGACCACCTCGACCTGGTCGTTCCAGGACGTACGGACCACTGCGACGGACAGGTCGGGGTGCAGCCGGGCGATGGCCCGGGCCTCGGCGGTAACGATGATGCCGGGCATGAACGCGATGGTGAACGTCGGCCGGCCGTGCGCGGCCCGGTGCACCCGCCGACGCAGCGCCTCGGCCGAGGCGAGCAAGGGTCGGGCGTCGACAAGCAGTTGGCGGCCCGCCTCGGTGAGCACGGTGGAGCGGCGGTCCCGCAGGAACAGTTCGGCGCGCAGTTCGTGCTCCAGGGCCCGGATCTGGCGCGACAGAACCGGCTGGGCGATGCGCAGCCTCGTGGCCGCCCGCCCGAAGTGCAACTCCTCGGCCACCGCCACGAAGTAGCGGAGCTTGCGCAGATCCACGTCCATCCGGCCCCCGTCCGGTCGGTCCCACGATACTCGCGGGAGGCGGCCTCGGTGATGCTCAACGGGCATCACAGGAGGTGAAAGAGGTTTTGGACGCGGGGGTTGCGGACGGAGCACGGTGGTAGCCGTCTCCACCACACCTCGGAAGGACACGATCATGACTCTCACCGACAAGCGCGTCGTCCTGCTCGGCGGGACCTCGGGAATCGGACTCGCCACCGCCTCGCTGGCGGCTCGCGAGGGCGCCCAGGTCGTCGTCGCCTCCCGCAACCAGCGCAGCGTCGACCGCGCCCTGGCGACCCTGCCGACAGGCACCCAGGGGTACGCCGCCGACCTCACCGACCCGGCCGACGTGGCCCGGCTGTTCGAGGGCCTCGGCCCGTTCGACCACCTCGTCTACACCGCTGGCGAACCCCTCGCGCTGATGTCCGTCGACGCCCTCGACCTCGCCGCGGCCCGTGCCGCCTTCGAACTGCGCTACTTCGGCTCCCTGGCGGCGGTCAACGCGGCACTGCCGTACCTGCGGCCCGGCGGCTCGATCACCCTCACCACCGGCACCGCCAACCACCGGCCGAGCACCGGCTGGTCGGTGGCGGCAAGCATCACCGGAGCGATCGACGCGCTGGTCCGTGCCCTCGCCGTCGAACTCGCCCCGATCCGGGTGAACGCCGTCTCCGCCGGCGTGATCCGCTCACCGCTGTGGGACTCGCTGCCCCAGGAGACCCGGGAGCAGATGTACGCCCAGCTCAGCGAGTCGCTTCCGCTTCGCCGGGTCGGCGAGCCAAACGAGGTCGCCGAGGCGTTCGGCTACCTGCTGCGGGCGACGTACGCCACAGGCACTGTGGTGACGGTCGACGGCGGCACACTGATTTCCTGACTCCGCGACGGCGGCTACAACCGCATCCTCTGCCAGTTACGGAACACGAATCGGTGCACCGATTTCAGCCCGACCCACAGGGCCGGATAGAGAGCCGCCCGGCCGAACCCGCTGACTGTCACCGTCGTGGTCCGGGTGACCTGTGTGCCGCTCCCCGCCGGGACCAGTTCGAACAGATCCCCGAGCCGGTCCACGAAGCGGTGGAAGCCAAGGTCCGTCGACTCCATGCGGAACGCCAACCGGGTCGGTGGCTCCCACGTCGTGATCCGCTGCCGCACCACGCCCTGTTCCGAGACGCACTGCCGGGCGGCGCCCACCTCGCCGGGGCCGTCCGGCAGGCGGCACGTCGTCGGCCGAGGGGTGCCCAGGTAGAACACCGGACACCGGGGTTGAAGTTCGAGGCGCGAGTCGCACAACGCCGGCCACAGCACCTCGGGCGGGTGGGGCATCGTCCAGCGCGTCCGCACCATCATGCCCGTCACGGTAGTCCGGATGCCGACTGTGCACGGCCCCGTGAACGGTCGGCGTGGGCGGCCCTCAGCGAAGCTGTTCGGCCAGTCCGACGATGATGCCCTCGGGGCCCCGGACGTAGCAGAGCCGGAAGATGTCCTCGTACCGCTCCAGGGCGCCGACGAGTTCGGCGCCGTGCGCCCGCAGCCGCGCGACGACGTCCTCGATGTCGTCGACGGCGAACATGACGCGGCGGATGCCCAGCGTGTTCGCCGGCGCGTCCCTCGGCTCGGGGCTGATCGCCCTCGGCGTGTGGAACATGGCCAGCTCGACCTTGCCGTGGCCGTCCGGGGTCCGCAGCATCGCGACCTCCTGGCGGACGTCGTCGATCCCGATGACCCGCTCCACCCACCGCCCCTCGACCGGCCCTCGGCTCTCCACCTCCATGCCGAGCGCGACGAAGAACGCGATGACAGCGTCGAGGTCCTCGACGACGATGAGGACGTTGTCCATCCGCTGGATCGCCATGCTGGATCTCCTTGTCCGGTACGACCACCGTGGCCGAATCCACCCCTGGGACGGAGCCCGCACCCCGTTCTCGACATCCGTTCACCCACAACGCGGCCCGGCCACATGGTAGGTGGCCGGGCTTTGTCGTCTCGGGAGATCACGCCGCTCGCCACCGTTTTCTGGAGTCCGTAGCGGTGGTCGTGCACACCATCGGCTTACCGGTCTTCGTCACGCCACGCGCGCCCTGCCTGGAGCAGAACGCCCCGGGACGCACTGTCGGAGCAGACGGCGGTTTCGGTTTCGCGGTGGTCGGCTTCGGCTTCGGTCTGCTGATCGTCGGCTTGGCGGCCGGCCGGGACGGCGGCTTGCTGCTGGTGCGCTGCGGAGCAGGTGTGGGGCTCAGCACGGGCGCGGGAGTTGGGGACGCCAGCGCACTCGTTGTGGGGCCGACGCCGGCGGTGGTGGGCGCGCTCTCGACGAGACGATCGCCGGCAATCGAGGCGGTCGCTGTGGCCGCCGCGACGGGCTTCTCGTCGCCGTTGTCATCGGTGAGCGCCCCAATAGTGCCGACACCGCAGCACAGTAAGACGCAAATAGCCGCGGCGATACCGACGGCACCGGCATTGCCGATCTTCTTCTTACCGGAATAGGTGGTCACCCACCGGAGTGTGCGTGACAACGATTGCGCGGAGACACCACCGATCGGAGGCAGTTGGACCCCGACGAAACAGGGGTGGGCCACCGCAGGATCCCCGTCAACGCCCGATTATCGACGGTCATCGGCTGGCCGTCCGCAAACTCCGGCGACATCGACTGCCATTCCCACCAGGATGGTCGGTATGGACGAGGTGGAAGTCGTCGTCGCCCACAGCCAGCGCGTGACGCTGCGCGTCGGTGACGTGTTCCTGAAGGTCGACGGCGACCCGGCGCACGCCGACGTCGAGGCGCGGGCGATGGCCGTGGCGCCGGTCCCGACCCCGGCGGTCCTCTGGCGCGAGCCGCCCGTACTCGCGATCGCCGCCGTACCCGGAAAGGCTCTCGGCCTCCTCGGCGAACCCTCGGCCGCGTCCCCGGCGGCATGGGCGGCGGCGGGCGCCGCCATACGACGGCTGCACGACGCTCCGCTGCCTCCGTGGCCCGGACGCGGGCTCGACGACCTGGCGACGGAACTCGACAGCGAGTGCGCGTGGCTGCTCGCCAACGCCGTCCTGCCCGCCGAGGTGATCCGGCGCAACCGGGAGATCGCCGAGGCCGCACTCCGGCCGTGGAAATCGGTGTTCATCCACGGCGACCTGCAGATCACCCACGTCTTCGTCGACGGCGACGAGGTCACCGGCGTCATCGACTGGTCCGAGGCCGCCCCCGGTGACGCGATGTTCGACCTCGCCACCCTGACGCTCGGGCACGAGGAACGCCTGGACGACCTGCTCGCCGGCTACGGCGTCGACGCGGACCGGGACGTGATCCGCGCCTGGTGGTCAGTGCGCAGCCTGGTGGCGTCGCGGTGGCTGATCGAGCACGGCTTCGATCCAGACGCGCCGGGTTGCGAGTTCGACGTCCTCAGAGCGCGAATGCGGGAACCCTGAGAGTCGCGCCACGGTGATCACCCGCACCCCGACAGGATGCCGCGAGCTGGAGAACCTGCTTGAGGGCCCGCCGCTCGAGGGCGTGAGGACATCACTCAGGCCCGCCGACCAGCGAGGGCAGCCGCAACGATCCCGGGCATACCGCTGCCGTACGGCCGTTACGAACGGATCAGATCGTGGGCCCGCGCGAGGTCGTCACCCCAGGGCATGGTGTGGTCACGCTCGAACGCCCGATACAGCCGGTCGCGGACCGTCTCTCGGCGCAGCCAGGCGGCCAGTGTGGTCACTCTCCTATCCGCGAAGTTGAGTGCGTTCACCGCGTCGGCCAGGTGGCGATCCGCCGTCGAGTTGAGCGTGACGTCCCAGATGTCGAGGAATCGCGTGACGTCCTCGCCGCCGGCGCCGACCGCGTCGAGGAAGGTGGCCGGGTCGAGGAACGACCCGACCTGTGACGGGTACGTCCCCAGCAAGGACCGCCACACCGCATCGAGGTAGCCGTCAATGGCCTCCTGCTCGGCTTGGGGCCAGGTGCGCCACTCTTCGCGAGGCAGCTTGCCCAAGACGATCGCCGGTTCGAGTTCCGTCGAGGTGACCATGCGCTCCAGCAGCAGAGGCAGCAGACTCTTCAGGTCGTCCCGGTTGCCGACCGTATTGCCGAGGCTGACGGTCAAAGAGAACAGGTTGTGGTCGGCGACCCGCACCTGCCCCCGGCAGTGCGGGCAGCCATCGAACACCGCCCTCTCCGGGTACCGGACGAACGCCTCCCGGAGTCGCGCCACCGCCGACATCACGTCGCTGTCCACCGGGCGATCCTCCCATCCCGCACCGGCACGGATCTGCTACCTCCTCTTCGCCCTGAAGGAACGACTACCGGTCTACGAGCTGCATTGGCTACCAGGGTGAGCTGGTCCGAGCGGTCAACCACCGTCCGTACTGTGGCGTTGATCAGCGTGGGCCCAGCCCGGTGCGCCCGTCGATGAGCTCGCGCACGACGTCCAGGTGACCGGCGTGCCGGGCCGTCTCCTCGATGACGTGCAGGACGATCCGCCGCAGGTCGGTGGTCTGCGACGCCAGCGGCTCCTCCGGGTGTCGGGCCACCGGGGCCGCCGCCAACGAAGCCCCGGCGATGATCGCGTCCGAGATCCGGCACTGGTCACTGTAGAAACCGAAGACCTGCGCCGGCGATCGAGACGTGATCAGCGGGGTGTTGTCGTCCGGCCAGGGCAACGGCTCGGCCGCACCACGAAAGACCTCCTGGAACCAGTGGCGCTCGGCGTACCCCAGGTGCTCCACCAGCCCGAGCGGCGACCACCCGGACGGTAGGACGGACTTTCGCAACGAGGTCTCATCCAGGTCCGCCAGGATGGCGCGGACGCAGGCACGCTGACACGCGAGGAACTCACACAGCGCGGCCTTCTCCGTATCGGTCGTCAGCACGCCGGCAGCGTAACGGCCGACACCGACAACGCGGGCAATCGGTTTGTCCCCCGACAACTGATCTGCGACATGCGCGCGGATCGGCTACCTATCAACTAGTGGTACGACCACGATCACGCCGACGGTGATGCAAGAGATCTGGCGAAGTGGGCTCAGCTCCTGCATCCGCTGGCGGCCACGCTGAATAACTACCCGGATCCCAGGTCGGCCCGCCCTAGGCGGTCAGGCGCATCGGTACCAGTCGTCGAGGTCGGCGGCGTAGCGTTCAGCGTCGTAGGACTCCTCCAGCCAAGCGATCTCGTCGAGGATTTCACGGGCCTCATCGGTACCCAGCGCCGTGAAGTACTCCTTCGTCCGGGCCACGCCCGCACCGAGCATCAGCTGACCGTCGATGGCGCCGGTGGCGTCCATACTCGTCCGACGTGCGCGACGAACCAACACTGCGTCTTCGACCGCACCACCATGCCAGAGTTGCGCTGCGCAAATCCGCATCAGGTGCGTGTTGCCGGGGACGGTGCCCTCTCCAGAGTATGTGTCAGCCTCGTGCCGGGTTTCGCGAATGAGAATTTCCCGGACCGCCGGGAGCACGTCGGCGACGACGCGCAGGCCGTGGGTGGCTAAGTACTGGTCGGCGTCCCGCTCGTACTGGTCATAGATGTCCATCCCCATTCGCTCTGTGTACCAGAGCGGGCGCACCAGGCGCGCAGGCGTCCAGCTCAAGTTGGAGAGTCCGCTACCGCGTCGGTGAAACGACGTTCAGGCTGACCGACCCGTCACTGTGGAACGACCCGGTGGGCCTGTCGAGGAAGCGCTTACCATCTACGAAGGCGCGCGTGCGATCAGCGACGGGCCTTAAGGGCAAGATGGACGGCCGTGGGCTCGCTGAGACAGAGGCGCGCCAGCGGAGCGACGGACGCGCGTCCAGGCGGCGGCGCGTGCGGCCCGTTCAGGGGCCGCCTTGAAAGACGTACGGAAGCTTTGAACCACATCGCCCGCAGCCGGCGTGTCCTCCGTCGCTGATGCGCGACATGCGTCCGCCAGGTGATCTGCGACGCCTCGGCGGGACGACCGCCGGGCGGTCGTCACCGGCTAGGCTCTCGACACTTCGGCCCCATGATCCGTTCGGAGGTTCCAGTTGTGGCCGACGACCACCTGCCAGTAGATACGACCGGCAATGGGATCGTCCTTTTCTCAGGCCCTCCGTGCTCGGGTAAAAGCACGGTCGTCAAGGCGATGGCCTCTCAGCCCGGACGGAGGCATCTGGAGGTCGACGCTCTGTTCGACCTCCTCTTCCCTGCGTCCGACAGGAACCGCGACGACCGCATGGCGGCCTACGACGGCGCGCATCTCCTGGCTCGGATGCTCGTCGATCGGGGACAGACTGTGCTCCTTGAGTGCACCTATGCGCGTCGTGATCAGCGCGGCAGCCTGCTGAATGCGTTAGCCGGCTCCCCTGCGCCGCTATGGATCGTCGAGTTCTTCGTGGCTCCTGACGAGGCGGTGACCAGGTTCCGGGCGCGGCGTCAGGCCACCGATCTCGACGAGGATCTCGTCCGCGAACGCGCCGACGCCTTCCCCTACTCCGACCAAGCTCTCCGCGTGGAGTCGTCCTTCGGGACACCGCAGGAACAGGCGGGGCGCATCCTCACCTGGCTGCAGCAGGGCCCTCCGCCAGCAGACCGGAACGCGTGGGCGCAAGCCGGGCGAGATTGGACCTGACAGAACCCCGGCATCTACGGAGCTGCGTGCCTCCAAGCGCACTCATCTGGAGGAACAAGTGTCCGCCCGAACAGGCCTAAAGGACGTCGAACTCGTTGCCCTCTGGGTCGGCCATCGTCACGTGGTCAGGCGTACCGTCCGGTTCGTCGACCCGGAGTACGGTCCCGCCCGCTGCCACCAGTTTGTCGACCGTCGCCTGGACCCGGGGCCAGCGCACCCCCAACGGCTCGTGCCTGCCGCCGCCGACGTGGATATCGAAGTGCATGCGGTTCTTGACTGCCTTCGGCTCCGGCACCTTCAGGAACGAGATACCGGGCCGGATGCCGTCAGGGTCCTCAATGAAGGCGCCGTCGTCCCACTCGTCCTCGGGAACCTTGAAATGGGCCTGCCATGCTTCCCAGGTGGCGAACCCTCTCGGTGGGGCGGCCGGGACGTACCCCAGCGCGAGGCACCAGAACGCGGCAAGTTCACGTGGACTCGCGCAATCGACGGTCAAGGACCACTGCTCCGACATCGCCACACCCTAGAACGCCGAAGGCCACACCGAGGGGCCGCCCGAGTTCGGGCCGGCACACATATCTGTCACGGACGTCCTGAGACCCGACACCGCCGGCAGTCCGGCCGGCCCGGTCGGAGGCCGACGCTCCCCTGGTACTCGCCGCCCGGGGCGACGGTCGAAATTACAGGTCGGCGACCCTGCGCCCGTCACTTGGCGTTGAAGTAGCTGGCCTCCGGGTGGTGGACCACGATCGCGTCGGTGGCCTGCTCCGGCATGAGCTGGAACTCCTCGGACAGCTCCACCCCGATCCGCTCCGACCCGAGCAGGTCCACGATCTTCGCCCGGTCCTCCAGGTCGGGGCAGGCCGGGTAGCCGAACGCGTACCGGCAGCCCCGGTAGTCGTTGCGCAGCAGGCCGGCCAGGTCCGTCGGATCGTCGTGGCCCAGCGGGCGACCGTCGGGCAGGGTGAGCTCCGAGCGGATGCGCCGGTGCCAGTACTCGGCGAGCGCCTCGGTGAGCTGCACGGACAGGCCGTGCACCTCCAGGTAGTCGCGGTACTCGTTGCGGGCGAACAGCTTCGCCGCGTACTCGCTGACCGGCTGACCGACGGTGACCAGTTGCAACGCGACCACGTCGAGCTGGTCGCCCTTGGGCTTGAAAAAGTCCGCGAGGCAGAGCCGCCGCTCCTGGCGCTGGCGGGGGAACGAGAACCGGGCGCGCTCCGCGTGCCCGTTCTCGTCGAGCACCACCAGGTCGTTGCCTTCGGAGTACGCGGGGAAGTAGCCGTACACCACGGCTGCCTCAAGGACCTGGTCGGCGATCAGCCGGTCCAGCCAGTACCGCAGGCGGGGGCGACCCTCGGTCTCCACCAGTTCGTCGTACGACGGGCCGTTGCCGCCCCGCGCGCCGTTGAGCCCCCACTGCCCCCGGAAGGTGGCCCGCTCGTCGAGCAGGGCCGCGTAGTCGGCCATCGGCACACCCTTGACTACCCGGGTGCCGAAGAACGGCGGGGTGGGCACCTCCACGTCCACCGCCACGTCGGAGCGCACCGACGAGTCGTGCAGCTCCGGCAGCGACTCGGTGACCATCGTGCGCTGGCGCTCCCGGCGGGCCCGCCGGGCCGCGAGGGCCGCCTCGCGCTCGGGGTCGATCACCGGCGCGCCGCCACGCTTGGCGGTCATCACCTTGTCCATCAGGGACAGACCCTCGAACGCGTCCCGCGCGTAGTGCACCTGCCCGGGGAACATCGACCGCAGGTCGTCCTCGACGTACGCCCGGGTCAGCGCCGCCCCGCCCAGCAGGACGGGCCACCGCTCGGCGACGCCGCGCGTGGCCATCTCGGCCAGGTTCTCCTTCATGATGACTGTGCTCTTGACCAGCAGCCCGGACATGCCGATCGCGTCGGCGCGGTGCTGCTCGGCGGCGTCGAGGATGGCGCCGATCGGCTGCTTGATGCCGATGTTCACCACCTCGTAGCCGTTGTTGGACAGGATGATGTCGACCAGGTTCTTGCCGATGTCGTGCACGTCGCCGCGCACGGTGGCCAGCACGATGCGGCCCTTGCCGCCGTCCTCGCTGGCCTCCATGTGCGGCTCCAGGTACGCCACGGCGGTCTTCATCACCTCGGCGGACTGGAGCACGAACGGCAGCTGCATCTGGCCGGAGCCGAACAGCTCCCCGACGACCTTCATGCCGCCCAGCAGGATGTCATTGATGATCGACAGCGGGGTCCGGCCGCCGGCCATCGCCTCGTCCAGGTCGGCCTCCAGGCCGTTACGCTCACCGTCGATGATCCGCCGCTTGAGCCGCTCGTCCAGCGGCAGCGCCGCCAACTCCTGCGCCCGGCTGGCCCGGGCACTTGTCACGTCGACGCCCTCGAACAGCTCCAGGAACCGCTGCACCGGGTCGTACCCCTCGCGGCGCCTGTCGTAGACCAGGTCGAGGGCGACCTCGCGCTGCTCGTCGGGGATCTTCGACATCGGCAGGATCTTGCTGGCGTGCACGATCGCGGACGTCAGACCGGCCTGCACGCACTCGTGCAGGAACACCGAGTTGAGCACCTGCCGGGCCGCCGGGTTGAGGCCGAACGAGATGTTCGAGATGCCGAGCGTGAAGTTGACCCCCGGGTAGCGGCTGGCGATCTCCCGGATCGCCTCGATGGTCTCCAGGCCGTCGCGGCGGGTCTCCTCCTGCCCGGTGGCGATCGGGAACGTCAACGCGTCGATGAGGATGTCCGCGCGGTCCATCCCCCACCGGCCGGTCAGGTCGTCGATCAGCCGCGCCGCGACCCGGACCTTCCACTCCCGGGTACGCGCCTGCCCCTCCTCGTCGATGAGCAGCGCCACGACCGCCGCGCCGTGCTCCCGGACGATCGGCATCACCCGGGCGTAGCGGGAGTTGGGGCCGTCGCCGTCCTCGAAGTTCACCGAGTTGACCACGCACCGGCCGCCGAGCATCTCCAGGCCGGCCTCGACGACTGCCGGCTCGGTGGAGTCCAGCATGATCGGCAGCGTCGACGCGGTCGCGAACCGGCCGGCCAGCTCCCGCATGTCCTGCGTGCCGTCGCGGCCCACGTAGTCTACGCACAGGTCGAGCAGGTGCGAACCGTCGCGGGCCTGACTGCGGGCGATCTCCACGCAGGCCCGCCAGTCGGCGGCGAGCATGGCCTCGCGGAACGCCTTGGAGCCGTTGGCGTTGGTCCGCTCCCCCACCATCAGCACCGACGCGTCCTGGGCGAACGGCACCGGGTGGTACACCGACGAGACGCCCGCCTCGTGCCGCGGCTCGCGGGCCGGGGCGGTCGCGCCGTGCAGCCGCTCGGCCAGCACCCGGATGTGCTCCGGGGTGGTGCCGCAGCAACCGCCGACCAGTCCCACGCCGTACTCGGTGACGAAGCGCTCCAGGGCCTCGGCCAGCTCCACGGGAGTCAGCGGGAAGTACGCCCCGTCGGCTGTCAGCACCGGCAGGCCGGCGTTCGGCATCACCGACAACGGGACGCGGGAGTGCTGCGACAGGTAGCGCAGGTGCTCGCTCATCTCCGCCGGGCCGGTGGAGCAGTTCAGCCCGATGAGGTCCACGCCGAGCGGCTCGATGGCCGCGAGGGCCGCGCCGATCTCGCTGCCCACCAGCATGGTGCCGGTGGTCTCCATCGCCACATGGCAGATGATCGGCACGGACTGGCCCAGCTCGGTCATCGCCCGCTTCGACCCGACCACGGCCGCCTTGACCTGGAGCAGATCCTGAGAGGTCTCGATGATCAGGGCGTCCGCGCCGCCGACGATCAGACCGGCGGCGTTCTCCTGGTACGCGTCGCGCAGGGTCGCGTAGTCGGCGTGCCCGAGGGTGGGCAGCTTCGTGCCCGGCCCGATCGAGCCCAGCACGAACCGGGGCCGCTGCGCGGTGCTCGCCGCGTCGGCGGCCTCCCGGGCGATGCGGGCGCCCGCCTCGGACAATTCCCGGATGCGGTGCGGGATGTCGTACTCGCCGAGATTGGCCAGGTTGGCGCCGAAGGTGTTGGTCTCCACGCAGTCCGCGCCCGCGGCCAGGTAGGCGTCGTGCACCCCGCGCACCACGTCCGGACGGGTGACGTTGAGGACCTCGACGCACCCCTCGAGGCCGTCGAAGTCGTCGAGGGTGAGGTCCGCAGCGTGCAACATCGTGCCCATCGCCCCGTCGGCGATGAGGATCCGGTCGGCCAGCGCATCCATCAACGAGTTCCGCACCCGTTCAGGTTAGTGCGGCACCCGCCGGGCCCAGAGACCCTCGGCACCCGATCCCATATTGTGTCAGCGGGATCACGCTGTCCGATTCGTCGGTGTATGACCGGTTGCCGGCGGGCCCGACCGGCGCGGCCGACGGGCCGGGCACCCGCTCGGCACGTAGGCTGACGGACGTGAAGGACAACAGGGACGCCGCTGTGCACCACGGCCCGACGACCGGGCGTGGTCCCGGGGACGGCCGCGACGAGCAGGGTGAGGTGACGGCGTGACCGAGTTCGACGGACTGCCGGTGCTGCGGTCCCCGGTGGCCATCGCCGCGTTCGAGGGGTGGAACGACGCCGCCGACGCGTCCACGGCGGCCGTCGAGCACCTGGAGCAGGTGTGGCAGGCCCGGCAGATCACCGAACTGGATCCGGAGGAGTTCTACGACTTCCAGGTCAGCCGACCCACCATCACCATGGCCGACGGGGAGACCCGCCGGGTGGAGTGGCCGACGACCCGGTTCATGGTGGCCAGCCCGGAGGGCACCGAACGGGACGTGGTGCTGATCCGGGGCATCGAGCCGAGCATGCGCTGGCGCACGTTCTGCGAGCAGGTGCTGGAGATCTGCCACAGCCTCGAGGTCGAACGGGTGGTGCTGCTCGGCGCGTTGCTGGCCGACGTGCCGTACACCCGGCCGTTGCCGATCAGCGGCAGCGCGTCCGACGCGCAGGCCGCCGAGCGCTACCAGCTCACCCCCACCCGCTACGACGGGCCGACAGGCATCGTCGGGGTGCTGCACGACGCGTGCACCCGCGCCGAGGTGGACGCCGTCTCGTTCTGGGTGCACGTGCCGCACTACGCCAACAACCCGCCCTGCCCGAAGGCCACCCTCGCCCTGCTGCACCGCGTCGAGGAGGTCGTCGACCTGCCGGTGCCGATGGCCGACCTGGCCGAGGAGTCCGCCGAGTGGGAGCAGCGCGTGCGCAGCGCCGCCGAGCAGGACGCCGAGCTGGGCGAGTACGTGCGCGAGCTGGAGGAACGGGTCGGCGACGAGGGCATCACCCCGTTGACAGGTGACGAGATCGCCCAGGAGTTCGAGAAGTACCTGCGCCGCCGGGGCGGTTCGGCGGGCCCCACCGCCGGCTCCTGGTAGCACTGATTCGCCTGCGGGCCCCTGGACCTTTCTGGTCTGGGGGCCCGTTTTGGCGTGTCGCGGGTGGCGCCGTCACAGCCTCTAAGGCATCCTAGGAACCTAGATGTGATCAAGGAGGCGGGTGTGCAGATCAACCCCGGCGCTGCCGAGTTTCCCCACCGGCAGATTGCCACGCAGCTCAAGGCCCAGGTCCGCCGCGGCGACTGGGGACCCGGCGAGCGACTGCCGTCCATCCCGGCCATCGCCGAGATGTTCGGCGTCGCCAAGCAGACCGTGCAACGCGCCGTCGACCAGCTGCGGGTCGAGGGCATCCTGATCACCAAACCCGGCTCCGGTACGTACGTCCGGGGCACCCGCCGCCGACTCAACCGACTCTCCCGAGGGCGGTACGGCGGCTTCCGCGGTTACCACACCGACCTGGCCGCCCGGTACCGCCAACAACTCGTCTCCGTCGGCCACTCCCCCGCCCCCGCCGAGGTCGCCGACGCGTTCGGGGTGCCCGACGGCACGAACCTGCTCTGCCGGCGACACCTCGTCCGCACCGACGACTCCCCCGTCGAGGTGGGCGCGTCCTGGTTCCTGCCCCGCGACACCGCCGGCACCTCACTGGAGCGCGCCGAGGCGTTCGGCCGGCCCCTCTACCAGGAGGCCGAGGAGGCCACCGGCCGGCGGTACGTCTCGGCCACCGACACGATAAGCGCCCGCCAGCCCAGCCGGGAGGAGGCCGAAACCCTCCAGATCCGGCCCGACACCCCGGTGCTGCACCTGCTGCACGTCGCGTACGACGAGCACCGCAAGCCGATCGAGGTCGCCCAGGCCACCTGGCCCGGCCCGATGACCACCCTCACCGAGGAGTACAAGATCCCCGGACCGACCCCTGACCCGGAACCCGACCCCGGCCTGGTCCTGGGCTGACCCACCCTCGGTCAACGGGCTGCGCAGCAGACCGGCGGCGGAGGGGTGGGGTTGGTGGCTGCGCCCTGTCGAGCTGCCCCACGTTCGGGGCAGGGCTGCCCGGACGATCGGGTCCGCGGCCACCCGAAGGTGATCCAGGACGGCTCGACCGCAGACGCATCAGCACCTGGGTGCCCGCCCCCACCGCCCCACATCCGGGGCAGCTCGACAGGGCCTCGACAGGGCCTCGACAGGGCCTCGACAGGGCACAGTACAGCCACGCCGACCCGGTCGGGCAAGTTCCCGCGCCACGCGCCGCAGAATTGCGGCCACGGGCCGGGCCGGCGGGCCGCGAGCACCGCCGAGGCCGGGGCGCGGCGGTCAGAGGCGGATGCCCAAGAGGGCGTCGACCGTGGCGGCGAAGAGTGCGGGTGCTTCGGGATCATCCGTGGCGCCGGACAGGGTCGCCTCGGCCCAGCGGTCGGCTGCCGCCAGGGCGCCCGGGGTGTCCAGGTCGTCGGCGAGGCGCTCGCGTACCTCGGCCAGCAGCGCTGCCCCGGACGGCCCGGCGGGCGCGGCGGCGGCCCGCCGCCAGCGGTCCAGCCGCTCCCGCGCGGCGGTGAGCAGCTCGTCGGCCCACGTGCGGTCGCTGCGGTAGTGCCCCGACATCAGCGCCAGGCGGATCGCCATCGGGTCGACCTTGTCGGCGCGGAGCCGGGAGACGAAGACCAGGTTGCCGCGGGACTTGGACATCTTCTCGCCGTCCAGGCCGATCATCCCGGCGTGCACGTAGTGCTCGGCGAACGGCGCCTGGCCGGTCAGCTGCTCGGCGTGCGCCGCGGACGCCTCGTGGTGCGGGAACAGCAGGTCGTTGCCGCCGCCCTGCACGTCGATCCGGTCGCCGAGCAGGTTCAGGGCGATCACCGCGCACTCGATGTGCCAGCCGGGGCGGCCCTCGCCCAGCTCCCCGCCCGGCCAGGACGGCTCGCCCTCGCGGGCGCCACGCCACAGCAGCGGATCGAGGGGGTCGCGCTTGCCGGCCCGGTCCGGGTCGCCGCCGCGCTCCGGGAAGATCTCCAGCATCTGCTCGCGGGTCAGGTTGGACTCGTAGCCGTACCTGCCGGTGGCGGAGATGTCGAAGTAGACGTCGCCGGTGCCGTCGTCGAGGCGGTACGCGGCGCCGTCCTTGAGCAGCATCTCGACCTTGTCGACGATGTCCGGGATCGACTCCACCGCGCCCACGTAGTGCTCCGGCGGGATGATCCGCAGCGCCTCCATGTCCTCCCGGAACAGCGCCGTCTCCCGCATCGCCAGGACCACCCAGTCCTCGCCGTCGCGGGCGGCGCGCTCCAGCAGCGGGTCGTCGATGTCGGTGACGTTCTGCACGTAGCGCACCGGACGGCCGGCGTCGCGCCACATCCGCTGCACCAGATCGAACGTGATCATGGTGGCGGCGTGGCCGAGGTGGGTGGCGTCGTACGGGGTGATGCCGCAGACGTACATGCTGCCCGCGTCGGCCGGCACACTCGGCTCGACCGTCTGCCGCGCCGAGTCGTACAACGCCAACGGCTCGCCCCTGCCCGGCAGCCGTGGCACCTCATGTCCCGCCCAAGACTCCATGGCCTCAGCCTAGCCAGCCCCACGACGACCCCGGGTCGCCGCACGGGTGATCAAGATGACAGCGGTGTCACATCGGGGGCCAGGGGATCGCCGGCCAGTCCTCCGGCGGCTGCGGGAAGCGACAGGTGTCGCGCAGGTTGTCCACGCGGGCGGCCAGCTCGGCGACCTCGCTGATCGTCAGGTGATCGGCCAGCTCCGCGCCGAGCGCCCCGGACAACTGCCCGGCGAGCCCGTCGAGCATCTCCACGGCGTCCGGTGGCAACTGCCTGCCGGCCCAGCCCCAGAGCACCGTGCGCAGCTTGTCCTCCACGTGGAAGCACACCCCGTGGTCCACGCCGTAGATCCGGTCGTCGTCGCCGACGAGGACGTGGCCGCCCTTGCGGTCCGCGTTGTTGATCACCGCGTCGAGGACGGCGAGTCGGGCCAGCCGCGGGTCGTCGGCGTGGGCGAGGGCGTACTCTGCGCCGTCGTCGTCCCGTGCCGCGGCGATCGGGAACCAGCGCGGCGGCAGTTCGCCGGCGGGCAGGAACCCGACGAGCGGCTCGGCGTCCTGGGGCTCGTCGATCCACAGCTGGCAGGAGCCGGGGCCGAACGGGCCGTCGCGCAACACGGTCGGCGGCACCAGATCCCAGCCGGTGGCCCGGGAGACCAGGTACGCCGACACCTCGCGGCCGGCGAGGGTGCCGTCGGGAAAGTCCCACAGCGGGCGCTCCCCGCGCACCGGCTTGTAGACGCAGCGGGCCGTGGTGCCGTCGAGCGTCAGGATGCCGCGCAACGTCGTGTTCGACGCGTCGACCAGCCGGCCCTCCAGCTCGAGCACGCCGTCGCGCAGCAGCCGCAGCGCGGCGTCACCGTCCTGGCGAGGCTGGAGGCCCGACGAGGTCACCGGTGGTAACCGTTGTGCCGCGGGCAGAGGTGCCCGGCGGGATCCAACGGCTGGCCGCACAGCGGGCACGGCGGCCGGCCCGCGTTCACCACGCGTCGCGCCCGCTCGATGAACTGGCGGGTCGCCTGCGGGGTGAGTCGGACCCGGAGCCGGTCCAGGTCCTCGTCCGGCTCGTCGTCGTCCTCGTCGTCCTCGTCGTCGTCCTCGTCGCCCAGCTCGACCTCGGGCTCGACCTCGCCCGCCGCGATCGCCTCGATCACCACTGTCGCGGTGTCGACGTCGAAGGCCAGCCCGAGCGTCCCGACCCGGAACTCCTCGTCGACCGGAGTGTCCAGCGGCTCGTTGTCGCCGATCACCGGCGCCAGCTCGGGCAGGTCCACCCCGAAGCGACGCTGCGCCTCGGTGAGCAGCTCCTCCAGCTTCTCGGCGAGCAGGGAAACCTGGACCTTCTCCAGCGCGACGCTGACCAGCCTGCCGCCGCCGCGGGCCTGGAGGAAGAACGTGCGCTCCCCCGGCGGCCCGACGGTCCCGGCGACGAACCGCTCCGGCGGTTCGAAGGCGTGCACCTGGTGGGTCATACCCACGACCCTATCCGGCCCGCCAGGGCGCCGCGCACCCCACCGACCCGAATCGCCGCGGGGGCGGCGCGCCCGGCGTACCAGGGGTCACGGCCGGGCGTGGCGGCGACCGGGGAGCTGCGGCGGGGCGTCGTGACGCGGCTCACCGGGACGCACCTGCCCCGCCGCCGACGGCGGCGTCCGAGTCGGCGCCGCGCGCCGCCCGCCGGCGCCGCTTGCGCGGCGGCGGCACCAGAGCGGCCAGGTCGCCGCCCGTGTCGTTGAGCCGGACCAGGAACGGCCGCAGCGGCGTGAACCGGATCGCGGTCACCGACGCCGGGTCGGCCACGATCCGCTGGAAAAGATCCAGGTGTACGCCGAGGGCGTCCGCCACGATCGCCTTGATCACGTCGCCGTGGCTGCACGCCAGCCAGACCGCCTCGGGCCCGTGCTCGGCGCTGACCCGGGCGTCCCACGAGCGCACCGCCGCCACGGCCCGTGCCGCCATCGCCGCCATCGCCTCGCCGTCGGGGAACACCGCCGCGCTCGGGTGCTGCTGGACCACCGGCCAGAGCGGCTCCTTGGCCAGCTTCTTGAGCGGCTGCCCCTCCCAGGTGCCGTAGCCGCACTCGATCAGCCCCTCCTCCACCACCGGAGTGGCCTGCGGGAGGGCCAGCTCCAGCGTCTGCCGGCAGCGGATCAGCGGGCTGGTCACCACCGCCGCGAGCGGCACCGCCCGCAGGCGCTCGCCCACGGCGGTCGCCTGGGCCCGGCCCGTGTCGTCCAGCTCGACGGGCTGACGGCCGGCCAGCCCACCGTCGGCGTTCGCGGTGGTCCGGCCGTGTCGCAGAAGCAGAAGGGTCGCCACGGGATCACCCTATGACCTGCCCCCGACCACGGGTGCCGCCGGCAGGCGCGAACCTCGCGCGGCACGTCACCTGACGTCCGTGGCGCGCTGGACGTCCTGCACGAAGCTGTCCGAGCGGTCGGCGCCGTACCCGTCCAGCACGTCGAGCACCGCGGGCACCGCCCCCTGGCGTACGACCACCTCGATCCGGGCGCGGTCCAGCAGGTCCTGGTCCTGCCAGTAGCCCCGGGGCAGCGCCCGGGCCGCCGGCTCGGCGGTGGAGACGGTGGCGTCGAAGACGACGATGGAGGTGGCGCCCGCGCCGAGCAGGGCCTCGCGCAGCTCCCGGGTGGTCGGCAGCCGCGCCGGGTCCACCGTGGCGGTGACCAGCCGGGCCGGCGGAGCCGGCTGGCCGGGAGGGTTGGTCCCGGCGGGTCGGGGGGCGGGGCGGTCGCCGCCGGTCCGGCGGCGGCGTTCGGGCGCGCCGGTGCCGTTGAGGGCCGCGACGCCGCCCAGGTGGTACGCGTCGGCGCCCTGCTGGGCGTGGTCGAGGTCGTCCTGCGTGTCGGCGGGGGCGCGGAGCCCGAGGACCGCCTGCACGGCGGCGGCGATCAGCCAGCTGAGCACGAACGAGAAGGCCACCACGACCACCACACCGACGATCTGGTGCCACAGCAGCGATCCGCCGCCACCGAAGAAGAGCCCGTCCTTGCCCAGCGGGTTGGTGCCGCTGTTGCCGAAGAACCCGACAAGCAGCGAGCCCAGCATGCCGCCGACGAAGTGCACGGCGAGGACGTCGAGCGCGTCGTCGAGGCGCAGCAGGTACTTCAGGCGCAGGGCGGTGTGGCAGACGATGCCGGCGATCGCGCCGATGGCGATGGCGGAGAGCGTGTTGACGTACCCGGCGGCCGGGGTGATCGTCGCGAGGCCCGCGACGGCGCCGGAGACGCCGCCCACGACGGTGCTGTGGCCGTCCTTCGCCCGCTCGGCGACCAGCCAGACGAGCATGCCGGCGGCCGCCGCGAGGTGAGTGTTGATCACCGCTTGGGCGGCCACGCCGTTGGCCTGGAGCCCGTCACCGCCGTTGAAGCCGAACCACCCGAACCACAGGATGCCCGCCCCGAGGATGGTCAACGGGATGGAGTTGGGCGGAGCGGCGGTGTGTGGCCAGCCCCGGCGACGGCCGACGACGAGCAGGACGGCCAGGACGGCGGCGCCCGCCGAGGCGTGCACCACCATGCCGCCGGCCCAGTCCTGGGTGCCGAAGCGGGCCAGCCAACCGTCCGGGTGCCAGAGCCAGTGGGCGATCGGCGCGTAGACCACGATTGACCACACGGCCAGGAACACCACCCAGCCGAGGAACTTCAGCCGGCCGGCCGTGGCGCCGGTGACCAGCGCGGGCGTGATCACCGCGAACATCATCTGGTACGCCACGAACGCCAGGGTGGGAACGGTCACCTGGCCGGCGACGACGTGCAGGTGCGGCGCGGGCGGCACCCCGAGATTGCTGAGTCCGAAGAGTTCGAAGTTGCCAAGCAGGCCGCTGCCGGCGTCGTCGCCGAAGGCGATGGTGTAGCCCACCAGCACCCAGGTCAGGCTCACGACGCCCAACGCGATCATGTTCTGCTGCAGCATGGCGAGCACGTTGCGGGTGCGGACCATCCCGCCGTAGAAGGCGGCCAGGCCCGGGGTCATGAACAGCACCAGGCCTGTGCAGACGAGCACCCAGGCAGTGTCGCCGGAGTTGACCGCTTGCTGAGCGAGCATGGGAACTCACCTCTTTCTCGGTACGGTCAGACGGAGTGCTTCACCGTCGAGACGATGGTCTCCCTGGCGCGTTCGTGGTTGGGTATCGGCGCGAAGTGCCGCTTGGGCAGCAGCAGCAGCCAGGTGGCGAGGTTGAACGGTCCGGTCAGGACGGGGATGGCCAGCGGGGTGAGCACGGTGGCCAGGGCCATCTGCACGAACAGCGTCAGGGCGATGCCGAAGAGGGTGTAGAGGGTCACCAGCGCGCCGGGGCGGTGCAGCACCGCGCCCACCGCGATCGCCGTCAACACCGCGTTGAAACCGAACAGGCCCTTGTCCAGCGAGGCCGCGTCGGCGCCGAACCACAGCGCCAGCAGGGTCGCCACGACGCTGCCGAGCACCGCGAAGAGCGCCGACCAGCGGGAGTTGACAAGCAGCGCGACCAGGAGGATCAACCCGGTGACCCAGCTGTCGATGAGGAAGACCTGGGACACTCCGCGCAGGAAGGTGGGAATCAGGTCCCAGTCGAAGCGGCCACCGGTCAGCTGCCCCTCACCGGGAAACATCGGCTTGAGGTTGGTAAGCACCGTGAAGCGGTCGAACTGGTACGCGGCCAGCAGCAGCACCCAGGTGGTCAGCACGAACGGCATGGTGAACGCGGTCAGCCCCCAGGTCTTGAAGATCGCGTTCAGGGCCAGGGTGACGATTGTCGTGCCGATCGCGCCGAGCACCAGGTAGAGCCACATCAGCGGCCGGTCGTCGAGGAACGTCGGCACGGCGAGGCCGGTCAGGAACGGGCTGAAGCCGAACAGCCCCTTGCGCAGGGAGCCCTCGTCCACCCGCAGGGCGAGCGCCGTAGCGGTGCCGACGACGAGGCCGACGACGCCTCCCCCGAAGACCCGTGGCTGCCCGTTCTCGAACGCACCCCAGGCGACCGCGACGAGAACAAGGACGCCGGTGAGCGGGTTGTTCTGCAGGACGACCTGCGCCGGCCCGCGCAGGCAGGCGTCGACGAACCCGACCAGCGGGTTGCCGTCACCCAGCCTGTCCCACCTGTGCGCCACTGCGGTCACGGACGTCTCCTCGCCATGTCAACGCCAGCTGAACGCTTGCGGGAAGGTCCGGCCTGTCACCTCTTCGCGGGCGGCCACGCAGAAGGCGCGTACCGCGGCGCGGACCGGCTCGGTCTCCTGACCCAGGACCTTGAAGATGAGACCCGCGTCGTTCGGCAGCCGGCCGACGGCGCTGGCCAGCGGGGTCCGCTCGTCCCACACCGGTGTCGAGGTCCGCTCGAAGACCCGCGCCGCCCGTTCGGCGTTGGTGAGCAGCACGACGTTGCCGAAGACGTGGAAGCGGTCCATGACCCCGACCCGCGCCACGCCGAACTCCTTCGGGGACACCACGAACTTCTCCACGAACAGCGCCCGGCCGTCGGGACGCTCCGCCCGCAGGGAGCAGGAGAAGAGGTCGTACGCGAAGAGCTCGCCGTCGCGGTAGTGCTTGCGCCCGGGTTGCAGGATCTCGCCGTACAGCATGGTGGCGCTCTCCGGCAGGCACACCCGGCTGTCGGTGACGAACCGGCTGGCCCGGTAGGGAATCGTCGGTTCCGGGAGGAACTCCAGGTAGGTGTCCTCGCCCAGGGTGAACCGCTGGACCTGCGTCCCGTAGTTCGCGTCCATCTGCTGGATCTTGGTCGCGGCCTGGGTGGTCAGGTGCGCCTGGCTGCCGGCCGCCAGGGTGACGTCCAGGTGCAGGCGGTCCCCCTGCAGGACGCCCCCGGAGGTGGTGAGGATCATGACGCAGGGCAGGTCCGGCATCTCCTCGTCCCAGTAGAGCGCGCGCTGCACCAGCAGCGGCGACTGCCGGAAGAGGTCGCGCAGGATCGTGCGGTCCCCGCGCCGCTCGAACCCCAGGCGCAGGATCCCGACCTTGCCGTTGGACGCCGCGGGTAGCTGGGCCGGTTGGTCCTGGTACGGCGCCAGCTCCCGGGCGGTGTCCAGTGAGGTCACGCGACCACTTCGGCGTCGAAGAGCGCGTTGCGGCGGACCAGCGAGACCAGCTCGTCGACGCCCTCACCCGTCTTGCAGTTGGTGAACACGACGGGCTTGCCGTTGCGCATCAGCTCCGCGTCGCGGGCCATGACGTCGAGGTCGGCGTCCACGTAGGGCGCCAGATCCGTCTTGTTGATCACGAGGATGTCGGACTTGGAGATGCCCGGCCCGTTCTTGCGCGGGATCTTGTCGCCGGCGGCGACGTCGATGACGTAGATGAAGAAGTCCACGAGGGCGGGGCTGAAGGTCAGAGTGAGGTTGTCACCGCCGCTCTCGATCAGCACCACGTCGCTGTCCGGGAACTTGGACTCCATGTCCTCCACGGCGGCGAGGTTCATACTCGGGTCCTCCCGCACGGCCGTGTGCGGGCAGGCCCCGGTCTCCACCCCGATGATGCGCTCCTCGACCAGGACGCCGGTGAGCGCCCGCCGGACGTGCTTCGCGTCCTCCGTGGTGACCACGTCGTTCGTGATCACCAGAATTCGCAGCCCGTTCTCCACGAGTCGTGGCACGACCGCCTCGATGATCGCGGTCTTGCCACTGCCCACCGGGCCGCCCACTCCGATACGACTTGCCGACTTCATGCGTGACCTGTCCTTCCTTGCTCCGTGTCTGGGAAATGCGGTTCAGCTCATGAACATCCGCACGTGCACGTGCTGGTGCGCGGCGGCGAGCACGTCGGCGTGCGGTCCGAAGGTCTGCATGTCGTCGAGGCTCGCGGTGCGCACCTCGCGGTAGTCGTCGGCGACCCGCTCGTTGACCGCGAACAGGATCGACTGGGCGTCGAGGTGGTCGACCCGCATCAACCGGATGGCGGCGCTGAGCACCGTCGAGGCCGCGCCGTACTGGTGCGCCGCGAACGCCTCCTCCTCGCCGACGCCGAGGTCGGCGAAGACCACGCCGAGCGCGACCGGGTAGGTGACAGGCACGCCGTTTGCCGACTCGTCGATCCGCTTCTTGAGCAGCGTCTCGCCGACGATCCGGGTCGAGGCCTCGGCCAGCTTGCGGCCCATCCGGACCGACATGGTGCGCATCTCTTCGTTGATCTTGCGGAGGTGCACGGCCTCGTCGGCCTGCCGGATCCGGTCGAGGTCGCCGGCGCGGGCGCCCCGGTGACCGGCGAGCAGCGCCACCCCGTCTCCGGTGGCGGCCAGCCGGGTGACCGTCCGGACGAAGTCCTGAAGAGTGGTCCGGTCGTGCACGACGCCGTGCTCGACGGCCATCTCCAGCCCGTTGGAGAAGGAGAAGGCCCCGACCGGAAAGACCGAGTCACCGAACTGCAGCAGCTTCAGGGTCTCCGCCATCGTGCGCACCGTCCCGGCCCCTCTCAGTTGAGGTCGGCGGGAAGGTGGGAGTGCGGCGTCGAGTCGGCGCCACCGAACAGCCGCCGGGACTCGTGCGGCGCGAGGTACGCGATGACCTCGGTGCCGGGGACGAACTCGTGGGTGATGCCGGTGAACGCGTGGGTGCGCATCACCGAGTCCATGACCTTGCGGTCCACGGTCAGCGGCACGTACATCTTGGTGCCCTTCACCACGGCCGGCCAGTGCTGGTTGCCGATCGCGTGACCGAGTTCGACGGCCGAGCGGATGAGCAGCTCCGCCGACTCGCCACGCAACTGGTCGAGGTGGACCACCATCACCTCGCCCAACTGCACCCGGGCCACCACCGCTGTGGCGCTCAGGTCGTCCCAGGCGAGGATGTCGCCGTCGCGCAGCCGGACCCCCCGGGCCAGCGCGACGGACAGCTCCGCCCCGGAACTGGTCATCTTGCGGATGCGGCTCTTCTGGGCGTCCCACTGGTCCAGGACCAGGTCGTCGATGCGCGCTTCCCTCAGCCGGAGCGTCCAGTCCGGTTCGTTCATGTTGCCCAGCACCGATTCGACGAGCACGGGCGTCTCCTTTCCATGGTGCGCCGCGACCGCGCAGGGCGGCGCGGGCGTTCCGGGTTCAGCTGAAGAAGTAGAGCTGGCTCAGGGGCAGGTTCCGGGCCGGCGGCACTGTCGCGTGCACGCCGTCCATCGTCACCGCGAAGGTCTCCGGATCGACCTCGAGTTTCGGGGTCCGGTCGTTGCGGACCATGTCGCGCTTGGTGAGGCTCCGGGTCCGGTACACGGGCATGACCTGCCGTTGCAGGCCGAGCTGCTCGGCGACTCCGGCCTCGTGTGCGGCGCGGGACACGAAGGTGACGCAGTTCTTGGCGAGCTGGCTGCCCATCGCGCCGAAGGACGGTCGGTAGTAGACCGGCTGCGGCGTCGGCAGCGAGGCGTTCGGGTCGCCCATGATCGACCAGGCGATCATGCCGCCCTTGAGGACCATCTTCGGCTTGGTGCCGAAGAAGGCCGGCTCCCAGAGCACCAGGTCGGCCATCTTGCCCGGGGTGACCGAGCCCACCACGTGGGAGATGCCCTGGGTGATGGCCGGGTTGATGGTCATCTTGGCGACGTACCGCAGCACCCGGAAGTTGTCGTTGGCGCTGGAGTCCTCGGCGAGCTTGCCGCGCGCGGTCTTCATCTGCCCGGCGAGCTGGATGGTCCGCAGCCACGTCTCCCCGACGCGTCCCATGGCCTGCGAGTCGCTCTGCATCATCGAGATGACGCCCTCGTCGAGCAGGACGTCCTCGGCGGCTATCGTCTCGGTCCGGATGCGGCTCTCCACGAAGGCCACATCGGAGGGAACCTTCGGGTTGAAGTTGTGGCAGACCATGATCATGTCGTACAGCTCGGCCTGGCTGTTGATGCCGTACGGCACCGTCGGCGTGGTCGAGCTCGGCAGCACGTTCATCTGGCTGGCGATCTTGATGACGTCCGGCGCGTGTCCACCACCGGCGCCCTCGGTGTGGAAGGTGTGGATCGTCCGGCCCTCGAACGCGGCGACGCTGTCCTCCAGGTAGCCGCTCTCGTTGAGGGTGTCCGTGTGGATGCTCACCTGCACGTCGAACTCGTCGGCGACGTCCAGGCACGCCCGGATCACCGCCGGCGGCGCACCCCAGTCCTCGTGGATCTTGAAGCTCGGCGCGCCGGCCATGATCTGTTCCACAAGCGGCGCGCGGCCGGTGCTGTTACCCCTGGCCATCAGGCCGATGTTGACCGGGATGGTCTCGAAGGCCCGCATCATCGCCTGGATGTTCCAGGGGCCAGGGGTGATGGTGACGCCGTTGGTGCTGTCCGTCGGTCCCGTGCCGCCACCCCAGAGGGTGGTCACGCCGTTGCTCAGGGCCGCCTGCGCCTGGAACGGCGTCACCAGGTGCACGTGCGCGTCGATGCCACCGGCGGTCAGGATGAGGTGCTCGCCGGAGATCGCCTCGGTGCCCGGCCCGGTGACCAGGTCGGGGGTCACACCGTCCATGGTGTTCGGGTTCCCGGCCTTGCCGATGCCGGCGATCTTGCCGTTCTTGACCCCGACGTCGGCCTTGACCACGCCGAGGGTCGCGTCGACGATCGTCACGTTGGTGATGACCAGGTCCAGGCCGCCCTCGGCGTTCGTGTACTGGTTATGTACGCCCATGCCGTCGCGCAGGGTCTTGCCCCCGCCGTACATCACCTCGTCGCCGAGGACCCGGAGATCCTTCTCGATCTCGATGTACAGGTCGGTGTCGCCCAGCCGGATCTGGTCGCCCGTCGTCGGGCCGAACATTCCCGAATACTCTTGCCGAGATATCTGGCTCATCGAATCATCTCCTGCCCGAGGCTGGCAGCCCTGCCGGGATAGTGGATCTACTTTTTGTCGCCCTTGGATTCGTCCTGCTTCTCCGGGCCGAACTTGAAGCCCCGGGTCTTGGCGTTGTGGATCGCCTCGGTCCGGTCCGGCCGGTAGCTCGGAGCCGACTGGCTGCCGGTCCACCCCTGCACCAGCCCGTTGAACCCGTACACGCGCTGCAGGCCGCCGAAGGGGACGAGCTGCACCGTCTTCTTGTCGCCCGGCTCGAAACGGATCGACGTCGTCGCGGGGATGTTCAGCCGCTTACCGAAGGCCGCCTCGCGATCGAACGCGAGCATGCGGTTGACCTCGAAAAAGTGAAAGTGCGAGCCGACCTGGATCGGTCGGTCGCCGGTGTTCTGGACGACGACCTCCGTCACCGGTCGACCCTCGTTCAACTCCAGCGGCTGGTCACTCAGGATGTAGCCGCCGATGGGTCGCAGATGCTTCGAGTTGGGCCCGGGATGCTGCTTGGTCATGTCTGCTCCGCCTTCCTGGAGACCGCTCTGCGCTGGTGCTCCTACTGGATCGGTGAGTGCACGGTGATCAGTCGGGAGCCGTCGGTGAAGACCGCCTCGACCTGGATCATGGGCAGCATGTCCGGCACGCCAGGCATCACGTCGTCGGCGCTGAGGGTGCTGCGGGCGTCGTTCATGACCTCTTCGACGGTCTTGCCCTCGCGGGCCCCCTCCAGCGCGGCGGCGCAGATCACCGCGACGGCCTCCGGGTGGTTGAGCTTGATCCCCCTGGCCTTGCGGGCGTTGGCGACGATGGCCATCGAGAGGATCGTCAGCTTGTCGAATTCCCGTGGTGTCAGATGCACTGTCCTGGTCCTTCTGCGACGGTCGGTCGGGAGCCACCATCCCGCCGAGCGGATTCGCCACCGGGCGAGCGCTGACGCTCAACCGGAATGAGCTTTTGTCCAACAGATCCGTTTTGGGCGGCTTCGGCCCGACCGTACCCTCGTCCCCTGCGTCGCGGGTCAGAAGCCGAGAATCAGCGGGGCCGGTCGCCGGCCCGGTGCGGACGCCGAGTGTGGGCGTCGGTCTGCCACATCTGCTGGATCTGTTCGAGGGTCTTGCCCCTGGTCTCCGGCAGGTACCTCCAGATGAACAGGAAGCCCAACACACAGGTGCCGGCGAAGAGCGCGAAGACCCCCGACCGCCCCAGGGCGCTGAGCATGGTCAGGAAGAACTGGGTGATCAGGTACTCCGAACCCCAGTGCGTGGCGGACGCGATCGCCACGCACCGGCCCCGGATGCGGCCCGGGAAGATCTCGTTGATGACCGTCCAGGCGGTCGGCCCGATCGACATCGCGTAGAACGCCACGAACATGACCACACCGATCAGCAGGAAGATGCCCGCGTCGGTGGGATGGTGTCCGGTGGCTCCGGCCGCCTGCGCGCCCGGGTCCATCTTCGCGAAGCTGACGCTCACCACCGCGAGCGAGACCGCCATGCCCAGCAGCCCGACCAGCAGCAGCGGGCGGCGCCCCAGCCGGTCCAGGAAGGCGACCGCGACAAGCGTGAAGAGCGAGTCGACAGCGCCGATGGCCCAGGTGGTCGCGGCCAACTGGGCCTGCGGGGTGTGGAATCCGGCGGCCGAGAAGATCTCGTCGGCGTAGTAGATGATCCCGTTGATGCCCGTCAGCTGCTGGAACAGGGCCAGCCCCACACCCAGCGCCAACGGACGCCGCCACTCGTGCGAGAGCACCTCGCGCCACCCCGCCTTGCCGGCCGCGAGACCCTCCTCGACGGCGTGCAGCCGCTGGGACACCTTCTGCCGGGGCACGGTCGCCGCGAGCGACGCCTCCGCCCGGCGCCTGTCCCCCCGCTGCACGTACCAGACCGCCGAGTCGGGGATCACGGTGGTGACCAGGGCGAGGGTCACCCCCAGCAGCACCGCCGCCGCGAGCAGGTAACGCCAGGAGTCGCCCGCCTCGAACAGTTCGTCGGCGAGGTAGCCGATGAAGATCGCGAAGGTGGTGGAGAACTGGTAGAGCGCCAGGAGGCTGCCCCGGATCCGTTCCGGCGCGGCCTCCGCCGCGTACATCGGGCCGGCCACCGAGGCCACACCGATGCCCAGACCCAGGATCAACCGGGCGCCGAACATGACCCCGATCACCGGAGCGGACGCCTGGACGATGGTGCCCACCGCGAACGCCACGGCGGCGACCCACAGCGCTCCCCGGCGGCCGATCCGGTCCGCGAGGTGACCACCGAGCAGCGCGCCCACCAACGCACCGGGGGTCACCCAACTCGCCGCCACCTCGACGGCGAACGTGTTCGCGTCGAAGGTCTGCCTGATGTCGCGCAGCGCCCCGCTGATGACGCCCTGGTCGTAGCCGAAGAACGCGCCGGAGAGCGCGACGATCGCGAGGACCGCGACGAGGTTGCGCCGCGGCGGCCTGCCCCGCCCGCGCTTCGCGCCGCTGGCGGTCACTGTCGCCCCTCTCCCACGCGTCCTGTGCGGGACGTCAACCCCGACAGGGAGAGACTAGGTGCGCTCTGAGGGGGTTTTGACCAGAATGATACGAGGTGGAGGGGACGCCGCAACCACACCGGCCCCCGACCCCGAGGCGGGGGCGGAGGCCGGCGGACGCGCGGGCGGATCAGGTGGCGCTGATCGTGCCCGTCAGCAGCAGGGCGAGGACGAGCGTGCCCAGCGCGACCCGGTACAGGACGAAGACGTACAGGGTGTGGTGGGCGACGTAGCGCAGCAACCACGCGATGGCCGCGTACCCGATGCCGAAGGCGATCACCGTCGCCACGATCATCTGCGCCACCGACGGCGCCGACGTGCCCGGGGCGGACGGCTCGAAGACGTCCCCGAGGCTGAACACGCCGGACATCACCACCGCCGGGATGGCCAGCAGGAACGAGTACCGTGCCGCCGCCTCCCGGGTCAGGTTGAGCAGCAGGCCGGCGGTGAGCGTCCCCCCGGAGCGGGACACCCCGGGGATCAGCGCCATGGCCTGGGCGAAACCCATCACCACGCCGTCCTTCATCCGGAAGTTCTCCAACGTACGGGTCTGCCGCCCCCAGTACTCGGCGAACGCCAGCACGAACGCGAACACGATAAGCGTGGTCGCCACCACCCACAGGTTGCGCCCGGCCGTCTTGATCTGGTCCTTGAACACGAAACCGAACAGCCCGATCGGGATCGAGCCGACGATCACGTACCAGCCCATCCGGTAGTCGAGGCTGGAACGGACCGACGCGTCCCGGATACCGACCAGCCAGGTCCGGGTGATCCGCCAGATGTCCTTGGCGAAGTAGATCAGCACGGCGGCCTCGGTGCCGAGCTGGGTGACCGCGGTGAACGACGCCCCGGCGTCCCGGTCGAAGAAGATCGCCGAGGTGATCCGCAGATGCCCCGACGAGCTGACCGGAAGGAACTCGGTAAGTCCCTGGACGATGCCCAGGACGATGGCCTCGACCCAGGTCACTCGCCGACTCCCGAGAGGTCGAGAGCCTCGGCCACGGTCCGCAGGGTCTGCACACCGCTGTCCCGGTCGGCCACGAACAGGGACACCGACAGCGTGGTGACGCCTGCCGCGGCGTACTCCCGCATCCGCTCGGCGACGCGCTCCTTCGGGCCGAGTAGCGAGGTCCGGTCGATGAACTCCATGGGTACGGCCGCCGCGGCGTCGCGCTGGCGCTTGGCCAGGTACAGGTCCTGCACCTCGCGGGCGGCGTCGCCGTAGCCCATCCGGGTGGCGAGCTGGTTGTAGAAGTTCTGCTGCCGGCTACCCATCCCACCCACGTAGAGGGCGGCGTACCAGCGGACCAGCTCGGCGCAGGACGCCACGTCGTCGCCGATCACCACGGGCACCGACGGCACCACGTCGAAACCGGCAAGCTCCTTGCCGACCTTCGCGCGCCCGGCGGCGACCGAGGCGAGCTGCTCGTCGGCGAACTCCGGGGAGTAGAACACGGCGAGCCAGCCGTCGGCGATCTCGCCGGCCAGCTCCAGGTTCTTCGGGCCCACCGCGGCCAGGTAGATCGGGATGTGCTCGCGGGGCGGGTGGAAGCCCAGGCGCAGCGCCTTGCCCGGGCCGTCCGGCAGCGGCAACGTGTAGTGCTCGCCGTCGTACGCCACCTCCTTGCGGGCGATGGCGAGCTTCACGATGTCCACGAACTCGCGGGTGCGCCCCAGCGGCTTGGCGAAACGCACCCCGTGCCAGCCCTCGGAGACCTGCGGGCCGGAGACCCCCAGGCCGAGCCGGAACCGTCCGCCGGAGAGCGCGTCGATGGTGGCCGCTGTCATCGCCGTGGCCGCCGGCGTACGGGCGGGGATCTGCATCACCGCCGCGCCGACGTCGATCCGTTCGGTCTGGCCGGCCATCCAGGCGAGCATGCTCGGCGAGTCGGAGCCGTAGGCCTCCGCCGCCCACACCACCGAATAGCCGAGCCGGTCCGCCTCCTGGGCCAGCGCCAGGTGGTCGGCCGGCGTGCTCCACGCCGTCTGGTATCCGAGGCTGAGCCCTAGTCGCACTGGTCCTCCCCCATCCGTGGCACAGGTCGCACCAGGTTACGCAATGCCGGTAACGGACCCGATCACCGGCTCGACACCTTTGGTCCCCCCTCCATCAGGGCAGCCCAGGACGGCGGAACCGGCAGAACCGGCAGAGATACGGGAGCGAGGATATCGGTGGCGGCAGGTTCGAAATAAGGTTCACCCATGCAACAGCGACCGCTCGGCCGAAGCGGGCTGGCGGTTTCCCGGCTCGCGCTCGGCACCATGACCTGGGGTCGGGACACCGACGCCGACGACGCGGCCGCCCAGCTGAAGAGTTACCTGGACGCGGGCGGCAACCTGATCGACACCGCCGACGTGTACGGCGACGGTGACGCCGAGTCGGTGATCGGCTCCCTGCTGGGCTCCCTCGTGCCCCGCGACGAGCTGTTGATCGCCACCAAGGCCGGGTTGCGCCCGGGCAGCGGCCGGCGCCGGGACGGCTCCCGCGGGCACCTGCTGCGGACCCTGGACGCGTCGCTGCGCCGGCTCGGCACCGACCACGTCGACCTGTTCCAGGTGCACGGGTACGACCCGGACACCCCGCTGGAGGAGACCCTGGCCGCCCTGGACCACGCGGTGGCCAGCGGCAAGGTCCGCTACGTAGGCGTGTCGAACTTCTCCGGCTGGCAGACCGCGCGGGCCGCCGCCTGGCAGACCGCCTGGCCCGGCCGGGCGCCCGTGGTGGCCGCCCAGGTGGAGTACTCGCTGCTGGAGCGGGGCGTCGAGCGGGAGGTGCTGCCCGCGTGCGACGCGCTCGGCCTCGGCGTGCTGCCCTGGTCGCCTCTGGGCCGGGGGGTGCTCACCGGCAAGTACCGGCACGGCCGGCCCGCGGACTCGCGGGCCGCCTCGCCGCACTTCGAGCGGTTCGTGGCG
Organism: Micromonospora sp. NPDC093244; assembly: GCF_040683695.1. Lineage (NCBI taxonomy): Bacteria > Bacillati > Actinomycetota > Actinomycetes > Micromonosporales > Micromonosporaceae > Micromonospora > Micromonospora sp. NPDC093244. The sequence goes on from NZ_JBFBEO010000001.1 coordinate 2,045,148, forward strand.
ACGTACCTGGAGCCGCGCTGCTCCAGCATCGTCGAGGCGGTGGCGACAGCGGCCGGCGGGCTCGGCGTGTCGCCGCTGGAGGTGGCGCTGGCGTGGATCCGGGACCGGCCCGGCGTGACCGCGCCGATCCTCGGCGCCCGGACGGTGGGGCAGCTGCTCGGCGCGCTCCAGGTGGAACGGATCACCCTGCCCGAGGAGATCATCACCGCGTTGGACGACGTCTCCGCCGTCCCGGTGGGCTACCCGGAGCGCGACAGCTGACCCGCCGGTAGCGGCATCGGTCACCCCGCAAGGGGTGGCGAACGGCCGCTGGGCTGGGCAGCATGGGTGGCATGGACTACGAGTACGCGCCGCTGCGGCTGCCGCCGAACGTCGACCGGTTGACCGCCGCGGCGCAGTTGGCGATCCAGGCGGAGTTCTCCGGATGGGAGTTGGCCCGGGTACGGCTGTTCCGCGACGGCACGCGCCAGGTGGTGCTGCGCCGTCGACGGGTCAACCAGCCGCAGCCGGGCCTGTCGTACTGAGGGGGCCGGCCGCCCGGGGCTCGCGTGAGCCCCGGGCGACGCACGGCCTAGTGCTGGTGCCCGGCGTGGTCGTGGTCGTCGTCGAGCTCCAGGAACGGGTGCTCGTCGAGCCGCCCGACCAGCCGGTCGTCGGCCGCGGGCTGGAACGGGCCGACCGCGTCGTCGTCGTCGAACGACTCCAGGTCGACGGGGGTGCCCACCTCGCTGACCATGACCACCCCGTCGAGGGGCTCCAACTCGGGGACGTCAAGCGCGCCGAGTGAGCCGTCGCCGCTCTGCAGCAACTCCAGCACCGCCTCGCCGACACCCTCCACCGGCGCCGGCTCGTCGTCCTCCGGGGTGCCCTCACGGCGGGCCGCCTCGGCCACCCGCAGCAGCGCCGAGACGCTCGGCACCCGGTAGTCGCGGCGCTGGCGTACCGAGATGACACGCGGGTGCGGGTCGCTGGCCTCGGACCCCTCGGGGCCGCCGAAACGCTCGTCGGCCTCGTCCGGGTCGATCGAGTCGACGTCCCACGGCGTCACCTCGCCGAAGGCGTCGAGCAGACGCTCGTCGTACGCGAAGGAGGCGTTGTTCAACGCCACGTACGCCTGCCAGACGTCGTCGTCGTCGACGCGGCCCTGCGCGGCACGTACGGCGGCCAGGTGGTGACGGGCCGCTTCGATCACCCGCTCGAGAGCGGCGTCCAGCTCACCGTGCTGGTCGGTCATGTGGGGCAGTCCCTTCACGATGGGGAGGTAACGCGCCGGGTGCAGCTACCGGACACGGCTAGCAGGTGCGGAGGAACCGGTCGAGAACCCGCACGCCGAACTGTAGTCCGTCGACCGGAACGCGCTCGTCGATGCCATGGAACAACGCGGAGAAGTTCAGGTCGGCGGGCAGCCGCAGCGGGGCGAAACCGAAGCAGCGGATGCCGAGCTGCGAGAACGCCTTGGCGTCGGTGCCGCCGGAGAGCATGTACGGAACCGGACGCGCGCCCGGGTCCTCGGCGCGCAGCGCCGCCGACATGGCCTCGACAAGGTCGCCGTCGAAGGTGGTCTCCAGGGCCGGCTGCCGCTGGACGTACTCGATGGCGATGTCCGGGCCGACCAGCTCGCGCAGCTGCCGTTCCAGCAGCTCGGACTGGCCGGGCAGGCTGCGGCAGTCGATGGTGGCGGTGGCCCGGCCGGGGATGACGTTGTCCTTGTAGCCGGCGCTGAGCCGGGTCGGGTTGGCCGTGTTGCGGATGGTCGCGCCGATGATGTTGGCGATCGGGCCGAGCTTGGCGATCGCCGTCTCCGGGTCGTTCGGGTCCAGCTCGATGCCGAGCAGGTCGGACACCTCCTCCAGGAACGCCCGCACGGTGTCGGTGACCACCACCGGGAAGCGGTGCCTGCCGATCCGGGCGACCGCCTCGGCCAGGGCGGTCACGGCGTTGTCGTCGTGCACCATCGAGCCGTGCCCGGGGCGGCCCTTGGCGTGCAGCCGCAGCCAGTCGATGCCCTTCTCGGCGGTCTCGATGAGGTAGAGCCGCTGGCTGTCGTTGACCGAGTAGGAGAAGCCGCCGACCTCCCCGATCGCCTCCGTGCAGCCGTCGAAGAGGTCACGGTGGTTCTCCACCAGGAACCGCGCCCCGTAGTCGCTGCCCGCCTCCTCGTCGGCGGTGTACGCGAGCACGATGTCGCGCGGGGGCCGCACGCCGGTGCGCTGCCAGTGCCGCACCACGGCGAGCACCATGGCGTCGAAGTCCTTCATGTCGATGGCGCCCCGACCCCACAGGTAGCCGTCGCGCACCTCGCCGGAGAAGGGGTGCACGGACCACTCGTCGGCGTCGGCCGGCACCACGTCCAGGTGGCCGTGCACCAGCAGCGCGCCCCGGCTCGGGTCGGCGCCGGGGATGCGGGCCACGACGTTCGCCCGGCCCGGGGCGGACTCGTGCAGGACGGATTCGACTCCCACCTCGGCGAGCTTCTCCGCCACGTACTCGGCGGCGCGGCGCTCGCCGACGCTGGTGTCGTTGTCCCCCGTGTTGGTGGTGTCGATACGCAGCAGGTCGCGGCAGAGGTCCACGACCTCCGCTGTGGGTTCGCTCGTCATCGCCTCTTCATACCAGCCCGAGCCGCCCGACGGGCCGGCGCACCGACGGCGCGGGTGGGACGCATCGACGGGTCCGGTTTCGCCGCGAGCGTGTCCGGGTATCGCCGCGGTCGACCGTACGTCCCCTGCCGGAGCTTCCGCCCGCCAGTCGAGGAGGGCACCATGTCCGCCGTTCCCCTGCCGCCGCTGCCGCCCGCGCCCGACGAGGGCTACCGTCCCGGTGGCCGCAGCATCGCCGACATCGTGGACCGGGAGCACCAGCAGCTGCTGGCGCTGCTGGACCAGCTGACCGGCCCGGACAGCACGCCGCAGGAGGGCCTGGCTGTGCTCACCGCCGCTCTGTCGCGGCACCTGTCGGCGGAGGAGCAGTACCTGCTGCCGGCGGCGCGGGCCGCGCTGCCGAACGCGGACGAGCGGGTGGACGCCGAGATCAACGCTGACGCGGCGCTGCTGGGCGTCCTCAAGGGGCTGTCGGACGAGACGGTGACCGAGGTCGCCGTGCGGGTGCGCCGGCACGTCCAGGGGGTGGGCGCGCTGGTCGCCGAGCTGCGCGAGGTGGCCACCGCCGAGGAGCTGATCAGGCTGGGCAACCGGCTGGAGATCGCCGAGGAGGCGGCGCCGACCCGGCCGCACCCGGGCACCCCGGCGACCCCGCCGTGGAACCGGATCGTCGAGCCGGCGGTGGGTGTGGTGGACAAGGTGCGCGACGCGGTGACCCGGCGGCCGACGTACCTGGCGGACCTGCCGGAGCCGCCGCGCGGGTGACCGGCGGCGACACCCGCCCGTGCATTCAATCTCACCGATACCTTCGGGCTCTTCCGCCGGCTGCGGCGTAGTCCTACCGTCACGGTATGAACCTGGAGTTGCGTCACCTGCGGGTGGTCTGCGCGATCGCGGAGACGGGGAGCGTGACCAAGGCGGCGTCGGCGCTCGGCCTGGCTCAGCCGGCGCTCACCGCCCAGCTTCAGCGGATCGAACGGACACTCGGTGGTCCGCTGTTCGACAGGGACCGGCGCGGCGCGCGTCCCACCGCGCTCGGTGAGCTGGTGCTGGCCCGCGCCCGGGTGCTGCTGCCGGCCATGAAGGGGTTGCAGGACGAGGCGGCCCGCCTGGCCGGGTCCGGCGACGCGCCGCCGTGCTACCGGTTCGGCGGGGTGAACAGCCCGATCCTGGGCCGGCTGGTGCACCGGCTGGCCGCCGAGCATCCACCCGCCCAGATCACCACGTACGCCTCGTGGTCCGTGGACGAGTTGGCGCAGCTGGTGGCGGGCGGCCGGCTGGACTTCGCGCTGGCGGGGGTGTGCGGCGACGCCAGCCCGTCGGCCGGGTTCGGGTTGAGCTGGCGGGAGGTGTCCGTCGACCCGGTGCTGGTGCTGCTGCCCGAGACCCACCCCCTGGCGGGCCACGACGAGGTGAGCCTGGGCGACCTGCGTCATGAGCAGTGGGTGGCGGCGCCCGGTGACGGCTGTTTCAGCGACTGCTTCGCCGCCGCCTGCGCCCGCGCCGGCTTCACCCCCCGCAAGGTGTACGAGACCGACATCCGCGGCTGCGTCGACCTGGTGGAGGCGGGCGTGGCGGTGGCGTTGTGCCAGGCCACGTTCCGGCCGGTGGCGGGGCTGGTCACCCGCCGGCTGGCCGGGGTCCCGCTGCGGTGGCGGCTGCTGCTGGGCTGGCACCCGGACTCCCCCGCCGCCCGCAGCGCCCCGCTCGTGTTGCAGATGGCCAAGGCGGCGTACACCGACTCGCTGGCGCCGCATCCGACCTACCTGGACTGGCTGCTGCGCAATCCGGGGTTCGGTGTGCGCCAGCCCAGCGGGGTGTGAGTCCACCCGGGCGGGTGATGATCCGCCGCCGGCGGTGCGAACGGCCGTTGTCGGGGTAACCGACGGGCATGACCGACCTCTACCCGCCCGCCGACGACCGGGAACTGCTGCGCCAGGCGGCCGCCGCGCACACCGCCGCCACCCGCGAGGTGGAGGCGTTCCTGCGCCGTCTGCCGGAGGTGCCCGACCCGGCCGACGTCACCGAGTACGCCAATCTGCTCAGCCGCGAGGACCAGACCCGCGGGGACCGGGACGCCGCGGCCGACGCGGCGGGGCTGACCATCGGCAGCCTGGAGCCCAACCAGGGCCAGTAGCACGACGCCGGCGGTGCCGTCCCGAACCGGGACGGCACCGCCTGCGTGTGGCGCCGTTCAGCGTTCGACGAGCGGGTCGTGGCCCAGGTCGAGCAGGGAGTGCCGCCACGTGTCGTCGGCGTTGCCGCGCGGCGGCTTGGCGTCCATCAGCTCCCGGATCCGCTCGACCGCCTCCCGCATCACCTCGATGTCCTCCGGGGTGAGGTCGACCTTGCGCTTGTTGAGCACCTTGAGGATCTCCCGGCCCGGCTGGGGCAGGTCGAGGGTCGGGTTGGACCCGAACGACTCCTCACCGGACCCCCGGGTCAGCAGCCACGTGCGCAACTGCTCCGACGGAACGTTGACCTCGGCGTGGAAGTCCTCCCAGAGCACTTCCACCTCGGGGTCGAGCCGAGCTTCGCGTACCATCAGGTCTCCTCTCGCGGGCGGCGGTCGGACGTCTCCGGGTCGTCCTGGTCGGTCTTCGGGTGCAGGCCCTCCGGTGGCACCCGCGTGCGGCGGGGGTTCGCGGTGGGCGAGGCCAGGATCGGGTCGGGATGGTCGTCCTCGTCCCGGGCCTGCTCGGAGTCCGCGTCCTCGTGCGGCTCCCCGGGCTCGCCTCGTCGCTCCCCGCTCATCGCGGGTGTGTCGTCGTGGCGGCGGTGTACCCCCGCTCGCCAGCGGTGACGTCGAAGGCGAGCGACCCGTCGCGGGCGTCGACCGTGACCTTCTGTCCGGGCGAGATCGCCGACTCCAGCAGCATCCGGGACAGGTGGTTGTCCACCTCCCGCTGGATCACCCGGCGCAGCGGGCGGGCCCCGAACTCCGGCTGGTAGCCGTGCTCGGCGAGCCAGTCGATGCCGGCGGTGGTGAACTCGACCTGGATGTCCTGGGCGTGCAGCCGGCGGCGGGTCTCCTCCAGCAGCAGAGCGGTGATGTCGCGCAGCTGCTCGGCCTCCAACCGACGGAAGATGATCACCTCGTCGATGCGGTTGAGGAACTCCGGCCGGAAGTTCTCCTGGAGGCGGCGCATGAGCCGTTCACGCAGCTCGTCGTTCTCCTGCTCGCTGCCCGGCGCGCCGGTGCCGAACCCGACGGCCCGCTGGGTGCCGGTGATCAGCTCCGAGCCGAGGTTGCTCGTCATGATCAGTACGGTGTTCTTGAAGTTCACCGTACGGCCCTGACTGTCGGTCAACCGCCCGTCGTCGAGCACCTGGAGCAGGATGTTGAACACGTCCGGGTGGGCCTTCTCGATCTCGTCGAGCAGCACCACCGCGTACGGGCGGCGGCGCACCGCCTCGGTGAGCTGGCCGGCCTCCTCGTAGCCGACGTACCCGGGCGGGGCACCGACGAGCCGACTGACCGTGTGCCGTTCCTGGAACTCGCTCATGTCGACGCGCACCATCCGGTCCGCCTCGCCGAACAGCGCCTCGGCGAGCGCGCGGGCCAGCTCGGTCTTGCCCACGCCGGTCGGGCCGAGGAACAGGAAACTGCCCATCGGGCGCTCCGGGTCGGCCAGCCCGGCGCGGGAGCGGCGGACCGCCTCGGCGACAGCGGTGACCGCGTCGTCCTGGCCGACGACCTTCTCGTGCAGGTGGCCCTCCAGGCGCAGCAGCCTGTCGCGTTCCTCCTCGGTGAGCTGGCTGACCGGGATGCCGGTGGCCCGGGAGACCACCTCGGCGATCTCCTGCGGGCCCACCTCGGGCACCTGGGAGGTCGCGCCGTCGTCGCCGTTGGCGCGGCGCATCTCCTCCTCCAGCTCGGAGATCCGGTCGCGCAGCGCCGAGGCGCGCTCGTACTGCTCGTCGGTGACGGCCTGCTCCTTGTCCCGGCGTACCTCATCGAGTTCCTGTTCCAGCTCCCGCACGTCGGAGGCCGGGGTGCGGGTGCGCAGCCGCACCCGAGCGCCGGCCTGGTCGATGAGGTCGATGGCCTTGTCCGGCAGGAACCGGTCGGTGACGTACCTGTCGGACAGCTCGGCGGCCGCGACGAGCGCCTCGTCGGTGAAGCGCACCTGGTGGTGTGCCTCGTACCTGTCGCGCAGGCCGCGCAGGATGGCGATCGTGTCGTCGACGCCGGGCTCGGGCACCAGCACGGGCTGGAAGCGCCGGGCCAGCGCGGCGTCCTTCTCGATGCTCTTGCGGTACTCGTCGAGGGTCGTGGCGCCGATGACGCGCAGCTCACCGCGGGCCAGTGCCGGTTTGAGCATGTTCGACGCGTCCATCCCGCCCTCGCTGCCGGCGCCACCGGCGCCGACCAGAGTGTGGATCTCGTCCATGAAGATGATCAGCTCGTCCCGGTGCGCCCGGATCTCGTCGATCACCTTCTTCAGCCGCTCCTCGAAGTCGCCCCGGTAACGGGTGCCGGCGACCAGGCCGGCCAGGTCCAGTTGGACGACACGCTTGCCGAGCAGGGTCTGCGGCACGTCCCCGTCGCAGATCCGCTCGGCCAGCCCCTCGACGATTGCGGTCTTGCCGACACCTGCCTCGCCGATCAGCACCGGGTTGTTCTTGGTACGCCGGGACAGGATCTCGACGGCCTGCTCGATCTCGTCGGCCCGCCCGATGACCGGGTCGATCTGGTCGTTGCGGGCCAGGTCGGTGAGGTCCTGCCCGTACTGGTCGAGGGTGGGGGTGCCGCGGTCCGGCTTCGGGCCGTTCATCGGGCCGCGCTCGGCGTTGGCGGCCTGCAACGACTCGGGTTGGATCCGGCCGGCGGCCAGCATCCGGCCGGCTGGCGACTCCGGGTTGAGCGGCAGCGCCATGAGGATGTGCTCGGGGCCTATGTAGTTGGCCCCCATCGCCCGGGACAGCTGGTGGGCGTCGAGAAGCGCCCGCTTGGCCGCCGGGGTCAACGACAGGTTGGGTGGCACCTCGCCGCGCGGCGCGCCGTCGCCCTTGCCGCCGAGCGCGTTGAGCAGCGTGTCCGGATCGGCGCCGGCACGCCGGACCAGGTCCCGCAGGGGTTCGCGTTGCAGCGCCGCCCAGAGCAGGTGGTCGGTGTCCAGGTCGCTGCTGTGCCGTTGCGCCGCCCGGCGGGCCGCGTCGGCAAGCATCTCCCGGGCGTCGGCAGTCATCAGGCGGGTGATGTCGACCCGGTGCGGCGGTCGGCGTCCTCCCTCACCCCGGCCGAAGTACCGGGCCAGGAATTCGTCCCACGGGTCGGAGCCGAGGTCACCGGGTCCCATCATGTCTGTCCTCCGCAGTCGGGCGCGGCACGGTCGGCAGGGGCTACCCGGCGCGGGGCCCGACAAACGCCGCACCGGGCGCGCGGGCGGTTCGGGTGTGGCGGTTCGGCCCGCGCCGCCCCGGTGGTGGCAGGCTGGCGACATGGATGACACCCCGCTGCTGATCGTGGACGGCGCCAACGTGGTGGGCTCACGCCCGAACGGGTGGTGGCGGGACCGCGTCGGGGCCGCCGCGCGGCTGCGCGACTCCCTCGCCCCGGTGGCGACCGTCGGGCTGCCGGCCCGGCTGCCCGCGCCCGTCGAGGTGATCCTGGTGGTCGAGGGCGCCGCGCGGGACGTGCCCGGCACGGACGGCGTACGGGTGGTCTCCGCTCCCGGCTCGGGCGACGACAGCGTGGTCGATCTGGTCGCGAACGCTCCGCGGCGCCGGCGGCTGGTGGTGACCGCCGACCGGGAACTGCGCGAGCGGGTCACGGCCCTGGGCGCCGAGGTGTACGGGCCGCGCTGGCTCCGCGAGAGTTGAGAAGTTCTCGCACTGGGACTCCCACAGAACGGACTCCCGGCGCTTCCGGGGGCCTTCCGGACAGGCGGGCAGGAACACCGACAGGGCGGATGTTCTTTCCGCGACGCCGATAGGCTCTAATGGAGATCTCCCCGCCCCCAGGAGGTTCCGCAGTGGCGAGCGTCGCCGAGCTGAAGGCTGCCATCGATGTCGCCCTCCAACAGATCGGGGACGGGCAGACAGCCGTGCAGGCGGCCGGCGAGAAACTGGCCGAGGCACAGCAGACCCTGGCTGGCGCCCTGGAGGGCAGCGGGCACGAGACAGTCGAGGCGGCCCAGGCCTCGCTGACCCAGGCCAGCCAGGAGCTGGAGGACTGTCTCGGCGCGACACTCGTCGCGGTGGAGCAGGCGCAGCTCTACGTCGCCACCCTGTAGGCCGCCATGTCCATCATCGAGGATGTCGGTGGGCAGGTCCGCGCCGCCAGCGAGGAGTTCCCGCTGGCCCTGCTCGGGCAGGCGCTGGAGAAGTTCGGCCTGGCCGCGGAGCGGCTGCGCTGGGTACGCCAGGAATCGGCGAACCCGATGGGGGTGCCGGAGCTGTCCGCCGCCACCGAGCACGCCGAGAGCGCCGGGTACGCGCTGCAGGTGGCCCAGGAGCAGCTCTCGGCGTACCTGACCGCGATCGGCCTGGCCGGGGACGGCGCTCCCCCGCCCCGGCAGGAGCAGCGCGCTCCCCGACACGACACGCCGCCGGACGCCGGGCCGACCGCCGTGCCGCCGGAGTCCGCCCAGCAGGTCCGGATGCGCCGCTGGTGGTCGGTGCGGGTGGCGGAGCTGACCGGAGGGCGCGAGGGCGAGGGCGCCGACGACGAACCCGACGAGCGGTTGAGCGACCCGCAGGAGCTGCTGCGCCGGGTCGTCGGCGGCGTCCGCGCGAGTGACCGGGACCGGCTGCGTACCGAGCTGCGCCGCGCCCCCGCCGACGTGGGGCTGGGGTTGGCCGCGCTGGCACCGCCGCTGCTACGGGAACTGGCCGGCGAACTGCTGGGGCATCCACCCCGCGCCGCCGACCTCGGCCGGCTGCGCGGCGAGCTGGACGGCCGCGTCCGCGATCTGCTGCCCGGGTTGCCGCCGCCGGTGCTGGAGACGCTGCTGACCCGGGTGTGCCGGATGCCGCCGCCGCGCACCTCGGGAGAGCCACCACACGCCGCCGACTCGGCGGTGACCGCGGGCGTGGCGACCGGGCTGCTGCTCGCCCGACTCGGCCGTGACCTGCCCGCGCACGCCGACCCACGGCCGGGCGGCGCGGGACAGCCAGGCGCCGGGCCGCAGCCGACGGGCACGGGACAGCCGACACGCGTGGGCCAGCGCACCGGCGGCGCGGGTCAGCGGCCGGCGGGCAACGCCGCCCAGCGTTCCGGTGGGCTGCCGCCGCGAACGGGCAGCCCGTGGCGGGACGCGCCCACCCGCCGGGGTTCCGATGGCTGACCGCCGCGGCCAACTGGCCACCCGGATCCGGGAGACCCTCGGTGAGGCGCTGGGCGCGACGCGTACCCGGTTGTCGGCCGCCCAGGCCGACCTGACCGCCGGTCGCGAGCGGCTGACCCGGGTCCGGCGGGCGGCCGCCGCCGTACCGCAGCGGGTGGGCGCCCAACGCGACCGCCGGCTCGCCGAGATCGACGCCCGGCACTCCGCCCGCATCGCGCAGCTCGCCCGGCACGCCGCCGACGCCGCCCTGCGGGAGGCGCCCGGCTGCGCCGGCGCCGACTGGCCGGGGTGGACACCCACCCCCACCCGCCGCGCCGAGCCGCCGGGTGCGCTGCGGATCGGCACTGTCCACATCGACGACGTCGATCCGGTGCCGGCGCTGGTGCCGCTGCTCGACGCCGGGCACGTCCACCTCTCCGGTGACGACCGCGCCGGCTGCGACGCCGTGGTGTCCGCGCTGCTGCTGCGCGCCGCCGGCCGCGCCGACCCCGGGGCGGTCCGACTGATCGGGTACGACCCGGAGCACCTCGGCGGCGGCCTGGCCGGGTTCGCCCCGCTGGGCACGGCCGGGCTGCTCACCTTCGTCGGCCCGGGTGGCCTCGGCGGGCTGCTCGACGACCTGGTCGAGCAGATCCGCCGGATCAACGAGACGGTGCTGGCCGGCGAACACGGCTCGCTGCGGGAACTGGCCTCGGCGACCGGCCGCCGCCCCGAACCGTGGCGGGTGGCGGTGCTGCTCGGCGGCGACGAGCTGAGCCGGCACGAACGCGGCCAGCTCGAACGCGTGGTACGGGCCGGCGCGGCCTGCGGGGTGCACCTGGTGGTGCGGGGCATCCCGCTGCCCGACGACCCGACGGTGACCCGGGTGGTGGCCGGGGCGTCCGGCGCCCTGATCGGCGGGCCGTCCGGGCTGCCGGTCCGACTGGACCCACCGCCGCCCGCGACGCTTGTCACCGAGACCTGCCGGGAGATCGCGGCCCAGGTGAACGCCGGCCCACCGCCGACGCCGTTCACCGACCTGCTCCCGCCGCCGGAGCAGATGTGGCGGGAGGACTCGGCCAGCGGGTTGACCGCCCCGATCGGCGAGGGGCCGCAGGGCCGCCCGGTCCGCCTGACGCTTGGCGACTACCCGCCGCACGCGCTGATCGGCGGCCCGTCCGGCACCGGCAAGACCAACCTGATCTTCGCCTGGATCGGCGCGCTGGCCGCCCGCTACTCCCCCTCCGAGCTGGAGTTCTACCTGCTCGACTTCAAGGAGGGGGTGTCGTTCGCCCGGTTCGCGCAGGGCCGGCGCGACCCGAGCTGGCTGCCGCACATGCGCCTGGTCGGTATCAACGTCAACACCGACCGGGAGTTCGGGTTGGCGCTGCTGCGGTTCCTCACCGAGGAGCTGCGTCGCCGCGCCGACGCGGCGAAGAAGCACGAGGTGACCAAGCTGGCCGAGCTGCGCGCGGTCGATCCCACCGGGCACTGGCCCCGGATCGTCGCCGTGGTCGACGAGTTCCAGATGCTGCTGGCCGGCCGGGACGTCGTCGCCCGGGAGGCGGCCGACCTGCTGGAGGACCTGGCGCGGCGGGGCCGCTCGCAGGGCATCCACCTGGTGCTCGCCTCGCAGGACGTGCGGGGCATCGAGGCGCTGTGGGGCCGTCCGGCGCTTGTCGCCCAGTTCACGTTGCGCATCGCGCTGCCCAAGGCACTGCGGATCCTCGCCGAACGCAACGACGCCGCGCAGTCGCTGCCCCGCTGGCATGCGGTGGTCAACGCCGAGTCGGGCATGGTGGAGGGCAACGAGGTCGCCCGGATCCCGTCGGCAAGCGACTGGGAGACGTGGAGCCAACTCCAGCACCGGCTGTGGCGGATGCGTCCGGCCGACGCGGCGCCGGCGCGGCTCTTCGACGGCGACGCGATCCCCCGGCTGGCCGAGGCCCCGGACTACCGCGCGCTCGAAGCCCCGGCGGACGGCAGCGCCCCGCGCAGCCCGGTGGCCCTGCTCGGCGAGATCATCGACGTGCAGTCCCGCTCGGCGGCGCTGCGGCTTCCCCGCGCCCCCGGACGCAACCTCGCGGTGCTGGGTACCAGGGTCGACGAGGCGTGCGCCGTGCTGGACGCGGCGGCCCGCTCCCTGGCCCGCCAACACCCGAGCGGCACCGCGCGCTTCTCCATCGCCTGCCTCGACGCGGACGCCGACCCGATCGCCCGGGCCCTCTACGAGGACCTGGCCGACGACGCCAACTGGTACGACGAGGAGACAGTCGGCGAGCTGATGGCCGAGACGGCCGACGGTCTCGGCGGCGCGGGCAGCCCGCACTACCTGCTGCTGTTCGCCGTCGACGCGGCGGCCGGCACCCTCGCCGCGCCGGCCGGTCAGCGTACCGGCCTGGAACAGCTGCGCCGGATCCTGCACGACGGGCCGGAACGCCGCACCCACGTGCTGGCCTGGTGGCGGGGAGTGGCCCGGATGCGTGCCGACCTGGGCGGCCCGGCCGCCCGCACCGACCAGATCGGCGCCTGGGTGGCACTCGACGCGCACGGCGGCGAGCTGGGCGCGTCGCTCTACCCGGGCACCGGCGGCCCGGACTGGTATCCCCGGCCGTGGCGGGGGCTCTTCTTCGACCGGGCGGTGCACCGCACCGGACAGGTGATCATCCCGTATGGACCGTCGCGATGAACCAGCCGGTGACCAGTGAGACCTACGCGGCCCAGCTACGGCGACTGGCCGAGCTGACCGCCCGGGTCCGCGAGCAGCGCGCCGAGGCGCACACCTGGTACGAGCGGCAGTGCGCGGCCGCCGACCAGGCCGTCGCCGACGCCACCGACGAGGTACGCGCCGCCGAGCAGGAACTGGTCGCGGCACGCGAGCAGCAGGAGCGCGTCGACGCGGAGGTCGCGCACCTGTGGCAGCAGGTACGCGCCCGACTGGGCGCGCGTCGCCTCGGCGGCCCGCCCGCGCCCAGCAACGGCACCGGGGCGACCGACCCGGTGCTGCTTCTCACCCGTGCCCGGGACCTGCTCGACCGGGCCGGCCAGCCCGGCGAGCTGCCCGGTTCGGTGAACCCGCTGCTCGCGCTCTGCGGCGTGGCGGGCGCGGTGCTGGCGTACGCCCTGGGCACCGGCGCCCGGGCGCTCGGCGTCGGGTACGGGGGCGACCTGGCCGTCGGGATGCCGGTGCTGGCGCTTGTGGTGACCCTGCTCGGGCCACTGATCGGCCTGGTGCCGGCACGGGTGCTCGCCGACCGCCGGCACGCGATGCTCGGGCCACGCCCGATCACCGTGGTGCTCGGCGCGGGCGTGGTGGCCACCGCGCTGCTGCTGATCCTCGGAAGCTGACCCGGTGTCGGGTGTCGAATAGCCGACGGCCGGCGCGACCAATCCACTCCCGATCTCCGCTACGGTACGCGAAATGGTCAGCTTCTATCTGAGCTACCGCGCGGACGACGAGGAGTTCGTCGCCACCCTGATCGACCATGCGCTGACTCACCGGTTCGGCGTCGACAGCGTCTTTCGCGACGCCCGCTCCCTTCCGATCGGCACCAACTTCGACCCCGAGATCAAACGCCACCTGGAGGAAGCGACGGCACGCCCACCAGAGGACCCACACCATCGACATCACGCTCGTCGCCGAGGATCTCCACGAGCGGCACGAGCTGCGTCACAGCGCGGTCGAGGCGACCCTTGTGGACGCCATCACCACGATCCGCGCGGTGGTCGCCGCCGGTGCCGGGGGCGACGACCCGCTGGTCCTCAAGGCCGGCGCGGTGGAACTCGTCTTCGGCGTCACCGACCAGGGCGCGATCTCGTTCGGGGCACAGGGCGAGCTGACCGACGAGGTCACCAACACCCTCCGGATCGAGCTGATCGCGGCCCCGGTCGGCCAGCTCACGCCGGGACCAGGACGGCCTCGCGTAGCAGGCGGCGGGCCAGGGTGAGCCGGTCGGCGTCGTCGGGCAGGCCGGGCAGGTCACCGACGCGGGTGACAGTGCCGGTGAGCACGGCACGGACCGCCGGCTCGCAGGAGGCGGGCAGGGTGATGGTGCGGTCGAACAGCCGCAACGCCACCGTGTCCGTTCCGTGCGGCACGACCTGCCAGCGCAGGCCCGGGCGTGGGGTGAGCCGGGAGTCCGCGTCCAGCGCGGCAAGCGCGCCAGCCTGGGCGAGCGGTCGGATCGGCGCCGGTCGGGCGGCCGGCCAGGCACGCTGACGCAGTCGGGCGGCGACGGCGGCCGGGTCGGCGCGCAGCAGCCAGTCCCGCAGGGCCTCCACCGTCTCGGTCAGCTCCGGCTCGATGGCGTCGGGGTCGGCGACGTCGGTGCCGAACGGCAGGCTCGCGCGCAGCCGCTGGTCCTCCGCGGCCAGGGCGAGCAGCTCCTCGACCAGCGCGTACCTGGTGAGGGCGCGGATGCCCACGGTCAGGTGCAGCGAGCTGGCGTCCTGCGCCTGCGCGCTGTGCAGCCAGCCACGCGGCAGGTAGAGGGCGTCGCCGGGGGCGAGCACCACGTCCAGCGCGGCGGGGCCCTGCGCGGTGGCCGACACCTCGTCGGCGCGGCCGCCCCACGGCTGTTTCTCCAGCGGGTCGGGCAGCACCGGCGGGTGGATCCGCCAGTGCTTGCGGCCGTCGACCTGGAGCACGAACACGTCGTGGGTGTCGTAGTGGGTGGCGAAGCCCTGGCTGCCCGCCGGCGTCAGGTAGGCGTTGATCTGGAGGGGCTGGTTGAGGGCGAGCCCCAGGTCGCGGGCGAAGTCGACGAGCGGCGGCCAGATCCGGTGCAGCCCCTGCAACACGAGTGTGGCCCCGGCCGCGTACTGCTCCAGGACCCGCTCGTCGAGCACCTGGTCGCCGATCTCGGCGCCGGCACCGCCGCCGCCGGTCCAGCGGGCCGCCGGCACGAGCTGGCCGTCCTTCGCGACCCGCAGGAACGGGGTACGCAGACCGCGCCGGCTGAGCAACTCGTCGGCGTCGGCGGGGCTGAACAGGTCGGTGAAGCCGGCCGGGTCGGGCAGCTCGGCGGCGCGGGACAGCAGCGGAGTGTGTCCCCAGTGCGCCGCGGCGAACTTGGCCGGCTCGACCGACACGCAGCGGGCCAGCGCCTCGGCGGCGGACGAAACCGCCGGGCGGCCGTGGCCGCCCGGCGGGTCGAGATGCGTCATGACGGGCCGTTACCGGGCGCTGCCGTCGGCGCCGCCGTCCTGCTGGCCGGGGGTCGCGCCACCATCGGCCGGACCCTCCGCGCCACCGTCAGCGCCACCATCCTGCTGGCCCGGGGTCGCGCCACCATCGGCCGGACCCTCCGCGCCACCGTCAGCGCCACCATCCTGGTGACCCGGGGTCGCACCGCCGTCGGCCGGACCCTCCAGGCCGCCGCCGCCCGTGGTCTGCATGTCATCGTCGTTGAGTGCCATCGGTACTCCCTCGGGTGTGCCGCCCCGCCATACGTCGGGGTCCGTCGTGCTGCGGGTGGTACCCCACGCGCGATCTTCTCTAACCCTCACCGTAGACGCCGAACCGGGGCGACACGGGCAGTTCACCTGCGGCGGGGACGATGCCAGGATGGTGGGGTGATTCTGGTGGGCACGTCCGGCTGGCAGTACCGGGACTGGCGGGGCCGCTTCTACCCGCAGGCGCTGCCGCAGCGGCTGTGGTTGGAGCACTTCGCGGACCGGTTCGCCACAGTCGAGGTCAACAACGCGTTCTACCGGCTGCCGGAGCGGGACACCTTCGCCGCCTGGCGGGCGCGGACCCCCGCGGACTTCTGCGTGGCCGTGAAGATGAGCCGCTACCTGACACACATCAAGCGGCTGCGGGAGCCGGCCGAACCGGTCGCCCGGTTCCTCGGCCGGGCAACGGCGCTCGGTGACCGGCTCGGCCCGGTGCTGCTGCAACTGCCACCCAACCTGCGGGCGGACGTCGACGCGCTCGACGCGACGCTGAAGCTGTTCCCGGCCGACGTACGCGTCGCGGTGGAGCCCCGGCACCCGTCGTGGTGGACCGCCGCCACCCGGTCGGTGCTGGAACGCCACAGGGCGGCGCTGGTCTGGGCGGACCGGCTGGGTCGGCCGGTCGCCCCGCGCTGGCGGACCACCGACTTCGGCTACCTGCGCCTGCACGAGGGGCGGGCCCGTCCGTGGCCGCACTACGGGCGTACCGCCCTGGGCTCCTGGGCGGGCCGGCTGACCGACGCCTTCGGTGCGGACGAGCCGGCGTACGTCTACTTCAACAACGACCCCGGCGGCGCCGCCGTCACCGACGCGGTCACCTTCGCCGGCCTGGCCCGGCGGGCCGGGCATCCGGTGTCCCGGGTGCCGTCGCCCGCCGAGGCGGACACCTCGGACGGCTGAGTGCGCCCGAGGCGTCCCACGACCTCACGACTCACGGGAAGAACGTGGCGAGATCCTTGGGCATGGTCTCCTTCACGTCCTGCCACTCACCCTGGGTGATGTGCCGGCGCAGGGTGTCCAGCACCACCTGCGTCACACGCTCCGGGCCGCCGTCGACGTCGTACGGGAAGCCCTGGCGGACCTCGTAGAGGAAGTCGTCGCGGTTGAGCTTGATCGGGACGTCCGACGGGTTCCACCCGTCGAAGTAGATCCCCCGGACCAGCACCGGCAACTGCTGGGCGAACTCGACGCTCTCGTTCACCGGCAACCGGTCGCGCAGCAGGTGCAGCACCGTACGCAGGGCCGCGTACGACTGGTTGCGCCGATCCTTGGGCCAGCCGTAGGCGGCCTCGATGTCCTTGAGGATCAGATTCGTCTTGTCCAGCGAGGACTCGAACGCCGAGATCATGGTGTCAGCCATTGGTCGACCTCCGTTCCGTGCTCTCCCACCGCCGGTCGTCGTCGCGGCGGGGCGGCCCCACCGGGCCACGACGGGCCCGCACCGGGCTGCGCTGCGGTGCGCGCCGGGCGTCGTCGGCCGCGCCGACCACGTGCAGGACGGCACCGCGCCGTCGATCCGTCACCACTCGAACCGTCATCCCCGTCACCTCCGTGTCGTCTCCGGCGTGGGCCCACCCGAGGGGCGTCCGCACGCACCGTGTCCACACTGCCGCGGGGGTGGGTGAGCCGACCTCACCCCGGTCGGGTGAGACGGGAGGTCAGTCGGCGTCGAGGAGCCCGATGAGCGTCTTGGCGTTCGTCTGCGCGTAGTCCCGGTAGCAGTTGTTCATCAGCACGTGGGTCCGTCCGGCGTCGTCGGCCAGCTCGCGCAGCTTCGGTGCCCAGTCGGCCAGCTCCCGCTTGGAGTAGTGGTAGCCGAACTTCTCGTGGATGTCCTTGCTTGTCCACTTGTCGCTGTGGCCGTGAAAGCGCACCACCGCGAGGTCCGCGGTGGCGGCCAGCACCGGCGGCACCGACGAGCGGTGACCCTGCGGCATGTCCACGCAGACGAACGGGAGCCGGTGTTCGCGCAGGAACGCCACTGTCTCGTCGGCGTTGTCGCCGTCGAACCAGGAGGCGTGCCGGAACTCGTAGACCGGCCGCAGTGGCGCGCAGCGCTTCGCCACCTCCAGCAGGTACTGCTTGTTGGCCCGCTTGATGGTGAACCAGGGCGGGAACTGGAACAGCACCGCGCCCAGCTTGCCCGCCTCGACGAGCGGGTCCAGCGCGGACAGGAAGCGCGTCCACACCTCCTCGTACGACTGCGCCGGCAGGTCGTCGGGGTAGACGTTCTTCTTCTCGGTCTCGGGCCGCAGGTCCTTGTAGAGGGCGCTGACCCGGGTGGGATGCCCGGTCAGCAGGCTGAACGCCTTGATGTTGAAGGTGAAGCCGTCCGGGGTGCGTTCGGCCCACAGCCGGGCGGTCGCCTCGGCGGGCGGCGAATAGTAGGTGGCGTCCACCTCGACAAGCGGGAACTGCCTGGCGTAGTAGGCCAGCCGCTTCTCCGGGTTGTCCGCGGTCTGCGGATACCAGCCCGAGTCCAGCAGTGTGCGGTCGGTCCAGGACGCGGTGCCCACGAGGATGTCACCCATCTGTGGAGTCCATCGTGTCGCGGACCGACCGGCAACCGCTGGCCTCGCTCAGGCGGCCCGCCGCTCGCGGGTCTGCTTGCACGTCACGCAGGTGGTGGCGGCCGGGAAGATCTCCAGCCGCTCCACCGGGATCGCCGCCGAGCAGCCCTCGCACCAGCCGTACGTGCCCTCGGCGAGCCGGCCCAGGGCGTGCTCGTACTGGGCGCGCCGGTCGAGGATGGTGCGCAGGAGGGACTGCGCGGTGTCCCGTTCGGCGGTCTTGGTGCCGCTGTCGGCCTGGTCGTCGCCTGCGGTGTCCCCGACCTCCACCAGCCGCAGCACCTGGCTCTGCAGGACGGCCTGCTCGTACTCGGCGGTCAGCTCGTCGTAGCGAGCCTGCAGGGACTGCCGGATCTGGTCGATCTCCGTCTGGGATCGGCCCGTACCGACCGTGTCGTGGACGAGCATCGCTGCCTGCCTTTCCTGGGCCAGTGGCTCAAGGTGAACCGGGTGCCGGCGGCGCGGGGCCCCGGTCACGGTCGCATCCGGTACGCGGGCTGTCACCCGCGCTCTGTGAGCCGGGCGAGTACCCGCCGGACGAGTCGATCAAACCGGCCAGTTTTCGGTGGTTGTCAGGCGTCCCCGCCGGGCTCCACGAGGGCCGGGTGGCGGGGGTCGTCGGCCCGTACGACCACGTCGGCGAAACTGGCCGGGACGACCTCCTCGGCGTACCTGTCGAAGGCCGGCAGGGTCCAGTGCCCGGCCTCCTCGGTGCGGCGCCGCAGCGCGGCGGGCGACAGCGCCAGGTGAACGGTGACGTCGAAGGGCAGGCCGCCGCCGAGCAGCAGCGCGCCGCTGACCAGGACCACGCCGCCGGGTGGCAGGTCGACGTAGCGGGCCCGGCTGGCCCGGTCGGCGTCGGCGTCCCACAGGGACGGGAGCAGTCGGCCGGTGCCACCGGGGCCGGCCGGGTCGAGGACCTCGCGGCGCAGTCCGGTCTCGTCGACCCAGCTCTCGTAGTAGGCGTCCGGGTTGGTCCGACCGAGTTCGAAGCGCAGCGAGGCGGGTCGCAGGAAGTCGGTGGCGCGTACGTGCAGCACCGGGCGGCCGCGGGCGCGCAGCGGGTCGATAAGCGCGGCGGCCAGCTCATCCGGGCCGGCGGCGGGGGCGCCGTCGACGGCCACCCGCAGCCGGGCGGGCTCGGCGGTGGCCGCGGCGTCGACGAGACGGCCGGTCAGCTCGTCGACGAGCAGCCCGGGCGAGATGGGACGGATGCGCACCGGACCATCCTGCCCCGAGCGGGGCGCGGCGGTGGCGGCGGTCAGCCGGTGCGGTCGATGGTGACCCGGGCGTCGTCGGCCAGCCGGTAGCCGACGCCGTACACGGTGGTGACCAGCGGGACGTCCACGCCGACCTTGCCGCGCAGCCGGCGGACGTGCACGTCGACGGTACGGACACCGGCGTGCTCGTACCCCCATACCGCGTTGAGCAGTTGCAGTCGGGTGAACACCCGCCGGGGGTGGGCGACCAGGTGCAGCAGCAGGTCGAACTCCAGGCGGGTCAGCGGCAGCGGTTCGTCGTCGCGCAGCACCGAGCGGGACGAGGCGAGGATGTGCAGGGCGGGGATGGTCGGGCTGATCGCCCGGGCCGGTGCCCGGTTGGCCGGCACGCTGTCGGGGCGGCGGTCGACAGGCACCGAACTGGTGATGACGGCCTCGCCCCGCTCCAGCATCTCGCGGGCCGCCTCCAGCAGGCGGCGCGCCGGCGGGGTCAGCGACTCCTCACAGGCCAGGGGGATGGACAGCGTCACGGTGAGCATCGGCGCGGCGGTGTTCGCCGGGCGGCGCTGACCGCCGGGAGGTCGACCGGGCACCGCGGGTTGGGACGTATGCCATCCGGCGCGCGACGAGGCGGGGCTGACCGACATGGTCCTCCTTGGGCTTGTCCGGGTATCTCCCCACGGCCCGGGACGCCGCTTCATCGATGCTTCCCGGCGTCCGGGCGAGGGTCAAGAGGCGGCTGCGTTGCATGAATGTGACAATTGACGAACACATCGGAGCCGGGTGCTCGCTCTGCGTACGAAGCCAGATGATTACAGCAGAGCCTGCGAGATGCCCCGTTACGGGGGTCCCCGCCCGGTTCACCGGGGCCTGTCACGTCACGTCGGGCCGCCACCCGGCCGGTGCTCAGCGCGCGTGGTCCACGCTGATCCGCGCCTCGTCGGCCAACCGGTAACCGACCCCGTAGACGGTGGTGACCAGCTCGGTGCCGTCCAACTTGGCGCGCAGTCGCCGGACGTGCACGTCCACCGTCCGGGCCACCGCGTGCTCGTAGCCCCAGACGCTCGACAGCAGTTGCAGGCGGGTGAACACCCGTCGGGGCCGCTCGGCCAGGAACAGCAGCAGCTCGTACTCGATGCGGGTCAGCGCGACGACCTGCTCGCCCCGCAGGACCATCCGCGAGCCGGCCAGGATGTGCACGTGGTCCGCGTCGGCGGCCTGCTCGACGGTGCTCGGCGCGGTGCGCGGCCGGGGCACGTCCTCGACGGCGCGCAGCTGGCCCTCACCGGATTCGGCCAGCTCCCCGATGAGCTGCACCAGCCGGGCCAGTCGCGGGGTCAGCGGCCCGGCCGCGAGGTCGAGGGTGATGGTCAGGGTCGGGCCGGTGCGCGGACGGGCGGCGCGGGCCGCCGGGTGGTGGGGGCGGGTGGGGATGGCGACGACGGACATGGTGCCTCCTGAGATGGCGGTACGACCGCCACGCCCGGTGCGGCGTGGCGGTCAGTGGCGCGCCGACCCGGCGGTGACCGGGGACGCGAGAGGGAACGCGCGGTGCAGCGGGGTCGGACCGAGAGCCGGCAGGCCGGCGATCCGCCAGGCCGCGAACCCGCCGACCACGTCGGTGGCGCGGCGCAGGCCGATGTCCTGCAACGCGGCGGCGGCCAGTGACGAGGTGTAGCCCTCCTGGCAGAGGATCACCACAGGTACGTCGTAGTCGACCGCCTCGGGCAGGCGGGCCGGGCAGCGCGGGTCGAAGCGCCATTCCAGCACGTTGCGTTCGACGGCGAGCGAACCCGGCACCACGCCGTGCGCGGCCCGCTGGGCGGCCGGCCGGATGTCGACCAGGAGCGCGCCGCTCCGGTACGCCAGGTGCGCCCGTTCCGGGTCGAGCCGGTCGAGCCGGGCGCGGGCGGCGGCCAGGATCTCGTCGATGCCCTGGGAGCCCGGCGGCGGTACGGGGGCCGGACAGTGCTCGGCGGTCGTCAGCATCATCGGTTCCTTCCGGTGCGTGGGGGGTTGGTTCGGAGGCTGGGCGGCGCTCACCAGGAGCGTCCGGCCTCGGCGACCTCGGCGACCCGCAGCCGCCCGTCGAGCAGGTGGTAGCGGGTCATCCGGCGCAGCGCCGGCCGGTAGACGTGCACGCTGACCGCAGGCGTCGTACCCCTGTTGGTCACCTGGTGGACGTGGCGGGCGCCGAAGCGCCGGCCGGCGCCGGCGGGCAGCAGCCGTGGACGCAGCCGGCCGGCGGCGACGGTCTCCTCGGTGAGGGCGCCGGCGACGACCCGGAACGCCCCGGCGGAGCCGCCGTGGTCGTGCAGGTCGGTGCCCTGGCCGGGCAGCCAGCTCAGTGCCCACACCTCGTGGTCGTCGTCGGCGGCGAGGCGCGCGTACCAGCGCTCGGCGGCGTCGAACCGCAGCGGCACCGGCCAGCCGGTCGGGTCGGCCCACCGGGCGGCGACGGCGAGCAGGTCACGCTCCGGGCTGTGGTGGATCATGGCGGTCCTCGCGGGGTCGTTCGGTGGGGTGCCCCCGTACTCTAGCCGGCAAAGCCTATAGGTTTAGTAGGTAATTCCGTCTGGTGGGACGGCGTCCGTCGGCCTCAGCGCAGCACCGGAGGGTCCGCCCGGTAGCCGGGCACCGACGGCCACCGGACGGTCAGCACCACCGACGCGCGTTCGGCGTACCACGAGTGGTCCACCCCGCGGCCCCACACCACGTAGTCGCCAGGCTCGGCCAACCGCACCGTCCGGTCCGGCAACTCCACCCGGAAACACCCCTCGACGAGCACGAGCAGAGTGGTACGCCGCTCCCCCGTCGCCCACCGCGACCGGGCCTGCCCCGGCGGGTGCACACCCCACTTCACCTCGACGTCGGTGCTGTGCCGCACCTCCCCGGGCGGCGCGAAGTGCCCCAGCAGCCAGCCGGCGTTCGTGGCGCCGTCGACACCCGCGTTGCCCACGTACACCGTCTCACCCATCGGATCCCTCTCCCCGCGCGCCGGCCGAGCAACGTATCAGGGCGCCAGGGCCTAACCTGGAGCGGTGACCGACGACCTCGACGCCGCGACGCTGGCGTTCGCCCACCGGATGTTCGACCTGGCCCGCTCGGGCTCCACCGAGGAACTGGCCGCGCAGCTCGACGCCGGCCTGCCGGTCAACCTCACCAACGACAAGGGCGACACGCTGCTGATCCTGGCCGCGTACCACTCCCACCCGGACACGGTGGCCGCCCTGCTCAGCCGCGGCGCCGACCACAGCCGGGTCAACGACCGGGGCCAGACGGCCCTGGCCGCCGCCGTCTTCCGCAGCAGCACCGACGCCGTCCGCGCGCTGCTCGCGGCCGGAGCCGACCCGGCGCACGGCAGCCCGTCCGCGGCGGAGACCGCCCAGTTCTTCGACCTGCCGGAGATGACCGAACTGCTGCGCGCCGGCTGACGCCGACCCCGACCGACAGGTATACAGGGTCGGTGGAAGATCCTCTGCCCGAGCAGATGCGCACCGCCGGCACGGCTCTGCTGGCCGCGCTCGATCCGGCGGCCCGCGACCAGGCCGTCCACCAGTTCGACGACGAGCCCGCCCGACGCTGGCTGGAGTACCGGCCCCGACCCCGACCCGGGGTCAGCCTCGCCGAGCTGGACGTCGTCGGGCGCAAGGCCGCACACCGACTGCTCGCCACGGCGCTCAGCCCGTCCGCGTACGCGCAGGCGATGGCGATCATCGCGCTGGAGGAGGTCCTCGACCGCGCCGAGGGATGGCGTCGCGGGCGACACAGCGGCGACTACTGGGTCGCCGTGTTCGGTGATCCGGCGCGCGACGACCGCTGGTCGTGGCGGCTGGAGGGGCACCACCTGTCGGTGACCATGACCGTCGTGGACGACCAGGTCTCCCCCGCGCCGATCTTCTTCGGCGCCAACCCGGCGGCCGTGCGGTACGCCGGCCGCCCGGTCTCCCGCCCACTCGGTGTCGAGGAGGACCTCGCCCGCACCCTGCTCGACGCGCTCGACCCGGCCGGACGATCCGCCGCGATCATCGCCGACGAGGCGCCGGCGGACATCATCAGCGCCACCCGCGCCCACGTCGACACCCCGCTGGAGCCACTCGGCGTGCCGGCCGGCCGGCTGGGACCGACCGGCCGGGCACTGCTGGACCAGGTGGTCGCGCTCTACCTGGACCGGCTACCACCGGAGCTGGCCGTCCGCGAGGCGAGGCGTCTCGACGGGGGCGAGTTGCACTTCGCCTGGGCCGGCCCGACCCGCCCGGGGCAGCGCCACTACTACCGGATCCAGGGCGACGACCTGTTGATCGAGTACGACAACACCACCGAGGACGGCAACCACGCGCACACCGTCCTGCGCCGCCCCGCCAGCGACTTCGGCGCCGACGTCCTGGCGGACCACCACGAGTCCCACCCCCACTGACGACCCTCCGGGCAGGCGGTCAGGGGCGGACGGCGTCGATGAGGAAGCGGGTGGACCGGGCCTCGAACGGGCTCAGCGATCAACTCGTCGGCTTCCCGCTCGGTGCCCACGGCGGTCGGCTTCGCCGGCAGCCCGCGCCGGGGGCAACACATTTGCCGGCGTACGCGCCCCGTCAGGGACGTGGGCGGGCGACCTCGACTGTGGAGCCGGCGAGCGCGTCGAGGCTGCCGGTCTCGGCGCGGCCGGCGTCGAACTGGCGCATGAGCCGGGCGCCCAGGCGTACGCCGACGCCGCCGGCGACGAGCGCGACAAGCTCGGTGAGCAGGATTGCGACCGTCGCGCCGCGCTGCGGCGACTGCGCGCGCACCAGGCAGGTGACCAGGAACAGGCCGGCCATCGCCGCGTTCACCAGGTTGAAGGCGACGGCGGTGCGGCGGGTACGGTCGACAGGCACGTCCCACAGGTCGACCATGCCGGCGACCGCGGTCATCGCGGCGGCGAACAGGGCGGCGACGCCGGTCCAGTAGCCGACCTCGCCCAGGAACGCCGGCCCGCCGATGACATCGCTCAGGTCGAAGACGGTGGCGCTGACGAACAGCCCGAGCGGAAACGTCACGAGCATCGGTTGGATGGGGTGCCCCTGCACCCGCAGCCGGCTCTGCATTCGTCCTCCCCAGGGTCGGCGCAGCTCACCAGTACCAGAGTGCTACCCGTGCCCCGTCTTCACGAAACGACGCCGCCCGAATCGCCGCCGCGCGCCAGAGCGGGCGGTGGTGCCCTCTGTCCGGTACGGCGAGGAGCGGCGCGTCCGGTCAGCTCTCGCGCTGGCGGGAGACCGTCCGCACCAGACGCTCGGCCACCTCGCGCAGCGGGATGTCCAGCGAGGACGCGGCGGTGCGCAGCACGTCCAGGGCCTCGGCCGGCGGGCAGCCCCGCTGCGTCATGATCACGCCGACGGCCTGGCCGACCACGCCGTCGAGCAGCAGCTCGGCGTCGCGCTCGCCGGCCATCTCGGCCTGCCGGCCCCGGTCCCGTACGGCGGCCAGCAGCAGGCCGGCGTGCTCGGCGAGCAGCATCGCGGTCAGTTGGTGTTGCGGGGTGAGCAGGTTCGGTCCGGCGGCGTACAGGTTGATGGCACCGATCACCTGGTCGTCGATGTCCACCGGGGCGGAGATCACCCCGCGCACGCCGAGGTCGCGGGCGCGGGCCGTCCAGGCGGGCCAGCGTGGCTCACCGGCCAGGTCCACGGCGAGGATCATCTCGCGGCGCTGGATCGCGCTCATCGCCGGCGAGTCCGGGCCGTGGCGCAGATCGTCAAGGCCTGCCAGCCGGTCGTCGGAGGCGGCCACACCGGCCGGCTCGCCGGCTCGCAGCGCCGTGAATCCGCACCAGCGCACGCCTGCCACCGCGTCCCGGGTGACCCGGACCAGCGCCAGCAGCGCCTCATCGAAATCGGTCAGCGCGATCAGGCCGGCGGTCAACTCCCGCAGCAGGGCGGCGGTCTCCAGTACGCCCAGGTTGTGCACCACGGGTTCCCGCGTGTCCAGGTTCACTGGTCCGCAGCTCCCGTACGCCTCGGTGCCTGCCCAGCTGGCATCGTCACCTGTGTCATCGTCTGCTCTCTTCCGACTTGACCGACCCGCCCTACTACCCTGCGAAACCCGGGTCGAAACGGCGTAAAACGGGGCTCCTGCCGCACCGGGTGGCGGGCCGGCAGGAGCCCCGCGAAAGCCTCAGCGCGAGGCGCCGCTGAGCCGCCGGCCGATCGACGCGATCAGGCGGTCGAGCTCGGAGCCGAAGGGGTTGTCGTGCACCAGGTACGTCCAGGTGGCGGTCGGGCGCACCAGGGTGCTGTCGTCGGGCTCCCAGTCCTCGTCGAATTCGGTCTCGGTGAACGTGGCGATGGTGCGGGCCTCGATCTCCGGGATCAGGTTGTTGAAGGCCGGCACGGCGGCCCGGTGGAACTCGTCGAGCGGGTCGAGCCGGCCCAGCGCCCGCAGGTGCACGCCCTCGCGGACCTCCGACAGCTCGGACAGGTGCTCGGCCCAGAGCCGGTCCAGGTGGTAGAGGGCAATCGACCGGGCGGCCCGGGCGAGCAGGTCCTCGTCCATCTCGCCGGCCTTCTCGGGCACCTTGTCCAGCAGCATGAGCGCTGCCACGTCACTGGTCAGCAGCCGCTCCCGGCGCTGCGCAAGGGCCTTGCGCTGCTGCTCGATCACCACGCTGTAGCGCCAGGTGTTGCGGTGGATCTCGTGGTTGACGCCCTCGGCGACCCGCTGGGCGTGCTCCACCGCGTAGTCGACCTGCTCGTCGGTGACCAGGCCGTCGGCGTTCATCCGCGGCGACGCGGGCACCGAGTCGGCGGCGTGGCGGACGACCAGGTCGTCCTCCAGGCTCACGAAGAAGACCGAGCCACCGGGGTCGCCCTGCCGGCCGGCCCGGCCGCGCAGCTGGTCGTCGACCCGCCGGCTGTCGTGCCGGCCGCTGCCGATCACGTAGAGCCCACCCAGCTCGGCCACCCGCTCCTGGTCGGCCTGGTCGCTGCCGCCGAGCCGGATGTCCACGCCCCGGCCGGCCATCTGCGTGGAGACGGTCACCGCGCCGTACGCGCCAGCCTCGGCGATGATCGCCGCTTCCTCGTCGTCGTTCTTGGCGTTGAGGACCACGCAGGGCACCCCGGCCGTGTTGAGGCCGGCGGCCAGCGCCTCGGACTCCTTGACGTCGAGCGTGCCGACAAGCACCGGCCGTCCCTTGGCGTGCCAGCGCTGGATCTCGTCGATCAGCGCCTCGTCCTTCTCCGCCCGGGTGGCGTAGATGCGGTCCGGCTCGTCCTCGCGCACGCACGGCGTGTTCGGTGGGATCACCGCCACCTCGAGGCCGAAGAACTCCCGCAGCTGGTCCCCGACCAGCACCGCGGTGGCGGTCATGCCGCACACCTTCGGGTAGAGGGCGATGAACGCCTGCACGGCGATGGTGCCCAGCACCTCGCCCTCGGCGGTGGCGTCCAGGCCCTCCTTGGCCTCGACCGCCGCCTGGAGTCCGTCGGGCCAACGGCGGCGCTGGGCCACCCGACCGCGCATCTCGTCGATCAGCTCGACCGAGCCGTCGCGGACGATGTAGTCCACGTCGCGGTGCAGCAGCGCGTGCGCGTGCAACGCCACGTTGACGGCGGAGAGCTGCGCGACGTGCTCCTCGTCGTACAGGTCGATGCCCAGCTTGGCCTCGACGGCGGCCAGGCCGGCGGAGGTGAACGCCACGCTGCGCCCGTCCTCGGCGACGGTGAAGTGCCGGTCCTTGCGCAGCCCGCGCACCAGCGCGGCGGCGGCGTGCACCGGGTCCTGCTCGCCCGGCACCGCGCCGGCGAGGACCATCGGCACCCGGGCCTCGTCGATCATGATCGAGTCGGCCTCGTCGACGATGGCGGTGGTCAGCGGCGGCTGCACCCGGTCGGCGATGTCGGTGACCAGCTGGTCGCGCAGGTAGTCGAAACCCGCCTCGCTGACCGACACGTAGGTGACGTCGCAGCCGTACGCGTCGCGCCGCTCCTGCGGGCTGGAGGCCTCGTTGACCCAGCCCACGGTCAGGCCGAGCAGGGTGTAGACCGGCTCCATCCACTGGGCGTCGCGGCGGGCCAGGTAGTCGTTGACGGTGAGCACGTGCACCGGCCCGTTTCCGAGCCGAACGTGCCCGTACGCGGCGATCGCGGCGGTCAGGGTCTTACCCTCACCGGTGGCCATCTCGGCGACCTTGCCGGACAGCAGCGCCATCGCGCCGAGCAGCTGCACGTCGTACGGCCGCTGGTCGAGGCCCCGACGGGCGGCCTCGCGGCCGACGGCGCAGATCTCCTCGTAACCGGTGGCGGCGCCGGCGGCCTCGGTCAGCTCGGCGTCGTCGAGCGCGGCGAGGTCGGCCTCGCGCGCCTCGATCGCCGGCAGCATCTTCTCCAGAGGAGCGAGTTCGACGGTCGAGCCCGGGCGCTGGAGGAACCGCCGGAACTTGCTCTTGAACCGTTGCGAGACACCCATGAGCGGCAACGGTACGCGATCCGCGGCGGCTTGCGCGGCCCGGCCGCCGGCATGTCCGCCCCGGGCTGGCGGCTCAGGCGACCAGTAGCTGGTGGGCGGCCAACTCCCGGTAGAGCGGGTCGGTGGCACTCAGCTCGGCGTGGGTGCCCACGGCCACCACCCGGCCGCCGTCGAGGACGACGATCTGGTCGGCGTCGACGACTGTGGCGAGCCGGTGCGCCACGATCAACAACGTCCGGCGGACGGCCACCGCGTCGATGGCGCGGCGCAGGGCGGCCTCGTTGCGCGAGTCGAGGTTGCTCGTCGGTTCGTCGAGCAGCAGCACCGGCGGACCGGCCAGGAGCGCGCGGGCGATGGCCAGGCGCTGCCGTTCGCCACCGGAGAGCAGCACGCCACCCTCGCCGACCTGGACGTCCAGGCCCTGCGGGGTGCGGTCGGCGAGGTGCGCGAGGTTGACCTCGTCGAGGACTGTGCGCAACCGGTCGTCGGAGGCGTCCGGGGTGGTGATCAGGAGGTTCTCGCGCAGCGTGCCGGCGAGTACGGGGGCCTCCTGCTCGACGTAGCCCAGCCGGGCGCGCAGCGCGTCGCGGGGCAGGTCCCGCACGTCGGTGCCGTCCAGGCGGACCGCGCCGGCGCTCACCTCGTAGAAGCGTTCGACAAGGGCCAGCAGTGTCGACTTGCCGGCGCCGGACGGGCCGACCAGGGCGGTCCGGGTGCCGGCCGGCACCGCGAAGCTCACCTCGTGCAGCACCGACGCCCCGCCGGGGTAGCCGAACCCCACCCGGTCGAACTCGATCATCGGGGCGGGTCGGCGCGCGGTCGCCGTGGCGCCCCCGGCCGCCGGCCGGTCCGCCGCGCCCTCCGCCGGCACGGTCAGGATCTCCTCGATCCGCTGCAACGCGCCCAGGCCGGACTGCAACTGGGTGTACGCGCGCAGCACCTGACCCAGCGGCAGGGCCAGGAAGAACAGGTACATGACGAAGGCGACCAGATCGCCGACGGTGATCGCGCCAGCGGCCACCCGGGCGCCGCCGACGCCCAGCACCAGCAGGAAGGCACCCTGCACGGTGACCGAGCCCACCGGCCCGACCACCGCCTGCACCCGGGCCACCCGCAGTCCCGCCGTGTACGCCTCGCGGGCGCTGCCGGTGACCGTCTCGGCCTCCCGTGCCTCGGCGCGGCTGGCCCGGATGGTCCGGGCCGCGGAGATGGCCCGCTCGACCGCGGAGGTCATCTCGCCGATCCGTTCCTGGGCGGCGCGGGCGAGGGCGCGGACCCGGCGGGCGAACGTGAGCGCGAAGCCCAGACCGAGGCCCACCCCGAGCAGGGTGACACCGAACAGCAGCGGGTCGAGCAGCACCATCGCGGTGCCGGCCCCGAGCACCATCACCGCCCCGGTGACCGTCTCGAACAGGCCGGAGGTGACGACCGCCCGCAGCAGCGTGGTGTCGGAGCCCAGCCGGGAGAGCAGGTCGCCGGTGCGCCGGCTGTCGTACTCGGCGATGGGCAGCCGCAGCAGGTGCCCGGCGAGCCGCCGCCGGGTGCCCAGCACGAGCCCCTCGGCGGTGCGTTGCAGCAGGTAGTCGCGCAGCCCGCCGATCGCCGCGCCGAGCAGCACGAGGGCCACCAGCGCCGCGACGAGGTCGGACACCCCGAGACCACCGCTGACCCGGTCGAGCACCGACCGGGTCAGCAGCGGCTGGGCGAGGGACGCCGCCGCGCCGACCAGCGACAACACGCCCACCACGGCGAGGGTGCCGCGGTGGTCCCGCAGGTACGGCAGCAGCGCGGCCAGGCCGGGAGGCCGGCGCTCGGAAGCGGTCATGCCGGGAACGGTAGTCCGCCCGGTCACGCCCGGACGCCAGGTCAGGCGGCCAGTACCACCTGTAGTTCCTGCCGTCGGCGTTCGGCCAGGTCGGTGAGCAGGGTGGCCGCCTCGTCGAACGGCACCACCGCCGAGACCAGGTGCTTGCGGATCCCGTCGCCGTACGCCCGCAGCAGCTCGATCGTCTCGGCGGACAGCCGTTCCCGGTCCCAGGTGGGGGCGAGCCCGCGCGGCACCCGGCCGATCTGGGCGCAGCGCAGCGCCAGCCCGTTGTGGTGGAACTCCTCGCCGAGGCGGACGGCGTCCGCGCCGCCCTGGTAGAAGGCGAGGTCGATGACCGTGCCCTGCGGTCGGAGCAGCCGCAGGGCGAGCTGCAACGCCCACGCCTGCCCCCGGCACTGGAACACCACGTCGGCGCCCCGGTCGCCGGCGGTGTGCGCCCAGCGGGTCTTGAGCACGGCCGCCGGGTCGTCCGCCTCGGGGTCGAGGGTCTCCAGGCCGAGCGCCTCGGCGACCTGCCGGCGCTGTGCGGTGGGGTCGAGCACCACCACGGAGGCGGCGCCGTGCCGCCTCGCGAACAGGGCGGTCAGCAGGGCCACCACACCGGCGCCGACCACCGCGACGCGCCTGCCGCGGACGCCGTCGCCGAGCGAACGCACATCCGTGCCGTGCAGGTCGGCGGCGGCGTGCAGCAGACCGTTGGCGCAGATCGGCCCCATGTGCGCGACGTAGACGCCGAGCAGCGGGTCCAGGTCGTCGGGCAGCGGCACGAACCGTTCGGCTACCGGGTCGGCCAGCCAGCCGGTGCGGTGCCCGTACGTCATCGCGCCGACCGTGCCCACCGCGACGGCCGGGGTCTCGCTCTCCACCACCCGGCCCACCTGCATGTAGCCCAGCCGGTTCACCGGGTACGGGGTGCTCGCCTCGCCCGGCTGGAACAGCCCCAGATCGGCGTTCCAGGTGACGTTCAGGTACGGGTTCGTGCCCTTGACGTAGCTCAACTCGGTGCCTGCGGAGACGCCGCTGAAAAGCGTCTCGACCCGGAAGGTGCCGGGGCGCAGCGGCGCGGCGTCCTGCTCCACCACCTCGACGCGGCCCGGCCCGGTGACCACCACTACCTTGTCACGCATCGACCGTCACCCCGGAGGTGAGCGCCGCGGGGCTGCCGGCGGCGAGCCGCACGGTCGCGCCGGTGCGGGCCGAGTCGGAGACCGCGAGGGCCAGTCGCTGGGTGGCAAGCGCCTCGGCGTACGGGACGCGTACGTCGTCGCCGACACCGCGCACCGCGTCGACGAAGGCGCGGTCGACGGCCACCCGGGCGGCCTCGGGGTCGGCCGGGACATGCCGTTCGCCGTCGGCGTCGCGGATGGTCAGGCCCTCCTCGGTCAGCGACAGCGCCAACCCGTCGGCGAGGATCTCCAGCCCGGCGCGGTGCTTCCAACCGAGCACACAGGCGGCGCTGAGGGTGCCGACCGCGCCGTTGGTGAAGCGCAGCACGGCGGTGGTCACCGAGTCGATGTCCGCGCCGTCGACAGGCGGGGGCGTTCCGTTGCCGTACGCGGTGACCTCGCTCACCTCGCCGACCAGTGCCCTGACCAGGTCCAGCACGTGGGCGGCCTGTTCGACCACCGGGCCGCCGGAGCGGTCGCGCCGCGCCCACCACGCCACCGGTGGGACCTTGTCCAGCCAGGCGCCGCTGACCATCCGCACCGGCCGGTCGGCGAGCAGCTCGCGGGCCTCGTCCAGGACGCTCAGGTAACGCCAGTGGTGGCCGACGGCGGTCAGCAGCCCCCGCCGGTTCACCTCGGTGGCGACGCGTTCGGCGGTGGCCAGGTCGACCGCCACCGGCTTCTCCACGAACATCGGCAGCCCGGCGTCGAGCACCGCCTGCTCGGCCGGGCCGTGCGCGAACGGCGGCACACACACGTACACCGCGTCCGGGCCGGCGGCCAGCAGCTCGGCCACGTCGGCGTAGGCGCGCGTCCCGTGCTCCGCGGCCAACGCGGCCGCGGCGTCGGGCACCACGTCGGTCACCCCGATCAGCTCGACGTCATCGAACCCGCCCAGCACCCGGGCGTGGCGTTGTGCCACTCCCCCGGCGCCGATCAGACCCACCCGGCATGCACGCATTCGACAACCCCTTCGAGAACTTTTCATGAGCGTGTCAGCAGTCCCCTGGGGTGTGCGCAATCAAACGTTCATCCCCCGGGAACGCGTCATCGTCACCTGCGTGATCAAGCTGTTGCCTTGGAAGCGGTTAGCGCGTGGTGGGGAGTGGGAACTACCAAACCCGGTTCTTTCCGCCCACGATTCTTAAGGGGTGCCAGTGCGGGATACGACATCGAGCGTGTCACCGGTGGTGGAGGCGTGGGCCACGTACCGGACCACTTCGGCGGCGGACTGGCCGGCACGCCGCCTGCTGCGCGCCAAGGGCGACAGCCGGGTCAGCGTGGTGCTGCCGGCACGCAACGAGGAGGCCACCGTCGGCGCCATCGTGTCGACCATCCGGGAACACCTGATGGACCGGGTGGCCCTGGTCGACGAGCTGATCGTGGTGGATTCCCGGTCGACCGACCGCACCGCGCAGGTGGCCCGGGCGGCCGGCGCGGAGGTCGTCAGCCAGGACGACATGACCCGGGGTCTGCCCCAGCTCACCGGCAAGGGCGACGCGCTCTGGGCCGGCCTGGCCGCGGCCGAGGGCGACGTGGTCGCGTTCATCGACGCCGACCTGCGCGAGTTCCGGCCGCACTTCGTCAGCGGGCTGCTCGGCCCGCTGCTGACCGACCCGTCCGTCGACTTCGTGAAGGGCTTCTACCACCGGCCCCTGGTCGGTACGGCGACTGTCGAGCAGGACGGCGGCGGCCGGGTGACCGAACTCATGGCCCGACCGCTGCTCAACCTGTTCTGGCCGGAGCTGGCCGGCTTCGTGCAGCCGCTCGCCGGCGAGTACGCCGCCCGGCGGGACGTGCTCTCCCGGGTGCCGTTCGTCTCCGGGTACGGCGTGGAGACGGCGATGCTCATCGACCTGCTGGAGCTGGTCGGTCTGGACGCGTTGGCGCAGGTCGACCTCGGTGAGCGCAAGCACCGTCACCAGGACACGGCGGCGCTCGGGCGGATGTCCGCGCAGATCATGTTGACGGCGTGGTCCCGGTTGCAGCGGCGCGGCTGGGCGAGCCCCGGAATGTCGCCGGAGGCGCTGCTGACCCAGTTCCGTCGGGGCGGCTCGGACGCGCTGCCGAACCTCGACCGGGAGATCGTGGTCAGCGACGTGTCCGTCGAGGAGCGTCCGCCGCTGGCCGAGCTGCGTCACCGGGTTCCCCGCCGACGGGTGGCCGCGGCATGAGTGGCCGGGAGGTCCTCCGATGAGTCTCACCGTCCTGATGAACGCCGGTCCGTGGCTGTCCGTGCCACCCCCCGGCTACGGCGGCATCGAGAACGTGATCGCCACGTTGGTGCCGGAGCTGCGGCGACTCGGCGTACGGGTGGTGCTCGCCTCGGTGGGCAGCAGCACCCTGCCGGTGGACGACCGGATGTCGGTCTTCGACGACGGGCAGTTCGCCGCGTTGCAGCGCCCGTACAACCAGGTCTGCGGGATCGCCCAGGCGCACCTCGCCGGGGTGGTCCGCGAGCTGCACTCCCGCGACGACATCGACCTGGTGCACGACCACGTGGAGGCCGTCGGGCTGGCCACCCTGGCGGCGATGGGCCCGTCCGGGCCGCCGACCCTGCACACCCTGCACTGGGATCTGGCCAAGCACCCGGCGCTGTACGGCAGCCTGGACGGCGGCGACCGGGTCCGGGTCAACGGCGTCTCCGCGTCCCAGCTGGCCCGGGCGCCGCTGGCGTTGCGGGAGCACTCGGTGGGGCACGTTCACCTGTCCACCCCGCTGGCCGTGGACGCCGACCGCCGGCCCCGCCCGGACAAGGGTGAGCATCTGCTGATCCTCGGCCGGATCAACCCGGGCAAGGGGCAGGACGTCGGCGCGCGGCTGGCGCACCGGGTCGGGATCCCGCTGGTGCTGGCCGGTCCGGTCGGCCCGTACCACCGTCCGGCCGACCTGGCGGCGGCGGGCGACGAGGCCCGGCAGAACCCGGACGTGCGGTTCTTCCTCGACGAGGTGGCGCCGCACGTCGACGGTGACCTGGTCCGCTGGATCGGGACGGTGGCCGGTCAGGAGCGCGACGACCTGCTGGCCAGCGCCCGTGCCTCGCTGTTCCCGCTGCGGTGGGAGGAGCCCGGGGGTACGGCGGTGGTCGAGTCGCTGGCCCTGGGCACGCCTGTGGTGGCGACCGCCCGTGGCTGCCTGCCCGAGCTGATCGAGCACGGCCGCACCGGACTGTTGACGGCAGACGAGGACGAGCTGGCCGACCTCGTGCTGGCCGCCGACCTGCTCGACCCCGACGAGTGCCGGCGGGTGGCCGCGCGTCGGTTCACCCCGGAGGTGATGGCGCAGCGTTACGTCGAGCTGTACCAGCGGGTCCGCGAGCTGGCCGGTACGACCCGGCTGCAACCGGTCTGACCTGCCCCGGTGCCGCCGTCGGTTTGCCGGCGGCGGCACCGGGTATGCGCGGCGCCCACGCCCGCGCGCAGCGAGGAGCCGGTGATGGTCGGACCGATGGCGCACTCCCGGGCCCGGGCCAACCCGGCCGAGGGCAAGCCGCCGGTACGCCGCGCGGCCGCGACTGTGGCGGTGGTGTTCCTGCTGGTCGGGGTGCTCGGCTTCGTGCCGGGGATCACCAGCGGCACGGGTGACCTGCGCTTCGCCGGGCACGGCTCGGGTGCGTTCCTGTTCGGCGTCTTCCAGGTGTCGGTGCTGCACAACCTCGTCCACCTGCTGTTCGGGGTGGCCGGCCTGGCGCTGGCGCGGACGGTCGGCGGCGCGCGGACGTTCCTGATCGGCGGCGGCGCCGTCTACCTGGTGCTCTGGCTGTACGGGCTGGCGGTGGATCACGACACCGGCGCGAACGTGCTGCCGGTCAACGACGCCGACGGCTGGCTGCACCTCGGCCTGGGCGTCGGCATGATCGCGCTGGGCCTGCTGACCGGGAGAGCCCGACGGTGACGTGCGCGCGCGATCCGGTTGGTCCGGTTTGACGCCGGGTGGCCTCGGGTAGTTGGCAGATCCCGACCCACAAAGCGAATCGAGGGAGCCCGGATGCCCAGCCGGATCACCTGCGAGGTGCGCGAAACGGCACCGGTGGCGGTCGTCCAGCTCACCGGGGCCCTCGACCTGGGCACCATGCGCTCGGTGCACCAGGCCCTCGACGGGGCGTTGGCCGCCCAGCCGGACGCGCTGGTGATCGATCTCACCGACGTCACCGTGAAAGACCGGCTGGCGCTGTCGGTGTTCGCGGCCACGGCCCGGCGGGCCGAGGAGTGGCCGGCCGTGCCCGTGGTGCTGTGCGCTCCCCCGCCGGCCGCCGCGCGCTGGCTGGCGGAGTCGACGACGTGCCGGGTGGTCCCGGTGTCGCCGGACTGCGCGGAGGCGACCCGGATGGCCGGCGAAGCCAGTTCGCCCCGGCTGCGGGCCCGCCTGGAGCCGGTGGCCGGCGCCTGCCGGCGGGCGCGGGAGTTGGTCGGGGACGCGTGCACCCGGTGGAATCTGCCCGAGGCGGCCGGTCCGGCCGCGCTGGTGCTCAGCGAACTGGTCGGCAACGTGGTCCGCCACGCGGGCACGCCGATGCAGGTGACGCTGACCCTGCGCCGGCCGTACCTGCACGTGGCAGTGGTGGACGGCAGCCGGGCGGCGGCCGAGCCGGCCGGGCTGGACCTGCGCGCCGAGGGTGGCCGGGGCCTGCTGCTGGTGCGGGAGTTGGCGCAGCGGTGGGGCAGCGTGCCGACCGGTCGGGGCAAGGCCGTCTGGGCGCTGGTGCCGGTCGGCTGAACGTTCGCGGTGGTACTGGCGATCTGACCGAAATTACCCCTCTGGCCTGGTTTCATGGTGAGAGGGTCGGGTAGGCACGCCCGTCCCTTTGCCGTCACGACGGGGTGAGCAGCCATGCCCAAGCGGGTAACCACCGAACCCGGTCGCGACCGGGGCCCGGCGATCCTGGCACCGGCACGTTTCGGGGGCTTCCCCGGACCGGTACGGTCGCCGGTCCCCGGCAACTCGTTGATCAAGTTCCTGGCCACGACCGACCACAAGCAGATCGGCATCCTGTACCTGCTGACCTCCTTCGCCTTCTTCCTGGTGGCGGGCCTGGAGGCGATGCTGATCCGGGCGGAGCTGGCCCGCCCCGGCATGCAGTTCCTCTCCTCCGAGCAGTACAACCAGCTCTTCACCTCGCACGGCGCGGTGATGCTGCTGCTGTTCGCCACCCCCGCCGCCTTCGGGTTCGGCAACTTCATCGTGCCGATCCAGATCGGCGCCCCGGACGTGTCGTTCCCCCGGCTCAACGCGCTGGCGTACTGGCTGTACCTGTTCGGCGGCCTCCTGGTGATCGGCGGGTTCCTCACCCCACAGGGGTCCGCCGACTTCGGCTGGACGGCGTACACCCCGCTGAGCAGTGTGGAGAACAGCCCGGGCGTGGGCGCGAACATGTGGGTGGTCGGCCTGGTCGTCTCCGGCCTCGGCACCATTCTCGGCGCGGTCAACCTGATCACCACGATCCTGACCCTGCGCGCGCCCGGGATGACCATGTTCCGGATGCCGATCTTCACCTGGAACATGCTGTTCACCAGCGTGCTGGTGATCCTGGTGTTCCCGCTTCTGGCCGCGGCACTGCTGGCCCTCTCGGCCGACCGGCTGCTCAACGCGCACGTCTTCGACGCGGCCACCGGCGGGCCGATGCTCTGGCAGCACCTGTTCTGGTTCTTCGGCCACCCCGAGGTGTACATCATCGCGTTGCCGTTCTTCGGCATCATCACCGAGATCATCCCGGTCTTCTCCCGCAAGCCGCTGTTCGGCTACACGGGCATGGTGCTGGCCACCGTCGCGATCACCGTGCTGTCGATGACGGTGTGGGCGCACCACATGTTCGCCACCGGTCAGGTGCTGCTGCCGTTCTTCAGCATCCTGAGTTACCTGATCGCGGTGCCCACCGGCGTGAAGTTCTTCAACTGGATCGGCACCATGTGGAAGGGGCAGTTGACCTTCGAGACACCGATGCTCTTCTCCATCGGGTTCCTGGTCACCTTCCTGCTCGGTGGGCTCACCGGGGTGCTGCTGGCCAGCCCGCCGGCGGACTGGCACACCCACGACAGCTACTTCGTCGTGGCGCACTTCCACTACGTGGTCTTCGGAACCGTGGTCTTCGCCCTCTTCGCCGGCTACTACTTCTGGTGGCCGAAGATGACCGGACGGCTGCTCGACGAGCGGCTCGGCAAGGCCCACTTCTGGACCATGTTCATCGGCTTCCACGGCACGTTCCTGGTGCACCACTGGCTGGGCAACGAGGGCATGCCCCGGAGGTACGCCGACTACCTGCCCAGCGACGGCTTCACCACGCTGAACATGATCTCCAGCATCTTCGCCTTCGTCCTCGGCCTGTCCACGCTGTTCTTCATCTACAACGCCTGGAAGTCCTGGCGGTACGGGGCGATGGTGACTGTGGACGACCCGTGGGGCTTCGGCAACTCGCTGGAGTGGGCCACGAGCTGCCCACCGCCGCTGCGCAACTTCGACCGGATGCCCCGGATCCGCTCCGAACGGCCCGCGTTCGACCTCAAGTACGGCCCGCTCGTCTCCGACCTGGGCCGGGACCTGCCGCAGCGCACCACCAAGCCGCCGCAGCAGTTCGCCGAGGAGCTGCACATGGAGCACCACGCGCCGGAGTCGCCGGCCGCCGAGGGCGCGCACGGCGCCCGCGACGCCGCCGAGTACCAGCCGGCACCCCGCTCCGGCGCGCGCCCGGTGGACGTGCCGGAACCCGAGGGGATACGGCGTCCGAGCTTCGAGCAGAGCGACCCGCCCCAGGACGCCGAGGACGCGCCCAAGCCGCACGAGCGGTGGCGGCACCCGCACAGCGACGGCAACCCCGAGGACCGCTGACCGGCGTACGACGCACGAGGGCCGACACCCACGGGGTGTCGGCCCTCTCGTCGTTTGTCGGCGCTGGGTCAGTCCCGGGCCGGTGCCAGGCCGGCGGCGGTGAGCGAACGGCGTACCGCTGGCTGGACCCGGGTGAGCCGCAGCGGCACACCGGTACGCTCCGCGGCGTCCCGTCCGGCCATCAGCGCGGCGATCCCGCCGGCGTCGAAGCCGCCCGCGCCGACCAGGTCGACGACCACCTCGCTGGGCTGACCGGTGACCGCCTCCAGCATGGCCCGGCGCAGCTGGTCCGCGCCGTCGCGGTCGACCTCGCCGCCGACCTCCACCACCACCCGGTCGCCGTTCTGCTTCACCGAGATCCGGGTCTTGCCCGGGTCCGGTTCGGCGGCGCCGTTCTGCCACGGCGGCGGCGCGTCGGCGAGCATCGCCTGACGCAGCCAGGTCAGCGCCCGCGACAGCAGCCGGGACACGTGCATCTGCGAGATGCCGAACCGGGCGGCGATCTCCGCCTGGGTCTGGTTGCCGTAGAAGCGCATGGCCAGGATGCGCCGTTCCCGCCAGGGCAGCCGGTGCAGCAGGCCACTGACCGTCACCCGGTCGTCGACCGATTCCAGCGCGTTGTCGGACTCCCCGACCAGGTCGCCGAACTCGGCGGAACTCTCCCCGCCGACCGGCGC
Source organism: Micromonospora sp. NPDC093244 (assembly GCF_040683695.1). NCBI lineage: Bacteria > Bacillati > Actinomycetota > Actinomycetes > Micromonosporales > Micromonosporaceae > Micromonospora > Micromonospora sp. NPDC093244. The sequence continues at coordinate 2,083,198 of NZ_JBFBEO010000001.1, forward strand.
GTTGAGCGACGCCGGGCTGTAGCCGGCCGCCGACTCCAGCGCGGCGAGGATCTCCTCCTCCGGCGTCTCCAGCCGGGCCGACAGCTCGGCCACCGTGGGCGCCCGGGACAGCTCACTCGTCAGCGCGGCGGTGGCCTGACCGACCTCGAGGATCAGGTCGCGCAGCCGCCGGGGCACGTGCACACCCCAGGTGCGGTCCCGGAAGTGCCGCTTGATCTCGCCGACGATGGTGATCGCGGCGTACGCGGTGAAGGAGCCCCGTTCCGGGTCGTACCTGTCGACCGCGTTGACCAGCCCCAGGCGGGCCACCTGCTCCAGATCCTCCAGCGGCTCTCCGCGCCCCCGGTAGCGGCGGGCCAGCCGGCCGGCGAACGGCAGCGCGAAGCGGACCAGGTCGTCCCGTGCCTCCTGCCGACGCTCCGGCGGCAGCCCCTCGATCCGGGCCGCGTACGCCAACGCCGCAGCGTCGAGGTCTTCCAGACCCCGTTCGGTGGGTGGTGGTGTGGTCGTGGTCGTGCTGGTCTGTCCGAACATCCGCGCCTCCCTCAGGAAGGTCCCCCGCCCGGATCGGGAAACCGGTCGTGCGCGTGGTCGAGCCACGCACCGGGCCGGAAAGTGGGTCAGTGACTGGGATGCCAGCGGGCGACAACGCCGTGCACGCAACGCGATGAAGGCGTCGCAGCCAGCGATGTTCCCGCTCCGTAGGTACTCAATCACGGGACCCCGGGTTCGCGAGGATGTTTCGGCGTCCTCCTTCTCAGGAGACCAGCAACCCCTGGTGGCGGCCGCTGTCGCGGAGCGTGGACAGGGCCTCGACGGCCCCCAGAGGGGGCGGCGCGGGCAGGTCGTACGGCTGGGAGCGGAGCACCTCGGTGGCCCGGCGGGTGGGCACCGACGTGACCGGGTAGCCCCGGGCCGAGGTGCGGTCCAACGCCCGACGGCGGCGACCGAACCCGGCGACCGCCAGCCACTGCGGCAGGCCGGCCAGGGCGGGCGAGCGCACGCCTGGCGGCTCGGGCAGCACGTCCACCGAGGTGAACGCCTCGCTGCCGGCCAGCCACCACTCGGCCTCGTCGACGCTGCGCCTGGTGGCGTTCTCGCACCAGTACGGCACCAGCCCCGCCCGCACCACCTGCCACGGATCGAGCAGCCGGCCGCACTCCACCACCAACCGGTCACCGGTCTTGCCGGCGCCCCGCAGCCACCGCCGGTACAGGTCGGCAACCCCCGCGCTGAGCGCCGCCGGACGGGGTACGAGCACCCGGTGCAGCGGGTGCTCGCGGCGGGCCGCCCAGTCCCGCGCGGACAGCTCGAAGCCCGACTCGACGCCGTGCTCGGCGTAACCGGACGGCGCGGACACCTGCGGCGGTTCCCACCGGGTGGCGTCGCCGCCGACGGAGCGCAGCACCTGGCGCAGGGCGTGGCTGTCCGGGTGGAAGTCGACCGGGTCCAGCCCGCTGGCCGGGCAGCCGACCTGGAAGCTGTGCCGGGGCGCGTGCTCCAGCACCGGCCAGGTCCGCACGTCACGGACCAGCACGACCGGGGCGCCCGGGGCGAGCCGGTCGGTCAGGAACTGCCCGTACGCGGCCGGTAGGGCCTGCCATGCGGCGGTCAGCGACACGGTCGCCCCGGTCAGGGATCCCCGGCTGGCCGGGCAGTGCACCTGGCGCAGGTGCAGGTCGGGGTTCGCGGCGAGCAGCCGGGTGGCCAGTGCCGCGCCGTGCTCCAGCGCGTCCGCCGGGCGGTCCACCGCGCCGTCGGACCAGTGCGCGGTCATCTCGAAACCGGCCGGGAGCCACGGAACGCCGAGGGCCACCGCGAGGTGTGCCACCGCGCCGTGCGGCGAGCCGATCAGCACGCCGGGGTAGCGCCGCCGGGGGTACTGGTCGACGAACCAGCGGGCCACGCGGGCGGCGTCCACCTCGTCGACCTGGGTGGCGGTGAGGGCGACCCGCCCCGCGGCCCGGCTGACGGCGGCCCGGCGGACCGGCTCGGGTGTGCCGGGGAACCGCGACATCGGCCCGGGGTGGCCCAGGTCGGCGCAGTCCGTGCCGTTCAGCGCGCGGGCGGTGGCGGCGACCAGCACCCGGGCGGCGCTGCCCACGGCCACGACCCGGTCGCCGGCCAGACCGGCGCCGTCGGCCGTGAGCCCCTTGCGCACCTTGTGCACCGGCCCCACCTTGCCTCGTTCGCTCACCACGCGGCCCGGCTTCCCGTCCCGATGGGGTTCAAACGGGGCATCACCCTCCCGGCGGCACAATCCGCTGGTCGGGGGGGTGCGCCGGTCATCACCGGCGTTCGGTCCCTCGGGTTTCGGGCCGGCCAGGGCGGGCACTTCCGGGGCCATGCGCACCGACGACACCAGCGAGCCCGCCGCCGCCACGATCACCCCGTACGAGGACGGACCGCTTCTGGTCCGCGGCGACTTCGCCCTCGTCACGCCCGACGGCGAGCGGATCGACGCGCGCCGGGGCACGGTTGCGCTGTGCCGCTGCGGCAAGTCGGCGCTCAAGCCGTTCTGCGACGGCACCCACAAGGCGATCAACTTCCGGGCGGGCACCACCCGCGAGGGGTGACAGTGGGTCGTCGCCGCCCGGGTCACACCGCGCAGGGGCGGGGCAGCCCGCACCTGACACGGCGAATCCAGCGTGGTGAGCCCTCCGGGCTCAGACGAGCGCGGTAGGGGCCGGCGGAGCCATCGGGGTCGCCGCCACCAGCGGGACGGTCGGCGGCAGGGTGGGCGGGGTGGATGGCACGGTCGGACGCAGGGAGCTGCGCCCGGCGGCCCAGCTGTCCAGCAGGTGCGCGGCGAACAGCCGGTCCACCGCGAGGCCGGCCGCCGCGCCGAACAGCACGTCCGGCCCCAGGGCCGGTTCGGCGCGGACCAGGCCACCGCACATGTCGTGCGCGGCGATCTGCTCGTGCACCGCGTCGGCCTCGACGTGCTCGTCGTAGAAGCCGGTGGCCACCTCGTCGAAGCCGAGCCGGCGCAACCCGTTGCCGTAGCGGCGGTTGGGCAGCGAAGAGGTCATCTCGAAGGCCGCCAGGTGCCCGAGCACCGCGCCGCGCAGGCGCCGGTGCAGGCCGAACAGCGACATGAGGTTGTTCGTCGCCAACGTCACCGCGGGCACCGCGTCCACGTGGGCGCCGTACCCGGTGTCCAGGTCCAGCCGGTCCAGGGTGCGCCGGAACAGCTCGGAGTGCATCCGGTCCAGCCGGCCGTTGCCGTACTCGTCGGTCTGGATCTCCACGAGGGCGGCCTTGGCCTCGCCACCGAGGCGGGGCAGGGCCCAGCTGTGCGGGTCCGCCTCGCGCAGGTGGTAGACGGAACGGTGCACGACGAACTCGCGGAACTGGGCGAGGTCGGCACGCCGTTGGAGCGTCGCGGCCAGCGACGGCCCGTCGTCGGATGCGACCAGCTCGGCCAGCCCGGCGGCCACTCCGGCGGCCGGCACCCGCGGGGAACCGACCAGCCGGCGCAGCGCCGCCTCGAAGGGCCGTTCGGCGCGGGCACGCAGGCCCAGCAGTGTCGGCTGCCACTCCCAGTCGTCGTCCACGCCCCGCCAGCCCCGGTAGTGCAGCTCGTAGCAGAGGAACAGGGTCAGTTGCAGGTCCTCGTCCGTGAGCGGGTCCTCCGGGTCGAGGTCGGCGCCGAGGCTGGCCGGCAGGTCGTGCGGGGCACGCCGCAGGGCATCGGTCACCGCCGCGGACAGCGGACCGCGCGGCTGCGGTAGTGGTGCGGGACCGTAGCGGCGGTCGGCGGGCTCCGGCATGGGACCTCCAGCGTCGTCGGGCCGCTTCTGATGCCCCTGATCAGGGCCGCTAAACGACATCCTGCGCGGCGACAGTGCGTTCGGTCTGTTCCCGTACCTTCCGGGCCGCCGCCCCGTCGGCGTACAGGCCGCGCAGGTCGGCGAACGCCGGGTCCGGCGGCGCCAGCGACACCGCCGGGTCCACGACCGCCTCCAGTACGCAGGGACGGTCCGCGGCGAGGGCCTCGTCCCAGGCCGCGCCGACCAGTTCGGGCCGGTCCACCCGGACGCCGTGCATACCGAGCAGCCGGGCCCAGCCGGCGTACGGCACGTCGGGTCGACGTCGGGTCTGATCGTTCGACGGCTGCCGCCCGCCGCCCATGCCGTTCTGGTCCCGGTTGTTGAGCACCAGCACCACCAGTCGAGGGTCGCGCCACCGCTGCCAGTGGTGCGACACGGTGATCAGCTCGGCGAGCCCGTTGAGCTGCATGGCGCCGTCGCCGGCAAGTGCGACCACCGGCTGGTCGGGTGCGGCCAGTTTGGCGGCCACCGCGTACGGCAGGGCGCAGCCCATCGAGCCGAGGGTGCCGCACAGTTGCGCGTTGACACCGGGCGGCAGGACGAGGTGCCGGGCGTACCAGTAGAGGACCGAGCCGACGTCGACGGCGACCGAGCCGACTCCCGGCAGCCGGCTGGACAGCTCCTGGAGCACCAGCTGCGGGTTGATCGGTTCGGCTGGCGCGGCGGCCCGCTCGGCGGCGTCGGCCCGCCAGCGGTCCACCGAGTTCTCCACCGTGGCGCGCCACTGCGGGTTGGGCCGGTCGGGCACCCGGGCCAGCAACGCCCGCAGGGTTTCGGCGGCGTCGCCGACGAGCGGCACGTCGGCCGGGTAGCGGGTGCCGATGCGCCGCCCGTCGATGTCGATCTGCACCGTGCGGGCCTGTCCCGGCATCGGGAAGTAGTCGGTCCACGGGTCGTTGGTGCCGACCAGCAGCAGCGTGTCGCAGCCGCCCATCAGTTCGGCAGCGGCCGGGGTGCCGACCTCCCCCAGCACCCCGGCGTGGAAGGGCAGCCGTTCGTCGAGGACCGGCTTGCCCAGCAGCGAGGTGGCCACCCCGGCGCCGAGGCGGTCGGCCAGCTCGACGATCTCCGCGGCCGCGCCCCGTCCGCCCTGGCCCACGAGGATCGCGGTGCGCCGGCCACCGCCGAGCAGCTGCGCGGCGGCCTCCAGGTCCACCTCGTGCGGCAGGACCCGGGCCAGCGGCTCACCTGGCGTCGCCGAGATCACCCCGACGGCGCTGGTGTGCAGGTCGGGCACCAGGGCCTCCTGCAACTGCCGGGGCAGCACCACGCAGGTCGGGCTGCGGGTCGCCGCCGCCGTACGGAATGCCTGGTCCAGCAGCCCCGGCACCTCCTGCGGGCTGCGACCGTAGCGGACGAACTGGTTGCACACGTCCGCGAAGAGCCGACTCAGCCCGATCTCCTGGTGGGCGCCGCCGAGCGGTCCGGAAATGTCCTCGCCGACGATCGCGACCACCGGTTTGCTGTCCAGCTTGGCGTCGTACAGGCCGTTGAGCAGTTGGACCGCGCTCGGCCCCTGGGTGGCCAGGCACACGCCGATGCCGCCGGTGAACTTGGCGTGCCCGGTCGCCATGAACGAGGCGGTCTCCTCGTGCCGGGCCGGGATGAACGCCGGGTCCCCGCCGGTCCGCTCCAACGCCTCCACGAGGGGGGCGATCGCCTCGCCCGGATAGCCGAACACGCGGGGCACCCGCCAGGCCAGCAGCCGCTGCACCACGAGGTCGGCCACGAACCGCTCAGCCATTGCCGCGCCCGGGAGTGCCGGGATCGACGTAGCGCAGGACCGCCCCGACGCCGTCGGCGAGTTCGGGCGCCTCGTCCGGGCCCAGCACGGTCAGCGCCGCGTCGGTGCCGACGAGGGCGCGGACCAGCGCCGCGTCGGCGCGTACCCGCTGCGGGTCGGTCACCGACATGGCGGCCAACTGCCCCGGGTCGACGGCGATCTCGGTGGGTTCCGGACCGATCCACAGCTCACCGTTCGCCGACGGGTCGTCCACGATGAGCATGGTGTCCACCTGGTTGCGTTGCAGCGCCGAGACGACCGCGTCGAGGCCGCCGCCGACGTCCTCCTGCACACCGAACTTGTCGAGCGTGGCGGCGATGCGCTGGTCGGCGACCTCCGCGATGGTCTGCACGGTGAGGTCGTCCAGCAGCGTCTGGTCGGCACCGCCGGCGCGGGAGCCCGCGTCGGTACGCACCATCAGGTCCTGCCAGCGCTCGGGCATCTGCGCGGCGATCACCCCGGTGGCCCGGACGTCGCCGGCCACCACCACGACCTCCGCGCCGACCTTCTCGGCCAGTTCCACGGTCGCCGCGGTGACGTCGCCGGCGTTGTGGTGCCACGCCTCCATGGCGGCCTTCTGGTGGTGCGACTGGGACCAGCCGCCGGGCTGCACCCGCCGCAGCGGGAAGGTCTCCCGGCCGACGACGTGCGCCCGTCGGGGCACCCCGCCCGCGCTGATGGCGACCGCGTCCGCGCCGGTGCGGTCGGCGAGCACCCGGACCCAGGCCACCTGCTCGCCGCGCTGGGCGAGCAGCGGCATCACGTGCGGCAGCGGGCCGTAGTGGGCCAGATCGCGAAGTGGCGGCGCGGACAGGTACTCGGAGAGCACCACCCGGCCGTGACTGGCGAAGACCGCGATTCCGTAGTCCCCGACCATCGGGTCGTGGCCACGGACCACGCGGTCCAACGCGGCGATGCTCGCCTCGTCGGCGCCCTGGTCGGCCAGGCTGCGTTCGAGGGCACGCCAGCGCAGGGCCAGCGCCTCGTGGGCGTCCTCCGTGTCGGCGGAGGCGTCCACGTACACCGAGCACCACGGCCCGGGACGGTCGTAGAGCGGGCGCAGGAAGGACAGCTGCATGCTCGACCCCTTTCCAGCTCGGCCCCCCGCTTACCCTGCTCGCCCGGGATGTCACCTCGCCGCCGTGAGCCCGTGACCAGGTTTCATTCACGTCGTTCAACCGAGGACATCGATACGATGAGTGAACGGACGCGGACTCTCGGTGGTGGAAATGGACAGCGGACTCGATACCCGACGCATCGTGCACCCGACGGAGCGGATCGTCACCGGACGGTTGATCCGCCTGCTGGACGGCTACACCCGGGAGATACGCGTCGGGCAACCGGTGCTGGTGGCAGTACTCGCCGCGGCGGCGATCGCCAGGCTGCCCGCCCTGCTGCTGCGCACGCTGTTCTCCTTCGGCGGGGGCGGCACCCGGCGACGGTGGAAGGAGCTGAAGCAGGGTCCGGAATACCTGGTCACCCCCGTACGGCTGCGCAACACCGCAGGTCAGCTGTGCGAGGTGGAGCTGCACGGCCACCTGCCGCAGAGCGCGCTGCACCCGGCGGACCACGTGCAGCTCACCCTGCGCCCGCAACGCGACCCGGATCTGCCGCCGCGCATCGAGCGGATCGTCAACCTCACCACCGGGCAGCTGCTGACCCCGCGTACCGCGACGCTCTGGTCGCACCTCGGCCCACCGCTGCTGTTGCAGGCGGTGCTGGGCGCGCTGCTGCTCACCGGCATCGTGGCGTGTTCGGCGCTGACCTGACCGGCCCACCGGGTTTCCGGGCCCGCCCCGGCGGGCACCGGCCTCGGCATGTTCCCCGGTTTCACGCTTGAGGAGATCGACGTCGGTCCGGTGCGCCTGCGGGTGCGCCACGGCGGGTCCGGCTCACCGGTCGTGCTGCTGCACGGCCATCCCCGTACCCACACCACCTGGCACCGTGTCGCGCCGCTGCTCGCCGAGCGGCACACAGTGATCTGCCCGGACCTGCGCGGCTATGGGGGTTCGACGAAGCCGGCGGAGACCGCCGACCATTCCGGGTACGCCAAGCGGGCGATGGCGCGCGACGTGGTCGCGCTGCTCGACAAGCTCGGCCACGAACGGGCCGCAATGGTCGGTCACGACCGCGGCTCGTACGCGGCGATGCGCACCGCGCTGGACCACCCGGACCGGGTGAGCCGGCTGGGCGTGCTCGACGGGATCCCGATCGGCGTCGCGCTGGACACCTGCGACGCCCGGTTCGCCGCCCGATGGTGGCACTGGTTCTTCCTGGGCCAGACCGACAAGCCGGCGGAACGGGTGATCAACGCGGACCCGGACGCCTGGTACGGCGGCTCCCCCGCCGAGATGGGCGAGGAGGCGTACGCGGACTACTCGCGGGCCATCCACGACCCCGCGACGGTGCACGCCATGTGCGAGGACTACCGCGCCGGCCTGGGGCCGGACCGGGCCGCCGACGACGCGGACCGGGCCGCCGGGCGGAAGATCGGCTGCCCGGTGCTGTTCGTGTGGTCCGAGCGCGACGACATGGTGGAGCTGCACGGCGACCCGGCGGCCATCTGGCGGGAGTGGGCCGACGACGTGCGGGCCGCCTCGGTCGACTCGGGTCACCACATGGCCGAGGAGGCGCCGGAGGCCCTCGCCGCCGTACTCGCCGACTTCCTGGGCGACTGAGCGTTCAGCGCGACCGACCGCTCCGCTCAGGCGCGCCGCTCAACCGACCGGGGCGGGCTCGCGCTCCGGCACACGCTCGGTGCCGAGCATTCCCCGGCGGCGGGCCCAGCGTTCGAAGATCACTGTGGCGAACGGCGGCACCGCGCTGGCCAGCGCCACGAACGTGACGGGCAGGCTCCACCGGCGCAGCCGGGCCACGGCCAGCACCAGCAGGCCGTACGCGACGAACAGGCCGCCGTGGATCGGGCCGAAGATCTTGACGCCCAGCTCGTTGTCCGGCGGGCCGTACTTGACCGCCATCCCGACCAGCAGGGCCAGCCAGGAGCACGCCTCGGCGATCGCCGCCGCGACGAACAGTCGGGTCACCTTCTCGCGCATCCCCACGCCACCACCTTTCGGGGCGCAATGCTATCGGGGCGCTCCGGCTGGGCTATCGGGGCGGGCAGCTGGGTAGGAAGAGACCATCGGGTCTTCCCCCGCCCGCCGGGCCGTGCGAGGTTGGGAGGAACCAGCGGTGACAGGGTGGTGACCATGGGCGAGGACGTCGGCGTACGAACCTTCAGTCGGGAGGACCGGGCCCGCTACCGCGAGAAGGTCCGCCTCTGCCTCGACGTCTTCGCCGAGATGCTGCGCGAGTCGCGCTTCGACATCGACCGGCCGATGACCGGGCTGGAGATCGAGCTGAACCTGGTCGACGACGCCTCGATGCCGGCGATGCGCAACGCGGACGTCCTGGCCGCCGTGTCCGACCCGCTGTTCCAGACCGAGCTGGGCCAGTTCAACGTCGAGATCAACGTGCCGCCGAGGCGGTTGACCGGCACCGGCACCGCGGCCTTCGAGCAGGACGTGCGGGCGAGCCTCAACGCCGCCGAGGAGAAGGCCCGGTCGATCGGTGCGCACATGGTGATGATCGGCATCCTTCCGACGCTGCGCCCGGAGCACCTGACCGCCGAGACGCTCTCCGCGAACCCCAGGTACGCGCTGCTCAACGAGCAGATCTTCGCGGCCCGTGGGGAGGACCTGCCGATCGCGATCAGCGGGGTGGAGCGGCTGGCGGTGACCGCCGACACGATCACCCCGGAGGCGGCCTGCACCAGCACCCAGTTCCACCTCCAGGTCAGCCCGGCGCAGTTCGCCGACTACTGGAACGCCGCCCAGACGATCGCCGGCATCCAGGTCGCGGTCGGCGCGAACTCGCCGCTGCTCTTCGGCCGCGAGCTGTGGCGCGAAACCCGCATCCCGCTGTTCCAGCAGGCCACCGACACCCGGTCGGAGGAGATCAAGGCCCAGGGGGTACGCCCCAGAGTCTGGTTCGGCGAACGGTGGATCACCAACGTGTTCGACCTGTTCGAGGAGAACGTCCGCTACTTCCCGGCGCTGCTCCCGGTCTGCGACCCGGAGGACCCGGCGCAGGCCCTCGCCGCCGGTGAGGTGCCGAACCTCGCGGAACTGCGGCTGCACAACGGCACCGTCTACCGGTGGAACCGCCCGGTGTACGACGTGTCGCGGGGCCGGCCGCACCTGCGGGTGGAGAACCGGGTGCTTCCGGCCGGCCCCACCGTGCTGGACACCATCGCCAACGGCGCCTTCTACTTCGGGTTGGTGCGCGCCCTGGCCGAGTCGGACCGGCCACTGTGGTCGCAGATGTCGTTCAGCGCCGCGGAGGAGAACTTCACCAGCTGCGCCCGGTACGGCATCGACGCGCAGGTGTTCTGGCCCGGCCTCGGCTACCTGCCGGTGACCGAGCTGGTGCTGCGTCGGCTGCTGCCGATGGCGCATCACGGCCTGGACCGGTGGGGGCTCGACCCGGCTGAACGGGACCGGCTGCTCGGCATCGTCGAGCAGCGCTGCCTGACCGGCCGCAACGGCGCGACCTGGCAGGTGGAGACCCTGCACCGGTTGGAGTCGGCCGACCACCTGGACCGTCCGGCGGCGCTGCGCGAGGTGGTCCGGCACTACGTGGACCTGATGCACAGCAACCGGCCGGTGCACGAGTGGCCGATCCCCTAGGCGCCCAGCGTCCTCTGTGGACCCCCTGACGAATCGAACATCGTCGTAGGCTGTGGCAACTCGGACATCGCTCTGCTGACGATGAAAGGGACGCCTGTGGCCACTTCCGGAACAGACCCCACCCCGACAGAGATTCCCGCGCGAGCACCCCTGTCCCGTCGACACGTACTGCGGATGGGAGCTGCGGCCGGCGGCGCCGCCGTGCTCGTCGGCAGCGCCCAGGCCGCGCCCGCCCAGGCCGCTCCCCGTGGCGCGAGGCGCGTCCTGCGGGCACCGGCGCTGGCCCCCGGCGACCGGGTGCGGGTCGTGTCGCCCGGCAGCACCCCCGACCCCACGAACATGGCCCGCGGCATCGAGATCCTGCGCAGCTGGGGCCTGGAGGTCGAGCTGGGCAGGCACGTCTTCACCAGGTACGGCTATCTGGCCGGCACTGACGCGGAGCGGCTCGCCGACCTGAACGCCGCGCTCAACGACCCCGGAGTCCATGCTGTCTTCGCCGCTCGCGGCGGTTACGGCACGCAGCGGATCGTGGATCGGATCGACCTCTCCGGTCTCCGCCGGGATCCCCGGGTGGTCGTCGGCTTCAGCGACATCACAAGCATCCACGGCAAGCTGTGGCGTGAGACCGGGCTGGCCACCTTCTACGGCCCGATGGTCAACTGGAACGACAGTCGCACCGGCCCCGAGTCGGCCGAGGCGCTACGCAGGGCGGTGATGACCACCGCACCCGTCACGATCACCAGGGATCCGGCCGAGACCGCCGCCTCCGTCGTGGTGCCGGGACGGGCGTCGGGGCTGCTGCTCGGCGGCTGCCTGACGTTGATCTCCACGTCGCTCGGTGCGGGAGACGCGCCGGACTTCGACGACGCGATCCTGTTCTTCGAGGACGTGGACGAGGCTCCGTACAGCATCGACATGATGCTCACCGAGTTGCGCCGGATGGGCGTGCTGCGCAGGGTCGCCGGGGTGGTCATCGGGCAGATCACCAACAGCGTCGGTGAACCAGGCGAGTGGGACGCGGCGTCGGTGCTGAAGGACCGCCTGTACGACCTTGGTGTGCCGGTCCTGGGCGGGCTACGACTGGGGCACGGCGACGGGCAGCTCACCGTTCCCCTCGGCGCGAGGGCCACGATCGACGCCGAAGCCGGGACCCTGACGGTGGAGGCCGGCGTCCGCCCCCGCTGACCGTGCGGCTCGACCGGCGCGCCAGCGGGGACCGACCCGTCATCCGCGCCGGTCGTGGCGTGGCGGTGCTCAGCCGCGTGGGGTGGGCACGCCGAAGAGGTCGATGATGCCGGCGGGCAGCTGGGCGAGCAGGTCGTGCCGCTCGTCGTCGTCGAGCGCCTCGGCGACGGTCCGCAGCACCGCCTGGGCGTGTTGACGCACCTGGTCCGCGTTCGCGACCTGCTCGCGGTCGCCTACGTGTTTGAGGAACTCGCCGACGTCCCACCGGCGGCCCTGCGGGTTGCGGGTGACGGATCCGTCCAGCGGATCCGGCAGCTGTGCCGCCAGGTGGTCGGCCTCCTGCCCGGCGAGTCGTTCGCCGAGCACCGACAGGACGGCCTGTACGGACCGTACGGCCTCGTTCTCCCCCAGGCCGGCGCGCTGCCGGACCGTGGCGATCATCTGCTCGTACTCCATGATCCGCTCCCTTCCGTCTCCGCGACCGGCGGTCGGCCTGCCGGCGGACGAACAGGGCGGGTTCCCCGGCTCCCTGAGCACAAACGGGGTCACGCGCCGACCCGGACGGTCCGGCCGGGAGCCGGCAGGGCGTCAGATCTCGTCGCGTACCAGTCGGATCAGCCGGTCGAGGACGCGGCCTCCGCTGACCCGCAGACCGTCATGCTCGTACTCGTTGGTGATCCAGGGGCGCAGGCCGCGCACCGCCCGCGCGGTGGTCTCCGAGTCGGCGGTGTCCACGTACATGTCGTCGTGGTAGATCGCGGCGGCGACCGGCACCTCGTTGCGGGCCAGCTGGTCCGGGTCGTACAGGTCAGGCCAGTCGGTACGGCGGGCCAGCAGCTCCGCCGTCTCGCCCAGCGGGGCCAGCGCCGGATCGGTGGCGACGGTCCACGGGTAGATCATTTCGCCGGTCAGCAGCACCGGTCGGTCCGCCGCCAACGCCCGGTCGGCGTCGAACTGCGGGAACTCGGCCCGCACCGTCTCGGCCGCCCAGCCCGTGGCGCGCGGCGTCACCGAACGCTGGCCGTAGATCGACTCGTGCAGCAGGGCGTAGAGCGGGCGGCTCGCGTACGACAGGTGGCCCTGGATCTCGGCGAGGAAACTGTCGGAGAGCTGCCGGCCGGGCATCCCGGGCAGGAAGGCGTCTTCGAGGAGGTAGTGCAGGGTGTGCGAGCCGTTGCCGGTGCCCAGCAGGATGCCGATGGCCTGGAACGCCTCGACGGTCAGCAGTCCACCGCCGGGCAGGCGCACCTCCCGCTCCCGCAGGTACCGCGCGACGTCCCGGATGATCTCGACGTCCTGCGGGTAGCGGGCGTAGTGCGCCTCGACCTTGCGCCGCACCCGCGGGTAGGCGGCCCGGTAGACGTCTTCGACGGTGCTGCGCAGACCGGGCAGGCCGCCGGTCACGAAGGCCTCGCGGACGCCGTGCGGCGCGTACGACAGGTAGGTGAGGGTGCAGAAGCCGCCGTAGCTCTGGCCGAGCAGACTCCACCGGCCGTCGTCGCCGAGAAGGTCCCGCCGGATCAGTTCGCAGTCCCGCACGATCGAGTCGGCTCGAAAGTGCGCCAGGTACCGGGCCTGGGCGGCCGCGTCGCCGCGCGGCGGCAGGGTGTGCCGGTCGGCGGGGGTCGAGCGGCCGGTGCCCCGCTGGTCCAGCAACAGCACCCGGTAGTCGTCCAACGCCCGGTCCAGCCAGCCGTCCCGGCCCACCGGACGGGGTGAGCGGCCACCGGGGCCGCCCTGGAGGAAGAGCAGCCACGGCAGCGACTCGTGTTGCTTCGCGGTGGCCACGACCTCGCGGGCGTACACCTCGATCCGCTCTCCGGCCGGGTCGCCGTGGTCGAGCGGCACCGGGAAACGGTGGTCGGTGATGACGGTGCCTGGGTGGCGGTAGACCGGCACTGGTGTCCCCTTCCCGGGGATCACGTCCCGGCGAGCGCTTCGGGCGGCGGATCGTCGCGCAGCCGGCTGTAAAGATACCCGTCGCGCCACCGGCCGGCCCGGAACTCGCAGGCCCGCACCACACTGGCAGGGCTCGGCAATGGTAGTGAGTGCCCTCTGGAACTGACGCGCCGCACCGCACCGATCAGACCGAGAGCAGCACCTTCGTACAGTCGTCCTGCTTCTTCTGGAAGATCTTGTAGCCCTTCGGGGCGTCGCGCAGCGGCATCCGGTGGCTGACGATGAAGCTCGGGTCGATCTCGCCGCGCCGGATCCGGTCCAGCAGCGGCCGGGTGTAGCGCTGCACGTGGCACTGACCGGTTCGCATGATCAGGGACCTGTTCATGAAGGCGCCCATCGGGAACTTGTCGACGAAGCCGCCGTACGCGCCGACGACCGAGACCACCCCTCCGGATCGGCAGGCCAGGATCGCCTGACGCAGCGCGAACGGCCGCTCGGTCTCGGTCCGGGTGGCCTGCTTGGCCCGGTCGTACGCGTACATCGCGGCGTTGCCGTGGTGGCCCTCCAGGCCGACGGCGTCGATGCAGGCGTCCGGCCCCCGGCCGGCGGTCAGCTCGTTGAGCGTGTCGAGCACGTCGTCCTCTTCGTAGTTGATCGTCTCGGCGCCGGCGTGCTGTTCGGCCAGCCGCAGCCGGTACGGGTACCGGTCGATGACGATCACCCGCTCGGCACCGAGCAGCCGGGCGCTGGCGGCGGCGAGCAGCCCGACCGGCCCGGCGCCCCACACGGCGATCACCTGGCCGGGTTTGATGTCGCACATCTCGGCGCCCATGTAGCCGGTCGGGAACACGTCGGCGAGCATGACCGCCTGCTCGTCGGGGACCTCGTCGGGCACCTTGAGCGGGCCGACGTCGGCGAACGGCACCCGCGCGTACTCGGCCTGGCCGCCGGCGTACCCGCCGAGCAGGTGGGAGTAGCCGAAGATGCCGGCCGGCGAGTGGCCCATGATCTTCTCGGCGATGCCGGCGTTGGGGTTCGAGTTCTCGCAGACCGAGTAGAGGCCACGCTGACACGAGGAGCAGTGCCCGCAGGCGATCGGGAAGGGTACGACCACCCGGTCGCCGGGTTTGAGATTGCGTACCTGCGGGCCGACCTCCACCACCTCGCCCATGAACTCGTGGCCGAGGATGTCGCCCTTGCGCATGGCGGGGATGTACCCGTGGTAGAGGTGCAGGTCGGAGCCGCAGATCGCGGTGGTGCTGATCCGGACGATGGCGTCCCGCGCGTTCATGATCGTCGGGTCGGGCACGTCGATCACCTTGACGCTGTCGGTGCCCATCCAGGCGGTGGCCTTCATCGTGGTCCCTTTCGACGGTCGGGCGGGTCAGCGACGGGACGCCGGCAACGGCTGCGCGGGACGCTGCATGGCCTGCTGGCGTACGGAGATGCCGTTGGGGCTGCCCTCGGAGCGGACCACCTCGCCGGCCTCCAGGACCTGCTTGAACCGGCGCAGGTCGTCGCGGACCTGCTGCGCGGGCTCCTCGCCGAACATCTTCGCCACAGTCCGACCGAGCGCCCCGGCGGGCGGCGCGTAGCGCAGGTGCACCCGCACCTCGGTGCCCCGGTCGCCGGGGGCGGGCACGAACGCGACCCGCCCGGCGTTGGGCACCCGGCTGCCCGGCAGCGAACGCCAGGTGATCGACTTGTTCGGCTGGTCGTCGATGATCTCGGCGTCCCACTCGACGCGGTGGCCGGCCGGGCCTCGGGCGATCCAGTGCGAGCGGCGCAGGTCGTCGGCGTGCACCGACTCCAGGTGCGCCATGAACCGGGGCAGGTTCTCCATGTCCCGCCAGAACCGGTACGCCTCGGCGGGCGACCGGTTCACCGTCACCGCGATCCCCACCCGGATCATCCGGGACCGGGCCCGCAGGGCCCGCCCGAGGCGTACGGCCGCCAGCATGTCGACGGCGGTGATGCCAGCGATGGCGACGGTGGTCAGCGCGACCCGGCGGCGACGTTCACCACCGCGGTCGGCGAGTGCTCGTCCGAGCAGCGTGAGGTCCATGGCGTCACCGGCCACCCTGCTCCAGGCCCAGCCGGCGGGGCGACGGCGGCTGAGCAGCCCGGCGGCGCTGCCCAGTTCACGCAGGCCGACGGCTGGGAGCACGGCCCGCGCGGCCGGGGAGTCGTCCACCCCGGTCAGGCGCGCGAGGGGTCCGGGGGCGACCAGGGCGCCGACGCCCAGGGCCAGGCTCAGCAGGCCGAGCGTCCTGGGCAGCGTCGTCGACACCGGCCCGTCCAGCTCCGGCAGGAGAACAGTGTCGGTACGGCTCATGCCCGGTCCCTCCCGGTGGACGTGCCCGCCGGCCAACCGGCGGAGCGGCGGCGGTCCGCCGCCCCCGTGACGCTATGTCGTACACGGGACGTGTGTGCCCGGTTCGGGGCAGAACAGCCGATGTGGGCAGGTTCCGCGGGTTGATCCGCACATTCGGCGAGGGCCGGGAGGCACCGGTCGCCGGGACGAGTTAACAGTGACCGCCGCCGGGTAGCCGACAGGCGCTTCTGCCGTCGCCGGGAGGTCGGGATGACTGCGACAAGCATGTTCTTCGAGCGGCTGACCGATGCCGGCGAGGATCCACGCTTCAGCAAGGTGTGTGGGAGCGTCCGCTTCGACATCCGGGACGGAGACCACCTCGACCAATGGTTCCTGAGTATTGATCACGGCCGGATGCGGGTGACGAGGAGCCCGGATCCCGCCACCACCGTCATCCGGGTGTCCGCGCAGGTCGCGGACGCGATGGCCCGCGGCGAGGTGAACGGCCTGGCGGCGATCACCCGGGGGGAGATCCTGGTCGACGGCGACCTCGGCCTGGCGTTGCGGATCGGGCGGTTGTTCCCGCGAGCGCCGGAGGCGCCGGCGCCGAGCGGTCCCAATCCGGGAAGACCACGATGAGGGACATCCCGGGCACGGTGTCGTGTATCGACGGGAACACGTTCATCGTGTCCGACGCCAGCGGCGACGTCGAGGCGTCGGCCTCCACGCCGGTCGGCCTGTTCTCCGCCGACACGCGCTTTCTGTCCCGCTGGGTGCTGACCGTCAACGGGGAGCGGTTGACCGCGCTGTCCGTGGACGACAGCCAGTACTACGAGGTGACGTTCTTCGTCGTGCCGGGCGGGGCTGTCGACTACGTGCAGGCCGACGTGTCGGCGATCCGCCGCCGGCGCATCGGTCCGGACCTGACCGAGTCCCTGACCTTCTTCAACTACGGCGACCATGATCTGGACCTCGACGTACGGCTCGAGGTGGTGGCCGACTTCGCCGACATCTTCGAGATTAAATTCGACATCGAGGACAAGGTCGGCAGCTACTACAGCGAGGTCGAGCCGGACGAGTTGCGGCTCGGCTACCGGCGCGGCACGTACCACCGCCAGGTTTCTCTGACGGCGAGCGAGCCGGCCACCTTCGACCCTCGCGGCCTGCGGTTCACCACCCGACTCGGCTCCGGTCAGCAGTGGTCGACCCGCTTGCACGTGGTCATGCGGGCGCTGCGCCCGGACGGCGTCGACCTGCGCACACCCCTGCGGCTGCTGCGCCCGGACGAGTCCACACTGCCCGACAGCGTCCGCGAATGGGTCGCCCAGGCCCCGACGCTGGACACCGACAGCAGCAGCCTCCAGCAGGTGTACCAGCGCAGCCTGGTGGACCTGGCGGCGCTGCGCTTCTCCCCGCTCTCGCTCAGCGGCGCCGCGGTGCCCGCCGCCGGCCTGCCCTGGTTCATGACCCTGTTCGGCCGCGACAGCCTGCTGACCTGCCTCCAGACCCTCGCCGTCACCCCGTCGCTGGCCCCGCCGACCCTGCGGATCCTGGCCTCCCTGCAGGGCGCCCGCACCGACGACGTCCTGGAGGAGGACCCGGGCCGGATCCTGCACGAGCTGCGCTACGGCGAGTCGGCAGCGTTCGAGGAGCAGCCCCACTCCCCCTACTACGGCACCGTCGACGCCTCACCGCTGTTCGTGGTGCTGCTCGACGAGTACGAACGCTGGAGCGGCGACCGGGCGCTCGTCGTCGAGTTGGAGCAGGAGGCCCGCGCCGCCCTGGAGTGGATCGACAGGTACGCGGACCTCAACGCGACGGGCTACGTCTGGTACGAGCGGCGCAACCGCGCCACCGGCCTGGACAACCAGTGCTGGAAGGACTCCTGGGACAGCATCTCGTACGCCGACGGACGGCTGCCGGGCTTCCCCCGGGCCACCTGCGAAACCCAGGGGTACGCGTACGACGCCAAGATCCGAGGCGCGCGGCTGGCACGTACCGTCTGGGGCGATCCCGACTACGCCAACCGGCTGGAACGTCAGGCGGCGGCCCTGTACGAACGCTTCAACGAGGACTTCTGGCTCGACGACCGGGGCTACTACGCGCTGGCCCTGGACCACGACGGCACTCCCGTCGACAGCCTCTCGTCGAACATCGGGCACCTGCTGTGGAGCGGCATCGTGCCGCGCGAGCGGGCCGCGCAGATCGCCGAACACCTGATGGGCCCGGCGCTGTTCTCCGGCTGGGGTGTGCGGACGTTCGCCGAGGGGCAGGGCCGCTACAACCCGCTCGGCTACCACACCGGCACGGTCTGGCCGTTCGACAACTCGTTCATCGCGTGGGGCCTGCGCCGGTACGGGTTCAGCGCCGAGGCGGCCCGGATCGCCGAGGGCATCCTGTCGGCCGCCACCTACTTCCAGGGCCGACTGCCGGAGGCGTTCGGTGGCTTCGACAGGCACACCACCCGCTACCCGGTGCGGTACCCGACCGCCGGCAGCCCACAGGCCTGGTCCAGCGGCGCGTGCATGCTGCTCATCCGCACGATGCTCGGCATCAACCCGCACGAGGACCACCTCGCCGTCGACCCGGCGCTGCCGTCCGCCTTCAATCGGATCGCCCTGCTGGACATCCCGGGCCGCTGGGGGCTCACGGACGCCTTCGCCCGCCAGCGCCCCGACCAGCCCGGCGGTCGGGCGACGTAGACGGGCCCAGAAACTTTTCCGGTCGGATGGCAACGTTTCCGGTCCGGGAGGCCTGTCACCAGGTATGAGCCTCTCCTTCGGACGCCGCGTTCTCGTACCCGCCGCCCTCGTCGCGGTCACCGCCGCCGGCTGCGCCACCGGTCAACCCGCCGCCGGATCATCCCCGGCGTCGCCCGGCACGGTCGCCGCGCCGACCACCGTCAGCCCACCGCCGGCCACCGTGACCTCCCGACCATCGGCACCGGCGGCGACGACAGCCTCGGCGACAGGCTGCCCGGTCACGGCCGCGACGCTGAACCGGGTGCCCGGCCTGCCCGAGGGCTACCGCATCAACCCCGACCGGGTGCAGTGCTGGAAAGGCTGGGCCACCGGATGGGACCCCGACCAGCAGGGCGACGGCGCCTACCTCTTCCGCCACACCCCCACCCACGGCTGGCGCATCCACAGCCAAGGCAGCTCCTTCTCCTGCACCGACCTCGGCATCACCATCGACCCCAACGACCCACCCGGCATCTGCTCCTAGACTCGCAGCCCACGGGGCATCCTGGATCTCGTTGATCCGTGAAGGTGGATGGCTTGGGTTGATCGCGACTGACACAATCGTGCAGTGGCTGAGGAAGCATATCTGCAGATGATCCAGTCCGTGATCACCCGGTTGTCGACCCAGTCAACTGCGGTGAAGACCTGGTGCGTGACCGTGACCGCGGCACTGCTCGGGTTCGGCGCAAAGGCAGACACCATCGTCGTGGTGTTCATCGCGTTCTACGTCATTGTCGCCTTCGCGGTCCTCGATGCCTACTATCTCTGCCTCGAACGCGCGTACCGTGCCCTCTACCGCGATGCTGTCGGCCAGACGACAGCCAGTTGGATATTGACCATTGAGAGGACGCGAATTGCCGATGTGGCCGGCGCACTCCGCAGTCCGTCTATCGTTCTGATCTACGGATCGTCCGTCCTGGCGATTCTTGGCGTCGGCCTCTACCTCGCGTTCACCAGATGAGCCGAACCTGTTCGCCGACCGGTTGAAGTCTCTCGCTCCCGCTGCACGGTACCGATACCGTTGCCCTCACACTTCCCCGAATGCGCGACGGAAACGGGGTGCCAGCCATGGAACAGCAGCCGACCGGTCTGCATAATTTCGGCACAGAGCTGCGTCAGCGCCGCCTGGCGGCGCAACGCTCGCTGAGCGATCTCGCCCGAGGGATCAATTACACCAAGGGTTACCTCTCGAAGCTCGAGTCCGGACACAAGAGGCCGAGCCATGAGGTGGCTCGTCTCTGCGACGCGTTCCTCGCCGCCGACGGCGCCCTGCTCCGGCTCGTCTCGCCACGCCGCACACCCGCGACCGGTGACGACGACTCCGGACCGGATGGGAGGGACGAGGGATTGACCATTCACACACGCCCGGACGGATCAGGCGAGTTCCAGGCGATCAGCCGACGCACGTTGCTCGCCTCCGGGACGGTCGCGATGATGTCCTGGACCGCCGGGCCCATGCCCGTCACGGCGCGTACCGAGATCGTCCACGATGGCCTCGACCCGTACCGACGACAGTTGGCCAATCTCCGTGCGCTCGGCCAGAGCAGCGCTCCGGCGGAGGTCTTCCCGCAGGTCGCCGCCGCGGCGAGCGCTCTGCGGGGACGCGGCGCGCGGGCATCTGGGCCCGATCGGGCTCGCGCGTTCCTGCTGGCCTCCCGCTTCGCCGAGTACGCCGGCTGGATGGCCCAGGAGAACGGCGACGATCGGACCTCCACGTGGTGGACGACGCTCGCTGTCGACCTCGCCGAGGCCGGCGACGACGCCGACATGAGCGGGTACGCCTCCGTGCGTGCCGCCGAGATCGCGCTCTACCGGCAGGATGCGGTAGGGGTACTCGCCTCTGGTCACGAGGCGCTGGCCCGGGCGACCGGCAGGCGGGTCCGCGCCTTCGCGTGGCAGCGCATCGCGCAGGGGCATGCCCTCGCCGGCGACGAGAACGCCTGCCTGCGCGCGCTCGACCAGGCCGAGGAACTGACCGATCCCACAGGCGAACAGGCGGCCGGGGAAACCCCGCCCCTGGGGTCGAGCACCGTCCGCAGTCCCCTGCCGTTCGTCCGGGGATGGTGCCTCCTGGACCTGGGTAAGCCGGCCAGAGCGGCCGAGGCGCTCATGCCGGAGTTCGAAGCGATCCCATCTGAGGCGTTCCGGGCTCAGGCCCGGTACGGTGCCCGACTCGCGCTGGCGTTGGCCAGCGTGCGACAGCTGGATCACGCCTGCGCGGTGGCTGAGCGGACGATCGCCGCGGCCCATCCGGTCGACTCGGCGACCGTCCGGGTCGATCTGCGCCTGTTGAAAAGGACCCTCGGTCGCTGGCGCGACGTCGCGGAGGTCCGCCGGGTGAACGACGACCTGACCCTCGTCCTGCACTCTGGCGGAAAGTAACCCCCGGCGTAACCCTCGGTGTCCCGTTGTCCGACCAAACGGTGGAGGGAAACGCCATTGCTTTGCCGCGGCGTTCGATGAAACTCTGATTCGCAACCAGCGACATTCGCTTGAGTGACGAACCTGCCGCTTTTTCCGCACCCCTCGCGCCGCTGCTTCCACGACGATGGCGTCGCATACGCAGCGCCGAATACGTGCGGTCCCAGCCGAGAGGCGGACTGAATGACTGGCGTATTCATCAACTATCGGACCGGCGACGGACAGGACATGGCCGCCCTGCTCAACGAGCGACTGCGGGACGTGTTCGGCAAGGAACGGGTCTTTCTCGACTCCACGGGGTTGCCGGCGGGGCAGCAGTTTCCGCGCGAGTTGAAGGACCGCCTGCGAGACAGTCGCGTCCTGCTCGTCCTCATCGGTCGGCAATGGCTCGACCTTCAGGACTCCGAAGGAAACCGCAGGATCGACAACCGGAAAGACTACGTACGCTACGAGATCCGTAAATCCATCAAGTGGAAGAAGATCGTGCTGCCGGTGCTGCTCGACGGCGCCTCCCTGCCGAAGGCGCAGGACCTTCCCTCGGACATCGCCGACCTGACGGAGTTCCAGTTCCGACACCTCCGGTCCCGGGAGGCGGACAACGACCTCGCGGAGATCGTCGCGGTCCTCCGCGAGCACATCCCGGTTCGGCAGCGGCCGGACCAGGGGGGCACCAGCACGAACACGACGAACTCCGCGAAAACCAATCGAGGCGCCGCAGCCGCCGGAGACAACGCTTCGGCCACCTACAACGACAACCGTTCGAGCCCTCGCGGCAGGCGACCGGCGCAGCCCTGGGAGGACGAGTGAGCGACGTGCCTGACACTCCCGACCAGGCCGCCAACGGCCACGTGACGGGCACTGCGCCGGAGAGCCCGGAGCAGCCTGCGGCGGAGCCCGCCGCCCCGAGCGCCGCCGAAGGGCCACGGGTGCCCGTCCAGCGTCTTCCCGAACTGCCGCCCGGCCCGACTCCGAACGGTTCCACAGGCGGTGACAACCGCACCGATGCCCGGGCCGACAAGACTGACGTGGCGGTGGTCGGTAGGCGCGCGGACGAACAGGTGGCCGAGCGGATCCGGGAGGGCTTCGACGCCGGGTCGACCGAGGGAAAGAAGCCGAGCGCCCCGGGTGCCGCGGACGATGGCGACCGGGCCGACTACGACCCCGAGGAGCAGAAGCAGCGCGAGTGGTTCCAGCGGAACCAGAGCAAGACCGGTCGGGGAGCCTCCGCCTCCGGTACGAATGCCCGCGCCTCCTACTACGACCGGAGGGTCTACCACGTCTCCTACGGCGGACGGAACTTCACCGTCCAGTACGGATTCTTCGGCGCCCGGTACGTCACCGCCCAGGTGCACACCTACGTGCCGGTACCCGGCTTCGCCGCGATGCGGGAAACGCTCAACGAGGAGCATCTGGTGCGGCTCTGCGGCGACGTCGGCAGCGGGCGCAGGACCACCGCGGTCAAGCTCCTCGGCGAGGTCGGCTGCCAGCCCGACCGGATCGGCACGGTCGAGGTCGACGACGACCTGATCTTCTCGGTGCTGGCGGAGGACTGCGAGATGCAGGCCGGCGACGGTCTCATCATCGACCGTGCCGGCCGCCCGATGCGCGACGGGGCGGTCGATGCCCTGCGGCGGCAGGCCCGGGACGCCGGCGCCTTCGTCGTGATCCTCGACGACCGCAAGAGCGCGGTCGCCGAGGCGACCTTCACCCACGAGCACCCCGACTACCAGCAGGTGTTGGCACGCCATCTCCAGGCGCGGCTCGACACGAACCGGGCCGCCGAGCGCCCGAAGGGCGCGGAGCGTCCCGACCGGACCCGACAGGCCGCTGTCGTCGAGCATCCGGCGGTGGCCCGCCGGATCCGACTGGCCACGTCGGTCTTCCACGTCGTCCGACTGGCCGAATTCCTGGAGGGCTACCTCGTTCATCCTCCCGGCGGCGATGAGAACGACGATCTGGAACGGGCGCTTACCGAGTGGGACAACCAGTCCCGCGAGCTCGCCAAGAAGATCCTGGCTGCCGCCGACGACTCCGACGAGACACAGCCGGCCCCGCGGCGTCAGGCGTTCCGGATCGCCTACGCGGTCTTCGCCGGTCACCCGTTGTCCAACGTCTTCCTCGCCGGTGAGCTGCTCAGCAAGCAGATCATGCCGCTCTACGAGACCCGTGAAACCCCACCGGACCGGCTCATCTTCGACGGGAACGTGGATCAGCTGATCCACCCGTCGATGGTGGCGTCGGTGCGGGACGACAACCACCGGTCCGGCCCACGCTGCGCGGAGCTGACCGACGACACGCTGATTACCGCGATCCTCGATGTCGCCTGGCACGACTACGACGCGTTGCGCGAGCCCCTGATGACCTGGTTGACGGTGCTCGCCGGAAACCCGTCCTGGAAGGTGCGGCTACGCGCCGCGCAGATCACCGGGATTCTCGCCGGGTTCGACTTCGAGCAGGTCTACCGCTCACTGATCCTGCTCTGGGCACGGTGGCAGGCGAGGTACCGACGTTCGGCGGCGTTCGCGATGGACATGGCGTATGTCGACCGGAACCTGAGCAAACGCGTCCGCGGGCGGGTGCACGACTGGACGCGCAGCCCGGATCCGTTGCTCCAGGACACGGCCGCCCGGGTCTACGGGATGCGGTTGGGGCAGGAGGACGTTCCCGCGGCCATCCGAGAGCTGACCCGGATGGGTCGCCAGCCCGAGCTGGCCGCCAGCAGCTCGGTCGCCGCCGCCATGAGCACGCTGTTCCTCCTCGGCGCCACCGACCAGGTCATGGACGAGCTGGCGAGCTGGATCGCCTCCTCGAACGAGTACCTGCCGCAGCACGCCGTACGGAGCCTGGTGATTCTCGCTCAGCAGCCGGGCAGCGCGGAACGGCAGGGCTGGCCGGCCCTGCCGGAGCTGGCCGAGCATCGGCGGGGATGGCAGCGGGCGTTGGTCAGCCTGTGGCGCAACGCGCTCACCAACGCCGAGACGTCCCGCCGCGCCTGGAATCCGATGCGGCGGTGGCTGCTCGCCGCCGATCAGGACAAGGACCTCCGTGCCCTGGTCGAGGCACTGGCGATGCAGATCTTCGCCGACCCGCTCGACAGCCGGGCCCGCTTCAATCTCCGGATCTGGCGCAACCGCCATCCGGACGCCGTTCTCATCACCGCGCTGCTGGACCGACTTACCCCCGACCCCGACGCAGGGAGCAACTGATGGCGAGGACTGACGGCTTCTTCAGCCGTATCTGGAAGGCGCTCACAGGAGACGATGTCGAGGTGTCGACCCCTCGCGGGCCCGGGGAGGTCTACGAGCCACCGGCGATCGACACCCCCGTCGTCGTGCCGGCGCGGGGCGACGTCTACGACTTCCACGTCTTCGTGCAGTTGCGCTGGGACAGCCCGTCCCGCCACTTCGACCTCGACGAGATCGAGGATGAGTCGGCCGCCTACCAGGACATCGCACGGCAGCGGACAACGCAGGCGGTGTGGCGTCACGCGCGGTCACTCGACCCTCTCGACCCGGCGGGTGCCGAGAAGCTGCTCAACGAGGTGCTCGCCGGGGGGTTCTGCTGGCCCAAGGCGAACCCTGACCTGCGCTGCCGCCCGTCGATCCGGGTGACGATCGACCCGCGGCTGCGGGAGCAGAAGGCCCCGCTCGAGCTGCGACGTATCGAACAGCAACTGGCGATGGCGCGTGACGAGATCGTCCGCGAGCGCACCGAGCGGTGGCTGCACGGATTCCAGGAGCTGGAGCAGTTCCGTGACCTCGGTAAGGACGAGCGCCAGTTCCTGGTCCCGTTCGCGGCGAGTCTGGTCGACGCGGATCTGGCGAGGGTGACGAGCGCGCTGGCCGACGAACGACGGTCCCGCTACGACGAGCTGGTCGGCGTACTCGCCCAGGCGGTCCGCGATCACGAGCGCGTCGGTCTGTTCGAGTTCGCGAACGCGTACGACAAGGCCCTTCGCGCGTTCTGTCGGCAGATGGGCATCGACCTGGGCAAGTGGCACCTCGCCGACTTCGGTGAACCGGTCGAGCCGCAGGAAGCGGGGACGGCCCGATGAGCGGCGCCAGACGGAGCGCCTTGCTGTGCGCCGTGACCCTCCTCGCCGCTCTGCCCGTCACGACCGGTTGCCCGCCGCCTCCGAAGAAGCCGACGTGCGGCTGGCTGGCGGAGTCGCCGGAGCCCGGGGCCGGGCGGCTGGCCGTTCTCGTCGATGTCTCGACGTCGACCCGGTCCGCGTCCGGTCTCGGTTCCCCGGACTACCCGACCGCGCTTCGCGGCAGGCTCGAGCAGGCGGTCGGGGCTCAGCGGACGGTCGCCATCTCCCCGTTCAGTGGCCCGTCCGGCAACCTCAGCCTGACCACCCGGGTGACCAACTGGAAGGAACAGGCGACCAACCCGAAGAACCTGGAGGGCAAGCGGGACGACGCCGCCGACTGCCTGACCGATGATGTCCGTCAGGCCCGGCAGACGACGCCCGGCCCCGGCGGCACCGATGTCCTGCGCGCGATCACTCAGGCCGCCGCCTGGCTGCGTGCCGACCCGAAGGCTCCCACCCGCGAGTTGGTGGTGGCGACCGATGGCCTGGTGACCCACGGCTGCGCTGATCTGGCCCGCTCGACGTCCCGGGGCGAGCAGGAGATCGACGCGATCGTGACGGAGTGCCTGAAGGGTGAACTCGGCGGCAATGACCTGGATGGCATCACCGTCACCATGGTCGGCGTCGGTCATCCCAGCGCCGACCAGCCGATGCCCAGCACCGCTCAGGCCCGCTGGCTGAGCGACCTGTGGGCCGCGCTCTGCGGGGCGGCGGGTGCGACCGGCACGCCGGAGGCGGTCGCGGTGCCTGACACCGACACGGCCGGCACCGTTCCCGCCCCCAACGAGAGCGTTCAGGACCCGCCGGTGCGGCTCGGCACCGACGCGGTGGCCTTCTCTTTGTCCGCCGCCCTCTTCGACACCGGCGGGTGGACGTTGCGCCCCGAGGCGGCTCCGCTGCTGACCGCGATCGCGGTGCAGATCAGATCACGTCCCTACACACGAGTCGTGGTCCAGGGGTACGCCGATCCACGGGGTGGGGACGTGGACAACCAGACTCTGTCCGAGAACCGGGCGCGGGCCGTCGCCGACGCGCTCGCCGCCGACGGGGTGCGGTCACCGCAGCCCAGGGGCATGGGGGCGACCAGGACCTGCTTCAACGGCACGCCGGTCCCGGCGACCGAGACCTCCGACGCGGGTCTGCAGTGCCTGCGCCGTGTCGACATCACCGCGAGCTGACGACTCTGTGAGGGATCCCATGACGGACGGCAGCATTCAGACAAACGGCCGCACGCCCAGATGGGTCGCTCCCGCATCGTGTGCCGGGGCACCCGCCGACCCGATCGGGCTCGGCCCGACCCGCTACGAGGAGAACCCGGACGACCTGGAGGCGGCCGCGCTGCTGCGGGCGTTCACCGCCGGCAACGCCTCCATGCGGCAGTCCCAGGAGCCGGTCAACTCCGCTAGCGCGGAGGTGGTCGCCCGCTACCACGCGGCCCGGACCCGGATCGATCAGGTCGACCGGTTCCGAGCCCGGGGCAGCGTCGTCGAGGCCCTGGACGACAACGACCGGGTGGTACGGAGGCACGCCGACGACGGCCCCGAGGATCGCCGCCGGCGGGCCATGCATCCGCGCCTGCTCTGGTTCGTTCTCGGCCTCTCCGCCCTCTTCGACGCCTCCTTCATCGGCAGCCTCATGCAGCAGATCTTCGACGTGGACTGGAAGCATCCGCTCTTCTACTTCGCGTACCTGCCGGGTGTCGGCATCGCGGTCTGCCTCTACGCGGCGGGCGTCGAGTTGGCGACGCACCTGCTGCGGCGGCGGCAGCGGCTGAGCCGGCGGCGGGAGCTGCCGCCGCTGAACCCCGCCGTGGCGCTGCGCCGGCTCTTCTGGGACTGGCGGCCGGAGAAGCTGGAACGCCGTGACGACGACCTGCCGTGGTCCCGGCTGCCGGGACCGGTCCTGTTCGGCGCGCTGGTTCTCGGTCTGCTCGGCGTGGCCGCGCTGGTCCGGGCCCAGTCCGAGGCCGCGGAGTTCGAGTGGCTGGCGGTCTACCAGCCCGCCTTCGTGGTGCTGCTCATCCTGCTGAGCATCGGCGCCATCGCGGTGAAGGTGCAGTCGCACAACCCGTACGCGGACAGCAGCGAGCACGCCGAGCGCCGGATCGCCGACGCGGAGAGTCGCGCCGACCGGCTGGTCCAGGAGGCACGCGATGCGGTAGCCGCACACGGACAATCCTGGGATGCGCTCCAGTCCGCGATCTCCGCGGCGACGGCGACGGCCCGTGAGGTCGTCGAGGAAGCCTGCGCCGTGCTGCTGGAGAGCCGATCGCGCCGCAGGAGCCGGGAGGACCTCAAGCTCGCTCTGCCGCTCGTCCGTCTCTCGTGGCCCGCGGAGGACGGGTCCGTACCCCGCGGCGACACCCAGTTGCCCGGCCTCGACCTCGGCCTTCTCGACTACGCGACGAAGGCCGCGGAACGATACCGGCCGGAGGGCCTGGAGGGCCGCCTGCAAACGGCTGTCGACAAACTGAACAACCAGTTCGAGTCGACCCCCGTCACCACCGACGATCCAGCTCCCGGGTGACCGCTCTGCGCGGCAGCGGCCCGTTCGGCCTCCTTGTACGCGTCCCGTCGGCTCTGGTCGGCGTTGCGCCAGTCGTCGATGCCGTCGAACGGCCAGTCCGGGAAGGGACGCGGTGTCGCCTGGTAGGTCATGCCGGCGCGCCGCATCAGTTCGCGGCAGAGCCCCATGCCGGCGATGTTGAGGGCGAACTGATGGGCGGCGGCCAGCGATTCGTACTCGTCGCGGCACCGTGGCCAACTGCCGCACGCTCCGCCGAGGTCGAGGCACTCCTCGGCGTGGGCGCGCGCGGTGGCGGCGGATTCGGGCAGGTCGACATGCTCGAAGCGGTAACCCATCGGGCGCCTCCCCCCGCCGGCATTGGCACGAGCGTGTCATTGTGCCGGACTAGGGTGCAGACATGGTCGATCGTCACCAGGTGATGAACTTCCGCGTCCGTGCCCAGCAGCTCGACCGGAGCGAGGGCACGCTCGCCGACACCGCGATCCTGGACATCGGTGTGCAGAACACCGGACCGGACGGCGCACGGTGGGCACTCGCCGTGCGCGGGGTCGACGTGACCGCGTTGTCCGACAAGGACGTGGTCCTGCTGTGGACAGTGCGGGGTGCTCCCCACCTCTACCGTCGGGCCGACGTGGGCGCGGTGGCGGCAGCGGTCG
Organism: Micromonospora sp. NPDC093244; assembly: GCF_040683695.1. Lineage (NCBI taxonomy): Bacteria > Bacillati > Actinomycetota > Actinomycetes > Micromonosporales > Micromonosporaceae > Micromonospora > Micromonospora sp. NPDC093244. Next base: position 2,111,337 of record NZ_JBFBEO010000001.1, read on the forward strand.
AGCCCTTCTCCGACGCCGACGCGGGCAAGCGCATCTACGACGCTTCCAAGCCGTTGAAGGCCGCCGGCATCGGCAACCTCGCCGCCCTCGACGAGGTGGCCAACCGCATGCGGGCCATTGTCACCGCGCCGACGGTCAAGGGTACGGTGTCCGGCCGGCTGGCCACGATGCTTCCCGAGCCGTACCTGCGGTTCTGCCGGCCGTGCGACGCCACGCACGTCTACGAGATGCCGTTCCGGCTCGCCGCCGTGCGGGCCGGGCTGGAGCTGGATCTCGACACCTCACCTCCGGTCCTGCGGCGTATCACCGGCTTCAGGAAGGCGACGGCGGTGGACGACCGCTTGGACCTCATCCGCGCGTACCTTCGCCTGCTCGGTCCGGCCACCCCGAAACAGGTGGCCGACTACCTGGACGCGCCGTCGAAGGACGTCAAGGCGCTCTGGCCCGAGGACGTGATCGAGGTGCGGGTCGACGGCGAGGTGCGTTCCCTGTTGGCCGCCGACGAGGAGGCACTGGAGTCGGCCGAGCGCACCGGGACGCGCCTGCTCGGCCCGTACGACCTGTTCTTGCAGGCCAAGGACCGGGCGACCCTGGTGTCGGACGCCGCCCGCGGCAAGGAGTTGTGGCCGGTGCTGGGTCGACCCGGCGCCGTCCTGGTCGACGGCGAGCTGGTCGGCACCTGGCGTCCCCGCAAGTCGGGCAGGGCGTTCACGGTCGCCGTCCAGCCCTGGCAGAGGCTGTCGGGCGCCACCCGCAAGGCCGTCACGGCGCAGGCCGAGCTTCTCGCCGCGCACCGCTCGGTCACCCTCACCGGCGTCGACTTCGCCAGCTAGTCACGCGGGCAGGGGCATGCGGCCGTGACGTCTGGTCAGAAGTTCACCCGGACGCCGGCGGCCTTGCACGCGGCGGTGATGGTCGCCCCGGCCTTCTCGAAGGTCGGGTTGTCGGCGGCGCTCGCCGGGTCGGGCGCGGCCGCCGCCTTGGCCGCCTCGTCACCGAAGCGGCGCAGGGCGGCGGCCACCTTGCTGTTGCCCGCGCCGGCCGAGGCCACCCGGGTCAGCTCCTGGTCCAGTCCGGTCAGGATCTTCCGGTAGTCCGCAGCCGAGGGCTCACCCGTCCTCACCATGTCGATGAGGGCCGCCTTCATCTCGTCGCCGGCCTTCTGCGCCGACTCGCACAGCTTCTTGTCGCTCGTCCCGCCCGTCGTCGCACCCGACGTGGCCGGAGCGACCGAGGCCGGGGTGGCAGGCGTGGAGGGCGCCGCCGAGGACGGGGCGGCGGAGGTGGGCGTCGCCGGGGTGGAGCCGGCCGTCGGCGCCGCGTCCTCTCCCCCACAGGCGGCAAGGACCGTCGTAGCGGTAAGGATCAGCAGGACGAAGGCGACGCGAGTGGGCTTCACAGACGCGCACGGTAATCGAAGCCCTCGTGATGATCAATCCGCCCGGACGACCTGGTTCGCCGGTCAGTCGGTGGTCAAGCCTCGGGTCGTCAGTTCGCTGAGTGAGGCGTCGCCGCCGCCGAGAGCCGCGCGGGCCACCTCCGGCCTACGCACCTCGAAATCCTCAATCAGGATGGTCGGGGAGGCGGATCGTTTGCCGATCCCCTCGACCTCCTGCTGGTCCGGGTTGAAGGGCAGCGTCCGCCACTGGGCGGCGGCCTGCGGCCAGCCGCCGGAGATGGCGGCGACCAAGCCGTCGAGCAGGCTCGTGTAGTCCGTCGTGCTGATCCGACGGCCGAGCCCGTACCGCTCGCGCAGGGCGAGGATGTCCGCGCCGGGTGTGCCCGAGTAGCTGGTGTCCAACCCGAGCCACCAGTGCGCGAAGTACGTGCCCTGGTAGCCCTGGGCGAGGTAGCGGGACCCGTCGTGGTGCACCTCGATCATGAAGTTGTGCACCTGGGGGAACTGGCAGTCGAGCAACAGGACGCTCTGGGCGCTCGCCGGCAGCACCAGCAGGGCCTTTCGGAGAGCATCGCCCTGACCGGCCCCGTAGGTCTGCGCCGACCGGCGGAGCGGTTCGCCGCCCCGGATGCGCAACTGCTCGCGGATCTGGAACGCGGCCAGGCCACAGTTGGCCCACTTGCGGCTCTTGTCGCGCGCCGCGATCCGCGGGTCGTCGGTCCGTCCGGTGCTGACCACGGCCGCGTCGAGCTTGGCGAGGTCGTTGGCGTCCAGGGCCTGCTCACGCCGCCGCTGGTCGGTGCCGCCGGCGAACTCCTCCCGCGCGTACTTCGTGGCGGCGGTGATGGCGTCGGCCCAGGTGGGGAAGCTCTGGCTGCTCAGGCCGCTCGCCGACCAGGTGATCAGGCGGGCGAAGACCTCGCCCTGGTAGTCGGCCGGCAGGAGCTTTTCGATACGTGTGCCGATGGCGGCGCACGCCGTCTCGTCGTCCTCCAGGTTGGGGATCCGGCCGTCCGGCGGATATGTCGTCCGGTCCTCAATGATCGTCAGCATGCCGACCTCCCACAATCCCTTGCGTACGGTTACCCAGAGTGGTGAACCGAATACAAGGGTGGGTCATCCGAGGGCGGACAGGTCCCCAACGTCGGAAGTCCGTCCCTGCCCCGCACCCGGGTCGTCCGCCGCCCCCCGTGCGCGGCGCGCAGGTCGCTGCCGTCGGTCCGGCTCCGCATGTCTGCGACTCCAGGTCGCGCTCATCACCGGTGCCGGGCACACCGCGTCTCACCTCGACTGGTCCCGGTGCACCGGCCGTTCGGTGCTCCGATGTCCGTCGCCACGCACTGGTAGAGGGGGACGAATCCGTTGACCCCTGCGGCGAGTTGGCGGCCAGGCCCCGGGGGTGCGATCGACGATCGGGCGGAACCGACTCCCGCAACGCCGATGGCCGCCGGCATCACGGCTGTCGGGTGAGAGGACGGCCGCAGGGCGCGAACCTGGCCTTCCGGCCCCGGGCCTGCCGCAAGGGGATCATCCGTTTGGAAGTCGACGGCGTTCGTTCCTCGGTGCCGGGCACACACCGCCTCACCTCGGTTGGTCCCGGTGCACCGGCCGTTCGGCGCTCCCGCAACCTTCGCGCGGCACTGCAAGAGGGGGCCGGACCCGCCAGCTGGTGAGATGCTCCGATAGCCGGGCCGCGAGGGCACGACGGGGGGCTGGACCCGGAACAGTTTCTGTGCTTCCGGTGCCCTCTCCAGTGCGGTCACGTGAGCGTGACTGGGCGCCAGCCCTGGGACGGCGATGGTGGGGCGATCCCCGATCACCAACTCCCTGAGCGGGACTTCGCCGACTGCCAGGAGGTCCGGCACCATGCGCGGGTGAACGTGCGCCGCGATGTACAGGGCGGCGACCGCGTACGTTCCCGGCGGGACGTGGAACAGATACCGGCCACCGAGTCGGACGCGCGTGGACCACGTAGGCGCGTCGTCGACGAGACCTCGTGGACCTCCGCGCATCAGGACCAGCACGCTTGGCCTGCGACTCCGGTCGTAGGCGACTGTGGTGTCGAGGCGAAGCCTGAAGACAGCCCTGCTGCCATCCCAGGCCCCCTGGGCGGAGCCGAGCATGCCGAGCGTCACCTCTGTCGGCCTGAACAACCCCATGCGATCGACGATCTCTGCCGCGGACGTCGCCAACTGCGCACCTGCGGCCAACGCATCCAGGACCACCTGCGCCTCCCCGAACCCTCGGTCGGCTTTCGCCGTCCATTGTGGCAGCTCAGCACTACGACACACGAGCAGATCCCACCCGGTTGTGGTCGCTCGTCCACCCTGCCCAGGCCTGTTGGCTCGACCAGCCAACCGAAGGCCACGGCCGTACGACCGAACGAGCCCCGCTGGGTAGCGTCACGGGCATGACTGCGCAGATCACGGCGAAGCAGTTCCACGCGGCCGACGGTGTCGAGGACTGGCGCTGCCTCTACCACCTGGTCTCGGCCCATTTCCCTACCGGTTCGCTGGCCGAGGGCTCCACCCTCGTCGACGAGATCGGCCGGGTGGTCGACGAGGTCCAGCAGCGGTACGTGGCCGTCGACCTTCGCGGCTCCGGCGTCACGGTGAGCCTGAGTCGGCGCGACATCTCGCTGGCCCGGCGGATCTCGGCCGCCGCCAGGGACCTGAACATCACCGCCGACCCGACTGCGGTGCAGCTCGTCAACGTCACCCTCGACGCACATGTCGGCGCGGACGTGCTGCCGTTCTGGCGGGCGCTGCTCGGCTACCGCCAGATAGCTGACGACTACCTGTCCGACCCGGCGCGCCGGGGGCCGGGCTTCGGGTTGCAGCCGATGGCCGCGCCGCGCCCGCAGCGCAACCGGCTGCACCTCGATGTCGCTGTCCCGCACGACCAGGCGGAGGCACGCGTCGCCGCGGCCCTGGCCGCCGGCGGTCACCTGGTCTCGGACGCGCACGCGCCCCGGTGGTGGGTTCTGGCTGACGCCGAGGGCAACGAGGCATGCGTGGCCACCTGGGTGGGCCGCGAGTAGCGGCCCGGTTGGTGACGTCCGGGCCGTGGGCCGTACCGCGCCGCCTCAGCGGTGGCCGTGGGGCGGACGGTGTGGCAGCGTCCAGAGGGTCAGCGAGTTCCGACAGTCCACTCCGGTCGCTGCCGAGGTGACCGACCGGACCGACGTGACCGGGGGCCGATGATCGGCCAGCTGAAAGGAGTCCCCATCGTGAACGTGGGCGACCGAACCCTTCCGCGCATCCTCTCCGTCCTGCTGGCCGCCGTGCTCGCCGCCGGCCTGTCCGCTGCCGGCGCCGGGCCGGCGGCGGCCGGGCAGACAGGTCTGCGGGCCGCCGACCCGAGCGTGATCCGCGTGGGCAGCACCTACATCTCCGTGCAGTCACTCAACGGCGGGATCGCCGTGCGGCAGGCCTCGTCGACCGACGGGCTGGCCGCGGCACCGGCGCGGCAGGTGTGGACGGACAGCCGCAACCTCGGTGAGGTCTGGGCCCCGGAGATCGTCACCGACGGCGGCCGGTACTACATCTACTTCTCGGCCGGGCGCGCAGCCGCACACCGGATGTACGTGATCCACTCGGCGTCGCCGGCGAGCGGCTACACGGCCGAGAGGCAGCTCGCGCTGCCCGGCGGCAAGTGGGCCATCGACGGCAGCCTGTTCACGTTCAACGGTCAGCGGTGGTTCGTCTGGTCGGGTTGGGCCGGCGACACGAACGTCGAACAGAACATCTACCTCAGCCGGATGAGCGACCCGCTCACCCCGACCGGCAACCGGTTCGTCATTTCCCAGCCGAGGGAGAGTTGGGAACGCGTCGTCGGCAATCCGTTCATCAACGAGTCCCCCGAGGCGATCAGGGACCCGAACGGGCAACTGCACATCGTCTACTCCGCGAACGGCAGTTGGAGTGACCAGTACTGCCTCGCCGACCTGCGGCTACGCGCCGGCGGTGACCCGACGTACGTGTGGGACTGGTACAAGTCCAACGGCTGCCTGTTCGGCTCGAACCGGGCCACCATGATGGCCGGTTGGGATCCCACGCTGTACGTGAACGGGCCCGGCCACCACAGCTTCGTCCTGCTCAACGGCGACATCGCCACGAGCCCGCCCGCCGGGCCGAGGTTCCCGCTGATGTTCCACGCCGTACCGAAGGGCACCGCGTACTCGTGGGCGAACCGGTACTGGTACACAGGCACCTTCTGCTGGTGGGGCAACACCACCTACCGCCGCGCCAACGTGCCCGGCCCGACATCCGACACCGGGTTCAGCATCAAGTTCTTCGAGTGATCAGCGCGCCGCACAGCACACCCACCGGGGAAAGGTCACCCGCCGAGGCGGTGCGACGCCGCTGGCTCACCCGGCCCCACAACTGACGGTCGCGGCGGGACCCGTGCGGGTCTCGCCGCGACCGATCATCTGCGACGTGGCGCGGTCACGCCGCGAGGGCCGCCTGGCCGACCGGGAACCGGACGCCGGTGAGGTCTTCCGAGACGGCCCAGAGGCGCTCTTGCACGGTCAGGTCGTAGGACTCGGGGCTGGACGTGACGAGCTTCGGGTAGCCGCGCGTCTCACCCCGGCCGTCGGGGCCGTAATACTGCCCGCCGAGGACTGACGGGTCGGTGGCGGCCCGCAGGGTGGGCAGCGCGCCCGCCGCCGCCGGCTGGGTGATCACCGGGGCGAGCCAGGTGATCGGTGCGCGGACGGCCGCCGGGGCGTTGCGGACGAGTTCGGTGTTGGAGATGCCGGGGTGTGCGGCCACCGCGACTGTGGTGCGGTGCGGGGCGAGCCGGCGCTGCAACTCGTAGGTGAACATCAGGTTGGCGAGCTTCGACTGGCCGTAGGCGCCGACCCGGCTGTACGAACGCTCCCACTGCAGGTCGTCGAAGTGGATGGCGGCGCGGATGCGGTGCCCGACGCTGCTGACTGTGACCACTCGCGAGCCGGGCACGGGCAGCAGCCGGTCGAGCAGCAGGCCGGTGAGCGCGAAGTGGCCCAGGTGGTTGGTGCCGAACTGCATCTCGAAGCCGTCGCGGGTGGTCTGCTTCGGGGTGTACATCACGCCGGCGTTGTTGATCAGCAGGTCGATCCGGGGGTGGGCGGCACGCAGGTCGGCCGCGGCGGCGCGCACGGACTCCAGCGAGGTCAGATCCAGTTCCTGTACGGAGACGTCGCCGCTCATCCGGGCGGCGGCCTGCTTGCCCTTCTCGGTGTCGCGGACGGCCAGCACGACCGACGCCCCGCGCTCGGCGAGTCGGCGGGCAGTCTCGAAGCCCAACCCGGTGTTGGCCCCGGTGACCACGGCGACGCGGCCGTCCTGACGCGGAATCTGCTGCTCGGTCCAGTTCATCTCAGGCTCCCAATGTACCGCCGGTAAGTTATGCCTGAACGGTAAAGTACCGACGGTACACTGTCAAGAGACCAGCGGTACCTAAGTTAGGGTTGGCGTCATGACGTTCCAGCGGGCACGCAGCGAGGAGCAGCGTGCGGTCCGGCGCCAGGCAATCCTGGACACGACCTCAGCGATGCTCGACGAGATGTCGGTGGCCGAGGTGACCCTGAACGAGCTGAGCCGGCGGGTGGGCCTGGCCAAGACGGCTGTGCTGCGGTATTTCGAGTCCCGCGAAGCGGTGCTGCTCGACCTGTTGGACGACCGGACGGCGACCTGGCTGGCCGAGCTGGAGCAGGAGCTGGCCCGGGGCGTCGACCCGAGCCGGTCCGCGCTGGAACGGGCCCAGCAGGTGGCGGACGTGCTCAGCCGGTCGCTCGCCGCCCAGACGGTGCTGTGTGATCTCTTCGGCGCGCAGGGCGGAGTGCTTGAGCACAACGTCTCGGTCGAGGTGGTCCGCCGACACAAGCGGGCCTCGCTGGCCAACCTCGCGGTGATGGCCGACCTCATCCGGCGGCACCTGCCCGAAGTCGGCGAGCGCGCTGAGCTGTTCTGCCTGCAAGCCCTGCTCGTCGCGGGCGCGCTGTCCGCCTACACCGCACCGCCGCCGAGCCTGCTCGCCGTGTACGAGTCCGAGCCGGCGCTCGCGGTCTACCAGATCGACCTGCAATCGGCCCTGCGGCTCGCGATCATCACGTCGCTGGTGGGCTTCCTGCCGCGCTCCTGACTCCGACGCGCCCCGGATCGTCGAACCCGGGCCCCTGCAAATTCGATGGTCATGACGCGGCCTGCGGTCTACCATGGCCCGCCGTGCTCTCCAACGAACAGATAATCCGACAGGCCCTGGACCGGATCAAGGCAGGGTACGTCTTTCCCGCGAAGGTCGCCGACATCGACGCCGCGATCCGACGTCGTCTCGCGGCGGGCGAGTACGACGACCTGGACGGGCCGGTGCTCTGCGAGACGGTGACCGCCCACCTTCAGCAGGTGCGCCCGGACAAGCATCTGCGGCTGCTCTGGGCGGACCAGCCGCAGTCCCTCGATCCGGCGGACGAGGACGGGGGGCAGGCCGCGTTCCGCGCGCTGCTCAGGGCGGAGAACCAGGGGATCCGCCGGGTCGAGCAGGTGGACGGGAACGTCGGGCTCATCGACGTGCGGCGCATCGCGTACGCCGACGAAGGCGCCGCCGCGATCGGCGCGGCCATGCACCTGGTCGCCCTCAGCTCCGCGCTCATCCTCGACCTGCGCGCGTGCAGCGGCGGAACACCGGAGGGAGCCGCGATGTGGTGCAGCTACTTCTTCCGCGACGACCAGGTGCATCTCAACGACTTCTACGAGCGGTCCACCGGCGCCACGCGTCAGTTCTGGACCACCGCGCACCTTCCCGCACCGCGCTATGTGGACCGTCCGGTCTATGTGCTCACCAGCGCGGCAACGTTCTCCGGGGGCGAGGACGTGGCGTACACCCTCCAGGCGCACGGCCGGGCCGTCGTCGTCGGTGAGACGACCCGTGGCGGCGCGCACCCCACGGCCCGCCACCCGGTCACCGAGCACATCCTCGTGACCGTGCCGACTGCCCGGACGATCAACAGCGTCACCGGCACCAACTGGGAGGGCGTCGGTGTGGTCCCCGACGTACCAGTCCCGGCGGACCAGGCACTCGACACGGCTCTCCAGGCCATCCGGTGCGGATAGGCGCGGCGGCGTACCACGAGCATGAAATTAAGAAAGTTAAGACCCGCCTCTGGAAAGTTGAGGATTCTTAAGCTACAAATTTAGGTATGACAGATCAGGCGATGGACTGGCAGGAACTCACCGGCCTGACGCGGGGGCAGCCGTTCGTCGTCGAGCGGGTGCGCATGGCGGGCAACGGCGTCGCGATCGAGGGCGCGTTCGAGCTACCGCAGCTGGCTCAGCTCAACGTCGAGGATCAGGTCTTCGTCACGGCGTTCGTGCGCTGCCACGGTTCGATCAAGGAGATGGAACGCATCTTCGGGGTGAGCTACCCGACGATCAAGTCACGACTCAACCGGATCACGCAGATGCTCGACTTCGTCGAGACCGATCCGGCCCCGTCGCGGGCCGACGTCATCGACCGGTTGCGACGCGGTGAGATCAACGCCCAGCAGGCGTTGGCCGAGCTGGAAGGCCGGCCATGATGCCGCAGTTGGTGACCGTCAAGGTGAACCGCCCGGACCGCCGGCCCATCCGCTTCTGGGTTCCGGTGCTCCCGGTGGTGATCCTGCTCTTCCCACTCGTGGTCCTGGTCGCGCTCGCGGCGACCGTGGCCTGCCTGGTGTTCCGCATCGGTGCGGTGCGGGCACTCGGCGCCGGCTGGCGCGTCATCTCCGCGCTGCCCGGCGCCCGCTTCGACATCGAGCAGGGCCGCACGGCCGTGCTCGTGGCCATCAGATAGGAGAGGGTCAAATGACCGAACAACGCAAGGACATCCTCGACATGCTGGCCTCCGGCATGATCACCGCAGAGGAGGCGGAGCAGCTCATCGCCGCGCTCGAACGGGGCCAGGCGCCGGCGGCGGGTCCCGACGCCCGACCGAAGGGCAAGGTGAAGTACCTGCGGGTGGTGGTGGACGCCACCGACAACGGCGAGCCGTCGCGGGTCAACGTGCGGGTGCCACTGCAACTGCTGCGGGCCGGCGTACGACTGGCGGCGCTGGTCCCCCCGCAGGCGCTGGCCAAGGCCAACGCCTCACTCAGCGACTCGGGCGTGCCGATCGACCTGGCGCAGCTCAAGCCCGAGCAGTTGGAGGCGCTCGTGGAGCACCTCGACGACGTGACAGTGGAGGTGGACTCCCCCGATGCCACGGTGCGGGTCTTTTGCGAGTAGGCGCCGTCTGATCGGACGGCCCCTCGAGAGGGTGCGGGAACACCCTCCCGAGGTCTGCGCCCGCCGCAGCAGAGCGCAGGTGAACTGCCAACCTGAAGTTTAGCCACTCACCGTCAACCAGCGCAGGGACCACTCGTCGGGTGGTCCCTGCGCTGCGTCCCCGCTCGTCGTGAACAGGACTGCCGGGATCTGCGGTCACCTGGGTGACCCGCCCGCCGAGCGACTCGTCAGCCCTTGGCCTGACTGCGGCGGGGCCGCCGACGAGGGTGTCGTCGCCGCCGGCAAGTCGGGTGAAGGTCTCACGTTTCCGGAAACCCCGGCCCTGGCCGTCACCCTGAGGTGATCGAGGGCGGCGGGTGGGTAGCGTTCCACAATGGGATCCGCGTCGCCGCACCGACAGCTGGTCACGGCCACCTACCTCGCGTCGGTCGTCTTCGGCGCCTTCTGGGGCACCTGGGGCTCGGCCGTGCCCCGCGTCCGCGACCAGGCCGGTCTGGACGACGCCCAACTGGGGGCCGCGCTGCTGTTCATCAGCGCGGGCGCGCTGCCGGCGATGCCCCTGACCGGTCGGGCACTGGACCGTTGGGGGTTGCGGTGCACGGCCCTGACGGTGGTCGCCCTGGGCGTTGCGGGGCTCGCCGCTTCCGTCACGGCCGGCGGGCTCGTCGGGCTGTGCGCCGGGCTGACCGCTGTGGGTGTCGCCAGCGGCGCGGTCGACGTCGCCATGCACTCCGTCGGCGGACGCGCCGAGCAACGCTCCGGCCAACCGATCATCACCCGGACCGGCGCGGTGTTCTCCACCACGGTCGTCGTGTCCAGCCTCGGCACCGGCGCCGCGTTCGCCCTCGGGGCCCCCACCTGGGTTCCGTTCGCTGCCGTACTGCTGGTGTCGCTGTTGGCCGGTGCCGCCATCGGCCGCACGCTGCCCGCGGACCTGTCCGGCCCGGAGCCTGTCGCGCCGAGCAGCGGGAGCGGCCTGCGGATGCCGCTCGCACCCCTATTCCTGGTGGGTGTGCTCGGTGCGCTCGCATTCGCCAGCGAGAACGCCCACCAGAGCTGGGGTGCCGTCTTCATGCAGGACGTCCTGGCCACCGGGCCCGGCCTCAGCGCGATAGCACCCGCGGCGTTCGCCGCCGTCGTGGCGACGACCCGTTTCGCGGTCAGCACGCTGAATCCCGCGCACGCCCGGACGGTCCTCGTCCTCGGATCGGTCGTCGCGGCCGCCGGCGCGGCGCTGCTGGCACGCGCCCCGTCGGTCCCCGTCGCCCTGGCCGGGCTGGTCCTCGCCGCAGCGGGGACCGCCGCCCTGTTCCCCACGCTGTTGAGCATCGTCTCGCGCAACGTCGTCGAGTCCTCGCGCGGGCGGGCGACCTCGATCGTGACGGCCGTGGCGTACCTCGGATTCCTGTTGGGGCCGGTCTACGTCGGACTGTGGGCGGCCGCGACCGGCCTGCGGGGCGCCATGATCGCGGTGGCGGCGCTCGGCCTCACCCTCGCCGCGTTGGCCCTTCCGCTGCTGGCCCTGAGCCGATACGCGGTGACGCCTCGGCCGGCGGCGCAGCAGCAGGACGAGGCCCGCGTCAGGTCCGCCCACCGCGTCTGACAGGCCCCCACGGTCGGGTTCGCCCGTGACATCATCGGCGGATGGACGTTCGTCGACTGGCGGCCATCGACATACGGCACCCGGGGCACCGCCCGTCGACGGCACATCATTCTGGCCGAATTCCTCGGCGGCGTGCTGGTCATGGTGGCGTTGGGTAGCTGGCTACTGGCGCCGACGAACAGTTCCGGCACCCGGGCGATCGGCCTGTGGTTGGTCGGCGCAGGTCTCAACTACGCCCCGCTCGCCTGGTACGCGATCAGGCTGATGCGCCCGGGTGCCCTCGATGCCGAACTCGCCGACGTCGACACCGATCGGGAACTGCGTCGGTACACGGTCCTTCAGCTGTGGGTGTTCGTGCCGTTGTCGCTCGTCGTCTTCGACACGCTCATCCGGCGCAGGAGTCGGACGACCGCCAGCTGAAGAATCCCGCTAGCAGGAGCCGTGCCAATTCACCTTCGTCACGATCACCTCAAGGTAGAAGATGTTGCCGCGCGGGGTGGCGCAGTGGGTGATGACAGTCGACGGGTCCCACGTGTTGTGGTATTCCAATTCGACGTTTGCGCTCGTGTAGTTGTAGAACTGCTTCGTCGGAGCGCTGCCGACCCATGGGCCGGTGGTGACCAGGGACGGGGTCTCGGTGGGGCCGGTGTTCGGGGGAGCCCAGTTGGGCCAGGCGCAGAACGTGCCCGGCTGGCAGTTGCCGGGCGGCCACGGCTCGTCGGCCGGCGTGGCCGCAGAGGCCGACGCGGCCGGGACGGCAGCCAGCAGACCCGCGGTGGACAGGGCAAGCGCGAGGGATTTCAGTCGCATGAAAACTCTTTCCTCCCCAGTGGACTCGGTCGATGAAAGTTATCACCGGGAAAGTTGAAGGGTCAAGTATCTGATTCACTACCGTCTAAGCTTTGAATATTCTGTGAATCCGCTGAATGGCCGGTCGTCGTGCGACGCAGCCGATGGGGCGCATCGAGGGCAGCGACCGGGTGGCGTTCACGATGCGCGCGCCGTCGGCGCGACGTGGCGCAGGCCGTCGAAGAGGATCGCCGTGATCTGCCGGGCCTCCTCCTGCCAGCCACCGATGGGGCGCATCTCGCAGATGCCGCCCATCGCGCGCAGCAGGGTGCGCCCGGTGACGTCGTCGCGGATGGTTGCCGCCGCCACTCCCGCGGCGAGCAACTGGTCGAGCGACTGCGCCATCTTCGTGCGGGCGTCGTCGAAGACCGGGGAGTCCGTGATCATGATGCTCTCCAACGCCTCGGCCATGCCCTTGCCGATGGCGGCGTGGTCGACGAGCAGCAGCAGGAAACGACGCAGGGCTTCGTCCGGAGGGTGCTGGCCGAGGAGGTTTGCGGGGGCGGCGCACAGGTCGTCGACCTCCTGGCGGTAGACCGCCTCGACGAGGGCTTCGCGCGTGGCGAAGTGGCGGTAGAGCGTTCCCACCGAAACTCCCGCCCGCCGCGCGATCTCCTCCACGCCGGTGTCGGCCTCGCCGCCGAGGAACATCTCCCGTGCCGTGGTCAGCAGCGCCTCGCGGTTGCGGCGGGCGTCGGCGCGCATCGGCCGTGACGTTGACAAAAGATCCTCCACAAGCTGAGTCCGACTCCGCTTATGCTAGCTTTCCGGAGTCCGGTTCACTTTACCGCAGAGGGCGACACATGACCCACTCAGAAGACGGCCTGAACGACCTTCGCGTGCTGGTCACCGGCGGCAGCCGTGGCTTGGGCGAGGCGACCGTCCGCCGCTTCGCCGCCGCCGGAGCTACCGTTCTGACCGCATCGCGAGGTGCGCCCCCGGAGGATCTGCCGGCCACCCACTTCCCCGCCGACCTCGCGACCGAGGACGGGGTGGCCGAACTCGGCCGGCTGATCATCGACCGCGTCGGCGGGGTGGACGTGCTTGTCAACAACGCCGCTGGCGCGAGTGCACCCACGCCGACCCTGCAACGCTCCGACACGTCGTGGTACTCGGACCTGGAGATGAACCTGCTCAGCGCCGTCCGGCTCGACCGGGCGCTGGTCCCGGGCATGGTCGAACGAGGTTCCGGCGTCGTCGTACACGTCTCCTCGATCGCCAGCCGGCTGCCGCAGCGCACCGAGGCGTCCTACGCGGCGGCGAAGGCGGCACTGAATGTCTACAGCCGCGAGCTGGCCACCGAGGTGGGCCCGCACGGGGTCCGAGTGGTGTGCGTCCTGCCGGGCTTCGTGGCCACCGCCGGCGCCAACGAACATCTGACCCACATCGCCGAGCAGCAGGGCATCGGCCTCGACGAACTCAAGCGGCAGATCGTGGAGCACCTGAACGTGCCGATGGGCCGGCCCGGCGATCCGGAGGACGTGGCCGAGATGATCGCCTTCCTCGCGTCCCGGCGCGCGAAGTGGCTCACCGGCGCGGAGTTCCGCGTCGACGGCGGAATCATCCCGGTGGTGTGACATGACCTTCAACCTTGCCGCCATCATCATCGACGCAGCCGACGTGGACACCGAGAGCGCCTTCTGGCACCGGTTACTCGGCGGCTCGATCACAAGAACCGGGAACCATCACTTCCTGGCCGTCGACGGGTTCCCCGCAGTCGTGATCCAGCGGGCTCCGGGGCACGTTCCGCCGGACTGGCCGCAGGACGGCGCCCAGCAGTTGCACGTGGACCTGGCCACCGATGACATCGTCTCAGCGGACAGATCGGCGCTCGAAGCCGGCGCGCGTCGGCTGCGTCCCACCGACGACGCCGACCTCGCCACCCACCGGGGCGGTCGTGTCTACGCCAGTCCCGCCGGGCACCCTTTCTGCCTGCGGCCCGCCTGACACCTCTGATGGTCCGCTGGTTCGGTGCGTGTCGTCGTACCGAATCGTCTTATCGGGACCGGCGGCGTCGGTAGCTGATGACCGCCAGGGTCGCGGCGGTGCCGGTGACGGCGAGGACCGGTAGGGGTTTCGCGCGCACCGAGCTGCCGATCCTGGTGGTCATGGCGCGAGCGGAGGTGACCAGGGACGACTCCGCCTTGCCGGCGGTCTGCGCGCCGGCTTCTGCCGAACCTCGTACCGCGCTGATGGTGTGCTGTGACTTCTGCCTGACGGACGTGGCACGCTGGGAGGCCTTCTGGCTCATCGTGCGGGCGAGCTGCGTCGCTCTGGCCTTTGCCGACTGCCCGGCCCCGGTGACTCGCCCTCGGAGTCCGCCGACGGCGGTGGTGGCTTTCGTGCGTGCACGGGTCTTGACGTCGGCCTTGGCGGTCAGTGCGGCTACGGTCTCGCCGAGTTGCGCGCGGGTCTGCTGAATGTCCCGCCGGGTCTGGTCGCTGCTTTCGGATGGCGTGCTCATGGCTGCCTCCGACCCGCTGCGCCACGTATCGTCTCGGCGTCGGCTCGCACACTGTCCAGGGTGGCTGCGGGCGTGGCGGGCATCGCCTGGCTGACCTGCCTCTTACCGCGTTGGGCGGCGATGGCGGCGGCGATGGCCAGGATCACGGTGACGATCAGGGTGGCCAGAGCGTCGGGCATGATCGCGGCCAGGAGCACCACGACCGTGGCGACGGCGGTCCCGCCGGCGAAGATGCCGAGTATCGCGCCGCCGCCGAGCAGTCCCGCGCCGGCGCCCGCGCGTTTGCCCTTGGCGGTCATCTCCGCCCGTGCCATTGTCAGCTCGTCGCGCACCAGGCGCGTGATCTGCTCCGTGGCCCGCTGCACCAACTCTGCGACCGGCGTGTCAGCAGACGCGGCGCCGGGATTTCCGCTAGGCCGTTCCGACATCGGTACTCTCATCTCTCTCGCACACCGCAGTGGTCCCAGGGCTGCCCGGGTCAGCCGTGCTGCGCCGCAGGCATGCTCGCAGGCCCCTGAGGGGAGGCGTCGAAACGCCCGCCAAGCGGCGGAGCGACGCTCTCGTCGAGCTGCCCAGCGTCAGCACCTCCCGGGAGGTAGCCATCCTGCCGGGAACGCCGCAGAGTCAGCATGCCCGCCGCTCCGGTCAGCGTCCCGGCCGCGAAGGCAAGGATGAGCGCCCGCCTCCCGGTGGACTTTCTCTTGCGTGCCATGACTACCCCCTGAATCCAACGTGGCTGCATAGTGCTGATTGTCGGACTCGACGGATGACACCGCAGCAGATCGTCAGAGTTGCACGAAAGCGTGTATTGCTCGCGTATCGGTTGTCGTTAGCTGCCGGTTTCCGCGTGCGAAGGCACGGCCGTGAGGGAGACTGGGCGCATCAGCGGCGGTTTGCTCGTTCGATCCCTGTCGGACCACTGATGAACGTCGCGAGTGCCTGGTCATGGCCGACGGCGGAGCCGGCGAGCTGATCGGCGTGGCTGACAAGGAGTGGCGACGGTGAGTGACACCGATCTGGGCGCCCGCAGCGACCGGGGTAGTGAGTACGCCGACCTTTCCCGCCTGGTCCGAAACGCCGGTCTCCTCGACCGACGACCCCGCCGCTACGCGGTGCGGGTGACGGTGGTGCTGGGTGGTCTCGTACTGCTGGGCGTGCTGTTCGTGCGCCTCGGGTCGTCGTGGTGGCAGACTGCCACCGCGGCCGGCGTTGCGGTGCTCCTCGCGCAGCTGGCGTTTCTCGGTCACGACGCCGGGCATCAGCAGATCTTCCGCTCCCGCCGGGCGAACGACGTGGTCGGCCTGGTGTGCGCCAACCTGGTGACCGGAATCAGTTACGGGTGGTGGGTCGACAAGCACAACCGCCACCATGCGCATCCGAACACCGAAGGCCGCGACCCCGACCTCGCGGTGAGGCCGCTGTCCTTCACCCCCGGTCAGGCTGCGGCGCAGCGCGGCCTGCGGGCGCTGTTCGTCAGGCACCAGGCGGCGCTGTTCTTTCCTCTACTGCTGGCGGAGGGTCTGCACCTGCACGCCGCCAGCGTCCGGGCGATCGTCACCCGTGGTGGACTCAGGCGCCGACGAACCGAGGCTGGCCTGCTCCTCCTGCATTTCGCCGGCTACCTCGGGACCGTGTTCCTGGTCCTGAGCGTTCCGCAGGCGATCGTGTTCATCCTGGTCAACCAGGCCCTCTTCGGGCTCTACCTGGGCAGTTCCTTCGCCCCGAACCACAAGGGCATGCCCATCCTGACCGAGGCCGACAACCTTGACTACCTCCGCCGGCAGGTCCTCACCTCCCGCAACGTGCGCGGCGGCCCGCTCATCGACGCACTACTGGGTGGGCTCAACTACCAGATCGAACACCACCTCTTCCCCAGCATGCCCCGACCCAACCTTCACCACGCCCAACCGCTGATCCGCCAGTTCTGCGCGGAACACGGCGTCGCCTACCGCGAAACCACACTCATTCAGTCCTGGGCGCAAGGGCTGGCACACCTACGGGCAATGGGCACCGGATCGGCCCGACGGGGCAACGGCTGAAACGGTGACGGCGGAGCTCGCCGCGTCCGCTCGGGGGAGCGAGCGGACGCGGCGAACAGTGGATTCCTGCTGTCAGGCGGTCAGTTGCCGAAGCATCTCGGCCGAATCGTGCAGGGCCGTCATCTGGACGAATCGACCATCGCTGACCTTGTAGATGGCAAATTCGACGATCTCGAACGAGGCGCCGGTCGGAGGCACACCGAGCCACTCCTTCACGGGAGTGCCGGTGTTGATTGCGCGTACGGCGATGCGGTCGCGGTCGAACAGCAGCTCCTTGACCTCCCAGTGCAGGTCCGGAACGGCGTCGACGTCGTGCTTCTGGACGGCGAGGACGTCGTCCCGGGTGCCCGGCTCGCCGTTGAGCATCACCGTGTCGTTGATGAACTCGTCCATGCCGTCGAACTTGTGGGCGTTGAGGTCGGCGACGTAGCGCAGGTACCAGTCACGCAGGTTGTTGTCAGTCATCAGATTTTCTCCTGTTTCTCCGCGTCACCAGTTCAAGGGGCCGAACTCGTCGGTGAAGGTGCCGGTCGGGCCGTCGGGGCCGAGCGTGGCCAGGCGTACGACCGTTTTGGCGCTCTCCGCCACCGGCCGTCCGATTCCGAGGGCGGCGGTCATGTCGGTGGCGGTGGGGCCGGGCTCCAGCGCGTTGAACTTGATGCCCGGATTTGCCTTGGCGTACTGGATCGTCAGCATGGTGGCCGCCGACTTGGAAGCCGCGTAGAGCGCCGCCGGAAGGTTGTATTCGGGCCGTTCCGGGTTGGTGACCGCCCAGAAGGACCCCATGCTGCTGGACACGGTGACCACCGTCGGGTTCGACGACCGTCGGAGCAGGGGTAGTGCCGCCTCGGTGACGCGGACGATCCCCACCGCGTTGGTGTCGAACACCCGCAGGGCGGTGGGGCCGTCGACGGGGCCGTCGCCGAGGATGCCCGCGTTGTTCACGAGGACGTCGAGTCGACCCTCCGCCGAGTCGACAGTCGCCAGCGCGCCGCTCACCGACGCGTCGTCGGTGACGTCGAGCTGCACGAACCGTGCGCCCAACTCGGCTGCGGCCTTCTCGCCCCGCTCGACGTCGCGGGCACCGATGTAGACGGTGTGGCCCAGTTCGAGAAGCTGCCTGGCGGTCTCGAATCCGATGCCCTTGTTGCCACCGGTGATGAGCGTGACGGTCATTCGTATCTCCTACGTGTGCAGCCAAGGGGCGTCCTGCGAGCGACCACCCCTGGTTTTGTACCGCTCGGTTGTCCATCACCGTAACAGGGTTTTGTACTGGTCGGTTGGTGAGCCGGGTCACGATCTGTACCAAGCGGTAGACTGGCGCCATGAGCACTGAGACGCCGGCCGTCGGACGCCCCCGGGCCTTCGACGAGGAGACCGTCCTCGACCGGGCAACCGAGGCCTTCTGGCGGCACGGCTACGAGGGCGCGTCCCTGAGCGTCCTCACCAGCGCGATGGGCATCAACCGGCCGAGCCTGTACGCCGCCTTCGGCAGCAAGGAACAGCTGTTCCAGCGCGCCTTCGCCCGCTACCACGACACCCAGGTGGCCAACGCCCGCGCCGCACTCGACCAACCCACCGCGTACGCCTCGATCGAAGCCTTCCTGCGCGCCAGCGCCGACGGCCTCACCGACCGTGACCACCCGGCGGGCTGCCTCTCCATCCAGGGAGGCCTGGCCTGCTCCCCGGATAACGCCCGCATCTCCGAGATCCTGGCCGCCGGCCGCGCCGCCACCGAGGCGGCCGTGGAAGAGCGACTGTCCCGCGCCGCGAAGGAGGGAGACCTCCCGGACGGCGTGGATCCCGGCGCGCTGGCGCGGTTCGTGATGGCCCTCAGCGAAGGGCACGCCGTCCACGCCGCGTCCGGCGCGAGCCGCGAAGACCTGCACGCCTCGGTCGACATCGCCCTGCGAGCCCTCGCGCTGCGTCAGTGAGCCGCGCCGCGTCGGCGGCGCTCGCCGCACCCGGCGGCGACCGGGCGGCCTGGAGCAGCAGCTCCCACCCACCGCCCGCATTCTGCTGACCGCGAAGTGGCTTCCACGAGGTCTGGTCCACCAACCATGCTGGCTCGATGGACTCGGCGGAACTCGCAACGTCGGAGAGGCTGCTCACGAACCTCTACGCGGCATTCAACGAGCGTGACATCCCCGCGCTGCTAGCCGCGATGACGCCGGATGTGTCGTGGCCAAACGGCTGGGAGGGGGGCCTCGTTCACGGCCGCGACGAGGTGAGTGCCTACTGGCGCAGGCAATGGGACCAGATCGAACCGACAGTCACGCCGACCGCGTTCGCCGCGGAGGCCGACGGGCGAATCGCCGTCACCGTCCACCAGGTCGTCCGCGACAAAACCGGAGCGACAATCGCGGATCACACCGTCACGCATGTCTACCGATTCGACGACGGGTTGGTGGCAGAAATGGAAATCCGAGCTCAGTGATCTTTTGGCATCCGCAGTCGGCGGGCGCTGCGCCCCTGAGCCGTCACAGTGCCAGCGGTGGTCAGCGGGTGAGGCCGACCAGCGTCGCCAGTCGCGCCACGCCGGCCGGCGCCGGGTGACCCCGGGCGACCTCGGCGATGAGGGTACGCGCCAGAGGCCGACACCGAACCTCGGCGGGCGCGACGCTGTCCGCGTCGACGAGGGCGCGGGCAGCCCCGCGAAGGTCACCCACCTGGAGGTACGCCCGAGCGACGTCCACGAGGTACGCGCCCCGATACTCGGCCGGCAGCCGCCGCCACGCCTCCCGCCGCATGATCGCCGGATGTCGAAGCACCGCCTCGGCGGCGTCACCTCGGGCCACCGCCACCAGCACCCGGGCCAGCTCGACGGTGATCGGGGCGAAGCTGGTGCGGTGCGTGTCGTCGTACCCCCGAAGGGTTGTGGCGACGCCCGCGGCCCGGTCGGTCAGCTCGTCGGCGCGGCGGTGCTCGCCGCAGCCGGCGGCTGCGAGGGCGGCCTGGAGCAGCAGCGTCCCACCCACCGCCCACTCCCCCGCCGGCCGCAGCCCCACTCCCCGTTGATCATGAGGTTGCCGGGCGCTTTGATCTCCACCAAACCCGCCAACCTCATGATCACCGGGGCGGGATGGGGGTGGGAGGAGGCGGTTGGCTGCAGTTTGGGCTGCTGTCAGGGCCAGGGGGTCGCGGTTGGCGGCACGCAGTGCTTGGGCTACCGCGATCGTCGCTGTTGCCGCTAACGTCGGGTCGTCGCTGGCGGCGGCCATCGCGCGGTCGGCGGCCAGCCAGGCGAGGTCAGCCTCACCGAGTTTCACCAGCAGCGACGAGGTGATCCGGTACGCCTGAACGAGCGGCTCCGCTTTTCGCGCGCCCTGGGCGGCGTCGAGCAGCCCCGGCACCAGGCGCACCAACTGCCCGTAGTGTGCGTGCTGGTAGGCCAACCACGCGTGCCCGACCTGCCGTCGCAGCTCGTCCGTCTGCGGTGGAGCGTGCGGGATGTCGTAACGGGCTAGCGCGGCACGGATGTCATCCACCCCGTCCGGCGCGCCCGCCGGAGTGCTCCGCGGCTGGCCGAGCAGCACCTCCGGATCGACCCGCAGGACGTGGGCCAGTTCCTGGATCACCGAGTACCGGTCCAGCGGGCGGGCACCCCGCTCGATCTTGTCGACCCAGCTCTTGGACCTGCGTAGCCGGTCGGCGAGCATCTGCTGGGTCATCTGCCGCCGTACCCGCCAGCTCGCCACCCGGCGACCGATCGGGATGTCATCGCTGGTCACGCCGCCACCGCCGGTCCGGGACCGCGCGGGTCGTGTCATCAACGGGTACACGCTCCGCCTCGGCCTGGGCCAGGAGGCGCTGTTTGGCGGCCTCCCGCTCGGCCGCCTCTGACTGTTCACCTTTGCCCGACGCCTCGTCTTCTTGCACGCCCACCTCCGTCGAACAGCGGGCGCGACCTCAGTCTCCGAGTAGCCACCAGCGCCGTCACCCACCGTCATCGTCGGCCTAGCGATCGGTGGCGGGCCAGGCGAAACGCGTCCGTTACGGCATAGCGGACAGTCGAAGGTGGTGGACAGCCTCGGTCACCTGGCGAGCAAGCTCTCGGGATGCCGTGGCCAGCGCGATGCCATCCGCCGCCGCCAGCGTTTCGCGGGCCGCCACCGCGTCCCCGGCCTGGACCTGAGCGACGGCGAGATGCACGAGGTTGCGGCCGTGCCACTCTGCGCCACCGGCGTCCTCGCTGACGCCAGCGACGCCGGCTGTCAGCAGTTCAAGCGCACGATCGTTCGCACGACTGTCCTCGGCACCCAGATAGCGCCAGACACTGCCCTGCTGGACCGCGAAGAACGATGGTGTGTACCAGTAGCCCCAAGGGGGCAATGGCTCCTCTGCCGCTTGAGCAGTAAGGTCCGACGCCTCGGAGAGGCGCGCGAGCACAGTAGCGCTAGCTGCTCCGGCCATAGCTAGACCTCTGGCCTCTTGCCCTGCGCAGTAGGCGCGTAGGGCCGCGTTCACCGACTGGTCCCGCCTTGACTCATGAGACAGCTCGATCATGGTGGGGTGGTCGTTCCGCAACTCTGCCTGGTGCCCCTGAAAGGACATTACGGTGGCGACCAAATCCGTGTTGCCGGCCTCAGTTGCCCATTGCAAGGCCCTCGCATTCCAGACTGTGGCAGCTCGTTCCTCATCCCGCGCGATGCTCAGCCAGCCCGCGAACTGTGCCCACTGTCCAGCGACATCGACAATACGCGACCGCAAGTCATAAGGAGCGTGACGTAGCAAGCCGGTGACAGTGTCGAGGTGAACATGGACCGGCCCCATGATGTGGCCGGACCCGATCGCATCCTCCAATCGGCGGTAGCCAGCGAGAAGGTCGCAGAGGGCGTCGGCGGCTGCACGATCGACCCTGCGGGGATGCGCCGCCACGTACGCCAGGCGGTCGTCTGCAGTTGGGGCGTTAACGACCATAGCCGCAAGGGCACCATCCGCCTCAAGGGCGTCGTCGAGCCGGATCGCCACGTCCAAGGTTGGCTTCGTCTGGCCCGTTTCCAACTGGCGGATAAGGCTCTTGCCATAGCTGACTGCGACGGCGAGTCGTCTCAAGGACAGGCCCCGGTCTCTTCGAAGTCTCCGCAACTCTGCAGCGAAACGTACATCTACGATTGTGGCTGCGCGCGGGGGCATAACAACACTCCTGCCTCGTTACGTGGTCAGCGACGAGCCTTGCAGACGGCGGTCCTGCAACACCGACGGTACAAACAGATCACACCAATTGCACTCGGACCCCTCCGCCGCTACCGCTCCACTCTTCCGTCAGAGGGTAACTGGCTCTCCGACGCTTGCCGGCCGATTCGGACTCCAACCGTCTGAGCAGCGTAACGACGTATCGCGACATCTGCAACAATCTTTCCCACCTCGTCCAAAACCGCCTGGCTGACATGCCTACGGCCGGAGATCCAGCGGGTGGCAAATTCTTGGGCAATCGACACTTCATCCGGCATCACTCGGGTGCGAAATTTGGCGAATTGCACCGAACGCTCAACTCTTAACTCACCGAGTTCGGCAAACAAGCACAAAGCGCGAACCGCGCCATCCCCGTCATTACGCATGCGATTGCGCTTGACGATCTGAATGAATGTAAGGACGGCTCGGTCTGTCTGAAATTCGCTCAGAACCGACAATAATTCGTAGAATCCTTCATATGAGCGACTTCCGGCTCGAACTAGAGCCAAAAGTCTTTTATCGTGCCACCACCTAAATATGTTCCTGGAGACAACGACCAGGGTGCCAATTACACCAACTCCAAACATTACTACGCCGAGCGCGTTGAGAACCACGCTCGATAGCTGATAGAGCGCGAACCCGAATGCACCGACGATTGCCGTCGAACTTCCTGCTATCAGCAGCATCCTGACCCGCACCAACGAAAGCAGCCGGGGGAGGCGGGCCATATACAGCATCGGCATGGCCACGATTCTCCAAATTCTGGGGTTTTCAATAACTCCACCTCCCCGGACAGCAAGCATGCCCCATCCACACACGTATGCCGCCACGACCGAGAGCGCTAAGGACTCAGGCAGCGACCTAGGCAATGGGGCCAGAGAGGCCTTGCCTACAAGCATGAGAGCAATTGAAGGAGCGAAAGCGAAACGCACTTGCTTGGATAGCTTTGCAAGTGTCTGCGGTCTTTGCAGCCCGGCAACTTCCGCCACGGTCATGTAAAACCATCGCAACGGACCAACCGAGTAGCGCTGCTCCCAGTCGAGACGATAACAGTCTCTATAGAGATGGAAGCAACCAATTGTTAGCAGCATAATCGCAAAAGCAAATCCCCAGGTCGCCGACTCGGCCGCACCACGTACGATCGTGATACCGAGGATAAGTCCGAGCAGCATAAAATCTATAAGGGGCGCGGCAATGAAAAGTTTCATGAGTAGACGCTCGGGCTGAGGGTCGACGAGTCTCCGCAGTTGGGCATCGACCATCAGACGATGGCGACGCAGGTACCCGCCTGCAGCCAGGCTAGCGAGTACGAGTCGCATCTCCATACGCAAGTCTCTCGGAATTGCAGGAAGATGGCCAGCCTGAGAGAAGGCACCCTCCCTAAGCCAGCTACTACCACTGGCAAACGCCTTCCTGAGCAATCTTGTCGTTGATTCGTCGTCGGCCGCTAGGCATACATCGATAGCCCATCTCCGATCATGGAGTTGCCCATTGAGGTAAGCTGCGTCCAAGATACGCCCGGCGATTCGACGAATTTCGGCGGGCACAGAGCGCCCCGTGTAAGAGAGACCGGCCTGCAGAAGGCTAAGGAGATGGAGTGAGCCAGCGGGCCACTCGAAAGGTCCAGCGGCGCCCAACGTCGATCTTTCCTCCATTGACAATTCCAGTTGGGCAAGCATGCTCACCAGAAGCTTCTCGGCTTCCTGGAGCAGCTTACTGATGGAGCCGTCCGGCTGGGTATTCATCAGAGTCACGGCGGTCTCGCGCCACTTTCCGTCCGTGAGCATCGTCAGAGGTTCGACTCGTTCGCCTTCTCGCAGAACAAGACACGTGGCAAAGTATTCTTGGAACCGACGATGGCTGAACGTGAAGCCCGTCTCTGCACCATCCGGGCCAGGAACCGCCCTCGCTAGTCTAAGATATTCTAACGCGTCGAGCGCTTTATAAACGACACGCTCACTGCTTTCGGAACCTTGACGATACAATCCTTCCACAATTTCGCGCCGAGGCGGACTGAGCCCTAACGACGGTTCTGCAGCCATCGCGAATGCTATTTTTTCCGCCATTATTCGCACGGTCTCATGAGTGATTCCGAAGCGGCTAATGAGGCGAGATTTGTCGTTCATTAACCTCTTGGCTATGTACGCCTCGAAAACTTTGTGGGAGCTGCGTGGAAAACCGTCCCCGTCTCGCTGATTCTCACATAACAAGGCGAGGAACAGAGGATTACCTGCGAGTTGCTTGATTGCTGGGTCCGCTACAAACAGGTTGGACATGAATTGGCGCTCGACTGCGGTAGGTAAATCTAGCTTCCGTATCAGATCACGTTGCTGCCGATCACCGAGTTGCAGCACCTTGAAGCGTGGCCAAGCAATCCGCTTCGGTCCTCGGAACTCACGACTTGCGATGATGCCCCGACACTTGCCCATTCCCGAAAGAAAGTCGTAAAGCGCCGTAGCATATAAATCTATCAGCTCACCCGCCTCTGTCGCTCCAAGTATGTCAGGAATCTCGTCGAACGAATCGAACAGAAATAACCAGGATCCATCGATCAAGCCTCGGTCGAATTCGTCGTCAAAAAACTTCTCTATAAGGTGGTCGTTCGCCCGATTCACCGTGTCCTTCACGAATGCACGAATCGCTTGAACATCCACAGGCCCCTGAGGCCGAAATTCTTTCAAGTTGATGTATATTGGAATGGCCTGGGGCCGCGAGGTTGAGTCTTTAACTGCAGTAGCAAGTTGTATGGCGAGGTGGCGCATAGCCACACTTTTACCTGCCCCAGGCTCGCCCTCAAGTAAAATAATCGAGTCAGGGCTACTATTCAAAGCAACAGATAGAGAGGATACTCTCCGAATAGTTTCGCGCTGCCGCAGAGACGGCCACCGACCTTGGCGACCGTGAACTTCGACTTCGGCCTCCAGTTCTGCAAATCGGTCGTCCTGCCAATCCTCCTTGGCGCTGATGTCTGACACGCGGGCCGCCATTGCAGCAGCGAATCGCGCTTTTCGTTTCGCACGTCGCGCGTCCTCCTTGTCGGTTGTAGGACGAGCGCGCTTTACGAACCAACGAAGACCCCCTACGATTTGTTGCGGCAGCACAAGCCACGCAACAATCGGAAGCATCACGAGCCAGATCGGTTGAGTCCACTCAGGCAACAGCCCTGTGATCGATCTGAGAAACTCGCCGACAGGATCGGTCGCAGGACTTGGCGAAGGGATGGGCGTGGGCATGTGCCCTCCGATACCGGTAGCAGCGGGTGTCCTTCCTGCCTATTGCAGGGCCACTCATGTCTTGGCCGACAGGGCAGACATCCTGATCTTCCACAGCTTCAGCCAAGGTCCGGCCAACTCTACCGGCGACCTGCCTCGTCGGACCGACAATCAACGGCAGTCGCGTGTCGTCCGAATACAGCCCGGAGGAAAGTGGTCGCTTGTTACATAAAGGACAGCAGGCCTCGGCCAGTTGCCTCATGTTAAGCGGTGTCCACCGAGCCGAGCTTGGCAGTTCCGACTCGGCCCTCTACCTGTCTTGCGTCTTCCGACGTGACAACGGTCCCGACACCCGCATTTAGACCATTGCGCCCGAATCGCGCTTAGTTCTCGTAGGAAGCCTAAGTAGATTGCTGGCGAACGACAAGCTCCGCCATAGGCGATCAATCGTCGGTAAGACGAGTCGAATATAACTCGACCCTCATTGTGGCCAGCACGGCAGAGCAGCACGGGTTGATCAGGACTTGAGAGGCTGTAGTACTACTACAAGGCCACGATCGCCGCAGTCTCCGCCGGCAGTTCGATCCGGTCCCGCATCACGGTGACGCCCTCCCCCGTAGCAAGGAGCACCCGCCGAGCCACCCCAGGCAACGACACCCCCTGCCCCCGGCCAGCAAAGTTGGCCACCACAAGCGTGTCCCCCCGCCGCATCAGCAGGAACTGGTCCCCGTGCTGCACAGACACCGCGCTCATCCGAGGATCCGACAGGTCCGGCACCGACCGCCGCAGCGAGATCAACCGCTGGTAGAACGACAGCATCGAAGCATGTTCAGGCTTGTCCAGCTCCGCCCAGTCCAACCGCGACCGAGTGAACGTCTCCGGGTCCTGCGGGTCCGGCACGTCCCCCTCCGGCCACCCGTGCCTGGCGAACTCCCGCCGCCGCCCGGTCCGCACCGCAGAGGCCAACTCCGGCTCCGGGTGCGACGTGAAGAACTGCCACGGTGTGGAGGCAGCCCACTCCTCCCCCATGAACAACATCGGAGTAAAGGGCGCGGTCAGCAGCAACACAGCGCCGACCCGCAGCAGTGAAGACGACAGCGAGGCCGAGATCCGATCCCCGGTAGCCCGGTTCCCGATCTGATCATGGTTCTGCAGGTAGGCGACGAGCCGATGCCCAGGCACCCGCGAATCCAAAGGCCGCCCATGGTGCCGGTTGCGGAAGCTCGACCAGGTCCCCGCGTGGAAGAACCCACCCGTCAGCACATCCGACAGGGTCTCCAAAGAGCCAAAATCGCCGTAGTAGCCCTGCCGCTCCCCCGTCAGCAACGTGTGCAGCGCGTGGTGGGCGTCGTCGTTCCACTGGGCGTGCAGCCCGAACCCGCCGGCCTCCCGGGGCGTGATCAGCCGCGGGTCGTTGAGGTCCGATTCGGCGATCAGCGACAACGGCCGCCCCAGGTGCGTCGACAGCGACTCGACCTCGATCGCAAGCTCTTCGAGCAGAGGCACCGCCCGCGAATCCGGCAGGGCGTGCACGGCGTCCAGGCGCAGCCCGTCCACGTGGTAGTCGCGCAGCCACATGAGCACGCTGTCGATGATGTAGCGGCGTACCTCGTCGGAGTGCGGGCCGTCCAGGTTGACCGAGCGGCCCCAACTGTTCGATTGCTCCGCGAGGTAGGGGCCGAACCGTGGCGCGTAGGCCCCGGAGGGCCCGAAATGGTTGTAGACGACGTCGAGGATCACCCCCAGACCGCGAGCGTGCGCGGCGTCGACGAACCGTTTCAGGCCGTCCGGGCCGCCGTAGGGCTGGTGCGGGGCGTACCAGCAGACGCCGTCGTACCCCCAGTTGTGTTCGCCGTTGAAGGCGTTGACCGGGAGCAGTTCGATCAGGTCGACACCGAGCGACACGAGGTGGTCGAGGCGGTCGATTGCCGCGTCGAAGGTGCCGTCGGGGGTGAACGTGCCGATGTGCAGCTCGTAGAGGATGCTGCCGGGCAGTTGCCGCCCGGTCCACGCACTGTCGGACCAGTCGAAGGCGGAATGGTCGTAGAGGCGGCTCGGCCCGTGCACGCCCTCGGGCTGCCACGCCGAGCGGGGGTCGGGCAGCGGGGTGTCGTCGTCGTCGAGCACGAACGCGTAGTCGGGGCCGCCGTTGGGCACCTCGACCCGCCACCAGCCGTCGGCGGCGGCGCGCATCTCGTGGTCGGCGTCGCCGGGCAGGTGCAGTCGCACCCGAGTGGCGTCCGGCGCCCAGACGGAGAATTCGGTCATGACGCAGCCTCCACGGAAGCGGTGGGAGCCAGCAGAGCGACGGGATAGTCCGACAGGAGGTCGTCCAGAGGAGTCTCACCGCCACTGTAGACCCGGCCGGTGAACAGGTCCTTCACCTCGTTAACGGGAAGCGACAGGGCTGTGTCGCACCAGCCGCCGGCGCGCGCCAGACCCAGTGGCAGGCGGGTCGCCACGGTGATCGCGCCGCCCCTGTCGAACGCCACCACGTGCCGGCCGACCGGCCCGTGCGCGGGCACCGGCCGGTAGCCGGTGAACAGCTCCGGGTGCGCCCGCCGCAGGCGCAGCGTCCGCGACACGACGAGCAGCTTCGCCGCGCCGTCGGTGTCGACCGGGGGACGCCAGCCGTCGTCGAGCCGCGCCAGCATCTCCCGGCGTACGTCGAAGTCGACGGGCCGCCGATTGTCCGGGTCGACGAGGGAGTTGTCCCACAGCTCGGTGCCCTGGTAGGTGTCCGGCACCCCGGGCATGGTGAGTTGGATGAGCTTCTGACCGAGCGAGTTGCACCAGCCGGCGGGGGTGATGGCGGCGGCGAGTTCGGTCAGCTCGTCGTGCAGGCTCGGGTCGTCGTACATCATGTCGATGACCGCGTGCATGGCCTGCTCGAACGCCGGGTCCGGGTCCGCCCAACTGGTCGAGGCCGCGGCCTCCCGGGCGGCCTTCTCGGCGTACGCGTGCAGCCGCTCCCGCTCGATCGGCCACGCGCCGACGGCGGTCTGCCAGAGCAGGTGAGCGAACGCCGGGTCGGGCAGCGGCGCGTACTCCATCCAGGTCGTGACCTGCTCGGCCCAGCGCTGCGGCAGCTCGCTGAGCACGGCGAGCCTGGCGCGCACGTCCTCGCCGCGCTTCGTGTCGTGGGTGGAGGTGGTGGTCATGCTCGCCGGCCAGCGGACCTGCTGGGCGGAGGCGAAACGGTGGAACTCCGCGGGCGGCACCCCGAAGTGCGCCGGGCTGCCGCCGACCTCGTTGAGCGCCACGAACCGGGTCCACCTGTAGAACGCGGTGTCCTCCACACCCTTGGCCATCACGGCGCCGGTGAGCTGCGGGAACCGCTGGGCCAGCTCGTCTCCGGGGTCGCGCAGCCGGCGGGTGATCGCGTCCAGGGCGGTCGCCAGGTCGGGGCGTCGTCGGCCCGCCTCGGAGCGGGCGGCGGCCAGGTGCCGGGCGCCGTGCGGCGGGTAGCCCCGGTACACCGGGAAGGCGGCGGCCAGCTCGGCGAGCGCCGCCCGCGCCGCCTCGGTCGGCACCTCGGGGGCCAGCGCGGCGAGCCGGGTCAGCTCGGCGGCGAGCAGCTGGGTGGCGGCGGCCAACTTCGTGGCGTGGGTCAGGTCCTCCCACGAGGTGTGCTTCCCGGTGAGTCGGGTGTCCAGCACCGTGAAGTCACCCTCGGCGTCGGTGTCGACGAACAACCCGTTCACCGCGGCGAGGGCGTCGTACCCGGTGGTGCCGTCGACAGGCCAGTCCGGCAGCTCCTCGCCGTACTCCAGGATCTTCTCCACCACGAGCCAGGCGTCCGGCGCGGCCTCGCGCAGCCGGGCCAGGTAGCCGGCCGGGTCGCGCAGGCCGTCCGGGTGGTCCACGCGGATGCCGTCGACCTCCCCGTCGGCGGCCCAGCGCAGGACCAGCTCGTGGGTGGCGGCGAACACCGCCGCGTCCTCCACCCGCAGGCCCGCCAGGCCCGCGATGGCGAAGAACCTGCGGTACGTCAGCTCGGCGTCCCCCCGACGCCACGAGATCAGCTCGTAGTGCTGCCTGTCGTGCACCTCCCGGACGGTGCCGTCGCCGGTGCCGTCGGCGACCGGAAAGCGGTGCTCGTGGTAGCGCAGCTCGCCGTCGACGAGCTTGAGGTCGTCCAGGGCTGACTCGTCGTCCGCGAGCACCGGCAGCAGCAGCCGCCCCCGGTCCCAGTCGATGTCGAACCAGTCGGCGTACGACGAGTCGCGCCCCCGACGCAGCACGTCCCACCACGCCGGGTTGGCCGGCGGTACGGCGACACCCGCGTGGTTGGGCACGATGTCGACGACCAGGCCGAGCCGCTTGTCGCGCAGCGCCCGCAGCAGCCGCTGCCGGGCGGCCTCACCGCCCAGCTCCGGGTTGACCGCCCGGTGGTCGACCACGTCGTAGCCGTGCTGAGAGCCGGGCGTCGCGGCCAGCAGGGGTGCGGTGTAGAGGTGGCTGACGCCCAGATCGGCGAGGTAGTCGAGGATGCCGGCGGTG
Source organism: Micromonospora sp. NPDC093244 (assembly GCF_040683695.1). Lineage (NCBI taxonomy): Bacteria > Bacillati > Actinomycetota > Actinomycetes > Micromonosporales > Micromonosporaceae > Micromonospora > Micromonospora sp. NPDC093244. The sequence goes on from NZ_JBFBEO010000001.1 coordinate 2,140,830, forward strand.
GCGTCCAGGTCGAAGCCGGGGCGGACCTGGATGCGGTAGGTGGCCTTAACAGGGGTGGCCGGCATGTCAGATCGTCCTCTCCAGCACGACGAGGGAACGGTCCGGCACCCGGATGGTGCCGCCCGCGCTGATCACCGTGACGTCGTCCGGTTCGGGTTCGGCGGTGCTGATCACCCGTTCCCACTTCTGGCCGTACTCGCTGCCCGGCATGGTGAAGTCGAGCGGCGCGTCGTGGGCGTTGAAGCAGAGCAGGAACGAGGCGTCGTGGTGGCGCTGGCCGTACTGGCCGCGCTCGCGGATGCCCTCCCCGTTGACGAACAGCGCCACCGAGCGGCCGAAGTCGTTGCCCCAGTCCTCGCCTGTCATCTCCCGCCCGTCCGGGGTGTACCAGGCCAGGTCGGGCAGCGGCTCGTCGATGCCGCGCCCGCCGACGGGCAGGCCGGTGAAGAACCGGCGGCGGCGGAACACCTGGTGCCGTTTGCGGAACGCGGTGAGCGTACGGACGAACTCCAGCAGATGCTCGTCGGCGTTGTCCCAGTCCACCCAGGCCAGCTCGCTGTCCTGGCAGTAGACGTTGTTGTTGCCGTGCTGCGTGCGGCCCAACTCGTCGCCGTGGCCGATCATCGGCACGCCCTGCGACAGCATGAGGGTGGCCAGGAAGTTACGGCGCTGCTTGGCCCGCAGCGCGAGCACCGCCTCGTCGTCGGTCTCGCCCTCCACGCCGCAGTTCCACGACCGGTTGTGGCTCTCGCCGTCCCGGTTGTCCTCGCCGTTGGCCTCGTTGTGCTTGTCGTTGTACGACACCAGGTCGTTGAGGGTGAACCCGTCGTGCACGGTGACGAAGTTGATGCTGTGGAACGGCCGCCGCCCGTCGTCCTGGTAGAGGTCGGCCGAGCCGGAGATGCGGGACGCGAACTCGGCGAGGGTGGCCGGCTCGCCGCGCCAGAAGTCCCGCACCGTGTCGCGGTACTTGCCGTTCCACTCCGTCCACAGCGGCGGGAAGTTGCCCACCTGGTAGCCGCCCGGGCCGACGTCCCACGGCTCGGCGATCAGCTTGACCTGGCTGACCACCGGGTCCTGCTGCACCACCTCGAAGAACGTCGACAGGCGGTCCACCTCGTAGAACTCCCGGGCCAGGGTCGCCGCCAGGTCGAACCGGAACCCGTCGACGTGCATCTCGGTCACCCAGTACCGCAACGAATCCATGATCAGTTGCAGGGAGTGCGGGCTGCGCACGTTCAGACTGTTGCCGGTCCCCGTGTAGTCGACGAAGTAGCGGCGGTCCTCCTCGCTGAGCCGGTAGTAGCTCGGGGCGTCCACGCCCTTGAAGCTCAACGTCGGCCCGAGGTGGTTGCCCTCGGCGGTGTGGTTGTAGACCACGTCGAGGATGACCTCGATGCCCGCCGCGTGCAGCGCCTTGACCATGCCCCGGAACTCCTGCACCTGCTGCCCGAGGTGCCCCAACGCCGAGTAGCCGTGGTGCGGGGCGAAGAACCCGATGGTGTTGTAGCCCCAGTAGTTGCGCAGGCCCAGGTCGCTCAGGCGGTGGTCGTGCACGAACTGGTGCACGGGCATCAGCTCGATCGCGGTCACCCCGAGCCGGGTCAGATAGTCGATCATCGGCGGGGAGGCGATGCCCGCGTACGTGCCGCGCAGCTCCTCCGGGATGTCCGGGTGCCGCATGGTCAACCCGCGTACGTGGGCCTCGTAGATCACCGAGTGGTGGTACGGGGTGCGCGGCGGCTTGTCGTTGCCCCAGTCGAAGTACGGGTTCACCACCACCGACTTGGGCATGAACGGCGCCGAGTCGGTCTCGTTCATCCGCTCGGGCTCGCCCATGTCGTAGTCGTAGACCGCCGGGTCCCACGTCACGTCACCGTCGATGGCCTTCGCGTACGGGTCGAGCAGCAGCTTGTGCGGATTGCAGCGCAGCCCGTTCGCCGGGTCGTACGGGCCGTACACCCGGTAGCCGTAGCGCTGCCCCGGCTCGATGCCCGGCAGGTACGCGTGCCAGACGTACGCGTCCACCTCCCGCAGCTCGACGCGACGCTCAGCGCCGGTGTCCCACTCGTCGAAGAGGCACAACTCGATTCGCTCGGCCACCTCCGAGAAGATGGCGAAGTTGGTGCCCATACCGTCGTACGTGGCGCCCAGGGGATACCGCTCGCCCGGCCAGACCTGCATGTCGCTCCCTTGAAGCACTGTCGTGTGCGCGCGGGTATTGCCCTGCGCCCCGACGCGCCAATCCATCCTTTCAGGCGATGGCCGAAATCCACCTGTCTGATGCGCGCTACACCCCTCAGGTGTCTTCCGTCACCATGGCGCCTCTCAGGGTGCGGTATCGCGCTCGATGCCCTTTGCTGGTTGGGGACACGCGCCCGCGCGCGCCCACTCGGCCCTCGGCCACCCCCGACACCTCACGCTTCGCCGCCATCGACGCCGGCGCGCACCACCATGCATGGACGGAGATTGATGTGACGACCCTGCGGGTCGGCGAGCAGATCGCTGGCGCCACGGACCGGGCCCACCGGCCCACCCTCACCTCCCGGCCCGCGCAGCCCGGCTCGGCCGTGCCGCCGCAGCCCGGCCCGGGAGTTCCGCCGCAGACCCGTCGCATCCTGATGCTGTCCTGGGAGTACCCGCCGGTGCTCGTCGGCGGTCTCGGCCGCCACGTGCACGCCCTCTCCGTCGCGCTCGCCGCCGCCGGCCACGAGGTCACAGTCGTCACCCGCCACACCGACGGCGCACCCCTGGAGGAGTACGCCGACGGCGTCCGCATCCTGCGCGCCCCCGAGGACCCGGTCACCTTCCCCCTGGCCACCAGCTCCCTACTGGCCTGGACGATGGCCTTCAACCACACCCTCACCCGCACCGCCCTGCGCGCCACCGAAGCCGGCACGTACGACGTCATCCACGCCCACGACTGGCTCGTCGCCCACACCGCGATGACCCTGCGCGACCACCTGGACATCCCGCTGGTCACGACCATCCACGCCACCGAGGCGGGGCGGCACCAGGGCTGGCTGCCCGAGGAGATGAACCGCACCATCCACGGCGTCGAGCAGTGGCTCAGCAGTGAGTCCGGCCGGGTGATCGTCTGCTCCGGGTACATGCGCGACGAGGTGAACGCGCTGTTCGGCGTACCGGCCGGACGGGTCGACGTGGTCGCCAACGGCGTGGAGCCGCACCGCTGGCGGGTGCCGGCGCGCGCCGTGGCCGCCGCCCGCGCCCGGTTCGCCGGAGACGGCAAGCTGGTCACGTTCGCCGGCCGCCTCGTGTACGAGAAGGGCGTGCAGCACCTGATCGCCGCCCTGCCCCGGCTGCGGGAGCGCCACCCCGGCCTGCGTGCCGTGATCGCCGGCGACGGCCCGTACCGCGCCGAACTGGAGGCCGAGGTGCACCGCCGTGGCCTCGGCGGCATGGTCACCATGCCGGGCTTCCTGGGCGGCATCGACCTGCCGGCGCTGATGGCCGCGTCCGACTGCTTCGCGGTGCCGAGCATCTACGAGCCGTTCGGCATGGTGGCCCTGGAGGGCGCCGCGGCCGGCGCGCCCCTCGCGGTGGCCGCGACAGGCGGCCTCGCGGAGATCATCGAGCCGGGGATGACGGGTACGACCTTCGCGCCGCACGACCCGGACGGGCTGAGCGACGCCGTGGACGCACTGCTGTCCGACCCCGACCACGCCCGCGTCATGGCCCGCCGCGCCCGTCGGATGGTCCACGACCAGTACGGCTGGTCGGCGATCGCCCAGCGCACCGCCGCCAGCTACGCCGCAGCGATCGCCACCGACGCGGCGTGCACCGCCGAGCGGGCCGAGCGGCGCATGTCCCAGGGGCGGACCCTTCCGGCGCTGCCCGAGGGCAACCTGCTCGCCGCCGCCGGCCTGCGCTGACCCGCTCTTTGCTCGACTCGGTTTCCGTGAAGTCGGGGTGTCCCTGTGCCGGGGACACCCCGACTTCCCGTAGACCGAGTCGATCAAGCCGCCCTAGCCACGCCTCGCTCCTCAGCGCCTGGGTCACCGAGGGCACTCCGGCCGCCGACGCGGTCGCCACGGGCTCGGACGAGGCCGACGCGCTGCGCGGCCCGGCAGACCTGCACGCCCGCTCCGGCGAGGCGCTGGCGCAGGTCAGCGACCTGCTGTCGCGGGGCGGCGCCCTCGACATCGTGCCGATCCCGTGGCAGGGCTGGTCCCTGCGCCGCGCCGACTTCCTGCTCACGCGCCAACTGGAGATCGTCGTGCACTCGGACGACCTCGCGGTCAGCGTCGGCGTACCCACGCCCGAGTTCCCGGCGGAGGTCTTCGACCCCGTACGCGACCTGCTGGTCCGCCTGGCCGTCCGCCGGCACGGCCAGTCGGCGCTGATCGGGGCGCTCAGCCGCAGCGAGCGAGCCCGGGACATCTCCGCCTTCTGATCCTCGACGTCCGACGCGTCCCACACGCCGCCCCGCCCCGGGACCAGTGTCCCCGGCCCCTCCGGGTCCCCTATTCTCGTCCTGTCGACCTGCCCCAAGAATGGGGCGGCCACCGGAAGCCAGACGCTCGCACGCGTCACCGCAGCGCCGATCAGCGTCACCGATAAGCCCCGCGGGCCGGGACCGCCCCTCGATCGACTCCAGTTCGCCGAAATCGACAGGGACCGACCTTGATCGACTCCAGTTCGCCGAGATTGTGGTGTACCGACGCCGTGGATACCGCGATATCGGCGGACTGGAGTCGATCATCGGTGTGGGTCCAGCCCGACCAACCCGCCAAGCCCTCCGTCAACGTGGCAGGCGGAATCGGGCGCTCGAAGCGCCCCGCCCGTCACGCCCCACCCCGCCACGCCTCGCCCCACCCCACCACGGAACGCCTCGCCCCATATCTGGGGCAGCTCGACAGGAGCCGAACCAGGGACTCGGGGTACCGGCGGGAGGGCCACGGGCGGCCACGCCGCGAGGCCCGGCGGAAACCCCACGGACCGCCACGCGAGAGGGCGGGCGGGTACGGCGCAGGCCGCCGGCCCGGATCGGGTCGGCGGCCTGCAGGCGGTGCGGGCGGTGCGGGCGGTGCGGAGGTGCGCGGTGCGGAAGAGCGGAGGTCAGCGCTCGGCGAAGGGGAGGTAGTCCCGCTCGGCGGCGCCGACGTAGACCTGCCGCGGACGGCCGATCTTGGTCTCCGGGTCGCTGATCATCTCGCGCCACTGGGCGATCCAGCCGGGCAGCCGGCCGAGCGCGAACAGCACCGTGAACATCTTCGTGGGGAAGCCCATGGCCTTGTAGATCAGGCCGGTGTAGAAGTCCACGTTCGGGTAGAGCCGACGCGACACGAAGAAGTCGTCGGCGAGGGCGATCTCCTCCAACTCCATGGCGATGTCCAGCAGCGGGTCCGGCTTGGCCATCCGGCCCAGCACGTCCTGCGCGGCCTTCTTGACGATCGCCGCCCGCGGGTCGTAGTTCTTGTAGACCCGGTGGCCGAAGCCCATCAGCTTGACGCCGTCCTCCTTGTTCTTGACCTTGCGGACAAAGGAGCGGACGTCGCCGTCACCGGCGTGGATCTGCTGGAGCATCTCCAGCACCGCCTGGTTGGCGCCACCGTGCAGCGGGCCGAACAGCGCGTTCACACCGGCGGACACCGAGGCGAACAGGTTGGCGTTGCTGGAACCCACAAGCCGCACGGTCGACGTGGAGCAGTTCTGCTCGTGGTCGGCGTGCAGGACGAACAGCATGTCCAGCACCTTCGACATCACCGGGTCGACCTCGTACGGCTCCGCCGGCACGCCGAAGGTCATCCGCAGCAGGTTGTCCACGTACCCCAGCGAGTTGTCCGGGTAGAGCAGCGGCTGCCCGATGGACTTCTTGTACGCGTACGAGGCGATGGTGGGGACCTTCGCCATCAGCCGGACCGTGGAGATCTCCACGTGCTCGGAGTCGAACGGGTCCAGGCTGTCCTGGTAGAAGGTCGACAGGGCGCTCACCGCCGAGGACAGCACCGCCATCGGGTGGGCGTCCCGGGGGAAGCCGTCGAAGAAGCGGCGCATCTCCTCGTGCAGCAGCGAGTGCCGCCGAATCCACTCGGTGAACTCGGTCAACTGCTGCTCGGTCGGCAGCTCACCGTAGATGAGCAGATACGAGACCTCCAGGAAGGAGGACTTCTCGGCCAGCTGCTCGATCGGGTATCCGCGGTAACGCAGGATCCCCGCGTCGCCGTCGATGTAGGTGATCGCGGATGAGGCAGCCGCGGTGTTGACGAAACCGGGGTCGTACGTCGTCATCCCGGTTTCCTTCAGCAGCTTGCTCACCCCGATACCGGCGGGGCCCTCGACCGCGGGATGTACCGGCATCGACAGCTGCCCACCGGGGTGATCGAGCTTGACTTCCGTCATGTGTTCCTCGCTTCGCCGGCAGATCTACGTTGAATTGCCTTCGCTTCTACCGTAATTGCGGCTCCGGGGACAACGCCCGCCGTGGTTCGGCGGTGAGGCCTGCGTCACCCGATTCCCGACCGAATGGTCGGGAAACCACCATCCCGGTACGCGGGACCGGGTGCGCGACACGCGTTCAGGACAGCGCGAGGCGTCGCAGCGTACCGTCCCGGGCGACCTGGTAGACGTCCAGCTGGTTGGTGCCGGCCCGGAACAGCCTGTCGTCGGTGAGCAACGCGGCGAACCGGCGGCCACCGGGGTCGGGCGGCACCACCGGGACGACCGCCCCGATCCTGCCGTTCACCGCCACCGCGAGCATCGTGCCGTCCGGTATCCGGTCGGGCACGTCGCCCCAGACGAGCGCCGGCAGGGTGCCGGTGTCCGGGTCCATCGACCGGAACGCGGCCAGGTCGGCGACGCGCGCGTTGCCCTCCGTCGCGCCGGCCCGGACCTCGGTGCCCACCAGGGGGTGCGGGGCCGGCAGCGAGGGCGGGGCGGGCACCCCGCCGGGGAAGGTGACCGGCTCACCGGGCCGGTCGTAGAAGTGCTTCGTACCGTCGGTGCGCGGGGCCTGCCGGGCGGAGCGGCCGTCGACCCGCCAGGGCAGCCGGACGCCTGCCTCGTCGGCGACCGTCGGCAGCAGGTCGACGTGTTCCCAGTTGCGGTCGTCCACCCGGCCGGCCTGCTGCCGGGGCTCCTTGACGAACATCGGCACCCACGCCACCTCGCCCGCCGCCGCCTTGATCGCGTCCATGCCCCGGCCCTGGGCGCCCGGACGGAAGCTCACCCCGTGGTCGGCGGTCACCACCACGAGAGCCTGGTCGTACAGGCCGCTGGCGCGCAGCGTCCGCAGCGTCTCGCCGATCAGCCGATCGGTGTAGCCGAGCTGCGCGAGGTGACGTTGCCGGGCCAGGTCGATCCAGCCGGCGCCGTCGTTGGGCAGGTCCTCCGGGGCGTCGTAGCGCGCGCCGGACGGCAGATACGCCCACGGCGAGTGCGGCATCAGCAGGTGCAGGAAATGCAGCACGGGCCGGGATTGGGGTTTCAGCCCGGCCAGGAAACTGGTGAAGCGGGCGGGCTGGTTGTCGTCGAGGCTGTCCCAGCGGAACTTCGGGTCGGCCGGCACCGGCTCGGCGGCGTCCAGGCCCGCCTCGGCGCGGGTCCTCTCCCGGTAGGAGTCCTCCGGGTCGACAGCGCTCTCCGACGGCCCGGCGACCTGCCCGAGCAGCTTGCCCGTCTCGCGGACCAGTACGCCGAGGCCCTGCTCCGGGGCGACCGGCTGCTCGCAGCGGCTGGGCGGGCAGAGCCGGGTGATGCTCTCCTCGGCGCGGATGTCGTACAGGCCGCCGAAGGCGGTGAAGATGTTGTCCGGGTACTGCGAGTAGTGCGGGGCGACAGGCCGCGCCGGGTACTTCCCGGTGAGCATCGCCGGCAGCGCGTTGGGCGTCCAGCCGCTGACGCCTGTGGCGTTGCGGTACCAGGTCGAGGCGCCGGCCAGCTCGGCGAAGTTCGGGTAGCGGGCCGCGTCGATCCGCCCGTCCGCGCCGAGCAGACTCACCAGCGGCAGCTCGTCGAGGATCAGCATGACCACTGGCGGGTGCACGCCCGTACCCTGCGCGGTGCCGGCCGCGCCGCCGTCGCCGCGCGGCAGCACCACAGCCGAGGCCGGTGAGACGAACAGGAACAGCGCCACGAAGGCCACCGGCCCGACGGCGGCCAGCCGCAGCACCCGGGCGGGCGCCCGCCACCGCCGGTGCGCGAGCGCGCCGGCCGCGCCGGCAAGCACGGCCACCACCAGCAGGGGTACGCCCCGAAGCGGTGTCAGGTGTCGGCCCACCTGTACGGCCAGGGCGGCCAGCAGCAGCCCGACCAGACCGGTGTGGGTGACCGCGCGGGCGGTGCGGCCGGCGAGTCGACTGAGTGCGCCGAGCAGCGCCACCGGCACGGTGGGCACCACCGCCACCAGGGCGACCAGCAGCAGGATCTGCCCGGTGTCCGCGCGGTGGAACAGGAAGAAGTCGGGGCTGCGGCCCAGCACGTCCAGCAACGGTTGGGTGACCACCAGCCCGACCAGCGCCACGACCTCCAGCAGGCGGCCCACCTCACCGCGCCAGCCCCGCTCCCACCGCCCGAGCGCCGGTTCAGCCACCCATCACCGCCCGGTAGAGGGTGCGGGTGCCCGAGGGCAGTTCCAGACGCTCGGTGATCCGGCCACGGGCGGCGAGCAGCGCCTCGAAGGCGTCCCGCCGGTAGTCGGGGAACAGACCCTCGGGCTTGTTGGCGAGCAGCCGCCGGGCCATCGGGTCCTCGGGATGGACGAACTCCACCACCACCGCCCCGCCCTGCGCGGTCAGCCCCGCCAGCCAGTCGACGATCTCCGGCAGCGGCACGTTGCGCCCGATCGCCAGGTGGTGCACCACCGCCAGGGCGAGCACCGCGTCGGCGTCGGCCCGTTCGGCGAAGCCGGCCCGCTCGACGCCCCGCCAGCCCCCGCCGGGTGACGGGTCGGCCAGGTCCAGCACCAGGGGCAGGACGCGCTGCTGCCCCTCGGCGCGCAGCGCCCGGTACAGGTCGTCGACGACGGCCGGGTCCTGCTCGACGGCGACCACGTAGTCGGCGTACGCGGCGGCCAGCCGGGCGTACCTGCCGTCGTTGGCACCCAGGTCGAGCACCAGGCGCGGCCGGGTGCCGGCGGTCAGCGCGGCGGTCACGAACTGTTCCTTGGCCGTCCGGTCCTGCGCCGAGTAGCCGCAGGTGCGCTGGTAGTCGGCCCAGTGACTGCCGGTCGGGCGGCGCTCCAGGCGGTGCAGCAGCTTCTCGATGCCGCGCACCGTGGACAGCAGCAGCTCGCGGGAGAAGCCGGCGGCGCGCAGCTGGGCGCGTACGTCGGTGGTGCTGGCGGCGGCGTTGCGGTGCTGCATGGCGCCGTGCAGGTGCAGGTGGGTCAGCACGCCCGGGCGCAGCCGACGGGTTCCGCCGAAGAGCGGGCGGAGCTGCTCGGCCTCGATGCCGTCGACCTGGGCGCGCAGCCACGGCTGGAAGTCCACGCCCAGGTGGGCGGTGAGCATCAGCGGGTAGAGCGCGGTCTGGCAGAACTGCCGGTAGCCGGCCCACGGTTCGCCGTCGCGTACCGGCTCGAACGAGCCGACGTCGATGAAGACCGGCTGCACGCCGTGCCACTGGAGGTTGTAGGCCGAGCCGTCCTTGGTGGTGAAGCCGTCGGCGAGCGCCGCGCCCAGGATCTCCGTGTGCAGCAGCGCCGCGTCACGCAGCATGGCGAAGGACCACTCGTACGGGTGGGAGACGAACGGGATCCGCTCGTGGCGCAGCACCGCCGCCCACGGCAGCCCGGCCGGCACCAGCGCCTGCGGGGCGTCCTCGGTGGCGCAGACCTTGCCCGCGGCGACGAGGGCGGGGAAGAACGCGCTGGCGGCGAGCGCACGCCAGTGGTCGGCGGCCCGGGTGTCCAGCCCGCGCAGCACCTCGTCGCCGACGTGGAAGACCCGGTTGGCCGGGTCGCGGAAGGAGGCCGGCTCGGCCCGCACCCGGGTGGGTACGGGCGGCGTCGCCGGTACGGAGCGGGTCACCGCTGGTCGGTGGGCTGTCGACGGAACCTGTCGACAAGTCTCCGCCAGTAGAGCTTGGCGGCGACCGCGACGCCGGCGACGCCGCCCACGACCGCCTGCACGATCAGGCTGCCGGACCCCGCGTCCAGGTAGGCCAGATGGATCACCGATCGCTCCTTGTCCTCGCCCCGTGTCGACACCGGCGTCCCGGGGCGTACAGCGGTGAGGCTTTTGACCCAGAAAGCCGGACTTCTGCCACCGTACGCCGATCGTCAGCACCGTCGCGGGCACATCGGCGTACTCCCAGCCTCAGCACAGAATGGGGTCGGACGCCGGTCCCCGCCGGTACGCTGCGGACGTGCGCTGGACGATCGTGGACGCGCCGCTGGACTCCTCGGGCGCGGGGCGCGGCGAGGAGCGGGCCCCTGCCGCACTGCGCGACGCCGGCCTGCTGGACGCCCTCGCCGCCGACGACGGCGGCCGGGTCGACGAGGCCTGGTTGCGCGACCCGGTCCGGGACGCGGCGAGCGGCGTGATCGGCGCGGCCGGCCTGGTCGCCGCAGGCGCGGCCATCACCTCCCGGATCGTGGCGTTGATCGCCGACGGGCGGCGGCCGCTGGTGCTCGGCGGGGACTGCGCCATCCTGCCCGGCATCTGCCGCGCCCTCCCGCCCGCGACCGAGCTGTGGTTCGTCGACGCCCATCCGGACTTCCTCGACGGCGGGACGTCGCCGACCGGCGAGGCCGCCGACATGGACCTGTCGGTCGTCACCGGGCACGGCCCGGCCGCCGCGATCGGGTACGACGGCCCGCTGCTCGACCCCGGGCGGGTCCACCTGCTCGGGCACCGCCCGGCGGACGACGACAGCGGGCGGGTCGAGTCGTCCCGGATCGACCAGGCCATCCACCAGCTGCCCGCCGCCGCACTGCTCGGCGAGGGTGCCGCGGCGGTGGGCGCCAGGCTGGCCGACGGCGGGGCCGGGCCGGCCTGGCTGCACCTCGACCTGGACGCGGTGGACCCGCGCGACCTGCCGGCGGTGACCTATCCCGAACCGGACGGGCTGCGCTGGCCCGACCTGATCGCGCTCGTCACTCCCCTGGCCCGCGCCGACCGGCTGCTCGGCATGAGCGTGACCGACCTGAACGTCGACGAGGACCCCGACGGGCGTCACACGCGACGCGTCGTCGGCGCCCTCGCCGAGATGCTGGGCGGGTGAGCGGCAGGCGTCTCAGCTCCTGCGGTGGTGCATGCCGAGGCGCAGCAGCACGAACCGCAGCACGGTGGCGGCCAGGTTCGCGGCCACCAGCACCGCCACCTCCACCGATCGGGCGGGCGAGACGGACACCGCGTGCAGCACGGCCAGCGAGCCGCTGGTCAGCGCGAGACCGAGCCCGAAGGCGAGCAGTCCCTGCGCGTGGTGCCGGCCGGCATGCCGGCGCCCGCTGATGCCGAACGTCACCCGCCGGTTCGCCGCCGTGTTCGCCACGGCGGTCACCAGCAGCGCCAGCAGGTTCGCCGGTTGCGCGCCGAGCGCGCCCCGGGTGGCCACGAAGAGCAGCAGGTACACGAGCGTGCTGGCCGCCCCGACGGCGGCGAACCGGGCCAGTTGCCGGGGCAGCCCGACCGGCACCCGAGCGGGCGGCGCGGCCAGCGGTGCCCGGCCGAGCTGCGCCCGCAGGTCGGTCAGCGGCAGCGCTCCGGTCAGCAACGCCCGCCCCAGCCGGCCGATGCCGCGCAGATCCGCCAGGGCGGTGGCGACGATGTCGACGCGGCTGTCCGGGTCGTCGACCCAGTCCACCGGCACCTCGTGGATGCGCAGTCCCGCCCGCTGGGCGAGCACCAGCAGTTCGGTGTCGAAGAACCAGCCGGTGTCGCGTACCAGCGGGAGCAGCCGAGCGGCCACGTCGGCGCGGATCGCCTTGAACCCGCACTGCGCGTCGGAGAACCGCGCCGCCAACGCCCCCCGCAACAGCAGGTTGTACGCCCGCGAGATGACCTCCCGCCTGGTCCCGCGCACCACCCGGGAGGTACGCGCCAGTCGGGTGCCGATCGCCAGGTCGGAGTGCCCGGAGATCAGCGGCGCGACAAGCGGCAGCAGCGCCGCCAGGTCGGTGGACAGGTCCACGTCCATGTACGCGAGCACCGGCGCGGACGACGCCGACCAGGCGGCCGACAGCGCCAGGCCCCGGCCCTTGGCGTCCAGGTGCAGCACCTCGACGCCGGGCAGTTCGCCGGCGAGACCGTCGGCGACGGTCAGGGTGCCGTCGACGCTTGCGTTGTCGGCGATGGTGATCTGGAACGGGTACGGGAAGTGCTCGCTCAGGTGGGCGTGCAGCCGCCGTACGCACGGCCCGAGGTCGGTCTCCTCGTTGTAGACCGGGATCACCACGTCCAGCACCGCGCCGGCGCCGGCGGGGCGGGTCCGGACGGCGGCGCGGGGACCGCTGACCGCGCTCACGACGCCGCCCCGCCGGTGCTCAGGTCGTAGACGGTGACCCCGTCCACGGTCTGCGGCGTGAAGGTCTCCTGGACCCAGGTGGAGATCTCCTGCGAGGCCGAGCTCCCGCCGTTGGCCCGGAAGCCACCGCCACCGACGAAGTAGTGGATCTTCCTGTCGGCGACGTGACGCTGGAACTGCGCGAGGGTCGGTGACGGGTCGCTGCCGTTGAATCCGCCGATCGGCATCACCGGCTCACCGGTGGCGAGCTGGTAGCCGGAGGCGTTGTTCGAGCCGATGGTCGCCGCCACCCAGGTGTAGGTGTCGCTGTCGCGCTCCAGCAGCTCACGCAGCGCGGCGCTGGGCTCGCGGGCGTCGAGCAGCCCGCCCATCCCCCCGGCTGCCTCGCGGCCCTGACCACCGCCGGGAGAGCCGGGCATCTGGCCGCCCCCGGGGAACCCGGGCATCTGACCGCCCCCGGGGAATCCGGGCATCTGACCACCGCCGGGGAAGCCGGGCATCCGGCCACCGTCGCGGCCCCCTGGGTCGCGGCCGCCGTCGTCCCGGCCCCCGCCGGGGAACTGGCCGCCGGCCGGTCGCCCGCCGGGGAAACCGCCGCGCCCGAAGGCGCCGGCCACGGACGGGCCGGCGCTCGGGATCGAGCCGGTGTGCGGGGTCGCGGCGGTCTGGAGCGCGTACGCCGCCGGACCGGCGAGGGCCGCCGCCACGCCCAGGCCCAGCACCACGGGCACGAACCGGCGGGGCAGCCGGGTGACGAGCAGGAGCAGCACCGCGCCGAGCAGGCCGGCGGCGAGCACCACGACCCGCAGCCACGGGTACCAGTCGGGGCTGCGCCCGAGCAGCACCCACGCCCACCAGACGGTGACCGCGAGGGTGCCGGCGAGCGTCACCGTGGCGGCGAGCGGACGCCACCGCTGTGCGCGTGACCCGGGCACCGTGGCGTCGTCCGGCGCGGGATGCGGGCGGCGTTGCCGCCAGAGCAGCGTCGCGCCGATGCCGACGAGCGCGCCGACGGCCGGGGCGAGCGCCACCGTGTAGTACGCGTGGAAGATGCCGGACATGAAGCTGAAGATCAGGCCGGTGACCAGCAGCCAGCCGCCCCAGAGCAGCAGCCCGGCCCGGGTCCGGTCGGTACGCGCCGCCCGCCCGGCCAGCACCAGCCCGGCGACGAGCAGGATCAACGCGGCCGGCAGCAGCCAGGAGACCTGACCGCCGATCTCGCCGTCGAACATCCGCAGCAGGCCGGTCTGCCCGGAGAACGGGCCACCGCCTCCCCCGCCCATCCGGGGACCTGCGCCGCCGACGCTGCCGACCTCGTCACCGGTGATCCGGCCGAGGCCGTTGTAGCCGAGGGTCAGCTCCAGGATGCTGTTGCCCTGCGACCCGCCGATGTACGGCCGGGCGCTGGCCGGGACCAGCTCGACGAGCGCCACCCACCAGCCTGCGGACACCAGCACCGCGAGGCCGGCCAGTAGCAGCTGCCGGACCCGCCGCCACAGCCCGGTCGGCGCGGCCAGCAGGTAGACCCCGGCGAAGACGGGCACCACGAGGAACGCCTGGAGCATCTTGGTCAGGAAGCCGAAGCCGACGAGCACGCCGACGAGCACGATCCACCGGGTGCTGGCCGTCTCCACCGCCCGCACGGTGGCGTACGCGCCGGCGACAAGCAGCAGGACCAGCAGCGCGTCGGGGTTGTTGAAGCGGAACATCAGCGTCGCCACCGGGGTGACGGCGAGGACCGCACCGGCGATCAGGCCGGCTACCGGCCCGTACCAGCGCTGCACAGTCGCGTACAGCACGCCCACCGAGGCGACCCCGCACAGCGCCTGCGGGACGAGCATGGCCCAGCTGTTGAGCCCGAACAGGCGTACCGACAGGGCCATCAGCCACAGCGACGCGGGTGTCTTGTCGACGGTGATGGAGTTGGCCGCGTCCGACGAGCCGTAGAGGAACGCCTTCGCGCTCACCGAGCCGGCCTGCACCGCCGCCGCGTAGAACGAGTTGGCCCAGCCGGAGGCGCCCAGGCCCCAGATGTAGAGCACGGCGGTGGCGAGCAGCAGGGTCGCCAGCGCGGGCCGGGTCCAGGCCGGTGAGCGGCGCGTCGGCGGCGGGGGCTCGGCGGGGCGCGTCGCCGTTGGCGGCGGACCCGGGTCGGCGGACGTCGTCGGTAGGGCCTCGGTTCTGTCCATGCGCCAAGCCTTGGGCGTCGGGCTGGCGCGATGCCGTGAGCCGCCTATGCGTCGGCTGTGGGATTGGGCAGCCGGACGGTGAAGACGGTACGTCCCGGGCGGCTGTGGACCGCGACAGTGCCGTGGTGGGCCTCCACGACCGCCGCGACGATCGCCAGGCCGAGGCCGGTGCTGCCGTGCTCCCGCGACCGGGAGCTGTCGCCCCTGGCGAACCGTTCGAACATGGCCGGTCGCAGCTCCGCCGGCACTCCTGGCCCGTCGTCGGCGACGGCGAGCACCGCGTCGTTGCCGTCGACGCTCAGCGTGGTCGTCACAGTGGTGCCGGGTGGGGTGTGCACGCGGGCGTTGGCCAGCAGGTTCGCCACCACCTGGTGCAGCCGGGCCGCGTCGCCGGGCACCCGGATCACCACGTCGGGCAGGTCGAGCTGCCAGCGGTGCTCCGGGCCCGCCACGTGGGCGTCGCTGACCGCGTCGATCACCAGCGCGGTCACGTCGACCGGTTCGACGGCGAGCGGACGGCCGGTGTCGAGGCGGGCCAGCAGCAGCAGGTCGTCGACGAGGCTCGTCATCCGGGTGCTCTCGGACTCGACGCGACGCAGCGCGTGCGCCACGTCGGCCGGAACCTCGTCGCGGCCACGCCGGGCCACCTCGGCGTACCCGCGAATGGCCGCGAGGGGGGTACGCAGCTCGTGGCTGGCGTCGGCGACGAACTGGCGTACCCGGGTCTCGCTGGCCTGCCGGGCGGCGAGGGCGTCGGCGACGTGGCCCAGCATCCGGTTCAGCGCCGCGCCGACCTGCCCGACCTCGGTACGCGCGTCGGTGTCCTCGGCCGGAACGCGGACCGCGAGGGCCACCTCGCCCCGGTCCAGCGGCAGCTCGGTGACCCGGGTCGCGGTGGTGGCCACCCGGTTCAGCGGACGCAGCGTGGCCCGCACGATCAACGCGCCGGCGGCACCGGCGATGACAAGCCCGACGGCGGCCACCCCGGCCTGCGCGGCGACAAGCGCCCAGACGGTCTCCTGGACGCCGGACAGCGGCATGGCGACGACGCGTACCCGGCCGTCCCAGTACTGCCGGGCCACGGCCCGGTAGTCACCGCGGGCGCCGAGGTCGACGGTGCGCGGCGTCGCCCCGACCGGCAGGTCCGCCAGGGCGGCGACCTCCCCGACCGGGACGGCCTGCTCGTCGGGGAACGGGTCGTCGCTGGACGGGCTGTTGGTGAGGGTCTGCGCGCTCGTCACCCGGCCGTCGGTGATCACCGCGACCACCGTTCCGGACGGCGAGCCGGGTGGGATGGCCGGACCGCTGCCCGGGAAGGCCGGCCGCCCCGGACGGTCACCCCGCATCGCCGTCGCGGGCGAGAGTTGCGCGTCGAGCCGGTCGACCAGGAAGTGCCGCAACGCCACAGTGGTCAGCCCGCCGATGGCGACGCTGACCACGGCGAGCAGGGCGACAAGGGCGAACACCAGTCGGGTACGCAGGGACCGGCCGGCCAGCCACCGGCGGGCGGCGCGCACCGGGCGGCGGCTACTCGGCGGGCTTGAGGACATAACCCGCGCCGCGCAACGTGTGGATCATCGGTGCGCGCCCGGCGTCGATCTTCTTGCGCAGGTACGAGATGTACAGCTCGACCACGTTGGCCTGGCCGCCGAAGTCGTAGTTCCACACCCGGTCGAGGATCTGCGCCTTGCTGAGCACCCGGCGCGGGTTACGCATCAGGTAACGCAGCAGCTCGAACTCGGTAGCGGTGAGGGTGATCAGCTGGCCGGCACGGCGTACCTCGTGACTGTCCTCGTCGAGGCTCAGGTCGCCGACGGTGAGCACCGCGTCCTCCCGGGCGGCGACCGCGACGCCGGAGCGGCGCAGCAGCGCGCGCAGCCGGGCGATCACCTCCTCCAGGCTGAACGGCTTGGTGACGTAGTCGTCGCCGCCGACGGTCAGGCCGGCGATGCGTTCCTCGACGGCGTCGCGCGCGGTCAGGAAGAGCACCGGCACGGTCGGGGCGTGCTCGCGAAGCCGGCGCAGCACCTGGAAGCCGTCCAGGTCGGGAAGCATCACGTCGAGCACCACGGCGTCCGGTTGGAACTGCCGCGCGGCGCTCAGCGCGGCCATGCCGTTGCCCGCGCTGCGTACCTGCCAGCCCTCGTACCGCAACGCCATCGACAGCAGGTCGGTGAGCGTCGCCTCGTCGTCGACCACCAGCACCCGGACCGGCTCGCCGTCGGGGCGACGCAGCTCGATCCGGCCCGGCGCGACCTGCCCGTCCATCACCATGCCCCCATCGTGGGCGGAGCACCTGTGCCGCGCCCCTGCGCCACCTGTGCGCCAGCTGTGCGGCAGGCGCGTCTCACTGCCGGTTCACTCGGACACCCCGAACGCGTCGGTACGGACGAACCGCATGGTCCAGCCGCCCAGGCCGTCCGGCCTGTCGCGTTCGTAGAGGTGGTCGGGGCCGGGCTGGTTCGGGCCGGTGCCGTCGGGATGGCGCATGATCCACCGTTGCGGCGGGGTGCCGTCCGGGCCGGCCGGCACCTGCCGCACCAGGCCGTCCGCGGGCCCGTCGACGAAGCGTACGGTGACCTCGCCCATCGCGGCGTCCCCTCGGTGACCGTGCCGGCACGCTCAGTGAGCCGGCCCTGGCTCGCAAGCTACCGCACCCGCCGTACGCCCGCAGCGAGGTACGGCGGGATCGACCCACCACGACTGCTGCGTCGGTTTGCCCAGCTCGGAGCCCGGGTATCGCGATCGGAGCACCCGCCGCCGGCGGGTCGGGGGCAAGGAGTGGTCGATGCGGACGCTGGGCGGGCGGTACCGGCTCGAACAGCGCATCGGCGTCGGCGGGATGTCGGAGGTGTGGCGGGCCCACGACGAGGTCCTGGACCGGCCGGTCGCGGTGAAGCTGATCCTGCCCGGCCCGGACGGGCAGCACGGTCCGGTGGAGCGGATCCGCGAGGAGGCCCGCTCGGCGGCCCGCCTGGTGCACCCCAACGTGGCGAGCGTGCACGACTTCGGCACCTCGTCCACACTGCCCGGTCGTCCGGTGCCGTACATCGTCATGGAACTCGCCGAGGGCGAGACGCTCGCCGCGCACCTGCGGGCCGGTCCGCTCGACTGGCGGATCTCCACCCGGGTGTGTGCCGAGGTCGCGGCGGCGCTGGCCGCCGCGCACGCCAGCGGCATCGTGCACCGGGACGTGAAACCGGCGAACGTCATGCTCACCCCGGCCGGAGTGAAGGTGCTCGACTTCGGCATCGCCACGCCCAGCGGCGCATCGGACCCGCTGCCGGCGGGAATGCTGATGGGCACGCCTGCGTACCTGGCGCCCGAGCAGCTCGACGGCGCGCCGGCCACCCCGGCGGCGGACATGTACGCGCTGGGGGTGCTGCTCTACTACTGCCTCACCAGCCGCCTGCCGTACCTGGCGGACAGCACGAGCGAGCTGCTCGGCGCGCGTCGGAGCCGCCCGCCGGACCGGTTGCCCGAGATCGACGGGCTGCCGCCGGAGGTGGTGGAGCTGTGCCACTCCTGCCTGGCCCACGACCCCGCGCGACGCCCGACCAGCCTGGTCGCCGCGCTGCTGCTCGCCGAGGCCGTGGACGCCCGGGTGTACGTGCCGATGCTGGTGCCGGCCCCCCGCGAACCGGCTCCGGTGTCGCCGTGGACCGAGCGCGCGGCGACGGAGGCCACCGAGGCCGTGGCGCTCACCGACGGGTGGGACGCGCGCTGACCGTCGCGCTCGCGGCGTTTCGGCGGGCCACTGCCGGGTAGCCGGGCGGTGAGCGACGGGAGAAACGCGATGCCGGATCAGAGTTCCTGGCTGCGTGAGGCCACCGCGACCGCCGAGGGCGGTCACGTACGCACCGACGATGGCGGGCTCTCCACCGCGCTGGCGTCACCGCTGGCACCGCACTGCACCGGGCTGACCCCGGAGCAGCTGCTGGCGGCCGCGTTCGCGTCCTGCCTGCACCACGCGGCGGTGGAGGTGGCCGGGGAGATCACCGACGAGGCGCACACGGTCCAGGTGCGGGCGGAGGCGAAGCTGGGACGCGACAACGACGGCCGCTACCGGGCCGACGTGCACGCCGAGATCTCGTCGGCCGGTCTCAGCCGGGACCAGCTCGCGGACCTGGTCGAGAACGCCGACCGGCTCTGGCCCTTCTCGAGCGGCGACAACACCAGGCATCGGCTGACCGTCACGCCTGCGGAGAACGGCCGCCACTGACCGTCCGGCTGGGCAGGTCGGCGCCAGACGTTCCGGCACGCCGCCCTCACCCGTACGGGTGATGCCGCAGTGCGGCCCGATCGGGCGCGCGGGCTCGACCGGATGACCGCCTTCATACGGCCATTCGGAAATAACCGTCTGGCCCGATCGGCGAGGTTCTGGGCTTTGCTATGGCCTTCGCCCCTTATTGCGTCCGCGATCCGGGCAAATTGTGGCGCATGCCACCGTAAGGGCCGATGGCATCGGGCCCTGAGCTATCTAGCCTCGGCGGGTGCATCCCGACGACCCCTCCGACCAGAAGCTGACCGACGCGCACCCGACCACCCTCTCGGGCGACGCCGCATCAACCGAACGGACGATCGGCCGTCACCGGGCCCCCGAACCGCCGCGCCGGAGCCTGCTGGGCTCCATGCCGGTCCGGGTCGCCCTGGCCACCGGTGTCACCTGCTGCCTCGGCCTGGCCGCCGTGGCCACCGCCCGCGGCGCCGAGGACGACAGCCGCCCCGTGGAGCCGCTCGCCGAGGCGGTCGCCGACCGCGCCGCCATCGCCGACGAACGCGCCTCCCGCTCGCTGGACCGGGACCTCGCCCCCGCCCGGGTCACCCCCAGCCCGGTGGCGACGCCCACCCCCAGCCGCGCCGCCGTCCGCAAGGCCGCGAAGAAGCCGGTCAAGCCCCGCCGGCCCCGCCCGGTCGCCGGCCTCGACCAAGCCCAGATGGACAACGCCAAAATCATCGTGGACGTCGGCCTGGAGATGAAGATGCCACGCCGCGCCCTCGTGGTCGCGCTGGCCACGGCGATGCAGGAGAGCAACCTCTACAACCTGGCCAGCGACGTGCTGCCCGAGTCGGCGCAGTACCCGAACCAGGGCAGCGGCTCCGACCACGACTCGGTCGGCCTGTTCCAGCAGCGGCCCAGCAGCGGCTGGGGCACGGTGGCCGAGCTGATGCGCCCGTCGTACGCCGCCCGGGCCTTCTACTCGGCGCTCAACGAGATCCCCGGCTGGCAGGACATGAGCGTCACCGCCGCCGCCCAGTCGGTGCAGATCTCCGCCTACCCCGACGCGTACGCCCAGCACGAGGAGCGGGCCACCACCGTCGCGGCGGCCCTCACCGCGTGACCTGAGGGGCGCGCTACCGGGTCTGCTCCGCGCCCACGCCACCGGCGGCCAACCGGGTCGCCGGCACGCCCGTGCCGGCCGCCGCCGTCGCCGTGTCGGCGGGCACCGCCTCGGCGTCCATCTCACCGTCGACAGTCACCCCGCTGAGGATCTCGTCGGCCCGCGCCACGCGCCGCCGTCGGGCGTGCAACGCCGCCTCGAACTCCCGGCGGGCCTGCACGGCCTCGGCGTACGCCCGCTCGCGCACCTGCCGCGCCTCCGCGCGTGCCTCGTCCAGCTCGGCGCGGGCCTGGCCCAGGATCTCGGCCGCCTCCCGACGCACCACGTCCTGGCTGCGCCTGGTCACCGCGGCGTCGCCCAGATCGAGCCGCTGGAGCAGGCCACTGAGAAACGCCGCCTCCTCGCGGATCTCGTCCCACTCCCGGGCGGCCCCGGCGGCGCACTCGGCCCGCGCGGCGAGCCGGGCCAACCGGACCCCCAGCTCGTCCAGGCAGGCATCCACCTGCCGCATGTCGTAACCGGTCTCAACGACGGAGAACCTCATCCTGTCGCCCCCCAGGCAGCTGCTGTTACTTCCCCACTGGATCCTCGACGGCGCCGGCAGCGGCCGAGGAGGTTCAGGAAAAATGTTCAGCATCCGAGGGCGCGGACGGCCCGACTCCGGTCTCAGGGGCGCTTGGGCAGGACCACCACCCGGCCAAAGAACTCGTCGATGCGGCGTACCACGTCGTTGAAGTCGTCCAGGTCGATCGGCTTCGTGACGTACGCGTTGGCCTGGAGCGTGTAGCTGCCGACGATGTCGGTGTCGGCGTTCGAGGTGGTCAGCACCACGATGGGGATGGTGCGCAGATCCTCGTCCTGCTTCACCGCGCCGAGCACCTGCCGCCCGTCCATCCGGGGCATGTTCAGGTCCAGCAGGATGACGTCGGGGCGTCGCGCCTGCTCGTGGCGACCCTCGGCGCGCAGGAACTCCATCGCCTCCTCGCCGTCGCTGACCACGTCGATGACCTTTTCGACGTCCGAGTCCGCCAGCGCTTCCTCGATCATCAGCACGTCACCCGGGTCGTCATCGACCACCAGGATGCGTACCGGCTGCGGGCTGTCTACGCCCATCACTACCTGCCTCGAGTCGACGGAGACGGGACCTGACGGTCACCGTGTTGGCGGGGAAATCTAGCCCATCAGGAGGCGCTGCGGGACGCCGGGTCGACAGTGTCCGGTTCGTAGCGCAACACGTCTGCCAGACCGGTGACCCGCAACACGCGCTCGACCCGACCGTGGGCGCCGGTGAGCCGCAACCAACCGCCCTGGGCGGCTGCCCGGTTGTCCCCCCTGACGAACACGGCCATGCCTGTGGAGTCGCAGAACGTGAGGTCGGCGAGGTCGAGCAGCACCCGACTCTCGCCCGCCTCGGTGAGCCGGTCGATCGCGGCGGTCAGCTCGGGGGCCGTGCTCAGGTCCAGTTCACCGGCGAGCCGCAGGCGAGCGCCACCGCCGTCGCGCCCGGCGTACCTGACGCTGAACGTCACCGTTCTCCCCCTCGCTCCACCCGCTCCGGTGGGACGTTTGCAGTGCGGCAAGTATACGCAGAGGTAGGTCCACGCCCGCAGGCCGCGGTGATCGACTCGGTTGTCGCCGGTAGGACGCTCAGCGCACGGCGTGCGAGTCCCGTGCGGCCGCGTCCGGCCGGCTCAGCGCCAGCGTGTGGGCCGCACGCGGGAAGTCCCGTAGGACAGCGGCGTAGTGCCCCAGGGTCAGGTCGACAGCGGCGGCCGGCACCCCCCGGCTCCCCAGGATCCCCACCAGCCACCCGACGAACTCGGTGAACAGCGACGGATCGTCCACGTACAGCGCGGCGGCCAGGAAGTCCACGATGTGGCCCAGGTCGCTGATCGTCGAGTCGAGCTGGGCGGCCGTGTAGCCCCCCACCGCCGGCACCCGCTCCCGCAGGTCGGCGAGTGCGCTGTCGATCAGCTCGCCCCGCCTGCGGACCAGACTCGCGTACTCGTCGTCGGCCAGGTGCGACAGCTGGGCCGGCGGGACCCGGCGCAGCGCGCGCTCGTCGGCGATCAGCTCGGCCGCCGCGGGCGCGCTCGGGGCCCACGCCGCGCCGAGCCGGGCGGCCCACCGCCCGTCCGGGCCGAAACCACGACCACCCACCACCACCGGTACGTCCGAGCGGCGGCACGCCTCGATCATCCGGTGGGCGTGCGGCAGCCGCATCGGCAGCGCGCACGCCAGGGCGACCGCGTGCGCGTCGTGCCGGTGCAGGTACGACACGAGGTGCGCCGCCGGCACGCTGGCGCCCAGGAAGGTCACCTGCCAGCCGCGCAGCCGCAGCACCTCGGCGACCAGCCGGGGTGGCAGGGCGTGCCACTCCCCGTCCATGCAGGCCACCACGACGCGCCCACCGGTGGGGCGGGGGTTGGCGTGCGCGGCCACCGCCGCCACCACCCGTTCGCTGATGTGCGTGGCGGCGTGCTCCTGCGCCACGCTCCACTCGTTGCGCGCCCACCGCTCGCCCACCTCGGCCTGGGCGGGCGCGACAAGGTCGAGCAGCACCCGTTCGGCGGGCACGCCCGCGTCGAGCAGGGCGACCGCCACGTCGATGGCGGCGTACTCGTCGGCGTCGCTGAGACAGTCCAGGTAGCCGCGGTACGCGTCGGTCGGGTCGACGGCAGCCGTCGGAGCGCTCACGAGTCGGTCTCCCTCCGTGGTTCGGCGCTTACCGGCTCGGGCACCGAGTGCAGGTGCCGGGCGCTACGGCCGCCCGGGCCGACCGCGCGCAACGCCAGCACCGCGATGTCGTCGTGGTCGCCGTGCCCCAGCCAGTCGCAGGTGACCTGCTCGACCCGCTCGGCCAGGGCGGGCGCCGGCATCCGCTGACAACCGGTCACGGCGGTGAGCAGCCGCTCCTGGCCGAACTGGTCGTCGCCCCGGCGACCACCACGGGCCTCGGTCACCCCGTCGCTGTAGAGCAGGCACGTTTCGCCGGGGGCCAGCCGGACGGTCACCTCGCCGACGCGCGGATCGGGCACCACCCCGATCAGCATGCCGCGCAGCGGCACGACCTCGACCTCGCCCGAGGCGCGCAGCAGCAGCGGCGGCAGGTGCCCACCGCCGGCCATGGTGAGAGTGAGGCCACCGTCGCGGTGCGGGCGGGCCACGCCGAGCACCATCGTGGCGAACCGGCCCTGACCGTGCGCCTGGGTCGTCTCCAGCAGGGCGTCGTTGAGCAGCCGCAGCAGCCGGCCCGGATTCGACTCCAACCGGTGCAGCGCCTGGAGGCACTGCCGCAACTGGCCGGTGAAGACAGCCGCCTCGACACCCTTGCCGGACACGTCGCCGAGAAAGAACACCGAACCGCCGTCGGGAAGCCGGTGCGACCCGTAGAAGTCGCCGCCGATGCGCAGCCCCGCCTGTGCCGGCCGGTATGCGGTGCCCCACTGCACGCCGGCGGCCTCGGCCGGCTCCACCGGCAGGAGACTGGCCTGGAGGGTGTCGGCCACCTCCGCCTGGTCGCGGTAGAGCAGCGCGGTGGTCAACGCGGCGCCCGCGCGGGCCGCGAAGGCGCGGACCAGCTGCACGTCGTCCTCGTCGTACCAGCGGGTGTTGCGACGGGCCACCAGCAGCACGCCGGCCGGGGCGTCCCGGCCCGGCAGCGGAACGACCCGGGCGGTGCTCTCGGCGCCGCTGAGCCCGGGCAGCCAGCCGGCGTCGACCGCCTGCTCCACCAGCCAGTCCACCGCGTGCGGCTCCACCCCGCTCAGCCCGTCGGCGATGGCCGCCGGCAGGTCGGCGCCGGGGAGCACGCCGCTGTCCACCAGTGGCGTCTCGTCGTCGCCGCGGGACGCGCGCCACCAGCGGGCCCGACCTGCCCGTGGCGCGAGCACCAGCACGGCCACCTCCGCCAGGGTCGGCACGGCGAGACGGACGACCGCGGCGGCGGCCCGATCCGGATGCAGCGGATTGCCCAGCTTGTCGCCCACCACGGCCAGAAAGGCCGACCGGGCCCGCTCGGCCAGCAGCGCGTCGGCGCGGCTCGCGCTCTCGGTGACGTCCTCCACGTACCAGCAGCACCGGCCGCCGGACAGGGACACCCGGCGGGCGGTGAGCTGACGGCCGCCGTGGATGAAACGCGCCGGGCTGTCCTCGCTCAGGCCGGTCACACCGGCGGCGGTGAGCTGCTCGCCGGGGACCACCTCGGGCAGCAGCCGCTCGGCCACCGGGCTGACGTGCCGCACGACGCCGTCGGCGTCACAGATCACCAGACCCTCGCGGAAGTACTCGACGACCTCGGACCAGTCGGGCTCGGCCCGATCCCGGTCGGGAGCCAGCGGCGGCAGAACCGCGGGCTGGGGCGCGGCGTCGGCGGAGAACACCAACGCCCGTGTGACACTCGGCGTGGAGATCCGTCCGTCGCCCGGGTCGAAGCCCCTGACGTCGGAAGCAGTCACCAGCTGAGCCTCACTCCTCGTGGTCCACCGGACCCGCGCGGGGACCGGCGTCTGGGATCACCTGTCTCCCGACCACCCTACGCCGGCATGCCGAAAGCGGCACCTCGCGGCAGCTCGGCGGGCCCGGACCGCGTACCCGGCGGACCTCACGGAGCGTTGTTACGATCCTCTCCGAACCGGCCCGAGCGGCACCGGTGAAAGGGCGTGAACGTGCTATCCCCAGGGCGACGACCCGAGGCCACACCGCTGACAACATCAGTCGATCTGTCCGACCCCGACGGGCCTCTGATCCGGGTCGTCGGCGAGCTGGCGTACGCGACGTGCGCGCCGTTGCGCGACGAGGTCGACCGGGTGCTCGCCGACGCGCCACCGACCCTGGTACTCGACTTCGGCGACCTGCACTTCATCGACAGCACCGGCCTCGCCGTGATCGTGCACGCCTGGCGGGAGGGCCGGGAGGTCGGCACCACGGTCCGGCTGCGGGCCGTCCCCGCCTTCCTGGCCTCCATCCTCGACATCACAGGGGTGGCGGGGCTGCTGACCCGGCCCGCCCAGGCGCGACCGGGCGAGCAACGACGCGCGGCGACCGGCTGAGCGTTCGCGGACGCACCGCGACGCGGGCCCCGTGTCGGTCCCCCCGGCTTTGCGTTCGGGCCCGGGACTGGGAACATGGTGGGATGCCCGACCAGCTGCTGACCATCGAGGTGACCCGGCCCGACGCCGGGCACGTCCAGCTGCGGCTGACCGGTGAGCTCGACTACGACACCGCACCCGAGCTGATCACGGCTGCCGCGCAGCTGAGCGACACGGGCGATGCGCGGCTGCTCATCGACCTGACCGGGGTCAGCCTCTGCGACTCCTCCGGGCTCAGCGCGCTGCTGGTGGTGCACCGCGCCGCCGGAACGATCCGGTTGACAGGGGTCAGCCCACAGCTGCGGCAGATGCTCGACCGCACCGGCCTGACCGAGCTGCTCGCCATCGACCACGTCACGACCGACGCCGACGTTCGCTCCATCGGCTGAACCGGCCGCCCCCGGTCGGGGGGTGGCCCCCGACCCTGGGACCTGGGGTCGGGGGCCGGAGGAATGTCTAGGGAGCCGTCATGGGCTGGAGCCGGGGTCCGTCCTCGCGGAGCGCGCCGGGCGGCGTCGCGTCGGCGTCCTCCGGAACACCCGAATCGGGCGTCTGGTACAGGTAGCGGACGAACTCCGCACCCGCCTTGTTGTCGTCCGCGCCGGGCCACTGGCCGATGCAGTCCATGCCGACCACCTCACGGCCGGAGCCGTCGGACTCCTCCACCAGCGCCCACAGGCTCACCGGGTAGCACCTGGTGCCATCGGGCGTGAGCTGCCAGCGCGCGTACCAGCCGGGTCGTGCGGGGACGATCTCGACGATCCGCTTCATGACGACCTTCCTTCCGCGTGCCTCGGAAGAACTCCGGTCCTGAGCCGATCGTGCGGGCCGTGCGGGTGAGCGCCCCTCACCCGTGGCGGATGAAGCCCGTCGAGGCCCGGCCGACCCACCCGGCGGCGTCCGTTTCGGCTCCCGGGACGGCGGGAAGGCGACGGGCGCAGTCACGATCCCCAGCGGAAGGGGTGTCACGCCATGCGCAAGCAGATGGAGGGCGACAACCAGCGGCGCCGGGCACTGGCCCGGCAGGCCCGCGAACAGGGTCGCCAGCCCAGCGAGTTCGGCGCCAGTCTGAGCGCCTCCAAGCAGGTCAGCAGTCTCGACCAGGGCAAGAGGGCAGGGCCACCGCCGGCCGGCCGGCACAAGCGGGACTCCACGCGCGGTGGGCCCGCCCCGCCGACGCTCGGAACCCCTGACAATCCGCGACCGCAACCGTCCCCGCCGACAGGTGGGGCCGGAGTGAGCAGCGTGGGTTACCAGGACCTCGTCGGTGAGGTCGGGCGCCGGGCCGGTGTGGACTTCCAGACGGCCAAGGTCGGCGCCGAGGCCACAGTGCTGGTCCTGGCCTTCGCACTGGAGGCCGCCGAGCGGCAGCGACTGCTCGCCGCGGTCCCGAACTCGCTGCACGACGTCCTGCCGGTCGACGGCATCGAGCGGCACCACGACCTGCCCGGCTTCCTGGCCGAGGTGGGCCGGATCAGCGGCCGTACGCCGGAGCAGGCCCGCTACCAGGCGGAGGCGACGCTCACGGCGCTCGCCGACCAGGACGGCGACCTCGTCGAGTCGCTGCACGTACCGGACGGGCTGCGCGAGCTGCTGAACCCGCCGGAGGCCGGCGGCGGTCTCGTGGGCGCCTCCACCACCACACCCACGCTGGACGCGGACCAGCTCCAGGCGGCGCTCGACGACCTGCCGTACTGGGCCGGTGACAGCGACGGCCTGTACCGCGTGGTCGCCTTGCCGCCGGACAACCTGGACCGGGTGCTCGACCGGCTGGACCGGCTGCGCCAGGAGACCGGGCGCGGCCCGAGCATCGGGCGCCCCGGCGGCACGGCTGCCCTGCTGACCGTACGGACCAGCCAGGCCGACGGGGTGACGGCACTCGACGTGGACCTCGCCCACCGGATCGACGACGCGATCGACGAGGTGGGCGCCGGGATGGCCGGCTGACCGGTCACCGGCGCGGACGACGGCCGGCGGACGCGGGGCACGACCCGCTCCGCCGGCCCGCTCGGCTAGCGTGCCGGTCATGAATCGCGCCGCCGACCGGCTGGAACTGGTGACCGATCCGGTCCGCCGGACCGGGCGGACGCTGCTCTCGGCAGGCGTCGAGCAGTCGTACGTGGACGTCGAGGACCCGCGGCACCTGCACTTCGAGTACGTCCGGCGGATCGCCGCCGCGGCGGAGTTGGCGGCCCCGCGCGGCGTCCCGCTGGACGTCCTGCACCTGGGTGGCGGCGCGTTGACGCTGCCCCGCTGGCTGGCGGCGACGCGGCCCGGCTCGGCGCAGCGGGTCGTCGAACGGGACGCGGCGGTGGTCGAGCTGGTCGCCCGGGAGCTGCCACCACTGCCGCCCGAGGTGCGGGTGGAGGTCGCCGACGCCAGGGAGGCGGTCACCGCGACCCCGGCCGGCAGCTACGACCTGGTGATCGCCGACATCTACCGGGCGGCCCGGATGCCCCGGCACGTCCGTACCGTCGAGTTCGCGGCCGAGGTGGCGCGGACCCTGCACCCGGACGGCCTCTACCTGGTGAACGTCACGGATCTGCCGCCGCTGGTCGGCACCCGCGTGCAGGTGGCGGTCCTGCGGGCGGTCTTCGGCGACGTGTGCGTGCTCGGGGACCGGCGGATGCTGCGTGGCCGCCGCTACGGCAACCTGGTGCTCGCCGCGACGCCCCGCCCCGGCGGGCTGCCGGTCGGCAGGCTCGCCGTGGCCGCCCTGCGCGATCCGGTGCCCGGCGGTCTGCTGCACGGCGCCGCGCTCGACACGTTCGTCGCGGGCGCCCGCCCCGTCGGCGACGACGACACGCGCTGACCGACCGTCCGCAATCAGGGGTGGTGCCGGGTTTCCGACGGCGTGCGCGGGGAAGGCCCGGCGGGTGAGCGACGCCGACGTACGGGTGACCGCCCGCCGGACCCTGATCGTGATCGGTCTGGTGCTGGCGACGGCGTTCGCGCTGGCCTTCGTGTACGCGACCCGCCGGGTGCTGGTGTGGGTCGTGGTGGCGGCCTTCTTCGCCGTCGCGCTCAAGCCCCTCGTCGACCGGGTGCAACGCCGACTCGTGCGGCGCCGGGCGCTCGCCACGCTGCTGGTGTTCCTCGCCGCGCTCGTTGTCGTGTCCGCCGTGGCCACTGTCATCCTGGTGCCGCTCGTGGACGAGTTGGGCCGGTTCGCCGACCGGGCTCCCGAGCTGCTGCGCGACGCCCGCGCCGGCCGGGGACCGCTGGGGCAACTGCTGGAGCGCACCGGTGCCCGCCGGTACGCCTCCGCGCACTCCGACCAGTTGCGCGACCTCGGCACCCGGCTGCGCCAACCCGCGGTCGGGGTGCTGCGCGGCATCGTGGAGACGGTCGCCGGGCTGGTCACCGTCGTCGTGCTGGCGTACCTCATGGTGTTGGAATCGCCGCGGATCACCGGCGGCGTGCTCGCGGCGGCCGGGGACGGTGAGGGCGAGCGGCTGCGTCGGGTGGGGCGCGCCGTGTCGCGGACCGTGACCGGCTACCTCACCGGCAACCTGCTGATCAGCGTGATCTGCGGCGGGTTGACCTACCTGGTGCTGGCCCTCACCGGCGTGCCGTTCGCCGCGGTGATCGCCCTGCTGGTGGCGGTGGCCGACCTGATCCCGCTGGTCGGCGCCACCCTCGGCGCGGTGATCGCGGCCGGCGCCGGGTTCCTGCACTCCCCCACCGCCGGCGTGGTCGTGCTTGTCTTCTTCGTGGTCTACCAACAGGTCGAGAACCACCTTCTCCAGCCGCTCATCCTGTCCCGCGCGGTCCGGCTCAACCCGCTGACCGTGCTGGTCAGCGTGCTGCTCGCGGCGGAGCTGGCCGGCCTGCTCGGCGCGTTGCTGGCCATCCCCGCAGCCGGCATCGCGCAGACCCTGCTGCGCGAGTACGGGCCGACCCGGCTGCGCCGGACCGCACCCCGTCCAGCCGTCCCGGAAGGACCGGACCGCCCGGGCCGCCCGGACCGCTCAGCGGCCCCGGGCCGCGACCTCGGGTGACGTGCTCTCCAACGGGACCGCGTTCGCCGGTACCAGGCCCAACTGGACCGCCGACCGGGTCAACGCGGCGTCCAGCACCCAGTCGGCGCCCACACGTGTGCGGTTTCCCGGCATCGCCATCAGGTGGTACGCCCGGGTCACCGCCTTGGCGGGTAACCCGGCCAGGTTGACGTGCAGCGGGTTCGCCGCCGCGTCCTTGCCGCCCAGGTCGACGACCCAACCCAGGTCGTGGTGCTTGTACGGCTTGCGCCTCCCGAAACCGTACGACGCGGCGATGTTGTGCGCGGCGAGCTTGCCCTGCCGCTGCGCGTGCTGGGCCGTCATCCCGCAGACCTGACCGGGGTTGGTGAGGTCCGGCACCGCGGCCGCGTCGCCGCAGGCGAACACCTCCGGGTAGCCGGGGACGTTGAGGAACTCGTCGGTGACCAACCGGCCCCGGTCGGTACGCAGACCCAGCTCGTTGACGAACGGGTCGGGACGCACCCCGACACACCAGACGAGGGTGCAGGTCGGCACGTACTCGCCGTCGGTGAGCTTCACCCCGTCGCAGGTCGCCTCCGCCACCGAGGTCCCCATCCGGACGTCCACGCCCCGCCGGTTGAGCACCTTGTGCGAGGTCTCCGACATCCGCCTGTCCAGCTCCGGCAGCACCCGGGGGGCGACGTCGAGCAGCATCCAGCGGGGGCGCACGGTCAGTCGGGGCCGCTGGGCGTGCAGCGCGTCGGTGAACAACTGCCCGTGCGCGGCGACCTCGGTGCCCGTGTAGCCCGCGCCGACCACCACGAACGTCGACCGGGCCAACTGCTCGGCCGGGTCCTCGGCCTGCTCGGCCAGCTCGACCTGCCGGACGATGTGGTCGTGCAGGTAGACCGCCTCGGGCAGCCCCCGGAAGCCGTGCGCGTACTCGGTGACCCCGGGGATGGGCAGCAGCTTGTTAACACTGCCCACGGCGAGCACCAGCCGGTCGTACGCCAGCCGGTTCTTCTCCCCCTCCGGCTGCGTGAAGCCCACCCACCGGTTCTGCAGGTCGACGTGGTCCGCCTCGCCGATCACCACCCGTACGCCCTTGAGCGTCCCGGTCAGGGGCACGGCGATCCGCCGGGGCTCGACCACCCCGGCGGCCACCTCCGGCAGCAGCGGCAGGTACAGGAAGTAGTCGGTGGAGTTCAGCACCACGATCTCGGCCCGGTCCCGGGCGATCCGGCTCAACGTCTTCGCCGCGTGGTAACCGGCGAACCCGGCCCCCACGATCACCACACGAGGTTTCGTCATTGCGGGCCGTTTCCCGTCGAGGCCCCGGACAAACGTCAGCTCGCCTGGAGGCGTACGTGGCCGCGGCGGCCCACCGCCTCCACCGCCCACTCTTCGCCGAACGCGCGCACCCGGTCGGCGGTGATCCGGCCGAGTTCCTCTGGGATGTCCGGGTCGAGCACCAGCCGCCCGTCGACCGGGTTGACGCCGAGCATGGCGCGGACCAGGGCGAGCGGGGTGCCCGCCGCCCACGCCTGCGGGCTACAGGCGGTGGGGAACGGCACGGCGAACAGCAACCGTTCCCGGTCGAACCCGCTGAGCGCCTCCGGCAGCCGGTGGCCGAACTGTTCAGCCGCCTCCAGCATCGCCAGGCTGATCCGGTTCGACTCCGTCCGGTAGCCGTAGCGGGCCAGACCGAGCGCGGCTATCGAGTTGTCGTGCGGCCAGACCGTGCCCAGGTGGTAGCCGAGGGCGTTGTAGAGCCGCTCCTCCCGGGACAGCGTGCGGATGCCCCAACCGGAGAACATGTCGGGCGACATGAGCTGGCGCACCACCGCGTCGGCCCGCTCCGGCGGCACGATCCCGCTCCACAGCAGGTGGCCCATGTTCGACGTCTTGGCGTCGACCCGGTTCTTGTCGCCGTCCAGCGCGACAGCGTAGTAGCCGCCCCGCCCGTCGATCCAGAAGTCACGGTTGAACCGCTCATGCAGGGCGGCGGCCTCGTCGCGCAGGCGGCGCGCCAAGGTGGAATCGCCCAACGGCCCGTCGAACAACTCGGCCAGTCGCAGTTTGGCGTCGTAGGTGTACCCCTGGAGGTCACAGGTGGCCAGCGGCAGCACGGGGATCCTGCCGTCGGCGAAGCAGACCCCGTCCGGGGAGTCCCGCCAACACTGGTTGCCCAGGCCCTCCGGCGAGCGGGTGGCGTACTCGACGTAGCCGTCGCCGTCCCGGTCGCCGTACTCGTCGATCCACCGCAACGCGGCGAGCGCGTTGCCCCGCAGGTGCTTGACGGTCTCGTCGTCGCCCGTCCAGCGCCAGTACTCGGAGAGCAGGATCAGCCAGAGCTGGGTGGCGTCGGCGCTGCCGTAGTTCGGCCCGTACGGCTTCTCGCCACTGCGGGTCAGCTCGCCACTGCGTACCTCGTGCAGGATCTTGCCGGGCTCCTCGTCGGTGAAGTCGTCGCACGTCTCGCCCTGAAGGCGGGCCAGGGCCAGCAGCGCGCCCTTCGCCAGCGCGGGCCCCGCGACGAGCGTCTGGTACGCGGTGATCAACGTGTCCCGCCCGAAGACTGTGAGGAACCAGGGCAGTCCCGCACCGGGCAGCAGAATCCGCTGGCCCTTGACCTCCAGGTCGAGCCGCAGCGCCGCCAGGTCGTCGCGGGACTGGCGTACGGTGCGCTCCAACGCCTGGTTGTCGCTGCGCAGGACGGCCCGGTCCTCGGTCCACCGACGCAACGGATCGTCGGCCCGGCCGTGAAAGACGTCGGCGATGTCACCCCGGACCGGCTCCACCACCCCCAAGCCGGGCGGCAGCGGCACGCGCAGGTCGACCTGCCACTCCTCGCGGGGGCCCAGCTCCAGCTCCCAGACCAGCTCGTCGCCCTCGACGCGGTCCGCGGGCGTCGCGCAGCACACCCGGGTCTCGGCGGAGAAGTCGCCGCGCCGATAGGAGAAGTGCAGCTCAGACCCGTCGGCGGCGTGCTTCCGAGTGATCTCGGCGGAGCGGTCCCTGACCACCGACTTGACCTCGAACAGGTCCGCGAAGTCGACGTCGACGGCCAGACGCAGCTCCACCCGGACCGGCTCCAGCCGGAACGAGACCAACCCCACCCGCTCGTGGAAGCCGTCGCCGACGTACCGCAGCCGACGCAGACCCAGACTGTTCGGCGGCAGTCCGGGCAGCTCAGGGTTGGTGAGCACGTACTGCGCGGAGTAGTGGTCGACGGTCTCGGCGCGCAGCACCAGCAACTCGCCGCCGTTGACGGTCAGGCTCCAACCGCTGATCAGACGGGTGTCCAGGTGGACCAGCCCGCCGATGCTGCCCGGCGGCACGTCCCCGCACGCGTTCGAATACATGAACGTCGGGCCGCTGAGCACCGCGAGGGAGTCGGGGCCCAGCTCCGGCGGTATGGCGCGCTGATCACCCCCGTCCCGGTCGGCGACGAACAGGCCGGGGGTGGGATCGGCAGGGGTCGCACGCACGGCAGCCATGAACCCACCGTAGGAGGATGACTCCGGAGCGTCATCACCCGGTCCGGGTGAAGCCCGTTCAGGAACCCTTGGCGTCCGGTGGACGCTGCCACCGCACCGTAACCGTCAGCTGGCCCTGAACGCCGGTCCGGGCGATGACCGCGCCGGCCTCGGCGGTCAACTGCACCCCGAAAGAAATCTCGACCTCGTCGGGTCGGTGCGCCATCGACTGAAACTGACCCAGGGCGACGGAGGCGGCGTCGCGGACCTCGGTGAGCGCCCGGTCGAACGTTTCGCGTGCCTCCCGGACGACCTTGCCGGCGGCGCCGGCGTGCGTCACACCGGGCCGGCCGTCGACCTCCACCACCACCGAGCCGCCACCGTCGAGGTCGAACCTGCGCAGTTCGGTCATCGTGTCATCCCTGTCAGTCGGTCGAGGGCGCTGCGGGTTCGCAGCCCAGATCCATGTACTCAGTCGGAGGCACCGAGCGTCGGACGGCGTCGAGTTCGGCCAGCAGCGCGTCCAGGCGGCCCGGGTCCTGGAGATAGACCAGGACTGCCCGCTCGAAGGCGGTGGCCATCGCCGTCGGCAGCAGATCCGATCCGTCCCGGCACAGCGTCCCGGTGCCCAGCCGGCCCGCGACCCTGGCGGCGACCGGGTCGGCGTCGTCGCCCGCCTGCGCGCGCCGGCTGAAGAACAACCCGTCGCTGGACTCCCGCCAGATCCGCTGCGCCGGCTCGGACGCCAGGTACGCCATGAGATCCCGGGCGGGCCCGGTGTCCCGGAACATGGCCGCGATGTCGTCGGACACCTCCTGCAGCGACGACGTGTCCGACGGACCGACCGGCGGCGTCGGGAAGAAGTCGACCCGGCCACCCCCGTCGGGCATCGCGTCGCGGTAGGTACGCAGCACGAACGAGGCCTGGTGGTCGAGGTAGCACGCCGGCGGCGCGGTGAGCAGGCCGCTGCCCGCGTCCGCCCACGTGGTGAAGAGACTCGCCCGCGCCGTCCCCGGTGACGACGACACGCCCAGCAGGTCACCCCACGCCGCCCAGGCGTCGCGCACCGGCCCCGTACGCCAGGACAGCTCACCCCGGGTCCACCGCTCGTACGCCTCCTGCCCCGACTGGTGCAGCAGGATGTCCTCGATCCAGTCGGTGCCCGGCCAGCCGGACACCGGCGGTGAACTCATCCCCAGGCACCACGGCACCCGGCCCCCGGCCGCCACCTTCCGACTCTGGGTGACCAGCTCGGCCCAGGTCACCGGCGGCTGCCGGTAGCCCGCAGCGGTCAGCGCACCCGGCTCGTACCAGAAGATGCTCTTGAGATGGGTGGCGACGGCGACCGCGTAGGCCCGTTGCGGGCCGACCGGTTCGGTCTTGCGGGCGAGACGGATCACCTGCGCGGCGGCGCCCGCGTCGCCCTCGACGATCTCGTCGAGCGGACGCAGCTGGTCCTCGTTGACGTAGCGCTGCACGTCGTTGAGGCGGGGCAGGACGGCGATGTCGGGCGGGCGGCCACGCTCGATGCCGGCCTGGAGCACCTGGCTGACGTCGCGGTGACCCTGGTAGTCGACGTGGATGCCGCTCTCGGCTTCGAAGCCGCGCAGGACGGCGTCGAAGGCGGCCCGCTCCGCGCCGGTCCACGAGGCGAGGACTGTCACCTCGCCGGCCGGCCCGTCGCCGGAGCACCCACTCAGGCCGGTGCCGGCCAGCAGCACGGTGACCAGCGCCAGCGCCGTCCACATGCGGCGTCTGCGATGTCTCATGTCGACCGGTATCCGTATTCGGCCAGGCGGGGCTGGAACCCCGCGAGAATGAGCACCCCGATGCCGAGCGCCAGCAGGGGCAGGACGAACTCGACGGAGTTGCTGTCCGCGGCGCGGGCGGCGTGGGTCAGTGTGGTCTGCGCGGCGCGCGGCGGCGCGGGGGCCGCCGACGCGGACGGCGGCTGGGGCGCGGCGCTGGCGCGCAGACCCGCCACCGTACGGTCGCACCCGTCCGGGCACTGCCTGCGCACCTCCTCGGCGAGCCCGTCGGCGGCCTCCCGACGCACCTGGAGGAGCTGCCCCTGCCGGCTCTCCTGCACCGCCGCCACGTCGCGGCGGACCTGGTCGAGGTCCGCCGCCGAGCGCAGGCTCAGCGAGGTGAGCGCGACCATCCCCAGCGTCGCCACGCTGGCCAGCAGGAGAGGCACGTTCACCGCCCGGCGGAAGCGGCGCGACAGGTAGATCTGCGTCGGCACCAGCAACGCGCCGAGGACGAGGAGCGGCACCAGCCACACGGCCGGGGTCAGCCGGTGCGTCCAGCCGTTGTCCCGCTGCTCGTCCAGGACCGACACCTGCTTGGCCAGCAGGTCGTCGAGCAGACTCAGGATGTCGTCCATGAGGCTCGCCGCGTCCCGCAGCCACGCGGCGCCGCCGGCCGGCAGGCTGGCGTCGCGGTAGCTGGCGTCGGCCCGCCCGATCAGACCTGTGTACGTGACAAGCAGCGCCTCGACCGTCTGGATGTCGCGGGTGCCGTCGTCCCCGGCGGCGTTGTTCTCGGCCACCAGGGTCAGGTACTGCCCGGCGCCGGCGATCTGGCGTTGGTAGTCCACCCCCGGGCCGCCGAGGAGCAGCCCACCGTCGGTCAGGTTGCGTACCGCCGCCGCGTGCGCGCTGCGCAGCGCGTGCTGCGCGTCGTGGACGGCGAGGATCGCCGGCACCGACCCCTCGGCCGCCGCGTCGGCGGTGCGGGCCACACCGAGGAACACCGCCAGGCAGGCGGCCAGGGCGACGGCCGTGGCCGCGAGCAGCGCCGCCCGCAGCCGCAGCAGGGTACGACGGGTGGTGCTGACCCGCCGCTGTCCGAGAGGGCT
The DNA here is from genome assembly GCF_040683695.1 of Micromonospora sp. NPDC093244. NCBI lineage: Bacteria > Bacillati > Actinomycetota > Actinomycetes > Micromonosporales > Micromonosporaceae > Micromonospora > Micromonospora sp. NPDC093244. Next base: position 2,176,178 of record NZ_JBFBEO010000001.1, read on the forward strand.
CACGACTGTCACGTCACCTTCTCGCCGTCCCGGCCCGGGTCGTCCAGGACTGCGTCGCACTGCTCGCAGTACACCGCGTCCGGCGGCGACAGGTGGCCACACGCGGCGCACAGCCGGTCCTCACCCACCGGTGCCACCGGGACCGGCTCGGGTGTGCCCGTCGCGTGCACGGTCTGGCTGGAGAACAGCAGGCTGACGTTGACGTCGACCCTGCTCAGGTTGGGTTTGAGCCGGACCAGACCGTCGGGCTCCAGGTCCACCAGGTACCGCAGCTGCTCCAGCGCCTTCTCGTCGTGGGCCAGCCGGGCCAGTTCCACCGCCCGCGTCCACTGGGCGTGCGCCTCGACCCGGTCCCCCCGGTCGTACGCGTCGCAGCCCGCGTTGATGGCCTGACGCACCTCCTCCTGCCCGGTCACGTGGGAGACACGGGGATCGAGGCGGGACGACTTGACCAGGTCGTCGGTCCAGTGCACGAGGACGGGGGCGGGGCCGGCCCGGACCTCCCCCTCGACGAGCAGGGTGACCCGGGCTGCCATCTGATCCTCCTCCAGGTGCGCCGCCGAGGGGTCGACGGTGAGACAGAGGTGGTAGTCCCGCCGCTCCGCACCCCAGGAACCGGTGGCGACCTCGACCGTCCGGCCGTCGACCGTGTCGGCGTACCCGGTGAGGTCGGTGAGGGTGGGGCTGGCCTGTTTGACGAAAACAACAGTCGAGTACGGCATGGTCTGCACCCGGATCCGCAGGTCGGGCAGCAGCTTGCCCAGCGCGGCGTCGATGGTCGCCCGGAACCCCGCCTCCAGCTCGGCCGGGCGGCGCACCGCCTCGGCGGTGCCGCGCAGCACGCCGGCGATCCGCAACAGGTCCCGGGGATGCCACCCGTCGCCGATGCCCCTGGCGTCGCAGACGAACCGGCCGGCGCACGTGTCGAGCACCCGCTCCAGCTCCTGCGGTGTCTCGTGCTGGTTGATGCCGTCGGTCAGCAGCAGCACGTGGCAGATCGCCGACGGGTCGTCCGGCAACAGGTCCCGGGCGGCGGCCAGCCAACTGCCCATCGCCGTGCCACCTCCCGGGCTGAGCCGGGACACCGCCGCCCGGGCCTGCGCCCTGGTCTCCGCCGACGCGGTCATCAGCCTGGACTCCGAGGGGAAGACCATCCGGGCCCGCTCGGTCCCCTCGACCACCGCGAACCGGACGCCGTCGGGCAGCACGTCGATGGCGGCGGCGGTGGCCCGCCGCGCCGCCGCGATCTTCGTCGGCGGGTTCGCCATCGAGCCGGAGCAGTCGATCACCAGCACCTCGACGAGCCGGCGCGGGTCCGCCCGGGCCGGCCCGACCGCCTCCGCACCCGACGACTCCCCGACCACCGAGAGGATGGCGTGCATCTCGCGGCCGTTCGCCGGCAGGTACTTGTTCTGGCTGACCTGAAGACTGAACTCCATGCCGGCGTCCACCGATTCACGCTCCGTTCCGGGTCGTCGTCTCGGTCACCATCGGGTGCGGGGCCGGACCGCGTTCGCCCGGTCGATGAGCACGTCGTGGTCGTCGGGGCGGTGCGCCTGCTGCCCCAACGCCCGGTACGAGCGCTCCAGCAGGACGCGTACCGCGCGTTCGGTAGGCGGCTCGCCCAGCACCGGGCTCGCGGCCAGCGCACCGGCGGCGCCCGAGCGCAGCAACTCCAACGCCGTCTCCCGGATCGCCGTGGTCAGTCGGTCCCGGGACTCGCCCTGCCGTTCCCCGCCGTCCAGGTGCAGCGTCGCCAGCCGCCCGACGGCCTGCTCCAGCTCGGCCGCGGTGGGCGGCCCACCGGCCAGCCGGGAGGACAGCACGCGCACCGCTGCGACCCCTGCCGCGTCGTGGTGTCGGGACAGCGGCGGGACCTCGTCGAGGATGGCGACAGCCCCGACGCGGTCGGTCGCCGCGAGCCGCAGCCGCGCCAACCCGAACGCGGCACTGGCCTGGAACGGGTCGCGCCGCCACACCGCCGCGTAGAAGCGGGAGGCCAGCACGGCGTCGCCGGCCCGCTCCGCGCAGTAGCCCAGCCCGAGTTTCGGGGCGATCTCACCAGGGATGTCGCCGTACACCGCGTCGAACTGCCGCCGCGCCTCGGCGATCCGGTCGTCGGTGAGCGCCAGCAGCGCCTGGTGCCAGGCGATCCGCCAGTCCGCCTCGGCCCGCTCGCCGAGGATCATCCCCGCCTCGGCCAACGCCTCGGCCGCCGACCGGCGGTCGTCCAACGCCAGGTACGCCCGGCAGCGACCGAGTTCGACCTCCACCGACACCCGGCCCACCGTGGCGAGTTTGGCGAGCAGGCTGCGGGCGTCCGGTGCGCCGACGGCGGCGAGGTCGTCGGCGGCCGGATCATCCGGGTCGGGCCGGGGCGTGGGCAGGCCGAGGGCCACCACGTGGGCGGCGGGACGGCCGTCGTCGAGCAGCGTGGTGTCGGGGCCGTCGACCCAGGTGTGCAACGGCGGCACCAACCCGAGGCCGGCGTCGAGCAGTTGCGCGGACGGCTGGAACAGCGACACCGGCTCGGGTTGCCGCCGGTCCGGCTGGCCGGCCAGGATCTCGCGCAGCACCCCGAGCAGCTGCTCCGACATCTCGGCCGCCGAGGCGAACCGCCTGTCCCACTGCGGGTGCACGGCCCGGGCGACGAGCCGGCGGAACGACTCGACGCCGAGCGCGTCGGCCGCCGCCCCCGGGGTGTCCGGTCCGGGCGTACGGTGCTCGAACAGCTCCGCAAGCGTGCGGCCGAGCGCGAACAGGTCGGAGCGGGGTGTGGCGCCCCGTGCCCGGAGTTCCTCGATGCTGACCAGGAAGTCGGCGGACCCGACGAGGTTGTCGTACGTGCCGTCGCTGCGGCGGACCCCACCCAGGTCGATCACCTTGAGGCGGTCGGCCGTGCGCATCACGTTGTCGGGCTTCATGTCGGTGTAGAGCAGCCCGCGCCGGTGCAGGTAGTCCAGTGCGGCGAGGATCTCGTGGCCGTACGCGAGGATGTGGTCCAGTGGGAGCGCGACGTCGGGCTGCCGGGGGTCCCCCGCGGCCACCAGCAGCCGGCGCAGCGACATGCCGTCGAGATAGTCCATCACGATGTAGCCGGTCGGCCCGGCGACCGGGTCGTCGTGGGTGGCGAAGTCGGTGCTGCGCACGATGTTCGGGTGGTCAAGCGTGTTGAGGAACTGCCGCTCCTGGATGGCGGCGGCGAGGGCTGCCTCGTCGTTGGCGTGCAGCACCCCCTTCAGCGCGACCTCCAGATTGTCCTGGTGGGTGTCGCGGGCCAGGTAGACCCACCCCTGGCCGCCGCGCGCCAGGCAGCGGACCACCTCGTAGCGGTCGGCGACGAGGTCACCGGGGCCCAGGCTGGGCAGGAAGCTGAACGGTGTCCGGCAGCGCGGGCAGAAGCCCCTGTCCAGACCGGGCCGGCCGCCCCGGCTGCGACCGACCGGGTGCCGACCCGGGCCGGGGCAGAAACGGGCCTCCTCCGGCACCCGTGGCGGTCGCGTCGCGTCCCCGTCCGTCGAGAAGGCCAGCACCGGCAGGGAGACCAGGCTGGCGACGGTCCAGTTGTCCCGGGTGCTCGCCAGGGGGATCACCGCCGACGCCGTGGCCCCGCCCGGGCCGGCGGCGGGCAGCGGCGCCAGGCCACAGACGTCGCAGTAGCCGGTGTCGTCGACGGTGCCGGTGCAGCCCGGCGTCCGGGTGCACGACGTCACGACACACCCCCTGCGCTGCGGACCCCGACCCCGTGCCGGACGGCGTCGGCGTACCGGTGCACGGCCGCGGCGGCGGCCGTCAGGTCGCAGGCCCCGCCGGTGAGCTGCTCGTACGCCCGGCGGTAGAGCGGGCTCAACGCGGCGTCCTCGTCGAGGCCGTGGTCGACGGCCATGGCGAGGAAACCGTCGAGGCGGCCGCGCAGCTCGGACCAGTCAGCCTCCATCGCGACGAGCCGTCGCCGGACCGCCTCGGCCTCGCGTACCGCGCGGTCGATGGCGCGTTCGGTAGACGCAAGCCGGTCGGCACGCGCCGACGGGTCGGCCATCGCGCGCAGCGCGGTCAGGCGAATGCGGAGCCTGGTCGAGCGCGACGGCACCGGCGGCGGGTCGGCGACAAGCGGGGCCACCGCGCGGTACGCCCTCTCGGCGGCGGCCTCGGTGGCCGCGAGGGTGGCGACGCGGCGCGCGAGCAGGGCGAGGCGCAACCCGAGGGCCTCGCCCCGGAAGGTCAGCAGCACCCGCAGGTCCCGGGTGGCGGCCTGGTCGACAAGGGGCATCACGACGTCGGAGAGCAGCGTCTCGGGATCGCCGGCCTCGTCGATGTTGTCGATGATGGACGATCGTGGCGGCAGCGCGGCGGCGTGTCCGCCGGCGGTGTCGTCGGCCGCGCCGGTCCACTCGGCGATCCGCTGGGACACCGCCTCGGTCGCTCGGCCCGTGACGTCGACCGCCAGGTCGATGCTGCCCACCGGAGGCACGTCGGCGCGGTCGTCCGCGACTGTGGGCGCTGCGGTGGGGCGCAGCTCCCGGCTGGAGCGCACCGCGGCCCTGCGTACCGCCGCCGCCGACGCGGACTCCGAGTGGACGGTGACCACGATCAGCACGTTGGCGTCGAGCTGCCGCGTGAACAGGTCGGTGATCTGCCGGGCGACCGCCGGGTCCACCGGGAGGTGGTTGGCCGCCAGGAAGCCCCGGTCGACCGACGGCGTACCGGGGACCAGGTCGCCGAGCCGGGGCAGGTGGTGCAGGATCGTCTCGACCGGGATCATCCAGGACAGGCCGCTGGCCGGGGAGGCGCCGGCGCCCACCGGAGGCGCGTCGTGGCTGTCCCGGTACGTGCTGACCACCATCCCGACGACCGTCCTGGTGATGTCGTCGACCACCGCGGCGCCACTGAAGCCGGGGCTGATCTGCGGGCCGGTGGTGGCCGCGTCCATCTGGACCCGTTCCCGTCGCGTGCCCGACGGGCCGGCGAGCCGCGCCCGCACGTACAGGCCCTGCTCCAGAGTGTCCGGAAAGCCGCGGACCACCACGTGCCGGTCCCACAGTCGCATCCGGCGCAGCGGCGCGTACGGGCCGGGCGACATCGGTCGCGACAACTCCAGCAGGGCGACGTCGCCGCCGCCCTCGTCGGTGGGTGGCACCCAGCAGCCCGGTAGCACACGCGCGGACATGTGCGGTGAACCGGGCTGGCCGACCAGGTCGATGCCGATCGGCCCGGTCGGCGCGGCGTGCGGGTCGTCCGACGCGCCGGCGACGACGTGGGCGCAGGTCAGGATCTGACGCTCGTCGATCAGCATGCCCGCGCCCAGCACCTCGCCCCGGGGGCCACGGATGCGGACGGGCCACGGCTCGCTGCCATGCTCGACCGTCACCGTCACCTGTCCGAGGGTAATCGAGCCACGAAACCCCGAGTGCCCCGACCGATCGACGGATGCCGTTACGTCGTGTCGCCGGCACCCCGGTCCGGCGCGGTGATGGCCCACCGCTCGTGGTCGCGCCACGCGCCGTCGACGAACAGGTAGTCCGGCGAGAAGCCCTCCAACCGGAAGCCGAGCTTGCGGGCCACCCGGCGGGACGGCTCGTTGCCGGGTTGGATGTTCGCCTCCAGCCGGTGCAGCCCGACGGCGGTGAACGCGTGGTCGATCACCAGCGCGATGCCCGCCGAGGCGTGCCCGGTGCCACTGTACGGCGCGAACGCCGCGTAGCCGAGGTAGCCGCCGCGCAGCGCCCCGAGCACGATTCCGCTGATGTTCACGTAGCCGGCGATCGCGCCGGTGGCCCGGTCGCAGATCAGGTAACCGGCGTTGTCCCGACGACGGACCTTGGCCAGGTAGCGGTCGTACTCCTCGGGGCTGCCCGGCGCGACAAGCCACGGGTGGTGCAGGCTCCGACTGCGCCGCGCGGCGGCGACGAACTCCTCGACGTCGGTGGGTCGGGGCCGCCGGATCGCGGCGGGACCACCGGTACGCAGGTATCTCACGGCCGACCACTCTGACCGACCTCACGGCCGTTGTGCAACCGGCCGGTGCGGGCGGCCCCGTTCAGATCGCCGGGCCGCCGGTGCTCTCCCGGGGGAGCACCGTGTGCGGCGCGACGACAGCGGCGACCGCCGTGTGGGGCTTGTCGATCCGGGCGGTGAGGCGGGCCACGGCCTCCCGGGCGAGAAAACCGGTGTCGACGGCGACCGTGCTCAGGCTGGGCCGCGAGTAGCGCCCCTCCTCGATGTCGCCGACGCCGATCACCGCGACGTCGGCGGGGACGCGCAGCCCCGCGTCGAAGGCGGCCCGCATCGCGCCGATCGCGAGCGGGTCGGAGAGGCAGAAGATCGCGTCCGGACGGTCCGGGCCGGCGAACAGGTCGCGTGCCGCGCGGTAGCCGTCGGCCCGGCGGCCGTGTCGGGCGGGCAGCAGGTGACCGGGCAGCGGCGTCAACCCGGCCGCGCGCAGCGCCCGGTGGTAGCCGGCCGTGCCGGACCGGGGCACACCGCCGGGCTCCGGGGGGTACGCGCCGATCGCGGCGATCCTCCTGCGGCCGGTGCGCAGCAGGTGGGCTGTGGCGTCCTCGGCGGCCCCGGCGACGTCGACGCTCACCTGGTCGCACGACCCGTCGGAACTCCCGCCCCCGATCAGCACGACGGGACGGCCGGTGGCGGTAAGCGCCCGGGGCGCACCGACAAGCACCCCGTCCACGGGCATCGGGCAGGTGGTGTCCGTGGACTCCTCGTCGTGCCCCCGCTCCACGACGAGCCGGTAGCCGCGTCGCCCGGCCGCGTCAACGACCTCGCGGGTGAGGTCGTCGGCGTACGGCAGGTCGGTGTCGGGCAGGACGAGGGCGAGGACGCCGACGCGCCCGGTGCGCAGGGTCCTGGCGAACGCGTTGGGCCGGTAGCCCAACTCGGCGACGGCGGCCTCGACGCGACGGCGGACGTCGGTGCTCACATGGGGGTAGCCGTTGACCACGTTGGAGACCGTCTTGACCGACACCCCGGCGAGCCGCGCCACGTCCCTGAGCGTGGAAGCCACGACCCGCCCTCCCCCGACAACGTCACACCAGCAAAACGGCTTCGCCGGTGTAGCTTCGACGGTCGCAGGCGATTTCAAACCTGTCAAGGCGGTACGGTGGTGTCACTGCGAGGGGGTGGCCGGTGGACGACGACGTCGCGGTGCCGGCTGCCGCCCGGCTGATCCGGGACTTCGTGAACACCTACGAACCGCAGATCGACGACGAGACGCTGACCGGCCCCGACCTGCTGCACGACTGGTTCGCCGAACGGCATCTGCTGCCGGTCGGCGTACACCTGGGGCCGGCCGACCTCGACGCGGCAGTGACGATCCGCGAGGGCCTGCGCGCGGTGCTGCTCGGCCACGCCGGCCACCGCGCCGACCCGAACGCGCTCGATCGCCTCAACCAGGCGCTGGCGGCGACGCCCGTCGCGCCGCGCTTCACCGCCGACGGCCACCGGCTGGTCGCCGTCGGCGACGCCCCACTGGACCAGGCGATCGCCGGCCTGGTCGACGCCATCGGTGAGTGCGCGGCGGACGGCTCCTGGCGGCGACTCAAGGTCTGTGCCCGCGACACGTGCCGGTGGGCGTACTACGACGCCTCCCGCAACCAGGCCCGCCGGTGGTGCTCGATGGCCGGCTGCGGCAACTACGTCAAGATGCGGCGGGCGTACGCCGTCCGCACGGGTCGCGCACCGTCCTAGGCGGAACTGGGTTGAGTCTGCACCCGGAACTCGGTGCCGTCCGGGTCGGCCAGCACCACCGCGCCGTCGTGGTCGTCACCGAGCCGGTCGGCACCGAGGGAGAGCAGCCGGTCGACCTCCGCCCGCGGGTCGTCGTCGGCGGCGAGGTCGAACGTCACCCGGTCCCGGCCCCCGTTCGGCATGTACGGCGGGCCACCCCAGGTGATCTTCGGACCGCCCAGCGGGGACTGGATCGCGGTCTCCTCGTCCTGGTCCCAGACGAGCGGCCACCCGAGAGCCCCGCTCCAGAAGTACCCGACAGCCCGTGAACCGTCACAGGACAGGTCACCGAGGAACCCGCAGCCGGCCAGGAACGTGTTGCCCGGGCCGAGGACGCAGAACTCGTTGCCCTCGGGGTCGGCGAGCACCACATGGTCCTCCTCGGGGAGCTGACCGATGTCGATGTGCCGTGCGCCCAGTTCCAGCGCCCTGGCGATCGTGTGCCGCTGGTGCTCCGGCGAGTCGCTCGTCAGTTCCAGGTGCGCCCGGTTCTGGACGACCTTCGGCTCCGGCATGAGGGGAAAGCGGAGCCGGAAACCGCTGTCGTCGTCCGGCAGCACCATGACGCCGTGGTGTGGGTCGTCGACCAGTTCCCGACCCAGCATCCCGGACCAGAACCGCCCGACAGCAAGGGGTTCGTTCGCGCCGAAACACACAGCGAAGAGGTGACTGGTCATGGCTGCGCTCAGCTCCGATCCGAGGACGGGAGGGCCGGCCGGCCCGGGAGTCGGAGCCTACGGACGAGCCCGCCGGCCCGCACCCGAGTATTCGGACGAGGACGAAGTCCCGCTCGCGGCCGGGACAGCGCGGGTGGTCGGGGTGAATCCGTCGCAGGTCAACGCGCTCAGCTCGGGTCAGAGCGGCCCGGGGCGGGTCTGCTCCATCGGCATGGGGACCTGGAGGAACGTGGTGCCGCGCATGTCCAGCCAGGCCCGGTCCGGCCCGCGGACCAGCCGTACCATCACCTCCTCGCAGGACGGGCAGCGCGCCACCAGGCCCGGGGCGTGCGAGTAGACGTGCAGGCTGGCCATCGAGCCGGTCATCCCGCAGTTCTCGCAGCGGCCCATCGCGGTGCTCAGGTCGACGGTGAACAGCTCACGCATCGGGCCGTCGAGCATGTTGCCGTCCAGGTACGACATCTCGGTCATCGGGTCTCCTTGAACCTGCCTCGGGCGGGACGGTCAACCGGTGGGGCCGAAGCGTTCGGTCTTGACCTGCCTGGACGGATGGCCCAGGCCCACCATCAGGTCCGCCACGGTCTCCACGAACGCCGTCGGCCCGCACACGTAGGTGAGCGGTTGCAGGTCCGGCGGCCAGCCGTGCGTGTTCACGTCGGCGAGCCCGATCCGGTGCGGCTCGCCGCGCCATCCCTCGGGCGCCTCGCGTGTGTACACGTACGCCACATCCAGGCCGAAGTCGTCGCGGACCCGGCGGCGCAGCTCGTCGGCGTAGATGACGTCGGTGGGCGTGCGCACCGAGTAGATCAGCCGGAACGGCACCCTGCTGCCGGTCGCCCGGCGCGCGCGGATCATCGCCATCAGCGGCACGATGCCGGAGCCGCCGGCGACCAGCTGCACCGGCGCGGTCTCCTCCGGCCGCCAGATGAACCAGCCGCCGAGCGGTCCGCGGACCTCCACCGGGTCACCCTCGCCGAAGACATCGATCAGGTACGGGGACACCTCGCCGTCGTGCACCCGCTGGATGGTCACCTCGATCCGCGGCCCGCCCGGGCCGTCCACCACCGGCCCGGCGATCGAGTACGACCGGGCCGCCTGGTAGCCGTCCGGGGCGGTCAACCGCAGGTCGACGTGCTGCCCGGGCAGGTGCCCCGACCAGTCCGGCACCTCCAGCACCAGCGTCTGCGCGGTAGGTGTCTCCACCCGCCGCTCCACCAGCCGGCCGACCTGCCAGCGGATCGGCGTGCGGGCCGGGGTGCCCGTCGCCACGGCGCGCTCAGTCACCCTGGTACCGCTGCTCGCGCCACGGGTCGCCGTAGTCGTGGTAGCCGGCGGTCTCCCAGAAACCCGGCTCGTCCATCGTCTTGAGCCGGATGCCGCGCACCCACTTGGCGGACTTCCAGAAGTACAGGTGCGGTACCAGCAGACGCGCCGGGCCGCCGTGCTCGGCGGGCAGCGGCGCGCCGTCGAACGTGTGCACCACCCAGGCCCGCCCGCCGCGCAGGTCGTCCAGCGGCAGGTTCGTCGTGTACCCGCCGTACGAGTGCGCGAGGGCGAAGTGCGCGCCGGTGTCCACCCCGTCGAGAAGCGTGTCCAGGGAGACGCCCTGCCAGGTGGTGCCGAGCTTGGACCAGTGGGTGACGCAGTGGATGTCGACTGTCGGCGTCTCCTGCGGAAGCGCCATCAGCTCCTGCCACGACCACCGGAACTCGTTGCCGTTCTCGGCGGTGATGACGAACTCCCAGGTGTCCAGGGACACCCGGGGTGTGGGGCCGGCCGACAGCACCGGAAAGTCCTCGGTCAGGTACTGACCGGGTGGCAGGGCCGGCTCCTGCGATCGGGGCCGACCCTGAAAGCCCGGTGACACGATTCCCATTGCACAGTCGTACCATCCGCGCCGCCCGGGGCGGGAGCTTTCCCGCGTACCCCCTCGCCGCCCCGGCGCGGCGCGGTCAGTGCCGTTCGGTGACGACCTCGCGCTCCCCGGGTACGCCGTCGCGGGTGGCGCGCAGGCTGGTGAGCGTGACCACCACCAGCACACCGATGATCACGCCCAGCGAGGCCAGGGTGGGGATCTGCGGGACGCTCTCCCAGATCCCGTGTGCCCAGTGCAGGCCGAGCTTGAGGCCGATGAACGCCAGGATGATCGCCAGGCCGTAGCTGAGGTGCACCAGCCGGCTCAGCGCCGCGTGCAGGACGAAGTAGAGCGCCCGCAGGCCGAGCAGGGCGAACGCGTTGGTGGCGAAGACCAGGTACGGGTCCTCGGTGATGCCGTAGACCGCCGGCACCGAGTCGACGGCGAAGACGATGTCGGTGGCCAGCACCGCGACCACCACCAGGGCGAACGGGGTGAGCGCCCGCTTCGCGCCCTGCCGGACGGTCATCCTGGTGCCGTGGTACTCGTCGACCACCGGCATGATCCTGCGCAGCAGCTTCACCGAGCGCATCTTGTTGATGTCGACTTCCTGCTGGTGCCCGGACAGGGCGTCACGCAGCAGCTTCACCGCTGTGGCGATGAGGATGATCGCGAAGAGCAGGAACGCGAAGTCGAGGGTCTGCAACGCCGCCGCGCCGAGGGCGATGAAGACCGCCCGCAGCACCAACGCGCCGGCGATGCCGTAGAGCAGCACCCGCTGGGCGAGCACGGCCGGCACCGCGAACGCGGCAAGCAGCAGCATGAAGACGAAGAGGTTGTCGACCGAGAGCGACTTCTCCACCAGGTAGCCGGTCAGGTACTCCACGCCCTGCTGGGAGCCGTAGCGGGCCCAGATCCAGCCGCCGAACGCCAGCGGCAGGGCTATGTAGAACGCCGACCAGCCGAGCGCCTCCCGCATCGACACCTCGTGCGGGCGGCGCGTGACAAGGAAGTCCAGCACCAACAGGAGCAGCACACCGGCGATGGTCACCGCCCACAGGGTGGGGGTGCCCACCGACGACAGCTCACTGGCGGCAGACAGGTACGACACTTCGGTCATGGGGCCTCCTCGAACACCGTGTCATGTTCGAGGTCTCCTTCACCCACCATCTGGTGGACAACCACCCGAGGCGCGCCGGGCGCGCCGTACTGACCGGAATGATTCGTGGGAAGTACTCCCCTCGCACGCACAAGGTTAGGCCAGGCTGATTCGCCCCGCCAAGCGGGACAGCGATGGTTGCCCTGGTAAACCGCTGTGTATTTCGTGATCAGGCGCGGCGCAGCGTCGCGCCGGGGGCCATCGCCTGCTCCACCAGACCCCGGTAGTCACGGGGCAGCTGGGTGGCCACGTCGTCGAACTCACCGCCCGTGATCGCCTCGCGCAACGTCGTGAAGACCGCCCGTACGGCGTCCCGGGCGGCGGGCTCCTGCACATCGGCCCGCAACGCGACCCGCGCCACGAACTCTGCCGCGCCGAACCGGTCCGCCTGCTCGGTGCTCGGGCTCGGCTTGAGCACCAGTTGCAGCGGCTGCGGCAGTTGCGCCGCCAGGTCCAGCACCTCGCCGCCGGTCAGCCGCTCACCGAACGTCTCCAGCACCGCCCGGGTCAGCTCGACCGCCCGCTCGGACGACGTCGACGTGCGCTGGGAAACCTGGTCGATGAAGGTGTCGTAGTTCATCCGTACTCCTCGGGTCGCGTCGGCGCCTGCGGGTACCCGCGGCGGCGGGGTGGAAACGGCGCCGGATTTCCCGCCGGGGCGGGCGTGACGCGACGGCGGGCGGGTAACCGCCGCCGGTCGTGACCACATCGATGCCACGAGGGAGCCGCTGCCATGGCGAGCTACGCCGACGTCCTGCAGTACCTGTCGAGCCTGGACTACCCGGCCGAGAAGGACGACGTCGTCCGCGAGGCCGAACGCGAGGGCGCCCCGCCGGACGTCCTGAAGGCGTTGCGCGCCCTGCCGCCCGTGGACTACGCCAACGGCACCGAGGTGGCCCGGTCAGCGGGCATCGAGGCGGCCCCCGAGGTCGGCCCGTCGCAGCGGGCCGCGCAGGCCCGGGACAAGACGCACAACCGGGTCTCACAGCACCTGCGCGGCATCTGACCCGGCGGTGACGGCCCCAACCCTGGCACGCGGGGCACCCGGATGACCCGCACCGGCCCGCTGTCGCGCCCGCCGGACGGACACACCCCGGCCGCCGCGCAGCTCGCCCTGGTGGGGGTCGTCGGCATCGTCGTGGGCGCCGGCCTCGCGCTGGTGCTACCGCCGTCGCTCGCCCCGCTCGCCGGGTGGGACGCGGCCGCGCTGAGCTGGCTGGTGCTGGTGTGGTTCAAGATCTGGCCACTGGACGCGGGCCGTACGGCCGCGCTCGCCGTGCACGAGGACCCCAACCGGGCCATCCGCGACGTGCTGCTGCTCGTCGCCTGCTCGGCCAGCCTGCTGGCCGTGGGGCTGGTCGTGGCAAGCGCCCACGCGGCGCCCCCCGGCCCCGCCCGGGACCTGTACGGCGGACTGGGTGTGCTCAGCGTGCTGCTGTCCTGGTTGGTGGTGCACACGGTGTTCGCCGCCCGGTACGCCCGGATCTACTACACGGGCCCGGACGGCGGGGTGAACTTCAACCAGCACGAACCGCCGCGCTACTCCGACTTCGCGTACGTCGCGTTCACCATCGGGACCACGTTCCAGGTGTCCGACACGAACCTGACGAGCAACGAGATGCGGCGTACCGTCCTGCGGCACTCGATGCTGTCGTACCTGTTCGGCGCGTTCATCATCGCCGTCACGGTGAACCTGCTGGCGGGCCTGGCCCGCTGATCGCCGGGGCAGGCGGGCGCCCCCGGGTCACGAACCGCGACCGGGGGCGCCAAACCTGCCCAGGCGGTGCGCCGCGCCCGAACCGGATCGCGGCGACCAGGCGGTGGAGGCCCGCCCGAACCGAGCGGCCAGCACTGCCGGGTACAACCATACGACAGAACATCCTCCGTACGGTCAGTTTTTGCGGAACTGTGGGCCAGCGCACGTCACGGCCGGCCGGTCAGCTCCCCGTACCGGTGCTCCAGATCCACCCGGGCCAGCGCCCCCACCAGCCACGCCAGGCGCTCCGACTCGCCGCTGGCCAGGCCCGCCAGATCGTCGGCGGAACGACCCAGCCCGAGCCGCCGCGCCGCGGCCAGTGCCCGCCGGTCGGCCACCGGTGCGACCTCCCGCCACAGCGCCTGCGCCTCCCGCAGGAACAGGTCGACGACCTGGTCGTCGACGCCGGGCAGGTCGGCGAGCAACGCCCGCTCCCGGGCCGGATCGTGGTGCGCCACCGACCGCAGCCGGCGCAGATCGCCCCGATACCGCTCGACGACCGCACGTGCCAGATCACCCAGGACGGCGGCCAGCGCGTCCACGTCGCCACGCTGACCGCTGTCGCGCAGCACCCGCACCCGGTCCTCGTGCAGCGAACGGGCCAGCCGGGCGGCGCTGTCCCAGCCCGCGTCGCGCAACGCCCGCGCACCGTCCAACGCCCGCCGGAAGTCACCCCGCCGGGCCAGCAGCACCGCCAGATAGAGCACCTGGAACAGGCTCGCCGGGTTGTTCGTGACCCGGAAGCCGTACTCCTCGGCGAAGCCCCGCCCGCTGTCGGCGAGCCGGCGGGCCAGTCGTTTCCGGTCCTCGACGGGAGTGATCAGAGTGGTCGGCATGCCGGCGACTACCCGCGCGGCAGCCTGCCACACGCCCCGCTCAGCCGTGCAGACCGCCGCTGCGGTCACGGGCCTTGAGGCGGGTGGTGGGCAGAGCCGGGGCCGGCAGCGGCGGCGCCGGATCGTCGGCGACCACCCCGAACCGCCGGCCCGCCATCCAGTCCTCCCGGGCGGCGGCCACCTCCTCGTGCGAGCGGCCCACGAAGTTCCACCACATCACCAGGGGCTCGTCGAACGGGGTGCCGCCCAACAGCAGCAGCCGTGCCCCCGCCCCACCGCGCACGGTCACCTCCCGCCGACCCGACCCGAGGTAGAGCAGCGCCCCCGGCTCGAACCCCACCCCCGCGGCCTCCGCCGACCCGGACATCGCCAACAGCGCGTACTCGAAGTCGGGCCGCAACGACAGCGTGGTCGGCGCGGTGCCGCCCAGCTCCAGCTGCGCGCCCATCAGCGGGGTGTGCACGACCGCAGGTGACCGTTCGCCGGCCAGTTCCCCGACCAGCAACGTGACGTCCAGCTCGCCGTCGCGCCAGCGCGGCAGGTCCGCGTGGTGGGCGAAGGCCGCCGCGCCCGCCCGCGCCGGATCCGGCAGCGCCACCCACAGCTGCACGCCGTGCATCACCGGCGGATGGACAGCCGGCGACCGCTCGGAGTGGGCGATGCCCTGCCCCGACGTCATCACGTTCAACTGACCGGGCCGGATCGCCTGCACGCTGCCGAGGCTGTCCCGGTGGATGATCTCGCCGTCGAGCAGCCACGTCACCGTCTGCAGGCCGGTGTGCGGATGCGGCGGCACTTCCATGCCGGGCCGCTGCGCCACGTCGTCCGGGCCGAAGTGGTCGACGAAACACCACGCCCCGACCATGCGGCGGGGACGCTGCGGCAACAGCCGGCGCACCGTCGTGTAGCGCCCGAGCGGCACGTCGTGGCCCGGCAGCAGCACGCTGCCCGGATCGGCGTCGGCAACGCCTGGTGGTCGGGTCTGCGCCAGCATCGATTCGGTACGCTCCACCGCCCGACTGTACGCGCACGCCCACCCGCGGCAGCGGCGCTTCCCGTCGCCGGATCAGCCTCCGCCGGTGTCCACGGTCACGCTGTTCGCCCCCGCCACCAGGTCGAGGTAGAGCCGGTCGGTCGACCGGTCCCAGCCGGGCGCGCCCAGCAGCGAACCCGCGCCCACACCGTTCCACCGTTCGTCGCCCACCACCACCGAACCCGCGCCCGCGCCGACCCGCACCCGGACCGGAGGCGTACCCGGCACCCGCACGTCCAGCTGACTCGTACCGCCGGTCAGCCGTACGACCACCGTGCCGTCGATCACCGGCAGCAGGACCTCGGTACGGCTCGACCCGCCGGCCAGTTCCACACCCAGCAGCCGGGCCCGCGTCAGGTCCACCACCTGCCCGCTCACCCCGCCGGTCAGCTGGAGACGCCACGCGACCCGCTCGTTGAGCAGCACCCGCACCGCCCTCACCCCCGACGCGCCGGTGCCCGCCAGGCCGAGGCGTACGGTCTCGCCCCGCACCTCCGGTCGCGCCGCGACGCCCTCACTGCTGATCCGGTAGAGGTCGTCGCCCAGCTCCGCCACCCGCAGGTCGAACGACGACACCCCGTCCACGAGCTCGAAGGTGGCCCGCTGCCGCCCGGCGAGCGACGCGGTCATCGTCTGCTCGGCGGCCCGCGCGGCACCCGAACCGTCGGGGCGGTTGCCGTCGGGGCGGTTGCCGTCGGGGGCGCCCGTGTAGGCCTGACCGAGGCGGTGCGGGTCGGCGATGATGACTGCCACCGCCGCAGCGCCGAGGATCAGCACGATCGCGGCAGCGGCCGCCAGCAGGCGCGCGCCCACCGACAAGCGGCCCAGTGCCGCAACGGGTCCCGGCTCGGCGGCCAACTGCCGCTCCGGGCGCTGTCCTGGTCCGCGCTCCCCTTCGCGCCCCGGCTGGTGCGCCGCCTGGTGCTCCGGTCGTACTGTTCCGCGCTCGGGTTGCTGCGCTGCCTCGTGCCCGTCCTCAATGCCGTCACCCACTGCGGCCATGCCTCGTCCCTCCACCGGTCCCCGCCGGAAGTTACGTACCCGCGCGCCGACCGGATCACTCCGCGCCTGCCACGCCGCTCCGCCACGTCGTCCGGAGCGAATCTTGGACAGTTTCCGTTCACGGCTGACGGGACCTGTCCACGATCTCGGCTGGACATGCCGATGGCCGGCACCCCGTGTGTGGGGGTGCCGGCCATTCGGTCGGGTCGTGCGGTGGGTCAGCTGTTCCAGTGCTGGGCCACGAGGTCGGTGGCCTGCTGCTCCCACTGGGCGTAGGCGTCCGGGTAGGCCGAGACCTGCACGGTCT